>NZ_CP040272.1:0-1200000 GCF_013393905.1 Nostoc sp. C052
ATGGAAATTCCCATAGAAAGTCTGTGGAGTCAGGTACTAGAGCGCCTAAAGCTTGAATTATCCCGACCTACCTTTGAAACTTGGATCAAAACTGCTAGTGCGGAGCGATTAGAAAATAATTGCTTGGTTATTCGCACTCCTAACCCATTTGCTCGTAATTGGTTGCAGAAGTATTACATCAATACCATTGCTCATGTAGTACAAGATATTCTTGGTCATCCGGTAGGAATTTACATTACTGTTGCTCAAGGTGATGAAGTTTCTCATTTTAGTGAACGAGAGGTTTCTTGGGAATTACCAAATCCCAATACTATTTCTGAAGCTGTTCCTCATCATAATCATAAAACTACTGAATTAAACTCTAAATATGTCTTTTCCAGATTTGTAGTTGGTGCTAACAATCGGATGGCTCACGCAGCTTCTTTGGCAGTTGCAGAATCTCCAGGGAAAGAGTTCAATCCTTTGTTTTTATGCGGTGGTGTCGGTTTGGGTAAAACTCATCTCATGCAGGCTATTGGTCATTATCGCTGGGAAATTTGTCCTGATTGTAAAATATTTTATGTTTCTACTGAACAGTTTACTAATGATTTAATTACAGCGATTCGGAAGGATAGTATGCAGAGTTTCCGAGAGCATTACCGAGCCGCCGATCTTTTATTAGTTGATGATATTCAGTTTCTAGAAGGAAAAGAATACACTCAAGAAGAATTTTTTTATACTTTTAATACTTTACATGAGGCTGGAAAACAAGTTGTCATTGCTTCTGACCGTCCTCCTAACCAGATTCCGAGTTTACAAGAACGTCTTTGTTCTCGGTTTTCTATGGGGTTAATCGCGGATATCCAAAAGCCGGATTTAGAAACGAGAATGGCAATTTTACAGAAAAAAGCTGAGGATGAAAATATTAGTCTTCCCCGCGATGTGATTGAGTATATCGCTTCTAACTATACTTCTAATATTCGAGAATTAGAAGGAGCTTTAATTCGGGCGGTGGCTTATATTTCTATTTGGGGTTTACCGATGACAGTAGAAAATATTACACCAGTTTTAGAACCGCCTAATGAAAAAATGGCAGCTACCCCAGAAGCTATTTTAAAGGTTGTGGCGGATAATTTTGATGTTTTAATAGACGACCTGAAAGGTAACTCGCGCCGAAGAGAGATTAGCTGGGCGCGTCAAATAGGGATGTATTTAATGCGTCAACATACATCCTTGAGTTTGCCGAGAATTGGCGAGGAATTTGGTGGTAAAGACCATACAACGGTGATTTACAGTTGTGATAAAATTACCCAACTTCACCAGAGCGATCGCACTCTAGCACAAACCCTACGCCAACTGAGCGATCGCATCAATATCACTAGCCGTTCCCAAAAACCATCATAAAAATAGATGAAGTTTTCCACAACCCGCACTCTGAATAATTGGTTTAGATGGCTCAAGAATTAGTCAAGAATTAGTCAAGAATATTAAGTAACGTATAAAAATTGATTAAATTTAACTGAAATTGTGGAAAAAACTGTGGAAAACTTAGTATTTTCCTAGTTAAAATTAATTAAGTATAATTACCTTGTGGAAAAATATCAGAGTTTTTCCACAAGTTTTCCACAGATGTAAAGCAACTTGCCTAACGACTGCAACTGAACTGATTCTAACCTTGACAAATGGTTCACCCGATTGGGTGTATGCGATCGCAACATCCAGAACTACTCTGAAAGTAGAGCCACTTTTTTTTGCTGTTAGTGATCGTGCCGACAGCTAAAAAACTTTCACAATGGCTATGATTGCCTTGAATATTATGCCAATTGCTTATATATCAAAGGGTCTAAGAGTGGATGAAACTGTAAAATCACCGCATAAAGCAGATTTTTCACCAGAGAAGATCACTCTCTTGGAAACAACTGCCGCCAATTTACCGGGGATGATTTTTCAAATCCTGCAACGGCAGGATGGTTCTATATTTATCTCTTATATTAGTTCTGGTTGTAAATATTTGTATGAATTAGAACCAGAAGCTATACAGGCAGACTATCAGGTGCTATATAAACTGATTCATCCACAGGATATACAAGCTTTTGTAGAATCTATTACTGTTTGTCGCACCACTGGTAAACCTTGGTATTGGGAAGGTCGGATCGTTACGCCTAGTGGGAAAGTTAAATGGATTCAAGTTACTTCGCAACCCGCAATACAAGAAGCAGGCAATTTGCTTTGGAATGGCTTAGTTATGGATATTACAGAGCAAAAACAAGCCCAAGAAAAATTGCAAGCGTGTGAGGCGCGCTATCAAGCCATTTTAAATGCTATCCCTGATTTGATGTTTCGTATCAGCCGTGATGGCGAGTATCTAGATTTGAAAAGTGAGGGAGCAAATGTCACTCTTTCGCGAGAAGAAATAGTTGGCAAACATTTAGAAGAGTTATTACCTAGTGATGTTGCAGCTATTAGCCAAGTAGCGATCGCTAAAACTTTAGATTCTGGAACTTTGCAAACTTGTGAATATAAACTACCAACGCCTTTGGGAATCAGAGATTATGAGGCGCGGTTGGTAGTAAGTGGTCAAGATGAAGTCCTAGCAATTGTTCGGGACATCACAGATCGGAAACAAGGAGAAGTCGCTTTACAAAATCTTGCCCAAAAATTTGCCAAAGCTTTTAGTTGTAGCCCCGATTCAATTACTATTAGCACCTTACAAGAAGGATGTTTCATCGAAGTTAACGATAGTTTTGTAGAACTCTCAGGTTATGAACGAGATGAGGCGATTGGTAAAACTGCTTTTGAGTTAAATCTTTGGGTACACGATCGCGATCGCCTGAATTTAGTACAGGAGTTGCAAACTACAGGAGTTGCTCGGAACTTGGAAATTGAATTTCGGCAAAAGTCCGGCGAGATAATTACAGCGCTGCTTTCAGCCGAAGTCATTGATTTAAACGGCATTTCCTGCATTTTAGCAGTGCATCACGACATTACAGAACGCAAACAGGTAGAAGCACAATTACGCCTTTGTGCCCAACGCGATCGCTTGTTGGCAGAAACCCTAGTACGAATTCGCTCTTCCCTTAACTTAGAAGAAATTCTCCAAACCACCGTCACGGAAGTCAGGCAATTTCTGCAAGCAGATCGAGTTTTCATTGCTTTAAACAATGCCAATTTGGGAATCAGAACTCTTGCCGAATCAGTAGATCCCAAGTATCCATCAGTCTCAGGGTGGTCTACTAATGATGAAGCTTATCTACAAGAATTACGAAACTTACTAAAAGATAATTTCGTGCGTGTCGTTGAAGACATTACGCAACTAACCATATCTCCGAAAGTCAAAGCACACTGCGATAAATTCCAAACCAAAGCTAGTCTGGCTATACCAATTATGCTAGATGACGAATTATTTGGGGCATTAATTGCCAATCAATGCTCCCGTGCGCGTCATTGGCAGCCAATAGAAATTGATTTGTTACAGCAGATGTCAGAACAGGTAGCGATCGCCATTCACCAAAGCCAGATATACCAAAAATTAGCAGAACTTAACACTAATTTAGAACACCAAGTAGAAGAACGAACAGCACAATTGCAACAGAAAATGCAAGAAGTTGAAAACTTGCATCGCGTCAAAGATGTTGTTTTGCATACTGTTGCCCACGATTTACGAACTTCGGTGATGGGTAACTTGATGGTGTTAAAGAATCTGTTAAATCAGGGAGTGGGGAGTGGGGAGCAGGGAGCAGGGGGCAGGGAGCAGGGGGAAAATTCCTCTCCTCTGCCCCCCGCACCCCGCCCCTCTACCTCTTTCCAATCCCCAATCCCAATATCTCGCTCAATTATCGAGCGGATGATTCAAGGCAACGATCGCCAACTAACAATGATTAACTCATTGCTAGAAATTAATTCCTGTGAAAAACAGGGTATGGAAATCAAACACGAACCTGTGCAACTTAGCACCCTAATGGGAGGAACATTTGCCCAGTTGGAACCAATGCTGACACAAAACCAAGCTACTCTGAAGAACTTGGTTCCTGCCGATTTACCGTTAGTAATGGCAGATGGGACTAAGTTGCAGAAAGTTTTGGTAAATTTAATTACACATAGCTTGCACAATAATCCACCAGGATTAAACTTTACCCTCAGTGCCACCGTTGAGGCGGGAATGATTCGCATTCAGATTCAAGATGACGGTGTAGTAATGAGTAAACTAGAGTGCGATCGCCTCTTCGATCTTCACGTCCGCGATCCCCAAGACTGTTGCTCTACAAGTATTGGCTTAAAAATGTATCTTTGTCGGAAAGTTATTAAGGCGTATGGCGGCAACATTGGTGTTATTAGTAACCGCAAGCGTGGATTAACTTTTTGGTTTACACTACCTTTAGCAACTTCATCTGCAACAATTCACCCATAAATCACCAAAAAATGAGAGGGTGTTAATTATGGCAATATAAAACCTCTTGCAAAAGTGCTTTTTGCACTCTTGTGGGAAAAGGGTAAAGGTTAAAGGGTAAGGGTGAAATACAAAACCTTTACCCTTTCCCCCTTTTCCTTTTCCCTACTTCTGCAAGAAGTCTATTGAGTAAGGGAAACACCCTCAAGGTATGGGCAAAGTTGCTCGGATGCTAATGGCTACTCCATTTAGAACAGTGCAAAGCTGGTGGAGAAAAACCTTTTCTGCACCAACAACAGATGAAATCACTACTCTTTACAAAGATTGGCGTAACCGTTTTTTGTGGCAGAGATTACGTTTATGGTTATGGCTAGCGCTGATTTGTCTGTTGTCTTTTACTTTGCGAGACATTTACGGCTTGTTTTTCCCTTTTCAAGAGTTGGAAAGTCTGCCAGAAGTACTTAGAACTCAACGCCTTGTAATTAATATTGCAATGCTGGCAAGTATAATTATATGCTTTGCCTTACATAAGACTAAGTTAGGTCGTCATCATCCAGATTTATTATTTTTGGGGTCTTCTTGGTCAATTAGTCTAGCATCGCAGTTGTTTGCAACTCTTAGAGGTTTCGCACTACCCGATACCATTGGTTGGTCGCTGCTGTTTTTGAGCCAAGCTGTGTTGATGCCCGTTTGCTGGATTCTTCACTTGTTGACTCAAGTGAGTGTGCTGGTTTACTATTTTGGTGTGAATACGGCACTTGGACTAAAAACACCAATCCCCGAACATCCAGAAATATATAATGTAACCTTCATTTTATACATTTTTTGGTTTTGTATTATATGTGATATCGGTGTTTATCTGTACGATCGCCTGCAACGCTCTGAGTTTTACGCCCGTCAAGAACTAGAATTTGCCTATCAGAAACTCAAGGTTGCAGAAGCTAAATATCGCAGCATTTTTGAAAATGCCGTTGAAGGGATTTTTCAAAGCAGTCCCAATGGTCGTTATATTACAGCAAATCCTGCTTTAGCACGAATTTATGGCTATTCCTTACCGGAGGAAGTGACAGCAAATTTCACTGATATTGAGCAATTGTACGTCGATCCGAACCGCCGGGCAGAATTTGTGCGCCTGATGGAAAAGTATGGCAGTGTTTCGGAATTTGAGTCCCAAGTTTATCGCCGAGACGGGAGTATTGTCTGGATTTCGGAAAAAGCTTATGCAGTGCTTGACGAACAGGGAAAACTCCTTTACTACGAAGGTTTGATAGAAGATATTACCCAGCGTAAGCAAACTGAAGAAGAACTAAGAGTATTTTTCCATGCCGTTTCCCACGACTTACGCAATCCAGTGCTTGGTACTTTAATGGTATTGAAGAATTTGCTAAATCAGGGAGTGGGGAGTGGGGAGCAGGGGGAAAATTCCTCTCCTCTGCCCCCCGCATCCCGCCCCTCTGCCTCTTCCCAATCCCCAATCCCCGTTTCACGCTCAATTTTAGAGCGGATGATTCAAAGTAGCGATCGCCAACTGAACTTAATTAATTCGTTGATGGAAACTCATATTAGCGAGGTGCGGGGTGTTGTTTTGCAATATCAATCAGTACAATTACTGACAGTTGTCAAAGCTGCGATCGCTGATTTAGAGCCATTACTAGCACAAAATCAAGCCAAGCTGACAAATCTGGTATCCGCAGATTTGCCTTTGGTGAATGCCGATCCTACGCAACTATGGCGAGTTTTTTCTAACTTAATTGTCAATGCTTTGAAACATAATCCCCCTGGATTGCTCTTGACAATCAATGCTACCCGTAAGGATGACATGATTTACTGTACTGTCAGTGATAACGGCGTAGGAATTAGTAAACAACAAAGCGATCGGCTTTTTGACCTTTACTTTCGGGGTGCAAATATCGGCAATTCTGTAGGCTTGGGATTAGGGTTGTATTTGTGTAAGCAAATCATCCATGCTCACGGCGGTGAAATTGGTGTCAACAGTGCATTGAATGCAGGGGCAACATTCTGGTTTACCTTACCTATTAGCTGAGTGGAGTACTGGTTTTATCTAATACTCATTCCTCAATGCCTCCATAGCCATCCTAGAAACGATAAGATCGAAAATAAATTCATGCTGTGTTTATGGCAACCCAACTCAGCCAAGCCAAATCACCAAAAGAACTGGTAATCACCTGGGAAGCCTTACCCAAGGATTTTCAACTAGAGGATGAACCAGTGGAGAATACAGGTCAGCCGCTTTTGGCTGGTGCTTTGCGTGAAAGCCTAGAAATCAGTGGATTCATTCAACCCCAGATGTTGATCGCTTCTAACTTTGGTCTTTGTGCAACAGTCAACGGGCAATTTATCGCCAAAGCACCTGACTGGGTTTATGTGCCATTGGTTAATGAAATTGTGGGTAATCGCAAAAGTTATACACCCAATTTAGAAGGAAATATCCCCGCGATCGCTATCGAATTTTTATCCGATACCGAGGGCGGAGAATATTCAGTAAAGCGAAGTTATCCACCGGGAAAATGGTTTTTCTACGAGCATATTTTGCAGATTCCTATCTACATCATTTTTGAACCTAATGGCGGTTTATTAGAATATTATCAACTAGAAAATCAACGCTATGAGTTAAAGCTACCCGATGAAAATGGTCGTCATTGGATTGATGCAATGGGCTTATTTTTGGGAACTTGGCAAGGAACAAAAGAAGGGCGAACTGGTTATTGGTTGCGCTGGTGGGATCAAGCTGGGAATTTGTTACCGTGGGCTGTGGAACAGATTGAACAAGAACGCCAACGCGCTGAACAAGAAAGTCAACGTGCTGAACAAGAACGTCAGCAAAAAGAAAGACTAATTGCTTATTTACAATCTCAGGGTATTGATCCAAATAATTTGCCCCAGTTCGAGTAGGGGCTATTTACCATCAAAGAATGATATAGCGTTTCCAGGAAGCGATAAGATCAAAAATAAATTTATGCTGTGTTTACGACAACCCAACCCAGTCAAGCTAAGGGGTGGCTCTTGAACCTTCCCCCAAAAATATCAAAATTGCTACGTTAATACGAGCTAGAGGATGTAGAAACCTCTAGCTTAGTAGTTCGTTCAGCGTGTCGCAGACAAGCCAGCTAGAGATAGTTCTTCATTCAAAATGCTGAATAATTGCCTCAGCAAATTCAGAACATTTTAATGGTTCAACTGGTGGTTCTAGCAACCGGGCTAAATCGTAGGTGACTTGACTATTTGCGATCGCATCGCTTAAACCTTTCTTAATTAGGTCTGCGGCTTCTTGCCAACCCAAAAATTCCAGCATCATCACACCAGACAAAATCACTGAACCAGGATTGATCCGATCCAATCCGGCGTGTTTGGGTGCAGTGCCGTGGGTAGCTTCAAATATGGCACTAGAGTCACCAATATTTGCCCCTGGGCCCATTCCCAATCCGCCAACAATGGCAGCAGCGGCATCAGACAAATAATCGCCGTTCAAGTTCATCGTCGCCAGAATCGAATATTCATCCGGTCTGGTTTGGATTTGTTGAAAAATACTGTCAGCAATCCGGTCATTCACCAAAACTTTATCTTTCCATTTGCCCTCGCCGTGGGTTGACCAAATTGTGTTAAGAACAGTTTCGACTTCCTTGACAACTTGCGCTTTCTTGTCTGGGGTAAGATTATCAAACCCTGGCTCAATCTGGCGGGCGTTTTCTTCCAAGGAAATATTCGGATTTTTTTCCTTGTTACTCAAAATCCAAGATTCCTGTTCAGTGACAGTTTCTTGGCGAAATTCACTGGTTGCTAGTTCATAACCCCAGTCGCGGAAAGCGCCTTCGGTGTACTTCATAATGTTCCCCTTATGCACCAAAGTCACTTGTTGCTTATTTTTGGGCAATAGCAAGGCGTGTTTGATAGCACGTCTAACTAGGCGTTGGGAACCAGTTTTACTGATGGGTTTGATGCCAATACCAGAATCAAGAGGAATGCGTTTTTTCCCGTGTTCTGGGGTGGCGGGGATTAGTTCTTCGTTAAGAATCTTAATTAAGCGATCGCCGATTTCGCTACCTTGTCGCCACTCAATCCCTAAATAAATATCTTCTGTATTTTCCCGATAAACAATTACATCCAGCTTTTCGGGATTTTTGTGGGGTGAGGGTGTACCTGCATAGTAACGGCAAGGACGCACGCAGGCATACAAGTCAAAAATTTGCCGTAATGCCACATTTAAAGAACGAATTCCCCCACCAATGGGAGTAGTCAAAGGCCCTTTAATAGCTACACCATATTCTTCAATTGCCGTGAGAGTATCTTGAGGTAAATACTGATAAGTACCGTATAAATCGCAAGCTTCGTCTCCAGCGTAAACCTTGAACCAGCTAATTTGACGCTGACCCTGATATGCTTTAGCTACCGCAGCATCGAGGACTTTTTGGGTAGCAGGCCAGATGTCTATACCTGTGCCGTCGCCGCGAATAAAGGGGATAATTGGATTGTCCGGTACGATAGGTTCACCATTTTTGAAGGTGATTTTTGCTCCGGCTGCGGGGGGGGTAATCTTTTCGTACATCATTCACACACTCCTAATCGATACGCTGCTATTCAAAAAATCTTTATGTGGCAGGCTTGTATTTTGGGTACTGGGGATTGGGTATTGGGGATTGGAAAGAGACAGGAAGTGATTTTTTCAATAATTCACCCTTGTCCTCCATGTCCCTTCAGTCGTAGTCCCCAGTCCCTAATCCCTAGTCTCCAGATTTTCCCCCTATTCCCCTTGTACATTATTTGGGGATTAAGTGTGAGATTTCAGTGAAGCGATCGCAATTTTGTACGATCAAAAATAGTAAACTACTTTTCGCTATCAGTGCTTCACTTTAGAGAAGCCCAATAGCTTACCGCTCTTTCACTGACCGCTAAAACGAGAATGGCATGACAGACCCAATGATTTTATCAGACCCGGCAAATGACATCGACTCCCTCCGACGACCGTTAATCGCTGGGTCTGAAAAAGTCCAACAACAGATAATCCCACAGTTAGCTGAGTTGGGTAATGAGGGATTAGACGTGTTGATGGAATTTTTACTGAAACGACGTGAAAACCCAGCGACTTGGGTTGATGGCAAAGCTTACCAAGTTCTTTATAACTCTGATGCACCTCAAGCCAAAGAATTTCTGCGCTCTTCTTTTCCTGAGGGAATTGTACCTCTAAAATCAGAGTGCGGGATTAACTACAATTCTTTGCAACAGCTACTTGCTGCTCAAGACTTTCAAGCAGCTGATCGCGTCACCATCGAAAAAATGTGCGAACTATCAGGGCCAACGGCTGTACAACGAAAATGGTTGTACTTTACTGAGGTAGAAAATACCTCGGCTGTTGACTTGCAAACCATTAACAACCTCTGGTTAGTCCACTCGGAAGGTAAATTTGGCTTTTCAGTGCAGCGAGAAATCTGGTTGAGTTTGGGTAAAAATTGGGAGAATTTCTGGCCGAAAATTGGCTGGAAAGCAGGTAATACTTGGACGCGATACCCTAACGAGTTTACCTGGGATTTGAGCGCCCCTAGAGGTCATTTACCCCTCTCTAATCAACTCCGGGGGGTACGAGTCTTTGCTTCTTTACTCTCTCACCCAGCTTGGACAAAGTTATGAGTTAGAAGTTATTAGTTATGAGTTGAAGAGGTTTTTAATTTAAAACTCAAAACTCAAAACTTAAAATTCCTAACTCCTAACTCCTAACTCTTAACTCTTAACTTTAATCAGATAATGGCAAGTGTTCGTCTAGAAGATATTAAGCGTAGATTTAACAATGTCACTGCGATCGAGGATATTACCTTTGAAATTCCTGATGGCGAATTTTGGGTTTTAGTCGGGCCATCGGGTTGTGGTAAGTCTACAATTTTGCGAACGATCGCTGGTTTAGAAACCGCTACATCTGGCAAACTATTTATTGGCGATCGCTTGGTGAATAATATCCCCGCCAGACAACGAGATGTGGCGATGGTGTTCCAAAACTACGCTCTCTATCCTCACATGAGTGTGGCGCAAAACATCGGCTTTGGCTTGCAAATGCGGAAGGTTGACCGAAAAATCATTCAAGAACGAGTGATGAATGTGGCGCGATCGCTTTCTTTGGATCACTTGCTGGATCGTAAACCCAAACAACTTTCTGGGGGACAGCAACAACGGGTAGCATTAGGAAGAGCGATCGCTCGTGAACCCCAAGTGTTTTTACTTGATGAACCTTTATCTAATTTAGATGCCCAATTGCGCGATGATACCAGGGCAGAATTGAAACAGTTACATCAAGAATTAGGCATTACAACTATTTACGTCACTCACGATCAAGTTGAAGCGATGACTTTGGCTGATAAAATTGTCGTGCTAAATCGTGGACGGATTCAACAAATCGGCGATCCCCAAACTATTTATGCAAGTCCTGCTAATCAGATGGTGGCAAGCTTTTTAGGCAGTCCGCCAATGAATATTCTGCCTGCAATCTATAAAGATAATGGTTTTGATGTCAGTGGACAGTTATTAGTAATTCCAGCGGATGTCAAGGAAAAATTAAATTTGCGTCAGGGATATAGTTTTGATTTGGGGATTCGTCCAGAGCATATTTTTATTAACGAATCGCCCTCCGGGTTCACAGTCGCCTACGGCGGGAAACCCGCCTACAGCGCTGATTCACCAAAACGCCAAGAAGGAAATGAGAGTCAGCTGATTGTGGAAGTGAAGGTGGTGGAACCTTTGGGAAGGGAAACTTTGATTCGTGCTGGTTTACCTGGTTCGGCGGTGGTATTGAATATTCAGGTAGGTGGGGATGTGCGTCCGCGTCCAGGCGATCGTCTTTCTCTGCAACTAGATTTAAATCAGTTGTTTATATTTGATCCCAAAACTGGGGAAAGAATATTATAAGCGCTTCGGAGTGTAAAATATAATTGTTTTGTGTGCGATTGTTGTAATTGGTGGCGAGGGATAGGTTAGCGATCGCATCCAGAATCATCACCACACCGCCGTTAATCCAATTTTTGACCGTAACTCTGACCTTGCCCTTGCGTCGTGCGATGCCTGCGGGTAGCAAGGAATTGATAGGCGACCCCAAACAGCCAACAATCACAATTTACTCTTTAAGTGATGAGGGTGAATATCGTGGTAAACAGTTTAGAGGAGACGACCGTATAGAGTCGCCAACATTTCCAGATTTAAATCTAACTGTTGAACAAATATTTTCAGTGCGTTATTGATTAATTAGACCGTAACCGCCACAGGCAACGTACTGAAAAACGCTCTAAAAATCCTGTAAAAAATAAAGAATCACACCAGTACTGTCTAAAATCGTCACTAGGCAGTTATAAGTTACTAAAGGTGCGATAATATTTGAAAGTTTTCAATCGGTTTCTGAATTTTAGTACTTAATATTACAAGTCTAAAAAAAGTTTCTTAAACTGCCAGCAATAATCGCCAATTCCCAATTTTTTGTAGCCATAATCTAAGAAAATAAAAACTGCAATAGAGACTTAATCAATTCGCGGCAAAAACTTATATGACTATTAATCGACGCCATTTCTTGTTCATATTCACAGTAGGTGCAGGTGCTTTTGCATTAGATGCTTGTGCATTAGCAGAAAAATCTCCTGAGGGTAATACTGCAATTCCCGATACAACACCAAATACAACAGGTGCTATCCAGCTGCCCCCTTTAGCTTACGCCTACGAAGCACTGGAACCACACATCGATGCTAAAACGATGCAATTTCACCACGATAAACACCACGCAACCTATGTGAAAAACCTGAATGCAGCCTTAGACAAACACCCAGAACTCAAAAGTAAAACTGTTGAAGAACTGTTGCAGAAACTTGACAAAGTACCACAAGATATTCGTAAAACAGTACGTAATAATGGGGGTGGTCATGTTAACCACTCAATGTTCTGGAAAATTATGAAGCCAAAAGGTGGGGGAGAACCAACAGGAGATATAGCCTCTGCTATTAATAAAAACTTTGGCTCTTTTGCAGCTTTCAAAAAACAGTTTAACGAAGCTGGTGCTGGTCGTTTTGGTAGTGGTTGGGTTTGGCTAGTACGTAACAAAAATGGCAAGTTAGAAGTGACAACTACAGCTAATCAAGATAGTCCTTTAAGTGAAGGCAAATATCCTATCCTGGGTAATGACGTATGGGAACACGCCTATTATCTCAATTACCAGAATCGCCGCGCCGATTATTTAGATGCTTGGTGGAACGTGGTTAATTGGGATGAGATTAACAAGCGGTTTGCAGCCGCAAGTAAATTTGCTTAAACATTGAAACAAGGATAAAAGCAGGAAGAGAGAGAAAAAATAAAAACTTGATCTCCACTCTTGCCCAAATAATTTGTAATTACTAATTACGAATTACAAAAAAAAATTGTAGGTTGGGTGGAGGCTTTGCCAAAGCCAACATCCTGATATATGTTGGGTTGCGCTCCGCTCCACCCAACCTACGTCTAATGCTGATATACCCTTTATAATTCACGACGGTTCAGTTAAGGGCGACCGGCAAAAATTTTGTGTTTTCGAGACACGATAAATCGCCGTCTCTACAAGTGTTTTGGTCTTATCTGAACTATATTGCTTTATAATTACGAACTACGAATTACGAATTACGAATTAATTAAAGAGGCTTTTGGGTAGGTACACCAATAGCACGGGGAAACTGAATTGGTGTGGTAGCTACCTTACGCAAATAGACACAGTGGCGGATGCTGTGACTCAGGGGTGTTGTAAATTTTTCGATTGATTCAATCACGCCACCCAACTGCTTCACAGCATTCTGCAAACCAGTTGTTTCATCCTCTGTCCAATTACCGCGATAAATTATGGCTAAACCTCCCTGTTTGAGCAGTGGTAGGGTATATTCTGCACATACCGAGGCTGCACCGACAGCACGAATCAATGCAATATCGTAAGCTAATCGATGCTGGGGATGATGACCGATTTCTTCAGCCCTACCAACGATAGTTTTAGCATTGCTAAGGGCAAGTTCAGTTAATAGATTGTCGATAAAAGCAATTTTTTTCCGAGTGGAATCGAGAAGAGTAATTGTGCAATTAGGTAGAGTAATTGTCACTGGAATACCTGGAAAACCCGCACCTGTACCAATATCAATGAGAGCAGGGGAAGCAGTAGAGAAATTTGCTGATAACAGGGGTGCAATTCCTCGTAGAGAATCCCAGAGATGTTTTTCCCAAAATTCTTGGGTGTCAGTGATGCGAGTTAAATTTAGTTGGCGATTACCTTCTAGGATTAACTCATAAAGCTTTTGAAATTGCGCTTGCTGTTGGACAGTTGGTTGCCAATTGAGGGTTTGCTGCCAGATTTCTGCCATCTCAGGCAATAAGTTTGTCATTAGTCATTGGTCATTAGTCATTGGTCATTAGTCATTGGTCATTGAGTTATGGGGTATAGTTATTTTCCTTTTCCCACTTTCCCTTCTGCTCTTTTCTCACACTGTCGGTAGAGGTTCTTTAGCTTTGGCTTCTAGTGTCTTTGGATCTACTGATTCTAGTTCACCGTGGTTGAGTGTCCAGCAACGGTCTGCGATCGCTAGCAAATCCCCAGCATCGTGTGTCACTATCAACAGTGTCCAATCTTGTTTCAATTTCGCTAATAAATTTACTAGTTGCCGACGCATTGACCAATCTAACCCAGCTGTGGGTTCATCTAATAACAGTAAATTTGGCTGGCGAATCAATTGCACTGCCAAAGCTAAACGTCGTTGCTGTCCGCCACTCAAAGCATGAGGAGCAACGGAAAGCGATAAATGCTCTAATCCCACCTCACTCAGCGCTTGTCTGACTCGTTCTGACCCTAACTCAGGATGTCCTAAACGCAATTCTTCTAAAATCGAACCACCGCAAAAGTGTCGCTCTGGAAACTGAAATACCAACCCAGCCAATTGTTGTAGCTGTTCGGCTATCAGTTCTTGTTCCCGCCAGAAGAGTGCGCCAGTTGTAGGTTCGGCTAGTCCCGACAAAATTTCTAGTAAGGTACTTTTACCTGAACCACTTGGGCCAATAATCAGACCTAGCTGCTGGGGTGCTAATTCCAAGTTGATCGATTTGAGAATCGCTGTTGGGCACGCTGTAGGATGATAATTTACATTTCGGAGATAGAGCATTTGTTAAGATTACCAAAAAGTCAGCAAATTACTGATTAACTACACTGAGAGTATCTAGAAAATTCTGGAAAAATTTATAGCGTATTATCTGCCTTAACACCTTAATATCGCAGCAAGAATCATTTACATTTTCTCTATTGTGGCAGACTCACCCTGAAACAGTGCTGAGTTCTGAGTGCTGAGTGATGGAGATGAAGGAGAAATAACTCCTGCCTCCTGCCCCCTGCCTTTCTTCGGTAAAATTAAACTTAACCATTTTTTGTATTCTAAGTAACACATACAACTATTTCAACCGCAATTATTCTGAGGGTTAAAATGACTAAAAGGTGTTCTTCTCCTCGATTAATAGTGTCTGCTCAACTCACTACCTTTGTTCAGACTGCTTTTGCAGCTGCGATCGCCTTTGGCGTTGCCCCTTGGGTAATCGCACTTAATTTTTGGGTAAGTCCTTCTCTAGCTGGCGATCCCTTTCGCGATCGCGAACCTCATCAAATTGGCGACCAGACAGAAGCAGCTTTTAAAGCAATTTTCCAACAAGGTAATTATCCAGTAGCAGATCGTTATCTACAACAAGCAATATCCAAAGAGCCAAACGAACCTCTAGCTTATGCCATAAAGGCATCTTTAGCATACGGAAATAAGGATTGGGCTAAACTCGACACCTACAGCCAGAAAACTTTAGAAACTGGACAAAAACTAATTTCTAGCGATCCGTTGCGTGGTAATTTATACACTGCTGTTGGTCATTTTTTAGAGGGTGCAGTAGTTATCACCCGCCAGGGTACAGTCAAGGGTGTACCGCAAGCCTTTAGTCGGTTGCGACAAGTTTATGAATATTTAGATAAAGCCGAGGCAATCTCTGCCAACGATCCCGAACTAAATTTAATCAAGGGTTATATGGATTTATTATTGGCGGTTAATTTGCCTTTTGCTAGCCCAGATCAGGCAATTAGACGGTTAGAACAAAATGCTGCTCCCCAGTATCTAGTAGATCGGGGTGTTGCTCTTGCTTACCGGGATTTAAAAAAGTATCCACAAGCACTAGAGTATGTCAACCGAGCAATAAAAACCACATCCGATAATCCAGAAATTTATTATCTCAAAGCCCAAATCTTGAAAGAATTGGGGCAAAAAGAAAAAAGCCAGCAGATAACCCAGGAAGCGATCGCAAATTTTGACAAAGCATTGACTAAAAAATCCCAACTCCCAGGCGATTTAGTCAAACAAATTGAGAGTGAACGCAAAAATGCTGTTAGCCTTAACAATCCTGGGTAATTGGGTATTCGGCATTCGGGCATTGCGAAAGAGGAGGTAGGAAGCAGGAGGCAGAAGTTCTTTAATTTTGAATTTTGAATTTTGAGTTTTGAATTGATTTCTCCCTACTTACCATTCCCCACTCCCTACTTTGATATGCTTATTTGCAGAACATTAATTGAGATATTAGACCAAAATGGAGATTCAGTTCCGCGAAATTAATCCTTTTGATATGTGGATTTGGCTGAAATTCAGCACAAACCCTTCTGCGCGTGAAAAGCAGTATGTAGAAGAAGTTTTCAACTCCTGGTTTTATCTGGGTAAATTGGGTGCATTTAATGCAGAGAATCTTCAGGTGCAGGACACTGGACTCGATATCAGCTACATGAATTATGATGAACAAGGTTATGACAAAAGCCTACTAGCACTGATGCACAACATTGGTGAGTTTGAATATGAGGGTCAGTGGGGACGTTGTTGGTTTGACTTAGGAACCAGTGATGCGATCGCATTGGATATTTTAATCAACGCTCTCACACAGCTAAGTCAGGAATATGTCACCATTGAACAATTGTACATCGGTGGCGAAAATCCCGATTGGCCTATTGAGGATAGTGAAAGTCGTCCTCAGTCTATTTACGATAATTAGTTATAAAAATGAATAAAGCAGGTGAAATTCGGGTAATCGCTTTGGGGCTAATTCGGAATGGCGAACGCATATTTCTTTCTGAAGGCTACGATCCCGCAAAACAAGAAAGATTTTATCGGGCTTTAGGTGGTGGTGTTGAATTTGGCGAAACCAGCCGCGCCGCCTTAGAGCGGGAGTTTCAAGAGGAAATTCAAGCAGACTTAACGAATATTAAATATCTCGGTTGTATAGAGAACCTGTTTATATTTAATGGTAGGCAAGGTCATGAAATTATTCAGCTTTATCAATGTGACTTTGTTGATTCTAAATTTTATCAACTGGAAAGTTTAGTTTTTTCCGAATCACCACATCATAAACATAGAGCGTTATGGATAGATATTTCTCGCTTGAAATCAGGAGAATTCAAATTAGTACCTGAAGTCTTTTTTGAATATTTATAAATCATCTGGAAATCGCACTCAGCAAAGACACAATATACTGGTTGAGACTAACCCCTTCGCGTTCAGAAGTCTCAGCTAAACGCCGATGTAAAGATTTCGGCATCCGTAGTAAGTATCACTCTTCTGTTACTTTTCGGGTATTCTGAATAAAAGAATCAAAAGAAAAAACTCTGGAAAGTAAGCAGGGCAATGGATGTAGAATTACAAATCCTAAAACATTTGGCGAGAGACGCTCACCCAATAGTTGCAATCGTAGATGAATATTGTCTTGCTTATCTCGGATAGTGACAGAAGCTGTTTACGGACGCTATCGCTTCCGTTATGGATGGAAGAAACAAAATTAAGATGCACCAAAAAAAATTACACTTTTATTGTGTCCTGAAAGTTTTGACCGATCCCCCAATGGTGCAAAATCGCCCGTACAGAAGCTTGGTTCTGGGTTGAGACGGTTATAAGATTGGTGAAATGGTTGCTGCCATTATCCCGTTTAGGAGACTGTATTCATCCGTCAACCCAGGTCAGGACACACCTCCAATTGCTAGTATGACTCCGCATTCGTGAGGAAGCCTTTGATGATGAAAACACCAAAGTCCAAATCCCGTTTACATCAACCAAGAACAAATAAAACTTCTGACTTAAGACCAATCAACCCAAATGCAGCGGGTATTGATATCGGTTCAGAATTTCACGCTTGTGAGCGTTCCAAAAGAGAGAGCCTCCGAAAGTGTCAGACGTTTTGGCTGTTACACTGCTGACCTGTATGCTCTAGCTGATTGGTTAGCTCTTTGTGGAGTGAAAACTGTAGCAATGGAATCAACGGGGGTATATTGGATTGCGTTGTTTCAAATCTTGGAGACAAGGGGCTTTGAAGTTAAACTTGTCAACGCCCATCACGTTAAAACATTGCCTGGACGTAAAACTGATATTTTAGACTGTCAATGGTTGCAACAATTACATAGTTACGGATTGTTGTCTGGTTCTTTTCGCCCAGAAGACCAAATTTGTGTATTACGGAGTTATATCCGCCACCGAGATAGTCTCATCAAAAGTGCTTGTGTTCACATTCAACGGATGCAAAAAGCTTTAACCCAGATGAACGTGCAACTGCATAAAGTTGTTAGCGATATCACTGGTACTACTGGTATGGCAATTATTCGAGCTATTGTTGAAGGAGAAAGAAATCCACAAATTTTGGCAGCTAAAAAGCATCACCGCGCTAAACGCTCAGAAGCAGAAATTGCCGCCGCCCTGAATGGTGATTATCGCAGTGAGCATGTCTTTGTACTCCAACAAGAACTACAACTTTACGATGTTTATCAAACTCAGATAGCGGACTGCGACCGCCAAATACAGGAGTGCTTGGCTCAATTTAATGACAAAGTTAATCTTGATGAATCTCCGCTTCCGCAACCAAAACATCCTCGCAATAAACCTCAAGGCAATGAACCCGATGCGTGATTTACGTACCCATCTTTACCGAATTAGTGGCGTAGATTTCACTGCCATTGATGGTCTTGGTATCCTTACCGTACAAACCATTATTTCTGAGGTTGGTTTAGATCCTAGCCGATTCCCAACTGTTAAACATTTTACTTCTTGGCTTGGTCTTTGCCCTTGCAATCGCATCACTGGTGGTAAAGTTAAAAGTTCTCGAACTCGCTTGGTAGTTAACCCTGCTACCAATGCTTTCCGAATGGCTGCACAAACAGCTGGCAAGAGCAATTCTGCATGATTGTGCTTTTTATCGTCGCTTACGTTCTCGCCTGGGTACACCTAAAGCTATCACTGCTACTGCTCATAAGTTGGCACGAATTTTCTACCGACTTTGGACAACAGGAGGTAACTATCAAGATATTGGCATGGATTATTATGAGCAACGTTACCAAGAACGAGTCATCAATAACCTCCAGAAAAAGGCTCTAGCTTTAGGTTTTGAGCTTACTCCTCAGCCCCAAGCAAATACTGTTTCTTAGGAGAGGGATATGGGCGATCGCAATTCTGTGTCCAGACCAACTGTTACAGTTATAAAAGAGTATGTAGACAAATAACTATGAGCAACTCACCTTCAACAGAATCCCAACCTAGCTACGTAAAACTCGCTATGCGAAACATGGTGCGGAAGGGTGGAACTTCCCTAAAGCATTTTGCACTGACTGCCGTAGGGCTTTTAGCTCTCCTTGTTGGTCTTGCTTATCTTACTCACTAACAACAAACCGTAAACCTCAGACAAGGAGGCTATATGCCCCTGAGAGTTGAATTATATGTAGAAGAGTATTTTTATGAGTTGTCCCCGACAACATCTGTAAAGATTGAGGACACTCATGCCCGAATTACTCCTGAAACTTGGGAAAACTGGTTTAATCACTGGTTAGAAATACTTCACCCTCAAATCCCACCAGCGCCAAGTTATGAAATCGGGTTGCGTTTGACAGATGACTCGCAAATTCAAGAACTAAATGCCCAGTATCGTCAGCAAAATAAACCGACAGACGTTTTAGCATTTGCTGCTTTGGAGGTGGATTTTCCTCAAAGCAAAGAAATGCTTGCCTCTGTACCATTATATTTAGGTGACATTATCGTATCTGTAGATACAGCACAACGACAAGCCCAACAACAGGAACATAGCTTACCAACTGAGCTAGCCTGGTTAGCTGCTCATGGTTTATTACACTTATTAGGCTGGGATCATCCTGATGAAGAAAGTTTGGAGCGAATGTTAGAACAGCAAGTAAAATTGCTGAAGGGAATAGGTATTGCTATTGACATAGAATAGCAGTAATTATGTATCCCTTAATGTTAATTTGGGGTAATACTTTTATAATACTTTTGTGCAAAATTGCTTAAAGATTGCCTCAAAGTTAATTTCGCCATTAAGATCGGCGAATATTCCCACTGTAGCAACTCTGTTCTTGTGTTTTTAAGTCTATGTCCCAAAAAATTTCTTCATCACCAACGCCCACCTCGTTACAAACACTGGTGTCTAACGAACGGGAATTTTCCTGGAAAGTAGCCTCTAATTTATTTGTTAGTTTTAAATATGCCTGGGCTGGAATCAGCTATAGTTTTCAGACTCAACGTAATTTTCGCATCCACATCAGCGTTTGTGCAATGGCGATCGCATTAAGCGTATTTTTGCATCTGCAAGCGGTAGAAATAGCGGTAATTGGGATAACTAGTGGTCTAGTTTTGGCATTAGAGTTACTAAATACAGCGATCGAGTCCGTTGTGGACTTAACCGTTAAGCAGACATACCATGATTTGGCAAAAATCGCTAAAGATTGTGCTGCTGGTGCAGTGCTTGTCTCTGCTTTGGTAGCGATGCTAGTAGCTAGCATCCTATTACTCCCACCTCTCGTAAAGTTAATTATATCGGCTTTGTAGACGTGATTTGCATAGGTGTCGCCCAACCCAGGCATCGCCAAATTACTCAGTCAGAGGATTGCACTCTGTCTACCCTCCTTTGGAGAACATATTGAAAATTTAAATGTTGCGATGTCTACAACGGGCTATGACGCTCGTTCGCTCTTAGCGTCTCCCTTTGGGAGAAGACTCGCTAACGCTTCGCTATCGGCGTCGCGCCAAGCATCCTGACTAAAGGTTTACTTGGTAATCTTTATAAAGTGGCCATAGAGTAGCCGCTTAATGCCTACGCGTCCAGATCAGCGTTATTTTTATACCTAGCCAACAAATAGTATGAGATACTTGTCTATGCTTTTTGCAACTGATAAGTGCTAAAAACCAGGAGTGATGAGCTTTGATTATAGTTATCGACAATTACGACAGTTTTACATATAACTTAGTGCAGTACTTGGGAGAATTGGCAGCAGAATTCCCAGTGGCAGATGATATTAAAGTTTTTCGTAACGACAAAATATCCATAGATGAGATTCGGGCATTAAAACCGCAAGCCATAGTTATTTCTCCTGGGCCCGGTCGCCCAGAAGATGCTGGCATTTCTTTAGAATTGATTGAACAGCTAGGACAAGAGTTACCTATTTTGGGTGTTTGTTTGGGACATCAAAGTATTGGTCAAGTGTTCGGTGGTAAAATAATTCCGGCTCCAGAGTTGATGCATGGCAAAACCTCTCAGGTGTCTCACACTGGGGTGGGGGTTTTCCGGGGATTAGAAAATCCTCTAACTGCCACCAGGTATCATAGTTTGGTAATCGAACGTGAGACTTGCCCAGATGTGTTAGAAATCACCGCTTGGGTTGAAGATAACACCATTATGGGAGTGCGACACCGGAACTATCCTCACATTCAGGGCGTCCAGTTTCACCCAGAGAGTGTCCTGACATCTTCAGGAAAACAGTTATTGCGAAATTTTCTGGAACAGTTATAGTCAAGAGCATAATTAATGAAACGACGACAGTTGATGGGCTATGCTGGGGCGGGGTTGGTAACAGCTTTGCTTACTACCTTGGGTTCTGAATCTCAAGCTGACGCACAATCTAGCGGTTTATCAGTCCAGTGGTTGGGTCATACTTGTTTTCTTTTTACTGGTGGTGGTGCGAAAATTCTCGTCAATCCATTTCGGACAGTCGGCTGTACTGCTAAGTATCGTCCACCAAAAGTTGCAGCAGATTTGGTACTGATTAGCAGTCAACTGCTGGATGAAGGGGCTGTGGACATACTACCGGGAAACGCAAAACTCATCTACGAACCAGGAGTTTACGAGTTTAAAGGCATTAAATTCCAAGGAATTGCCATAGACCACGATCGCAAAGGTGGTAAGCAGTTTGGCTCAAATACCGCTTGGAGTTGGAAGCAAGGCGGAATTAATATCGTACATTTAGGCGGAGCCGCTGCACCCATTTCTATTGAGCAAAAAATACTTATGGGGCGTCCCGATGTAGCATTTATTCCAGTGGGAGGCAGTGCAAAAGCCTACAATGCTGAAGAAGCAAAGCAGGCTGTGCAAGTATTAAATCCCAAGTTGGTGATTCCGACTCATTACCGGACACAAGCTGCTGATGCTGCTAAGTGCGATATTTCGCCACTGGATAATTTTCTCACCTTGATGCAAGGTACGCCAGTGCGGCGTAGCAATGGAGATAGTATTTCCATTAGCCCTGGTAAATTGCCGGAAAAGGGAGAAATTCAGGTTTTAAGTTACAAATTTTAAGAAGAGTAGAGACGCGAAATTGTACTTCGTCCCGCTACGCTAACGCGTCTCTACATTAGACATCTCCATAAATTAAATATGCGTTATCCAGAACCCTTGTAGAGACGTACCAGTGCTACGTCAAAACAATTCTTTTTCGGAGATGTCTATTTAGTTTTAGAACGTATACCACTGTGGGCCAAGCTTATCTGCGTCGCTGATGGGAGTCTCAACTGCTGTTGTCTCATTAATAGTCCAAATGTTGTCTGTACCTGCTGTCTGATCGCGCCAGTAGATATCGGTCTTACCATCGCCGTTGAAGTCACCAAGAGATGGGGTCAAGGCTGCGTTATTAGTAGGTAGGAAAGCTTGAGTTGCAACTGTTGTGCCATCCATCAACCAAGCGGTGTTCTCACCAGTGGTTCCATTGTGCCAGAAAATATCGGTCTTACCATCACCGTTGAAATCACCAATTTTGGAAGTCCAGGCTGAGTCAAGTGTCCCTAGAGCGCCTTCTGTGACTAAGATGCCTCTCATTGTCCAAATCTTGTTCTCACCTGTTTGAGTGTTTCTCCACAGCAGGTCAGTGCTTAAATCGCCGTTGAAATCGCCAACGCTAAAAGTCCAGGCTGCATCTTGAGATTGCAGGGCAAATTCAGTTTTTTGTGTACCATCCATAAACCAAGCGCTGTTATCGCCGGTTGTTGGATTGCGCCAGAAGATATCACTCTTACCATTGCCATCGAAATCAACAATGGTAGGAGTTAGTGCTGGGTCTGTTTTATCTAAAACAGTTGCACTCAGAACAGTGGTGCCATCCATCTCCCAAATGGCGTTCTCACCAGTTGTAGCATTATGCCAGAAGATATCGGTTTTGCGATCGCCATTGAAATCCCCAATCTGAGGAGTCCAGGCTGGGTCAACGGCAGTTAGAGAAGCCGCAGTCGCAACTTTGGTTCCATCCATCAACACAATACTATTCTCGCCGGTTGTCTTATTGCGTAATAAGAAATCGGTTTTACCATCATTGTTGAAATCGGCAATTTTGTAATCATAGGCCGATAAGTCGAATTTACCTAAAGAACCCTGTTCAACAACTTTTGTCCCATCCATCAACCGAATAATAATCTCACCGGTTGTAGAATCGACCCAAACTTTGTCTGTTTTACCATCACCATTAAAGTCAGGAGTAATCGCTGCACTAGTTAGGTAAGGATTAGGATTAGGATTTGCTGAGTTGGTGACAGACTGATTCACCACTCCAGTTTGTAGTTCTTGTGAGGAACTCTTACTCCAAGTTCCCAAAGTAGAAAGTGAATCATCAAGAGAAGTCGTTAAAGTATTTGATTTTTGAAAAGAGGCTAATCCTAATGCAGATGTATTCAAAGATGAGGGTGAGTAATTTTGATTTTCAGGCATGGTTTATTTTTATCGTTGGTTGTCATATTTTTGTAACTTTTTTTGGCAATCTCTTTCTGTAATGAAATAACATTTGCCGGGGCTTTAAGATTTCTTTATAACTATTTTTTATTTATTAATGTCATTCTTTGAAGATAAATATCTGTTTGTTTTAAATGATTGCTAGGAAAATTTCAAGTCCTATATAAGCAATCACAAGATATTTTTTTGTATTTTATATATATGATGATTTGTAGACAAAATTTATTTATTTCATCTATTTTCTTTGACATTTAAATGTTGCATCATAAATCTGTATCTTTAGAGGATGTTTTAAAAATATTGGGTGAATAGAATGATGCCTCCGGCACGCCAAGGGCGAACGCTACTACACAAACATAGACGCTTTGCGGCTTCCCGCAGGCTAGTCCACCTCCGTGGACTAATACAAATTAATCTACGGAGGTGGGTAAAGTCTCGTTTATCTGAGACTTACAGTCGCCCAATGAGTAATAGGCGGAGTATCTCCGCTCCGCTCCTAAATTCTGAATTATTCTTCATTTTTTTGGCAATTTCTCAAGTATTGGCTGCATTTTCAGTATTTTTTATCTTGTGAGCAAGTTTAGATAAAAAATAACCTTGTCCACCAGCTAGACTTAAATCTGAGCCATCCAGTTTAACCCAATAAAAATCAAAAGCTATAGGGTTTTTACTAGTACTTGAATGTATTTCCCAATGCTGCCAAGTAGATGGTGTAGACTGAGTTAATTCGAGGTGGTAAACATAACGTTCTTGAATCTCATCACGATCAGGAGCCATGTTGTATTGATAAATACCCAATAACTCAAGAACACGAACTCCCTTAACACCAGATTCTTCATAAATTTCTCGCAGCACAGCTTCAGATGGCTCTTCATTGTCTTCAACTGTACCAGCAGGTACTTGCACACCAGCTTCAGGAAAATCAGTATGTGTAAACACCATTAATTGATCGTTTTTGGTAATATAAGCGATCGCTTTTTTTGTTGTAGGTTGAGTAGACATATTTTTATCATGTGTGTTGTTAGATTCATGAAATACCAGAAATAAAATAAACGTTGAAAAATTATTTCATTTCAGGAATATCCTAAATCATTCGATAACAACAAGATCCCCGACTTCTTAAAGAAGTCGGGGATCTGAGTCTTTCGAGATAATTGATTATTCTCTAATGATTTTTGGCTAGAGTGGAAACAAATATTGGTTAGAATAACTGAGATTAGTAACTATTAAGAGGCCTGAACTGTGCATCTACTAGTTGCTAAAAGTGTAAAATAATACAATTTATTCATAAAAACATCAACTATGCAAGCAGAATATCGGCAGCGTCGCGAGCAGTTAATGGCAAAAATTGGTGATGGTACAGCCATTTTTCGCAGTGCGCCTATGGCAGTAATGCACAACGATGTAGAGTATGTTTATCGCCAAGACAGTGATTTTTTCTACTTGACAGGTTTTAATGAACCACAGGCAGTAGCAGTTTTAGCGCCGCATCATTCAGAACATCGGTTTGTGCTTTTTGTCCAAGCAAAGGATCGCGAAAAGGAAGTATGGACTGGCTATCTTTGTGGGGTAGATGCAGCGAAGGAAATTTATGGTGCTGATGAAGCGTACCCCATTAGTGAATTAGATGAAAAGCTACCGCAGTATTTAGAAAAAGCTAGCCGGATTTACTATCATTTAGGACGCGATCGCAATTTTAATGACCAAATCATCAGACATTACCAAAGTTTATTGCGGACTTATCCGAAGCGCGGTACTGGGCCAATCGCTATTGAAGATACTGGCCCAGTCCTCAATAGTATGAGATTGATCAAAAGCGAAGCTGAAGTGGAATTGATGCGTCAAGCAGCAGCGATCGCTACAGAAGCACACAATTACGCCCAAGAAATCGCCGCACCTGGACGTTATGAATATGAAATACAGGCGGAGATGGAACGCATCTTTCGAGTCCGGGGTGGCTTAGGGCCAGCTTATCCTTCCATTGTGGCTTCTGGTGTGAATGCTTGCGTACTACATTACATTGAGAATAATCGTCAAATGCAGGATGGAGAATTACTGCTAATTGATGCCGGTTGTGCTTACGATTATTACAACTCTGACATTACCCGAACATTTCCCGTGGGTGGTAAATTTACGCCAGAACAAAAGACGCTGTATGAGATTGTTTTGGAGGCGCAAAAACAAGCGATCGCTCAAATTAAACCAGGTAATCCCTTCAAATTAGTTCACGATACAGCAGTTCGCGTCCTCACGGAAGGTTTAGTTGAACTTGGCATTCTCAAAGGCGAAATTGATAAGTTAATTGAAGAAGAGAAATATAAGCCATATTATATGCACCGTACCAGTCATTGGTTAGGTTTGGATGTCCATGATGTAGGGGTTTACCAGCATGGTGAAGACAAACCGCAGATTTTGCAACCAGGTCAAATTTTGACGGTAGAACCGGGAATTTATATTGTGCCAGATACCAAACTAGCAGAAGACCAACCAGAGACCGATCCTCGATGGGTTGGTATTGGCATTCGGATTGAGGATGATGTGTTAGTTACATCTGATGGATATGAGGTATTAACTGCGGGGGTTCCTAAAGCAGTAGATGAGATAGAAAGATGAAACATTGGGGATGGTACACACCATCCCTAAACCCCGGCGATTGAAATCGCGGCTATACAGACAAAACCCACCTACGTGGGTTTGAAATCTTTGATTTTGTATTAGTCCACGGAGGTGGACTTTGCTTGTGTAGCCGCGATTTCCAATCGCCCAATACTTTTAAAACTCAAACTCTAAGGGAAAAATGACGGTGAAAGTAGAACCAACGCCTACCTGTGACACTAGGTTAATTTCACCCCGCAATAGTTTTACTAACCGCGAGACAATCGCTAATCCCAATCCTGTACTATCAGGAAGATAGGGGCGATCGCTAGAACTGACGCGAAAATAGGGTTCAAATATTTGGGCTTGGTTTTCGGGGGCAATGCCAACTCCAGTGTCAGAAACCGCGATCGCCCATCTTTGATTCTCCAACATCTGACACATAATAATAATAGTCCCCGACTCTGTATAACGAATCGCATTACTAATAAGATTTGTGACAATTTGTTGCAACTGAAAAGAGTCTGTTAATGGTTTTTCAGGAGCGCGTTCGCAATCTACTACGATTTGTAAATTTTTCCCCGCAGCTAAAGGTTCCAACATTTCACACACGTTATCAATTAATTCACGCACATCGGTAGGCACTAATTGGATTTTTATCTGCCCTGCTTCATAGCGCGAAAGTTCTAATACATCATTGATTAGATGGAGTAATTGTCTACCATTGCGTAGTACCCGCTCAATATGTTCTAAATTGGTATAGTTGTCTTTTATTTCAGTCTTGCGTCGTTGTTGGCGTAAAAACAAATCCGAGTAGCCAATAATGGAAGTTAAAGGATGTTTCAATTCGTGGGCGAGTTGGGAAAGATATTCTTGATTGGCGCTAATTAACCGCGTCAGTTCCTCATTATGAAGAGTTAGTGATAACTGCAACTGTTTTAATTCTCGTAAGCGTTCCTCAACATAACTTTTAAAACATCGAGCGATCGCTTCATCTACGATTGCATCAATTAAACGTATAGAACGAATTATCTCTACAGGTGTTCCCTCTAATAAATCTCCTTGTAGAGCATCAAATATTACTGTCCGTAGCAGATGATATTCTCTGGCAATTTCTGCTGGATCAAAGCCTTGTTCGGCTCGAATCGCTCCATGCTGAAAACTCGCAGTAACCATTGACTGAATATCATTATCCTGAGACTTTGAAAGCACCGTCACCATCGCTTTCAAAACATCAGGAATGTGATCTTTTACCGATGTATAAGATAAGTCATCAGCGCTTTCAATCCGTCTATCCTTGCGAACAGCTAAAATCCATTTATCAAGGATGATGTCAGTTTTTTCAGCCAGTAGTTGACTAAAATCCATTATGTTAAATTCAGCTAGGAGATAGATGAGTGAACTTCTATATCCAAATAGTTTAACGACTAGAGTGGTGTTTCAACAAAAATAGTGATATGTTTCACCTACCAAAAGAAATAGATTTTATAAATTCTTTTGTTGCTGAAATTATGCTTGATTACCGAAAAGTCAGGGTATGCACTTGATTGAAGTAACAAAATAAACAAGATTGAGCATAAGACAGATACTTTCACGGAAGCATTGATGTTATATTATGTATATCAATGTTATAGTGTACATAACTTTGTTTTGAATTAGAGTAAGTCAGCCTAATCCAGCAGATCACAGTGCGTGAGGTTGGAGCGGAGGAACCAAATTGTGGGGCGTATCTCAAAGAAAGTGAGGAGTTAGAAGTTACTTTACTAAAACATTCAACTCGTACTCATAACTTTCTTCAGAAGGGCATCTCTCAGCCCTAGCCCGTCAGCTAACTTCGTAGGCATTGAGAGGAGACTGAAGAGACGGCATTTTTATAATGTTCCGATCTTATCAGTGTCCAAGGCTGGTACTGCTCAAACTTTTTGTACCTGCACTTAAATCTGTTGGGGTCGTAGATGATATTTCAACTAAATTTAGCAGCGATCGCCGCGATCGCAGCGCAAGCCACTTGGAAAAAGACAAAACCTGTCATCCTTAAAGATGTCTTCATTCTACCTGTATTGGGCTTCTTGGGAATAATTGTGTTGTGGTGGATTGTTGCACTTGCCAACCATGAATTAATGCCCACTCCACCAGAAGCGCTAATCGCGAATCTAGACTACATCTTAAATCCCTTCTATCAAAGAGGCCCAGGTAACTTAGGAATTGGTTGGCTGTTGATAGCAAGTCTGCGTCGGGTATTACTAGGCTTTTTGTTAGGTGCGGTAGTAGCGATTCCTCTAGGGTTTCTAATTGGTATGTCCAGACCGGCAATGCTAGCACTTAATCCGATCATTCAAATTTTTAAACCCGTATCGCCTCTGGCTTGGCTACCCATTGCCTTAGCCATTTTTAATTTAGCAGAACCTTCCGCCATTTTTGTCATCTTTATTACCTCCCTATGGCCGACAATTATTAATACCGCCTTAGGAGTTTCTAGCGTTCCCCAAGATTATTTAGATGTGGCGCGAGTGTTAGAAATGCCACGTTGGCGACGGATTACAAAAATCATTTGGCCTGCAAGTTTGCCATATATTTTTACAGGTTTGCGAATTAGTTTAGGCATAGCTTGGCTAGTAATCGTTGCCGTGGAAATGCTGACAGGTGGTATTGGTATCGGCTTTTTCGTCTGGGATGAGTGGAGTCGTTTAAACCTGAGTTCAGTGTTTTTAGCTGTGTTTGTAATTGGCTTAACTGGGTTAATTTTAGATTACGCTGTGGGCAAAATTCAAGAATTAGTCACCCATCGTCCTACAACTTCCAACTAATTAAACGGGATTTTAAATTTTAGATTTTGGATTTTCAATTCTTCAATCCAAAATTTAATAATATCTGTTCGCGCAGCGTCTAAGGGAACTCCAAGAAATAAATTATCTTATCCAATATTGTGGGGTGGGCAACATGAGCGCCCAGTCCATAGATAGGGCGGGCGAGACGCCCACCCCACAAGAGTTAATTGAATATTTTTTATTTGTCAGTCCCTAATCGAATAAATCTAAAATCCAAAATCCGAAATTGATCCACCAATGGAGCGACAAGAATGGGTGATAATAACTGGACTCGACGAGACTTTATTAAAGGAATCGGAGCAACCACAACGGGAATAGCGCTATCTTCCTGTGCGATTTCAGGAGATAGATCCGCCAAAGGACTAACAGAAGAAGCCTTAGCTGTACAACCAGTAGTTAGATCCCAAGACTTAGAAAAAGCTGATATTACCGTTGGTTACGTTCCTGTTAATGATTGTGCGCCATTTGCGATCGCCTGGAAAAAAGGTTTCTTCCGCAAATATGGTTTGAACGTCACACTCAACCGCGAGGCCAGTTGGGCTACTTCCCGCGACGGTTTAATATTTGGTCGCCTGGATGCTTCGCCCGTCGTATCTGGTGCTGTCACCAATGCCAGAATTGGTGCCGAAGGCGCACGCCACGCCCCCTTGTGTGCAGCCATGACTATTCACCGCCACGGTAACGCCATGACGATGAACAAAGCTATGTGGGATTTTGGGCTGCGTCCGTGGTACGAGTATCAACAACAATATGGTGATGGCGCACTAGAAGCCTTTGGGCGCGATTTCCGAGGCTACTTTGACAAGCAGCCGCCAGAAGGCAAAGTCTGGGCGGTCGTTTTGAGTTCCGCCATTTACGAATACTTTGTCCGCTACGTATCCGCCGCCGCTGGTGTAGACCCTCTCAAAGAGTTTCGGATCATCATCGTTCCGCCTCCCCAAATGGTGACAAACGTGCGGATTGGTGCGATGCAAGCTTACATGGTTGCAGAACCCTGGAATACACGAGCAATTACAGGTAATGAAAACATCGGTTTTACCTTCGCCCAAGGTAAAGAAGTTTGGGTAGGACACCCAGATCGTTTATTGGGGGTGATGGAATCTTTTATTGACAAATATCCCAAAACTTATCGTTCCCTCGTCAAAGCGATGATTGAAGCTTGTCAATATTGCAGCAAAGTAGAAAACCGCCAAGAAGTAGCCGAACTGCTGACAGAACGTTCCTTTACAGGTGCTAGACCAAAAAAGAAAGATGCCCCAATCGCGAAATTTACAAGTCCGGGAATTCTCGGTAACTATAACTATGGCGGCTTTGACGGCAAAGATCGCACCATCCAAGCCGCTGACACCACGATTTTCTTTGATATCCCTGACAACATTCCCCAACAGCCAGGAGAACACTCAACATTTTTATGGAGATCCAGAAGTATGTGGTTGATGACACAAGCAGCGCGGTGGGGACAAATTCATAAATTCCCCAAAAATGCCGAGAAACTAGCCGAACAAGGTTGGAGAACAGATTTATATCGGGAGATAGCATCGGAAATGGGCATCAAATGTCCCAAGGATGATTACAAGGTTGAACCACCAGAAGTATTTATAGATAAGAAAGGCTTCGATCCTAGCGATCCGGTCGGCTATCTAAATAGTTTTGCCATCAGGGCTAACGCTCCCTCTCGTTTTTTCATGTCTTAAAATAGCAAGTTTAAATTTTGATTGATTGAGTAAATTATTTGCGGAGCATTGGATGATGGAATATACCTCATTACCTATTAATACTCAGAACCAAGTTCTGCCCCGCCCTGGATTTTTAGAAATTGAAAATTTAGTCAAGTCTTATCCGACACCTGATAAAGATAACTTTGTCGTTTTAGATGGAGTTAATCTGACTATTGGTGAAGATGAATATATTTCTGTAATTGGTCACTCAGGTTGTGGGAAATCAACTCTATTAAAGATAGTAGCTGGTTTAGAAAAAGCCACTTCCGGCTCAGTCAGGCTAGATGGCAAAGAAATTCGTCAGCCGGGAGCCGAAAGGATGATGGTATTTCAGAACTATTCGCTGTTACCTTGGTTAACAGTGAGAGAAAATATCCGTTTAGCCGTGGATGAAGTGTTAAAAAATGCTAATCGGGCTGAAAAAATTAGCATTGTAAATCAACACTTGGCAATGGTAAACTTGACGGCGGCGGCTGACAAATATCCCAATGAAATTTCTGGAGGTATGAAACAACGAGTAGGTATTGCCAGAGCCTTAGCAATTCGTCCCAAAATGTTACTAATGGATGAACCTTTTGGGGCATTAGATGCACTAACTCGTGGCAAATTGCAGCGCCAGGTATTGGATATTTGGGAAAATAATCGTCAAGCAGTAATGATGATTACCCACGATGTAGACGAAGCAATTTATATGTCTGATCGCATCGTCTTGATGACCAATGGCCCATCTGCTAGTATCGGGGAGATTTTAGAAGTTCCTTTTGATCATCCACGCGATCGCGCCACCATGCGAAACTCAAAAGAGTATTTTGAACTCCGCAACCATGCCCTAAATTTCCTGGATCGATATTTTGCCCAAGACGAGTAAATTAGATTATCATTTTTTTTAGTGGGTAGCCTAATTCAAATTCATGAAAGCTGGATTTGGAACGGAGGAACCATATTGTGGGGCGTATCTCATAGAACATGAGGAGTTAAGAGTCACAAGTTAAGAATTATTAATATTAACTCAGCACTCACCACTCAGCACTCAGTACTCCTAAGAGAGAGACACCTTCCAGTCTTAGCCCGTCAGCTAACTCCGTAGGCAATGGAAGGAACCCCCAAGATTTTGGCTGTAATACAGTTATTATTGGGGTTTCCTTGACTGATTTCAGATTTGAGATTTTGGTTATCGTCACTCAAGCTAAAATCCAAAATCTAAAATCTAAAATTTGTCCCCCTGCTTCTCATTGCTAATTCATTTCATTAGGAGAAGTAAAGCTGTGCAAATCAAACCAATGTTAGCACGTCTGCAAAGTGCCACAGGTCGAGATGACTTAATTGAACAAATGGTACTCGTGCCAGAACCAAAAAAACCTTTTTCTGAAAAACTTCAAAGCTCAAAAGCAGTTAACTTAATTGTTGCTTATGACGCATCTCCCAACAGTCATACAGCACTAGATATTGCTTTTTGGATTGCCCATCAAACGCGTTTAGCCACTAATGCAGAAGTTACAGTTCAAGCTGTTTATGTGATAGAAGATAATCAAAGTAGTCAATATTCAAATATCTTGAGTTTTCCAACACAACAGTTTCCGTTGGAATGTCAAGTTAGTGAAGTATCAAAATCTGTCACACAGGTATTAACTCAACCCAAATTACAGACTGTGGTAACTCCCCTGCAACAAGCAGATATAATTCTCTGGCAAGCGCGAAGTTTAGCTGAAGAATGGCAGGGTTCCTTTAAATCTCATTTGCGGTTTGGCTGCATTTCTACAGAACTTAGCAAAGTTGTTGAATCAGAAGCGGCTGATATTCTGTTTCTAGGTTGCAACTCTGTCAATCATCCGATGATTGAGGCTCTAGGTTCTAATTTCCCCTGTGCCGTTTTGGGTATTCCCAGTAGTATTGATGAATAATCGCTCTTTAAAATTTCAGTAATTTTTGTCAAATTTTGATCTGAGAAAAGTCACCTAAAACTACTAGGTGGCTTTTTTAGCTACAGAAAAGTTATGAAACACGAACTATTTTTTTATGACTTTGAAATAAAATATTATCAATGGCGATTAAAAGAAGCACAAAAAGAATATGAATCTGGCTTTGAACGCCTATCACAAATGAACTCTTATTTTGTCAGACTAACACTTGAAGCAATACAAGCTCTTTCTCCAAAGGAACAATCTCGAATACTACCAATACTGATCAGGATATCTGAAAGACAATTACTTGAATTTATTGGCGATAATATAACTGATGAAGAAAAAGAAATATTAAAACGTTTTGATATTGTAAAGAAAAATCAGAACTTAAGAAAAAAGCTTCACGAGGAAGAGAAAATATTTAAGAAATATCCAAAAAACAAACTAAAAAAAATAATTAAAAATGCCTTGATTGAAATATTACAGCCAACTTTTTATTCAGATATTTGCTTTGACACACAAATAGATCGTAATTGGAAGGTTACAACTTTTGTAGACATTGCAGATGGCTACTCTTACTATTATTCACATTCAATAGTTTTGCTGGATGAGCAAAAAGCAGAAACTAGAATTGGTTCATTTACAATAAATTTACCTGCTTGGCTAGGCTTATATCCAAGTGGGTGGCTTTTTATGAGTGATGAGGATGTGTATCAATCAGCAAATGCGATCGCTGCTCTTTGTAAGTATTTTATAGAAGCTTTTACGGAGTGGAATCGCATCGATTTATAGCACCTATCTTGAAAGTAGAGCTTTTGTATTGTAGACGATAATCAACAAAAATCTACTTATAGAACAATACGCTTGGGTTAAGAAAAATTGTAGCTTGAATGAAGCAAACTGCAACCTAACAAAGCCCTGGAAATATTGGGTCTACGTGCCTCAACCCAATCTACACAACACAACTTAAGTTTTTTGACACTAAGGAATAAGAATTAAATAAAATACAATTTATGTCCCTGGTTTACCTCACCCTCAATTCCTCATTCTTATAAAGGAGAAGGAAGCTAGAGACAGAATGAAGTTTTGCATTTTATTTAATCTACGTTTATAACCCAAGTTTATTGACTTATAGAGGGTGATAAAAGATAGCAAATATAATCATTCTAATTAAATAAATCGCTATAAACAAGCAATTAAAAATTAAAAATCGACAGCATACAATTAATGTTTACGTGCTAAGTTTCTTAATATTTTTACCAAGAGATGGTAAAAAGTTATATCTTTCGCTGGATGAGGGTTTCAACCCTTAGAGAGATGCTTTAAACAGCTAAATTCTACGATTCTGATCTAAAGAGTTAGGTATTGCCATAGGTAAAAACAATAAATACTAAGAGTTGCTTCTCAAGAAATTCTTAATTCCCTAATTTTAAACTTAGAAAAAGGAAATCCAATGCTCCAAAGTACGGAAATCATGCTGGGACTCTACAAACCACTACTATGGGTGGCACAGACTCAAGTAGATACCTCAAATATCACACCAGCACAGGCATCGGTTCTTACTTCCGGGCCGCGCTTTTTTGTAGCTTTAATCTCCGGTGTGATTCTAGCCTTTGCTTTCCAATTAGTTCTCACTAATCTCTCCCTTGCAGCCGGTATTTCCTACCTGGGGCACTCATCTGACTCGGATTCAGATAATGGGGAAGTGGGAAGTTTGGGCGGTAGTATTCGCAAAATCGGCACAGCAGTGGGGATTTGGACATTAGTCACTGTAACGATCGCCTTATTAATTGCTTCTTTCCTCGCGGTAAAATTGAGCCTGGTAATCTTAGATCCAACCTTGGGAGCGATTCTCGGTTTGGTGATTTGGGGTGCTTACTTTCTGATCCTGGTTTGGGTAAGTTCCACCACCGTAGGCTCCTTAATCGGCTCAGTTGTCAATACGGCAACATCCGGGTTTCAGGCGATTATGGGGACTGCTACCGCCGCCTTGGGTGCTAAAGCTGTAAATAACCAAGTGGTAGCCACAGCAGAAGCCGCCGCCGCCGCTGTCCGTCGAGAACTCGGAAGCGCCATCGACCCTGCGAGTATCCGGGAAAACATAGAAGATTACTTAGAAAAGATCCGGCCTCCAGAACTCGATGTGTCAAAGATTCGGAGTGATTTTGAAAATTTACTCAACGATCCGCAATTAAAAGCGATCGCTGGGACTCCAGATATCCGCAACATCGATCGCCAAAAGTTTATCGAGTTAGTCAGCAGTCGCACCGATCTTTCCAAAAAAGACGTTAGCCGCATTGCTGATACTTTGTATAAAGTTTGGCAGCAAGTGGTAAATCAGCAACCAGCCAACGAAGATCGTTTGGGTGAGTTAATCGATTATCTGAAATCACTTCCACCAGGACAAAGCAAAACAGATGAACTCAACGCCAAGCTGGAACGGTTGTTAGCAGAAAACCGTGGTTCTAAAGGAACTGACCAAAAGGCAGCTACCGGGCCAATTCAAAGTACACTCCAGCAAGGATTATCTGCCTTAACCGGCATTGTGTTAGGACGCACAGATTTGTCTGATTTGGATGTGGAAAAAATCTTGGGTAGTCTCACCAGCGCTAAAGATAAAGTCACCGAACAAGCAGATAAGCTAGGGTTGCCCACACCATCACAACCCTATAGCCCAATTCGGGCTGATGTCGAAAACTACCTGTACAATACTTATGCTTGGCAACTGAGTTCAGAAAGAATTGCCCAGGAATTTCATGATGTCATCTACGACCCAGCAGCCGACCCTGGAATCGTCCGCAGGGAACTAGAACGACTATCCCGCAATGATTTCGCCAAAATTTTGCAGCAACGGGGATTGCTTACCCAAGGTCAAATTCAGCGCATTGCAAATCAGCTAGAAACTGTTCGCCAAGAAGTGCTAATAACAGTCAGAGCTATTGAAGAAAGAGATATAGTCCAAGACTTACAGCGCGCAGTAGAAAGTTATCTACTTGTTACTCCGAAAGCAGATTTGACATCCGAAGGCATTGAGCAGAATTTCAAACCACTGCTGGCAGACTCAGAGGCAGATTATGAAACCCTGACATTGCGACTGGCTCACATTGAACGCCAAGAAATTCGGCAGATATTGCTACAACGTAATGATGTCCAGCTATATGAAGTAGACAGCATTCTTGATGAGTTGGAAAAACAACGCGATCGCGTCTTGGTAGAATCCAAGGGATTAGCAGAACAGGCACAATATCAAGCAGAAACCCTGTGGCTGAATGTAGAATCATATCTGCGTAACACCGGCAAATCAGAACTGAATCCTGATGCTATCCGTGCCGACTTCAAAAAGCTACTGGAAGATCCGCAAGCTGGGATTACCTCAATTCGGGCGCGCTTGTCTCGCTTTGACCGCGATACCTTAGTGCAATTGTTGAGCCAGCGAGAAGATTTGAGTGAAGATCAAGTTAATCAAATTATCAATGCTACTGAAGAGTCATGGCATAGTATTCGCCACACACCCCAAGCTGTAGTTGATAAAGCGAAAGAGCAATACGACTCGGTGACAACAACGATCGCAGATTATCTACGGAATACTGGTAAACAAGAACTGAACCCAGAAGGTATTCAGCGAGACTTGACCAAATTGTTTGAAAATCCCAAAGAGGGAGCCGTGGCACTGCGCCGTCGGTTGTCGCAAGTAGACCGGGATACACTGGTGAAATTGCTCAGTCAACGCCAAGATTTGAGTGAAGAACAAGTTAATGAAATCATTGATTCCACTCAAACTTCGATTCGTAACTTTGTGCGTGCGCCTCGTCGCCTAGCTAGCCGTACACAACAAAGAGCAGAAACATTCAAAGCTTATCTGGAAGAGTATCTGCGTCAAACTGGCAAAGAAGAACTCAATCCTGAAGGTATCAAACGCGACTTGCAATTACTGTTGCACGATCCGCGAGTTGGGGTAGAAAGTTTTGGCGATCGCCTTTCCCAATTTGACCGTGATACCATTATCGCTCTGCTGAAAATTCGGGAAGATATTTCTGATGAAGAAGCAGCAAGGATTGCCGATAATATGGTGTCGGTAAGAGATCAATTTGTCGAACAAGTACGGAACATCCAACGGGGCATTCAAGATGCAATTGACGGGGTTTTCGCCCGCATTCGTAACTATCTCAACTCCCTGGATCGCCCAGAACTCAACTATGATAGTATTAAGCGCGATGTTCGGACGTTTTTTGACGATCCTCAAGCCGGATTTGATGCCCTGCGCGATCGCCTCTCCTCCTTTGACCGTGATACCCTAGTGGCAATTATGAGTTCTCGTGAGGATATCTCCGAGGAAGATGCCAACCGGATCATCGACCAAATTGAACGGGCCCGCAACACAGTATTGCAACGTGCAGAACGCATACAGCAGGAAGCCCAACGCCGCCTAGAACAGGTGAAGCATCAAGCACAGCGCCAAGCAGAAGAAACCCGCAAAGCCGCAGCTACAGCAGCGTGGTGGCTGTTTGCCACAGCATCCGTTTCCGCCTTTTTCTCTGCATTAGGAGGAGCGATCGCTGTAGTTAAGCTGTAGTTAAATAAGTTGTCTCCGCTAACTTTTAAGCCTCCTAGTGTTAGGAGGCTTTTCTATGTTTAGGATGTCATTTATACTGAAATATATTGGCGAATTTCATCTTATACCAATTTGAAAAATGATTGCGACAGATGGTTTCACAAAAACCACACACAGAAAGCGATTCCCAATCCAAAATCTAAAATCTAAAATTCAAAATGGTATGAGTATGCCTTTCAATATAATCATATATGAATATGCTTTACTGCTCTAATCTCATCCATTAGATAATTGAAAAGATATTTGTCTGAATGTTTTAATACTATTAGATAATTTGCAATAAATCCTCAGCCTATTCTCAATAGAATGCTCCGTATTTTTTGCAAATTAAGAATTTTTACCTAAGTAGCAAGCAATTCAAAGAATGCAAAATACATTAGTTGATAAAACCTTCCGTGATAGCAATGGCAAAATTGTTTTGGCTGAAATGCCAAACCCACCACTTATTCTTTGGATCGTAGCTAGTTTACTAACTCTAGTTTTTACAACTGGTAAAATCAATACAGTGTTAGACGTTCTGGCAAATGGCTCGTTGTTTACTTGGGCATGGCTGGAACTATTTCAAGGCGTTAACTATTTTCGCAGAGCGCTAGGTCTTGCTGTATTAATTGGTATTATCGTCTTCAAAATTCAGTAATTGCAAGATTATAGATAATAATTAATACCAGTTACAAGAGGTGTTACGGAACTCCTCTTTATTTATCCAAAGTCCAAAATGTGAATAAAGTCATACTTCAATTGTGACTTTATTACACTGTATCTTCTTATTCAGTATTTTAAACTGAGAGCAATACAGCAAATCAATGAAGCTGTGCAGCAAACAAACCATCTGTTCATAAATTCTTGATAAGTGCTGTAGAAAACTCAAGTTAATTAATTGCTGGAGATTTGAAAATGAAACGTATTTTATTAGGTACATTGCTTGCTCTACCATTTGCAATTTCCTCCTTGCCTTCACAAGCATCAGCAGCAGAAATCATTGTCAGACCCAATGTTCATAGAGCTGCTGTTGTGCGTAAACCTGTTGTTGCTCGATATCAACGGAAGTTAATTCCTGCACATTGGGAAACAGTACGACGTGGTAACAGATGGGTTAAGGTTCGAGTTCCTGCTCGATATGTAAATGTAAGAGTTTAATATCTGAATAGAGGCTAACAACAATACTTGGGTTGTTAGCCTCTTATAGGTAAAAACTTGTTGCTAAATAAGACTTGTAAAGCATCTATTAATATGAACATATATCAAACTTCTGGACTTTTTAAAAAACTTCTGATACTTTTATTAGGAATTACTTTCTTGACTGCCTGCGATTCCATTCAGGCTGAAGAAAGAAATATAGGTAAAGAAAAAATCTTGAGTGGCGATCATTATGGAGAATTAAATGACCAAGGAAAATTACGTACTTACTATTTTTACACTCCAAAATCTTATAATCCAGACCGCCCGATGCCGTTAGTTTTAGTGTTTCATGGAGATGATGGTAATGGTCGGTCTATTAGTAATGTGACTCACTTCAATGAATTAGCAGAGCAACAAGGATTCATTGTTGTTTATCCAGATGGAATTGACCAAAAATGGAGCCTGAGAGGTAACGCTCAAGGAAAGGTGGATGATGTTTTATTTGTCAGTGCTTTGATCGATCGCCTTCAGCAGGAAATCAATATTGATAGTCATAAAGTTTACGCCACTGGTTTTTCTAGAGGTGGCATACTTACCCAAGCACTGGCGTGTAAATTACCTGATAAAATTGCTGGTTTTGCATCAGTAGCGGGTTCGCTTCCAGTTAGACTCAAACCTAATTGCCAGCCTAAAAGTTCCGTATCAATGTTAATGATTAACGGTACAAACGATCGCGACGTGCTTTATGAAGGTGACGACCACACTCAACGAGGAGCGCTGGTTTCGATCTCAGATATGGTAGACTTTTGGCGATCGCACGATCAATGTACCTCATCAAAAGCATCTCCAAATTTTTCTGAAGATAAAGTTAAAACCGCTCTCTACACAGGTTGCAGTGGCAACTCAGAAGTCTGGCAGCTAGCGGTAGTAAACGGTGGACATTTTTGGCCTGGTGGTTCCTCAACTGACGAGAACCTAAACAAATTCAATGCCAAGCTGGGGTTAAACGCCAGCGAAACAATTTGGAACTTTTTTCAACGTCACAGTTCATAAACCAAAGTTTTTTAAACACCATTTTGCTTAAACCATGCCAAGAGGCGTTTCCAGCCATCCTTAGCTTCCTTCTCGCGGTAGGAGGGGCGATAATCGGCAAAAAATGCGTGGGGTGCATCGGGATAGACGATAATTTCAGATTTGCTATTGCTGGACTTTAAGCGATCGCGCACCTGCTCTACAGTATCTAGAGGAATACCCGTATCCTTCCCACCATAAAGTCCGAGAATGGGGGCTTTCAGGGTCGATACGATATCGATGGGATACTGGGGCTGAAGTTCAGTTGCATCACCTACAAGTCGCCCGTACCATGCCACACCTGCCTTCACGTTAGGATTGTGTGCTGCATATAACCAGGTAATACGACCACCCCAACAAAAGCCTGTAATTCCCAACTTCTCGCCATTACCCTTAGCTGACTTCTTTGCCCACTTTACTGTGGCATCGAGATCGGATAACACTTGGGCATCTGGTACTTTAGCGACAATTGGGCGAATTTCGTCTATGCTGCTTAACTTTGAGACATCGCCTTGACGGATAAATAATTCCGGTGCGATCGCTAAATATCCCAACCGAGCAAAGCGACGAGTGATATCCTGAATATGCTCGTGTACGCCAAAGATTTCTTGGATTACCAGAACAATTGGGAAATTTTCACCAGTAGCCGGTGCTGCTCTATAGGCAGGAATTTCGCCATCTTTGACAGGAATTTTCACCGCACCAGCGACTAACCCCTTGGCATCAGTGGTGATAGCTTGGGAAGAAATGGGTTGTACTGCGAGGGCAAAACCTGTTGCTAGGGTGGCTGTTGCAATGAATTTGCGGCGAGTTACTTCTTGCATCATCTCTACCTTTAATTAGCGAAAAGTTTATTATTTGTTATACGTACAGTACTATAAAATAAATACTACAAGTTATCAATCAGCTTACCGTAATACTAGCTTCCTTTACCGTCTAAGCCTTCCTTGCTGTACCTGTATGTTAGGGAAAAATCGGATGTATTGGCAAAGAAAAGCCATAGCACTCAACAATTTACTGTGCAGAGTTCCCTGATATGCGCGGAAGGGTAGGTGTACAAATTTCAAAGCTTGAAAAAAGTGCTTCTATCTCAACTCCAGCTAGCATTTCACCCCACCAATACCCAATTTACATCCGCGCAATCTCTAAAATGCTTACAGTAAACGGGTTTCATCCTTCAAGCTTTCCCGACACTCTTCCCAAAAAAATTCTCTAATGCTATGATTACTCTATATTCGCGCAACCGCACCTTGAAAACTAAATATAGCTTGGCTTTCAGGCTCCCGCTATTGCAATTTATCAAAATCCCTATTAGGGATTGAAACAGCTCGTTGCATTGCATTTGAGTGCGCTGTCCGAGTTATTGCAATTTATCAAAATCCCTATTAGGGATTGAAACTTGATGAGCCGCGCATAGATACTGTAGTATTGGCATTGCAATTTATCAAAATCCCTATTAGGGATTGAAACCCTTTTCTCTGGTATGTATCCACTATCTTCTATAAAAATTGCAATTTATCAAAATCCCTATTAGGGATTGAAACCTATATTAGTTCTAGCAAAGGGGGTATTACTTTAATTGCAATTTATCAAAATCCCTATTAGGGATTGAAACTTGATATAAAAGTAACTTTAGGTGATAAAGTTATTAAATTGCAATTTATCAAAATCCCTATTAGGGATTGAAACAAATCTGCAATAGGATCTTCAGTAATGGGTATACCATTGCAATTTATCAAAATCCCTATTAGGGATTGAAACAAAAAACAACTCTATTCAAATTAGTAATAATATCATTGCAATTTATCAAAATCCCTATTAGGGATTGAAACTCCTTCATGGAGGCTACACCCTGCCTTCTGGCTTCGATTGCAATTTATCAAAATCCCTATTAGGGATTGAAACAAAATAGTGGCGTAATTCTGGATAATCAGAAGTCCTATTGCAATTTATCAAAATCCCTATTAGGGATTGAAACACTACTTTAGGAAGCTTCAAAGGGTATGTGGAAAAATTGCAATTTATCAAAATCCCTATTAGGGATTGAAACAAGACTATATCTTTTATTTCCTCTAAAAACCCTTGTAGCATTGCAATTTATCAAAATCCCTATTAGGGATTGAAACTTGTAATAATCATCTTGTAAGTTACGATGCTCTTATTGCAATTTATCAAAATCCCTATTAGGGATTGAAACAAAACAGCAAGCTTATACCTTGTATTATCTCTAGTAGTCTGCCAACCCAAAAATGCGCTTGTGAGAACTGGGGAAAGGGGAAAGGGAAAAGGGTAAGAGATTTAAACCCTTTCCCCCCGCCCCTTATCCCCAGAGGGGACCCCACCTTCCCCCTTACCCTTTACCCCGCCAAGTTCACTTGGCGAACTACTAGAATTGCAGTACAGCACTTCTGGCAGCTATGAGGTACATCCATCCTCAAAGCTGAAAGCTATGCTAGGAAGGTGCAAGGAGAAAAACTGTATTGCATGGTGGTTTCGATGAAGTCCTACTGTCCAAATCTCTGCTGACTTTTAACCGTTCTACTTCTTGCTGTAGTTCGTAGATGATTTTCTGTAACTCACGTATTACCTTGCTTTGCTCAATAATTATCTCCACCAGTTCTTCTTTTGATAACTGGTTCAAGCTTTCTCGGTCTAAATCTTGAGGCAGGTTTTGGTTCATATTTGTGATATTCTCCCTCAAGTGTCCCCCTTGTCAATACTCTGCCACCTGAATCCTTACCTTTTAATTAGCACAAGTATCACGACAATCTGATAATCATGCTAAATCTGCCGACTCAAGACCTACGCTACACAGCTATCCATTTTTTAGAACAAAGTCCTCCACAGCGTCTACAAATTCTTAAGCAACTGGGCATAGCTCGTTATGATTTTTTAACCAAAATACAACTAAATGAAGCAAACATCATCTGTATAATGCGGTTTTTCAAGTATCCCAATCAGTTAAAGTTTCCTAATCTTATTGGAGCGGATTTATCTGGTTTAATTTTAGATGGAGTAAACTTTATTCGAGGGAATTTGTCAGAAGCAAATCTCCAAGGTAGTAGTTTAGTAAATGCAGACCTTTTATTTGTAAATTTTACGAAAGCCAACTTGAGAAATGCAGATTTACGAGGTGCAACTCTGAACGAGACTATTTGGTTAGAAACTATAGTAGATAAGTGTCAACTTGGTGTGAGTACTGGTTTAAATTATCTGCAACGTCAAGATTTACAATTACGCGGAGCTATATTTAATTCTTGAGAAGTTAGTAATGAAAACACAAAAAATTATAAAATGATTGAATTGATATTGATCTGGATAAGTTAATGAGTATTAAGTTGCCCCAAAAATTGATGTTGCTGGGTTCAGGAGAACTAGGCAAAGAATTTGCGATCGCGGCTCAACGTCTTGGTAATTATGTGATTGCTGTTGACCGCTACGCCAATGCTCCAGCGATGCAGGTTGCTGATGCTTATGAAGTTATTTCTATGCTCAGTGCTGATGATTTAGAAGCTGTAGTGACAAAACATCAGCCAGATATAATTATACCAGAAATTGAAGCAATCAGAACAGAAAAACTGATCGAATTTGAACAGCGGGGCATTACAGTTATACCAACTGCGGCTGCTACTAACTATACAATGAATCGCGATAGAATTCGGGAACTGGGACATCAACAATTAGGCATCAGAACGGCTAAATATGGGTATGCAACAACTCTAGAAGAATTGATTGCAGTTTCGGATAAAATTGGCTTTCCCAATGTTGTTAAACCTGTGATGTCATCCTCTGGGAAAGGTCAGTCTGTAGTGCCGGATCGGAGTGAAGTTGAGAAGGCTTGGAATTATGCGATCGCTAATTCTAGAGGAGACAGTCAAAAAGTCATCGTTGAAGAATTTATTAACTTTGAAATTGAGATAACTTTACTGACAATTAAACAGTGGAATGCACCGACAATTTTTTGTTCTCCCATTGGTCATCGCCAAGAACGAGGAGATTATCAAGAATCCTGGCAACCCGCAGAAATTTCTGAAGACAAGATATTAAAAGCTCAAGAAATAGCCATAAAAGTCACTGATGCTTTAGGAGGAGCCGGAATTTTTGGCGTTGAATTTTTCATTACCAAAGATGAAGTGATTTTTTCGGAACTTTCTCCCAGACCCCATGACACGGGAATGGTGACGTTAATCTCACAAAATCTTAACGAATTTGAACTCCATCTACGAGCTATTTTAGACTTGCCAATTCCTCATATAGAGCAGCTAGGAGCCTCAGCCAGCGCGGTAATTTTAGCATCAGAAAAATCTGACTCTATTGCTTTTAGTGGTGTCGCCGATGCTTTGTCAGAAAAAGATGTAGATATTAAATTATTTGGTAAACCTAATGCTCATCCATATCGGCGAATGGGCGTAGCTTTGGCAAAGGGTGTGAATGTCCAAGAGGCTAGGGAAAAGGCTACGAAAGCCGCAAGTAAAATCACAATTATCTAATTAGGGACTTCCAAATAAAAAAATATTCAATTAACTCTTGTGGGGTGGGCAAGATGCCCACCCCACAACATTGGATAATTTATTTCTTGGAGTATGGGCGGATAGCTAGCTGTGCATTGGGCGAATGGAATTCGCGGCTATACAAGCAAAGTCCGCCTCCGCGGACTAAGGTCAAATTAAGGTTTAACCCACGGAGGTGGGTTTTGTTTGTGTAAACGCGGTTTCTAACCGCTATCTCGTAACACCATAAGATGAATTAACCGCAGCAACCGGATTCATCTGATTCAGGTAATTGTAAACAAGTTGGGAAACTTGACGAATAAAGTCTCTTCCCCTGGTGTCTTTATAGGGACGGGTAACGAAGATGGAAGCTAAGTAACGCTTACCATTGGGCATAGTTACAAATCCCGCGTCGCCAATGAGAAAGCCGATATCTCCGGTTTTGTTGGCGATGACAGCACCTTTCCCCAAACCGGCGGGAAGCAGTGTATGAATTGTAGTGTGGCGCAGAATATCTAAGGCTTGTTCTCGACTCTGTGGCGAAACTAGCTTGTTGTTCACAACCAAAGCCAGCACCCGCGCCATATCTTGAGAACTTGTGGTGTTGGTTCCTCTCAAGTCAGCTAAAAGATGGCGAATTACTGTGTCTTTCAGTCCCCAACTACGGAAACGCTGATTTAGTTTCGCCGCTCCACCTAAGCGATCGATAATCATGTTTGTGGCAGTATTATCGCTAATGGTAATCATCTTAGTGATGGTTTCTAAAGCTGTGTACTTCTTACCAACTCGTTCATACTGCATACTTCCAGAACCATTAGTAACTAAGTCACGCCGCATCGTCAGGTTTTCCTGAAGGCTGACTTTACCTGCATCTAAATCTTGGAAAAAGGCGATAAGTATTGGCAGTTTTATTGTACTAGCAGCAGGGAAAACGCGATCGCCTCCAATATCCAAATAATCCCCAGTATCCAAATCCAGAAAAAACATTCCTGTTTTCAGAAAGCTGTAGCGATTCATCAAGGCTTTAATTTGAGGTTCCAGCGCTTTCATCGGTGAATGCATGGGAACTACGCCAGCAAAGAGAGTGCTATTATCATTCACTCTTGGAGAAATACTCGGAGTTACTTCTAAATATTGCGGCTGGGTTGCAGTCTGTTGGATTGGCTTGGGTAACTGCACAGACCAATGATTAGGAGATTCCTCTTGCAGTTGCACCTGTGCTAAATCAAAAGTGTAACCAGGTGCTAAAGTAACTACCATGCGGGTAGTCTCTGCGTTAAACTGCTCGATGCGAATGTCTTTAATTACTAATCCCACTCTTTGACTAGTCTGTGGATATCCTAATGTAACTCCAGGTAAATCAATTACCAAACGAGTCGGGTTGGTAAGTAGTTGTACTTTCGGTTGAACGTTCTCATCTGTGGTGAAGTCCAGATGATTACGATTGCTGTCAAAATGCCAATTTTCGATGGCTACGCCCGCCGCAGGCATTGCACCATTAGCTTTAACAGTGGAACCAAACAGGAGCAAGCTTAAGAAGCTGGGTAGAAGCCAGCTAAATTTTACAATGTTTTCTTTGTGTGTGAGTAGCATCAGTGATCGCTTTGTGTGTGAGGAAGATTTTAAACGAACAAAAGCCGCCCACCATTAAAGCACAATTATAAAAATTTTTGTAAATTATGCGCTTATACGAAAAAGCATCTGTTACAACAAGTATTTAATTTAATCAGTATATGAGCTTTCCGCGATCTTCTACGGTTACTAAAAATTCCAGATTATTGGGAAAAAAGATTTAATTCGGACGCAATTAGCTTTTTCATCATTTTTATACTGATGATCTCATCTTGATAAATAAGTAATAACTATATCTGGACACAGGTAAGTATGTCTATCAGAGTTCCCCATAACCACAAATTCAGCCTATGGAAATTTTGTATAGTAGCCTGTACTATCAGTTTCACCATCAGCGGTTGTACGCCTGAAAAACGAGCGATGTTGCGAATAACTGCCGAGAATTTTCGCGATCGGGCCGCTGATGCTATTACATCGGTGAAGAAAATTTACCAACTGAATAATTTACCTATAGATGATAATTTAGTTGTCGATCAATTACTCACTGATACCAGTATTGAATTTGGAATTCCGACAGAAGTAAATAGCATTATCACCGGAGAAAGTCAGCAAAATTCCCAGTCATCAGATGTCGATCAAACACTCGATGCTTTAAAAGCAGAATATGATACAGCAGTCGAGGTATTTAACAAGCTAGAAACAATTGATTATGAAAGTACAAGGATAGTTGCTCAAACTGCCCAGCCAGCAAGATGTTTAACAGTAAAAATGCTACTTTTAGCCAAAAGAATTCAAGAAAAACCACCAAGACCAATGGATTGGGAAAGGGTAATCATCAGTTCTAAGTTAAAGGATCTCGGCGAACGATATAGAAAGTTAAGTACATCTTCACAACCAGAAGCAGAAGAAATTAAGCGTCAAGTTATTGAAAAGATAGATGATTGGCGGAAGGTTAATGCTGCTGAACAACAAAGTTTAAATGAATCTATCTCTAAACTTTTGGTAGCGGCTGACACTGGTCGAAAACTCTCAGAACTTATTGATGACTACCCTAATCTTAATTTTGAAGTTATTGCTGCTAGAGTTACTCAAATTTTTGGGGTAGCTACTAGTTTCACTGGTAACGACTACAGTTTAACACTCACAAAGATTATTACTCTTGAAAGAGAAGTTAACAAAGATGAAGTTTTAAAAGAATTCATGAAAGAAGTATCTCTGAGAAACAGACAATTACAACCACCAAACTCTCAATTATGTCAATGATTTTTAGGGTACAAATAGTCATGAATCATGTTCAAAACTTAACTGAATATATAAAACATGACCACCAATAATATTTTAGATACTTTTGCAGAAATAATTTCTCAGCTTAAAGAAGTTCCTGGCAATCAAATTGACTTAGAACAACTCAATAAGACAGAAGAAAAATTACAAGATATTCTATTTCAGCTTAATTTTGAGCTTGTCAACGCCCAACGTCAAAAAAACTGGGAAAACGTTAACAAGTATAAGTTAGCAGTTAGCGAATGCAAACTTACTCTCGATCGGGTAAGAGCAGCAATTATAAATGTTAGTATCATCGGCATCGATCAAAAAAATCTGGCACAAATGCAGAAAATATTAGAGGAAATCGAGACTGCACGTAAAACTCAGGTAAATATAGATTTGGCCATCCGTTTACTAGGTTTTTTGCGTAAGCTGTTCTTTTAATCACAATCCTAAATCTACGGCGATGCGATGGGCACAAGCAAACCCAGAAAAAGCGACTGCATTCAACCCTTGACCGGGAAAGGTACTATCCCCTACACAATAAAGTCCTGGAATAGCTGTGCGATTAAAGGGCATATTCAATAATCCCCACAACTTACGTCGGGGAATTGGCCCATAAGTGCCATCTTCACGACCCAAAAAGCGGCGATGGGTGCGCGGTGTCCCCACTTCTAAATAATCCAATCCGGCATCTAAACCGGGAAAAAGCTTCTCTAGGCGGTCAATAATTCGCCAAGCTGCCTTTTCTTTCTTCGCTTCATACTCACCCTGAGAAAGTTCTTGCCAATCATCAATCCAGTGAGGCGTAAAGGCATGAATGATGTGATATCCATTTGGTGCTAAATCTGGGTCAAGTAATGTGGGAATCGAAACAAACACTGTACCTTCTGCATCTGTCATCTTTTCCCAATCTTCCAGCAAAATATGGTGACACTCTGTCCCTACTGGTAAAACTGACTCCTTTACGCCAATATGCAAACTCAAAAAGCTTGGAGATTTTTGGTAATTCTGTTGCCATTTTTTCTCATTATCTGGCATTACTTCTGGTGGTAATAATTGTGTAAATGTATCCCACCGTGTAGCATTAGAAACTATGCGTTTACCCCGATATACTTTACCATTCGCCAGTTGTACACCTACCGCTTTTCCCTGTTCTGTGAGAATTTTGGTGACTCTAGCTTGGTACTGAATCTGACCTCCAGCTTTTTCTAGACCATCTACTAGTTTTTGAGCAATTTGTCCGACTCCGCCTTTGGGATAGTTAACTCCGCCATAATGCCTGTCAGAAAAGACCATCCCAGCATTAATCATTGGTGTCATATCTGATGGAACTACCGACCAGCAATAACATTCCATATCGATAAATTTCAATAATTGCGGGTCTTTGATGTAACGCCGCGCCACATCTCCGGCATTTTGGGGCAGATACTTGGCTAAACCGAGACAGGCTAAAGGATGCTGAAAAAATACGCGCAGTAGATACCGAGGTTCTTCCAGCGACAGCAAATCCATACTGTTGAGGCACTTGAATACTTTTTGGCATTCGTCATAAAAGCGACGAATCCCTTGTTTTTCATGGGGAAAATGAGCAATAAGATTTTGCAAAAATTTTTCATAAACCCGGTCAACCTTCAAGTCTAAACCTTGGGGTAGATGATAATGAATCTGTACCGGATCTGCGATCGCTTCTTGGCTGACATTTACACTTGATAATGCACGGGTGAGTAAGTTGGTAGTACCCTTCTGTCCCAGCCCAAAAATCATTGACGCCCCAACATCGAATCGATAGCCTTGGCGTTCAAAATAACCAGCGCTACCACCTGGAATCAAATAACGTTCCAGTACGAGTACTTTCGCTCCCTTCGCTGCTAACTGAGTCGCTGTTACTAATCCGCCAATCCCAGACCCAATCACGATCACGTCATTTGTCATTTGTCATTTGTCCTTTGTCTTTTGTACTGAGCGTATCGCGAAAGCGAAAGCTCCACTAACGCGTAGCGTCTCTCTGCGACACGCTGCGCGAACGTAGAGAAGTATTTGTACTTTGTCTAGAGTCAATCAATATTTAATTTAACTAATGACTAATGACTAATGACTAATGACCAATGACAAATGACTAATCAAAAAAAGAGGGACGAGCCTGCTACTGCTGGCTAATCCCGTCTGCCGATCCTTAAAAGAGAGGAGAACACTGTATAAGAATATAGCCTTGATTGAGAATAGATGTCAACTATTAATGAAAAATATTCTCAATAAAGTTGAGCGCTTTAATTTTTAGCTGTCAGCCGGATGCAGGAAAGAGTATTATGGTGTTTCAGTTCTTATACAATAAAAAGGCGCCTGTTTTTGGCTATGACGCTACAATTGCGCGTTTATGTTCCACCCCATCCCCTAATCAAACACTGGCTAGCAGTTGCCCGTGATGCAGGCACACCTTCAGTATTGTTCCGCAGTGCGATGACTGAGTTGGGAAGATGGCTGACTTATGAAGCTGCGCGAGACTGGTTGCCGACCCAAGAAACGGCGGTGCAGAGTCCCTTAGATACCTGTCCCGCAACGGTAATTGATCCGCAAGTGCCGATGGCAGTAGTGCCGATTCTTCGGGCTGGATTAGGATTACTAGAGGGAGCGCAGACTTTATTACCTTTAGCATCGATTTATCATCTTGGCTTGGCACGAGATGAAGAAACACTGCAACCTCATTGTTATCTGAACAAGTTACCAGATAAATTTGATCCTCAAACACGAGTGTTAGTTACCGATCCAATGTTGGCAACTGGAGGGTCAATCATGGCAGCAATGGCAGAATTGACACAACGGGGGGCCGATCCATCTCTGATACGGATTATTTGTGTAGTGGCAGCTCCACCTGCTTTGCAAAAACTGAGTGAAGCTTATCCGGGTTTAATAATTTACACCGCTACTATTGACGAAAAACTGAATAGCAAGGGGTATATTGTACCGGGATTGGGAGATGCAGGCGATCGCATCTTTGGGACTTAAGCTACTATGCAGCTAGGGCAGGAAAATGGCATAACTACTGTAAAAGTTGCAAGGTTTGTTGAAGGCGGTAAAGATATGAGTCAGCGAGATGGTTTTGGCAGTGGCTTTTTAGCAGGGGCCTTTGTTGGTGGGATATTTGGCGGTGTGATCGGGGCACTGATTGTTTCTCGACGCGAGCCAGAATTGCTAGCAGAAGAAGAAACAGAACTGACAGATAGTCAAGCCGAAGCTAAGAAAATAGCAGCAAAGCGTCGTCAGATGAAAGCCTCAGAAAGTGAGAGCAACGGCATAGAAACGGCTAGGCGATCGCTGGAAGATAAAATTGCCCAGCTAAATGCCACAATTGACGAAGTGCGAAATCAACTAGGTAACGTCAATAGTAGTTCACCTCAACCAAGCAATGACCGCTCCCTCACTAAAGACTCCTGAGTTTGTTTAGGCGTGGTGAAAGTGTCAAGTGTGGTAAATATGGAATCTGCAAACATGACATGGACTAAATTAAAATTAAAAGATAAGACCGCGTTTGACACTTAGTAGGAAACCAACAAATCCATGTACCTTCTGATTAACACTCTGGCCAGTTTCATCCAGATTTATACTGTTCTGCTAATTATTCGGGTTTTATTGACCTGGTTCCCCACTATCAACTGGTACAATCAACCATTTGCCACTTTGAGCCAGATAACCGATCCTTATCTGAATCTGTTCCGTTCAATCATTCCCCCTTTGGGTGGTATAGACTTTTCAGCAATGTTAGCCATCATACTGCTTCAAATAGTAGGTGGTGGTCTGCAAGCCATCTGATACACAGAATTTGCAGTTTGCTCCATGTTCAACTGATGAATTTTAGGTCTGGGCTAACTAGCTCAGACCTATACAATGTAAAGGCTAATCATGAATGCGATAATTGAAAACTGACGCTATATTTCCAGAATTTTCTAGTATTTTATCGAAAACCTGGGTTTAAAACCCGTCTTTCTAGGACGGCTTTACTTACGTACTTGACCGCTAAAGCCAGCAGCCTTAAACTGCTTCAGCTTCAACGGAGTAGGCTGATTTGCAGGTACAGAAATTCTCAATTCAAAATCGCTGATACCTGGTGGTACTTCGGTGATGGAGCCTAAGCGAGTGCGGTTTTGCATCACAGAGTCATTATTAGCATCATAGATGCGTCCAAAAATATCTGCGTCGTAGACTGTTTTATTAGTGCCATTTTCTGCTTTGCCAATGACAAGAAAACAATTGGCAGCCGCGCTACCACTACTGAGAACAGCCCCTTCTGCAAGTTCTGGTGGGCAATCTTTATAAGAGACATCAAATAGTTTAATTTGTGTCAGGGCTAAAGCTGGGGGAACAATCACCCACGATAGAAAGGTGATAAGACAGGAAATAAAAATGACCGTGAGTGAGCGCAACCGCATAAAAAACCCCGTGACTTAATTTAATAATGATTTAACTTACAACCTCAGCTTACAACATACCCCTACTCGGTTTCTCTACTTCCCTGATTGATTAGCAATTGCCTTCTCCCTCTTAGCCCTCAGGAAAAGACTTTTTCCGCAAACCCTAATTATGTCCAGATTTAACGACAAAGGGATTGGAGACTTTAATTTAACTTTTGTAATAATTAGGGAAATAAGCCCGCAATTGCTATTAAATTATGACTCCAGATGAGATTGAAACAGCTATGCTTGCAGCCTTTAGTAGTTGTGATGCCGCAAGCTGTCCTCTCACTGACACGCAGAAGCAGATATTACTGCGACTGGTCGAACAAATTCAGGGAAATTCTACCTCTGGGATGGCAAATATTGCTAATCCTTTAGATGAACTTACCCCAGAGGAGTTAGAAGCATTTTTACAATTTGTTAAGGATGAAGAACAACGCAACCGTACTTGGAAGGTGCAATTACTCAACGACTGGTTGCTGGAAAATGACTCTGGAACGGTGCAATTCATTCGCCAACGCTATGGTTTACAGTGGTTGAATCGGGTTGAGGCGTGTCATTTTGACAAGTATTCTTATTTTGAGGATGCACTAAAGTTAAGAGTAGGCGATCGCATTGAAGTTTCCAATGCACTATGGGAATGGGTACAAGAGGATGGTCCTTGTCAGCGCGAATGGTTTCCCTGTATGGTAATTCAGGTTGAGGAAATTAGCGATCGCAATGATTCCTCTACTAATTGCGTCGTCCGCTTCTTCAACGGCGCTGAGTATGAAATTCAAGGAATTTATGAATGGAATCGCTATAACTGGCGCTGGCCTCAAAAGTAGTAAGAAATGCGGAGTTTTTAATGCTTGAACAACGCCCAAGCTAAAAATCTCTCTGTATAATACAACGCTAATTGATTGCTCACACCATTGAAAACGGCATCAAAAGCATGTTCCGCCCAAGGAATTTCTAGAAAAACCGCAGTGTTACCAGAGTTATGTAAACGTTCATACATCTGTCTGCCAAATCGCGCTTCCACCAAATGGTCGCGACTACCGTAAATTAATAAAGTTGGCGGTAAAGGGTGCGTCAGGTAATTTATCGGTGAAGCAATTTCATACTGATTAGGCAATTCTTCTACAGAACCACCAAGAAATGCTTTTAAAACAGCGCGGCTATTTATAGGATCGGGATTTGGCGGTGTTTTGTATCCTTCTGTTAAGTCAACAGGCCCGTAATAATTTACCACAGCACGGATGGGTGGTGCATCTGTTTGATAAGCCGCTAACATTGCTAGATGCGCTCCCGCAGAACGTCCTAAAAGTACCATACTTTCTGAATCAGCTTCATATTCAGCTGCATGTTTGCGAATAAAATTCAGGGCTGTACGCACATCATCTAACTGAGATGGAAACTGATATTGAGGGGCGTGTCGATAATCGATTGCAAATACCGTATATCCATGATTAGCAATATATTGATTAAACTCAGAATTGGCATGAGTATTGCCATATTGCCAAGCTCCACCATAAATTACTACTACTGCGGGATATTTCCCTATCTTTGAAGGTTGGTAAACTTCCATTTTTAAAGGCACTCCTCCAGGAGAAGCAAAGAGAATATCTTTTTGATAGCGCGTTTTACCTAATGGAATACCCCGAAAAAAATTAATTAAGTCAAAGGGATGGGTTTGCATTTTAGCCCTGACTGGGGGGGGAATTTGCTCTAGATAATTTGCTCCAAGCCCCTGTTTCATGGCTTTAGCCATCTGTATTTGAGTTGGTGGGATATTTATTAGCACCCATCCACAAATTAGTAATCCAATTAAACTGAAAATGCAAACTATACGTTGGATTGGACGGCGACGAATATAGAATAAAGACAACAATAAAAAGAGCAAATTTAATAAAAATAACCAAGGACTGATTTCTGGCGCTCCTACTGCTAACGTGAGTAAAAACATATTTGGAGCGGGAAGAATAATCCAAGAGCTAAGAATTAGACTGGCAAAACTGAGTAATAATGCCAGCCAGGATAAAAGTATTTTGGGTTTAGCAAACATAGATTAAAGTGCGGTATCCTTGGTAGGGACAATTCATGTAGACGCATTCGCGGAGCGTCTCCAAGAGTTGCGGCTTCCCGCAGGGTATTGTCCCTACGTCATTTTCGGAGATGTCTATTGTGAATTCTGGTGACAGCATAAATTATTGCTGTTGTATTTGCTTTTGTACCCAAATCCGAAAAGCTTTAAGGGTTGCATTTCTACCTGCTATTGTACTTTGCTCTAAATGTTGGGGAATTGCTTCAATTAGTGAGAATAGAGGAAAATTTAGGCTTTGCTGAGATTCTACATAATGTCCGTCTTGCAAAACATTAATTTGGAGCTTTCCTCGATCGAAACGCCAAAGTTCAGGCACTTTTAGCGCTTCATAAATATTAGGATGAGTGCGAGAAGTAATATCAATTTCTAGAGCTAAATCTGGAGGAGGATCTACTGCTAAATCTAGCCGCTTCTTGCCGCGAATCTTAGATTCATTTTTGATATAGAAACACTGATCGGGTTCTATACCTTGAGCCATCGCTTGGTTTTTGAAAGTGGTAGAACCAAGGCTGATGAACTCAGTACTCAACTCTTCCAAAAGAGCTTTGACTAAATCGCTAATAATTTCTTTGTCAAATTCATGTTCTGGCAGTGGTGCCATAATTTCCAGTATTCCCCGATCATAAGCAATTCGTGCTGCTCGGTGTTCTCCTAAATCCTCTAGAATTGCTTCTAATTCTTGCCAGGTTACATCTCGTAGCAGCACTCTTTGTCCTGGTGGAACATGGATGCGCTTTAATTCCAACAACATCATTTCCACTCCCAATAGCTGAAACCTAAATTTAGCTTACTCTAGTTGACTAATGCGCTGCGACAATTTTTGCTGCTTCATGGCTAGTGTATACTGGGGCGATCGCTCCAAAAAACCAGAGTAAAGAAAAAACCTCTGGAATTTCCAGAGGTTTTGGTTCCTGATTTAGTTTCTAGTTGTTACTCCAATTTGTCCTCAGTCATTTCCTGATAATCAAAAAAAATTATTTGAACAACAAGAACCCCGACTTTTCTAGGAAGTCGGGGTTCTGAACCTACGATTTTTTTATTTGGAAGTCCCTATATTGAGTCTCAACCTATCTACGCGATTAATTCTTCGCCTGTGGCTGCGAACCAGGAATCGTGACATCTATTGGTGTCACCTTTGCAGCTAGCTGTGTCAACGGTGGTTGAATGGCGCTTTGATTCCCCACTACTAAAGTCACAATTTTTTCTGGCTTGAGGTATTCTCGTGCTACCCGTTGCACATCAGCAGCCGTGGTGGCGGCGACGGCTTTTTGATAGCGAAAGAGAAAATCAGCAGGATAGCCGTAATATTCGTATCGCATCAACCGTGATAAGGTTTGGCTGGGGTCTTGAAAGTTGAATACAAAGGAGTTAAGTGTAGACTCTTTGGCATAAGCGAGTTCTTTTGCAGTCACTCTTTGAGTTTGGGTGCGTTTGATTTCAGCTTGTAAAGCTTTGACAAACTGGACGGTAGCATCCGATCGCGTTTGTCCACCAGCAACAAAGATGCCAGGATAATCGTAGCGGGGACTCCACTGCCCGTAGACAGAGTATGCTAAACCTTGACGCGATCGCAATTCATTAAATAAGCGTCCACCAAATCCATTTAACACCCCATTTAATACATCAAGTGCCGCATAATCGGGATTGTCGAAACGTCCGCCTAAATGTCCCAGAAGCACACTACTTTGCGTCAGTTGTGGCTGATTGACAAAAAAGACTCCACCTGTATTAGCTGCTAAAACCTTTGGTAATGTGGGTTTAGCAATACCTGGATTCCGCTGCCAATCACCAAACTTAGCTTGAATGAGCGATCGCATTTTCTTACTATCAAAATCGCCCACAATCCCCAAAATTATATTATTGGGGTGAAAATATTGTTGATAAAACTTGAGCAAATCCTCACGCTCAACCTTATCAACCGTTGCATACTCGATAGTGCGAGAGTATGGGCTATCTTTGCCATAGATCAATTTTTTAAATTCTCGATTAGCAATCCCATCTGGATTGTCATTACGACGAGCAATGCCACCCTTGGCTTGTGTCTTAGCTAAGTCTAGCTTTTCTTGAGCAAATACAGGCGATCGCAGCACCTCGGCAAACAGCCCAAACACCGTTTCTAAATCTTCGCTGAGTGCGTCAAAGCTAGCACCACCAGAAGCTTCACCAATACTAGCTTCTACAGATGCCGCTCGTTGTTCTAATATTTCGTTGAGTTCATCAGCCGAATGCTGCTTAGTTCCTCCAGTTCGCATTACCGCGCCTGTAAAACCAGCCAACCCAACTTTCTCCGGTGGTTCTAAGCGATTCCCTGTGCGTACAAAAGCCGTTCCATTCACCAACGGTAACTCATGATCCTCCATCAAATAGACAACCAAGCCATTTTGCAGCACAAACCGTTCATACTTAGGTAACTTAATCTCAGGTAGCGGTGGTAGTTGCAAGTCTGTATAATGCTTTGCCTCAGTCGTCGCCGCCAAAGAAAAATTACAAGTTAAAAGTAAACACGCAAAAACAGCAACCAAAGCATAAATTATCCCCTTCCCATTTTTGATTTTCAACGCCATCCGCCTTTTACTCTTCACCTTGTACCTTTGCATATCTCTCTTCCTTTGCGCCCTTTGCGCCTTCGCGGTTCGTTTCTCTTAAGCTTCTTTCGACAACAACTTCCCAATCGTGCGATTTTCTGGCGTAAACGTCTCCTTTGCCACCCGCTCAATATCAGTCGTCGTCACAGCTGCAATATCATCCAACTGCTTAAACAAATTCCGCCAAGAGCCAGTTTTCACCTCATATTCCAACAATTGTTGAGCCATCCCCATATTAGAATCGAGGGTACGTAACAAACTTGCCCGTGCTTGGGTTTTCACCCGTTCTAAATCAGCCGTCGCTACAGGCTCAGTTTTTAATTTGTCAATTTCTTGCCGCAAAGCCACCGCCAACTCATCAACTGTATGACCAGGAGCCGTGAGAGCATAGAAAAATATCAGGTTTGGGTACTTATCTCCAGGAAATCCGCTATAACCTTGGGCACTTAGCGCCAAACGCTGCTTTTCTACCAAAGACTTATATAGCCGTGACGTGCGTCCATCACTTAATAAACTGCCAATAATTTCATAGACTGCATTATCTGGATGAGTAATCGCCGGACGGTGATAACCTTCTAAATACCAGGGTTGAGAAGATAGCTGTAAAGTAACTTCCTGTGTTTGTTTTTGTGGCGGTTCCACCGGAATTTTTTCTACAGCTTTGGTTTTTGCTTGAAAGCGGCCAAAATAAGTTTGCGCCAGTTTTTTCACTTGAGCGGGATTGACATCTCCGACAATGGCAATAGTCAAATTACTTGGTACATAGTGAGTATCAAAAAAATTCTGGACATCTTCTGGTGTCAGATTGCGAATATCTTCGTCATAACCAATCACCGGACGCCTGTAGGGATGAACTTTGTAAGCCGTATCGATAAACTTTTCCACCATCAAGCCAATGGGTGAATTTTCCACCCGCATCCGTCGTTCTTCTAAAATTACATCTTTCTCTTTATAAAATTCACGACGAATTACCGGATCGAGAAATCGCTCCGACTCCAGCGACATCCAAAGTTCTAGCTTATTGGCAGGAAAGCTATAAAAATAACGAGTGGCTTCAGTAGAAGTATTGGCATTTAAACCTACGCCTCCCGCTTGTTCGACAATTTGACCCAATTCGTTTTGCTTGACTAGCTTGGCTGCTTGCGATTCCACTTGCTTAAACTCAGTTTCTAACCGAGCAACCTCAGCTTTTTTGCCATCGGCTTTCGCGGTTTTAATTTGGGCATTTAATTGCTCTAAGGCTTCTAGTAGCGGTTTTTCTTTTTTGTAGTCTTGTGTACCAATGCGCGTTGTACCTTTGAATGCCAAATGTTCCAAAAAGTGAGCTACACCTGTTTTGCCATCGGCCTCATCGACACCACCAACATTTGCGTATGTAAGAAAAGAAACCACAGGCGCTTGATGCCGTTCCAAGACGATGAATTTCAAACCATTGTCGAGGCGAAACTCCGTTAACTGCTTGATGACTCGATCTAGATAAGGTTGGATCGAACTTTGAACTGGCGGGGTTTGAGTTTTGGTTTCTTGAGGAGGGGGTGCTGTCTGAGTTTGAGCTAGAGCAACTTCTGGTAGCAATCCCCACGAGAAGATGATCCAAGTCAACAAAGCGATCGCCAACCGCCGCAATATGACAGATACTCGATCTGACCAATCCAAAATCCTCAATTTAAAATCCAAAATTGACCGACTGCTCTGGCTCATAAGCGAAAACTACGATAAAGTTACATTACCTAAACAACAGGATACTTAGCAAAAGAGCGTTAATCTTGTATTAAGCTTTCAGTGGCTCTTTATGCCTAAAGTTAGACAATAATGCTACAAATCCTGTTACGGATATCTAACCATAACTGTTATGCGAATTTTTAATTCTTCCCCACCTTCAGAAGCTCAGACGCGCACCCGAATTTTAGAGGCTGCACAACGGTTGTTTGCCTCTCAAGGATTTGATGGTACTACCACCCGCGATTTAGCACAACAAGCAGGTGTAGCTGAAGGCACTCTATTTCGTCATTTTCCCAATAAAAAAGCAATTTTGGTGGAAGTAGCCACAAGTGGCTGGGTAGAGATTCTTACAGATTTGCTCACAGAGTTAAGTGAAATGGGCAGCTATAAAGCCGTAGCGCAGGTGATGCGCCGCCGGATGTGGAATTTCCAAAAAAATGCCGATTTGATGCGTGTTTGTTTTATGGAGGTGCAGTTTCACCCCGATTTACGCGATCGCATTCAATTAGAAGTCATTACCAAAATGACTGATGTGGGCGAAGCATTCTTTCAAACAGCAATGGATAAAGGCATTTATCGTCAAGGGGACGCCAAGCTAGTTGCAAAAGTTTTCTTAGGAATGTTTGCGATCGCAGGTTTTTCTAACAACACCCTCATCGAGCCTGACGCGTCCCCTCAACAAATGCAGGAAATGGCCGAAGGACTTGCTGATATTTTCCTGAATGGTGTTTTAGCTAAAGAGTAGGGATTGGGGATTGGGGATTGTTTATTTCTCCCCCTGCCTCCCCTGCCTCCCCTGCCTCCTCTGCTCCCTTATCCCCCAGTCCCTAATGTTTTCGCTTGCTGACTCCACTGCTGTACTAGCTCAATTGCTGGACACAAATCTCGGCGCTGCATTGTGGCTACTTGCAAACGCATAATTTGTTGGTGCAATCTGTGAGTGGGAGTTTGAGCTAACTGCACCACAGAACCAATACCCGCATGAAGCAATAAACCACAATATTGTGTCCCGACGCTGGGAATACGCGCCAAGTCAGCTAAAGCCATCCATTTATTTACATACTGAAGATGAATTTGTAGTTTATTTGCTAACGCTAGTCTTGACTCTAGAGTTTTACCTTGTTTGAATAGCGCTACTGTGCTGCTAATTCCACAATTTTGCAGTTGAGATTGTTCTTCGTGGCTCAGTCCAGGTAATTGCTCAATTGGCCAATCACGAGATTGGATAAGACTTCTAACATCTTTTTGTTTAGCAGACATATTTAAAATTAAAATATTAGGCTTCTTTAAATATTGTGACACTCACTTCTTGGCAAGAGCGTACTTTTGCAATTCAGTGTTTGTATTGCCGTGCTATTTTAACTCAATCTTCTGCAATAGGATTGTTTCGCCTGACAATGCGATTGTTTCGCCTGACAATGCCATTGTTTCGCCTGACAATGCCATTGTTTCGACTAGCAATGCAATTGTTTCGCCTGACAATGCCATTGTTTTGCTTGACAATGCCATTGTTTCGATTAACAATGCGATTGTTTTGTCTGACAATACGATCGCATCGGCTTGCAAAAATGAATTAGTCTATGATATTCATGCGGTAATTAACTCGCCTCGCAGTACAGTTACCGCTTGTCCAGAGAGAAAGACGCGATCGCCTCCGTCATAATATACTTTCACCACACCACCGCGACTAGATGCCTGATAAGCCAAAAACTCATTTTTGTGCAAGCGATCGCGCCAGAAGGCAGCAAGGCAACAATGAGCCGCCCCAGTCACTGGGTCTTCATTAATACCTAATTTCGGTGCAAAGAAGCGCGAGACGAAATCGTATTCGGAATCAGAATTGGCGGTGCTAGTGACGATTACATCACCAATAGACAACGTTTTCAGGAGTTGGAAATTTGGCTGTACTTGTCGTACTAATTCTTCAGATTCTAATTCCACTAAATAGCCGAGGGAATTTTGGAAGACAGATTTGGATCGTACACCCAAAGCTTCACTAAGTTCTGGAGGTGCGATCGCTGCTTGTGAGTGATTCACAGGAAAATCTAATTCAATCCACTCACCTTGCAACTTTGCAATCAGCACTCCACTTTTGGTATAAAAACGCGCAATTTCATCAAGTAATAAATGTCCTTCTGACCAAAGTACATGGGCGCTAGCTAAAGTTGCATGACCACAAAGCGGTACTTCTACCGTGGGTGTAAACCAACGCAAATTGAAACCATCATCCTGTTTGACAAGAAAAGCCGTCTCAGATAAATTCATCTCTTGGGCCACGTTCTGCATCCAGCCTTCATTTTGGGGAGTAGGCAAAACACAGACAGCAGCAGGATTACCTGCAAAAGGTGTATTGGTAAAAGCATCAACTTGAGTAATAATTTGTCCCATTAGAGTCACTTCGCTTCGCTCACAATTCAAAATTTAAAATTTAAAATTCAAAATTAATGATCCCCATAAAGAAATTTAGACGTATGCTGGGTTACGCAAAACCCATTGGTGTCAACTTAAGCTAAAACTCCCTCCCTTAAAACCTCGTTTCCAGCCTTCGGTTGGAAATGCAACTCAAAAGTGGCTCTGCCGCCAGCAAGCGAGGCGGAGCCTCTAGGACGGCATTCCCAGTCGGAGACTGGGAACGAGACAATATCTAAAAGCTTTTACTAGGCTAGTTTTCACGTTAAGTTGATACCAATGCGAGCCTTGCTACGCCACTACGTTGTGTTAATCCAAATGAGAACCGCTATATACAGTACCTTATAAATTAGGAATATAATCTCCAAAAACTAGAGTCAATGTTAAAGCAAAACGAAAATATGAGGATAAAAATCTTCAGAAGCATCTTTGCTGCGGTCAACTTAGCGCTAATTTCTGGAGGATTAGTTAGCTGTGTTGTTGAAGTACCACAGCCACCTGTTCCAACTGAGCGACAAAAACCAGTCGTACAACCTAGCCAACAGCCTAAGCAGGCAAAGCAGAACGACAAAGATGATGATGACAAACATAGCGATCGCAAAAATGATCAAAAAGATGGCGATCGCAAGGATGATAAAAAAGATGACGATAAAGACGATAACGACTAAATAAAGGTAAAATCATCACCTTAAATTTATGCTTATCCCACAAACTTCTACTTCCCTCATCGAGACTTTACGCCGCCGCCGCCAACAATTAGCCAATCTCATTGATTTTCCAGTAATTCTGTGGTCAGGTAGCAACAATCCGCGCAACTTTCCGGCAAATTCCTTTCCGTTTCGTGCTAGCAGTCATTTCCTCTATTTTGCCGGACTGCCATTATCAAAGGCGGCAATTCGTTTAGAAGCAGGCAAGCTAGAATTATTCATCGACGATCCGTCACCCAGCAGCGCCCTTTGGCATGGAGAAACGCCAACGCGCGAGGAAATAGCCGAGAAGATTGGGGCGGATGTGGCAGGGCCAATGGCAGAATTAGAGTCTTGGGTAGAAAATGCCGCTACACTTGCTGCCCAAGATGCAGCGACTTGGACGCAGCAATCACAGATATTAAATAAATGGGTTTTACCACAAAGTCCTCCCCAAGGAATTGACTTGGAGTTAGCTAAGGCGATCGTTTCTCTCCGCCTGATCCATGATGATGCGGCATTAACCGAGTTGCGAAAAGCTGCTGCTGTGACTGTAGAAGCCCACAAAGCTGGGATGGCTGCAACACCCAAAGCCAAACTAGAAGCAGAAGTTCGGGCAGCGATGGAAGGGGTAATTATTGCTCACAATATGACTACCTCTTACAACAGTATTGTCACTGTTCACGGTGAAGTTTTGCATAACGAGCATTATCATCATAGTTTGCAACCAGGTGATTTACTACTTGCCGATGTTGGCGCTGAAACCGAGATGGGTTGGGCAGGTGATGTAACTCGCACGTGGCCAGTTTCAGGTAAGTTTTCATCTACCCAAAGAGATATTTATAATGTGGTGTTGGCAGCCCATGATGCCTGCATTGCCAAAATACAGCCTGGTGTAGAGTATGGGGATATTCATTTACTAGCAGCTACAGCGATCGCAGAAGGTTTAGTAGAGTTAGGTATTTTACAAGGAAATCCCCAAGATTTAGTAGAAATCGATGCCCACGCGCTGTTTTTCCCTCATGGTATCGGTCATCTACTGGGTTTAGATGTCCATGATATGGAAGATTTAGGCGATTTAGCAGGGTATGAAGAGGGACGTTCGAGGAGCGATCGCTTTGGCTTAAGCTACCTCCGTTTAAATCGTCCCCTGCGTCCAGGAATGTTAGTCACAATTGAGCCTGGTTTTTATCAAGTACCAGCAATTTTAAATGATGCCAACGTCCGTTCAAAATATCAGAGTGTGGTGAATTGGCAGCGTTTATCTGAATTTGCCGATGTCCGCGGAATTCGCATTGAAGATGATGTTTTAGTTACTACAGAAGGCAGCGAAGTTTTAACAGCCGCATTACCAAACAATGCCGATGCTGTGGAAAATCTAGTCAATGGCTGAGTCCATGTGAGACTGCGCCAAACCCTTTTAACTTCTCTCTCTCTTTCTTTGTGTCCTTTGCGCCTTTGCGGTTCGTTTTTCTTGATTATGCTTAACTCGACTTTATCCATTTACTTCGCAACGCGATACTCCTGCGGAGTCGTTGCACGAACGCTTAAGCTGAAACCTCTGTAATTTATGGGTATTATCTTTTTACTTTTTACTTTTTAAACTCATGGCAAGATGCTCACCCTATAGGCAATACGCTTGGGTTAAGAGCTAATGGCAACAATTTTGGGTTTTCGAGACGCGATAAATCGCCGTCTCTACAAGTGTTTTGTTGCTCATTCTGAACTGTATTGCCCAATAAGGTACAGACTTCTGAGATTTGGCGGAATATTCGAGTGGATAGTTACTGTGATTTCAACTAACTGCCAACAGTTATTGTTGAATCTGCTGTTTCCTTTTCAGAATTTTCCGCATTGTCAACCTCAAGACTTCGGAGTAGTTCTCGAATGACATCTGTTGCTGGCCTTCCTGTCAAAGCACAGTAGCATTCAAGTTTCTTCATTTCCTCGGTTGTGAGATTTACTGTCAGTCGTTTAACAGCCCATTTTTTTTTCATGATCCTTTTTTGTCTTTAATATGTTGCTTTTTATCAAAATCACCAAATCATTAGGATTATTCCCGTAGTGCATAGCCTACACCACGGACTGTATGAATCAAACGCTTTTCATTATTTTCTTCCAACTTGAGTCGCAGATAACGAATATAAACCTCAATAATATTAGAATCACCCATAAAATCGTAACCCCAAACTTTCTCTAAAATTTGATCTCTAGTAAACACTTGACGGGGATGTGAAAGGAGATATTCTAATAAGTCAAACTCTTTTGCTGTTAACTCAATGCTTCGTTTCTCCCGAAATACTTCACGGGTGCGGCGATTTAAGCTTAAATCTTCAAATCGCAACAAATCCTCGTCTGTTTCTTGGGTGCGGCGGAGATGGGCGCGAATTCTAGCTAGTAGTTCCTCAATGCTGAAAGGTTTAACAACATAATCATCGGCTCCTGCATCTAATCCTGCCACGCGATCGCTCACTTCATCTTTTGCTGTCAACAAAATCACTGGTACTGTACTCCCTGTTGCTCGCAAACGGCGACAAATTTCCAAACCTGTCAAGCCTGGAAGCATCCAATCCAGAATCGCTAAATCTGGTGATGAGTCTCTGGCTAAGGTTAAACCAGCAATACCATCATGGGCTACGCTAACTTTGTATCCTTCGCTACTAAGTTCTAATTCGACAAATCGCGCCAGTTTGACTTCATCTTCCACCAAAAGGATATGTGCTGTCATATTTTTGCTCCTAAAATAGGTAAGTAATGTCAAAATTCACAACAAAAATTTTCTGTCATACACACTATGTCTGCAATCAAATCAAGAAGTCGAGAATCTAAGTCTTTCAATTTTCATAAATCAGATATAAATGCTATATAGCAATCCTAAATGAGTCACGAACTAAAAGATCCCCGACTTCTTGAAGAAGTCGGGGATCTGATCCTCTCGGTGGAGAGCAAATCAGATCGGACTGCTATATGTAGGTAAACTGATTGTAAATATACTACCTTCCCCTAATTTAGATTGCACGCTGACACTACCCCCCATCCCTTCTATAAGTGTTTTGACAATCGATAAACCCAAACCACAACCCCCAGTAGTATGAGAGCGAGATTCATCTACACGGTAAAACCTCTCAAATATCCGTGCTTGGTGTTGTAAAGGAATGCCATAGCCTTTGTCACAAACTTGAATAATTGCCTTGTCTTGAACCTGATTTAACTTAAAAATTATCTGTGTATCAGCTTCAGAATACTTAACAGCATTATCAATTAAGTTTAATAACACTTGTTTGAGGCGACTGTAGTCTGCTTTAATCTCAATTGGATAAATCTTTGACTCGATTGTAATTGTGCGATCGCTATATTTTTCTGCCATCATTACAACTTCTTCAACCAATTCATTGAGTACATAAGATTTCATCTGAAAGTATAAATAACCACTATCGGCTCGTGCCAAATCAAGTAAATCTTGCAACAAGCGGATAGTGCGTTCAGCTTCTGATGCCGCAGTTTCTAAAGCTTCTTGCTGGGTTTGGGTTAAGTTACTCTGCCTTCGTAAGACGCTTTGCAAATAACCATGTACAATTGTCAAAGGTGTGCGTAGCTCATGAGAAACATTACTCACAAATTCTCGCTCTTGCTCCCATGATTGGGAGAGGCGTGATAACAACATGTTTAAAGTTTGAGCTAGTTCTTTAACTTCGCTGGGTGCATTATCAAGATATAGCTGTGCTTGTCCTAAATCTTCAGCAGAAATCACAGAAGTCATTTGATTTAGCTGGCGTAGGGGTTGCAGAGAACGTTTGATATAAAGTGCGATCGCAGCAGTTAAAATAATAATTGCCAAAATACTAGTAATACCTAAATTCTGCACCATTCCCACAAACATTTTCTGTTCGCGGGTAATATCCTTGACTACAAATAACTCACCGATAAACTTCCCCTGCACTTGCACAGAACTACCACATAAAACAAAAGAGCTTTGATTTATTTTGTAAACTTGTGCTTTAATCGGCATCTTAGTCAGGGACATTAACTCAGTAACCGTAGTATCAGATAATAAATTTAAATTAGCAGATTTTACTAAAATTTTATTATCAGAACTTTTTAGCCATAATAATGTGTCGGTATTTCCCAAATTATTAATAGCCTTTTGCAACCCAGTTTCAGGCTGCATCATTTCACTATAAATTTGCACATCTTGCGGTAAGCGCTTGGCAATTTGTTCTATATTATATTTATGACTATCAACTAAAATTTGCTGCATTTTCCAGCTAGTCCACGTAGCGAGACTACCTAATACCAAAGCGGAAAATGATGCAATACCAATGGTGAGGCGTGACTGTAAGGAAAATGGATCTATATTTATCCAAACTTTTATAATTTGCTTCACTATTCTGGTTGCACTTGATGGGTTTAATAAGGTTTGATCGATAAAATCAGACTGCTAAATATAAAGTTACTGTCAACCGCGACATCTTTAGTTATAGCTGATTTGAACTTACCTCTGTTGCATACCTACAGTGAAAAGTGCAGCTATTCCAAAAAGATTGCTAAATATTTTTATTTCATCGCTCTCTTAACTCTAGAAATCCTGTTCTAATAATAATCTAAATGCATTTAGTGGTAATTAAATTAATTTGCGCTGAGAATTACCTTAAAATGTTTAATATTATCTGCTTTTGGTTTGAGCGCAAGGGCTACTGGCAACAATTTTGGTTTTTCGAGACACGATAAATCGCCGTCTCTACAAGTGTTTTGGGTTTATCTGAACTGTATTGCTCTTGAATAATTATCTTGATTACTAAATTTTTTACCTCCGTTACTTGCAAACTGCTATATCTTTTTTATGATTTGGCAAATTGGCAACTCTGAGAAAATTAACTATGTTATTTTCAATGCTATACAAGGTGTATTTGCACTTTCAAGCTATTTAGACGGGCTGCAACCCGTCTTTATTTATCGCTAGTTTTCTTGAACCGCTCGCGGAAGCTCTTAATAGGGTTGGATAGGGAGCCTGCATACCACCACAGAGAAGCAAGCTACACCCCATGTCTCGCTTCTTGGATTTCCCTAAGGGAACTCCAAGAAATAAATTATCCAATATTGTGGGGTGGGCAACATGAGTGCCCAGTTTATATGGCGAGCAAGATGCCCACCCCACAAGAGTTAATTGGATATTTTTTTATTTTTCAGTCCCTAAGTGGAGGAGTGGTGTGGATTAGGCGAATTTATCAACAAGTGCCTAAAATCACAGCCAGCCACTTTTCAAACAACTTCATGAAAGCGGATGCAGTATTGTTAAATGAAAACTATGTCTGGTTTCAGTTTTCAGATACCGTTCTTGCAAAGGTTGCCACTGCTGCCACGACTGGTAACGATTTTCAGTTAACAAAGTAGCAAGGGTGGGCAACTGAGTCTGAATTTCTGACTTGAAAACATCTGTCAGCCAGTCAGTTAAAACTGCACTATCTTGCATCGTACCCAAAATTTCTTGGATATTTTTCACTTCTTCAATATAAGCTGCGTAAGACTCACCATATAAGTCACTAAATAACTCCATTTGGTAGCGTACACGTTTCGCTTCTTTTCGCAGACTATGAAGACTTTCGCCTTCTGTCGTCAATTGTTGTTCTATCTTTTCTGGTTCCCAATTTTTCTGGATTTTAACTTCTGAGTTGACAAATTCAGTGCCAACTAGCCAACCTGGATGCAATAATAAGTTACTCACTTCTGGTAAAAGTAAGTCTGGTAAAACTTGCTGAATCGTGACAGATCCCAAAGGTTGATAATTGGGTTTCTCTAACCATTTATCTAAGGCATTTTTTAGAGACTTGTAAGATTCATCTTTTAACGTTTTCTGTACACTCGATAGTACATCTTCACGTTGTTTAGCTAAGGCTGTGAAAGCTGTTTGCAAAGATTCTTGCTCTTTGCGGGGTAAGTTTGGTTTGTAATTGTTTTCCAAACTTTCTTTGAGTACATCTAAATCTCGCAGATTACCAAGACGACGGGCTATTTTACCAATATTTTTATCGCTGATTGGTTTGGATACATCCACCGCGAGTCCAAACCGAGTGACGGCTGTCCGTAGGCGACGCATTCCCACTCGCATTTGATGCAGCGCTTCTGGATCTTCATCTTTCTTAACTGATTTTTCATACTTCAAGGTTTTCTTAAAGTGTTTTTGAATCGCTTGGTAGGCGTAGTCCCCTAGAGTTTTTACCGTGGGTTGTGTAGCTAATTTCATAATTGATCTGAATGACTACCTCATGAGGTTATTGCATAATAACATTAGTTAAAAATTTGCATATATTTTTGATATGTTTTTATGCAATAAGATTGCTAAGTATCTTTATGGCTATTGATAATTTTATAGCCTTTGATAAATATGTATTATCTATCAAAGGTCGCAATAGTATAGCTAATCCTGGCTATTTGATCTGAACTATAGCTATTGGAAGATTATTAAAGAGGTTGGGTGGATAATAATAGCACGATTTGCATTTTTGTAACTGCCGAGATAATTTCGAATACCCGATTCGCATTGTATAAATCAAGTTTTCTTGACTTTTGTAGATAATTTTAAAGAACAAAGAGAAGAGTTATCGAAAATGTCGGTAACATATCAGAAGTATTTATGCTTGAGGTTAGATGAAACCTCAAGTATTCAGCGTCTATCTTTGGTTGATACTGATAGATTTACAGATGATCAACAATTTCGAGTAGCAAAGTTTATCAATTTAAAATTGATAATAAATTTGGATGGGTAATCCTTCCTGCTGTATGCGGTAATTTTAAATGTTAGTAGAAATTGCTTGTACGGGACAGCTAGGGATACATTGTTCGCAGACGATACACCGCGATCGCGTGAATGTCAATTTGTACGTGTCTGGGTGGAGGGTGAGGGCTTCGGTAGGACAAACCCCAGTACACAAACCACAGTGGACACACGCATCCTCGTCGATCGCAATTTCGCCTAATGTAGAAGACACGTTAACATGGCGCGATCGCATCCACTCAATAGCCGCATCTAATTGATCGATATCTCCCGATAGCTCTACTACTAGTTTACCAATTTGATTTGGAGCAACTTGGGCGCGGATAATATTGGCAGCGACGTTGAACTCTTTAGCCAGTACATAAGTGACTGGCATTTGCACAGCGCGTTTCGGGAAGGTAAGCGTGACTCGTTTTTTCACAGGTTTAGCAGAAGGTTTTTTCTGTTGTAGCGTATTGAGAGTTTTATAAGAAGAATTCAGAATTCAGAATTCAGGAGTCAGAATTCTGTACGAGTGGGTGATAGCGTAGCGGTAGCGAGTATTTTCGAGCTACTGATATCTTGCACCAGGCGACTGGAAGTCGCGGCTACACAGACAAAACCCGCCTGCGCGGGTTGAAAACCTTAATTTTGCATTAGTCCGCGTAGGCGGACTTTGTTTGTATAGCCGCGATTTCTAATCGCCAGGGCTAGGTGCAAGATATCAGGCTACGCGCTTTCGCCCACCAGGGGCGAAAAAAATTAAAATATTCTCGCCTGAAAACTCTATCCCTTTATGGGTAGAGTTTTCTGAATTCTGAATTCTGTATTCTGACTCCTGTTTTATGATTACTTTAATTGATGTTGCAATTTAAGTTTATTGTTTGTTATCTGTTGTATCCATTTTAATTGGGAAAGCTTTTAACATGAAAATATTAGTTGTAGAAGATGATGAGTTAAATGCCTATACACTCACAGCCGTTTTGACTAATCAAAACTATGCGGTTGAAATTGCTACTGATGGTGATGCTGCTTGGGATTTTATTCAAACTTATGATTATGATTTAATCCTCCTGGATGTAGTACTGCCGAAACTGGATGGCATTAGTCTTTGTCGTCAAATCCGGTCTAGTGGTCTGCAAATGCCAATATTATTATTGACAGGGCGCGATAGTAGTCATGAAAAAGCGATCGGGCTAGATGCAGGCGCAGATGACTATGTAGTTAAACCCTTTGACGAAGAAGAGTTAATTGCTCGGATCAGGGCGCTGTTGCGTCGCAAAGGCGTAACTTCCCAGCCTGTGCTGGAGTATGGTAAGTTGCAGCTAGACCCTAGTAGCTGTGAAGTAATTTATGCTGGAAATCTACTAACACTTACTCCAAAAGAGTATGCTCTGTTAGAACTATTCTTACGAAATACTCGCCGGGTTTTCAGTTGCGGGATGATTTTAGAACATCTTTGGTGTTATGAAGATACTCCACAAGAAGAAGCTGTTCGCACTCATATCAAAGGATTACGGCACAAACTCAAAGCTGTAGGAGCGCCCAGTGATTTGGTTGAAACAGTTTATGGTATTGGCTATCGGCTGAAATCACTGGCAGAGGAAGAGAAGAGGGGGGCAAGGGGGCAGGCAAAATCCTCGGTTTCAAATCTCAAATCACAGCAGCAAACATTAATGGCAGTTGCGGAAATTTGGCAACGATTTCAAGGGCGAGTGGATGAGCAAGTGAGGGTGTTAGAGGATGCGATCGCAACTTTAAATCAAAATACTTTAAGTTCCGAATTACTTTCTCTTGCGGTTAAAGAGGCTCATACATTGGCGGGATCTTTAGGTACTTTTGGCTTACCTATTGGCTCAAAATTGGCACGCAATATCGAACTGTTGCTGAGTTCTGGCAAAATCTTGAGTCAATCTGAGATTAGTAGCCTCGAAAATTGGGTAAAGTTATTGCGTCGGGAAATTAACGGAAAAAACGCAGGGGAAATATCTACATTGCCAACCCCACAGGTATTAGAAACAGTAACGCAACCGCTACAAAATGACTCATATCCAGAAACTAAAATATTGGTTGTGGATGACGATCCGCAAATTCAAGCATTGTTACAAACCTTACTTAGTCCTTGGGGACTGAAAGCGATCGCTCTTGAAGATCCACGTCATTTCTGGGAAACCTTGGAAGTTGTTACGCCAGATATGCTAATTCTGGATGTGGAATTACCTTATACAAATGGTATAGAACTTTGCCAATTGGTACGCAACGAGCCGCGCTGGAGTGAGTTACCCATCTTATTCCTCACCGTGCATAGCGATGCCGAAATGGTAAATCAGGTGTTTAGCGTTGGTGCTGATGACTTTGTAAGCAAGCCCATTGTCGGGCCAGAACTAGTAACCCGGATCGTTAATCGCTTAGAACGAATGAAATTGCGGCAACGGATGACGCAGGGGGACAGGGGAGCAGGGGGCAGGGAGCAGGGAGCAGGGGGAGTAAATTCTTCCTTGTCCCCCTCGTCCCCCTCATCCCCCGATGTACGAGCCATCAACGAACTGGAATTGAGAGTTGCAGAACGCACCGCTGAGTTAATTAGAGTCAATCAACAGTTGCAGTCACAACTCGATGAACGTCAACGGACACAAGGCGAGTTACGGTTCTCTCAAGCAAGATTTGCACGGATTTTAGATATTGCTGATGATGCAATTATTTCCATCAACGGATTCCAAAGGATTACCTTGTTTAATCAAGGAGCAGAGAAAATTTTCGGCTATTCTGCCCAAGAAGTGATTGGTAAGGGTCTTGATTTGCTCTTACCGCAGCGCTTTTTTCAAGTGCATCGTCAACACGTCGTTGACTTTGGCCAATCTCCCAATGTTGCCCGTCGGATGGGAGAACGGCGGGAAATCTATGGTCGTCGTAAGGATGGTACTGAATTTCCAGCGGAGGCTTCCATCTCTAAAATAGATATGAGTGAGGAAATGTTTTATACGGTTATTTTACGAGATATCACAGAGCGCAAGCAAATTGAACGTATGAAAGATGAATTTGTCTCTGTTGTTAGTCATGAACTCCGCACACCTTTAACCTCGATTCACGGCTCTCTCGGAATGCTAGCTAGTGATTTGCTACCAACAGACTCAGAGCAGGGAAAACGCCTGCTGCAAATTGCTACTGATAGCAGCGAACGCCTAGTACGTTTAATCAACGACATCCTAGACATTGAGCGGATCGAGTCGGGTAAGGCGAAGATGGAACCAGAAATCTGTAATGTCGTTGATCTGATCGTTCAAGCCGTAAATGTCATGCAGCCTCTAGCTGACAAAGCAGGGGTGAAAGTATCGATTTCTGCCTTATCTGGCCAAGTATGGGCAGATAGCGATCGCATTGTCCAAACCTTGACTAATCTCCTGAGTAACGCCATTAAGTTTTCGTCTGCGGGATCTACGGTTTGCTTGGGGGCACAACAACAAGGGGATGAAGTTTTGTTGACAGTCAAAGATACAGGACGCGGTATCCCAACAGACAAACTTGAGAGTATCTTTGAGCGCTTTCAACAAATTGACTCTTCAGATTCACGCAACCATGATGGGACTGGTTTAGGTTTGGCAATTTGTAAGAGTATTATGCAACAGCACGGTGGACGCATTTGGGCTGAAAGTGTATTGGGCGAAGGTAGCACTTTTTACGTCACTCTACCGTTGTTTGAGGCTTTCCAAAATACTGATTTAGAAGACTCTTCTAACATCTCTGTCATTCATAGTGGTTGTGAGCAAATCATAAATAGCCAACTAAGTCAAGAGCCAGAACTTTTGACCAAAGGGCCTGTTACCACCAAGGAATTTGAACAACGGGCAATGGAGTTACTTCAGCAAATTACCCTGAACCAACAAAAGGATAGCAGTGATGACAACAAAGCAAATTCTAGTGGTTGATAACGAGCAGTATATCCAAGAAGTTACCAAGATTTGCTTGGAAACAGTGGCAGGCTGGAAAGTAGAGACAGCGAGTTCTGGCCAAGAGGGCATAATTAAAGCCCAGACTTATCAACCAGATGCCATTTTACTAGATGTGATGATGCCAGAGATGGATGGCATCGCGACCTTTGAAAAGTTACAAGCTAATTCATTAACTAAAGAGATTCCGGTAATTTTGTTAACTGCCAAAATCCAGGCTTCCGATCGCCGTCGCTATGCCCAAATGGGAATAGTTAGTGCGATCGCAAAACCATTCAATCCTCTAGAATTAGCTGCTGAAGTCGCCGCAGCCCTGGGTTGGAGTCTGGAAAAGTAGGTGAGATTAGTATCATTTCGGTAGGTTTGCCCATTTAAAAAACTAATAGTAGCGATCGCACTCACAACAGCCGTCAGTCAGCTTGTAGTATTAAGATTTACCCAAAAACTGATTAATTTGAAATTGCAGTTTTTCTCGTAATTGTTGCGCCTGTTGATAGGCTACTGCACGCCCTTTGTTTGAGTAGTTATCCAATTGTGCTGATTCTAAAGGGCCAATAAAGTAACGCAAACGAGTTCTCATTGCCCAAATTCCCATTGAGGGAAACATGAGTAAGACCAGCATCAAAGGCGATAAAGGCAAGAATGGTAATTTGACTAACCGTTGTAATTTTGTGAAATTAACAGCCCAAGGATGCAGAAATTCGCTGCCGATGCAAACTACTGGGAGAATAGGAATATGATAGCGATCGCTCAACTGAATAAAGCTGACATCAAACTTTTGTAGTTGATAGCGTCTTCTCCAACCTTTTGCAAGTCCGCGTATACCTTCGGGTGCATATAAGAGAATTTTACCTTCAGCCATTGCCGCCTCAAAATCATCGAATTCGGCTCGCACTCCACCTAAAACCTGTGACCATTTAGGCGGTAGCCACCAAATCACCCAAGGATGCTCAAATAATGCTGGACTTGCTATGGGTTGTAATACCCATCCTTTGGCTTCACTTAATAAATAACCTAAGGTCAAAAAGTCCCAAGGAAAACACATCCCGGCATGATTCATTGCTACAATCAATGGCCCTGTTAGCGGCAAGTTTTCGACTTGTTGCAATTCTCCCCGAAAATAATATTTAACGATGGGGGCGAGAATTTCTGAGCGAAAAGCTTGTTGATATTTGGGATCAAATTCACCAACTTCTTTTCGGGGTGAACGAAAACCCAGACGCAACCAACGACTTAAAATCGCCAGATAAAATCCGCCAGGAATTAAAAATAATCCATATTCTAGCCAATTCCAACCATCTGGATCGGCGTGATAGTACTGCCAATGGCGGTTGAATAAAATTAGCCAGCCTGGAGGATACCAAAGACAAAACCAATCAAACCAGCTAAATATATAGCCTTTACCTGGTGCATTTTCCAGTTGACTGTTTAAGAGATTTTCGGAGTGTTGATTAATCAAAACAGTTTAATCTGATTCAGTAAAAATATTTTGGTTTTTCAGTCATTATTATGCCAAATTCTTGAAGAAGAATTCAGGAGTCAGAATAAAGATGCTACGCAATAATACTCGCTAATGCTGTGCTATTTGCCACTCATACATAATTCATTCTGTTAGCCGTAGCGGGGCGTTTAGCCCATTCTGACTCCTGAATTCTGTTTCGATAAATTAAAGTGCGATGTTTGACGACAAGTGGCTGTGCATCTACACACTGAATATAAATGCTTATTTCGTTGTATATGTCACAAAAATATCCTTTTTCATCTCTACTTCTGCTGGGGCATCTGGATTATAAGTTGGTGATGATAAAAAACTAGCAAATGATGGCAAAGTAACTCCAGTTTTAGAGCTACATGAGGGATAAAATAATGTGTAAAATGGCTCGGCTACAGAAGGAGTTCCAAGCTTAACTTCCATAGCTGTTGCTAAAGCCTGAGCGCGGCTTTGAGCGTCTTTCATCGCTGATTGATAAACTGAACTTTGCAAAGCCTGACAGTCATTGACTGCGTACTCTACACCTACACTCTTAATAGATATATTTTCAAGTTTGCTCGTGGATTTGTTTGCTGTAGCAACAATTTCCTGGATGCGATCGCGTGTTGGCTTTTCCAGTCTCACTAATATCTTGGCATTGTTTTCACTAGAATTTGTATTAATTTGTACTTGAATTTTATCAGCACTAATTCCTTTGGCAATTAGGCTATCTACCACAGGCTGAAGAGTTGCTTTAGTTAGAGATTTTTTGTTTGGTAAAGGTTCTGCTGGTGTTTTTTCATTTAAGAGTAAAGTCAATGAAGATAGTCGGCGAGTTTCTGGGAAGGCTGATGGTTGCGTTTGTAACTCATCATTGCTACCTCCGCTACTGAATACCAATTCAATATCCGCTGTATCTGCTGGCACTCTCACTGCCCCTTGACCGATTACCATTAATGAATGGCGATCGCTCGCTGGTGGATAAAATAATTGGGCATTGGTGACTTTGGGTGTTAATGCTCCCACCCCAGCAGTCACGGTTATACTTACCAGCATTAAAGCAGTTATTTTTCTCATGTCCTGGGAATTTCCTTTGAACTTAGTAATTGTCAAAGTTTACACCTCAAGAGCAATATACTGAATCGTTTATCCAAAATAATTGACTAAAAAGGGTACTGAGGACTAGGAAAGAATTATTTTAATCCTCATCCCTAATCCTACGTATAGTGTCGGTTACGCTTTGACAAAAAAATATTGAGCTAATCCCACATCTTTTTCACTGACTTTAGTCGTGGGATTAGTTCAATATTCAAAAATTAACTGCGGACATGATTATATTTCAGCAGAGAGCCAAATCTTGTTAAAACTATTAACCAAACCAGTGGGAAGGTTCACAAGCTGGTTCAACTGTTTCACAAAGATGATTGCCAATCCAATCTGACTTTTCTTGAACGATTAAACAAATCCCTTGGTGAATCAAATTCTGTAAATGTAGTTGCTGCTCTAAGGGTTTACGAGGCAATTTGTAATAAGCCAAGCTTCCTTGTTCAGCCTCCGCTAGCGGAATCTGTCTGTCAGACATCGCGCTGTAAAAAGAAGGAATTCGGTTGAGGACGAAAGTAATTAGCTCTTGGCGTAAGTCAGGAATCGCAAAGGCTTGTTGATATGGATGAAATGGATATGTATCTAAAACGCTTTCAATCTCTTCTACTACTGATTGCTGTGTTAAATTGACTACTGTTTTCATGATTTTTAAACTCCTTTTCGAATCAAGTCAATGCTTGGTGGAGAAAATAACTTTTTTAGATGGCAACGTTGTTATGACAATCAGTTAGAAGTAATTCAACTGATAGATGCAATGACCCTGAATCTAGCTTTTTATCTTGGTAAAATGTCAGACATTTGGCTTTGCTTATTTTAGGTAGTTTTATATTGTTTTACAATATAACTTTATTAAAACAGCATCCCATAAGCTGGCAAGCTACCGACGTTTTATATTTATAATCCTAATTATTTCAAATTTCTGCCTTTTTGGCAGAAATCTACATAAAACGCAGCATCAATGCTAGGGGATCAAGGTTAACGGCAATAAAAAACCTGAATGAGAAACAAGTTTTTCATGAAATTAAGCTTTTTTGGTAATTTACATCACTTTTTAGGTTTGCGGCAAAGTTTGCTGTTTCATCTAAAAAACTTATTGATTGCACTTTGATTTAGTAAGTCAGAAAAATAGCGAATCGCTATAGTGCAAAATCAGTCTAGCGATAGATTAAAAGATCGGGCAAAAACGTTTAAAAAGTTCACATTGTCTAAAGGTAGATGACGCAACTGATTATTAGTTTCATTAGCCGCAGCTAATCCAGAATGCATCGCACCTTCTACAAGATTGCCGCCACACCAATCACCACAGCAAACTAAAGGTAAAGGAGTTCCGGCAGACAAAAAAGCTTCGTGCCAAGGACGGCTAGGAAAGGCATAACGCCAACGATGTACCTGCATCCATTCGGGAGTATTTAGCCAAGGAAGAGACAGAGATTCAGCTGCTTTTTGCAACATCAGCTGTCCAGCAGGTTGTAAATCTTGTGCTTCTAAATGACGTTGGGCAAAATCAGCGCTACTTTGCACCACAAAATGTGGTTGTTGGGGATTAGGACGCTTGCTGCTGTCCAAACCAATCCATGCTAAATCAGCATCATTTACAAAAGTTAAAGCTTTCCACTGGGGGAGAGGTTGGGATGTAGAAGGATATCCAGCGATCGCACTAATCGAAGGATAAAATTCTACAGAACGCAAGTTATCAAGAAAAACTGCATCCAATACACTCTCACCCAACGGTTCCAATAGCGTCACAGCTTGAGGTGCAGGAATAGCAAGAACTATCGCTTCGGCAGTTAATTCTTCGTTACTAGATTCCAGAGTCAGACACCAACTATTTTCGGGAGTTGGGGTAATAGCAATGACACGCTGATTCAGTAATATTTCTAAACCGGGAGCGAGTGATTTAGCGATCGCGCTCATTCCCCCAGGCGCAACATAACGCGGACTACGGTTTTTAGGTTCAGATATAGAAGCGCCTGCTGTGAGTTCGTAAACTTCCTCTGTCCAGACTTCGAGGATATGGCGCGATTGTAAAATTTCCACAAAACGTCCTAACAATTCACCCTTTGGCTTCAGGTAACAAGCCCCATGATCCGCCCAAGTTCCATACAAGCGGCGTGTAGCCAGTCTTCCTCCCAAACCACGTGACTTTTCCACCACTACCACCGAATATCCAGCTTGACTTAACTGCTGGGCGCAGACTAAACCGGCGATTCCGGCACCAATTACTGCAATATCAGTCATGAGTCAATAGTCCCTAGTCATTGGTTATTAGTTATTGGTCATTAGTTATTATCAAAGGACAAAATTATTACTAATGACTGCTGAAAGCTAATAGTAGAATAAGGTACAGAAAGCTGCACGGAAGGGAGGATGGGAAATTGGATGAAATGAGGGCGGCGCTAGAGTTAGCGACCGAAGAAGAATTGCAAGACTTAACGGCAATTCTATTTAGTCGTAAGTTCAATCCCCTAGACTATGTACACACACCCGAACCGATCGAAATTCAAAGCCAAGACCGCAAAGCTTGGTTAGATTCACTAGAGGGCCGCTTCCGGTTTTTGGCGGCAGATGGAGTGACGGTATTACGGGGACGCACAGGCCAGGTAACTTACCGACAAGCGTTAGTTCAAGTATGTAAGTATCTAAAAATTTCCTATTCTAATCAGCTGGCAACTATTGATTTAGAAGCAGAAGTATTTTTACATCTACTAGGACAGGTGTGGAAAAAATTACCTGAACAGGAAAAACAAAAATTGACTCTCCGAGTGCAGCGTCACCTGATCACATCAGAACTAAAAGAACCGCTACCACTTTTATTGCAGCCTGACCCCTTAGGGTTGCTTTTCAAAGGCGGTAGTGCGATCGCTGTTACTGCTATTCTCCAGCCATTTGTACTTAAGCAAATTGCCCGTCAATTTGCCATCCACTTTGCTACTTATGAAGTAGCAAAACAAGCGGCAATTACAGGCTCAGAAGCAGCTGCAACGCAATTCCAAAGCTATGTAGCAATGCAAATGGCGCAACGGGGTATGACAGTGAGTGCAGCTCGTTATGGGGCAGCCCGCACGATGTTTGCTGTAATTGGGCCGATCATGTGGACTTGGTTTTTTGCGGATTTAGGTTGGAGAGCGATCGCTACTAACTATGGTCGAATCATCCCTACCATCTTTGCCTTAGCTCAAATTCGCCTCACTCGTGAGGAATGTTGGGAGCCAGCTTGAACAAGGTTTTTGACTATTTCAAATCTCGTTGGCAATCTTCTTGGAACTACTCTCTATGGGCACTGTTAATCTTCCCATTGAGTCCTTTAGTAGGGGCTGTGACTGTAGGTTTTGTCTCATTAATCACTTGGCTGAAACAATCCCGCAAAATTAATCGCCGCCCCCTCAACTGGGGATTTGCCCTTTTGAGTGTGTTGCTGATCGTGAGTGCTGGCTTTGCCCAAGATAAGACAGCAGCTTTCCTCGGTTTATTTAATTTCTTACCATTCTTTTTACTTTTCGCTGCCCACAGCGCTCTAATTCAAACATTTGCCCAATTGCGGCAAATGGCTTGGGCTTTGGTAATTGGTTCCATGCCAGTAGTAATTATCGGCTTCGGACAGTTATTTTTAGGCTGGAGTTTTAAGTTCGAGATTTTGTGGGTTGTGTTGAGTTGGACAGTCAGACCAGGAGGAAACCCCCCAGGTCGTATCGCCTCATTTTTCCTGCACGCTAATACCTTCGCAGCTTATCTAACAATAGTTTTCATCCTTGGTCTAGGGTTGTGGCTTGAACAATGGGCAGAGGGGCAGAGGGGCAGAGGAGAAAGACTTACTGCAACTTTTCCTCTGCTTCCCCAATCCCCAGTCCCCTTTCTTTTCCTCACTGTAGCGGTAATTGCGGATTTCATTGCCTTGATTTTTACCAACTCACGCAATGGGTGGGCGATCGCTATTTTTGCCTGTTTAGCTTATGCACTTTACCAAGGTTGGCGCATTCTTGTCGGTGGTGTTGCTGCGATCGTTTTTAGCATACTTCTGGCAGCTTTTGCTCCCTCACCAGTCGCTCAGATTTTTCGCTGGGTAGTGCCTGCATTCTTTTGGGCCAGAATAAATGACGATATGTATCCAGATAGACCAGTCGCTTTAATGCGAAAAACTCAGTGGGAGTTTGCCTGGTCTTTAGCTCAACAACATCCTTTGACTGGCTGGGGATTACGCAGTTTTAGTACACTTTACAACGCAAAGATGCAGATTCCTTTGGGTCATCCCCATAACTTGTTTTTGATGTTATCTGCTGAAACTGGTTTTCTCAATGCGTCGTTATTTTGTGGCTTACTAGCTTGGATTTTGATTACAGGTGTCCAATTACTGCAAAAGTCAAAATATATAAATACAGGGGACAGATTAATATTTTTCAGTTATCTTCTGGCCTTTAGTGGGTGGATTTTATTAAATACAGTAGATGTCACCCTCTTCGATTTTCGTTTGAATGCGCTTTCATGGTTAATTGTGGCTGCCATTTGTGGAGTGATACATCGTTATAACCAACAAGACAGGCTAGGATCTCATCAAAATTAGCTATTAGTTTTTTCCGTGTATGCACTGGGGACATCTAGCGTTTTAAGTTAATAATATTGCTATATTCACGTCTGTGACTGTGAGTGTGACTAATACCTAATTAGTCACTGTTGCTGATTGTTGGGAAGGTGTAGGGACAACCCTTTGGGGTTTTCCTGCATGACGGGCATCTCTTGTAGGTGCCCTTTTGTATATTTATTATTTTTCTTCGGTTAAACATAATTTAAAAAATATTGAATTTTACAGAATATCTGAAAAATTTTTATCTTTCATCAAGGAATGTAAAACATGGTTACTGAAGTTAAGCTAGGTCTTTGTAACCCGCCAGAACCTATCTATTTGTATGTGAAAAAAGGAGAATTAAGTGGGGAGTCATATCTTTGGTATAACTATGATATCAATAATAAAATGACTATTCCTGTACAACAAAAAGGACTGACGGGTTATATATCTGAACTTAAATTAACGACAAAAGAATTTAAAGATAAGGACAATATTAAATTAGATATCGTTGTTAGAGCGGATGAAATTTATATTGTTAGGACTGGAATAGAAACGAACTTTTCTAAAAGTTTTTTGTTAGCTGTATCGCTAGTCCAAGACTTTTCCAAGCCCCTGATTATCGCTGCAACTGCTGGAGAAGAAAATGTGGTTTTTTGTAACCTCTACGACGCGGCGACTAAAACCCGAATTGACTCAAAATGGAACAGAGATGCTGATTGGTTGGCAATCATCGATAGTGTTCAAACTAGGTTGCAGACATCTCAAAATTCTCATATCGTTTCTGGTGAGCCAATACTGTTCTAGAAAAGCCTTGGCGAATGGAATTCGCGGCTACACAGGCAAAGTCCGCTATATTTCTTCATATACATTGAATTTTTCTCACCGACTTACTTAGGTTTTTCTTGGAGAACTGTGAAATCTCACAAATAATCGGTGTAAGCTCTCGGTAAAATGGGTGTGTCAGTAACAAAAAAAGACACCTCACTAACCAATCTTATGCTCACAACAGCTAACTTTCTTCAATACACCCAATGGATGGGTATAGCTACCCTAGTAGCTGCTGCCTTAACATTTTTGGCTTTTGTTCTCAAATGGGGCATTCGCTTTCGGCTGGTGGGTGCGACTGGCTTTATGGTGGTACTGACTAGTGGTTTATTTGCACTCTCAATAGTGCCCTTGAGTCGGACTGTGATTCCAGGGTCAGTACGCTACACTCTAGTTTATGATAATGGGTCAACGCAAGCGGTGATTGCCACATCACCCAAAATTACACCCACAGAATTAGAAGCAACTTTACGTCAAGCAGCTAGTAATCTCTTTTCTTATGGTCGTTCTGGTACACGAGAAGACGAAAATTTGACAGTTCGCGCCCGTACCATTATCCACCCAGAAGAAGGGATTTCTGTACCAGTTTACTTGGGAGAGGTCAAGCGATCGCTCGTTTCTCATCAAAATTCCCCAGTAACAGTCAAAATTTACACAGAAAATTTCGCCCAATTACCAAAACCTACCGCTTAGGAAGCAGGGGGCAGGGGAGGAATCAATTCAAAATGACGCTCGCAGACTCGCTAACGCTGCGCTAACAAAATTCAAAATTAAAGAACTCCTGCCTTCTGCCCCCTGCCTCCTCTTCCCCAATTCCCAGAGAAAAAATTAATTTACCTGTTATCAGGATGACAAAATTTATTTTGTATTTACTGATACATTAATGGTTATTTTTAGATTAAGATATTCACACTTTAGTGGTTATACTGTGGTAAAAGGTTAATCAGCGTGCAGGTAATGGGTACTGACAGTTGTGATTTGTTAGTTGTTGTCCTAATTACCACTGTTGCCATTTTCACAAGTCTTGGCGGTAAATCAATCAGTTGTTGCGGCATATAGTCGCACACCCCTAATTATGTATCTGTAGCTCAGAATTCCATGAAATAGCATGACCACTTACACATTATCAATTCTCAATTGCTTTTCTTGAGAATCTGACAATGGTAATGTTAATTAGTTATACGGTTATTCAAAACTTTGATAGTTCGGAATTTCAGGTTAATGGACATTTATAGATTCAAGCAACGTTGTCAAACTACTCAATCAGTCGTCGGCAATAGGGTTTGTCTATTTCATTACTTGGCTCAAATCTAGATGAGTCAGTATCAGCTTGGCAACAAGTATCCCTGATTACCAGTCTATTTGATTAAGAAATATCAAGGTTTTGGCAAACTAGATTATATGTCCAATAAAATTTCTACTCAACCTTCTTTGTCTACTCAAACCTCTAGTTCATTATTGACGCTGACAGTTTCCCCAGCAAAAGTAATCCGTGGTTCTGGGGTGTTGCAAGCAGCCGCAGCAGAGATTGCCTGTTTGGGAAGTCGTCCTTTAATTGTGGCAGGTAAGTCTACTCTCGCCATCAGCCAAGAAAATTTACAACCCGTTTTAGAAGCACAACAATTACATACTGTTCAAGCTTCTTATGGTGCAGATTGCTGCGAAGCTACTCTGAAATCTTTACAGAAAACGGCGAAAGAACATAAAGCTGATGTAATTATCGGTGTTGGTGGCGGCAAAGCCTTAGATACAGCGAAATTAGTCGCGCAGCAGTTAAAGTTGCCAGTGGTGACAATTCCAACTTCCGGGGCTACTTGTGCAGCTTGGAGTGCTTTATCGAATGTTTATTCGGAAGATGGGGCGTTTCTCTACGATGTCGGGTTATCTCGTTGTCCCGATTTACTGATTCTCGATTATGACTTAATTAAAACTGCACCCCAACATACTTTAATAGCTGGAATTGGTGATGCGATCGCTAAGTGGTATGAAGCCTCAGTTAGCAGTGGACATTTGCAAGACACTTTAATTATTGCCGCAGTGCAACAAGCGCGAGTTTTGCGAGATATCCTCTTGCAAAAGTCAGCCGCCGCCTTAAAAGAACCAGGTAGTGAAGTTTGGCGAGAAGTTGTAGACGCAACTGTTTTACTGGCTGGGGTAGTTGGGGGACTTGGAGGGGCGCAGTGTCGCACAGTTGCCGCCCATGCCGTGCATAACGGTTTAACTCATATTTCAGGGCATGGTAGTATTCACGGCGAAAAGGTTGCTTTTGGGATTTTGGTGCAACTGCGTTTAGAAGAAATGCTCCAAGGCAATCAATTAGCAGCATCGGCACGACAACAGTTGTTAAAGTTCTACACAGAAATTGGACTACCCCAAAAATTAAGTGATTTGGGATTGGGCAATATTACATTAGGCGAGTTGCAAACAGCTGCCGAAATTGCGCTAATTCCTAATTCTGACATCCATCGACTACCCTTTAAAGTCGCGTTGGAACAGCTGATGGCAGCAATGGTTTCTACCACTGCACCTATAGATAGTAGAGATACGACAAATCGAGTTTCGCCCAAGGGAATGAGTGACGAGGTTGAAGAATGAGTTTAAATTGGATTGTCCCAGCAGAACGCATACAAAAACTACCACCTTATGTATTTGCCCGTTTAGATGAACTCAAAGCTAAAGCACGGGAACAAGGGTTAGATTTAATTGATTTGGGTATGGGAAACCCCGATGGTGCGACACCAGCACCAGTTGTAGAAGCGGCGATCGCCGCTTTAAAAGATCCCGCCAATCATGGTTATCCGCCTTTTGAGGGCACTGCCAGTTTCCGCCGTGCCATCACCAACTGGTATCATCGCCGTTATGGTGTGGTTCTCGATCCCGATAGCGAAGCTTTGCCACTGCTGGGTTCTAAAGAAGGATTAACCCATTTAGCACTCGCCTACGTTAACCCTGGTGATTTAGTTCTGGTTCCTTCTCCCGCTTATCCCGCACATTTCCGAGGCCCGGCGATCGCAGGCGGCAAAATCCACAGTTTGATTCTCAAACCAGAGAATGACTGGTTAATTGATTTAGCTGCCATTCCTGACGAGGTTGCTAGACAAGCTAAAATTCTCTATTTCAACTATCCCAGCAATCCCACCGCCGCCACCGCACCCCGCGAATTTTTTGAAGAAATCGTCGCCTTTGCCCGTAAATACGAAATTTTGCTGGTGCATGATTTGTGTTATGCCGAGTTAGCTTTTGATGGTTATCAACCCACCAGCTTGTTAGAAATTCCTGGTGCGAAAGATATTGGTGTGGAATTTCACACCTTATCTAAAACCTACAATATGGCTGGTTGGCGCGTCGGCTTTGTGGTGGGCAATCGCCATGTCATTCAAGGTTTGCGGACGCTAAAAACTAACTTGGATTACGGCATTTTTGCCGCCTTACAAACAGCAGCCGAAACAGCTTTACAACTGCCAGACGTGTATTTACACGAGGTACAACAACGCTACCGCACCCGCCGCGATTTCCTGATTCATGGGTTAGGGGAGTTGGGTTGGGATATCCCCAAAACCAAGGCGACAATGTATCTTTGGGTAAAATGTCCTGTGGGCGTTGGTTCCACAGATTTTGCCCTGAACGTGTTGCAGCAAACTGGTGTTGTTTTGACTCCAGGTAATGCCTTTGGGGTTGCAGGTGAAGGTTACGTCAGGATCAGTTTGATTGCCGACTGCGATCGCTTGGGTGAAGTTTTACATCGCTTTAAGCAAGCAGGCATCCGCTATCAACCGGAAGCTGTAGTCTCGATTTCACAATAGAGATCGCAATAAAAAGCCCTCGTTTTGCTTTGAGGGCTTGGTACTTTTTTGTTAGATATCGGCTCAATTCCTTTTAACCACGAGCAAGCGCAATCTGGGTAACATCAAAGTCTTCTAGCCGAGTCATGTTTCCACTGTTTTTATCAATGCTATATACAGCATTAGGTGTCTGATACCTCATAGCTCCAAAGGCGAGGAGTTGACCTGTTCCAGAGCAAACTAAGTTTTGTAAGCCATTATTCCATGCTTTACCATCAACTTTCAATTGTGCCAGTACAATCGGCCTTTTTTGATTTGAGTCTAGCTGCACCAAAGTTGTACTACCATCAAATCCAAGTAAAGACGTATAGAGTTTTCCATCTGGGCACTCAGCGAGATTGCTGACTCGTTCATCGTTCGGGAATTTAACCTGACTAATAGAACTTATCTCTCCTGTTTGAAGGTTAATATCTACCAATCTGATCGGTGGTGTACCGTTCTTGTTACCTACTAAACCGATGAGTCGCCCATCATTAGTCCCTAGTAAGCTCCCAAGCTGTTGATTCTGTTTAAGTCCTGAGACTGTCAAAGTTTTTACAGGCGTACCCAAAAATGTAATGCGAGTAGCTGTCGCTTGTCTCCTACTAGTCGTAACAGGAGTAATTGCTAGAACAAGTGTGCCATCGCTTAAAGAAGTAAAACCACTCAATATTTCATTAGGCTCTAATAAAGGTGTACTTTGATCAGTAATTAACTGAGCCTTTCCTGTAATTAAGGATTGCAAAACAAGTCCTACAGGCTGAATATCTGTTGTGGATACACTGTTTTGGTCAGTGCGCTCGAATTCAGTAGTGTTTACCTCTGGAATAACCGTTTGGTCAGTGGTGATGATAGAGGTAGAGCCTATACCAACAATATTTAAAGGCGTTTGCGCCAAGGCTTTGTTAGTTAAATAACTAAACCCAGATACTACAGTTCCAGCGAGTACCAACTGGCCAAACCGCCGACGTGATAGCTTGTAGCCCATATTTATCCTCCTAGAATTTAATGACTTTTATTAGGTAGCAGTGTGAATATAAACAGGTAAGGCTAAGATAGTTGCGTCCAGGTTGCTACTGATGGTGTGCCATTGTTGTCACTAATAAAAAGCATGTACCAGCCTGGTGGTGCGATGTTTCGATTGTCTGTTACCGTGACATTCAGAGAAGTCGCATTTCTAAAATTAATGGGTAAATCCACTAACCTTTGTTCTGTATCGCTGGAATGAGTGGTTGCCATTGGTCTAATCAGGCTAACCCATTTAATATTCGTAGCCTGGGGTGTCTGAATTGTAAATTGCAGCCCGTAGCTCAATGCTTGAGGGGCACTCTGAATAATTGGTCGCGATCGCGATATGTAGGCAGGACTGTAGATTTCTAATCGCAGTTCACTGACCCTGCGTAGAGGGTTGCCTCCAGCTGCGGCTACCCTACCATCTGGCAGCAATAAGGCCACCGAATGATATACGCGGGGGACATTTTGTCTAGCTACTGCTGTCCAGCTATTTGTAACTGGATTGTAGATTTCTGCTGGTAGCATTGATTGTGTTGTGTCTTCATCCATTTTGCTACCATTGCAAACAAACACTGTGCGATCGGGCAATAAAACTGCGCTGTGATGCTTCCGACCATATTTTAGATTCCTTGATCCTACGTAAGTTGGGTTAGTAGCTTTTAGATTTACAATATTTACCCTGTTTGTTGATGTATTACCACTACCCCCACCCATAATCATTACCCTTTGGTCTTGTGCAGGTGGTAAAAGTACACTGGTAGCTTGATCGCCAAAAGCTGGGTCTTGCAGCCCTGGCACCACTTTTTCTACAATAGGTTGTGTAAATGTTCCTGGCAGAGTTAATATCCTTGGTGTCACCGCACTGCCGCCCATCCGAGCGCCTGAATAAAAGATGTTTCCATTACTTAGTAGAAACAGATGTGGGTATTGCGGTAAGGCACTAGTTGCTGGAAAAGTGTTCCAACCATTTGCAAATGTCGAAGAATAAATTTCTGGTTGTCTGTTGAGATTACCATCTACACCAAGCCCAGACACGGCTAATATCCGACCACTGCCTAGTGTTAACAGGCTAGGATACCAGCGACCACTATGCATTGATGGCTTCTTGATCCATTGCTCGGTAATGGGATCAAACATCAGAACAAAGGGTGAACCATAGAATGGATCGTAGCGTAGAGTTCCACCCGCAACCATTAACATCCCATCAGGGGTGAAGGAGTGACCAGCGCAAAAAATGTCAATAGGTTGATTATTATTCAATAGAGGCGCTTGACGGGTAAAGGTTCCCCTGTTTACATCCCATAACACACTGTCGTATGGAGTATTTAAATGATTGGGATCGTTACCTGAGCCACAGAAAAATAATACTTTACCAGTACGAAGTAGGGCGGCATGTATAGGTAGGATTGGGGCTTGGTACGACAATGTTTGCCATCTGTCTGTGGTAGTAGCCTGGGCTATAAAAGTCCCTAAATCTTTTTCCTCTTGAAGGGTAGTCTTGTTATTAGGTTTAGTCATTTTATTTACAATTATTCCTACGTAAGTTTTATTTTTGTTCTTTCAGTAATCTATTCATAAATTTATATCTACTTCTTCTTTAGCTCGTTGAGTGTTAAGATATGATGTTTTTTATAACAAGCTAAAGTAAAATCCGTTGTGTCAATAGTAATTAAGCTTGGAATATAGTGTTTAGTTTATGCTGTCAAATATCTAATTAAACTATAGACATAGGAGTGAAAATGACGTAGGGACAATACCCTGTGGGAAGCCGATCCGCGTCTACATGAATTGTCCCTACCAAGGATTTCAAGCAACGCAGAATTAATTTTCACTCCTATGTTTTATGCTTATTTGGCAGGTTCAAATGAACCCGTTACTTGTCTTGATGATTGGAAAATAAATCAGAATTTTGAAGTTAATAATTTGCGGTCTTTCTTGATACTCAAAGTTCACCGTTCAGTGGATACTAATAAAGTGTGATAACTATCTACTGCTGTCCCCTGCCTCATAATTGTCTAAAGTGAATCAAAACATGACTAAGCTGATCGAATACGAAGAAGCCAGCGACGAAGTACGTGCTGTGTATGACGACATCCGCATTACACGTCAGAATGACTATATTAATAACTTCTGGAAAGCTATAGCCAACCATCCGCCCACACTACAACGAACGTGGCAAACGTTAAAGGAAGTGATGGTTAGCCCTGGTGAAATTGATCCACTGATGCGCGAACTGATTTATATTGCCGTGAGTGCAACCAATGGCTGTGAGTATTGCATCGCCTCGCACACAGCGGCAGCACGTGCCAAGGGTATGAATGATACTATGTTCGGGGAACTAATGGCGATCGCAGCTACAGCCAATATGACCAATCGCCTGGCCAACGGCTATCAAATTCCGGTGGATGAGAAATTCAAGACGTAGGAATTTAGCCTTGTCTATCCCTGTTTAAAATATAAGGTTTAGCAGAATTATTTACTATGCCCAAGGTTCAGATTAACGGGATTGATTTATTCTACGACATTAAGGGAACAGGTGAGCCTTTGCTATTAATAGCTGGCTTTCTTTGCGATCATGCTTATTGGTCGCTGATTATGCCATCGCTGGTTTCGCAATATCAAGTCATTCGCTTGGATAACCGAGGTATGGGGAGAAGTTCTGCTCCCGAAAGCCCCTATAGTCTGAAGCAGATGGCTGGTGACGTTGCAGCATTGCTCGATCGCATTGGAATTGATCGGGTGCATCTAGCAGGCCATTCAATGGGTAGTCAGATAGCCCAAGAACTAGTATTAGCACACCCTGAAAAGGTAAAAAGTCTGATGCTACTTTCATCTTTGGCAAAAGGTGATGCCTTATTCAACAGCATCATCGAGACTTGGGGCGAACTTCCTAGTAATGTAGACCTAAAACTTTATGAAAAAGTCATATTGCCCTGGATATTTACAGATGCTTTCTACTCAATTCCTGACATGATCGAAGGTCTGATTGAATTTGCGATCAGATATCCTTTCCCACCTGCAACTCATTCACTTTATCATCACAGCCAAGCCATTCTTAGCAGTGACACAATAGACTGCCTCCAACAAATTCATTGTCCTACCTTAGTTATGGTTGGTAAACAAGATATTCTCACCCCGCTCAAGTTTTCCCAGCAACTTGCTCAAGGCATTCCCAATGCTGAACTTGTAGTCGTCGAACGTGGTGGTCATGGTTTCTTGATTGAGTCGCCGGATGCTGTGGTTTCAGCTATGCTCGATTTTCTGGGGAAGTTAAAGCCAGCTTATAGCAATTTTTGATTATTAAGATAACTTACCAAAACCACCACCGCCAGGAGTTTCTATCACAAAAACATCCCCAGTTTTCATCTCTACGGTTGCTGTGCTGTCTAAATTCTCTTCGATTCCATTCTGACGTTGTATCCAGTTGCGTCCTACTTTTCCTGCTTCGCCACCATTTAATCCAAAGGGAGGAACAACCCGATGACCAGAGAGAATATTAGCTGTCATAGGTTCTAGAAATTGAATGCGGCGAACAACTCCATTACCACCCGAATATTTTCCTTTGCCACCGCTATCGGGACGAAGACTAAAGCTTTCTAAAAGTACAGGATAACGGGTTTCTAAAACTTCTGGATCGGTCAAACGAGAGTTTGTCATGTGAGAATGGACGCCATCAGTGCCATCAAAATCAATTCCTGCACCCGAACCGCCGCAGATAGTTTCATAATATTGATATTGCTCATTACCAAAAGTAAAATTATTCATCGTTCCTTGAGAAGCGGCCATAACACCCAAAGCACCATATAAAGCATCCACAATAGTTTGAGAAGTTTCGACATTACCTGCGACTACTGCGGCTGGATAGGTTGGGTTGAGCATACAGCCAACTGGGATAATAATTTCTAGAGGATTAAGACACCCAGCATTGAGAGGAATATTATCATCAACTAAAGTACGGAAGACATATAAAACTGCTGCTTGAGTTACAGCTTTGGGAGCATTAAAATTACTATTTAGTTGTAGAGAAGTCCCAGTAAAATCGATGGTAGCACTACGGTTTTCTGGGTGAATCGTTACTTTAACTTGAATTTGTGCCCCATCATCCATTTTATAAGTAAATGAGCCATCCTTGAGAACTGCGATCGCACGTCTCACAAACTCTTCAGCATTAGCTTGCACAAATGTCATATAAGCTTGAACAGTATCAATTCCGTATTGTGCAACCATTTTAGAAAGTTCTTGAACTCCCCGTTCATTTGCGGCAATTTGGGCTTTAAAATCGGCTAGATTTTGGTCGGGTTTACGAGCAGGATAAGTATGATTTGAGAGGTGCTGTCTGACTACGGTTTCTCGAAAATTTCCCTCTTCAACCAAGAGAAAATTATCAAAAAGAATTCCTTCTTCTTCTACTGTGGTGCTGTGGGGAGGCATTGAACCGGGAGTAATTCCACCAATATCTGCTTGATGTCCGCGAGAAGCAACGAAAAAGATGGGCATTGAGGATGGATTATTTTCACTACTTTCTAAAAATACAGGGGTAATTGCAGTTACATCAGGTAGGTGGGTTCCGCCGTTATAGGGGTTATTAGATAGATAGACGTTTCCTCGTTTTAGGGTGTCGCCTTTATCGTTAATTAAACTGCGGACACTTTCACTCATTGAGCCTAAATGTACAGGAATATGGGGGGCATTTGCTACTAATAATCCTGATGAGTCAAAAATAGCGCAGGAGAAATCCAGCCTTTCTTTGATATTCACTGATGTGGCTGTGTTTTGCAACACAATTCCCATTTGTTCGGCAATAAACTGATAGAGATTTTTGAATATTTCTAAGCGGATGGGATCGGGTTGAGATTTGATGTGCATTATTGACTCCTTATTTATATTATAAAAAAATTAAATTTGTAACAAAAATACGAAATTACATATTTTTAGATTTTCCAGTCAAATTATCTCGTTCCCAGTCGGAGACTGGGAATGCCGTCCTAGAGGCTCCGCCTCAAGACTCGCGGCAGAGCCACCAGGAGCAGCGTTTCCAGCCTCTGGCTGGAAACGAGGTTTTAACTTCTATTTAGGTTTACTACAAGGTAACTAATAAGCTGTTACACATTTAACTTACATCATTAGGGCGGGCAAGATGCCCACCTCACAAGAGTTATATAAATTTTAGATATGCAAACTAGATGTGTTTAACTTATTGATTATCCTAAATACAGACTAACTCTGATGAATCAATATTTGCGCTCTAAAATTAGATGGTTTTGTATAGTTAATCTCGATTGCCAGTTAGGCTCAACTACAATTGTGCTAATTTTTTCCACAACGATCGCAGGGCCATTAATAATATCTTCCGGTTGTAAATCTTCCCGTCGATAAACAGGAGTATAGTACCATCTATCAGCAGTAAACATCCTTACTGTCTCAACAGATACGGGATCTTTATCTAAAGGGCGAGTACGAATAATTGAAGGTTCTTCAGGAGTATCCATTTTCTGAATTACTTCCACTGAAGTGGATTCAATAATTAAGTTTTTCTCTAATTGAATAAAACCATAACGAGATTGATGTTCAGTCTCAAATTCTTGTCGCATAATTGCTACATCATTGGCAAAATTAACTGTCAATGTAGAGTTAGTACCCTCATATTTTAAATTAGCTTTTTGGATTACTTCTACTTGACTCAGTGTCTCATCTATTTCACTTCTAGCTTGAGTTTCCAAATATGCCATTAACTGCTGTAATTGAGGAATTAATGCTTGATTTAAAGGTTGTTCAACTCCTCCTTCTCTAATTGCCCGGACATCAGCTAATCCCATTCCATAAGCAGAGAGAACGCCAGCATAAGGATGTAGAAATATCTTTTTCATTCCCAAAGTATTGGCAATTAAACAAGCAACTTGCCCACCAGCACCGCCAAAACAACAAAGCACATATTGGGTAACATCATAACCGCGTTGCAGACTAATTTTTTTAATTGCATTCGCCATATTTTCCACTGCGATCGCAATAAACCCTGCGGCTACTTGTTCGGGAGTACAATCATTTAATGTAGCGGCTTGAATGTCTTGGGTTAATTGGGTAAATTTTTGAATAACAATATCTTTATCTAAAGGTAAATTGCCATCAATGCCAAAAACTGAGGGAAAATATTGTGGGTGAATTTTACCTAACATCACATTGGCATCAGTAACCGCTAATGGGCCACCACGTCGATAACAAGCAGGCCCAGGATTTGAACCGGCAGATTTAGGGCCAACACGATAACTAGAACCATCAAAAAAGAGAACTGAACCACCTCCAGCAGCAATGGTATTAATTGCTAATACAGGAACTCGCATCCGCGCCCCAGCTATTTCTGAATCTAGTTGTCGTTCATACTCTCCTTTAAAATGGGCAACATCTGTACTCGTCCCTCCCATATCAAAGGTAATAACTAACTCGAAACCTGCCCTTTTACTAGTTTGAACTGCGCCAACAATACCGCCAGCCGGGCCACTTAAAATACTATCTTTTCCTTGAAATTGCTCGGCTGTAACTAAACCGCCATCCGATTTCATGAACATTAGTTTGACTCCAGGTAACTGACTCGCTACTTGGTTGACGTAACGACGCAGAATAGGAGTTAAATAAGCATCGACTACGGTTGTATTTCCTCGGCTAATCAACTTCATTAAGGGACTAACTTGATGGGATACGGATATTTGAGTAAAGCCAATTTTTAAGACGAGTTGGGCTATTTGTTTTTCGTGTTCAGGATAGCGATCACTGTGCATAAAAACAATAGCACAACTCCGAATTCCTGTATGGTAAACTGCTTGTAAGTCGCTTTTGACTTGTTCAATATTTATTGGTATTAATTCATTTCCATTAGCATCATACCTTTCATCTATTTCAATTACCTGTTCATAAAGCATTGTTGGTAAAATAATATGACGGGCAAAGATGTTAGGACGGTTTTGGTAGCCAATTCTTAGCGCATCTTTAAAGCCTTTGGTAATGAGAAGAAGAACGCCATCGCCTTTCCTTTCTAACAGTGCATTTGTAGCTACTGTTGTCCCCATTTTTACAACTTCTACCGCTTCAGTTGGAATAGGTTCATTATTAGCAATACCGATAATATCCCGAATACCTTGAATAGCTGCATCTTGATATTGTTCGGGATTTTCTGAAAGTAGTTTATAGACTATAATCCATTGCTGATTGGGCAGAGTCACAATTAAAAAACGCTCAGGATATTTTAAGAGTCTATCTATAATTGCTTGATTATTAGTAACAGCAACAATATCTGTGAATGTGCCACCACGGTCAGCAAAAACCTTTAACATGACTCTATTTCCTCGACACTATCGCATCCGATTTGATTTTTGAACTTATAGCAGTTTGCAAGTAACTGACGCACAAAATATAAAGATTGCATCTAAAATTTAAGTAAAGAAATATTTCGTAGCTTACAGGCATGAAACGCATCGTCTTGGTTGCTGGGTTTGAATCGTTCAACGCGGACTTGTATAGAAAAGCAGCTTTTTTGGCTAACTCTCGCTGTCCAGAGTTGGATATTCGGGTATTTAGCGATCGCGATCTTACCAGTCAACGTGCTGAGGTAGAAGCAGCACTGCATGGCGCTGATGTGTTTTTCGGTAGCCTACTATTTGATTATGACCAGGTTGTGTGGTTGCGCGATCGCATTTCCCAAATTCCTATCCGTCTAGTCTTTGAGTCAGCCTTAGAATTGATGAGTTTAACCAAATTGGGTGACTTTGCCATTGGTGATAAACCCAAAGGAATGCCCAAACCAGTTAAATTCATCCTCGACAAATTTAGCAACGGACGAGAAGAAGACAAACTCGCTGGTTACATCAGCTTCTTAAAAATTGGCCCCAAACTACTGAAATACGTCCCAGTTCAAAAAGTCCAAGACTTACGCAACTGGTTAATTATCTATGGTTACTGGAATGCTGGCGGTTCAGAAAACGTCGCTTCATTATTCTGGACACTAGCAGAGAAATACTTAAGTTTAAAAGTCGGCGACATTCCCCCGCTAGTCGAAACCCCCAATATCGGATTACTCCACCCCGATTATCAAGGATTTTTTGAATCGCCCCGCAAATATTTAGAATGGCATAAAACCCATTGTAGAGACGCGATGAATCGCGTCTCTACAAAACCTGTTATTGGAATTCTCCTCTACCGAAAACACGTCATCACCAAACAACCCTACATTCCCCAACTAATTCGCAGTTTTGAAAAAGCCGGCTTAATTCCTTTACCCATTTTCATCAACGGCGTAGAAGGACACGTAGCAGTACGAGATTTAATGACAACTGACTATGAAATTCAGCAACGACAACTAGGTAATATAGAAACTCCCTCACTATCTAGTGAAGCAGTAAAAGTAGATGCGATCGTTTCCACAATTGGCTTTCCTCTGGTGGGTGGCCCAGCTGGTTCAATGGAAGCAGGCCGCCAAATAGAAGTAGCAAAGCGCATCCTCACTGCCAAAAATGTACCTTATATTGTTGCTGCACCACTATTAATTCAAGATATTTCCTCATGGACACGGCAAGGTATCGGCGGATTGCAAAGTGTAGTATTATACGCCTTACCAGAATTGGATGGGGCTATTGATACCGTTCCCCTTGGTGGTTTGGTGGGTGAAAATATTTATCTGGTTCCCGAACGGGTGGAGCGATTAATTGGTAGAGTAAAAACTTGGGTGGCTTTGCGGCAAAAACCTGCTTCGGAACGCAAAATTGCCATTATATTATATGGGTTCCCACCGGGCTATGGTGCTGTGGGGACGGCTGCATTATTAAATGTACCGCGTAGTTTGCTGAAGTTTCTCCACGCACTTAAAGAACAAGGTTATAGCGTCGGGGATTTACCAGAAGATGGCGAAGAATTGATTCGCTGGGTGAAAGAAGCGGATGAATCTTTTGATGATACAAAAAATATTATCCCCGCATCCGTTAGCGCCCGTACTCTAGAAAAATGGTTGGGATATCTGCAAACCTCCCGCATTGAAAAACAATGGAAATCTTTGACGGGAACTGGTATTAAAACTTATGGCGAGGAATTTCAGATTGGTGGTGTGCAATTAGGTAATGTGTGGATAGGTGTACAACCACCTTTGGGGATACAAGGCGACCCAATGCGTTTAATGTTTGAACGAGATTTAACGCCACATCCCCAATATGCTGCTTATTATAAATGGTTGCAAAATGAGTTTCAAGCTGATGCTTTAGTTCATTTTGGAATGCATGGGACGGTGGAATGGTTGCCTGGTTCTCCGTTGGGGAATACGGGTTATTCTTGGTCGGATATTTTGTTAGGAAATTTGCCTAATCTATATATATATGCGGCGAATAATCCGTCTGAGTCGATGTTGGCGAAACGTCGCGGTTATGGTGTGTTGATTTCTCATAATGTACCGCCTTATGGTCGGGCAGGTTTGTATAAGGAATTGGTGGCGTTGCGTGATTTGATTGCGGAGTATCGGGAAGATCCGCAGAAGAATTATGTTTTGAAGGAAGGGATTTGTAAGAAAATTGTGGACTCTGGGTTGGATGCCGATTGTCCGTTTGCGGATGCGAAGAGGTTGGGGATTGCGTTTACTCCTGAGAATGTGCGGATGTTTAGTGGTCATGCTTTTGATGATTATTTGGTTGAGTTGTATGAATATTTGCAGGTTTTAGAGAATCGGTTGTTTTCTTCGGGGTTGCATACTTTGGGGGAAAAGCCGAGTGAGGAGGAGTTAGAGGCGTATTTGGAGGCTTATTTTGGGGACGAACCGCGAAGGCGCGAAGGACGCGAAGAAGAAAGGCTAATAAGGGATTTGTTGATGCAATCTACGGATGAGTTGACGAATTTGTTAAGGGGGTTGAATGGGGAGTATATTCCGCCTGCGCCTGGGGGGGATTTGTTGAGGGATGGGGCTGGGGTTTTGCCAACTGGGAGAAATATTCATGCTTTAGATCCCTATCGGATGCCTTCGCCTGCGGCGTATGAACGGGGGCGGGAAGTTGGTCAAAAAATTATCGCGCAGCATTTGGAGGAATATGGGAAATATCCTGAAACGGTGGCGGTGATGCTTTGGGGGTTGGATGCGATTAAGACTAAAGGGGAATCTTTGGGGATTCTTTTGGAGTTGGTGGGGGCTGAACCTGTTAAGGAAGGAACTGGTAGGGTTGTTCGTTATGAGTTGAAGCCGTTGGCGGAGGTTGGACATCCTCGCATTGATGTGTTGGGTAATTTGTCTGGGATTTTCCGGGATAGTTTTGTAAATATTATCGAATTGTTGGATGATTTATTTCAACGGGCGGCTGATGCTGATGAACCGGATGATCAGAATTTTATTAGAAGACATGCTTTAGCTTTGAAAGCCCAAGGTGTGGAAAATGCATCGGCGAGATTGTTTTCTAATCCGGCGGGTGATTTTGGTTCTTTGGTGAATGATCGGGTGGTTGATGGTAACTGGGAATCTGGTGAGGAGTTGGGGAATACTTGGCAAAGTCGCAATGTGTTTAGCTACGGGAGAGAAGATAAAGGTCAGGCTAGACCGGAAATTTTGAATACTTTGTTAAAAACTAGCGATCGCATTGTTCAAGAAATCGATTCGGTAGAATATGGTTTAACTGATATTCAAGAATATTATGCCAATACGGGCGGTTTGAAAAAGGCGGCAGAAAAGCAAGGCGGTAAGAAGGTTACAACTAGCTTTGTGGAAAGTTTCTCGAAGGATACCACACCGCGCAATTTAGATGATTTGTTGCGAATGGAGTACCGCACCAAGTTGGTAAATCCCAAATGGGCGCAAGCGATGGCGAATCAAGGTTCTGGTGGTGCTTTTGAAATTTCCCAACGGATGACGGCGTTGATTGGTTGGGGTGGTACTGCCGATTTTACCGATGATTGGGTTTATGACCAAGCGGCTGATACTTATGCCTTAGATGCAGATATGGCGGATAAATTACGGAAGGCAAATCCTGAAGCTTTTCGCAATATTTTAGGCAGAATGTTGGAAGCGCATGGGCGGGGTTTCTGGGAAGCTGATGGTGATAAGTTAGATAAATTGCGGCAATTATATGAGTTGACAGATGAAGAGTTGGAGGGAGTGACAGTTTAGTGAATTGGGTACATTAGTGTACGTCAGTATTTGATGTCTCGTAATATTCAAGAGCAAACAAATTATATGGAAAATTCTTTTACTGCTGTATTTGAAAAGATAGATGATTGGTATATCGGCTACGTCCAGGAGTTACCCGGTGCTAATGTCCAAGAGAGAACTTTGGAAAAAGCTAGAGAAAGTCTACGGGAAGCGATAGAGTTGATTCTAATATCAAATTGGGAACTTAAAATTTGCAAAAATTTGGATATATCCGCACCATAGTATTAAAATCTCGTTTCCAGCCGGAGGCTGGAAATGCTTCTCCTGGTGGCTCTGCCGCCAGTAAGAGAGGCGGAGCCTCAACGACGAGCATTCCCAGTCGGAGACTGGGAACGAGGTATAGCGGTATTAGGGTTCCACTTTTCTTAGTTCAAAATATACCAAACACCATCATTACTTTTGGATAATAGGTGATATCTTTTTTCAATCAATTCTAGAATTTTGGGAAACTCTTGTTTAATAAGAGGCTGATAGTTATCACTAAGAAATATATAAGGAGGCTTGGATAAATCTAACTCCTGTAGAAGTTGTGGCCATTGCTCAGGCAGAAAAAACTCAAGTGACCACGCATTTAGGGATGTTGCTTGAGTACGACCAGATAAGTAGTAAATAGACGGGTCGCCAGCAACAAAAATCTTACCAGGTAAATTTCCTGGTTGAGAAAGAAAATCAACTTCGGAACGCAGCGATGTATAGTCTTCTCTAAATACAGTCTGATATTTTAATCGTGTATCTTCAGTCAAAGCAAAATTATTCTTCACTAAAGCAACAGTCTTGAATTGAAAATTTAATAATAAAGGTAATAAAAACAAAAATGACACCAGAATCTTAATTAATGGTGAACTTAATTGTTTTAAAGGCTGCCATAATATATCTAATCCTTTCGTTGCTAAAATACCTGTAGGTACAAATAATAGTAAATAATGGTAGCTCCAGAGTGATCTAGTTTGTAAAACAATAACAATCAGCCCGAAAACAAACCAAACAACAAGTAGCAAAGTCAATAAATTCCTATCTTTACGCAAAGATACATTGACTGCAACAGTAGCTATTAAAACTAAAGTGATAAAGTTCTTTAAAAACCATGCTGTTCCAAAAAGTAACTTAGATATATTAAATTTGCCATTAGCAACCACTTGACCAGGATATACAAAAAATGTCTTATATACAATTGATAAACTATTAACCTCGGCAAAGTAGCTGAAAACGACCAGAAGAGGTAAGATAACTCCGATAGAAATTGGCAAGAAAATCTCAATAAATATTTTTTGGAAGTTTTGATGTTTTATCAATATAGAATGCAGTAAGATAGTTAGCCAAAAGCAAAGTAAGATTGGCAAAAATATTAATTTAAATATCAGGACAATCCCACACATAAAACCAGATATTAAAAGTTTAATAAATCTTTTTTCTCCTTCATGACTAAAAGATTCGTAAGTTAGCCAAAGACATAAGAATAAAGGAAACCCAACTAGTCCTTCTACTTGGGTAAATTGCCGATGAGATGAAGAAATATAGTAAACACCAACCGTTAACAAAGGTACTATGCTTGCTATTATCTGATGCCGAAAATAGGTTTTTAGAGTCAGTTGCAATATGATAGAGAAAAGCACCATATAAATAAGTTCAAAGATATGGATGCCAATCTCATTAAACCCAAATAAAGTTCCTGCTAAAAAATAAAAGTAATAAATTCCAGGTTGCTTTAAATCCCAAAAATCTCGATATAGTACCTTTCCTTGTTGCATCTCTAAAGCACCTGTTGTAAATAGTGCTTGATCTCCTGAAAATGGAAAAGGTAAATGCATCAAACCAATTATGACAACAGAAATTAAAACTAAAAAGTCAATTTTACTTAATTTAGGAAGATTAATCATGAAAATTTACTCCTATTGAATAAATATAATATTGTCAAGTTTCATAAATAACAGAACAATTGGAAATTAAGCTTTTTTGATTTGTATGTACACCGTAGCCGATGCTTTGGGGAGGGGAGACAAAGCAACACTTTATCTTTTTGAGGTTCTTATTTTTGATTTATGCAAGAGGTATTATCTCAGACAACAAGCAAAAGCGATCGCTCCTACGACGCTTAAGGCTGTGAAAATTTAAACCTTTGCAGCTAATATTACTTAATGTATAAGAAAGGCTTAAGTCTTTCTTGTAAGGATTGAAACCTCGTCCAACGCACCAAGCCCCTACACCGAATGGCACTAAGAAAACGTGAAACCTTTGTCTGGGGGAGGTGTGGGAGGTGTGGGAGGAGAGGGAGGAAACAGAATTTATGCTTTCTTGTAAACCAGACGCGCTCCCCTCTCTCCCCACACCCCCCACACTCAAAAGCCTTATGAATTATGGATTTGCAGAAACCTTAGTGCCATTCGCCCCTACACCCCTAATGAAAATAATCATATCTAAATTAAGCTGCATAAGCTTTACAGCGCATTAATCCTTCGGATAGTTTTTTAAATGGGCAAACCTACCGGAATTACAGAGATTTTTTCAGGATTTGTCCACTAAAACTGTATATGCTGACAAGAACAGCAGCCTACTGCTAACCTGTGTTCTCACCATTATTCGGTTATATGCAAATTTATTTAGATTACAGCGCCACTACACCCACTCGAAAAGAAGCGATCGCAGTTATGCAAACAATCTTCACTCAACAGTGGGGCAATCCCTCCAGCTTACATGAGTGGGGACAACGGGCAGCAATGGTTGTAGAACAAGCCAGAGTCCAAGTTGCTGGTTTAATTAACGCTGTTACCCCTGAATCCATCGTTTTTACCTCTGGTGGTACTGAGGCAGATAATTTAGCAATTATGGGTGTGGCTCGGTTGTATGCTGTTCCTCAACATCTAATTATCTCCAGCGTTGAGCATTCCGCAATTTCTGAAACAGCACGATTTTTAGAAACGTGGGGTTGGGAAGTTACACGCCTGTCTGTAGATATGAAAGGTAGAGTTAATCCCTTAGATTTAAAGGCGGCGTTGCGACATAACACAGTTTTAGTTTCTATAATTTACGGTCAAAGTGAAGTTGGGACTGTCCAACCGATCGCAGAACTGGGTAAGATTGTGCGATCGCACGGTGCTTTATTCCATACAGATGCAGTGCAAGCTGCGGGACGTTTACCCATAGATGTGCAACAACTGCCTGTAGATTTACTTAGCCTTTCTAGTCATAAAATATATGGCCCCCAAGGTGCAGGGGCGCTGTATGTGCGCCCTGGTGTGGAGTTAATGCCTTTAATAGCTGGTGGTGGACAAGAAATGGGACTGCGTTCTGGTACGCAAGCAGTACCGATAATTGCCGGATTTGGTGTCGCAGCAGAATTAGCAGCGCAAGAACTAGCTATAGAAACACCACGTTTAATTGAGTTACGCGATCGCGCCTTTGCCCAATTAGCTGAGATTCCTGGTTTAATTCCTACAGGGGATAGCTGCGATCGTTTACCTCACCATGTCAGTATGTGCCTAGAAAACGCTGATGGCAAAAAACTCAGCGGTAAAACCTTGGTACGACAGCTAAACCTTGCTGGCATTGGTATCAGTGCTGGTGCTGCTTGTCACAGTGGTAAACTTAGCCCCAGCCCGATATTGTTAGCAATGGGCTATTCAGAAAAAGCGGCTTTGGGTGGAATTCGTATCACATTGGGGCGTGATACTACTGAAGCTGATATAGATTGGACAGTGCTGGTATTGAAGCAAGTTTTGCAAAGGCTAACACCAGATTTATCTTTAGTTAAGCGTTAAATTATGGACGATAATTTTAGGATTTCAAATAATTATGATTATCTAATTAGCGTGATTTTAATTTTCGTAAGAAGGAGATAAAACATCATGAATACTGTCAAACTGACTACTGATGGTATTCATCAAATGGTTATTTTACCCGAAGACTTTCAACTTGCTGGGACTGAAGTTTACATCAAAAAAATTGGTAACGCCATTATCCTGATTGCCAAAGAAAACCCTTGGGAATCCATCATTGATAGTCTAGACAATTTCTCCGATGACTTCATGAATTCTAGAGATCAGCCAGTTATTGACACTAGAGAAAGTTTTTAAATACGATACCTCCTTGATATGAACATCTGCATTTACCTGATAAAGCAAAAAAACCAAAAAATACTGGATAAATTCTAAACTTTTAGCATTTCTGATGTGGGTATCTCCTCTATGACTGTTGCCGAACTCGAATATGGAGTTGCCAAAAGCCAACAAATTGTTAATAGATGAGTTGGTAGTGTGCGTCAGTATTCGCGTAGCGTCTCCAAGAGTTGCTTACATTTGCGTATTGTCTCGTAGACTATCAGGTATAGTTAAAAACTATTAATTTTCAATAGAGAAAAATACAACAGGATAAAATTTCCTCTTGGTTAGTTTAACCAACTATCTACTTTAGAACAGAGGAATGACTAATGCTGAAAATTTTTGTAACTTTTTTGTGTGCTATTTTTCTGAGTTTTAATTTAGCTATCAGTAACGCTTGGGCAACTGGTCAATTTTCTCAAACTTGTAAAGATATTAGTGTTAATGGCTCAACCCTAACCGCTACTTGCGAACAAGCCGATGGATATAATCTTTCTACAACTTCCATCGACTTAAATCCATATATCGCTAATCTTGATGGAACATTAGACTGGGATGGAGATAAATTTGCTCTGACCTGCGACAATATTGGTTTAGCTGGTGCTAGCAGACTCCGTGCTGAATGCGAGAGAGCCGATGGAGAGACACTTCTAGGAACATACATTGACCTTAATGAACACATTGCTAATATTAACGGAACTCTCAAGTTTGAATAATTTTTAACCAGATAGGTAGGGGCAATATCGTGGCGAAATGCGCTTTGTAAATGCGTGTACATGAATTGCTCCTACTTAACAATCAATACGCTTGGGTTAATGGCTACTGCCAATAATTTTGAGTTTTCGAGACGCGATCGTTGTCTCTACAAGTGTTTTGGATTTATCTGAACTGTATTGACTTAAAACTCTATTTCAACTCGATAAATTCCAAAATTTTAGGGGTGGTTATGAAACCACCCCTTTATTCCCCTGAATATTTAGAATTTACTTGCAGCCCCTTAATGGGAAGTTAATTTACTCAGAAATATTAATTGAAGTTTCAACTTGAGAATTAGCCAATGTTGGTGCAGAGAAAATCCGCGAGTACAGACTTGATGGTTGTTGATGAGCAACTACTGGTAGAACTTGACGAGCATGGGTAGCTAATTCTACTGCCTTTACATCATAAGTCTGCGTTGCTAATTTGGGATAGAAACCAATTCCGATAATTGGTAGCAACAAACAAGCGGTAATAAATATTTCGCGGGGTTTGACATCAGATATTACAGCATCCAAGTGCAACTCTTCATTTTGCTCACCGTAGAACACTTGACGCAGCATCGACAGTAAATAAATTGGTGTCAAAATTACGCCAACGGCTGACAGCAGTACAACTACAATTTTGAAGCTGGAACTGTAAACATCACTGGTGGCGATACCGAGAAATACCATCAACTCGCCCACAAAACCACTCATTCCAGGTAAGGCAAGAGAAGCCATTGAACCAATGGTAAACAAAGCAAAGGTTTTGGGCATTACCTTGGCCATACCGCCCATTTTATCCATCATCAAGGTGTGAGTGCGATCGTAAGTCACGCCAGAGAGGAAGAATAAGCTAGCAGCAATCAAGCCGTGAGAAACCATCTGTAGCACTGCACCGCTAATACCTAACTCTGTGTAGGAGGCAATGCCAATCAGCACAAACCCCATGTGGGCTATTGAAGAGTAAGCCAAGCGGCGTTTGAGATTGGTTTGGGCAAAGGCACAGCAAGCACCGTAGACAATGTTCACTACACCCAAAATTGCTAACACTGGCGCAAAAGTCACATGGGCATTGGGCAACATTTCCACATTGAAGCGGATGAGGGCATAACCACCCATTTTTAACAACACACCAGCCAAAATCATTGAACCGGGTGCTGATGCTTCACCGTGGGCATCAGGTAGCCAAGTGTGTAAAGGGAAAATTGGTAATTTTACGCCGAAGGCAATCAAGAAACCGGCATAAACTAATAATTCCAAGGTTTTGGGATATTCCTTCATTCCCAGAGTTGCCATATCGAATGTGACGGTATCTCCAGAGAATGCCATTGCGAAACCAGCAATCAAGATAAATATTGATGCGGCGGCAGTGTAAAGGATGAATTTGGTAGCGGCATAACGGCGGTTTTGTCCTCCCCAAATGGAAATCAGCAGGTAAACCGGCACTAACTCGATTTCCCACATTAGGAAAAACAACAGCAAATCTTGGGCGACAAATACGCCAAGCTGGGCGCTGTACATCGCTAACATCAAACCATAAAATAATCGCGGCTTGGTGGTAACTTTCCAAGCCGCGAAGATTGCGAGGGTATTTATTAAGCCTGTCAGAAGTAGCAAGGGCATCGATAAACCATCAACCCCCACAGCCCAATGCAAACCTAACTGCGGTATCCAGGGATAGTTTTCTACAAGTTGCAGTGTTGAACTCTGAAAGTCGTACTTATACCAAAAAGCATAAATCATCAGTGCAAAGTCGGCAAAAGCAACTCCCAAGCCATACCACCGCACAGTTCTACCTTCTTTGTCTGGGATTAGGGGGATGGCTAAGGCTGCCACCAAGGGTAAGAGGATTATGGCTGTTAGCCAGGGAAATTCAATAGCATTCATCACTTCTGACAATCAATTTGACTTCTCGCTTTTAGTTACATTATATTAAGGGATTTTGACTTTTGTAAACATTGTTGAGCTTTCAAAGATTAAATTTTTGATGTCGATAGGAATATATACTCGTCAAATGTCAGTTTTTCAGGATAAATAAGAATAAATACTTATCGTATTTTGCCGTTTTCTATTCTAAATGTAAACTTTTGCAACGTCAACAAAAAACGGCAGCTAAAGCCACCGTTACAATTCCGTCATATTTCATGGTTAAGCCCAATTGTCAGAGCTGTTCGTCTCTGTGGTTAAATAAATTACTTTTAAACCGCAGAGGCACAGAGAGCGCAGAGAGAAAAACAGAGATTTTACGAATCACCTTGAAAGGGCTATCCTTCACACTATCCGGTTGACAATTGTCCACACTTCCCCATCTGAGCGGACATAGGGGACGGAGATTGTTTTGAACCCAGTAATGAAGGGCTTGTAATAAATCTGCCAATACATTGGACTAAGTTGATTGGCACAAGCTTTAAGAAAACGGACTTCTGCGGCCAGTTCTCCCGCTAGTTGATTAATGCGTTCAGCATGAATCTGAGCAATTTCTTTGGCTTCCTCTAGCTGCTGCTGGAGGATAAGTTGCTTTGATTCACCTTGCGATCGCACTAACTTACCTTGTTTTTGTTTGATCTTGCCTTCCAAGGCGGCGATCGCTGCATCGATGCCTTGGATTTCAACTGATAATTGGGCATTTTCTCTGGCTTGACGGCGGTATGCTTCCACCAATGCCTGTGGTGAATCATTCTCGCCAGAGATGACATTATTAATAGTGAGTGCGGCACGTTCTTCTAAAAGAATCTGTATTTGGGAGTTAAGCGCCGCCATTTCAGCCTGAATTTGCTCCATAAATCGACTTTTAAGTGCTGAGTAAAATAGTCATCTGAATTTTTTAAAAGATTTTTGCGCCTTGGGTATCAAGAGAAAGCGATCGCACCTCGGCTGTAATTCCTTCTTCTTGCCAAGCAGCTAACATCGCCGCCTCCACTGCCTCTGAGTGTAACTTATCTGCCAAAGCTAACAGTGTTGGCCCCGCACCACTAATCACCATACCATAAGCACCAGCGCTAACAGCTGCAATGTTGAGAGCATCATAACCAGGAATCAAAGCTTTACGATATGGTTGATGCAATCTATCTTGTAGAGCAGTCTTTAACCATTGTCCGTTACCAGTTTCCAGACCGCGCAACAATAATCCCAAATGTGCCGTATTGAAAATCGCATCAGCACGACTTACTTCTGTTGGGAGAACACCCCGCGCCTCGGAAGTGGAAAGTTCAAAATCAGGAATAGCCACAACTGCGACAACATCTTTATGCCAGGGAACATCACAAATTTCCCAAGCTGTGCCACTGGTAGCAGCGAGACGACATCCTCCCAACAAAGCTGGAACTACATTATCAGGATGTCCTTCCATTGCGATCGCTAATTCCATTACCTGTGACTGACTGATCGGTGTACCCTCAAGTTGATTAGCAGCAACCAACCCAGCAACAATTGCTGTGGCTGAACTACCCAAACCCCTTGCTAACGGAACACCTAACTTAATCTCTATTTTTACAGTGGGCGGTGTTTGCTCTATATGTTGATAGAACTTGACAAATGCTTGGTAGAGGAGATTATTTTCATCAGTTTGGACTCGTTCAGCTTCCGTACCAGTAACATGAATAGTTAGCCCACCCTCTTCTAAACGAGTGAACTTGAATTGGTTGTATAGCTTTAAAGCTACACCGATGCAATCAAAACCAGGCCCCAAATTAGCAGTTGTGGCGGGAACAGTAACAGTGATACTAGAAACAACAGACATTGGTAAAACTCACTAATCATCAACCAGCATCCCACGTATTGGTAGCACTTTGAGGCTAGTACCGCAAGGCGGAATTCAAAATTCAAAATTCAAAATTCAAGATTAATACAGCGTAAGCATTTCATTGATTTTGAATAGGTGGTTTATTTACGCCGTGTTGTACTAGTTTTTGGTCGTTATTAACACGATACTTTGATGTGTTGTTCCTGAATCCATCTTTCAAGCCTTGAGTTGCAGTAGTTGTGGCTCAGTAAAAATTCTATCTCTCTCTAATTGCCATGAATGATTTAGGACTGTTATAGTACAGATACACTATAAAAAATTACAAGTTCCAAAAAATATAATTTGCAGAATTTGTAGTTTACAAGGTTTTAATAAAGGTCTTGAAAGTGATTCATAAAAACCATTAGCACACATATCAAATATTAGTAAATTCTGAAAATATATGAAATTTAGAACCTTCGAATATCCTTTTGCACTCATGTTAATCAGCTTCAGTTTTTTGCAGACAGCTGATGCTCAAACTCCTGTAGATGAAATCTCCAAGCTATCTCAAGAAGTTTCTGTACTTCGGAAACAAGGCCCAACAGGATTACAAGTATTTCTCAAATCTCATGCCAATACGTTAAATAGCGATTCTTCAGGTACAGTTCTACCTTCCTCTGTACTCCGTGTAGCCTTAGATGAACTCTGCCAGCAACGAGACTGTTACGCCTCTCGTCTGTACTGGTACACTGATATAGAACAAGCCAAAGCTGCTGCTAAAACTAGTGGTAAACCCATTTTATCTCTACGGTTATTGGGCAAGCTGGATCAAGATTTGAGTTGTGCGAATAGTAGGTTCTTTAGAGTCGCACTGTATCCGAATGTTGAAATTTCTAAACTGCTTCAAGACCGCTTCATTTTGCACTGGCAATCAGTACGTCCTGTACCCAAGGTAACTATTGATTTTGGCGACGGACGCAAGTTAGAGCGAACGATTACAGGCAATAGCATTCATTACATATTAGATGCATCAGGTCGCCCAATCGATGCAATTCCAGGGTTATATAGTCCCAAAGAATTTTTGCGCCAGCTACAGCAGGCTGAAGTAGCAGTAAAAAGTTACAGTAAACTTACACCAAGCGATCGCGAGTCTTTTTTAAGAAAATACCATAGCGATCGCCTGAACTCAATCCAAGCTCAATGGGTTGCAGATTTATCTCGCCTGGGTATCCAGTCTCCCCCTAAGTTGGTGGAAATTCCGAAAAATTCCAGTCAACCACCGACAGCAGCAATAGCAAGCTCTCTAGCAGTTTCTAAAATGAGAGTTGAAACACCAATGCTGACTGCTTTACAGTCTGATGCTGAACGGAATCAAAATGCCTTAGCGGAAATAACCGATCAGAAAGTGTGGGAAAAAATCGCTCAACTCTATGCCGCTGATGTCAAGCTAGATCAGAACAGCATTTCTCTAATTAGAGCTAAAAAGTCTCAGTCTGCCAAGACTCAGGAAGATAACTTGCCGATAATAGTCAAAAAATTTGAAGCCACAATGGCTTTAGATACAGTCAGAAATGAATATATGCTGCACAGCCAAATTCATCAATGGTTTATACAAGGTAGGCAAACAAGGAGTGTGGAAGCGCTCAATGATAAAGTATATGCCCAACTATTTTTAACTCCTAGTTCTGACCCTTGGTTGGGGCTTTTCCCCAGCGACAGTTATAGCGCTATTGATAATGATGGCATTCGTTGAAGGGGATAGGGGCATTAACAAATAAGGAACTTCCAAAAAATATCCAATTAACTCTTGTGGGGTGGGCATCTTGCCCGCCCAGTCCATAAGGCGCTCATGTTGCCCACCCCACAATATTGGATAATTTATTTCTTGGAGTTCGATAACTGCCTTACTCGATAAAATATACAGGGACGCAATGTAAGCGGAATCAATACTTGTCGGGTTTTGGGGAAAAGGGGAAGGTGGGGCCCCCTCTGGGGATAAGGGGCGGGGAAAAGGGGAAAGAAAAAACCTTTAACCTTTTCTCAAAACCCAATTCCGAGTTAAAAATGCAAAACCTACGCAGTATTGTAAGCGGAATGCGATGCAAATAAGGAATTCAAAATGTACCCAAAATAATGTATATCTGATTGAACGCATTGCCTATGACGGGCTACGCCTACGCAGCATTCAAAGCGGCTATGTACACACTTGGCAACACAACTCCATCATCGGGCTACATCTTAGCACTGGACTTAGGTACGACAGGCAACCGCGCCTTTGTATTTAACGCAGACGGCAAGATTGTTGGGCAGGCATACAAAGAACTAACTCAGCATTATCCCCAGCCTGGATGGTTAGAACATGACCCACAACAAATCTGGCAGGATACTTGTTGGGTAATGCAAACTGCAATTGAGAATGCTCAAATTGCTCCATCAGCGATCGCAGCTTTGGGACTAACTGTACAGCGCGAAACCTGTTTGATTTGGGACAAAACTACTGGTAAACCACTCCATAGAGCGATCGTCTGGCAAGATCGCCGCACTGCTCCACTTTGCCACCAGTTACAAGAGCAAGGCTACGCTGAAGAAATTTACGATCGCACCGGATTAATCATTGATGCTTATTTTTCTGCTACCAAGCTCAGATGGCTCTTAGACAAGTTTACCGATGTTGACCTGAACAATGTCTTAGCCGGCACTATTGATACCTGGGTGTTGTGGAACCTCACAGGTGGGAAAGTCCATGCGACTGACCACAGCAACGCCAGCCGTACAATGCTAATGAATCTCAAAACCTGTGATTGGGATGAGGTTTTATTGGATCTGTTTCAAATTCCAGTTCATATTTTGCCCCAGATTCAGCCCAGTTTAGGAGTATTTGGAGTCACTGATACTACCTTGTTGGGCGCTGAAATTCCCATTACTGCCATCTTGGGAGATCAGCAAGCTGCTCTATTTGGTCATGGCTGCGATCGCCCCGGTTTGATGAAATGTACTTACGGTACTGGTAGCTTTTTAGTTGCTCATACAGGTGACGAGATTGTGCGATCCCACCATCAACTTATTTCTACCATTGCCTGGACACAAAGAAAGCCAAGCGGAGATTTAGATGTAGGCTATGCTCTAGAAGGCAGTATGTTTACTAGTGGAGCTTGTATTCAATGGTTGCGCGATCGCCTCAAGCTAATTAAAACTGCTGCTGAAACTGAAGCAATGGCAAATCAGGTAAAAGATAATGGCGGAGTATATTTTGTGCCTGCATTTAGTGGATTGGGTGCGCCCTACTGGGATATGAGCGCGAGGGGAGCCTTTTTCGGGATTACCGCCAGCGTACAACCAGAGCATCTAGTTCGCGCCGTGCTGGAAGCGATCGCCTATCAAGTTCTGGAGGTGGTGCAAGCGATAAATGCATCTAGCAGTACTCCAGTTGGGCGATTAACTGTAGATGGCGGTGCTTGCGAGAATAATTTTCTGATGCAGTTTCAGGCTGATGTGTTAGGCATTCCAGTCGAACGTCCGATTATGCGTGACACAACTGTTCAGGGTGCAGCATTTGCAGCAGGTTTAGCTATAGGATTTTGGGAGAGCTATGAAGAACTGGTGAGACAACGGCAGATTGAGTATGTATTTGAGCCAAAAAGCGATTTTCCTTTGTCGAACTTTGCTACTTGGCAAAAGGCAGTGAAACGTACTCTTGCTTGGGAGAATTAGCCTAGACTTAAGGGACTTCCAAATAAAAAAATATCCAATTAACTCTTGTGGGGTGGGCGTCTCGCCCGCCCGTAGCCGTTTTTCTGTATTTGAACTACATCTGTCGTAAGGGCACAGAAATGCTCATAGGTGTCAACTTAAGACCTGGCGAATAAAATTCGCTGCTACACAGGCAAAGTCCGCCTCCGCGGACTAAGATCAAATTAAGGATTTGAAACCCACGGAGGTGGGTTTTGTTTGTATAGACGCGGTTTCTAACCGACCGTTTCCTGGCTGTACCTCTACCGCGTGGTTATTTACGTGAAAATAGCTGTAAAACGTTAAATAACTGATTTTGATAAATGCTGATATGAGCCATCTGACATAGACGATATCAACATTTGTTCAAAGACTTTAGAAAGAGCAGTTTGAAAACGCTGACGATGCTTGAGTTTGAAAAAAGGTCGGACTATTTCTGCGATCGCACCGTTGCCTTCTCTATTATCAATAACTCGAATTGCCCGTAGAGTTCCCAACTGAATTTCTTTTTTTACCATCAACTCAGAAATTCCAGTTGCACCGACGCCATTTTCAATTGCAGCTTTTGCCATCTCGCCACTGGTGAATACTAAAATTACGTTCAGTTCACTGAGGTTAATCCCCCAATTTTGCAACGCTTCCTCAAACCTTTGCTGGGTTCCCGATTCCCGCACCCGCATCACCCAAGGAGTTTGAGTTAGTTGGCTTAAATCAACTTCTCCCCACTCAAACCAAGGGTGTTTTTGACCAACCACAATTTGCAAGCGATCGCTCCCCACTATTTCGTACTCCAGAGTATTCTGAAGCGCTGGCTTCACATCTCCTTCTACCAAGCCTAAATCAAACTGTCCCATCGCTGTACCGACACAAATCGTTTCGGCATTGGCAAGGGTGCAGTCAATCTGGATACCAGGATATTGGTTCTTAAACTCACTAATTTTACTTGGTAGCCAGTAGTTGCCAATTGTCAGACTCGACCCTAACTTCAATTCACCCCGTTGCAGATTGTTCAATTCTCGCAATCCCCTTTCAGTCAAGGAAACTTGATCGAGAATTTTCTGCGCTTCCACTTGCAGTAATTTACCCGCCTCAGCAATCTCGATGTGGCGACCAATCCGATGGAATAGTTTCACACCGTATTCTTGCTCTAAGTTGTGGATCGCTGCACTGACGGCAGGTTGTGTAATATAAAGCTCCTCGGCTGCACGAGTAAAGTGTAAATGCTGCGCCACAGCCAGAAAGATTTTTAGCTGCTCAAGCGTCATTCCTGCCATTTTATGGTATCCCTACAACTTGGTGTCAAAATTTTAATCACTTTCATTTATCATTTTGACAAATAAAAGCATTTGATTCTATCGGTTAGTTTGACTAAAGTATAAATCAAGGCTTCGGCACGGACTCAAACGGCCAAGTAGAGAGCAGAGGAGTAAGAATTTTAGATTTTAGATTGAAATTTAATCCAAAATCCTCAATCCAAAATTCAAAATTGAATTGCCCAATGCCCAAGCATCAAAATAAGGACTTCCAAAAATGAGCGATTTAGTAACTGCAATTACCACAGGGATTACCGCATTCACTGCCACCAACATTGATGATATTGTCATTCTGACGTTGCTTTTTTCACAAATAAGTAAAACGTTCCGTAGTCGTCATATCCTGGCTGGTCAGTATCTCGGTTTTGCAGCATTGATCGTTGCTAGCCTTCCCGGTTTCTTCGGTGGAATGATCATACCGCAGGACTGGATTAGACTACTTGGCTTAATGCCAATAATCATTGGTGTGAGCAGTTTACTAAAACGCGAAGAGGATTCACAAGAGGAAGCTGAAGAAACTGAGCCGTCTTGTCCCTCTATAATTAAAAATTTTCTCTCTCCACAAACTTGCAATGTAGCTGCGATCGCCTTTGCTAATGGCAGTGATAATATCAGCATCTACGTGCCTCTGTTTGCCAACTCAGAATTAGATAGTCTGCTGGTGATCCTAAGTGTATTTTTCACCCTAGTGGGTGTATGGTGTTATACCGCTTACAAGTTAACCTACTTGCCTGCGATCGCCAACTTTTTAACTGAAAATGGCAACACTTTTGTACCTTGTATCTTGATTGGTTTGGGCGTGTTTATTGTCACCGAAAATGTTACTTGGACTCTTTTATCTGTAATTTCTAGTTATATATTCTCATTACTTTTAGGTTTCAATACTCAACAATCGAGTGAAGAACAAGAAAAGTTAAGTGTATAAATAAATCTCAAGCTGCAAAATATCTTAGCCATCAACAGGAATCAAAACATGAAAATCTGGAAATCTCTGCTAATTCTCTTAATAATTATCGCCAATCTCGCCTTTGCTCAACCTTCTTTTGCTGATAGACCAAAATTTAGCAAAAACCCTGATTACATTGAAGTCACGAAAGCAATTAATGAGTTGACTCAGGCAAAAGAAGCCCAAACTCAAGTAGAAGGTGTCACCCCGGAAGAAATTCAGCAGAAAATTGATGATTTAGCATTCCAAAAATATGCTTTAGAGACGGGAATCAACTGGGGTCAATGTGAAAACAAAACAGGTAATACTGTAGCAGTATATGGTAAAACCACAAACGGCGAAGAGAATGAAGATGCCGTGTACGACAACGGTCTATATTTTCTCGCTGATGGTCAGTCCACTAAAAATAACTGGGATTGTGATGGTTTCTATCTCCCAAATGATGTCACAATTTCAGGTTTAACCGCAGACGGACAAGCTCAGGAATTTACAGAGGCAGTAGCGATTAAGATACCTGATGGCAGTAAGTTAGCGATTAAGACTAATCCAGATAATGCTGCAATTGAAATCAATATTCCTAATGCTCAAATTGTCAAAGCTAACGAGATTAACTGGTTTATCCCGAATGTGTCACAAGCTCTAATAGATACACGCGTTCCCAATGCACCTACCATGAAGTCTTAAATCATTGAACACTAAACAGTTACTAGGCGTATAGTAAGGGATTTAGACTGATAACTGTTTATAGATTGTTCTCAATTTCAACAGGGTAACAGCCAATTTCAGAGAAAGAACAGGACATGCACTGGTGAAAAATCTCTCTGAATCTTGGCTGTTTTTTTTATGACCTCTGATTGCTGACAGATTGTCTGTACCATCAATTACGAATTCCGAATAATTCGGTCAGGCTTGTTTTCTTTCGATATCTGCATTAAAATAAATTTTGAAAAAAATGTACAATCGCAATAAGCATATTTCAGTAGCGCAAATATTGCGCTCTGTGCGAGTTATTTGGAAAGAAATTTCCTACTACCTTCGCATTTTTTTGATCAGAGCCGCTTTGGGGATAAGGGTGTTATTGATGCAGTTAAAATTGAAACCTACAGAAGAAGATAAAGAGAAAAAAAAGCCAGGACGACTGAATCCGTCCAGAATCCGAGATCACTTGGCAAATGAGCGTACCTACCTCGCTTGGATGCGGACAGGGATCGCTCTTTTAGGTTTTGGCGTGGTCATCGTGCGTTTGCGTGCCTTCCAAGTACCTTTAGTACCCCGTCCGGGTAACGGCTGGAAGTTAGGTTTAGTCTTCTCGCTGGTGGGTTTAATCACCGTCTGGCTCTCAACGTCACACTATTTCGCTGTCCGTCGTGATATCGAAGAAGATACTTATGAACCAACAGACCGCTGGGTGTTGCTGTTCAGTCTGGCTGTGATGATTCTCGGAACTGGGGTAATCTATTTTGTTTTTACAACTTCTTTAGATCCCATGAGTCCACTTATCCCTGAGTAATACAGCAGAATTCAGAATTCTAAATTCAGAATTCTGAATGGGCTACGCCCCGCTGCGCTAACAGAATTCAAGGGTAAAACACGCTTTATACTTGGTTAATAGACTTAGCTTGTGTACCTCACCAATTTGAAATCTGCTGTAAGATTTTTAGAATCGGATCTTATACAACTCAAATAATTCCCCTGATTTCTGCGTCACTATTTTAGCACCAGCCGCTTTAATGGTTTTTTCCCACTTAGCCAAAGGCTCTAAAAACACTTCAGCACCCAAATAGGTTTCTAGAACTGCCCAATCTTCTGCTAAAGGCTGTTCTGGATTGAGAACGTCAAATACAAAATGTCCACCAGGTTTTAACACCCGCTTAACCTCTGCTAATACAGCATCCCAATATTCGAGTGGAAAATAACAGCTAAATCCTGTGGCGATCGCAATGTCAAATTGCTCTGGTGAGTAGTTTAACTGATGGGCTGCTCCCAACTCAACACCCTTGAACAGCTTAGAATTCAACTGCGGCCCACGGGAATTAAGGGTATCGCGTGCCACATTACTGATTTCTTGCCCGTGAAAAAATGCTTGCCAATCCCGCCAAGGATAAATTAAAAAGCTGATCCCACAGCCAATATCTATACAGTGCTGGTTTTTTTGAGGTTTAGCAATTTCCCAGAAAGGTGAAGCAATTCTCCCTGAGAAACTCCCAGCAATCCACTCGCGGAATATCGGCATCGCTTGTACTTCTTCTGGGAGTTCAAAGGTTTCACGTTGATACTCGCGGTTAAAGCGATAGGCTATTTGGGCTAATCTTTCGTCCCAGTTGCTTGATTTGGGTGAACTAAAGAGATTTTGGAACTGAGAATCGGACTTTTTAGACATTTAGGTTTTTACTACTCTTTTTAAGGATTGTAGTCAAATTCACAAGAGACAGGGGGAAGATAGAGTTTCTCCCTGCGGTTCGGAGGTAAAAGCCTTTTCCCTTGTGGGTGGTTCCCCTTCCTGCCCCCTTGCTTTTTCACTGATAAGCTGTTCCATATTTAAATTGCATAAGCTGGGCGGGCAAGATGCCCACCCCACAAGAGTTATGTTTAATTTGATTATGCAAATTAGATGTTTTTTAGCTTATCAAAAACCTACTCACACAAGCTGACGGCAAAACTATTCAAGTTTTTCATACCAGATACCTACTTTCTCAAAAGCACCATAAGCAAGCTTCAGAAAATTCACCACTCTCTGTTTGCCAATTATCCCAAATTCTTTATACTCTCTAGCTTCTGCAAACGTTAGGCGATTTTGGTCAATTATGTTTCTTTCTCTATATGCTAACTTCGGAAAATCCATAACTCTTATCTGATATTTATTGACTATGTTCTGAAAATTGGAGTCTGACTCTAGATGCTCCCAATCATCACACAGCCCTAAATTCTTCACCAGAATATGGGGGATTTTATCACCGTAGGTATTCACTGACTGAGTAAATAGGTTGATGCTGTCATATCCTCCTGTGGATACAAACCATTTGCAAAACGTCACTCCCTGCGAACTTCCTAGTTCAATTAATTGGTTAGATTCAATCCACCCTTGTACTGCTCTATGGGATTGTGCAGCTAAATTCACAATTACTGGCTTTTCTATTGCCCACTCAAATATCCTATCTGCCTTATTTGACTGTCGTTCATTTTCACTAAAAACGGCATATTTACATATCTCCTTATATACCCCTGCAACATCTGGATTCGATCTATCTGTCTCCACTGGTACGAACGGGATTTTCTTATCCAGGCAATACTGAATCATTGTCCTGGTAAACAGAGATTTTCCTACCCCGCCTTTTTCACCATCTACAAAATGAATCGTCGGCATTACAGCCACCTCTAATAATTATTAAAGTCTGATACATCTTTCCCAAACTAAGAACTTTTTGGACATTGCCGCCCAGTTGTTTTGTTGGTTTTATGAGAAAGTATAACCGTGATTTAGATATAGTTTTCCAACAGTCTCATTTTACACAGGCAAAGTCGGTCTGCGCGGACTACTACTACCATCGTTGGTATTGTTGGGGCTGCGATCGCTATTGCTGAACAAATCCGCAAGTGGTATCAAGAGTATAAAGCTAAACAGTCTGGTAAAAGAATTGAAAAGGTGTTGATTGTCGGGCGCAATGGTAGGCGACTCCTTTTAGAGGATGCAACCCTAGAAGAGATTCGCCAAATTTTAGAATCGTAGAGACGGAATTGGGGGTGGTAGACTTGGGGTAAATACTGAAGTCTCAAGATTGAGAACGTGCAAACCCTCCACCTCGACCTCAAGCCAGTTGATGAGAATTACGCAGAGTTACGTTACTTTGTTGATAATCCAAACCAGTATGAAAGGCGATCGCTTCCTCTATCAGAAGTCGCCGACTTGATTAAGCTGGCTGAGAGAGATTATTACGTCTCGTTTTTCCCAGAGGATTATACGGTAACTGGGCGGCGGTTGTATAACTGGTTGGATGGGAGCGATCGCTGGCTGCAAACCTTATTAGATAAGTATCGGCGTGAGGGGATTGTGTTAGCGATCGCTACAACAGAAAAGCTCGCCCATTTGCCTTGGGAAGTGCTGCACGATGGCAATGGTTTTTTAGTGCAGCGTGTCCCGGCTATTGTCCCGGTGCGTTGGGTGTCGGATAGCACGGTAAAAAAATTGACCATTGACGGGGAACCAGAAAACCGGGCGCTGCAAGTTTTGTTTATGGCTACTTCGCCCCTGGATGTCAAACCTGTGCTGGATTTTGAGGGAGAGGAAGCACGGATTTTGGAGGCGACAAAGCGGCAACCTTTAGCGCTGACGGTGGAAGAAAGCGGCTGTTTGTCGGAGTTGGGTTATTTAGTCGATGGTTACGACAGAAATTATTTTGATGTTTTGCACTTGACGGGTCATGCTACTTTACAAGATGGGCAACCCCGCTTTATTACAGAAACGGCAACAGGTGAAGCTTTCTATGCCAGTGCTGGGGATATTGCCCAAGAATTACAATTTCGATTGCCTAAACTCATTTTCGTCTCTGGTTGTCGCACTGGGCAAGCTGGCAATGGCGGTTCTGTGCCGTCAATGGCTGAAGAATTGCTCAAATCTGGTGCAAAAGCGGTTTTGGGTTGGGGTCAAAAGGTTTTAGATCCTGATGCAACAGCCGCAGCAGCCGCATTATATGAGGAATTATCAGCCGGAAAGCAAATCATTGAGGCTGTTGCTTGTACTTATCAAACATTAATTAAGAACAAAGCGCGGGATTGGCATTTATTGCGGCTTTATGCAGCAGGTAATTTACCGAGTTCATTAGTTACGCCTTTGCGGAAACCTGGACGGAAACCAGCACCACCGCTTTCTGTTTCTACCCAGTTTTTAGATCCTGCTGGTAAGGTGAAAGTCCCGACGCGAGAGAGTTTTGTTGGTCGTCGTCGGCAATTACAAAATTGTTTACGGGTGCTGAGTCAATCAACCGATGAAGTTGGGGTGTTGATTCATGGAATGGGCGGTTTGGGTAAAAGTAGTTTAGCAGCTAGGCTTTGTGACAGACTGCCGAATTTTGAGCGTGTTGTCTGGGTAGGGCGAATCGATGAAGGTAGTTTGGTGAGTCGCTTGACTGAAAAGTTGGATGACGACGAACAACGCAAACGCCTACAAAATTATGATGAAAAATTGAAGTTTCGGCTGCGGCGAGTTTTCCAGCAGTTGCATGAAGAAGCGAAGCCGTTTTTGTTAGTGCTAGATGACTTTGAAGCGAATTTAGAACCTCGCGATCGGACTTATGTCTTGCAAGCAGAAGCAGCAGAGGTAATGAAAGCTTTAGTTTGGGCAATTAGAGAAAATTCCACTTCCCACCGCATCATTATTACCTGTCGTTACGATTTTGAATTTACCCAGTTGCAGCATTTCTATAAACAGCCGTTGGATGCACTGCAAGGCGCAGATTTGCAAAAAAAGTTTAGTCGCCTCACTGCCTTTAATTCTAAATCTCAGGTGGATGAGGCGTTAAAATCACAAGCGCAGAAGTTAGCAGATGGTAATCCCCGCTTGCTGGAATGGTTGGATAAGATTCTGCAAAATCAAACTGTTGATGTGGCGGCAATTTTAAATCGGTTAGCAGCAGATCCGGTGGAGTTGCGAGAGCAAGTTTTGGCAGAGGCGTTGTTGCAACAGATGGATACAACCATGCGGGAGATGTTGTCACGGGGTTTGGTGTTTGAGTTACCAGTTCCGAGGGAAGCTTTAGCCGCAGTTTGTGAGACTATCCCGAATTTGGAACATTATATTAGTCGGGCGGTGGCGTTGGGACTGTTGGAAGTGAGCCATGATGAAGCGTTACGAGTGCCGCGTATTTTACCTGTGCAGTTACCGCAATATGGGGAAGTTTTCTATAAGCAAGCGGCTGAGGTATTGTATCGTCTTTGGCGAGAGAATACGGAAACCACAACCGAGGAAAAAGGCTTAGAAATTCATCGGCTGGCGTTGCAAGGCAAGGTAGATAAGATTGCTGTAGAAATCGCAGAGAGGTTAGCAAGGAACTGGAGAAATCAAAGCCGATTTCGAGAAGCTGTTAAGTTGTGCGAATCTACTCTAGAAATTGCTAAAGATTACTTAGTGTTACATGCATTAGCTCGCTGTGAACAACAACTAGGTGAAGTGAGTAAAGCCCAAGAGCATTATCAACAAGCCCTAGATAGGTGTCCACCAGAAGACAAAACAGTAAAAGCAGCAATTATTCATAATTTAGGACTGCTCAAAGCCAATAGAGGAGAAATAGAAGATGCGATCGCCCTTTATGAACAATCCCTTGCTATCACAGAACAAATCGGCGATGTCCAACTCAAGGCGACGACATTGAACAGCTTGGGACTGCTCAAAGCCGATAGAGGAGAAATAGAAGAAGCGATCGCCCTTTATGAACAATCCCTTGCCATCACTAAACAAATCGGCGATGTCCAAGGTCAAGCAGAGACGTTGCACAACTTGGGACAGGTTAAAGCCAATATAGGAGAAATAGAAGAAGCGATCGCCCTTTATGAACAATCTCTTGCCATCAGTGAACAAATCGGCGATGTCCAACTTAAGGCCGCGACGTTGAACAACTTGGCACATCTCAGAGGCAATATAGGAGAAATAGAAGAAGCGATCGCCCTTTTTGAACAATCTCTTACCATCACTAAACAAATCGGCGATGTCCGAGGTCAGGCAGCGATGTTGCACAACTTGGGACATCTTAGAGGCAATAGAGGAGAAATAAAAGAAGCGATCGACCTTTATCAAGAATCTCTTGATATTACAGAACAAATCGGCAATGTCTTACTCAAGGCGGCTACGTTGCACGAAATGGGGAGACTAAAAGCCAATAAAGGAGAAATAGAACAAGCGATCGCTTTTTATGAACAATCCCTTACCATCAAAGAACAAATTGGCGATGTCAAAGGCAAGGCGGCGACGTTACACAACTTGGGAAAACTCAAAGCCGATAGTGGAGAAATCAATGCAGCAGTCGCCTTTTTTGAACAATCCCTTGCTCTTAATGAACAAATCGGCAATGTCCAAGGCAAGGGAAGGAATTTGTGGCGGTTAGGGGGTGTAGCAGAACAACAGGGCGATTACAATCAAGCACTAGATTATTTGCAGCGAGCCTTGGAGATATTGCAGCGTATCCAATCTCCTGATGCTGAGGAAGTTAGACAAATCGTGGCGAGAGTGCAAGATTTAATTCGTAATTCGTAATTAAGAAAGTCAGAATTTAATCTGGCTTCCCAGGTTGGCATCTGTCGTCTATTTTGAAGAATTTCTGTAAGCGATCCGTCTATTTTGAGTTAAGCTGACTCATCCACGAGCCTTTGATACTCGTCGGCTAGTCTTTAATACTCGTGCGAGAGTCTTTGATACTCGTTGGCGAGTCTTTTTTGCTCATCCACGAGTCTTTGATACTCGTCGTCGAGTCTTTTTTACTCGTGCGAGAGTCTTTGATACTCGTTGGCGAGTCTTTGATATTCATGCGAGAGACTTTAATACTCGCGCGAGAGTCTCTGATATTCGTGAGCGAGACTTTAATACTCGCGCGAGAGTCTCTGATATTCGTGAGCGAGTCTTTAATACTCGTGCGAGAGTCTTTGATACTCGTTCAGCAGTTTTTTAGACTTGTGGCTTAGTTGTCGGAGATTGCGATCGCCATAATTCACCCCAAAGCACATTATATTCTGAGTAAAAGGCTCATTTAGATGAGCCTTTTACAGAGAAAAGAGATATTAGCCTAAATCGAAAAGCAAGATTTCGCCGCCGATATTGGTGCTAATTTCTAGCTGTTCTTCGCCGTTGATTTGTACACCATCGCCGGCTCTGAGTTCTTCGCCATTTAAGTTGACTATGCCTCGCGCTATTTGTAACCAGGCGTAGCGATCGCTTTTTACTTGATAATTAACAACATCACCCGACTCTAAAACAGATGTGTATAGCTCAACATCTTGGTGAATTGTCACAGCACCATCGCGCCCATCTTTAGAGGCAATTAAGCGGAGTTTACCGCGCTTTTCTTCGAGAGGAAAAGCTTTTTGTTCATATCTTGGCGTTATTCCTTCTCGATCGGGGAGAATCCAGATTTGTAGTAAGTGTAGTGGCTCAGTTGGTGAAGGATTAAATTCGCTGTGGCTGATTCCAGTTCCAGCGCTCATAATTTGGGCATCACCGGGACGAATTACTGAACCAGTACCCAAGCTGTCTTTATGCTCTACAGCACCTTCTAAGACATAAGTGAGGATTTCCATATCACGATGACTGTGGGTAGGGAATCCAGCACCAGGGGCGATGCGATCGTCGTTGATCACGCGCAGAGAGCGAAATCCCATGCGGTTGGGATCGTAAAAACTACCGAAGGAAAATGTGTGATAACTATCGAGCCAGCCCATTTTCGCGTGACCACGGGCATTGCGATCGTGAATTAAGTGGGTAATTGTATTTTGAGACATAAGCTTACCTCGTTGTTAATTGTTTTTAGAAGAATTTAGATTGAGAATTCTGACTGATTAGACCTAATTTGTAACTATTTAAATAGTAAATTATATACATATAAAATGAAAAGTACGCACTTAAAAGTGGCGTACTTACTAAAAAGATACTGTGAGATTTAACAGATGTTTTCAATTGAATGGGATACACTCTTTGAAAACTAAAGTACTGCAATTTCAATTTGTGAACAACAAGATTAGTTGCTAGTAGCGTGGCAAGGTTAAATAAAATAGGGCAAAGAAATTGTAGGTTGGCGCGCGGGTTAAGAGCGTTGTAGCAAGTGGCGTTGGAGGCTTTGCCAAAGCCAACATCCTGATAGATGTTGGGTTGCGCTCTGCTCCACCCAACCTACGTCTAATGCACTATTTTAAATTTGACGCACCACTAGTCTGTCAAATTCATTTTGATGGTTAGAGAGACGCGATAAATCGCCGTCTCTACAAGCAATTTACCTATCAATTTTTGAATTGACAGATTACTACTAAATCTAGTGTTTATCAAAAGTGCTTATTTGACAGCAGCAGGTGTCTTTTGAGTTTTAGTAGTACCCGCTTTGCCATTCTCTGCCTTAATTTCTGCTACTTGTAGATGAGCTTCTAAGAACCAGAGTCGTTTGTCAATGGTGCGGGAAATTTCGGTGTAAAGGTCAGCTGTATCAGCATCACCTAAGTCATCAGTTTTAGCGATCGCTTCTCTAATATGTTTGGCATAGATTCCAAAGCGATCTGACAAGGCTGTTACGTGGTCTTTACCATCCAAAATATCTAAGGGATATTCTGGCAAAATTGAATTACTAGCTGCGGCGCGGGCTGTTCCAAAAGCGTATCCGCCTAAAGCTGTGACGCGTTCAGCTACCATATCGACGTACTCTTCCAATTCACCAGCCAGTTCATCAAATAATTCGTGTAACTGGTAGAAATCAGTACCTTTAACATTCCAGTGTGCTTGCTTTGTTTGGGTTTTTAGATCCAAAGTCGCTGCTAAGGTTTGGTTGAGAAGTACCACGATTTGCACTCGCGCTTCAGCCGGGATGTCAATACGAGTAGGGTACAAACGTGATGTAATGGTGTTGTCGCTCATAGTTCTACATTAATGCCTTCTGCATCTAACTTTACAGATTTTAGTTGCCTGTGCGAAACTCTCTGACGACAGATTATATTAATGCCTGAATGTGTTACTCTTTATGACTATTGGTTATATACGATGATTTTCTATGGTATTGAATATACCACCGAAAAGGCGATCGCGAATTGCATCATTCTGCAAAAAGTTATGGGAAAAACCCAATTCAATTTTACTCACTTCATCTAAGGGTTGCAGATGTGCTGGCGAGAGGTAAACTTCTCAGGAAGCTAAGTTGTCTTGATACTGCGTTAATTTACGTGCCCCAATGATCGGAATAATCACACCAGTTTGAGTGTTTAAGCAATCGCAAGACTTCTTCAATCGCTGTTGTGAAATCCCAAGGGTGCAACCAGAATAAATCAATTATCGCTTCCCTGAGTTTGGGTTAGATTTCCGATCTGCGCTTCTTTTTGCAAAGAGGCTTATCTTTCAGAGACGCCAACGCAGCAGCGCTTCGCGATCGCCTCCAGTTCAAAATCATCCACCAGATATTTCAGAGCATTGGCGAGAACTTGCTCCTCGTTGGGAATTTGAGCGATGAGATTGTAGAGTTCCTTGCAGGCGGTGATAGAACTGGCTTGAATGGCTGCTGTTGCTGGATTGCTGAGGTTCTAGTTCCAGGATAAACCCGTCTACCATCCGATACATCACACCTCTAAGTGTTTGATTTTTCAGTTGCATAAGAAAACTCGATTACAATATCCATTCTGAAGAACGCTCACCCAAATCTAGAGGGATGCTAACAGCTTTGCCGAGTCGGGGGCGATCGCGGGTTTGGGCAATAAAAGTTTGTACCTGTGTTGACCCACCCAAGGCATGAAGATAATTGGCAATGCTATCGAGATGTTCTTGGTACTCCGCCTCACTCAAGGGAAAAGAAGCTTGCTCTAGATATTTCCACATTACTTGCAAAAATATCTTTCCCTGTGCCCGTCGAAACTGGACATCATAAGAATATCCCCACTTATCAAGCAATATCTGACGTAATTCCTGTCCTGTCATAGCTTTTCTCAATCAGATTTTACATTTAGTTATGATGTTAAGTTCCGTGACTCCAGTATGATAAGGATATAAAGAAATGTAATGCTAACAGAAAAGATGCTTTTTATATCTTGGAACAAAGAATTATGGCATCGTTGTGAGCGCTAGCATTTCGACTTAGACAAGAGTTGCTCAAGTACTAGTACTTTTGTCAAAATGCTTAACAAAATACACAAAGAGCGCGTAGATTATGGCTCAATTTTCTGAATCAGCAGACGTGCCCGATATGGGGCGTCGTCAGTTCATGAATCTGCTCACTTTTGGGACTGTCACCGGAGTGGCTCTGGGTGCATTGTATCCCGTTGTCAAGTACTTTATTCCTCCCGCTGCTGGTGGTGCTGGTGGCGGTGTAACGGCAAAAGACGAGCTAGGTAACGATGTTAGTGTCACTAAATTTCTAGAAAACCGGAATGCAGGCGATCGCAACCTAGTCCAAGGACTAAAGGGAGATCCTACCTATATTGTGGTAGATAGCAAAGAGGCGATCAAAGATTACGGCATTAACGCCATCTGCACCCACTTAGGTTGTGTCGTCCCCTGGAACATTGCTGAGAACAAATTCAAATGTCCTTGTCACGGTTCCCAGTATGACGAAACTGGTAAAGTTGTTCGGGGCCCAGCACCTCTGTCTCTGGCTTTAGCCCACACCAACGTCAACGACGACAAAATCGTTTTAACCCCTTGGACTGAAACCGACTTCCGCACAGGTGATGCACCTTGGTGGGGTTAATAATTTTGTCCTTAGTCATTTGTCCTTTGTTCAGGGCTTAATGACTAATGACTAATGACCGATGACTAATGACTAATTCAATCGTCGCCCTTATTAGAGATGAGAAATGTTTTCATAACAGCGAGGTTAACTCGCAGTGCTAGAGCGATTGTAAAAACATTGCTCATAGCGATCGCCACTGTGACATTTTACTTCACCAGCGATTTAGCACTTCCCCAATCAGCTGCGGCCTATCCATTTTGGGCACAGCAAACCTATCCCGAAACCCCCCGCGAACCAACCGGGCGGATTGTTTGTGCCAACTGTCACCTAGCGGCCAAGCCGACAATTGTGGAAGTTCCTCAATCGGTGCTACCTGACACTGTATTCAAAGCTGTAGTGAAAATTCCTTACGATTTGAGCGCCCAGCAAGTTGGTGCTGATGGTTCCAAGGTTGGCTTGAACGTCGGTGCTGTACTGATGCTACCTGAAGGCTTTAAGATTGCTCCCGAAGACCGTATTTCCGAGGAACTTAAAGAAGAAATTGGCGACACTGCCTTCCAACCCTACAGCGAAGATAAAGAAAACGTCGTCATTGTTGGCCCTTTACCAGGTGAACAGTATCAGGAAATCATCTTCCCAGTTCTTTCTCCTAACCCCGCAACCGACAAAAACATCCACTTCGGTAAATATTCAGTTCACGTAGGTGGTAATCGGGGACGCGGACAAGTTTATCCCACTGGCGAAAAGAGCAACAACACTGTTTACAACGCTTCCGCTACTGGCACAATTACCAAGATTGCCAAAGAGGAAGATGAAGATGGTAACGTCAAATATCTAGTCAACATTCAACCTGAATCTGGTGATGTTGTCGTTGATACGATTCCTTTAGGGCCAGAATTGCTTGTTTCCGAAGGGCAAACAGTTAAGTCAGGTGATGCTTTGACCAGCAACCCGAATGTTGGTGGATTTGGTCAAATAGATGCAGAAATCGTATTGCAAGACGCATCTAGAGTCAAGTGGATGATTGCGTTTATCGCTCTTGTAATGTTGGCTCAAGTTATGCTAGTGCTGAAGAAGAAGCAGGTTGAGAAAGTTCAAGCTGCTGAGATGAATTTCTAAATTCTTGGCGAAATTATTACTTGTAGGACAGGCATCTTGCCTGTCTTTTTTTATATGTTACAGCAATTCCAAATTCAAATTTTGTACTTAGATTTTTTCAGGAATCAAATCGGCTTCCTATATGTACAGTCAAATAACCGAAATTTGTAACAAATAGTCAAGCGGTATTGTTATTAAAGTAAGTAGCGATCGCATTAATGAGTGCGATCGCAGTTTTCCCTAAAACATAGCTCTCTATCTACCCTATTGCGCTAAAGTTGCATAAGAACGTGCATCTAAAGGCAGGAGGAAAGAGTTGTGAAAGCAGTCTTGATGACAGCAGCAGGCAGTCCCGAAGTTCTGCAAATACAGGATGTACCAAACCCTGCTGTTCCTGTTGGGAATACTGAACTTTTAGTGCGTTTAGTAGCGGCTGGCATTAACCCCATTGACACTAAACTTCGTAGTCGAGGTACTTTTTACCCCGATCGCACACCGACAATTTTAGGATGTGATGGTGCGGGTATTGTCGAGGCGGTGGGTGCTGGCGTTCAGCGTTTTCGCCCAGGCGATGAGGTATATTTTTGCTATGGCGGCTTAGGCGCACACCAAGGTAATTACGCTGAATATACCGTTGTGGATGAGCGCTTTGTCGGACGTAAACCTGCGTCTATTTCCTTTGCCGAAGCAGCAGCAGCGCCTTTGGTGTTAATCACCGCCTGGGAAGCTTTATATGAACGGGGACGCTTGTCACCTGGGGAACGGGTTTTGATTCATGCGGGTGCTGGTGGTGTCGGTCATGTAGCAATTCAACTAGCGAAACTCAAAGGTGCTACTGTTTCCACTACAGTGGGTTCTGAGGAAAAAGCTAATTTCGTCAAAGAACTCGGTGCCGATCATGTAATTTTTTACAAACAAACCGATTTTGTGCAAGCGATATTAGATTGGACTGGCGGCGAAGGTGTAGACTTGGCTTTTGATACCGTAGGCGGTGAAACCTTTCACAAAACGTTCCCCGCAGTGCGAGTCTATGGCGATATTGTGACGATTCTCGAACCAGATGCCAATACTATTTGGAAAACTGCCAGACTACGCAATCTCCGCATTGGGTTAGAATTAATGTTGACACCAGCATTACTAGGATTAGAAGAGAGTCTCCAGCATCATGCAGAAATTCTCGAACAATCTGCCACTTGGATTGATGAGGGCAAGTTAAAAATCCATGTTAGCCACAAATTTCCTTTGCAAGAAGCGGCTAAGGCACACCAACTGATTGAAAGTGGGTCTGTGGCAGGTAAAATTGTTCTGCTAATTAGCAATGAATGATCGAACAATTTGCATAATTTATTTTTTAAACGCAGAGGCACGCAGAGGTTAAACGCAAAGGTACACAGAGGGTTTTCTCTGCGTACCTCTGCGCTTTACTTTGCGTTCCTTTGCGTTTTAACTCTTCTCCTCTTCCTCCCCCTACCTGCTTGGGCAGCACAACCAGAACGCACACCCTTAACTCTAGAATTATTACAAGAACGACTGCGTACCCCGACACTCCGCGAAGGCAATCTAACTATAGATTTGCAGAAGATGGTGATTGATTTGCGGCCAGAAAACGCTAGCTTTCGTGATGCTTTTTACCAATTGCTGCGAAAAGAACTAGGTGCAAAACCTCTGGGTTTAGACCTCAGTTATACTTTGGTTTTGGGCGATTTTGTGGGCAGCGATTTGGGTTTAAGAACACCATTGTATGCAAAAGCCATTGCTCCCATTTTCACTGCAACTGAACAAAAAGAACTAGAAAGTTTGCGCTTTGTTTGTCTAGAGTCACTTGCAATTTCTTTACCCAACTCTAAAGATTGTCGATCGCTCTTAGGAACAGAGTCAACCCCCGCCAGTGAAATCGCTGTCTTTCGTGGTGTCTTAACACTGGTACAAACTCGCTTCAATGGGGAAGTGAAGTTCTCTAATACATTTTTTCTTCAGTCTGTGGATGCCCAAGGTGCAACTTTTCTCCAACCCACTAATTGGACTGAAAGCAGATTCGCTCGTCCCATTAGTTTTATCAGTGCTATCTTCAAGCAACCAAGCAATTTTCAGGGCAGTATTTTTTTTGAAAAAGCTAATTTCAAAAAAATCAAATTTCAGGAATTCGCTGATTTTCAAGGTAGTATCTTTGAAAAAATTGCCAACTTCAACCAAGCAAATTTTAAACAGTTGGCTAAATTCAATAGTGTGCAGTGGCAAGGAAATGCTGATTTTTCTGATGTGGATTTTGCCAATCAAGTCCAGTTTACTAAAGCAGATTTTAATCAGTTTCTCTTTTTAACAGAAGCGACTTTTGAGCAAGCTGTCAGCTTCCGAGAAGCAGAGTTTAACCAATTGGTAAATCTGCAAGGTGCGAATATTCTTAACCAAGCAGATTTTAGCGATGCGAGGTTTGGTACAGAAGCTTGTTTAAGTGTATCTGGTTTAACTTTTAATTCCAACCAAGCAAAAATTTTAGGTAATCCTGGTGAGATTGGTAAGATGTTCTGCATCCCAACATTACAAGGTAATCAAAATATCTTGCGAAATTTGGGGCAAAACTTCCGTCAGCAACAGCAAGTTGCCGATGCTAATGAACTGGAATATACCAAACAACGACTGCGATTAATAGAGTTTGGCCGTCGTCTGACGGCTACAAATATTAATAGTGCAAGTGTCGCAAGTTTGATTAAATTAGGTTTTTCTGCTCCTCAAGCCCAAGCGATCGCCCGGCGTCGTCTGCTAAAATCCTTCCGTAACAGTAGTGAGTTACTCACCATAGCAGACATCGATTTAGAAAAATATACCCAACTGAGCGATCGCTTAATTGTTGGCGAAACCCTTTCTATCGGTGGGTGGCTACTGCTAGCTTGGAGTTGGTTAGCGTTGAGTGTATTGCTGTTATTGAGTGGCTATGGGACGAATTTTTGGTTAGTCTTTGGCGTGGGAGGATTAGCGATCGCTTATTTCGGCTTATTGTTTTGGCTGGTAGATCGCTATCGTCGGCTGCATCCCATACCAATTATTCCCACACTTTACGAAACCATTTCCATATTAGTGAGTTTTAGCGTTTTAGAATTCTTCAGCTTACTAGCAATCTTTCGCAATGCTGCACAACCTTGGCTGACATTAGGGTGTCTTTTTATAATTATTGTCCCCGTGCCAATGGCTTTATTGATCCGACTTTACCAACAAGGGCGCTATCACAATTTAATGAATGTTTCTTACTTCACAGAAGACGGCACATTTCGCCAGTTACGATTATTAATTGGGCGTTTGCCAGTGATACCAAGGAATCAGACATTTCGAGAACGATATATGCCCTTATTGTGCGATCGCCGTTGGAATTGGCTCAACTACTATGATTTTAGCCTCAACAACCTAGTTAAATTAGGATTTAATGACATTCGTCTGCGAGACGAACACTTACCAGGTATTATCTCTGCACTTGCTTGGTATCAATGGAGTTTGGGTTTAATTTACATCACCCTAGTTTTGTGGACACTTTCGCGTACAATTCCGGGGTTGAATTTGCTGATTTATCTGAAGTAATCCCTGTATCTCACACTAGGCAAGTAATCTGTTTCTATCGATCCCTAAATTCCCATCAGTTGCAGCACAATGTTAAGCTACTCTAGACAGAGAGAGATGCTATACAGTCTGTAATCTCCATAAGCTATCGCCATATTGATATTATTACACCACCTTTCAGTTTCACTGATTGGCAGAAAATACTGATTACTGAAATATAGCAATTTGCTAAAACTATTGGCTTGTTCTAAATATTTCAAGTTTTTCAATTAAATCACTCAGATCATCTGGTACTTCCTTGCGTGTGAATTCATCAATAATTTTAATGTCTGTTAAGTTTACTGAGTATAGCTTCTGAACTTCATCTCTTAAGATTCGCAGAATATGTTTACCAGAAACAATTTCCATCCTCTCATCTAAATTTTTCCACTTCGCCTCAAAACGGAGTATTGTTTCTGTTGTGATTGTGGCACTATCTTTTCCTGTATTTTTTAAGAAATCATTTCTTCTAGCGATGTATTGTGCTTGAATATTAGTTTTTTCTTGTTCAGTAATTCTCTGAAGAATTTCCTTCGCTGTTTCTTTTCTTTCTATGAACAACTGAGACCGCTTCTCACGTTCCTTGATTGCTCTTTCTAAAACTCTTTCCAAAACTGAAGGAACTAATAAATAATTTTCAATCTCTTTACGCTTGTGAATGTGGGCTAATTTCAATTGAGAGTTCAGTTCTTGATGTATCTCATTAATATTTTCATCGCAAAAATAATCACGGTCATATACTGCGACAATAGGTATGTTTGCATTTAAAGTCTTTGAAAGTCCCCAAGATAAAGCTTTAACTTTATCCCAAGAAGAAAATCCACCCGATTCAAATGGTGTTAGATCATTTCCAGATGCCAAATTTTCATATCCGAAATGACGAGAAAATCTTCTGATTAATTTATAGTCATTTATCCCTTCAATAAATATTACCTTCCTAGTTCTGGCAAGCTGAGTTAGCGTAATATTTTGTGCCGATCCAAGAGTTTCAAGTGCCTGCTGGACACCTTCTATATCTCTTAAGCGATGAGCGGAACGTCTCCGTTTATCAACTAATAAAATTTCACTCGGATCTGCTTCACCCATCATTTCTACTGAGTGTGTTGCTAATAATATATCAGCATCTAGACCTCGTAAAATTCCTAAAAGTTGTCTTTGAACATCTGGATGCAGATAGATTTCTGGCTCATCAATCACAATAATACTTGCTTCGCGCACTCGAAATAAATGAGTTAAAAGCTGACACCAAACCTGAAACCCAAATCCTGCCCAATAGATTTCTCGATCTATTCGATCCTCAGAGCAAAACATAGCTAACTTATCATCAACTACACCAATGCGTTCAGGAGGTTGTATTTTCATGCCAGTCCAAGTTCTAGAAACCAGATTAGCAAAATCATTCCAACCTTCTGGGAAGTATCTCCAATAGTTCCTAAAATGCCTTGAAGCTCTATGTGTATTTAAGGAAGATTTAACAGTATCTTCAGTAACTATGATTTCATTATGTTCAAGAGGACCAAGTACTGGCACAACTTGAACGTTAAGTGAAAACTCATCTTTAAACTTTGCAGGGGTAGAAACGATCGTTCCACGGGTTTCCCATGAAAGAAAACAGCCACCTTCGTTTGGGAAAAACAATATTAGTTTATTTTTATTAGTTAGGTTAAACTCAATTTTACTGTCTTCATTATTATAGTTAGTAGGAATATTCTCTAGTGAAACACTAATATTTTCCTCAGGAATTCGATGTCCCAATGCAAATGATCCAGACGGGATAGGAACTCTTTCTGCTTTTCTAGAACGAGCCTTTTTGAGAGCCACATCTAAAATGCGAAAGGCGCTTATTATTGTAGATTTGCCACAGTTATTTGGTCCGACAAGGATATTCATTCCTTGAAGATTAATTGAGTAATCCCTGAGCGCCTTAAAGTTAGAAAATTTTATAGAATTTATCTTTATATTATCCGACACAGCAACTTACCTAGCACAATATAAATCTTAATATCTTAATCTATGAGCAGCAGTTGCTACCAAGATTATAATATGACTTTTTCCCGTTTAGTATATTGCAGTGTCCTACTGAGTGCCACAATAGCCCTCAATTTTAATATTCTGCAATTGGGGCTTCAATTATGCGATCGTGACAAAAGGTGATTGTATTTCTTGTTTCTCTATCAGGTTAACTGACAGCAGTAATTAGCGAGAATTAATGCTGTCTGCGCCAAGCGATTTTCATAAAGACGTAAAATCGTAATCTGTGCGTAAGTCGTGTCATATTTTCTTCCCCAGTACCCAGTTACAGAGGATGCAGCCTGTTGATCAGACCTAAAAAATAGTCTTAACCGGTCATCTGCTTTAGGCTTGCCACACTCCCGCGTTATCATCTGAGAAAGATAAAACTGTTGTGATCATGGGGAGGTCTTTCTCACTTCAGGAATTTCAACAACTAAATCATCCCGTAAAATAGACAGGCAAGAACCCTGCCTTGTAAAAATATGGGAAAATTTTTGGGAAATTCCTCAAGACTCAGGAATCGCTACTTATCTGCTCACTCAGGACTCAGAACTCTTTATGTTAGCAGGCACAATTTTGCAGGATGGAAAATACACCCTAATTCAAGAAATAGGGCGTGGTGGCTTTGGCATTACGTTTAAAGCTACGCATCACTACTTGGATCAGGAGGTGGTGATGAAAACCATCAATGAACGGCTGCGACAACATCCTGATTTTGCCAAATTCGAGGGACAATTCCAGGATGAAGCCAGACGATTAGCTACATGTATCCACCCAAATATAGTCCGAGTTAGTGACTTTTTTGTGGAAGGTGGACTGCCGTACATGGTGATGGAATACATCCCTGGCGAAACCTTGGGAGACGCATTTATATTACCAGGGATAACTTTGCCAGAAGCAACAGCAATTCATTACATCCAGCAAATTGGGGCAGCGTTGCAGGTAGTACACAACAACGGTTTGTTACACCGAGATGTCAAACCAGATAACATTATCCTTCGTCAAGGAACCCAGGAAGTAATACTAATTGATTTTGGCATTGCCAGAGAATTTAATGGTGGTGTTAGACAGACTCATACAGGTTTGGTTTCTGAAGGTTATTCTCCCATCGAGCAGTACTTGACACAAGCGCCACGCACACCCGCCACGGATGTTTATGGTTTAGCAGCAACCTTGTATGCACTATTGACAGCCCAAGTTCCCATGCCAGCATTATTGCGCGATCGCGAGCAAATGCCTTCCCCCCGCGAATTGCAACCACACTTGAGTGCTGCTGTCAACCAGGCAGTAATGCGCGGTATGGCGGTGGAGTCTCGTTTTCGGCCAGCAACAGTTGCCGAGTGGCTGCAATTGCTACCTGGAAGTGGAATGAATCTGACACCGCAAGTCTTACCCACTTACGCAGTGCCAACTGTCAATTTATCTGCCCAGCAGGCAGCAACTATAATTGGGAAAACTGCCCAAAATTCTCTGCATAGACCATCAGCTTTGGGCAACTCAGGCATTGCCAAGGAAGCTGTACTGGCTAAAAAGCTGAGATCATCTCAGGTATTGATTGGTATAAGTGTAGCCCTAGTTGCTGCTACAGCAGGTTTTGGAATCACGAGTATATTACCCAAATCTCAGCAGCAGCCAACCACAAAGCCACTTTTTGAACAGCCAACCCCAGAACCAGGTGCAAAAGTACCTAACTTCGATAGTACATCCTCACCTCCGGGTGAAGAGAGAACCCAATCAGCACCCGTCTCTAATTCCAAGTCGCGCCGTCGCAATCGTCGTTCTTCCCCAGAAGAATCTTTCAGCCCCAACCCGACAGCAGAATCACAACGCGGCAATTTTGAACCTTCGCCTAGTGTTTCCCCCACACCCTCCCTAGTAGAGAAACTAAGGGCAATCCGCTCATCTCGAAAGGCTTCCCCCGCATCAGTACCACACAATAACTTACCCACTCCTAGTCAAGATTCTGCCTCCCCTCAACAGGTGAGTCCGTCAAAGCCTGTGGTTATACCAACAGCACCATCAACGGAATCCAAACAATCAGATCCTTCTGCTGTAGTAGTACCAACATTAGAAAAGCAAAATTCTCCGACTAATAGTCAACCCCAGAATGTTCAAAAGTTTGAGGAAAAGCCACAAGATGACAATAATTAGTCAATGTTAGATTTTAAATTTTGGTAAAGTAGTGCGGTAAGTCCAGACTGCGCTGACTCCTATTTAACTAATTACTTAGCTTGCTTCTCACTGGAGGCAATTATTACAAATTACGAATTAGTAATTATTTTAGGGAGAATTAAGCCTCTTTTGTACAACAACTTCCCCCTTCTGATTAATCTTCACCGGATTCTTGGGAAAAGCTTGATGATTCAAATAACGCATAAGTTTCACAGTCTCAAAACTCCGATCAATATGAGGGATTCCCTGCCGATCCATCCGAACAGGGATAATTTTACTTGATACCAAATCTCCCCCTGAATTGAGTTTGACTTCTAAAATCATTGAGTCACCTGTTTGGGCATTTGTAGATAAAGTCCGATATCCCAAAAAGTTTCCTAAAGAATAGGCAATCATTTTTCCCTTATAAATTTCCATCGCTCTTGGAACGTGAGGCCCATGTCCTAGTACTAAGTCTGCTCCTGCATCAATCATGTTTCGAGCAAACTCGATCGAATTACCTCGGTTTTCTCCATAAAAAAATTCTGTCTGATTCTTAACGTGTAGTGCCCCCGTTCCTTCGGCTCCAGCGTGCATCGATACCACTACAATTTTGGCTTTATTTTTGGCTTCTGCCACGAGTGCTTGAGCTACCCCTAAATTCTGAATAGAATTATATATTTCATAAGGAGAAAACCCAATCATTGCTACGGGAATATTTTTAGCTTCCAAATAAAGAATTTGATTTTTATGACCTAATGTTGCAATGCCCGCAGCCTCAAGATTTTTCTTTGTATCTTTGAAGCCTACTAGCCCAAAGTCCATTGCATGGTTATTCGCCATATTAAACACATTAAAACCAGCCTTAGCAAATAGCTGGGCGTATGCAGGTGGAGAGCGAAAGGCAAAGACTTGCCCTCGACTAATATCTTTAGCACTGTAGGGATAATTAGTTAGGCTACTTTCAAAATTACCAAATAAAATATCAGATCCTTGCAAGTGAGTTCTCACTGACTTTGGTAATAATTGATCTCGAAAGCGGGGTAATCTATAGTTAGGAAAATTAGTGCCAGGAATAATATCTCCAACGGCTTTGATAGTAATAGTATTTGGAAAGGTTTTTTGTTTTGTTATTGATGGCGTAAGTTCAGGAATAGCTGAAAATGCTACAGACTTGGTAGGTTTAGTAGCAGCGTTTAATCGCTGCGATTGCCCAAGCCGAATAATGACTCCTATACTAATACCTAGATATAAACAAACGCTGATACAACTAAATGAGAGTACTCGCCCCAGGCTGCGATTTACCATCGTTAACTCCTCACACGATGGCATTAGTTTAGCCCAAAAATATGTACTGGCGGTGTATATTTTAGTGTTTTTTGGGAAATATTTGACTAAGTAAATACGGAAACATAATCCCGTCTTCCACGTAAGTAATGATATATACTTACTGTCAAGGAAAAGAGCATCTATTTGTTTAATTATTTAGTAATCTTTTTGAACGGAGAGGGGGGGATTCGAACCCCCGTTGAGTTTCCCCAAAACGCATTTCGAGTGCGTCACCATGAACCGCTCGGACACCTCTCCAGATATTTATTTAGACACTTGAGTATCTATATCCAGATTCAAATGCCATAAGATAGGGAAATTCTACCAAATTCCCTATCTTAATTATAGCATTATTGCACTTTTTGCGTTAGGCAAAAGTGCAATAATTCCCAATCGGCTTTAGTTAGTTGGTATAGATATTTCCCAAATTCCTTGATTTCCACCATATTCTAGAACATAAATCTTATTGCCGATAATCTCAGCATCAACAGGATTACTAAAACCTTTGACAATACGTGTGGCGTTAAGTCTATAGTTGGTAGTTCCTATTTTAGTTAACTTTAAATGCAGCAGGTCTTGACCGGGATCTTTAAAAGGGCCTGCTATTGTTTCGCCGGTGGCGTCGCCTGGTGTCCAACCCAATACGAACCCATCTCTGTTAAATTCTGGACTCATTACTCCTTGTGTATCAAAAACTAAGCCCAAAGGAGAACGGTGTGCTGTAAAAGTGCTAAAACTTTGCCCCAGAACACTGGCATCTTTGACTCTGCCATCGAGAGGATCGCGGTAACTATCTGCGTCTGGGCCAAGATTAGGAATTGGTTCAATCAAGTTTCCAGCAGGTCGAACAGGAAAGGTTGGATCGTTACGATAGTAGCCCTTTTGGACAGCGTTAAATCTACGATCTAACAATCGGTCATTAGCAGGATTATAATTGGGAAATTGTTGTGGATTGTCTGTCCCACCAATACGCCAGGGAAAGCCATAATTACCACCCAAACGTAGCCAATTTAATTCTTCTGACATGTCGCGATCGGGGCCATTTTCTGTGCCAAATAAATCCCCATTTGGTGCAAAGGCCATATCGAAAGTATTGCGTATTCCTTCTGCAAAAATATAGCCAGCGGTCTTTAAGGTTGCTCGATTGTTTGCAAGAAAGAGATTTCTACCATTAGTAGGAAGACGGAGTATACAGGCGGTTAATCCGACTTCGCGAGTATTGGGATATAAACCATCAACAGACTGAACCTCACCATGATCGGTACGAGAACCGCTATTCACATAGATAAAGTTACCATCTGGGCTAACAATCACGCCGTTAAAGCGATGGTCATAAGCTGTTTTACTTTTGGGATAGCCTGCACTCTTAGCTAAGATTGACCAAGTACGCTGTCCTGTTACCGAATTAATTACGCCTTTAACAATAATTGCTTTAGTCTGGTTATTTACAAGGTCTGCATTGCCAACCAAATAAATTGTGCCGTTAGGGCCAAAGGCTATACCTTCAGTCTCACCTAGATTATGATTACTAGAGTTGTACACAAGTGTACTAGTAGAGGAGGCTAAATTGAGTTGATAAATCTCACCATTTCGTTTGAGATAGTAAAGGGTATTGTTTCGTGGATCTTTTACAATCCGCACAGAAGGGGAGACTGATATCGTATTGATAATATTGCGAATCCTAATATCAGAACGCAGGGCTTCAGGTGCAGCATTTACTCCAGTAGTACCATGATTTAATAGAACTATTGTAAATAACAGCGTTTTAGCAGCGAAAAAGCACTGTTTTAGAGCAAACTTCCCGATAAATCTGCGTTGAACTTGGTTGGATGATTTAGTGTTATTCATGATTTTCTTCATAAAAAATTACCCGGACATAATAAAAATCTGCCCTGAAGTTGACAACGCTCTTATGCCAAACTGACTCCTAGCGTATAAGGAGTAGAGCTGCTGTCACTAGAGCCGGAGAAAGTTCCGCCATCTTCAGGAAAGAACGCATATTTACTCACTGAAATGGAGTATGTACCTGCACCTAATGAAGCGGTGATTAATGATCCAAAGTCGGGGCCACTATCGTCGTCACTTTGCAGTAAAGTCCCAGCATTGTTAAACAGTCCGATAACTGTATCATCGGTTGTCACTGCGCTGATGGTGACAGTTTTTGGATTTGCTAGAGAAAATGTAAAAAAGTCGAAATCGGGATTATCCCCCGGTTGAACTGTTACTAGCTCACCGGCGAGATTAATGTTTGAGCCTGATGATAAAGAACCCAAACCTTCGGCTCTAGCAAGTGTATTGTTTGTAGCTTGTCCAGCATTTTCCCGCTCATAGAAAAGGAAGTCGTCACTATCAAGTCTAAGGTTCACTACGCCCTGCACAATACCGATAATCTCATCTGGCTCTGTTCCAGGTTTATCTAAGAATATTTGTGTGTTGGCTCCAACAGTTTGTAGGCGGTAGTCCTTTGGGGAGCCTTTGAGTTCTATTCGATCTTCAGTACGGTTGAAGTCAGTAATAGTAGCCAAGTCCCCAAAACCAGCATTTGCAGTGTTGTTATCGTCGTAGTAGACATTTTTAGCGTCACCAAGGACAAATATATCTAGCCCAACGCCGCCAGTTAAGGTATCAGTTTCCCCTAATCCAGTTGGAAGAAGACTACCGGGAAAAACACCGATGAGAATATCGTTTCCAGACCCACCATTGAGTATGTCATTGCCGGGCCCGCCTTGTAGGCTATCATTGCCGTCCTCACCATTGAGGATATCATTGCCCAAATTACCGTCTAGGGTGTCATCGCCTGCTCTTGCATTCAGAGTGTTGTTAGCACTATTCCCAAAAAGGAAGTTGTTAAGAATGTTACCTGTTCCGTTGATGGCGGTAGTTCCCGTCAACCTCAGGTTCTCCAAATTGGCGGCTAGTGTGTAGGTGACTGAAGAGCGGACGGTATCTATGCCTGAATTTGCAGCTTCCGTAATGATATCAAGAGCAGTATCAATGATGTAAGTGTCGTCGCCTACTCCCCCATTTAAGCTGTCAGTACCCAAGCCACCATCAAGTGTGTCATTGCCAAGACCACCGATTAAACTGTCGTTTCCCGTCCCACCAAACAGATTATCATTACCATCTGCACCGTTGAGGATGTCGTTACCAGAAGAACTATTGGTATTACCCCCATTAGCCCAGCCATATATTGTATCATCTCCCGAAGTCCCATTTCTGGTGTCAGGATTTGTAGTGCCGTAAATAACTGCCATATTTATTATTATTCCTAAATATCTAACTAATGCCTAAGTTTGGCCTAAGTAAAAGAACTCTTTCTAAGTTCAATGTTGATTAATTAAAACTGTAAATTTCAATACAGATGAACTGAGTAAGTTAATTAATACGATTTAAAAAAATATTAATTATTGATTTGGTTATTCGATTAAACAAATGGTTAAGTAACTAGTACAAGAAGGCAAAAGTAAAAAGAAAGAATGCTTATTTTGTAAGCTTTCTGGCTATTTTAAATGGGTGGTTTATTTACGCCGTGTTGTACTAGGTCAAAATTCATTTGTATTTTTTTGGTTATTTTTTCGCAATCTTTATTAATTTCGGGTGTCTTTATTTACTTATCATGAGCGAAAGGTCACGTCAACTTATTTACCAAATCTTTAAGATGTAACTCGTGTAGCTTATAATACACGGCAAAGATGTGAATGAACTTTAATTAAGTATTTTTTCAAATCTACTGTTTTTTTTGCTAAAGGTTGCGAGATTTTTCAGCTTAATGCATATTATCGTTAAGTTAGGTTTCAATATCATTTTCTTTTTGCAAAAACAATACTTTTCTATTAAAGAAATGCCTTCTCAAATACATAAGTTAAATTGATAGATTATCTAGAGCATTTTTGAGTTTAATAACACTTAAGCTTTATATAAATTTTATATGCCAATACGGTTCAGTTAGCTATAAAAACCTTAAGCTACTTAGGTTGGGTTGAGGTTTTCGAGACGCGATAAATCGCCGTCTCTACAAGTTTTTTGGGCTTATCTGAACTGTATTGGAGTAACGCATTGCCTCAACCCAGCCTAAGATTATTCACAGACTAATATTGCAAGGCAGAAGTCAAAAGAATTGTATTCCAAGCTCTTTTGCATAACTAGGGCGGGCAAGATTCCCACCCCACAAGAGTTTTAATGCCAGGTAATATGCAAGTTAAATGTCCAACAGCTTAGTCTAAATTTCCAAAAATGAATCTAAACGTCAATTACTTTTTCTTGTAAACTAATTGTGCTTTGAAGCGTCAGGCATAATTGCTTCCTGAAGATTGACGCTGCTGAGGTTAGCTCCCCTAAGGTCGGCGCCTCTGAGGTTAGCTTCTCTAAGATTCGCTCCTGCCAAATTCGCACCTCTGAGGTTAGTCCAACTCAAGTTAGCTTGACTCAAGTTAGCTTCACTGAGGTTAGCCCGCAATAGGTAGGCACCAGTTAGGTGAGCCTTGTTCAAATTAGCTTTGTAAAGGTCAGCTTTGTAAAGATAAGCTCCCAACATTTCTGCTTCGTACAAACTTGCTTCGCTAAGGTCAGCGTCAATCAAGTTAGCTTCAATAAGGTTGGCAAAGGAGAGGTTAGTCCGAATTAGCTTCGCTGCACCTAAATCGGCATCTCTCAAGTTAGCGCCTCTTAAATCAGTGCCAATAAGATTAGCAGATGCGATCGCAGCGCCTCTAAGATCAACCCCACTCAAGTCTGCTCCAATCAGATTAGCATGACTTAAATCTGCATATCTGAGTATAGCACCACTTAAATTAGCAACACTGAAGTTAGCCGCACTCAGGTTCGCTTCATTCAAAAAGGCTTTGTAGAGGTTGGCACTACTGAGGTCAGCACCACTGAGGTTTGCCCGCACGAGTAAAGCATTACCCAAATCTACCCGCCTCAAGTTTACTCCCTGGAGGTTTGCGCCTCTGAGGTTATCGCCTTGCAGATTTGCGGCGCTGAGGTCTGGTTCAATTTGGGGGTTTTTCTTTCTCCACTCAATCCATGTAACTGCACCTGCTTTGAGTAAAGTTAGATGCTCTCGATTTGCCATTTTCTCTCTTTTACTCCTGACGCCCACCCAAAGAATTTACCCGACCAGCGACACTTTCAATAGCCGTTAACGCTCCTGCCGCACCTGCTAGAATATCTTGTTCTTGTCCACCTAAGTAAAGCCGTCCAAAACTACCTACAGCTTGAACTTCAAGAATGTTAATCCTTGCTGCTTTCTCTGCTTCATTGGCAGCCAGTGCGGCATAAGCAGCAGGTTCCACTTCTAATACATATAGTGTTTGTCCTGCTAGTAGCATCTGTCCCCGACGCGTGCGATTAATCAGTTGTGTTTGATAAGCATCGATGTTGCGGATAATCTGACTAGAAATAACACGTGGTTTGAGACATTCCTCTCTTTGGACTCCCAAGAACGCCAAAATTGCTTGACCAGCAGCTCGCGTTTCGCCTTGGGAGCTAGAATGAACTTCCAATAGTCCGTATAGTCGTTCAACTACCTGTACTCCTGGACGGACAGAGGCAGATTTCAGGGCTATATCTGTAATCTTATTAATTTCGATACCAGGAGAGATTTCAATCCACAGTGATGTATCTCCTGGTAATGGTAAGAAGCCTTGGGCTACTGTTCCCATATATGCTGCATGTTGAGGTTGCAGGTTGTCGAGAAATACGAAACTGCGTAATTCTATGCCCAAGATTTTGCTCTCCAGTCGTGAGGGTAAAAGTTATCTATATGCAGGATATAAACGCCTAACTTGACAATATAGGGTATAAAAGAGCGCAAAATCCGTTAAACGGATCTACACCCGTGTGTCAAATTGCAATTATAAGAGCCAATGCTTGTTTAGAAGACCATCGTCGTCATGGGATAAAATCTACTTTGATCGGACGACATAATTTTTGTTGAACACTGCTGCTTTGTAAACACCTTAACCCTTTTAGATTACCCCAGTTTTACCCCAAATATTTCTGCAACATCTCCCAACCAGAACCGCAAGGATTTATTTCGAGATCCGTAGCGTATATTAGAGTTTCAACCTTGACAATAGTGCAGTTACATAAGAAGCACTCATGTAGCCTTTGTTTGCGATCGCCAATAGTCATCTACAATTTATAGGTGACGAAAATAACGTGATAACAAGGCTTTCAGGCATAAATTATGAAAATTAAATCAAAAAATAATTACTAATTACCGAAAAACTCCGGTTTTTTTGGCTTCGTGATGATAAATAAAAGTAATAGCATTGAATGTCATGCTTCTTACCGCGAAGGATTATTGAAATTCTTCACTGCTTTCAGGATGACTATTGAACATCAGTTTTTTGCTGGGGATGCTTCTTTGCCACACAAAAAGGAGATGGGGCTACATTAAAAAGCTCTACCACGAAACTTACTTTAGATGTATCTAAGTAACTATGCTGATAAAGTGTAAAGATGTGACGGTATCTTGGAGCAAATTTTAAAGGAATTGCAAAGAACTTGGTGCCATTTTGGCAGGTTTCTCTCCCAAATATGGGATATTAGTAGATTGTACAAATCTTTATTTTTATTCACATCTGCCTTCTTGCACTAATTCCTATCTACTGAAAACTGTTAAGACCAAGCAAATTTGACACAGATAAGTTTAAGTAATTTAACGAAGTAGGAAGTAATACATGGTATTATCACTGTCTTCTCATAACGTTATCCAGTATCTACAAGACGCGGGTCTGTGTAGCTCAGAAGATGACGTATCAGATAAATCTGAGTTGCCAGGAAGTAGTAAGAACAATTTCAATATACTGGTGACTTTAGCAGATAATCGCCAGTTGCTACTGAAACAAAAACGTAACGTTAACAACAATGACGCCGCGCCTCATGAATTGTTTCAGGAGTGGCTATTTCACCAATTGCTCCAACAGTTTCCAGTTTTAGGTAACACTTCAGCAATCGCGCCATTGGTAGTGCATTTTGACGAAGAAAATTCTATTCTTGTCCGCAGTTACCTGAGTGAATATGTGGGACTTGCGACATTATACCACAACAATGAGATTTTTCCCCAAGAAATTGCTTCTGCCATCGGCACTACTTTAGCGGGACTGCATCGCGCCACCTACAACCGCCGAGAATATCAGAATTTTATGGCAACTGCTCCTCAAGGAGAGTTTCGCTATGGCTTTTACAATCCGGCGCAAGGGTTAGGGTCAATGGGGCCGGAGATTTTTGGGAGTGTTCCCACAGATGCACTGAAATTCTATGTTCTCTATCAACAGTACGAGAGTTTGGAATCTGCGATCGCTGATTTGGCATATAGCTGGAATCCTTCCTGTTTGACTCACAACGACCTGAAATTGAACAATATTTTAGTTCATTCCAGGTGGGAACAACTAGACAATTGCCTAGTACGATTAATTGATTGGGAAGCTTGTTCTTGGGGAGACCCAGCCTTTGATTTAGGAACTTTACTAGCAAGCTACTTAAGAATTTGGCTCAAGAGTCTGGTAGTAGACCCCACCATTGAATTAGAAGAATCTCTACATTTGGCGTTGACACCGTTAGAGATTTTACAACCTTCACTGATTGCCCTAATTAGAGCTTATGTGAATGCTTTTCCGATGATTTTGGAATACCGCAGTGACTTTATTTTGCGTGTTATCCAGTTTGCGGGGCTGGCACTGATTCATCAAATTCAGGATACGATTACGTGCCATAAATACTTTAATAATGCTGAACTTTGTATGCTGCAAGTAGCAAAAAGTTTACTTACAATGCCAGAGCAAGCGATACTAACTATTTTCGGGATATCAGAGTCAGAAATTCTGAATCCTGTGGCAAAAATCCATAAATTTCCTCAGCCTGTAAGGGAACAGCAGTTACTTCGGATTTATTACGAAAAAACTCGGCTACGTGGTTGTTAGTAATAGGTAGCAGAACAATTTAAAAAGAACACACAATTCTGAATTCTGTATTCTGACTCCTAAATTCTATTTCGTTAAAGTTTGATTTCTGAATGGATAATGCTAAATTCTTCTATCAATCAATCGCTAAATCCTCTATTTGATATTGCTCAGAATATCCAGATTGAGTCTAATTTTTGTATTTACCATCCCAATTATCAGCCCTTTGCTCTGCCGACTAAAATAGCCGATAGATTTCAGCAAAATTCCGTAGATTTACAACAGAAGTATCTCTCTTTATTGCTACGAAATTTTCTCTATGGCATCTATTACAATGGCTCCCTACAAAGTACTTTAGCCGTCAATACTGATAGTATTAATTACCCACCAAAGCATAATTTAGCAGACAATTCCATTTTGGAGATTGATTGGGATTTTTATGAGCAACTGCACGCCAGTAATCACGGCATAGGTTACTTTGACCCTCAATGGCAGGTGTTGCGAAAAGAACCTGATGGAACTATGGCGGTGACTAAAGGCGGTTTAACACTTTATGTTGAGCCAGATTGCCATTTAAAATTCAGTAAAAAATCTACCAAAGTGGGTGGCATGGTAGCAATCTGGATGCCCAAAAATCGACTGCAAAATGGCTGTTACTTGGCAGTTAGCAATGTTGGACAGGAACGGCAAAGTAATCCAGATGCCGATTTAGGAGCAGGGCGAATCTACTTTAACTTTACGCCATCTGGTGCGATCGCTCTCATGGAAAGCTTGACACTGCAATTAAACGCAGCCTCGATTCCCTTTAGCTTTCAGGTTCTCCACAACCCTTCTGCATACGGACGCTATGATTCGGGGCTACTTTACTTTGAAATCCCCGACTATCCAGCAATCCGCACAATCCTTCAGGCTGTTTATATAGAAAATCAATCCCATTTCCAGCCCGAAATTCCTTTGTTTACCAAATTTTTAGCCCCAGGGTTAGGTTTAGCCGAAGAACCAACTCAAAAATTTGCAGCACAAGAAAGTTTTGGAATGAACCGTTGCCAAATTGTTGCAAATGCTTTGTTGGAAGCTTGGCAAAAAGGCAAAAATGCAATGGAGGAACGGATGAGGGTTATTGACCAACACTTTGCACGGCATCTAATAGATTTGCAGCGTCCTTATCTCAATCCCAATTCTGAGGATATATATAAGCCCTTAAATTGATGGGGATTGGTTTGACTTCACCAATCTGTTTGCCTCGTTCCCAGTCTCCGACTGGGAATGCTTGTCTTTGAGGCTCCGCCTCTCGAACTCGCGGCAGAGCCGCTTTTGAGTTGCATTTCCAGCCGGAGACTGGAAACGAGGTTTTAAAGGAGTTTCAGCTTAAGTTGACACCAATTAGCATTACTGTGCCCTATTGTCTATTCCATCCAAACGAGAACCGCTACAGTCCCCAATCCCCATTCAAAATTCCACAATTACCGGCACATGGTCGCTAGGTTGAGTTAACTTTCTTGGCGCGACATCAATAATGCAACTTTTAGCGCGTTCATATAGCACAGGTGTCAGATATTGATGGTCAATTCGCCAACCTAAGTTACGACGAAAAGCGGCAGAGCGATAATCCCACCAACTATAATTTCCGCCTTCTGTGTTGAATTTGCGAAAAGCATCGGCAAATCCCAGCTTCAAAATGTCCCGTAAAGCTTGACGCTCTGTTTCTGTTGCCATGATGTGATTTTCTGTACTCACTTGCTCGTGAATATCTTTGTCTTCTAAAGCAATGTTGAAGTCGCCGCACACACAAATTGCAGATTCGGACAACACCAGCAATCTTAAATACTCGTGTAGGGCTGTCAACCAGCGTAGTTTGTATTCATATTTCTCGGTTCCTACCGCTGCACCATTGGGAACATATAAGTTCACAACCCGAACACCATCAATTACACCTGTAATCACGCGCTTTTGCTCGTCCCATTCATGGTGTAAATCTGGCAAAATCGCCCGAAATCCGCTACTGACATCTACAAGTGGCTGGCGGCTAATCAGGGCTACGCCGTTATAAGATTTTTGTCCTGATATATAAAGGTTATAGCCTAACTCCTCAAAAGGCGATCGCGGAAATTCAGCTTCCACAACTTTAGTTTCTTGCAAGCAGAGAACATCAACAGGATTCAGGGTTAACCAATCGATAACCTGTTCAAGGCGAGTGCGAATTGAGTTGACGTTCCAAGTAGCGATTTTCATTAGTTAATTATCAGAATTTTTGTAAATTACTAATTACAAATTATGTAATTATTGTACAATTACTTAATATTTATAATTTTTCTTCCTTTTACCAATTACCTTTAAACGAAGCTTTAATAATTTGATCCCACTGAATATTTTAGTATTTTCCGCTACAAAATATTCAATTTTGTAAGTTCCGCTACAAAATATTCTACCTCATTATGATCCCCAGGACAGATGCAACAAGTAATAGATTAGTTATAGGTTAGAAGTGTAGGTCAGAGTTGACTTTTGCCGATAGCCCATTAGATTTGACGGAAGTAAATGTGCGGTGCGATTAACCTTTATTGGGCTTTTGTTAGCCTTTTAGGTTAATTTAAATGTCAAAAGGGTAAGTAGAAATGCTCTTGCCTCATAAAATAATGATGTAGCTCATTATTGAGGACAATTTCATAGACTGAACCAAAAAAACTTATGAAAATCGCTCAAGTTGCCCCCTTATGGGAAAGGGTTCCACCTCCTAATTATGGAGGAATAGAACTGGTAGTGAGTCGCTTAACTGATGAACTTGTTCGTCGTGGTCATGAGGTAACTTTATTTGCCTCTGGCGATTCTCAAACTTTGGCTCATTTAGAAGCAGTTTATCCACGTGCATTACGCTTAGACCCAAATGTGAAAGAGTATGCAGTGTACGAAATGCTAGAACTAAGCCAAGTTTACCAACATGCTGCCCAATTCGATATTATCCATTCTCATGTAGGGATTTCGGCATTACCTTTAGCGAGTTTGATAACAACAACTTCTACAGTCCACACCCTGCACAATAATTTTACAACTGACAACCGTCACGCATTTAGCTACCACCAAAAGCAACCTTATATCAGCATTAGTAACTCGCAGCGTCAAATCGATCTCAATTATGTTGCCACAGTTTATAACGGAATTGAACTAACAGATTACCCATTCGTAGCCCAACCGTCAGAACCTCAATATTTGGCATTTTTAGGGCGTTTTTCGCCAGAGAAAGGGCCGCAACATGCGATCGCCATTGCTAAACAAAGTGGTTGGCGCTTGAAGATGGCAGGAAAGGTTGATGCAGTACACTCGGAGTTTTTTGAACAAGAAATTGCTCCCCATATAGATGGTCAGCAAATCGAATATCTCGGCGAAATTAACCACGCCGAAAAAACTGAACTTCTGGGCAATGCTGCTGTCACTCTTTTCCCCATCAACTGGCAAGAACCTTTTGGTTTAGTAATGATTGAATCAATGGCAACTGGTACACCAGTTATTGCGATGAATTTAGGTTCGGTACCTGAAGTTATTGCCCACGGTAAAACAGGTTTTATCTGCAATAACTACGCAGAAATGGCCGCAATGATTCCACCAGCTTTGGAACTCAATCGTCAAACCTGTCGAAAATATGTGGAAAATAACTTTAGCGTTAGCCAAATGGTTAACGGATATGAAGCTGTTTACAGACAAATTATTAAAGACCGCATAGAATCGAATGGTCGCATTCATGCTACCAAAATCCACTTTTAATCAACTGCTTTTTTTTGCTGAGTTTAAACAACAAATTTTTTTAAGGAGGATATTGGTATGAGTACGAGAGCCAACACCTGCCCATGCTGCGGTGGTTCCCTCCTGCGTCATGCCCGTCATGGTGAACTATATTGGTTTTGCCTGTCGTGCCGGCAAGAAGTACCGCTATTAAATGCTATTCGCTTACCTAATGTGGATACCCGGAACACCGGAGTAGTTCCCCAGCCAGCTGTGAATACTTAGTTTTTCAAAATATAAAACTTGCTAAAAATCAATACTGATTTAGTTTAGACCTATCAACTAACTTCAACTGGTAAAATCGGATGAAGCTAATTGATAGGTTTTAAAGTTTTGTTAGCAGCATTACTTCATGGTCAAGAAGATTTACGCCTAGAGCAAGTTCCTGACCCCACTCCGGCGGCTGGGGAAGTTGTAATCCAAGTAGAGGCAGCAACAACTTGTGGTACAGATTTGAAAGTCTGGCGGCGTGGTGGTCATGCCAAAATGCTCATACCGCCGACGCTGTTTGGTCATGAAGGTGCTGGGCGAATTGTTGCTTTAGGTGCTGGGGTGACAAATTGGCAAGTAGGCGATCGCATTGTCGCCAACAATTCTGCTCCATGCACAAGATGCTTTTTTTGTCAACGACAAGAATATTCCTTATGTCCAAATTTGACATGGAATAATGGTACATTTGCCCAATACTTGAAAATCCCCGCACCGATAGTAGAGCATAATTTTTTGCACATTCCTGATGATTTGCCGTGGGAATTGGCAGCGATGACGGAACCTTTAGCTTGTGTGTTGCATGGTGTAGCGCGTTCTCATATTAAACCCAAAGATAAAGTAGTCGTCTTGGGAGATGGGGCGATCGGGTTGATGTTTGTGGCGGCGTTGAGTGAGAAAGCTGAGGTTTTGCTGTGGGGAGGTAATAACCACAGATTAGAAATTGGTCAGAAATTGGGTGCAGCCCAGACCTTTAATTATCATCAAATCCCGGATATTCCCAGTGTGGTGAAAGAACTTACCCAAGGATGGGGCGCAGATGTAGTCATTGAAGCCACTGGTGTACCAAGTGTTTGGGAAACTGCGATCGCCTGCGCCCGTCCTGGTGCAACAGTCAATTTATTCGGTGGATGTCCACGGGATACTAGTATTACCGTTAGTACAGAACAGCTACACTATAGCGAACTTACCATCAAAGGCGTGTTTCATAATACACCAAAGTATGTGCGATCAGCTTTAGCACTGATAGCTAGTCGAAAAATTCCCTTTGAGTTACTTATTAGCGAACAGCGGCCATTAAAAGATTTAGAACAAGTGTTTTATGAGATGAAGGCGCGTAAAGTAATTAAAGTAGCAATGATTCCTTAATTTTTCGCGGGATATAGCAGATGATCTGGATCTAGCCAAACAATGTAGAAAATCTCGTTAATAAAGAACCCATGAACCCTACCATGTTCATTTGAGGAGATAGAAAACTGATATGGTATATCAACCAATTGTTCTTCATTTGGCAAACCAAATGCCCTTTCGCTGGTATCTTCCCACTTGATGGGAGACATCTGAGAGTACTGCTATGATTCACTAACAACTCTTGAGCCGTTAGGCTAGATAGAGCTTTTAACCGATCAAGCAAGGTCATCCAGTAGATTACTTCTTTTTGGCTACAAGAAAACTTGCTGTTACTGTCCTGATAATATTTAAACGAAAAGCTGATGCCTTGAGGTGGCTTCAGCTTTGTTGGTTTAATACCTGATGTGCCGTCTTTGGCCACCTCAGTCTTCTTAATCCTTTTCTTCGGCACGAGATCCGTAGTACTCCTTCATCCACTGTTTCTGAATAACTTCGCTGGAAAATTTCTGTCGAATTACTGATATTAGCCTTTTTTCGCTGCTAAACGGGCATAATCTCCCAGCCATTCAGATTTTTGAACCTCAGATTTGAAGTTAAAAAGTCCCATTTCTAGCAATCCAATAATGACACTTTTACGCCATAGTGCTTTTCTCTGACCTATCCTGGATCTTTGTGATTGATCAAAATAAGCTTCTATAGAAATATCTGGCAATAACTGTAAATTTAAGTCACGCATTATTTTCTGCCGAAATTTTAGATGCGATCGCAATAGTTCTTCAGGAGTTACTCCTTGTTTAACAACAATTATTCCTTTTGGGCGGCGTAAAAAGGCGTAGACAATAGCGTGAATAAAAGAATTATCTCTAAAACTAACTGACCATTCTTTCTCTAAAGCACTACCAATAGCACAAAAGACTGATGAACGGCCAGGTGTTTGCATGACTTCTGCAAAACAAAAATGTTTTGGATGGGAAAAAATTCTAGCGACAGTAAGGGAAGATTCTGACAGTTCTAAGTCACTAATTCTAGTAAAACCCAGGGACTCTAAAGCATTTGTGTAGTAGTTGAAAGTCTTAATATCTATTTGAGATAGAGATTCTAAATGTGCTGGTAAAAATTTTAATTTGCTAGAAATAGTTGAGAGTAATAGTATCTTTACAAATATCTCAAAGAATAAAACAAATGGTAGTACGATAATAAATATATAACATATACTTGCCGGAATAAATTCTAGATTTAGGAGATAATGGAGTATTAACTTACCGACAAAAGCGTTATAAATAAACCAAAAGCTAAAAGCAAATATCTGTGTAATTGTTTTTTTCATGTCTGTATATAGTTGAGTATTTAAATACCATTTGCTAGTAGATAGTCCGATCAATTTACTATCACTCTATATATGGTTCCCCAAAAATAAATACCTCAAACATTAAAATACAAGATTTTGTACAGATCCTTCTTGCAAAGCTATGGTGTACACACAAGTACTAAAAACTAGCTTTTTCTCTGATAGAGCGTTGATAAGTAAGATCCCTGATATCTTAAGTTAGGTTGACCTATTGAAATAATCTTGCTGAAAAACGGGAAGACTATGATTATTCCCGAATGGGGAAATTTCTATGAAAGTCCCGAACAGCAAAATGCTCAAAAAATCTCTGCTTAACTATTTAATTTTGCCTTTTTCTCTAATGCCTTGGCTGTGCGTAGGAATGCTTTTTGATTCCCAAGCTAATGCTTTACCAGGGCAAAGTACAGAGGAAGTAGGCACCTGGATTAAAGCACATCCTACACTCCGTCCCAGGAGTGGGGAGCAATTATTTGTGCAAAAAACTGATACAGCCGCCCAAAGATTCACTTTTCAAGCGTCAGTATTGCCTCCCGGTAGGGTGGAGTTTTCCAAAGACCGAGGCACAATTCGCAGTGAGCGCATTGCTATGTATGATGCCATTAACGGTATGACATTTGAGCGCCTTCAAGAATCCTTGCGGGTGATTTATGGCTTAGAGATTTATCAAGACTACGATCGCGCCCAAGTCGTGTATCAATATCCCAGCCAAAAGGTAGTTAATTCGGCACGTCTAGCCAAAACTCCGATTAGAGAAGCTTTAAAGGGAGAATTACGAGTAGGCGATCGCTATGTATATTGGGTAGAAATTGCTCAACCCAAGGCTGGCAAAGCTTTTACGGGTCAAATGACAGTTTTGCTCAAAACTGACCTAGACAAATTAGAAAAGGAACTGCAAATTCGTTAATGGATTACTGAGTGGTGTTTTACAACTTCCCCAACTCCATCTGAGCTAGAGTTTGCCATGTGCCTGAAAAGATACTTTCAGATGCTAAGGAAATTCGTAGTAAATCTTCCTTCAGCAGTGGCGGCCAATCAACTCCGGCTTTACGCCCTGCGCCAAATAGCTGTTGCGCCTTAATGCTTAACTGATAAAGGGCCAAAGCCAATTCTCGGTCTAGGCTCTTTGCATCTTTGAGGGCTTCAAACACCACTTTCAACGCCAACAAAATCGAGGTGATCTGACCGGGTACCGGCGGTTTGCCCTGTTTCATACGCGTTAACAGCGCATCTGGGTTTTCCTCGGTTGTGATTGTCTGATCTATGAGGAGTTTCCTAGCTGTTTCGTAATTCATGTAGCCAGTTTACCTTACATTTTACTTCAGCAGGAATACTTAATTAAAAAGTCATAAAATTGTTTTCTGGTTATTTATAGCAATCTCTTGTAATTTGTGAAAAGATAGGCGTGGGGAAAATGATGGAGGATTTGCGATGTTCTAGGATAAAATCTTTGAAAAACACACCTTACTAGGAATCAAAAGCAAAATGATCTCACCGAATTTACTAGAAATTGAGCGCTCTATCCTTGCCTTGTCTGTAGAAGAACAACTTTGGCTGTTAGAAAGTATTGTTCGACAAATCCGAGAAAATGAGTTTGTAAAAGATAAATTAGTTGATGTCAACAATCCAGAAGAACAACTGGAAGTCAGGGTTAGTGAGCCAAAGATTCAAATAGGAACTGCTTCTATCAATGATGAGTTTGCCATTTCTGAAATACTCTGATGTGTAGTCATAAAAATTATGAGATTGTCCGATTTAAAAAAGTAAAATATACAAGTTATCAGTAGGCGATCGCTTAAAATTTCTCACTGCGATCGCCCATTTACTGCAAAACGATCTTACACCCCACTCAGATCCCAAAGGCTCAGTGCATATTGATAAACACTAACATCATTATTAGGAACTGCTAAATCAAAAAAGTATCCAATTAACTCTTGTAGGGCGGGCATCTTGCCTGCCATATTATAGACTGGGCGGGCAAGATGCCTACCCCACAATATTGGATAATTTATTTCTTGGAGTTCCCCGATCAACTAAGTAGATAGGCGTAAATAAACATAACTATACTTCGGTCATTGCGTTCACGCAGCGTGTCGCAGACAAGCAATCGCAGGGGTTTAGGGATTTTTATATGTTACATAGCTAGGTTTATTTATCCCTACCTATCTGGCTTAATACAATAGATGAAAAAAGAAAAGCCTTGGTTTGTATTTTCCGAAAATCCAACACTGTTAATAAGTTCCAGTTTGCTAAATTTTTTGGTTTTTAAACTATAGGGCATGGGAGAGACAGCTAAGGTTTTTTTTATAATAAAACCAGCTTTTTGAATTTTTGCAATCAATTCATCAGGTATATATTCAATCTTATGTTCAGGATGTACAAAACCTCTACGTACCAAAAGCTTTGTAAGCTGGCGATTTGGGGTATCTAGACAAAATGAGCCACCTGGCTTGATGACTCTAAAGACTTCTTTAATTACTTTCTCGGCTTCTTCTTCTGTTACATGCTCAATGCTTTGTCCTGACCACACAAGGTCAACGGTATGTTCTGGAAAAGAAGATAAATCTGCCATTGAGCGATAGACATAATTAATTTTTGTAAGATTATCTGGAGTTATGAATTGCTGGGGATGTTCCTCAGAATGCTGATCGTAAATTCTTTCCTCCTGTGGTAGATCAACAATATCCAACTGTTGAGGATTGTAGGGATAACCCATGACCATGAGGGCACCTTCTGGGGAACCAAGGCAAGAACCTCCTAAATCGAGAATATATTCAGCAGGTGGCAATATTTCTTGTACCAGTTTGAGCCTTGCAAGGTGATGCGCCTCTATGCCTGTACGAGAAAAGAGTTTTTGCTCAATCCCAATTGGTAACATTAAATAAGAAAGAATAACCTGAATTCTTGAAAAATTACCTTGATCAAGATTATCTGTGTAGAATGAAAATTCTTCCTCTGAAATTGGAACAGATAAAAAGTGTGCATATACTAAATTGACAAATTCTGCATTATTTGGTGAGCGCCAATTAGATAAGTAGAACAACCCTAGAAAAACAGAAAACCGAAGTATACACATTATATCTTCAGGATAATATCTGGCATACCTGAAAATCTTAGAAAATAAAACACTATATTTAACTATCATTTTATTTCGATATTTAGTCATAGTAGGTACTTGTATACGAATTCTAAATTATATGTGAAAATGTGTGAACAATTTTAATTAATAATAGGATAAGCTGTACCCATACATCTGATGCAAAATTTAGCCCAATAATCGCTGCCAAGTTAGTTCTTTTGTCGCTTCATCCCAATGCCAGCGTAATAAATTTGCGGCTTGACTCTTGCTAATTTCTGCTAAACCAATCGCTTGTCTAGGTGCATCTGTAGCTAGTAAAATAGCAGTTTCCACATTACAAATCCCCCACTTCACCAAATTCTGCACTCCCACTAATAAGGGTAAAGTCGTCCCCGATAACGTGCCATCGGCGAGTCTTGCCGTACCATTTTTAACTTCAATTTGCCGACTGTCCCAAGGATACACGCCATCGGGTAGCCCCAGAGGTGAAAGGGCATCGCTGACGAGGAATAGCCCTTTTTCGTAATCACTGGCACGGAGTAATATTTGCAGCATTGTGGGCGAAACGTGTTCACCATCAGCAATAAAACCACACATGACATGAGGATGGGTAATTGCTGCCCCTAATAATCCTGGTTCGCGGTGATGTAATGGTGGCATGGCATTGAAGGCATGAGTTACCATCGTTGCGCCGAGTTCAAAGGCAAGTTGCCCTTGGGCAGATGTTGCCTGAGAATGTCCTAAACTAACGGTAATCCCCAAAGAACGCAAATATGGAATTACTTCGCCAGTGGGATCTAACTCTGGCGCTAAAGTTATGACTTTCACGATATGGGCATAATCCCCCAAAACGCGCTTTACGTCCTCAATTGTGAGGGGTAACAAGTACTCTGCGGGGTGTGCGCCGCGCTTTTGGTAATTCAAAAATGGGCCTTCTAAATGTACTCCGAGAATCTTGGCACCTGCTTGTTGACTGGGGATAACATCAGCAATCACAGCAAGCGATCGCTGAATCTTGTCTACTGAAGTTGTCACAAGTGTCGGTAAAAATCCATCTACCCCGACATCCCACAAAAATTTCGTTATTTTCTGGAGTACATGAGCATTTTCAACCTTCAAATCAGGAAATGCCAATCCCAAAGCACCGTTAATTTGCAAATCAACGCCACCCAATGAAATCCAGTCACCTGCAACATCTATTACAGATGCACAAATATCCTTCCCTACTGTACCCATTGGTAAGATTTGCTCAATCATGCCCTCTTGATTAATCAAGAGCATCTGCAAATCTTTGTAACCGGGCACTCTAGCATTGATAATATCTACAGGATTTTGTGTTGCTTGGATCATCACACTGGCGAGAAGAGAACTAAATCTCATCCGATTTTAGATGAAACAATCAGCGATTAATCCAAAATCCAAAATCCAAAATCCAAAATTCTATGACTCCCTTAGTTGGTATTATCATGGGCAGCGATTCCGATTTGCCCACTATGAAAGATGCGATCGCAGTTTGTGAAGAATTTGGTGTTGAAAGTGAAGTAGCGATCATTTCGGCTCACCGTACTCCAGAACGGATGGTGCAATATGCTCAACTTGCACACCAACGCGGCATTAAGGTAATTATTGCTGGTGCCGGAGGTGCTGCCCATCTACCGGGAATGGTAGCATCTTTAACTCCACTTCCAGTCATTGGTGTTCCAGTACCCACTCGTAATTTACAAGGTGTAGATTCTTTGTATTCTATTTTACAGATGCCTGCTGGTATTCCTGTAGCGACAGTAGCGATCGGTAATGCCAAAAATGCCGGTCTTTTAGCAGTACAAATCCTCGCAACCCATCAACCAGAATTGTTAGAAAAAGTGCAACAATATCGCCAAACCTTGTGTGAATCGGTAATTGCAAAGCAAGCAAAGCTAGAACAATTAGGCTATGAGCAATATTTACAGCAAATGCTTTAATAAAAATTAACACCAGCACCACAGGGGAACAAAGAAAGAGAAAGTCTTTTCCCTGTACCTCTAAAGAGTGCTGTTAGTGGATAGCTAAGGTTTAGCTCGTGCTGAGTGGGGAAGAAGCAAGGGAGCAAATTTTCCCCTCCGCACCCTGCCCCTCTGCCTCTTTTCAATGCCCAATGCCTAATGCCCTATAACAAATGACAAACCAAACTATTCGCATTGTTGCCCGTATTATTGCTTTGCCTAACAAAGTAGAAGAACTAAAAGCTGTACTGTTGGAACTCATTGAGCCAACCCGTCAGGAAGCAGGTGCGATCAAGTATGAACTTTTGCAAAACCAATACGACCAAACAGACTTTACTTTTGTAGAGGAGTGGACTTCTCAGGAAGCCCTGAATACTCATTTAGATTCACCCCATTTCCAAGCGGCAGCAGCTAAACTAGGAGGTCTAGTGACTGCTACACCAGATATTCGTCGCTACCATCTTGTGGCATAGTGTCATGCTGCTAACTTGAAGCAGACTCTTGATTGTTGGGGAGTATGTGGCATATCTCAGCCTTAAATTCTAAGATTGAAGCGATCGCTCCAGAATCAAGGCAGCATTGTGAAGTATCTTGATCCTGAGGCCTTAGTCAAAAATTGAGAGCTGCAACATCCATGTGCCAACTGCTCGGAATGAATTGCAATGTTCCAACGGATATTTGCTTTTCTTTTGAAGGGTTTTCTGCACGGGGAGGAAAAACGGATAATCATAGCGATGGTTGGGGCATTGCTTTCTTTGAAGGAAAGGGATGTCGCATGTTTTTAGATGCCCAACCTTCTGTTGCTTCTCCGGTAGCGGAGTTTGTTCGGAGTTATCCCATCCACTCAACCCATGTCATAGCCCATATCCGCAAAGCTACTCAGGGTGAAATCGCCCTACACAACTGCCATCCTTTCCGCAGAGAATTGTGGGGTCAGTATTGGGTGTTTGCCCACAATGGTAATTTGCCAGATTTTGATCCAGAAAATTTGGGCTTTTATCAAGCCGTAGGTGACACCGATAGTGAAAAAGCATTCTGTATGATGCTAGAAACATTGCGATCGCGCTTTCCCCAGGGTAAGCCTGACATAAAGAAACTATACCCTGTACTGCAAGAAATTACTGGTGCAATTGCAAGACTGGGTATATTTAATTACTTATTATCAGATGGAGAACACTTTTTTGCTTATTGCTCAACCAAACTTAGCTACATTGTTCGCCAAGCGCCCTTTGCCGCTGCCCATTTAATTGACCAAGACATGACCGTAGATTTTCGAGAGGTGACTACTGAACGCGATCGCGTTGCTGTCATTGCGACAACACCCCTCACTGACAACGAAGTTTGGACACAAATCCAACCGGGAGAATTACTAGTTTTTCAGGATGGTTTGCCCATGAAATATGCATTCACTTAATAATAAGTAGTTAGTCGATTTCTCCCATTTAGATAATTTCTAGATGGGTTTTATTTTTCATGGCAGTAATCTTGCTGCGGTGGATCGGGCTGGATATCGAGATTCACTTACAACGAATCACACGGGGATTTACTCTAATTTTTTACAACTTCAAATTCCAGGCGGCAAAAGCTAAAGTGCCCCAACCAGCAAGAAAAGCTGCACCGCCTAGTGGTGCGATCGCTCCTAAGGATTTAATACCGGTTAAGCTAAGGGCATACAAGCTTCCTGAGAAAATAGCAATGCCAATGAGAAACAGCCATCCACTGGCGATTAGAGTGGGTTGAGGAGACTCGGTACGACTAATTAGGATGGCTACTAGAAAAAGTGCTAGAGCATGATACATTTGGTAACGAGCGCCAGTTTCAAAAATTTCTAGCGATCGCTCACTAATTTTTTCCCGCAAGGCATGGGAAGCAAAAGCACCAGCAGCAACCGACAAACCGCCTAAAATGGCAGCTACGCTCAAAAAAATCTGCGTCATTAGACTTAGCCGTAAGTTGATTATTAGTCATTGGTCATTACTCATTAGTCATTGGTCATTAGTTAATAACAAGGACAAATAATCAATGACAAATGACAATTAGACATCAAAATGATATGATACAGCCCCTTCTTCGTTCACCTTAAAGTTTGCATTGAATTCTTTAGCTTTTTCATCTAAATATGCTACGCTCAAAAAAATCTGCGTCATTAGACTTAGCCGTAAGTTGATTATTAGTCATTGGTCATTACTCATTAGTCATTGGTCATTAGTTAATAACAAGGACAAATAATCAATGACAAATGACAATTAGACATCAAAATGATATGATACAGCCCCTTCTTCGTTCACCTTAAAGTTTGCATTGAATTCTTTAGCTTTTTCATCTAAATATTGTCTGGCGTGGGCTGCGGGTAATTGTGACTGCATCGCGAAGCCTAAAACAGTTACGCGCCCCTGATTTTCTTGTAGCATCTCATAAAAAATCGATTGTAGGCGATCACTAACTTGTTGATTAAGCGCCTTTTTCTCCTGCCGACTTTGACGGCATAATCCCAATGCTAACCACGTGCCCAGTGTGAGGGTAGGAATGCCAAAAATTAGATGTTCTACCGCAGTATTATCAATTACAGGGGTATTTGTTGCTGCTGAGAACTCAATCGAGCCATCCCAAGCTAAGGGTAGCGTAATTGATTTTTCCATAGTCATTTTATTAAATACCGATGCTGCTGATAGTATTACAAACATGAATCCCATTGTCAGTAGCCAACCGGCAGCTAATTTTTCAGCAGTTTTCATAGTTTCACTTCAGATTTACACTTTGCTAGTGATTTTAACCTGACTTTTATAAAGGTTCCAGTAATCAATCTACTCCCAGCGACAGTTTTTTAGCTTTTGCGCCAGATTTGTTTACCTATATTGGTTAAAAAAGCAAGGTTCTTAAGCGCATACAAGATACCCAGCAATAATGTAATATCTTAATATACTTACTTTCCTATAAAAATTCGGCGTTACACAATTTTAGGGTGGTTGTGGGGCGGTAGTTTTACGCGCCCAATAATTAAAGGATGGGTAAACGCAAATTTTACAAAACCATCAATATCACCATCCTGCAAATATACAAGACTAAAAAATCAACGTCAAATATTGTATAACTTACAACTAAGGAAATCGGAATGTATCCAAACTCACAAAATCCTTTCGTTGTTGGAACTCCCGTTGTCCCAGAAAGATTCGTAGGGAGAAAGTCTCTCATAGCAGCAGCTTTCGATCAAATAAATAATCGCAGTCACTTGGCGGTATGGGGCGGATTGGAAATAGGAAAAACTTCGTTTTTGGTGAAATTGACTTCTCCTGATACTTGGAAACAGTATGGATTAGATTCATCAATAGCAGTCATAGTGCGCTTTAGTTGCAAGGAAGTTAAGCCTTTTACTCCCTTCGGTTTTTGTAAAAAATTACTCAGTTTACTGAAGGATCATCTCGATACTGAACCGGAATTGCAAGCCAATATTAATACTGTTCTAGCAGAGAGTCGGGCATCTATAGATAGTCTGCGTCAGCTATTAGTAGAACTTGCTCAAAGAGGAAAATTGTTGGTACTGCTAATAGATGACTACGATGTGGCTCTTGTTCAAAGCCAAGAATACTCAGAAGAGAATATGCACCAATTCTTGAGTGAATGCCGTAGATTGGCTGTTGACACACAATCAAAACGGAATATCTCAATCATTGTCACTTCTAAAAAACGTCTCAATGATTTGGAGCTAAGTTTTAATCCCAACGCTTCACCGTGGTATAACCATTATTTATTTCGACAAATTAAACTATTTGATAACACGGAAATTGACCAATTCCTGCAACCATTTAATAAACCAATCACAGCAGACTTACGGCAAGCAATAGGAGAAATTGCTGGAGGACATCCATCTCTATTACAAATTGTTAGTTTTTTGCTATATGAAGAATTACGCAATAATACATCACCTCACGTAGAAGAATTTGTGAGGAAATTGGAAAACAGCACTCAAGATTTTTTTGATAATACTTGGCAAAGGTGTGATTCTAAAGACCAAAATTTATTGATGTTGATGGCTTTGGCAAAATTGAGAGCCCGTCTGGAAAGAAGACGATATGACTTAAAAGATGTTGACCTAATTTTTACCCAAAGCGAACGAAATTTGACCAACCTAGAAGAGCAGGGTGTCATTAAACGGACAGCTAATAACGGCAATATTTCTTCTTATTTATTTACTTCATCATTGATGGAAAAGTGGGTAATTCAGGAAATTTGGAATTTTGATGATGATTTATTAACGAAAAGACAGAAAGAATTTCTCAATCTCATGAGTCATCAACAAGCTGAAAATATGAAAAATGCCATTGTCTGGGTAGGAAAGCATAAGAATGATGTTATCTCATCTCTAAAATTTATTTATCCTATAGTTGAAAAAATAATCAAGTTTTTTGTAGTTTAGTAAAAGTACTAGTCGAAAAAAATATGGTAAATGATAGTCGAAGAAATCCTTATATTATTGGTACTCCAGTTGAAATGCTAGAAAAACTTTTTGGGCGAGAAACTATATTTAAATACATAGAAGATAGTTTGCAACAGAATGCACAATTTATCTTACTAAATGGTCAGCGACGTATAGGCAAATCTTCTGTTTTAAAAAATATTCCTCTTGCTGTATCTACAGATGAGTTTTTCTTTGTGCATTGCGATTTACAAACTCATTTTTATGCAAGTTTAGGTGAAATTTTATATGCGATATTTAGTGAAGTTTTTAAACTCCTTAATTTAGATATAACTAAACTAGATATTCTCTTAAGAATAGATGTAGATGCTCGCACAATTATTAACAATAGAATACTCCCACTAGTTTACGATGCACTAGACGATAAAAAGCTTAAAAAGTTGGTGTTGTTGTTAGATGAGTTTGATGTTGTAACTCAAAATAATACAAAACAAGCTTCAGAGTTTTTACGCTTTTTAGAAAATTTAGTTAGGCGGCATGAAGAATTATTTGTAATTGCAGTAGTTGGGCAATATCTCGATGCTGATCAAAATTTTCTACAATCAAATGCGTTGCAATCATTGAGAAGTGCGCCATTCGGTGTAATAGGTTTATTGGATAATAAAAGCGCAGAACGCCTGATTATCGAGTCTGCTAATAATGTTTTAAGATATCAAGAAAGGGCTATAGCAGAAATTATTAAATACTCATCAGGGCATCCCTTTTATACACAAATATTGTGTCATGAAATCTTCAATTTAGCAATGCGTGAAGATTATTCTGTAATTATACCTGCCTTTGTGAGTGATGTCTTAGACCAGGCAATCGAGAGTGCCGAAGGTGGATTAGGTGGGTTTTGGGATGGGCTGAGTATCTCCGAAAAAGTAGTGATTTCAGCAGTTGCAGAAGCCCAAGAACAAAACAAATTAAAAGATCCTTTAAAGCTACTTGAATCCTATGGATTTGTACTAACTGATTCTTTAGAAGAAGCTATTCAGCTACTAAATAATAAGGGATTTATAGATACTAATCCTACCAAACTAAAAGTAGAATTAGTGCGTCGTTGGCTATTGAAACGTCATCAACTTAGGGATGAAATCTGGAGCTTAGAAACACTGGAAGCAAAAAATGTTGAGTCGGCTTTGAATGTGGCTCGTAGTTTATGGCAAGAAAAAAAACTGGAACGTGCATTAAGTTTTTATGAAGAAGTTTTGCAGCTAAATCCCAATCATTTCAGTACTGTAGTGGAGTTAGCAGAAAAATACTTGCAGGTTGAAAAGTTTGACAAAGCTTTAGAACTTTACGAGCGAGCTAATAAAGTAGATCCGGCAAGCTATCAACCAGAACTTATACAAGCATTAGATCAATATGGACATTGGTTGATAACTGAGAGTAATTTTGCAAAAGCGAAGCAGCAGTACGAAAAAATTTTAATGATTGAACCTACAAATACTTTAGCTAAACAAAAACTACTAGAAATTAAAGCTTTTCAAGCTAAGAGAAAAAACATCGTCACCGATATGCTGACGCAAGTTTTGAAATTACCGATTTCAGTATCAATTCCACTGCTAATATTACTGCTAGTTGGTGTTATTATAAGTCTATTTAATGGTCGTATGTTTAGTAGTTGTCCAGCAGGGCAAGAAAAATCTTTAGGTATTATTTGTAGTGATATTATCGCTAGTAACCCAGTTAATAATAAGGTTAAAATTAGTAGAGGCGATCGCACTTTATTTCCAGACATAAGAAATAGCGATCGCGACCAAGGTTTTAAAAGCTTTGAAAAAGGAAATTACACCGAAGCAGAAAAATTATTTAAACAAGCTTTTGCTAACAATAAAAATCGTCCTGACCCTGAAGTACTAATTTACCAAAATAATGCTCGTGCGATTCAACGAGGTAATCCTTTAACTTTGGCAGCCGTAGTACCAGCCACAAATAGAACTGAGCTTGCTCTAGAAATGTTACGTGGTATTGCACAAGCGCAAAATCTGTTTAACCAACAACGTCAATTCAATGACCCATTACTAGAAATTATAATTGCTGATGATGAAAACAAAGGAGATATAGCAAAACTAGTAGCTGAAGAATTGGTAAAAAACCAATCATTGCTAGGAATCATAGGACATAGTGCTAGTCACGTTACTCAGGAAGCATTAAACACCTATGAAAAAGCTAAATTACCTGTTATCTCACCCACTAGCACTAGCACAAAGCTACAACAAAGTAAGTTTTTCTTTAGAACTGTACCTTCAGACGAGGCAACTGCTAAAAAATTAACTGAATATGTCTTAAAAGAAAAAATAAACAAAGCTCTAATTTTTTGTAATCCTGATGATCCATATAGTAATAGCATCAGAGAAGAATTTAGAATTCAATTTGAAAAGGATAACCGTGAAATATTTGAGAAGCCATGCATTAACATAGCGGCTTCAGACTTCAATGAAGACAAAATCAAGAATCTGCTTTATCAATATAAACCACAGGCAAAGGCAATATTATTGTTTCCAGATACACAACATCTTACAGCAGCAATTACAACTATTAAAGCTCGTAAGGAGTGGTTAGACAATATAGAACCACAACAAAGACCAGATATAAAATTGTTAGGAGGATCTTCTATTTTTAGCGTTCGAATCTTGAAAGAGGCTGGTGACGCTGTAGAAGGTTTAGTAGTAGTTGTACCTTGGTTTCGCAACGCAGTAAAATCAATAAGCTTTACAAACGCAACTGAAAAGCAATGGGGCGTTGAGGTCGGTTGGTATACTGCAAGCAGCTTTGATGCTACTCAGGTTTTTATAGAGTCTTTTAAATCATCCCCAAATCCATATAAGTCAACGGTTTTGCTAAATTTGCCAAAAGTTAGGCTTTTACCAAAGAACACCTCTGGGGAGGAAGTAAAATTTGATAAAAATACTAGAGAAGTCAAAAGAGACGAAAAACTGCTTAGGGTTGAAAATGGTAAGTTTGTTGTTATGCCGGAAGCAAATTAGGGAAGACTTAACAATAGCGATGTGAATTAGTCAATCACCATGAGTATAATATAAGTTGTGGGTAATAACGACAAGTAAAACTTTTCTTTAGAGTGTCCCAAAAAATAAATGATCCAAGACCCGTCATTGCGAGTGAAGCAAAGCAATCCCAGTCATTGCGATTGCTTCGCTTTACTCGCAATGACAATTGAGCATTTTTTTACTTGGAGTACTCTTATTTTGTTGTACTGCAATAGCTTATGGGTATCTAACTAAATAATCACAGGCTGTTCAGTAGACCTATACCAGATATTATCATGATACAACTAAAATCTCAGAGAAACCCTTATATTATCGGTCGTCCCATTAGTGAACCGGAAATATTTTTTGGGCGACAGGAGCAATTAGCGTTTATTGAAGAAAATCTGAGCCGAGGCGAGAAATTCATATTACTACACGGTCAACGACGTATAGGCAAGTCATCTCTACTTCAGAATATTCCTAAGATTGTCAAAGTAGATAAGTCTGCTTTTGTTAGTTTTGATTTAGAATATCATAGTCAAGAAAAGTTAGAAAACCTGTTAGAAAGTTTAGCAGAAACTATTGTCGAACAATTAAAAATAGATCCAGATAAAGTAGTAATACCAAAAGCCAAAGAGATAGAAGAACAAAAAGATATCTTTTGCACTAACTTTTTACCCCAAATTCACGAACATCTAAAAGATACTAATTTGGTATTACTATTAGATGAATTTGATGCTTTAAATAATAAATATATAGGTGTAGAGCTTGAATCACTATTCAAACAGTTAAAAAATATTGTTTATAGAAATCAAAGATTATTTGTAATTATATTTGCTGGAAGAAAACCAGCAGATATATCAAATTTACTAAAAATATTTCCCAAAATACCGATTGCAGAAGTTGGGTTGCTAGATAAGGAAAGTATTAAGCAGTTAATTATCCAACCTGTTTCGGATTCTTTGAAATACGAACCAAAGGCTATAGAAGCGATTACCGATTTATCAGCAGGACATCCCTATTTTATTCAAATTTTATGTTTTGCAATTTTCAGTCGAGCTAGGGAACTCGAAAAATGGGAAGTTTATGAAGAAGATGTAGAAATGATTATAGATAGAGCGGTTGAGCTTGCCGAAGCTGGTTTTGCATGGTATTGGGAAGCTTTATCTATACCAGAGAAAGTAGTTTTTTCGGCGGTGGCTGAGGCGCAAAAAATAGCTATAGAAAAAAAAGACCAACAGCTAGAGAAAAACCCATTGATGTTACTTCAAAGTCATAATGATGTCTTGTCAAGAGATTTGCAGAAAAAATTAACTAAAGAACTAGCATCAAAGGGGTTTTTAAATGAACAAGGCAGTAAAGTTAAAATCGAATTAGTCCGACGTTGGTTGATACAACGTCACCCGTTATGGCATGAGATTAGGGAATTAGAGAAACTAGATAAACAAGAAGTTAAAGATACCTACGAAACTCGGAATCAAATACCTGAAACTAGCCAAAATCAAAAGCAAAGTAATATGACTCAAAGCGGTGCTTTGAGTCAACATCCCCAGAAGTCTGAACAAGATGTATCTTCTGTTAAAGCTTCTAAGGATAAAGTTCATCAGAATAGAGGAGAAATCTGGTTACTTACTGGATTTATTTTCTTAGGAGCAGCTGCGATCGCTTCCCTTATGATAATTATTTATGCTCACAATCAGAGCGATAGCCAAAATCAAAACTCGCCACAAAATGCGACATCTCCCAGTGTTAACCCTTGAGATGCTTAAATCGCAGCTAAGATGTAGTATTTTTCTTGCTGCGATTTTAACCTTACTTGCGTGTAGCTTCCAGTAGGCGAGAAAAATAGAAGCGAGTCTTCGTCATCGCCTGTCGTTCCAAAGAAAAGCCATTAGTTTCCAAGATTCTTACCACATCAGCCTCACGGTGCAAATATGCACGAGTGGCTTTACTTGGCCCAGGAAAGAAACTGCCAATTTTCTTGAGTATACTCAGGGCGCAGGTCTTCGGCGCAAAACTGAGAATTATCCGCGACTGTGCCAAAGAACAGAGGTGAGATATCATCTCATCGGCTTTTTCTTGAGGGTAATGAATGAGAACATCTAGGCAAATAACAGTATGGTAGCTACCACTCAGCGATTCCAAATCCTGTACAGCAAAAGTTGGATTTTCATCATTTCCCAAGGTTTGCTTGGCTCTATCCCTACCTTCTTCCACCATTTTTTCAGAAATATCGCTGGCATAGACTTTAGCACCATCTACCGCCAGGGGAATGCTGAGACTACCGACACCACACCCAGCATCACAGATTGATAGCTCTGGTAAATTGTTATCAGCCTTCAGCCAACCGAGAACTGTATCCACGGTTTGCTGGTGTCCATTGCGGATGTCTAGTTGGACTTTGTTGACTTCGCCATCGCCGTAGATTCGCTTCCAACGGTCAAACCCTGTGGAATTGAAATACTCGCGAACAATCGTTTTGTCGTCGGCTGCGTTCATAAACTTTGATTTTTAGGGGTTCCCAATGCTTAAAATTATCATTGATAGGAACCCATAAGAGCGGTCTTCCAGATTTTTCTAGATGATAGTTTGCCGATAAGCAAGGATACTTACGTATATAGAGACATTAGAGTGCCGAATTCTTGGGTAAACTTACATCTTGCACTTATTTTCCATTGTCTTTTGTATGGCTGACCATTTCATTTTTACCATGATTCAAAACTTTTGTTTTTGCTTCTTTTAAGAACTTATCTCACTATTCTAAAAATCCTTACTTTTTTTCATAAAATATAGTTTGGTTTTTTGTGCCGACTTACTTATTCACTACAACAGCAACAAGCAGAATGATTAGTTTAAGTTTATTTACCTCGTTTTAGAGAACTCCAAGAAATAAATTATCCAATATTGTGTGTGGGGTGGGCATCTTGCCCGCCCAGTCCATCAGGCGGGCAAGATGACCACCCCACAAGAGTTAATTGGATATTTTTTATTGACTTGCATTTATGCCAATTACCCCTATGATTATTAAGGAAATCGACAAAAGTTTAATGAATGTGGCAGATTCACGAAACCAAATAATTCCAATAATAGCAATTAGAATAGTTCCCAATCCAGCCCAGACGGAATAAGCCACACTTACTTCAAGTCTCTTGAGAGCAAGGGTCAAAAAAGTAAAACAAAGTCCATAGCAGACAAATATTAATACTGAAGGAACTATTTTCGTAAATCCCTCCGATAACTTCATGCAGGTTGTGCCTGAAACCTCAAAGAGGATTGCAATGATGAGGTAAATCCAGCTGATGAACATATTTTTTGTAAGTGGTTTGTTAAGAGCAACTGACGGGCGATGCACCACACCCTATCAATGTAAAAAACAGTCTTGAAGCCACCCATTAACAAATATATTTAACTAAGTATAAGTCTTTCGACAGTTAAATACAAGCGCACAATAGTATATTTTAGCTTGATTTTGGGGCTTTGTGGCTATGAGATTGGTCAAACAATTTTGGATTTTAGATTTTAGATTGATCCCAGCAATCAAGTCAGAAGCTCATCAATTAATTGTTAGATTTTAGATTTATTCTGGTGTTAAATTGGAAGGCAACTCTTTAATTTTGAATCTTCAATTCCAAAATCCAAAATTTAAAATCTAAAATTCGGTAAAGCATTGAGGCAACGCCTGCTGTAGTATGATTGTGATTTTGTTCTACTAATGGTATGAGAGATGACGGCTCAATTTAAATACAGCACTCTTACCGATTCACAAGATATCCAGCACCTTGGGCATATCTTTGAGCAGTGTTTTATCAGCGCACTTGGAGGCGAGGAAGCTTATATCAATCTGATTGGCGTAGAAAATTTCCGTATTATTCGTGAGTCAGAGCAATTAATTGGTGGATTGGCAACTTTGGATATGGGCCAGTGGTGGGGTGGTTTGCGTGTACCAATGACAGGAATTGCAGTAGTGGGCATTGCTCCAGAGTATCGTGGTTCGGGAGCTGCGATCGCTCTTATGGAACAGACCCTCAAAGAACTTTATGCTAGAGGTATACCGCTCTCTGCTCTTTATCCAGCAGTTCAAGGCTTGTACCGAAAAGTTGGGTATGAACAGGGGGGTAGCTGGTGTAATTGGGAAGTTCCGACTAAAAGTATCCAATTGCGAGAGCAACCCCTACCTTTGCAACCAATATTTCCGCTCAATCATCAAGTCTTTCACGAACTATATCAGCAGCAGGCGAGACTAACGCATGGATATTTAGACCGACATCCAGCAATCTGGGAGCGCTTAATCCAGCCAGATGATAAAGAAACATTTTACGCATATTTCATCGGTACTAAAGAGAAACCCCAAGGATATATCCTCTTCAGTCAACATTCAACTGAAGATGGCACAATCCTGCGGATCAAGGATTGGGTAATTCTCACATTTGCCGCTGCACAATCATTCTGGTCTTTTCTTGCCAGTCATCGCTCCCAAATTGAGCAGGTGCGATGGAGGAGTTCTGTGAGCGATTCCTTAACATTGCTGCTACCAGAACAAACTGCCAAACTCAAACATACGATGCGTTGGCTGCTGCGGGTAGTAGATGTAGTCAAGGCATTGGAAATGCGTGGTTATCCATCGGGAATTCAAGCTGAATTGCACTTAGATATTCAAGATAATTTGCTAGATGCAAACAATGGTAAATTCATCCTTTCTGTTGCCAATGGACGAGGTGAAGTTACAAAAGGTGGAAAAGGTGAATTGCAGCTAGATATCAGAGAACTAGCACCACTCTATACAAGTTTGTTCACTCCCTACCATTTACAAATAGCCGGAAAACTGCATGGGACAGAAACAGCTATATCAGCAGCTACGCAAATATTTGCAGGTGCATCGCCTTGGGTGGCTGATTTCTTTTAACGTGAGTGTATAAAATATAAGGGACTTCCAAATAAAAAAACATCTAACTTTTCCTGTGGGTGGACATCTTGTCTGCCTTTATTTATGAGCAAGCGAGACCTCACCCCATAAAATTGGATAATTTCTTGATAATCCCTAAGTTGGAAACATAATTAATCTTTGGCTCGTCGTTCCGCTAGATTAACAATTTCTGTGGTTGTCAACTCACATCATCAATGAAACTGTGAGCGATTTACTTTGATAAGTAATGATGATTTGTTGTGCTGATCTAATCCTAAACATCATTTCAAAAAATAATTCAACAGCATTTCTGAATTTTTCTCCGGAATTCCAGTGCAATCCTCAGAAAACAATCTAAGGTAAAGTTGATTAGTTGCTACATCGTTGCACACCTACAATCACAACATGAAATCACATTTACTTGCGATCGGTTTAAGCAGTTTGCTTCTAGTTGCAGGACAAGCTAAAGCCTCACGATTACAGTCTTGGTACTTTGACTCTAAGCAAAACCAATTACACCTAACTACAACTTCTGGAATCCAACCAAAAGCTTTTTTATTAGATAATCCTAATCGATTAGTAATTGACTTACCTGGAACTAATTTTAATTCAGATAGTGTTAAAAAAGCTTTTGGTAATGCGATCAAAGAAATTAGGATTGGAAAACTAGACAGTCAAACAACTCGTTTTGTCATCCAATTTGCTCCAGGTTATCATCTTACTTCCCGTAATTTATCCATTAGAGGAGATTCTCGTTCCCATTGGATTGTAAAATTTAACTCATTTGACCGTCAAAGCAATAGCATTTCTGGGGAAAATAGAGAAGATATTGCCATCAATTCTACTGATGCTTCAACATTTGCAGGAGTTGTCAATCTTGGTCAAGAAATGCAAGGCATCAGTTCTCAAATTCGCGCATTGTTAGCAACCTATAAATCATTAAACCCTGGAATATTTTTCTTAGATTTAGATACAGGTAACTATATAGATATTAATGGCGAAAAAAGATTTTCTGCTGCCAGTACAATCAAATTTCCCTTGTTAGTGGCTCTTTTTCAAGAAATAGATGCTGGTAGAATTAAACTAACAGATAAATTAGTGATGCGGCGCGATTTAAGGGTGGGTGAATCTGGAATTATGCAATATAAACCCATAGGAACTAAATTTAGCGTCCTAGAAACTGCTACCTTAATGATGACAATCAGCGATAATACCGCCACAAATCTGGTTCTCGATCGCTTGGGTGGTGCAGCAAAAGTTAGTCAGCGTTTTCGCAGCTGGGGATTGCAAAATACAGCACTTCGGAATCTACTTCCAGACATCGCTGGCACAAATACAACGAGTTCCAAAGATTTGGTCAGGTTGGCGGCGTTAGTTTCTAACAATCGTTTACTATCCCCAAACAGCCGTAATCAAGTTTTAGGGATTATGCGCCGTGTCAAAACTAATAGTTTGCTACCGGCTGGTATTGGTAAAGGAGCTACCATTGCTCACAAAACTGGCACATTGAGATTTATCATCGGTGATGCAGGTATTATTGAAATGCCCAACGGGAAAAGCTATTTAGCAGGCATTTTGGTGCAAAGACCAAACTACGATCGCAAAGCTGGAGATTTTGTCCGTGAAGTTTCGAGAAGAGTCTACAATTACCTAAACCAAACCACAGTTAGCAATATAGAACCGAACTCTAGCGATGCCTCCGGCGGGCTACGCCTACGCACTCCTTAACCATAGACATCTCCAGAAATTAAAGATGCGTTTCCCAGAATCCTTGTAGAGACGTAGCACTGCTACGTCTCTACATTCTTTTTCGGAGATATCTAATGGGAAGCGGGGAGTTAATATTTCAAACAATCTCTCAATACTTGTCGCATTTTGGGGAAAAGGGGAAGAAAAAACCTTTAACCTTTTCCCAAAACCCAATTCCGAGTTAAAAATACAAAACCCCAGCAGTGTTGTACTCTCTCTCATCTATTTTATTGAGATTATTTCTAAAAATTTTCTGAATTATATCCATATCTAGCCCTGGCGAATAGAATTCGCGGCTATACAGACAAAACCCACCTCCGTGGGTTTCCAATTTCTTGAGTCCGCGCAGGCGGACTTGGTTTGTGTAGGCGCGATTTCTAATCGCCAGGTATATTTGCTGTATTAAATTCTATCCGTAAATACCACAAAAATAAAATAAAAAAGAGAGCTACTTAAGCAGCTCTCCAGATCATCAGGGTGCATCTACTTACCACAGCATATCATTTTAGGTATGAGGGTTGTCACCAGCTTTTATATGAAGACTTTGTGAAGTAAGACCGGGAAAATACTTAAATTGGAAATTGGGTATGGGGCATTGGGCATTGGTTATTCTCCCCTGCTCCCTGCCTGATGCCAACAATAATTATTTACGCCGAACTACTTAAGCATTCAGTTTTTTCTCGACCAATTCGTTAGTCAGCTTAGGATCGGCACGTTTGCCTGTCTTTTTCAGAACTTGTCCGACAAAGAAGCCTTTGAGGTTGGTGTTACCGTTGCGATACTTTTCTAATTCTTTGGGATTGGCGGCTATGACTTCATCAACAATAGGTTCCAGTACACTAGGATCGGTGATTAACTCTTGACCTGCAAAGGCTTTCTCAGGAGAAATACCACTCAGCAAATCTGGGAGCTTTTCTTTAGCTTGAGCATTGCTAATTTTGCCCGTTTCAATGCGAGTGATGATATCTGCTAAATTGGTGGGAGTCAGGGCGATTTCAGTAATACTGAGTTTTTGCTTATTGAGGTGGGCTGCGATATCTTGAGTAATCCAGTTAGCTGCGGCTTTGGCATTTGCTCCAGATGCGATCGCAGTTTCAAAATATTCGGCTATTGAACGATCTTCTGTCAACACTCGCGCATCGTAAGGGGAAAGCCCCAACTCACTTTCATAGTGATGGCGTTTTTGGGCTGGTAATTCTGGTAGTTCGCTACGCCATTGCTCTAATTGTGCATTTGACACCTCAATTGGAGCTAAATCTGGTTCGGGAAAGTAGCGATAATCGCTTGAACCTTCTTTCACCCGCATACTACTTGTGCGTTGAGCGCCTTCTTCCCAGAGACGAGTTTCTTGGATAATGCGATCGCCTGCTTCAATGGCGGCGATTTGGCGCTCAATTTCGTAGTCAATCGCCCGTTGGATGGCGCTGAAGGAGTTCATGTTTTTTATTTCTACCTTGGTGCCAAATTCCTTTCGTCCCACTGGACGCACGGAAATGTTGACATCGCAACGCAGAGATCCCTCCTGCATATTCCCGTCACTCACACCGAGATACCGGACAATCCGGCGTAATTCTTCGGCATATTCAGCAGCTTCTAGTCCAGAACGCAAATCGGGTTCCGAGACAATTTCTACTAAGGGGATACCTGCGCGATTGTAGTCTACCAAAGAATAGGAAGAACCAGAAAGGCGATCGCTACCGGCGTGTACCAATTTTCCCGCATCTTCTTCCATGTGCAGACGCGTAATACCAATGCGTTTGCGAATCGGATTCCCCTCAGCATCTACCAACTCAATTTCTAACCAACCATGTTCTGCGATCGGTAGATCGTATTGAGAAATTTGGTAATTTTTCGGTAAATCTGGATAAAAATACTGTTTGCGGTCAAATTTACTATATTTAGCGATTTGACAATTTAGTGCCAAACCAGCCTTGACAGCGTATTCTAATACTTTCTCATTGAGTACAGGTAAGACCCCAGGTAAACCCATACAAATCGGGTCAATGTTAGTATTGGGTTCAGCACCGAATGCCGTAGAGCTATTAGAGAAAATCTTGGTGTTGGTACTCAGTTGACAATGGGTTTCTAAACCAATAATCGCTTCATACTCTGTTTTTACAGTGGTAGCAGTCGTCATAATATCAATAATTTGGGCATAATCCTTGTAGTGGTACTATTGTAGCGGCGTATTGAGTTGCGCTGAAGACGGTTATTTGGGTGAGCAATGCTTACCAAGCCCCGTTGGGGCGGGTGTAGGGGTGTAGGGTGTAGGGGAAAAAGACGCAACGCCTACACCCCTAATGAGCGTGTTGAGCTTGAAAAAAAGGTGCGAACCTAAGTGAAAAAAATCTTGATTATTGGTTCTGGGGGTGCTGGTAAATCTACCCTAGCCCGCGTACTGGGAAGCATTTTAGGTTTAGAAGTGATTCACTTGGATGCTTGGTACTGGAATCCTGGTTGGGTTGAGACTCCAAAAACTGAATGGCAAAGTATAATCCAAGACCTAACCCTACGAGAATCTTGGATTATGGATGGTAACTATGGCGGTACTCTCGACCTTCGTTTGTCGGTTGCAGATACGGTAATTTTTTTGGATTTTCCCCGGATTTTATGTTTGTCGCGAGTGATTAAACGCCGCTTCATGTATGCAGGACAATCTAGACCTGATATGGCATCAGATTGCCCTGAAAGATTGAATTGGGAATTTCTCAAATATATCTGGTCATACCCAATTATTCGTCGTCCTGGAATTCTAGAAAAACTTAGTCAGCCAAGACCAAACCAGCAAGTTATTATTCTCCGCAAACCAACAGAAGTCAGAGAGTTTTTACAAAAGATTTCCCAATATTAACTCTAGCTCTCGCCTAGCATCCCTACGACTAAAACAATAGACATCTCCAGAAATTAAAGATGCCTTACCCAGAACTATTGTAGAGACGTAGTAGTGCTACGTCTCTACATTTTTTTTTCGGAGATGTCTAATACTCTTGGGTTAGGGATAATGGTATGCAAATTAAAAAATGCCTGGGAGTGTTGCCGTGTTTCCACCCCAGGCATTTTTTATTCTTAACTTGCTCCTCACACACAAATACACATTATCACTACTTCTATCAAATGGCAAGTATATTGAGTGACATTTTAAAATCCCACAAGAAATCCAATTTTTGACAAATTAAAAAGCGCTTGGGAGTGTTGCCGTGTTTCCACCCCAAACGCTTTTTATTTTTAACTTGCTCCTCACACACGACTTTAATATATCACCGCTTCTATCAAAGGGCAAGTAAATTATGTGACACTTTTAAAACTGCACACCTTACAGCCAATAACTTAGTGTAAAAAGTGACGTACACCAGTTAAGACCATTAGCAAACCCAGTTCGTTAGCAGCTTTGATTGAATCCTTATCGCGCAAACTTCCCCCTGGCTGGACAATGGCTGTAATTCCTGCGGAGGCGGCTGTTTTGACTGAATCATCAAAGGGGAAGAATCCATCGCTGGCGAGAGTTGCACCTTTGGCTTTTTCTTGGGCTTGTTCTAGAGCTATTTTAACTGAGCCAACACGGTTCATTTGACCAGCACCTACTCCTAGTGTAGTGCGATCGCTGGTCACAACAATGGCATTAGATTTAACGTGTTTGCAAACCTTCCAAGCAAACAGCAATTCGGCTAATTCGTCGGGTGTGGGTTGACGTTCGGTGACAACTTGCCATTGACTGATATCAGCAATGATGTCATCGGTAGCTTGGACAAGGAAACCACCTGCGATCGCTTTCACAGTATCTTTAGGACCACTGCTCAAATCAGCTAGAGTCAAGACCCGCACGTTAGATTTCTTGGCCAGGATTTCTTGAGCTTCCGCATCACAACTTGGTGCAACCACACATTCTAAAAATGTTTTGGTTAACTCGCTAGCTGTAGCCGCATCAATCGGACGGTTGAGTGCGACAATTCCACCAAAGGCAGAAGTAGAATCAGCATTGAAAGCTTTTTGGTAAGCTTCAGAAATACTGCTTCCCAGCGCCGTACCACAGGGATTTGTATGTTTAATAATCGTTGCGGCTGGAGTATCAGTGAATTCAGCAATAATTCGGCGTGCGGCTTCTAAATCAACTAAATTATTGTAACTAAGTTCTTTACCTTGCAGTTTGGTCGCGGCTGTCCATCCCGTTGGGGTAGTACCAGTTTGATACCAGGTGGCCGGTTGATGGGGATTCTCGCCGTAACGCAGAGATTGCAATTGTGTGCCGCTAAGGGTGTACTGCTGTGCTTCTGCGAGATAAGATGCGATCGCTTGGTCGTAGCTAGCAGTGTGCGAAAATCCTTTTAAAGCGGCCTTTTGCCGAAACTCTAGGGATGCTACGCCGTTATTTTGCCGCAATTCCTCCAAATACTCGTCATATTGTGCTGGGTCGCATAATACAGCAAGATGAGCGAAGTTTTTCGATGATGCCCGCAGCATAGCCGGGCCACCAATATCAATTTGTTCAACAGCCTCTAATAATGTTACCCCTGGTTTAGCGATCGTTTCCTCAAAAGGATAAAGATTCACCACCACTAAATCAATCGGGCGAATTTGGTTATTTTCTAAATCTGTAATATCTTGGGGAACATCTCGCCGCGCCAAAATTCCGCCGTGAATTCGGGGATGTAGCGTTTTGACTCGACCACCTAAAATTTCTGGTGAACCTGTGTAATCTGCAACCTTAGTGACAGGGAGTCCCGCATCTTTGAGTGCTTGGGCTGTTCCCCCACTGCTGATTAAATCAAAGTCAAATTCTTCAACCAAGCTACGGGCTAGGTCAATTATACCAGTTTTGTTAGATACACTCAGCAGGGCTAGACGCGCCATTGATCAATTCCTTAAAAGTAGGCTGGAAGCGAAGGATCTCAAGTTTTGCATAAGCCTTGCTTCACTTCAAGACCATGAGGAATAATATTGACTCCTGTAATTTATATGGTTACATTCCTCAGAGTCAGTATTGTCGAAAATGCTGGAAATAAGAACTAAGTAAGCTTAGTCTCTAATATTGGCGATCGCCTAAACTAAAAGTAAGCATCTTTTACCCACATAACATCTATGGTTCAGTCTTCTAATCAACGCCTAACCCTAGAAGAATTTCTCGCACTTCCCGAAGGAGATATTACATACGAGTTTGTTAACGGTGAAGCTGTACCCAAGTATAAAGATAATCAAATGTCACCAAAATTTTTTCATAGCTCGACTACTGGTGCTTTATTTATACTATTGTCTGCATGGGCACAAGCAAAGGGTCGAGTTGTGATTGAATGGGCAATTAAACTAACACGAAATCAACAAGATTGGATGCCTGTAGCCGATCTGACCTATATTTCTTATAACCGTCTTCCTGCTGATTGGCTATTAGATGAAGCTTGTCCTGTTGCACCTGAATTAGTCATCGAAATCATTTCACCCGGTCAAACTTTTGGTGAAATTGCCGAAAAAGCGACTGATTATCTAAATGCTGGTGTTTCTCGTGTTTGGGTGGTTGATACAAAAGCTAGAACTGTAACTGTATTTGCGCCATCTTCTTTGCCGATTACTTATCGATCTCATCAAATAATTACTGATGATTTGCTACTAGAATTGGAAATTACCCCTCACACAATTTTTCAACGCGCTGGATTACCCTAATTGATTAATTTTCTTATTCAAAAAAATACATAAACATAGAACTGAATTGCTTGTGTAATAGTTCTTAAAAAAAATATAATAAACGTAAAATAAAAATATATTGACAGATTATACACATTTAAGATATATAAAAATATAGAATCCATTTGCTGAGACTGTAAAGTTCAGGCAGATGAAGCAGTCGTAAGACTGAAAATTACAAAGGAACTAATTATGCCTTCACAAGGTACTGGCGCTAACGTTGACCCGCGATCGCTTAAGCCTTCTATTGACCTCGCTACAGTCATAGAATTGCTTGCTGAAGCTATTTTTCCTAGCAGTAATCAGGCAAATACTAATCAGCTAAACCCTAGAGGGATGCAGCTGTTTGAATTTGATGAAAAGCAAAATAAACGCCTGAGAATAAGTACTTCAGCCGTTATGTATCGGCTATTTGCACAACCTAAATTTAAAGAAGCTTTGAAACCTGCTCCTGGTGGTGGGTTTATTCAAAACTTATCCATGCCAGCATACGGTAATAGGTCGCGCGTTGGTGGCTGTTTGAGTGATGGCAATGCAACAAAATTACCGAGTGCGATAGACAGATTAATGGCTGCTATTGACCAAGCGCTGAATACTGCTGTGCCTTCCGAGAGCTTATTATCGACACTGCTGTTAGATGAAGCTGAACAGCAACTCAAACATCTTGCTAAAAAAGCAGGTACGTCTTTCCAGAATATACCCAATACTGCCAACCTCGTACATCTAGCATTTCAAGCTGGAGATACTAAAGATAACAAGTCTGTGGCGACGGTTATTTGTGCGCGCGAACGAGTTGAAAATACTGATTATTTTGAGCAAATGTGCAGTGCTGCCGCAGAATATTTAGAAAACGAACTTGACAACGATGAAGATGATGTTAATTCATCGATCGCAACTTTGAAAGAAGAAAAAAATCGATATGATAGCCAAATCCAGCGTTTTTTAAATTTTATAGACGACGAAGCATTGTCACGCGTCCGATTGACAATTAGCTTTCGGATTATGGAAGCGATCGCAGAAAATGCCCGTTCAAGTAACGACCCAGATTACCAACTTTTAGTAGAGTATGTCAATCGAATACTCACTCTAGTTGAATCTGCTAAAGAAGAAGGCTATACGGTTGATTTAACGGCTCATTTCGGTAGTGCAGCTGAGTTCGACTTGGCAGATGAACTTAGCAAAGCGACCTTTTATTATTGTCTAGCTGTTTGGCCTGAGTGGAAAACTCAAATTTTCGAGCAAAAGACTAAAAATCAAGTAGAGCGTGAAGTAAGTTATCGTTTTCGAGTCAATGGGCAAAATCCAGAATTAGGCAAACCTGCTTTTGAAGTACGACTCGATCAAATTAGAGAATATTTACTCAGTAATGATGAATCTTCCTTACAAAAACCTTGGGAAATTTGTCGTCGTTTAGCTCAACTGATCTTTTTGGCAGTCGTTGTTCCCAAAAAGGACGAGGAACCGCTAACTAAAGAATCACTAACAGATATGGTGAATCAACTCCTAGCAAATTTTAAATCGCAGGGTACAGAAGCTATTCGCCAGACTTTAGAAGAATTACAGGAAAGTTCCGAGTCAATGAAGTCAATTGCCAAGGCTCTGATGAAAGTACTACGCGACAGGAGCCAAAGAGTCATATCTCAAGTTCAGGATCGCTCCTCACAACAATTCATCTGTGTAAAAAGCAGCATCATTAATTGGGATCGCCTAGAAGGGGCAACATTGGGTGTGAGAAAGTTGCTTGTAGAGGCACAAGAAAATTCCAGCGAAAAGGTTGAATGGTTCAAACATATTGAAATTTGTGAGCAACCAGCAACATCAGGACTTCTATTTTCGGTTAAGGTTACTGCCGAGCTTTCGGAGTATGACTTAAAAACTAAAGATACAATTAGTCAATTACGGGCAAAGCGTTTATTACCGCAGAAACTACTCCAAGTTTGTTGGGTTCCTCGTTCTTGGCAGAGGGGAGAAGATCGTCAATGGACTTATGAGCTATCTACAAATGCTTCTCAATTTGCTGGGTGGGCATTATCAGCCGCAATTATCGTAGAATACGATGTTGAAACTGTGAAGCGGCGAGCAAATACAAGAGAATCTGAGGAAAAGAAGCAGTATCATGCAGCCGCAGTTACCGCTTTTGCTGTGCTAGTTTACTGTTGTTTGTGGCGGATTATTACACGATTGCAAAAACGTGGACAGAAGGAAAAATCGGTTGACTTTACAACCTTAATGCTGCGACTGCAAGAAACAGGAAAACAATTAGATGAAGAAGATAAAGACAAGAATGGCGATGCTTACGTTTACGCAGCCGCCCAAACTTTGGAAGCCATACTAGGTGAAAATACCCCGATCCGAATGCAGGGACTTATTCTAGATAATCTGGTGAAAAAATCCAAAAAAGACCAAGATTTTATTAAATCTGGTACTTTTAAGGCGTTTTTAAGTGCGTTTCCACTTTGCATTAGTAGCCCAGATTCTTATTCAGCCCCTAAAATTGGCTTAATTTCATACGCCAGTCGTCCCTGTAATGAGGGAAATTTTCCCAATGATAGTGAAAAGGCTTATCTTTTTCTGACTCAAAGTTATATTGCTACAGCCGTTAATGAACCGTTTATCGGTTATGAACTGAAAAGAGAACGGATGCAGTCTGATGTGCTTGATTCTCTAGAACAGCTGAAAACGCAATGCCTAGTTCAAGAAGAAATTCGTCACCTGAAAGCCCAAGGATGTCAGCACATTATTTTATTAGCTCATGCCTATGGCGATCGCCGCATTAATCGAGCCGCAAATTACAATTCTTCTTTAAGAGATACAGAATTTTTAGAAGAAGTCTCTCAAACGTTTCCTGATATCAACATTTACCCAATGGTAAGGGATGTATTTCCGGCTACACGCTTGCGCGAACGAGGTTACAGTGAAGCGGCATTTGAAATTTTGCAAGCAGGAGACCATTCAGGTTTTCCGCGATCTGTTAAGGCAGACTACTTTCGTGATTTAATTCCGGTTTATACTTTTGCCACACTTCATGCTATTCAAGCAGAAGAGCGCTTACAATCTGGTTTCTGCATTTATTTTTTAGTATCGGATAGAAAAGTTAGCAATATTAACTGGACTGAACGCGCTCGTCAGCATTTAATTAATCCTGATTCAGACTCTCGCATTCATCCTTGCTTACTAGCTGTACTACGGGGCTTACATTTTATTGAAGCTGAACGAGGTGTGTACAGAAGTCAACTTAGCCCAGTACTAGATCCATTTAGTTGGATATCGCCTAATACAGTTGAAGAAGCTGGCGAAGTCAAAATTCTTCATACCCGTCGCAAAGGACAGGTATTACTTAATTATCGCGCTGTACTTACCCACGTTTCTCAAGTTCTACATAGGAAGTAATGGAATCATCCTTTCTACAACAAGCCTCTATTTGGGGGCAGGTATTTGAAATTGCTGTTAAACGGGGTGTTTTACAACAGTTGATTCACAGAAACTTACTGTTGAACGATCATCCTGTTCTCCAGCCTTGGCAATCTCACAAAAATGCAGATGTCTCCCACCAATTGGTGAAAGTATTCAAAATAACAGATCCCAATAACAAAGAATGGGTGGAAACAATGCTGCGTCATCTGCTGGTACTCGGCTATGGTTTAGGTTGGACAGCAATGCGTGAGTGTCTCAACCACAGTCAAATTAGACAACCTAAACTAGAAGCAATTTGGTGTCCATTGACATTGCCAGGACAGCAAATGCAACGGGATGAAGAAAAAGAAGAGACAGCAAAAGCATTTCAAGAAGCTTTCAAACTACCAAAACCAGACGAGAACTTAGTCAAGCGTGGACAACCAGCCAGAGCCGATTTTATTTTATGGCTGTCCAACGAATCTAGTCCACCCAAAGATGGCAAAACTGACCTCTTCCAATCAAAAGATCCAAAACACAAAAAAATTGAAAACTTAATTATCTGCCTGGAATTTTCGTATAACGCACCCCTCAAATTTGCAGATTTTCAAAAAGAAGCTCCTCATAGAGAAGAAATTAGTCGCTATGCCCGTTACATTGAATCACGGGGGGTCTTCTCTAGAGTTTGTGCAGAGGTTGAAGGTGAAGAATTTTCACTCTCTAAAAGGCTAGAAAATTTTCTTTCAGCATTTAGCGGTCAAGATAAACCATTATTTAAGCTCTGTCAGGCATCATCATATACCGATCGCCTGATTCATCTGTTGCGCGTGCATAAGCGATTAGAAGGAAGTTGTAATGCTAGAGCGATCGCTGTCACATCCAATGGTATTGAAAGTCTTGCTGCTCAATTCTTTGGTGTGGAACTAGAACCAGATACTAGAGCCAAGTTAATGAAATCATTAGGAAAAGCATATTGCCAGGCTAAACATTCAAAGGATGATGAGCCACTTGATCTAGATGCGGAAATCCAATTGGTGTTCACAAAGCTAGTGCGATCGCTACCCTCTGCTTTTAAAGAACAAGCACAACATCTAGCTGAAAAACCAACTCTAGGTCAATACTCTCACTTTCTTTTTCATGAGAATGTGACGGACTTCTACAACCCAATGGGTGAAATTAGCAAGGCTGAAGCGATCGCATCTATTGAAGACAACGACGCATTACTTGAGTTTTTTGGAGGCAACCCTGTTACACGAATTGCCGATTGTATCAATGAAATTAATCCCGATAAGGCAACAATTCCTCTGCGACAAGTACACGAGGCAGCAGTATTTGCTGGTATAACTGCTGCTCAAGTCGGTAAAATTAACGTCCTAGCTTTGGAAGGGAATCCGGGTATTGGTAAAACCACTGCTGTGATGAAATTTCTCAAGCAGCAGACTCAAGGTTTCTTATTTTTGTATCTCAGTCCGCGAGTTGTAATTAATCGAGATGTTACCGACAAACTTGCTAGAGACAACAATCGTCCCAGTGGGATATTAACCATCACCAGCAATAAAAATTTGATTGTTGCAGCACCCGAATGGTATAAGAAACAGGTTCAGGAAAACAATTTTCTACCTCACAGTATCGATAGCGCTGTTGTTGTTGATGGTATGGAAAACCTCACACGTCCTGATGGCAGTATCTTCTTCCTAACCCCAGAACAAGAACATGACATTGATTGCAATATAGTCGGCTCGACTCGATTTAAACGCCGTCTTAACGAAAGGGATTACAGCGTAGAATCGCTTTACAGCCCTGGTGTATTGGGTACCATAGCAAAGTCAGCCCGAAAATTGCTCGAAGCAAATCCCAAGTTTAATCAACTGGTGATGACTGCTGCGATCCAAGGTTATCGGACGCTCAACGATCAATCAACCACGGTTAATGCCTTCAACAATTTGTTTGCAAAAAAAGCTGATACTAAGCCTGGAAAAAAGGAACGTTCAGAATTTGCAGCGCGGATTCCCACTATAGTTGTGATGGTAGATGAACTTACTGGTGATGGTGCAGGTGCGCCCTTTGTCCGTAAGTTAGCAGAATGGTTGGAACAGCAGTTTATTAAACCATTTGAGACAACTCCATCTCCGTTTAAAATTGTGCTGATTCTTGCTGATGCCTCACTCAGCAATGAAGTTGTGTTGGATAGCTTTTTGAACTCAGGCGATCGCGCTCCTGATAAAGTACTAATTAGTCAAAGTCGAGGTGAAGCGCCGTTTCGGGTGACAGGCACTCATACAAAAATTGGCCTCAGAAAACACCCAACGCTACACGTCATGACAAATAGCTATCCCGCCAGTAAACTCAGTATTGACTACAGTATTAGGCTCTCACCCATTAAACCAGGTCAAAATAGTGACGGCACAGAGCAGACAATTAGACAAGCAATTCGAGAAAAATCAGAAGAGGAATCGCTAACAAATGCCTACTTAGAAATTAAGAATGGGTTACAACAGGGAGCAGAGCAGTTAATTTTCTTTGCTCAGGATAAAGCTTTTCTACGTCAGTTGCAGGAAAAATTGACCACTGGTAAAGAAGCTCTGGTAAACAGAGAACAGGTGGAGGTTTTGGATCAAAGTGTATCACCCGATCGGCGATTGAAATTAGTCAAGCCGCCACGACGGGATGAAGTTCGAGTTTTTCTCATGACTTCTTCAGGTGCAAGAGGTGTTTCTTTCCCGAAAACAGATTGGATTATAGCTGCAATTCCCCGATTTAATATTGAAGCCGCTTTAATGGAAGTCGCGCAATTAATTTACCGTGGTCGAGGAATGTCTACAGATCCAGAAACCGGAATGGAAGTTTCTGGAGATAACAAAGCAAGACGGTTAGTTATGCTAATCAATGATTTCATTATTGAAAGAGAAGATATTGACCCTAAAAGACTATGGTTGCGTCAGTCCAGCGATTTATTAACCTTGTTGGTAATGTTGCGCTCTACAATTCATACTCGTATTAAAGGTGATGCAGGACTTAATAAAAACCGAATTGCATTTGTCCCCGTTGGCTCTGTTGGGGATGAGGAATTGCTGCGTTTAATGTCTGATGATGTCTTAGATTTCTTGCGTGAAGCCAAAATTTTTATCAGCGATAGTCATCCTCAAGAAGCAAAAGCAATTGTGAAAAGGGCAGAGCAGTTAACTGCAAACATCTTTAAACATTTTGACTTGAGAGGTCAATCATTAGAGAGAAATGCCAAGTCGTATGCAAATTATCAAACCTTACAAGCTTTGGTCAAAACTGTTTCTAGGATTTCGAGCCGATTATTACCATCTTTAGATAATGACGAGCTAAAGATACCGGATAATCTAACTTGTATAGGCCCTTTCTGGATAGAAGATTGGAGCGATCGCCAAACTGAAGAAATATTTAGCTTTGAAGCATGGAAAGCTGATGTTAAACAAAATAGCAGTCGTCTTTTAGGATCGTTAAAAGAAATTGCCGAAAGCAAGAAGTTCAAATTTCCCTCAAAACTCAAACGTCCTGCCAACGAACTGTATAAGTTATTGAGTCGAGAACAAGAGGGATTTGTTATTGAATCTTCCACACGTCAAGCATTAAAAACTAAAAACATAGTTATTGGCTTACCTCTAGATTATCCCCATTTCTGGAATGAACAATTAGAAGATGACATCCGCCAACAGGTATTACAAGATCCGCAAGCTTGGAGAAGTGCGCTAGGACGCTCTCTAACTCCTCAAGGGTTAATCATACCCGTAGTACCTCATTATCGCGCATTTCCTTGGGTAGCTGTGGCAGGTAGACGGATTTTTACACAATTAGAAACAGTTTTTAGCGATCGCTACTTTATGGCATCCAGTGAATTAAATCTTCTCAATATGATCTTGCTTGAAGATGAAGCAGAGAAGGAATAGTTAAAAACCCTAGAAAATCAGTCAGGTGATTACGACAAGATTACTAACAGTTGTCCACAAAACTGCTGTATTCTAATCAATAATCAGTTTTTTAACTTGTAATTTTGAATTACTTATGTCTAACCTACCACCACTTAATACAGAAACAATTTGGTCAATTATTGACGAAAAACTTGATGATGCCACAGTTAATCAGTTGCTATGGCATTATTTAGGCTATCGCTATGACTCCTCAACTGCACAATGGGATACTAGCCAAGTTGCACCCGAATGGCAAAATGAGTACCCAGAACCACCAAATTTCATTGAATCTCGTCCTGCAACAGTCAAGTTAACTCGTTCCATTCCTACTGAAAACAAACAAATGCTCAAACAAAATTTGGGTTTCAAAGGTTACAAAGTTGGTGAATTTGGGCCTCGGCAAACTCGCAGAGCCACAGCAGCAAATTGGTTATTAAGTTATCTCCAACAAACTAACGGCAAAATTGCGTAGGGAGGGAACAGGGAAGAAGAGAATATATACTCAATACGGTTTGGTTAAGGTTTTTTGTTGAAAATTATGGATTGTAAAGACTCGATAAATCGCCGTCAATACGAAAGACTGATTATTGTAGAGATGGCGATTCATCGCGTCTCTTTCCTTAACAGAATAGTATTAGATATGTACTGAGTTTTGTCAAAAATCAAATATGAGTCCTATTATATATATACTTTTAAAAGATTAGTTTTATAAGCAAAGTTTGCAATATAATAAATCTATATATTTAGTCAATTAATAAGTTTTATAACCAGCCAAGATTCAAAAAAAATACAGTTATAAATTATTCCTGAAGATAGAAGCGCTCGCGATCTAATTATTTCTCTAGAGCGATTTGCAAAGTCAATTGATCGTCAGAAAATATTTCTATAAACTCTTGATATTACAAACACTTCTATGGCAAAGCCAATTGAATTTAATTTATTTGCACCTTACAACAAAGGTGCTGCATTAATTGGTTCTTTTTCTGATTGGCAAGAAATTCCAATGAAAAGAGGTGATGATGGTTATTTCCGCACAAGTGTTGAGCTAGAAGATGGCGTTTATAAATATAAATTCCGCGTTCAGTCAAATTCATGGTTTTTTGAACCAGAACAATGGGTTGATGTCACAGATCCCTGTGCAACTGATATAGATGAACTGAGTGGAAAAGATGATGGTGTTATCCATGTCAAAGATGGCGAAAGAATTACCGATACTTATGTTTGGCAACATGATGATAAGCCTTTACCTGCTGACCACGAATTAGTAATTTATGAATTACACGTCGGTGACTTTTCTGGTGGCGAGGATGATCCTTATGCACGAGGTAAGTATAAACACGTCGTTGAAAAGTTAGATTATTTGTGTGAACTAGGAATCAACGCCCTTGAGTTGATGCCACTTAAAGAATATCCTGGTGATTATAGCTGGGGTTATAACCCGCGTCACTTTTTCGCAACAGAATCAAGTTATGGTTCGACTGCTGAGTTGAAAAAATTGATTGATGAGTGTCACTCTAGAGGTATTCGTGTAATTATCGACGGAATTTATAACCACTCAGAAGCATCTGCACCCTTAACACAAATTGACCACGATTATTGGTATCATCACGAACCTCGTGACCCTGATAATAACTGGGGACCTGAATTTAATTACGAACATTATGATGAAAAATTAGATATTAAGCCAGCCTGGAAATTTATTGGTGAGACAATCCGTTTTTGGATTGAGGAGTATCACCTTGATGGTATTCGCTATGATGCGGCGCGGCAAATTGCTAACTACGATTTTATGCACTGGATTGTTCAGGAAGCCAAAAAAACTGCTGGCGCGAAGCCTTTTTATAATGTTGCTGAACACATTCCTGAAACTACCAGCATTACCAATGTCGATGGGCCAATGGATGGTTGCTGGCATGATAGTTTTTATCACTGCATTCTAGAACATATCTGCGGTGATACATTTGATCTAGAGCGTCTAAAAGATGTCATTGACTGCAAACGCCAAGGTTTCTTGGGTGCCACTAATGTAGTCAATTACCTCACTAACCACGACCATAACCATATTATGGTTGAGTTGGGGAACCGTGAGATTTTTGACGAAGAGGCCTTTAGACGGGCTAAATTAGGAGTAGCTATCCTAATGACTGCTGTGGGCGTACCTCTGATTTGGATGGGAGAGGAATTTGGTGAGTATAAACCTAAACAACCCGAATCATCAAAAATTGATTGGACACTGTTAGGGAATGATTTAAATCGGAGTTTATTTGAATCCTACAAAGGACTAACCAACCTGCGTAAAAGTAATCACGCTCTTTACACAGAAAATCTTGATTTTATCCACGAAAATGCCGATGCGAAGGTATTAGCTTATACTCGTTGGAATGATGAAGGTTCTCGTGTAGTCGTCATAGCAAATTTCTCAGAAAACTTCCTAGCTGGCTATCATGTTCCTAACTTTCCAAGTGCTGGTACATGGCACGAGTGGACAGGTAATTATGATGTCGAAGCTGGTGATGATGGCATCATCATAGACTTGGGCCCATACGAAGCTAAAGTGTTTGTATGGCAGTAATGATATACACTACCACTGAGTCAGTAGTTTAATAGCAAAATAAAAAGGGGAAAGATATTTCCCCTTTTTTAGTTATTATTTTAATTTTCCTACAGGCTAATTACAAATTTGTCAAGTTAAAAATAAGCTGTTTTAAAAATTCATAGGTTTGTGTTACACTTTTGAGTTGAAGTGCGTATATAAAATGGCCAGAGCATCCCCATGCACAACAAGTTATTTAATAGCAATATCGATAACGCTAACATTGAGAACGATCGCATTTTATTAACTCCCAATGAAATTAAATCAAAATTACCTTTAACACAATTAGCCGAACAAAGAGTTTTAGGATATAGGCAGGAAATAGAAGATATTCTGGATTTTCAAGATCGCCGAAAATTTATAGTAGTTGGCCCATGCTCAATTCACGACCCAAAAGCAGCGCTTGAATATTCCGAGAGGTTGAAAATATTATCCGATCGAGTTCAAGATAAACTGCTATTAATTATGCGAGTTTACTTTGAAAAACCAAGAACAACCGTCGGCTGGAAAGGATTAATTAACGATCCAGATATGGATGATTCTTTTCATGTAGAGAATGGTTTATTAATCGCGCGGGATCTATTATTAAAAATTACAGAGTTGGGATTACCTGCTGGCACAGAAGCACTAGATCCAATTATACCTCAATATATTAGTGAACTGATTACATGGTCTGCCATTGGGGCACGCACGACCGAATCACAAACTCACCGCGAAATGGCAAGTGGGCTTTCGATGCCTGTAGGGTTTAAAAATGGTACTGACGGCAATATTCAAGTAGCTTTGAATGCCCTAGAATCGGCTGGAAATCCACATAACTTTCTGGGAATTAATCAAAATGGGCAGGTCAGTGTCTTTCAAACTAAAGGTAATAGCTACGGTCACGTAATTTTAAGGGGTGGTAGTCAACCCAATTTTGATCCGGCAAATGTCAAACTTGTAGAAGAGAAATTAAAACAGGCAAAGTTACCACCAAGAATTGTTATCGACTGTAGTCACGGAAATACCAATAAAGATTATAAATTACAAGGTGCTGTGTTAGAAAATATTGTTCAGCAAATAGTGGATGGGAATACATCAATAGTTGGCATGATGTTGGAATCACATTTGTATGAAGGCGGCCAACCAATTACTGGTAAACAAGAAGAATTAAAATATGGTGTTTCTGTAACTGACAAATGTATTGGCTGGGAAGAAACCGAAGAAATTATTTTGGCTGCTCACGAAAAACTTAATTGAAGTAGACAGGAGGCAGGGGGCGTGAGGAGATTTCTCTGTAGAGGATTTCCCTCATTCCCAGTTGGAGACTGTGAATACCCGTCGTTGAGACACCGCCTCCCTCATATAATGTCTGGATAATTTGTTATTATTACCAGAGTCATTGCAACCCTACACCCATTCCTTTATTTAAATATTTTTACGTTTTGTTGAGAAAGATCCAGGTAATGGATAGGTCAAGGGAAGGGGATTGAGAGGTGGGGTAAAACGTATGTCAGACACACATTTGAGCTTAAGTTGAGACCAATAGGTAATGCCGTGCCCCTAGTACTCACGCGCATTCATCCCACGCTCCGTCTATTGAGGCGTGGGACTTCTGCTGTTAGAGTTAAAAATCGAAGGTTGTGCGAATCACTCCTACATACTGGGTATCATTTCTACTATCGTTTTCTGGGTTGAGAATCACCCAAAAACCAGGAGTAACTGAAATGTTGTCGTTCAAACGGTAACGATAAAATGCTTCGATATGATAAGCGTTGTTTCGTTCTTGACGGACATCACTGTTAGAGACATGGGGTGGTATCCCAAAGAGAATTCCTGGCAGATTGCCTCTACCACCCACATCGGGAAACGACACACCAATCGCCCCAAACCAGACATTGGCATTGTCACCATTGTTCACAAATAGAGAATCTGTTCCACCCCTACCATTGGAAATATCACTCAAACCAGAACTCTTGGCATTTGCCCAAATATATCCACCCCAAGCGTGGACTTGGAAATTCGGGGAGAAGCGATAGTATCCCTGTGTGCCTACAATATCGTTGGAAGTAGCAATGTTGTTGCCAAAGGGAGCGTTTGATAACACGCTACCCGTCCCAGCGGAGAGATCGATTACTCCAGCAGGGGTATAGCCATGAGAGTAAGCAACACCGATCGCTCCTTGCTTACCATAATAGGCTAAGTGCGCTAGGGCATTGTAGCCGCCATCAAACAAGCCGTTGCTCCCCGATGGCACATTGGGACTGTTTGCTAAATAGCCCAAGGTAAGAACCAAGTCTTTGGTGATGTTCCAGTTAGCGGCTGCACCGCCGCCACCTCGCCGGAATAAGGGACTATATGATCCAAATAATGAGGGAACCCCATTGCCGTCATCAGCGATTGTGGCGGGAGTGATGGTGTTTGTAATATCCGTGTAACCAATGCCTGTAGGCCCAACAACGAAGTTAAGGGAATCACTGACTGGGAAGTAATAACGGATGTGGGGGACAAGAAGTGTATCGTTGCTGTCATAATCAAAGTTCAGGCGTGTCATACCTGTGCCTGTAGCTGCGGCAATTTGGCTTGCACCATTGGAATTCGCAAAGTTGCCAAATTCTAGCCGAACTCGCAATAAATCTTTGCCAGTGAAACTGCTCTCAAAGTTGAGACGACCCCGGTTTGCAAAGTAGAGATTTGATTCATCGCGTTCCCGCTGCGGGTTGCCGGAGGCATCGCCACCAACTCTATTACCAAAGGTATCACTAATGGCGGTAATAATTTGAGCATTCAACCTAGTAGTTGTGGAAAACTGCTGCGCCTCCAATGTTGCTGTATGTGCCTCTACGGTATCTACTCGTCCACGCAGAGTTGTCAGTTCTGTGGCAAAGTCTTGCTGCAACTTTTGCAGCACTGCCAAATCTTGTTTATTAACTAAATCGCTAGTAGCTGTGGCAATTAACTCATTAATCCTATCCAAACAAGCATTTAAACCTGCGGCAAACTCGTAACGGCTTAAAGCACGGTTCCCGCGATAGGTAGAATTGGGATAACCTGCAATACAGCCGTAGCGTTCAACCAGTGATTGCAATGCACCAAACGCCCAATCAGTTGGTTGTACATCAGAAAACTGAGAAACAGAATTGACTTGTCCCTGCAAATTTCTATTCGTATCTGCTGCGTTAGAGTTATCTTCTGGAGGTGCTGCCCAAACTGCTGGAATTGCCAAAAATAGAAGAAAAGAACTATAAAAAAGAGTTTTGATCATCGACTTGTGATTTGAAAATGGTTGAATTCTGACTTGGTAACGAAAGAGATTACACTCGAACCAAAGCTTTCAGCTTACGAGCTAATCTACATATTTTGAGCTAAGGTTTTAGATCAATACGCTTGGGTTAAGGGCTACTGGCAACAATTTTGGGTTTTCGAGACGCGATAAATCGCCGTCTCTACAAGTGTTTTGTTGCTCATTCTGAACTGTATTGAGTTTTAGGTCACTTAAAGCAACGCTATAACTTTTTGCTCATTGCTGCTTTTAATAGCTGCTTCTATAATTCGCATTACATTAATTCCGTCTTCGGCAGTAACAGCAATTGGCTGATTATTAGCAATGGATTTGTACACTGCATCGTAATAACCTAAATAACTGCCCTGTGAGCTTTTAACTTTTTCCCGAATTACTTTGGTGTCTTTTTCGGTATGAAGTAAGCCATATTCACTTTCTGGCTCTGTATACCAATCAAGTGTATTAGGCTTCATCCCCGCGACTAAATACTCTTCTTGTTTATCGGCTCTGCTTTTAAGAAAAGAACCATGAGTGCCATGTATGATATACGCTGGCGCAGGTTCACGCACAAGGAAACTTGCTTTTAATTTGACGCGCAGTTTGTCGTAGTATAGTACCAACTCAAAATAATCATCTACCCGCGATCGCACTCTTGTGATGCGGATGTCTGCAAAAATAGCATCAGGCATCCCAAATAAATGCAAAGCTTGGTCTATTAAGTGCGGCCCTAAATTATTTAATGTTCCTGCCCCCGGACTTGGAACTTCTACATGTTGTTTATGACTGAGGGTTGGTTTATATCTTTGAAATTGAAATTCTGCTTCAATAATATCACCTAATAAGCCTTCCTGAACAATTTTTTTGACTGTTTTAAAATCACTATCCCACCTGCGGTTTTGATATACAGATAATTTCTTTCCCTGTTTTTGTGCCAATTCTTTGAGATTTTGCGCTTCTGCTACTGTTGTAGTAAATGCTTTTTCGACCACTACATGTTTATCTGCAAGCAATGCCTGTTTAGCATAATCATAATGGGTATAAGTGGGTGTATTTACGACCACCAACATTAATTGCTCATCTGCTAACAATGCTTCTAAAGAAGGATAGCTTTTTACATCAGGATAATGTTGCTGTATCAGCTTTTTGCTTCTTTCCCAAGAACCGGTTAATTTAAATCCGGGATGCAAATCAATAAACGGCGCATGAAATACCATGCCGGATAAACCAGATGAACAAAGAGCCGTATTGATAGTTTCCATCTTTTTCGTGATTGCCTGAAGCGAGAATTTTTATTTAATTGTTATCTGAGATTTTGCTATGGGATGTAGGCTCACTGAAGACAGCAGGGGAGGTAGGGGGGAGAGAAAATACCTCTCCGACTCTACAAATTACGAATTATGTGTAGCAATACTAGATCGATGTCAATTACATGTGTTCTAACTCAATTCCTTTGGTTTCTTTAATAAAAAAGAGAATGAAAAAGAATGAGGTAGCTGCTGCAATTGTATAGAGTCCATAGGCAGAACCTAGACCGAAATATTGCAGTATGGGAGGAAATGTTGTGGAAATCACGAAATTCGCCACCCATTGTATGGCAGCAGCAATCGAAAGTGCGGCGGCTCGAATTTTGTTATTAAACATTTCTCCCAACAATACCCAAACCACTGGTCCCCAGGAGAAGCCGAAGCAAAAGACGTAGAGGTTGGCTGCAATCAGAGCCAGAGTCCCAGCGCTGCCGGTAAGATTGGGGTTTCCAGCAGCATCAAGGGGAGCATTACCAAAAAGATAAGCCATCGTCCCCAAGGTCAAGGTCATGCCAATCGACCCTACTATAAGTAAGGGCTTGCGACCAAATCGATCCACGAAGGCGATCGCAATCAGTGTTGTAATAATGTTGACGGCTCCTGTAATCACCGTGATTGATAGGGAATCTTTTTCGGAAAATCCGACAGCCCGCCACAAAACGCTGCTGTAGTAAAAGATTACATTAATCCCAACAAATTGCTGTAATACAGATAAGCCTATTCCTATCCAAACAATGGGCAAGAGTCCGCCACTTCTGCTTAAGAGGTCAGAAAACCTGGGTTGGCGTTCGCGAAGCACGGTCTGGCGAATTTCTTCGATTTTTGGTAGCACATCGCCCCCTAAAATCTTGGTCAGAACGTTAACAGCTTCAGATTCTCGTCCTTTGGCAACCAAATAACGGGGAGATTCAGGAATTGTTAAAGCTACCATCCCGTAGAATACTGCTGGTGGGACTGCTGTCCAAAACATCCAGCGCCAAGCTGCAACCCCAAACAAAAACGGCGAGTCTGCTGAACCTGCTGACGTAGCGATAAAGTAGTCGCTCAATAAGGCGACGAAAATTCCGACTACGATCGCTAATTGTTGCAGAGATCCTAACCTTCCTCGCAAATGGGTGGGAGAACATTCGGCAATGTAAGCTGGCGCGATGACGCTAGCAACACCGATGCCAATCCCACCCAATACTCGCCAAAAGATAAAATCCCAGATTGTGAAGGCAAACCCAGAGCCGATCGCACTGATAGTAAACAACGCCGAAGCAACCACCATTGCGTTGACTCGACCATAACGATCTGCAATCTGTCCGGCAAAGAAGGCTCCAACAGCAGAACCCAGCAACGCTAGGGACACTGCCAGCCCTGTTACCCAACTACTGGTATTAAAAGCTTTTGCTAGAGATAAAACCGCGCCGTTGATTACAGCAGTATCAAAACCGAACAGAAAGCCGCCGAGGGCCGCAGCCCCAGCAATCAAAATCACATAAAAGGTGTTGGATTTGCGACGAATAGTAGTAGATGACATAGTTTATATATTGGGAATTGGGAATTGGGCAAGGGAACAGGGAGCAGAGAGCAGGGGGGAAGAGGTAATTCTTCATTCTCCCCCTTGCACCCTGCACCCTGCCCCTCTGCCTCTTTCTCAGCGTCTAGAACGTCTGCGTAACCGATCGATCATTACTGCCAAAATAATTACTAGTCCTTTGACGACTAGTTGCCAGAAGTAAGATAGGTTCAACAAGGTTAAACCGTTATTGAGAATCGCAATAATCAATGCACCTAGAAGTGTGCCGCCAATGGTACCAATACCACCTGTAAAGCTGGTTCCACCTAAAATAACAGCTGCGATCGCATCTAATTCATAACCCTGACCTAATACGCCACTGGCACTATAAAGGCGGCTGGCGCTCATGATTCCTCCTAAGCCTGCCAGTAATCCGCTAATACCATAGACGAATAGCAACACCCGATTAACTTTAATCCCAGTTAATCTCGCTGCCCGTTCGTTACCACCAACTGCATATATCTGCACTCCTAAAACAGTTTGCCGCAGGACAAACCAGCTAGCGATCACAGTCAGTAGCGCAATGATTACTAGCCACGGCAGAGGGCCAACATAACTATTACCCACCCAAGCAAAATTTATGTCACGGTTAATTAGCGTTGTCCCCTTGGCAATCAAGAAGCCCACACCCCGCAAGGCGGTAAGTGAACCCAAGGTGACAATAAAAGGTGGCACATCCAAAAAGGTAATCAGCGCACCGTTGAGTAAACCTAAAAGCAATCCTGCCAACAACGCCGCAGGTACGGCTGCCCAACTTAAAGCCGGCAGTAGCGATACCAGCAATGCAACTACCGCAGAAACAGCCAATATTGATCCAACGGAAAGGTCAATACCTCCGGTGAGAATTACAAAGGTCATTCCTGTCGCCAGCACAATATTAATTGATGCCTGACGCAAGATATTGACGATGTTACCACCGGTGAGGAAGTTGGGAGAAAGGAATGCAAATAAGATGCAGATAATTACTAAGATTGGCAGAATACCCGCAACTTCCAAGAGAGTGCTGATTGATTTCCGGTTGCGGGCTGCGGGATTGTTGGCTGATTTATTGATAGGCGGTCTGACTGTCTGACTCATGATGCTAATACCTCCGATGCTCCTGTTGCGTAGTGCATAATCTTTTCTTGGGTGATTTCTTTGCCAAGACTGCCATCCAGTTCGCCTACCAGCTGTCCTTCTCGCATCACTAAGACGCGATCGCTCATGCCGACAATCTCTGATAGTTCGCTGGAAACCATTAAAATAGCAACCCCTTGTGCTGCTAATTCGCTCATGATTCGGTAAATTTCACTTTTAGCACCGATATCTACGCCGCGTGTCGGCTCATCTAACATCAGTACTCTGGGCTTAATGGCTAACCAACGCGCTAGCAGTAGCTTCTGCTGATTACCACCAGAAAGATCCAATGCTCTAATTTCCAAGTTGGCTAGGCGGATATTAAAGTTTTCTACCGCATCTGTTGATAGCCGATTCACTGAAGCCCAGTTAACAATTCCAGCCCTGGCATCCTGTTTGAGTGTGTTGATGGCAATATTCTTGCGGGCGCTCATTTCCAGAAATAAACCTTGGTCTTTGCGGTCTTCGGGGACGTAGCCAATTCCGGCGGCGATCGCATCACTGGGCGTATTAATTTCCAGTTTTTGGCCGTTCAAGAATACTTCACCACTAGCCTTACGGTCTGCACCAAAAATCAGCCGGGATAGTTCTGTGCGTCCAGCACCAACTAGCCCCGCTAAACCAAGAATTTCTCCAGCATGAAGTTCAAAACTAGTCGGCTCAATCTTATGACGCGCATCGCTCATATTTCTGACTGACAGCACGACTGGGCCAGGATTCATTTGTCGTTGATGTTCGTAAAAGTCTTGCATGGAGCGACCGACCATCATCTGCACCAATCGCTGTGGAGAAATTTCACTGCGTGTCAAACTACCAATATATTGACCATCGCGCAACACACTAATCCGGTCAGCTAGCGCATAGATTTCTTCCATCCGATGGCTGATATAAATAATAGCAATGCCATCACTCCGCAGTTTGCGAATGACCTCAAATAAATGGTCGCTCTCGCGGTCAGATAGGGCTGCTGTTGGCTCATCCATCACCAAAACGCGGCTTTTATCTTTCAGCGCCCTGGCAATTTCCACTTGCTGCTGTTCGGCGATGGATAAGGTACCAACTATAGTCTGGGCGGTAAAATTAGCTCCCAGGCTTTCCAACACTTCCTCTGCTTCCAGTTGCATCGCTTTGCGGTCTAAAAATTGACCTCGCCGCAACTCGCTACCCATAAACATATTTTCGGTAACGGTTAAATTTGGTGCAACATTCAGTTCTTGATAAATCAGATTAATACCCGATTTGCGTGCTGTCGCCGGATCGGTAATTTTCAAGGTTTGACCATTGATGCGAATTTCTCCTTCATCGGCAATGTAAGCCCCAGCCAGGATTTTCATCAATGTGCTTTTGCCTGCTCCATTTTCACCCATGAGGGCATGAACTTCTCCCGGATAAATCGTGAGATTAACATTTTGGAGCGCAGATACACCATGAAATCTTTTTGTAATTCCTTGCATTTCTAACACTGGCGTGCTAGCTGGTGCATCAGAAAATGAAGTTTCAATAGTTGTTGTCATGAGTATCTCCTGTAAAAACTATTTAAAGTTTGCGAGGGTGAATTAGCAATTAATAAACTCATATTTGATTGATTGCAAAATCATGTTTTAAAAGCTGACTAGAAGTTTTAAAGAGATATTTTCACCCTTTCTTGTTAACCTTATTCCACGGAGATTGCTGGGAAAGTCTGAGTACTAAAAATAGGCACTCAGACTTTTCACTGATGCACATACATAGCGGTTCTCAATTGCGGTGCAGCAGAGTTTAAACCTCTTTCTAAACCTATCTTTCTATTAAGGTAAAGCAAGGAACTAAAGTGAGGTTTTGTATTAATTTAAGTGAAAACCGCCAGACATTCTAGGTATGTGCAAAAACTTTACAAATGCAGCAGATGATTCACATCAAAAGACATAAATTTTCAACTGCAAATTCACAATTTTTATTACTTACCAGCCTTTTTCTGTGCTGACATTATCTTTTGTGATCAACTTAACTGGTATTAGGATGGTTGAATTACTTGGTTTTTTACCATTTAAGATGTCGTTGCCAACTTGAACTGCTTTTTCGGCCATTCCTCGCGGATTTTGAGTAGCAGTTGCCGCATATAAACCATCTTTATTTTTGATGGCAGTTATTGCTTCTGGTGCGCCATCAACCCCGACAATAAAGAAATCTTTACGTTGTGCTTGGTTCGCTGCTAGTTCTGCGCCGACTCCACTTGGGTCGTTGATAGCAAAAACTGCATCAATCTTTGGAAAGGTTGTCAACAAATCAGTCATAACTCTGAGTCCTCCATCCCGACTACCCTCTGCATTTTGGTTTTTGGAGAGGATTTTGATATCGGGATATTTGGCCAATACGTTCTCGCAGCCAGTAACTCGCTGAATCACCGAGTCCACAGGCGGGCCATTAACTATGACAACATTGCCTTTACCCTTGAGGCGGTCAGCAATATACTTGCAACTAACTTCTCCAGCTTGGACATTATTAGTCGTAATAGTGGCATCTACACCTCCTTCTGCACCTGTATCTACTGCAATGACAATTCTACCTGCTTGTTTTGCTTTTTCAATTGCTGGCTTAATGCCACTTTTATCAGCAGCATTGACGATAATGATGTCAGTATTAGAAGCAGTGAAATTTTCAATTTGATTAGCTTGTTGATTAAGGTCATAGGCGCTGGAAACTACGGTAACATTGACATCCTTACCGCCTATTTTCTTCGCTTCTGCCTCAGTTGCTTGTCCCATAAGGACGAAGAAGGGATTACTTAAATCACCAACGGTAAAGGCAACTGATTTTAATTTTCCATTACCAGTAGCGATTTTAGTTTCTGCACTAGTATTAGTAGCCGGTTTGGTTTCAGGGTTAGTAGCCGTATTGCCATCGGGAGAACCATTTGTACAGCCGATAAGACTGCCACTCATGATACCTAGTAGGCTAGCTGCGATTACGCGAAGCGTAACGCCAGAGGCAAACGTAATCTTTTTCACATTCATATATTTCCTAGAAGTCATTTTTACTTACACCAAATTTGAAAACGATGTATTAAAAAAACAGGGACGAGTATTGCAATCTTCCTGTATCAAGTCTTTTTCCGTATCTTGTAATTACGAATTACGAATTACGAATTACAAATTACCAGCCTTTGTAGCTGCTGAGATTTTCTCTAGTAACCAAGTTGACTGGAATCAGAATATTCGGTGACTCAGGTTTTTTACCCTGGATGATATCATTGCCAATCTGAACCGCTTTTTGGGCCATCCCTGCGGGATTTTGAGCAGCAGTTGCAGCAAATACACCATCCTTATCTTCCATTGCTTTGGTTGCATCTGGCGATCCATCAACCCCAACAATAAAAAATTCTTTACGTTTTGCTTGTCTCGCTGCTAAATCTGCGCCGACACCGCTTTGGTCGTTGGTGGCAAAAACGGCATCAATTTTGGGAAAGGTTGTCAGCAAATCACTCATGACTCTTAATCCTCCATCCCTTGTCCCTTCGGCGTTTTGGTCTTTAGAGATGAGTTTGATATTAGGATATTTGGACAATGATTTCTCACACCCACTCACTCGCTGATTGATTGAATCCATCGGCGTACCGTTGAGGATGACTACACTACCTTGACCTTTGAGGCGATCGGCAATATATTGACAAGCAACCTCACCAGCTTGAATATTGTTGGAACTAATCATCGCATCTACATCTGCATCAACGGCTGAATCTACTGCAATCACAACCCTACCTGCAAGCCTTGCTTGGTCAATTACGGGTTTAACTCCTTTTTTATCAACAGCGCTAAGGATAATTAAATCAGTCTTCGCAGCGGTAAAATTTTCGATTTGGTTGCTTTGTTGGTTCAGATCAAAAGCACTAGAAACCGCATTAACTCTGATATTACCCGCAATTTTCTGGGCTTCTGTCTCAGCCCCCTTCTGCACTGCATTATAGAAAGGATTGCCTAAGTCACCCAAAGCAACGCCGATTGTTTGCAATTTTTTATTTGGATTAGTAAGACTCTCTGCGCTTATATTAGTAGCCTTGTTAGTATTATTAGTAGCAGTGTCGCTATTTTGAGCGCCATTTGTGCAACCAACAACTGCAAAACCTAATATACCAACTATCAGCGTAATTCTCTTCATATTCATCTATTTCTAACAACGGATTTAAATTTGAGAAAAGTCAGTAGAATATAAATCTGTCGAGTCATCACAATATAAACTAGGTCTGAAAACTTTAGACCTGGTTAGTGATGTTACTAGCTTTTGGAATTTCAACTCCAAAGGTCTTCTAATTTCAATACGCTTGGGTTAAGGTCTACTGGCAACAATTTTGGGTTTTCGATAAGCGATAAATCGCCGTTTCTACAAGTGTTTTGTTGCTCTATCTGAACTGTATTGCTAATTTGAGTTATTACTGTTAGTTTCACGAAACTAGATGTTTTATTTTTAAAGCAAAGCTATGAACATTACACGACTTCAAATAATCACATTATTTTTTGGTGAAATTAATTCAGTAGTGCGTAGTCTGAAAACAGCTTTTAAGTGAAACTTCCAAAAATTAGTTTTATTAAACTTGTAAATCTTTATTTGTTTTGACTTGTTTCATTTTATATTGCTCCAGTGCAAAAATTAATTTTGTTTATTGAACTTTACAAACTAAAAAGAGTTGAAATTTCCCTACATAGCCTAAAGTCTTCATTGCAAAGCATCTGCATAAATTCGACTATTCAACATTTTGTTCAATGTTAAAAACTTTAACATTTCTCAATCAATCTCCTTCAGAAAAGATATTGTTATATTAGGGGAATTTTTGACTGTGAATGCCAGGATTTTGAGAAATGTGAATATCTTTTAGTTAGATTTTTAAATTAACTCAAATCTGCTTGGCAAGCATATTTATTTGTTATCAAACAGAATTCAGGAGTCAGAATTCAGAATGAATTCTGTATGACTGGTGGATAGCGTAGCGTTAGCGAGTATTCAAGCGTCGCGTCTTGATTCTGACTCCTGAATTCTTCTTCAAGCAGCTTAAAACTTTAACGTTGCTGGTAAATATTTAGCCACCAAATCTTCATAGTATGGTTTTAATTTCTGCCAATCAGGAGGAATGGGGTTTTTTGAATACAAATCGTAGGGATTGAATAAACTCACCCATTTAAACATTTCTTTATCATGTTTATCCATCAAATGTTCATAAGCATTTTCACGATGTTGAGGATAAAATGAGTGATAGCGAAGCATATACAATGCAGGTTCGGGTAAATAGTTTTTCATCATCTGATAAAAATACTCATCATGCCCCCATGATATATGTACATTACTCAATCCACAGTTAGGCTCATAAATGCCATATTTAGTGTTGTAGTCGGGGTTCTGATAATCAGGGTTTTCTTTGAAGAATTCTGAGAAAACAATTTTATCAGAAAATGCACAACCTACAGGATAAGTATCACCAACAGTAGCCCATTGAGGCTCACCAAACAGACAAAGTACTTTCCCCATATCGTGAAAGAAGCCAGTAAGTACCATCCAGTCAGGATGACCATCGGCGCGAATGGCTTCTGATGTTTGCAATAGATGCTGTAATTGATCCATATCTGTATCAGGATCGGAATCATCAACCAATTGATTCAAAAATTCGACTGCATCCCAAACAGACATTTCTTTTTTATCAAACTTCAAAAATTCTTTTTCTTTCTGAAGTACAAAATCGTATGTTTGATTAATATGATTTAACCGATAAAACTCTTTTACCGTATCTCTAATAGTTGTTTCGTAATTTCTGTACTCTTCAGTGGCTTTACCTTCTTTAACTATGCTTTCTGGATCGGGATAGCGATTTAGCAAGTCTTCTTCCCATTCTTCTAAGGAATGTAAGGGATTGTTTTGAGCTTGAGCAATGACATTATTTAGAGTTTTCGACATATTTTCCTACTTGTTGATTTGTTAAATAATGCTTTTACACTCATTTTTATGCACAGGTGTGCAAAACATTTATTAGACTTATTCTTTAATTCTTGCACACGTGTGCAAGAATGTGTGTTAAGTTTCTTTTCGTCTTTGGATACCTGTGCATGATTGACTTCATCAAGTGTTTTGTCCAATTCGGTTGGAGCAAAAGAATTTAGATATTAGGCAACACATTGACAAAGTAGACAAAATGTAAATTTTAGTTAAGACAAAGCACTGATGCGATCGCTAATTGTCATTTCGGTAGCGGCAACCTTGTACCACTGCGATCGCATCATAACTCTGTAACATCAAGGAATATGCTCATAGTGTCATTTTACAGTCAACGCTTTACCCGAACAACCTTTGTGTTGTTTGGTGCGATTTTGATAACTTTATCCCTACTAAGAGCAAATTACGCTTCTTTGAGTCTATTGATGGTTTTGTGGCTAATGGCTGGTTTTGGACAAAACTGTGTGAACTTACCCACCCAAACTTTGATTGCAGATCGTATTCCCCGTGATGCTCAAGGACGGGTTTACGGCGCACATTTTGCTTGGAGTCACTTGTGGTGGGCAATTTCTTATCCGTTGGCTGGGTGGCTGGGAAGTAAATTTCCTGAAGGTGAATTCCTGTATAGCAGTTTAGTTGGTTTAGCACTGCTGGTTGTGGTGCAACTTACCTTAAAGCCTCCAGTCGATGAATACGAACACGTCCATGAAAATATGTGGCACGAACACTCACATATTCACGATGAACATCATCAGCACAACTATCACCAGGAAATACTAGAGTCAGAGCCACATACCCATCCTCATCAACACAGATTAACGCGCCACTCTCACTCTTACTTTATTGATATTCACCACCCTACAAGATAGAGTATTAACTAATGATAAAAATAGTTAAAAAACAAAATATAAGCTGATGTTTTGTCTTACATATATGTGCAAAACCTATGTTAATCTTGATGTCGGACTCTGCCAGCACAGTATCAATTTTTTAATTGTATGGCAGTGGGATACTTGACAATATTACCTAACTCTTGTAGTTGGTTTATCGCTTCTGCACCTTCCAACTTCATTAATTCGCGATCGTCCCACAATTCCATCCAAGTAATTCCGTAATCAGACACTAAAAATCGAATCAGGTGCTTTTCTCTGAGGCTAACCATAAATGAAGCACTCTTCATTTGGTCGCCGCATGTATAACATGACGCAGTATAACCATGCCGTTCAAGTACAATTGTCAAGGCTTGCAGGCTCATTACCAAGTCTTGAACGAATTCTCGATGTTGTTGCGCTAATCTTAAAAACACTAGTTTTCTCCTACCACTCTAGTTAATGTGGTTACTTTGATATCTATTTAGACTTACATCTGATGTGATTTAGTTGCCAAAAGTTCATGTTTTCGTAGATACGTGATTAATCTTAATATTACGGTTGTCACCGATAAGCTAAATTTCCAAAGCTGTTCTAATATTTTGGACAATTATCTGGGGTGGCTGTGCAACATCAATACATAGAGCGTCTAATGGTTCTTCAAGAGTATAAAACTGGCTGTCGAGCAGTTTTTCACTCATATAATGATTGCTGCGCTCTTGTAACCGCATTTGAATCAACTCATAAGACCCTTTGAGGTAAACTAGCTTGATGCGATCGCCCTTGGCGTTGGCGGAGCCATCGCTATCCAATACCAAAAATTGCCGATAGCTATCTTTTAAAGCCGAACACGCCAGCACCACATTTTTATTTTCTTGTAGCCAGTGTTTAATAGCTGTTTGCAAATCTTGTAACCAAGGCATCCTATCAGCTTCACTCAGAGGAATAGCACACCGCATTTTCTCAACATTCTCTGGCGAGTGGAAAGAATCAGCATCACTAAACTCCCAGTCTAAGGAGTCTGCTAGCAGTTTTCCGATGGTAGTTTTCCCAGAACCAGATACACCCATTACGATAATAATCATTTTTTTTCTTAATAAAAGTTTAACTAATTCGGAATTTGTAGTTGTAATTATGAACAGAGGTAAAATTCAGGACTTGTAAATCCTTTCCATCTAAAATGTGAGTTGTATTAAAATCTCTTGACAAATAACGATTATTTTCTATAATACATACAAATGCACACGTGTGCAATATTTAAAAGCTAAGATAAAATAATGAATAAACGAAGAATTTCCATTGAAGATATTGCCCGCAGGGCAGGCGTTTCTCATTCTACAGTTTCACGCGCTTTGCGAGATAATGCTCTAATTAGCCCGAAAGTGCGAGAAGAAATTAAGCGACTGGCGCAGGAGATGAGCTATGTGCCAAATGCTATTGCTCAAAGCTTGCAAAATAAACGTACTAATACCATTGGTGTGGTAGTAACTTCAATTTCAGATCCCTTTTTTGCAGAGGTAGTAGAGGGAATCGAGAAGATAGCCAGACCAGCAGGATTGAGTGTTTTATTAAGTGCTTCACACCGAGATTTTGATCAGGAAATGGCAGCTATTGATACTTTTCATCGCCGTAGGGTGGATGGGATCTTAGTAGCCGACTCACGAATTAGTAAGCAGCATATCAAGCAACTCACACAAATTGCTGTGCCAACGGTTCTGATTAATAGCCAGACGGAAGATCAATCGGAAATATTTCACTCAGTAGAAATAGACGATCGCTTAGGTGCTAAGTTAGCTACAGAGCATCTAATTAGTTTGGGACATACTGCCATTGGTTATCTGGGTGTAGGCGATCGCAGCAGGTCAAATAAGCAGCGCCTAGAAGGATATCAAATGGCCCTTGCGGAAGCTGGTATCCCACAAAATACTGATTGGGTTTCAATTAGTGATGAATATAATATCAGAAGAAGCGATGTTGCCACCGGGCAAAATATGCTTGCTAAACTATTGGTTGCGGAAGTTACAGGCATCTTTTGTTACAACGATATGGTAGCAGTTGGCGCTTTGTTAGCCTGCCAAGAATTAGGTATTTTAGTACCGCGAAATTTAAGTCTGGTCGGATTTGATGGTATTGCTTTGGGCAATTACGTTACGCCGGCGCTGACCACAGTTAGTCAGCCAATGTTAGAAATTGGTGGTTATGCCATGCAAATGTTACTCGATTTAATAGAAGAAAAAACTGTGGAAAACCGTGTTTTATCTCCTTTTCTAGTACAGCGTGGTAGTAGTACTAAATTAATCAAATAATTTCATACTAATTTGTTGTGAAGACGCAGTTAATTATTAAACGAACAGCCAAGTACGCCAAGAGGGAAAGAGTAGGCTGTTTATCAAGAAGGGGAAGGGGGAAAGGTAAAAACCGTACTGCGTCCCGCTCCGCTAACGCCCGCAAGTGGGGCGACCTGTTCATCCCTTTCCCCTTTCCCCTTTAACCTTTTCCCTTTTTTTATCATTCTTATTTGCACTCAGCAACACTAAAAATTTTAATCGGACAAAAATATGTTAACCAAAAAACCGAGTTTATCTCCCGATCGCTGTTTTTCTCCAGAACCACTTCAAAGACGACTAGCTCATCAATTTTTTGATAGCATATCTGCGTTACCTCTAGTTTGTCCACACGGACACGTAGATCCAGCTTTGTTAGCTAATCCCGCAGCTCGTTTTGGTTCACCAACGGAATTACTAATTATTCCTGACCACTACCTTTTGCGGATGCTATACAGTCGGGGTGTATCTCTGCAAGCTTTGGGCATACCTACTAATGATGGTTCTTCTGTAGAAACCGACCACCGCAAAATTTGGCAATTGTTCGCTGACCATTTTTATCTATTCCAGGCTACTCCCTCTGGGTTGTGGTTGAAAGAGGAACTAACTAACGTCTTTGGGGTGGATGAACCTTTAAATTCTCGTAACGCAAGATATATCTATGATTGTCTAGAAGGTTTGTTAGCTTTACCTGAGTTTTCCCCTCGTGCTTTATTCAAACGCTTTAACATCGAAGTGCTTTGTACTACCGATGCCGCCAGTGATAACCTAGAGAATCAGCGATCGCTCCACGAAGAAGGTTTTACTCAAATTAGACCAACTTTTCGTCCCGATGCAGTGGTTAATCTGGATGCTCCTGGTTGGCGCGAAAATCTTAGCAAGTTAGAAAGCACTATCGGTAGAGAAATTAATACTTATGCCAATTTTGTGCAAGCTTTAGAAGAACGTCGAGCTTTCTTTAAAAGAATGGGCGCGACAGCTACCGATCAAGGTGCAGCTACACCTTATACCACACGCCTTTCTGAGCAAGAAGCTGAAGCTATCTTTGCAAGAGCATTAACCGGCAAGCTGAATCCAGGTGATGTGGAAAATTTTACCGGTCATATCTTCATGGAAATGGCGCGGATGAGTGTGGAAGATGGCTTGGTAATGCAAATGCATTGCGGTGTGATGCGTAACCATAACCCGGCTTTATTTGAGAGATTTGGAGCTGATAAAGGTGCTGATATTCCCGTAAAAATAGAATGGACTCAAAATCTGCGTCCGTTGTTATCAGCTTATGGTAATGATCCGCGCTTCCATCTAATTATTTTTGGTATGGATGAAAGCGCTTATAGCCGCGAGATGGCTCCGTTAGCTGGTCATTATCCTACTGTATTGCTTGGGCCGCCTTGGTGGTTTCATGACAGCGTAAATGGTATGGAGCGTTATTTCAATCAGGTAATGGAAACTGCGGGAATTTATAATACTGCCGGATTTAATGATGATACACGGGCTTTTGTTTCGATTCCGGCTCGTCATAATGTGTGGCGGCGGGTAGCTTGTAATTGGTTGGCTGGATTGGTTGCGCGGGGATTGGTTGAGGAGGAGGAAGGGTATGAGATGGCTCGTGCTTTGGCTTATGACCTCGCTAAGGTTGCTTATAAGTTTGAGGGGAATTGAGGGGGAGTTTAAACGCAGAGGGGAGGCAGCGCGTTGCGGGGGTTCCCCCCGTTGTAGCGACTGCCGTCGCGCGGAGGGAAGCGCAGAGGTACGCAGAGAATTTTACTAAGTGGGGGAATCATTTTGATTTTAAGTAAACTTTTTAGCTTGAAGGAGCGGGTAGCGGTAGTTACGGGTGGTTCTGGTGTGCTTGGTGGGGCTATGGCAAAGGGTTTGGCTCTGGCTGGAGCGCGAGTTGTAGTTTTGGGTCGTAATGAAGCACGGGCGGGGGCGATGGTGGCTGAGATTACTGCTAATGGTGGAGAAAGTATCGCTGTGGTGGCAGATGTTAGCGATCGCTCCCAATTAGAAATGGCTAGGGATGTTATTATACAGCGTTGGGGTGAAATAGACATCTTGGTAAACATGGCTGGTGGTAATATTCCGGCTGCCACAATTACTGCTGATGCGACTATTTTTGATATGCCACATACAGCCTTTGAGGAAGTAGTTAGCCTCAATTTAGTTGGGACTCTATTACCTTGTCAGGTTTTCGGTCAAGCAATGGTGGAAAGAAGTCAGCCCTACGGTTGCATTGTGAATATTTCTTCTATGTCTGCCATTCGGGTAATTAGTCGGGTGGTTGGCTACTCAGCTGCGAAAGCGGGGATAGATAACTTTACTCGCTGGTTAGCTGTAGAACTCGCCCAAAAGTATGGTGATGGAATGCGAGTAAATGCGATCGCACCAGGTTTTTTTATTGGCGAACAAAATCGAGATTTACTCCTAAATTCTGATGGTAGTTTAACCGTTCGCGGGCAAAAAATTATTGACCATACCCCCGCCGGACGTTTCGGAAAACCAGATGAATTACTCAGCACCTTGATTTGGTTATGTAGTGCTGGTTCTAGTTTTGTTAACGGGGTAGTTGTACCGGTAGATGGTGGATTTAGTATCTACAGTGGAGTTTAATCATGTATTCACTGGCTGTAAATAAGGGGACACTTTCAGATGAGCAAGTTTCTGGGCTAGTTCATCAAGCTTTGGCAGATCCTAAGTTAGATGGACAGCGCATCTTGGTGTTAATTCCAGATAGTACCCGCACTGCTCCCATCCCGCAAATGTTTCGATTGCTTTATCAGGAGTTGAATAAAAGAGTAGCGGCTTTGGATTTTTTAATTGCTCTGGGTACACATAATCCTATGAGTGAAGAACAGATTAATCACTTGGTAGGAGTGACACCAGAGGAACGAAAGACAACTTTTAGAAAAATTCACATATTTAACCACCTTTGGAATGAGCCAGATACCTTTATTTCTTGTGGAGTAATTTCGGCAGACGAGATAGCAGAAATTAGTTCTGGAATGCTGCATCAGTCAGTTGATGTGCGGATTAATAAGCTGGTAACAAAATACGATTTGATCGTGATTTGTGGCCCGGTTTTCCCCCATGAAGTTGTCGGTTTCTCTGGTGGAAATAAATATTTTTTTCCTGGGATTGGTGGTCAAGAAGTAATTAATCTCTCACACTGGTTAGGTGCTTTAATCACCTGTTATGAAATTATTGGTACGCTGGGAATAACACCAGTCCGGCGTTTGATTAACCGAGCAGCTAACCTGATTTCTACCCCAAAACTTTGTTTGGCGATGGTAGTCGCACCCAAAACAAATCAGTTAGCTGGACTTTATATAGATGAACCAGAATCAGCCTGGGAAGTCGCTTCAAAATTATCAGCTAAACTGCATATTAAATATGTAGATCGGCCTTTTAAACAAGTGCTTTCAGTCATGCCCCAAATGTATGATGACATTTGGACAGCAGCTAAAGGTATGTACAAGCTAGAGCCAGTAGTGGCCAATGGAGGGGAGGTAATTATATATGCTCCTCACATTACTGAGTTTAGCTATACACACGGCGAAATCTTATCCGAAATTGGCTATCATGTGCGGGATTACTTTCTCAAACAGTGGCATAAATTCCAAGACTATCCTGCTGGAGTGTTGGCCCATAGTACTCACTTAAAAGGAATGGGTACTTTTGATCCGATAAAAGGAGAACAAGCGCGGATTCGTGTTACTTTAGCTACTGGGATTTCTGCTGAACGCTGTGCTGCTCATAACTTAAACTATCGTGACCCGGCGACTATTCAACCCACAGAATGGGCTAACCGAGAGGATGAAGGTATATTGCTTGTGCCGAAAGCTGGCGAAATACTATACCGTCTCAGTTACGGCAATTTGTGAGACAACTAAATCATAAACGCGATAAATCGCCGTCTCTACAAGTGTTTTGGTCATTATCTGAACTGTATCGAATCATAGACTGCGATATCTACGATGGGCTACGTCTACGCAATTACAGTTTAAGATTTTACACTTCGCGCTATTCTTGATCTGATGAAACGTCAGCGAATCAGTTTATTGCAGCGAACAAAAAAGCATGGGTGGGAAATTAATTGTATTTGAAGGGGTGGAAGGCTGTGGCAAAACCAGCCAAATGCAGCTTTGTTCTGAGTGGTTGGAAAGTCTCGGTGTTTCTGTAGTGGTAACTCGTGAACCAGGGGGAACAGAGTTAGGTGTACATCTTCGCCGCTTGCTACTAGAAAAGTCAGAAGATAAACCAGTTGCAGAAGTGACAGAACTCTTATTGTATGCTGCTGACCGATCGCAACATGTTGAACAAGAACTTAAACCAAATCTCGCAGTTGGGAAATATATTTTATGCGATCGCTACACTGACTCTACCATTGCCTACCAAGGATATGGTCGCGGTCTGAATATCAGTTTAATCAATCAGCTTAATAATATTGCCACTGGTGGTTTAGAAAGCGACTTAACTATTTGGCTAGATGTTGATGTCGAAGTCGGACTTTCCCGCAAACTCTCAGACCAAGTAGGACTAGACCGTATTGAACAAGAAACAATCGCTTTTCATCGCCGCGTTCAGCAAGGATACGCACATTTAGCAGCATCCCATCCCTCACGAATTGTTCGGGTAGATGGCAGCTTGAGTAAAGAAGCTGTACAACAGGTAATTCAAGGAATTTTGCGCGTACAGCTAGCTGTACTTGGCGATTTAGGACAAAATTGAAGAAGAACAGGACTTACGCAAACAATAGCCGAAACCCTATTTTCAGGTAGGGGCAATTCATGTAGACGCGAACGCGAGTGCGTCTCCAAGAGTTGCGGCTTCCCGCAGGGTATTGCCCCTACCGCGTGTACTTTTGCGTAAGTCCTAAAGAATTCAGAAGAACGATCGCAGTTCATGACCATACTAAGATTTGCGATCGCTCTCAGCGCTACTCAACATAGTAGCTGATGAACGATCGCAGTTCATGACCATACTAAGATTTGCGATCGCCACTCATAAGTATTTGCCCGTATATTAATGTATTAAATATTGTAACGTGAAGTATTCTTACTCTAAGATGTTAAATTTATACCCTCTGGATCAGCCTCTTCAACCCATAGCAGGAGTATCACTTTCCATTCAGCGCCTACGATAAAGAACAAAGAAATAAAATTGCAATATATCTGCCTTTTAAGTTATGGACTGGAAGTACAGGTGGAAAAATGGCTATCGACCAAGCCGAGATGAAGCGGCAAAAAACCCTCACTTATTAGATGAGAATCAGTTCGAGAACGAGCAAGACCGAAAGCTGGCGGAAGATTCTGCAAGGAAGCATTTGGGCGTGCCTGCACCAACCTTAGATGAAGATAAGTCAATACTACCTCATGCTGTTTCGCCTGATGAAAATGTTTGATACTAAGATATAGGTATTTTTTGCCTATATACGCTCCGCACCATTATAAAGTTAGACAAAATGCAGATTTATCCACTTTTCAATCGATTAAACAGTCGGAAATTCGCTAAGTTACTCACTCAAACAGTAGCTTTAGGCGTAGGTGCTATTGTTCTATTCTCAACCACTAATGCTAATGCTGCCGAGCAAGTTATTTTAAAGTATGGTACTTTTCAGGGGCAAATATCTGTTGAAGAATTAAGTCAGTTTACAGAGACAGGCAAGACTACCCCGACATTAACAGCTTATTTACAGGCAGCCAAACAAGATCCTGCATTAGCTCGTAAGGCACTGAAAGCACCAATCAAAGCCGATCCTGGGTTTTTAGATAGCTTACTATCTAGTTGGGCTGGGCCAATTTTAGTAAACCAAATTGGTGAGGTAGTTCATCCTCCCGCAGGACAACTAGATCAACAAGCGTTGCGAAGCGCTTTAAGTGCATCTATTAAACAAAATGGTCAAGTTACACTACTTGGAGCCATTCAGAATTATCCAAATACTTCTGTTGAACTTGAAGGCGATCGCCTCATCTCTGTTTATGAGCGTCTAAGCAGGCTTGCAGAACTTTTGTAAGTTAATACCGGCGAGTCTACCTATGGGTTATACCCTATGACTAAAAAATTCCCTAACCTAAATTTAGAGTTTAATCTGAGCAGAGGGAAAAAATTTCTATGACAACCGATATTTCTAGAGATACTAAGAAGGATATTAATGGATCGCTGATAACTGGTATTCTCCTGAGTATTTTAGGGGTGATTGCGATCGCAGTGCCTAACTTCACCACCCTATTCGCCGAAACTTGGATTGCCGCGATTTTGATTTTCGCCGGATTTACAAAACTAGTGTACGCCACTCAAACCCGCGATCGAGGAGGTTTTATTTGGAAACTTCTATTAAGCGGACTTTATATTGCAACAGGCATAATGTTGTTTGTTTACCCTTATACAGGTGTTCTCACCCTAACTCTGTTGCTTGGTACTTTCTTGCTAACTGAAGGCACATTCGAGTTAATTCTGGCATTTCAGTTACGCTCCCAAAACAACTGGACGTGGATACTAGGTGATGGCATTATTACGCTAGTCTTAGGTGCAATGATTTGGTTTCAGTGGCCTTTCAATGCGCCCTGGCTTCTTGGCACACTAGTTGGTGTCAGTATTATTTTCACCGGCATTTCACGCGTAATGCTGTCATTGAATGCGCGTTCTATTTGAATGGGGATTGGGGACTGGGGACTAGAGAACAATTTTCTGAATGCCTAATCCCCAGAATACTTTTCGATTAAGGTTTTTTGATGAAAATTTTAGATCGCTAAAAGATGCAATAAATCATCACAAAGACGCGATAAATCACCGTCTCTACAAAAGACTGATTATTGTAGAGACGGCTATTCATCGCGTCTCTTGCCTTAACCGAATAGTATTACCCAATCCCCAAAAAAGTTTACAAGACATTGCAGCAGCGATTGCCAACAAAATTGCTAGATTAACTAAGGAAATCAAAATCAAGGCCAGCTAGCTGCAATCAACAATGGTATCTATTGCTACTCCATTCTCGGATATTCAAAACCATTGGGCACGCTCATTTATTACAGCCTTAGCCCAACGTGGTATTGTCAGTGGATTGCCTAACGGCATCTATCGCCCCGATAACTCTGTTACCCGCGCTGAATTTGCTGCCATCATCGCTAATGCATTTGGGACAATTTCCAAGAAGCGGCAATATGTCCCTTTTGTTGATGTACCTACTAATTATTGGGCAGCAGCCGCCATTCAAACAGCTTACGAAAAAGCATTTCTTAGTGGGTTTCCTGATAAGACTTTCCGTTCCGCTAACCGAATTACGAGAGTAGAAGTTTTAGTTGCTTTGGTAGGAGGTTTAGAAGTTGCTACTAAGGTAAAATCTGACCTCCTCTCACAACTTTCACAGATTTACCAAGATTCTGTTCAGATTCCTGAGTATGGTAGAAATCAGGTAGCTATTGCCACTAGCGCGGGATTGGTGGTTAGTTTCCCAAATATCAAATTACTCAATCCCAATCTCGCAGCCACCCGTGCAGATGTGGCAGTGATTATTTATCAAGCTTTGGTGTATTTAGGTAAGGCAGAAAAAATTGCCTCTAGTTACCTAGTGCAGCCGCCAATATCAACGCCGACACCGATACCGACACCCGTCCCAACACCCACACCTGTCGGTAGCGTAAAGGTAAATCATAGCCGGGAATTCCGGGGTGCATGGGTAGTATCTGTGTGGAATGGTGATTGGCCTTCTAAAGCGGGACTTCCTGTTGCCCAACAAAAAGCTGAACTCACCGAGATTATTACTAAATTACAAGCGTTAAACTTCAATGCCCTCATTTTCCAGGTGCGGCCAGAGGGTGACGCTTTATATGAATCCCAATTAGAGCCTTGGAGTGCTTGGATTACCGGGACTCAGGGAAAAGCACCAGAACCATTTTATGACCCTTTAGCGTTTGCGATCGCAGAATGTCATAAGCACAATATTGAACTCCATGCTTGGTTTAACCCCTACCGCGCTAGCACTTCCACTGACCCAGCCAAAACAGTCCGTCCCCACATAGCAGCTACCAATCCAGAAAGCGTTTATTTGTGGAAAACTCAACGGTGGATGGACCCAGGACTGAAAATAGTTCAGGATAGAGCGTATAACGTAATCATCGATGTAGTGAAGCGCTACGATGTTGATGGCATTCACTTAGATGATTATTTCTATCCATATCCTATTGAGGGACAGTCTTTCCCCGATGACAAAACTTACGCTGCATATAAAGCAGCTGGTGGTACTCTCAGCCTTGGCGACTGGCGACGGGACAATGTTAACAAAATGGTACAGCGCCTCTACCAGGGAATTAAAGCAACCAAACCCGACGTTAAATTCGGTATTAGTCCCTTTGGAATTTATCGCCCCGGACAACCCGCTGGTATTACTGGATTAGATGCTTACAACGTGCTGTATGCCGACTCGAAAAAATGGTTAGAAGAAGGCTGGATTGATTATATCGCGCCTCAACTTTACTGGCGCACAGATCAACCACAACAAAGTTATCCGGCGTTACTACAGTGGTGGACACAGGTAAACACAAAGCAAAGACACGTTTACGCTGGTAACAATTTAACAGAACCAAGCAACAAGAGTCGAGAGAGTGATGAGATTGAAAAGCAGGTGAAAATTAGTCGTAGCCAAGCTGGACAGTTGTCACTGGGTAATATCTTCTTTAACCTCAGTGTTTTGACAGAAAATAGTCAGGGAATTGCTGATAAATTTCAAAGTCTGCTTTATAACAAACCTGCGTTACCGCCAACTTTGCCTTGGCAAGATACAACACCACCCCCTCCACCCATTGGACTACAAGTTAATAACCGCAAACTGAGTTGGCAGCCTGGAGATAATCAGCCAGTTCGTTCTTGGACACTTTATCGACAAACTGGCGATACTTGGACAATTGGGCGAATTTTGTCTGCTGGCACAACCTTCGCTACCGTCCAACAAGCCGGAACCTATGCCGTGTGTGCGGTGGATAGATCGGCCAATGAGAGTGTGGGAACAGTTATTACAGTGAGTTGAACTGGGGATTGGGGATTGGGAAGATAAAAGGGAAAAGGGAAAAGGTTAAAGGGGAAAGGGGAAAGGGATGAACAGGTCACGCCACTTGCGGGCGTTAGCGGAGCGGGACGCAGTACGGTTTTTACCTTTCCCCCTTCCCCTTCTTCATAAAGATAGCGCTTCTCAGTTGAGTGCAATACAGACCTAATTCCCAATCCCCAGTCCGACAAAGGTAAATTATTAACAGTTGCACAAGTATATACACTTAAGTTAATGTTTAAGCTGGCTATGAACATTGCAATTAAAAACATATCTAAAATCAATTGGCAACAATACAAAATATGATTGACTATTAACTTAATGACTAACAGACGCCAATTTTTAAAAGGAGTGGCAGCACTTTCTGGCTTATCTTTAGCTGGTTGTGGCTGGAGGCTGGCTGAAGTACGTGCTAATTCTAATACGAATAGTCAGCGTGACCAACTTTATATCTTTACCTGGACACAATATACTGACAACCAATTATTGAAAACCTTTAGCACCCAAACTGGCATGAAAGTGCTAGCGGATGTGTATGATTCTAATGATGTCATGCTGGCTAAATTGCAAGCTGGAGGCGGTGGCACTTATAGCATCATCAACCCATCTGATTACATGGTGCAGAAGATGGTAGACAAGGGTTTGCTAACAGAAATAAATCACGATCGCTTAATCGGTCTAGAGAATTTATTTCCCCGATTTCAGAATCCTAGTTACGATCGCAATAACCGCTACAGTATCCCTTTTAACTGGGGGACAACAGGTTTACTTTACAATTCCGAAAAAATTAAAGATGCACCACAAGACTGGGATTACCTTTGGCAAAATCAAGAGCAACTTAATCAGCGGATGACTTTGCTTAATGATGTTCGAGAAGTTATGGGTGCAACGTTACGAATGCTAGGTTATTCTTACAACTCTAAAAATGAACAAGAAATCAAACAAGCTTATGAGAAATTGAAGGTGCTAAAACCTGCGATCGCACGTTTTGATACCGACGCTTGGCAAAATCAAATCCTGGCAGGGGATTTAATACTAGCAATGTGTTATTCAGCAGATGCAGTGAAAATCTCTCAAGAAAACCCTAAACTAAAATATGTGATTCCTCGCAGTGGTTCTTCATTATGGACAGACACTATTGTAATTCCCAAAACAGCCCCCAACAAGGCTGGAGCCTATGCTTGGATTAACATGATTTTACAACCAGAAATAGCAGCCCAAATTAGTCAACGCCTAAACATTTCTACACCGAATAGCGCCGGATTTGAGCAATTGCCAAAAATAATCCAAAGCAATGTTAATTTGTTTCCGCCAGAGTCACTTTTAAAAAATTGTGAACGTGTTGCTCCTGTACAGGAATTTGAAGAGGTTTACGATCGCTATTGGACTCAATTAACCAGTAGCTAAATAAATTTTGGATTTTAGATTTTCAATTCAATCCAAAATCCAAAATCTAAAATTAACAGGGTTAGGAGTGATTAATTTGGAAAAAAATAATATTTCTAAAATAGAAGAATTGCATCGCCCACAAGTAAGTTGGCTACAACCCTTGGTATTACTTGCACCATCTGGGATTTGGTTATTACTTTTGTTGGTGTTGCCAGCTTTGATAATCTTCGAGTTAAGTTTAGTTGCAGATATCCGACCGGGAGATATAGTTAATCCCAACGGATTCAAAAACTACATCCGAATATTTGACTCTCTTTACCTGCAAGTAATTGGGCGATCGCTATTTTTTGCGTTTGGCACTACAATCATTTGTTTAATTTTGGGCTTCCCCGTCGCCTATTGGATTGCTCAGATAGCGCCGCAACGTTGGCGAAATTTACTGTTATTAGGCTTTGTCCTACCTTTGTGGACTTCTTCGTTACTCCGCTCTTATGCTTGGATTACCATTCTTCGTCCTACTGGCTTATTGAACGGTTTATTCAGCAATTTAGGCTTACCTACTTTGGAATTACTGAACAATAGTCAAGCCGTATTAATTGGCATGAGTTACAGCTTGTTACCATATATGGTTTTGATTTTATATGCCTCTCTCGAAAAGTTAGACAAGCGGTTACTAGAAGCGGCGGCTGATTTAGGTGCAAATCCTGTGGAAACTTTTTTCCAAGTAACTGTACCGCAAATTTTTCCCGGAATTGCGGCTGCTTCCATGCTTGTATTTATCACAGGTTTGGGGGATTTTGTCGATCCAGAATTACTCGGTGGTGCTTCTAGTATGACGGCGGCGCGGTTAGTTTATAACCAGTTTCTTGGAGCAACGCAAAATTGGGGATTTGGTTCAGCCTTGAGTATGACGTTAATTTTACTTGTTAGTATTGCGATCGCACTTTTAATTAAGTTTGGTGAAGTTACACCCAAACGCTAAACTTTCCGTCACCGAATTTTAGATTTTGAATTTTAAATTTTGGATTGAAAAGTCAAAATCTATCTTAGAGAGTTTGCTCAAGTACGCAGAGCCGATCGTGCAACTTTCCCCAAAAATGAAATAGGTTTGAACGCAAACAGGGTTTCGCACAGAAGCAATCTAAAATCCAAAATCCAAAATCCAAAATTGTTTAGCCCATTTATAATAAAGGCATCAAACGCCAGCGAGACAACGGTTATGCTCTCACCCGATCTCAAAAATGCGTTACCGACGACTGACGAACTCCCTTGTTCAGACGATACGCCAGTGGATAACGAAGACCAAAACTTTTTGCCCAATATTTTACTCTTCTTACTCAACTCCATTTGGGCAAATCGCATGGATTGGTATTTTGGAGTAGATATGGGAGTGTATCACACTACAGGAGTAAATCCCAGAGTAGCTGTAGTGCCAGATGCTTTTTTAAGTGTGGGAGTAGAACGAAAAAAGGGAGGCAAATCACGCAAAAGTTACGCGGTTTGGGAAGAAAATGGGATAGTTCCAATATTCACATTAGAAATGGTATCGCACACCCCAGGGGGTGAATACGACGAGAAGCTAGATATATACAGAAAACTCGGTGTACTGTACTACGTAATTTATAACCCTGAGTTTTGGCGACGCGATCAACATCAACCCTTTGAAGTGTATAAGTTGATCGATGGAAAGTACCAACTACAAATAGGTGAACCCTATTTGATGCCAGAGGTGGGGTTAGGTATTGGGCGACACCAAGCTGTAATTGGCGGCATACAACAGGAATTTTTATGTTGGTATGACGAGCAAGGAAAACGTTATTTGACAGATGCAGAACAGTTACAACAGGAGCGATCGCTGGCTGAACAAGAACGACAAAGGGCTGAACAATTATCCCAGTATTTACGTTCTATAGGTGTAGATCCAAATAATCTACCTGGTAGTTAAGGCGATGGCATTTCTAAAAATATCAATGATTTGCCACTATGAGTAAATTGTCTAAACCATCTGTCTTACTGTTAATTAACTCCTTAATTTTAGAGATAAACTCATGCTCTAAAAAAGGCTTGGTCAAGTAAGCTTTTGCACCCAATTCTTGGGCAAGTTGGCGATGTTTTTCAGCGCTACGAGAAGTGAGAATCACCACAGGTATTTTTGCTAAGTTTGTGTATTGACGGAAATTGCTCAATAACTCAAAACCGTTCATTCGTGGCATCTCTAAATCTGAGACGACAATTTGAATCTCAGGATGTAACTGTAACTTTTCTAGAGCTTCTACACCATTTTGAGCTTGTATTACTTGATAGCCAGCTTTTTGCAGAGTGAGAGAAAGAGTCTGTCGGAGACTAATTGCGTCATCTACTACTAAAACAACTTTTGGTGATTTATGATCTGGCCCTTGAGAATAAGTTGGTTGGGTTTCTATGGTTTCTATAGTTGTTGTGGAAGTCGATGCAGCAAGTAGTGGTGTAGATGAAAAACTATGTCCTGATATTGGCAAGACTTTTTGATTTGTGGAAGAAGCTGAAGTGACTGGTAGCGCTCTGATATTAAGTGTTGTTTGTTGGATATCGCTAGATTTTACTAGCAACGAAGCATCAATGATTAAGATGAGATTGCCATTAGCTAAACTACTACAACCATAAATGTATTTTGGCGGTGCGATCGCATTTCCTAAAGGTCTAATTACTAGTTCTTGTTCACCAATTATTTGGTCAACTTCTAAAGCAACCTTTCCCTGATTTCGTCGGAGCAAAAGCACAGGATTTTTCGCTACGCTTGAGTCTTGAGTATTTGATGTATTGTATGGAGTAGTACTATTCAAGAATGAATCATTATAATCAATCAACTTTGAAAGTTGACGGAGGCTAACCATAGTCTCATCATTGTCTGTGTTCCAAAGTAAGACTTTTTTACCTTCAATTTCTTTAATCTGTTGTTCAGAGGGAATCACTATTTTTTCAATACTGTCCAAAAGCAGACCATAAACAACACCTTTGGCTTGAACTAGCATTAACTTTTCTGTAGTCATAGAAAAAGGGATTTTGAGTGTGAATATTGTTCCTTGGTTGGGTAAAGATTGAACGGAAATAGAGCCGTTAAGCGCGTGCATCTGAGTACGAACAATATCTAAACCCATCCCACGCCCAGAAATTTCACTCACTTTATTAGCAGTAGAAAATCCCGGCGAAAATATCAAATCTAAAAGTTCAGATTCAGCTAGATTAGAAGCATAAGCTCTAGTTTTTTCTTCAGTTTGTATGGGATAAAATTCAGCAGCTTTTCTACGAATTCTGTCTAAATTTAGTCCCTGACCATCATCACGAACTTCGATAACAGTTTGGCTACCCTGATGATAGGCGCAGATTTCGATTAAACCTTGTTCTGGTTTAGCCAGCTGTCGGCGCACTTGTGGAGTTTCAATCCCGTGGTCAAAAGCGTTACGTACTAAGTGTAACAAGGGATCATAGAGCTTTTCTGCGATCGCTTTATCTACCAATACTTCACTACCAGTAAGTTTCAATTCTACAAGTTTGGCATGAACATTCCCCAACTTATTTACCATGTGGGGAAAGCGATTCAGGATATTGCCCAAAGGCGACATTCGTGCTTCTACTAAGCTATCTATAATATTAAGAGTTAAATTCTCTTGTTTGTCACTAATTTGAGCAGCTTGCGTCACGAGCAAGTCAAGAGATTCTGTAGTTTCTTGTAGTTGCAGTGTCTCTTCGATTGCTTCATGCAATGTCAGATGAAACTCTGTATATACATCCATTTCCAAAGAGTCAAAATTCACTGCAAAACTTTGCGTTTCTTGTGAAGTAATATTTTGTATTTGTAATGGTAAATCACGTAACTCATTTAAAGTTGTTTGATGTCTATTGAGTTGCTTGATTAATTGCTCAATTATTTCTTTGATTTGTTCATCTTGCAAACTACGCCGTTTTTGGTAAATCAGCAATTCTCCTGCTAGATAGTTGAGGTGTTGCAGTCTTTCTGTATCTACCCGAATAAATGAAGGTTGGCGAAAATTTTTAGTTTGAACATACTGTGATTGATCTTCTATTTCTTTATTGATTTGTGTAGAAATATCAGGCATGACTTCAATAGCTGTTTCAGGAACATCTGCAACTAACTGCTCACTGACAGTTAAAGAATCATTAGTCTGAGTCTTCACGACTTCAACAGCAAGATTTTGATTAGCTTCTTCTCCCCAGATTGCTTCTAGTAAGTTATCAGTTGCTTGAGATATCTCTTTAATAACTAACAGTGTTTGTAACTTAGGACTATCCAACCAATTTTTTTCTTCGCCAGTCACAGGAGGATAATTTTTATACTCTTTTGCTAATTTATAAATTTGATGTTGTAATATTTTAATTCCTGAGAGGTAGCTGTCAGATGGTTTCAGAGAATATTGAAATTTTGCAGCTGCAAATAGGATGATTAAGATGATCCCACGTCGATAAATACAAAGACTTGGGCTATCTTCTTCATCTTGAACAAAATCGAGAAAATGTTTCAGCCAGGTTTCGATGTAATTAAGTAGACTTTTTCCCTCTAATGTGGGAACCAGTAATGTCAAATTAAGTTCTGACTCTGGGATTTGCATCTGGTGATTAAACCAGCCAAAAATGTAGCGAATTACTTTTAAATAAAACCTAGCAGTTGTGGGGTTAACTGATTCATTTCTATTGTTATCAGATGTCGTGAGAAACTGGTAAAACTGTTCTTCATTGATGATATATATACCAGGATACGAATTATTTGGTAATTCTTCAGATAGCTCATTACTTACCACTGTTGCGAGTTTTCGTAAATCTGGAGAAGGTTCTCCACCAGATGTGCGATCGCCTTTTAGTACCAATTCTTGTGCTTTTTGTAAATCTGCAAGAGCAATTTCTGCAATTTGCCTTACCTGGGTGGGATTTGCTCGCAATGCTGACAGAATGCTTTGGGCAATTTCTCCCAATCCAGGTAAATTTAGAGATTCTGCCAAGCCAAAAAATACCTCGCCTTGAGACTGTAAAAACTCAATTAATTCAGCATCACTAGGTAGATTTTTAACAGCGTCAGTAATACTATTTAAACGTTGTTCTACTCCCGTTTCAAAAACCGACTGCACAATATCAAATCCTAATTCTTCAGAAGTGGGAATCTGAGAGTCAGCACCAAAAGCATCACCCAGTTTTTCTTGTAACTGTGAAAATACTGAAGTTGCCCGATGGATAAGTTCTTGGTCGTTAACAGTACTACCTATTAGCTCAGTATTTAATGCAATACTCAGACACTCATAAGCTTGTAATAAAAGTGTTTGTAATTCAGCATCAACTACAACTTTTGGATTATAGAGAGCCTTAAATACATCTTCTAAAAAATGGGCAATCATCTTAATTACTTCTAGCCCAACATTAGCAGCACCACCTTTAAGTGTATGAGTAGCTCGCATTAAGTTGTGAATTTTAGCAGTACTATAACCTTCTGACAAGCTAAATAGTTCTTGTTCAATAATTTGAACTAATTCTGGGGCTTCAGCCAGAAAGTAGATGTATCCTTGTTCGCGGATTTCGCTATCTGTAATCATATTTTGGATTTTAAATTTTGGATTTTGGATTTGTTACGTAAAGTTTTAATTGATGCAACTATCATTGCAAGAATTTCGGTGTTTTCTGACATCAAATTGCTCACTTTTTCCAGTCGTAATAAACCAACCTCAACAATAAGTTCCATCCAATAAAGACTTTCATCGGCTTCTTCCTCCACCAAGCTGAGTTTAGCAATGACATCGGCGGTTGACTTACCACGACAAGCTGACCGATAGTTAGCTCCCACAGATGTTGCTGAACGGATTAGCTGCTTGCCAATTACATCTGCCGTTCGGCTCTGCGGAAGAGCTTCTACTAAGCGGATTACTCGCAATGCTAGCTGCTTTGTTCTCCGCTTAAAATCCTCCTCATTCATAATCCAAAATCTAAAATCTAAAATCTAAAATTTATTTGACTTTAAATTTATCGGCAGTTGTTAATAAGTCTTGTGCCATTCCTGATAAATCTTGGAACACATTCGCAATTTCTTGAGATTCAGCAAAAGTTTTATTGGCAATTCCGGCGACATCTTGCATTGATTTAGTTACTGTGACAGATTGCGCCATTTGTTTTTGAGTCGCTGCGGTAATTCGCTCGATTAGCTGACTAATTTCGGCAGTTGCAGAAACGATCGCATTTAAGTTTTGGCGAGTGTCACTGACAAGATTTGTACCTTCCACTACCTGCTGAATACCAGTTTCCATTGCTACTGCAACTTCCCCAGTTTCTGCTTGAATCTCTTGGACTAATTTTTCAATTTCGATGGTTGCTGCTGCTGACTGGCGAGATAAAGAACGGACTTCATCAGCTACAACTGCAAAGCCTTTGCCATATTCACCGGCACGAGTGGCTTCAATGGCTGCATTCAGAGCCAGTACGTTTGTCTGTGTAGCAAAATTACCAATCAAATTCACCACTTTGGAGATTTTTTGCGAAGATTCACTGAGGCGTTTAATCTTTTTGCTGGTTTGAGCAACCGTTTCGCGAATTCCTTGGATGGCTTTTACAGTCAGGTTCATGGCAGTATCGCCAGACTCGACAGTTCGATTGGCTTGTTGCACTGCTAGTTGCACTAACTCTGCATTGGCCACTACAGCTTGAGTAGAGTCTGCCATCTGTTGAATGTCACCTAAAGCTGCGGTAATTTCCTCAGATTGTTGTTGCGCCAGATTGGTCAATCCTGCTAGTGAAGCCTCGCTATTGCTAGAAGTTTGGGCAACTTGTTGAGCAGCTCCCTGTACTTGAATAACGATTTGCCGCAGCGCTTGTAAGGTATTATTGTAAGCGTCAGCGATCGTGCCTAGCTCATCTTCTGTAATCGGTGCGCGTACTGTTAAATCGCCGTTGAGAGCAGGTCTAAGGGCTTTTAAGAGTTGAATAGATCGTTGTTGTAGTAACTCCTTGGCTGCCTTTTCTCGTGCTGCTGCTTCTGCTAATTTTGCTGACTGCGCTTGTACTTGTTGCAAATACTCGGTATGTTGTAATGCTAGTCCTAGCTGGCTACCAATCCGTGCTAACAAAGTGACTTCCAATTCTTCCCAATCACGAGCTCCCGAATTTTGATAAGCTGCCAGCAATCCCCACAATTGTTCACCAGCAAATACAGGAACAATTACATAAGCTTTGGCTTCAAATTGCTCTAAAACTTCAATATGACAAGGAGAATGACCTACCTGATAGATGTCATTGACAACAAAATTTTCTCCTTGGGCGTATCGACCTCCCTGAGTTTCTTGTAAGTGGGTATCTTCCCACACGGTTTTAATATCGGGGCCTACCAGTTTTACCCAAAGATGACCTGCGGACTCTGCGACAAATTCACCACTCCAGTTAGGGTTGAAGCGATATACGGCGACGCGATCGCATCGTAGTAATTGTCTGACTTCTTGAGCGGTTGTTTTGAAGATTTCTTCGACATCCAAAGATTGCCGGATGCGGTTACTAATTTTGGTGACAGCTTTCTCTTGTTCCGCTATCTGAGCTAGTTTCTCAGATTTCAATCGCACTAATTCCAAATAATCTATTTGTGATTTAGCTAGGCTAAATTGCAAGCTAGTCTGAACCAAAAAGTTCACTTCCCAGCTTTGCCATTCACGAGAGCTAGAATTTTGATAAGCTGCTAGCAAGCCCCACAATTTATCTCCGAAGAATATCGGAACAATGATGTAAGCTTTGGCTTCAAACTGCTCTAAAATCTCAATATGGCAAGGAGCTAACCCTACTTCATAGATGTCATTAACGATAAAGTTTTCACCTCTGACATACCTACCTCCCTTAGTTTCTTGCAAGTAAGTATCGTCCACAACAGTTTTGATATCAGGGCCTACCAGTTTTGTCCAACCATTACCCACAGACTCAGCCACAAATTCGCCACCCCAGCCAGGGTTAAAACGATAGACAGCGACGCGATCGCATTGTAGTGATTGACGCACTTCTTGAGTGGTTGTTTTGAAGACGCTTTCTACATCTGAAGATTGTCTGATACGGTTGACTATCTTGGTGAAAACTTTCTCTTGTTCAACTATTTGAGCTAGTTGGTCAGATTTTGTTTGCACTTGTTCGAGATATTCCCCTTGTGAGATAGCTACACCAAATTGCAACCCAATTTGAGTTACAAAGGTTTCTTCCCAAGGTTGCCAATCACGAGGCCCAGAATTTTGATAAGCTGCCAGCAAACCCCATAATTTTTCTCCAGCAAATATCGGTGCAATGATATAAGCCTTCATTTCATACTGCTCTAAAATGTCAATGTGACATTGAGCATGGCCCGTTTGATAAATGTCATTGACTACAAAGCTTTCACCATTGGCATAACGTCCTCCTTGAGTCTCTTGTAAGTGGGTATCTTCCCAGACCATATAAAAATCAGGGCCGACCATTTTTACCCAGCCATTACCCACTGACTCAGAGACGAACTCGCCACTCCAGTCAGGTTTGAAGCGATAGACACCGACGCGATCACATTTTAGTAATTGACGTACTTCTTGAGTGGTTGTTTGAAAAAGCTTATCGACATTTGATGCCCGCAGAATTTTGTCGACGACTTTAGATACTGATTTTTTTGCTAGTATCCGCTGCCGCTGTTCTTTTTGGAATTCAAAGCTCTGTAATTTGTAAGTCAGTTCTGTTGTAATTTGAGACAGTAGACTAATTTCTACTTCTTGCCACTGTCGTGTTGAGTAGCAATTATTTACTGCTAGTAAACCCCATACTTTACCTTCTACTACAATCGGTAAACTTAAACTCGCTTTAATTTGAAATTTTTCTAGAAGTTGCTTTTGATAAGGGGTAAGTTGAATCTGATTGATATCATCAATAACTACAGGTTCTATATAGTCTTGGTTAGTATATAAGCCAAAAATAATTCCGGGAATATTTTCGCCTAAAGTTGGTGTCCAACCTAGTGTTCTGGATTCTGCTAAAACATTACCTGATTCCCTAGAAGTAAACTGATAAATTAAGGCGCGATCGCAGCCAATCTTTTCTCTAATTTGCGCTACAGTTATTTTGAGTAGTGTATCAAAATCTGGTGCTTGGCGCATGTGGGTTGCAATGTCTTGTAACTGTCGCCGCCAAATTTTAAATTCCTGAGCGATCGCATTTAATAAAGATATTTCATTACTAGCAATATTCGCTATATTAGCGTTACCATTCTGATTTTCTAATTCAGAGATTAGAGGCTCACTATCATGGCTGTTGTTATACAAGAATGTCATTTGATTTACCTCAAAAAATGTGATGGGTAATAATTTGATATGTGGCAGGTAAGAATGCTATGGTATTTGCTCATTAATGATTAGATTTTTTAACATACCTAATCATTCCTAAATACTCAATTATGAATCCTCCATATTGGAGCTTGGATAATAGTTGTAGCATCCAAATTTAAAATCATATCCTCCGAATCATTAATAAAATATCCTTGTAAAAAAGGTGATATTTTAGGATAAAATAATTCCGCCGTTGCTGGCTTCATTTCCTTACTATCCAGCCATTCAATATCTATAAGTTGTCGCACCAATAGTCCTAAATACTTGCCCTTATTTTCCAGAACAATCGCCATCATTTTAGAAAGCAAATTTGGCCCTTGCGAAATTGGAGGATAACCTAACATTGCTTCTAAATCAACCAACCAAAGCATCTCACCACGCCAGTTATAAATACCCAAGACGCTACTTGGCATCTGAGGAACGCCACATATTTCTGGTAATGATACTTGCAAAACTTCTGTAATGTGTTGTAACGAGATTACGGCTGTATCACTTGCTCCCAAATTAAAACTTAAAAATTTTTCCTGGGTTTCCAAAGCTATTGATCCTTTGTCCTTGATGATTTATCTTGCACCACTATTTGCAGTTCTTGCTTGTTCTTACAGAGGTTCTATTTGATAAACAGTGACTTCTAGTATTTGTTGATTTATGAAATTTGTACTAATTAAGTAATCGCTTTAAAACTACAGCTAGTTCTTCTCGATCAATTGGTTTTGATAGATAACCATCAGCGCCTAACATATTACCCCAAATTTTATCTACATCACTATTTTTTGTAGAGCAAAAAACCACAGGTATGTTGCTAGTGTCAGGATTATTTTTTAGTTCTCGGCAAATTTCAAAGCCACTTTTACCTGGTAAAATTACGTCGAGAAATATTAGATCTGGCTTGTTTTGATCTATTTTATCTTGAGCCTCTTCACTGCTGGTAGCGCTAATCACAGAATAACCTGCCTGTTGCAAGTAACGGCTGATTATTTCCATATCTGTTAAGCCATCTTCAACAACTAAAACAGTATTCATGGCAATTACTCGTTAACTTCTTCTCAAAATGTAAACAAAACATATAAATCCTAAATGATTACTCAAACAAGACATGGAAGGGACTAGAGACTAGCCCTAACCCCTTTGTCCTAACCACTATTTCACAAATCAAATAGGACTGCTATAAATACAAAAGAATGTATTTGTTTAATTTTGATTCAATCTTTATATATCAACCTCAGAAAAAGTACGTAATCAATACAAATTAATATATATTTAAATATAAGATAGTTTTATCACCGAATTTTTGATTGCAGACTAAAAATTTAAAAATACCTGAAAGCAAGCGAATTTAAACGCAAGAATAAATCTTTAAATTCAAAATTAATTTATATAGCCAATGACTTGATGACTGGAATCAATCTAAAATCTAAAATTGTTTTACCTCAATAATTTAATTTTTACTGAGGTGGAAAAGTCTATAAGTTTTGAGGAAGAATGCGGAATCAAAAATCGTCTCTAATTCTCCCTAATTACAAACCTCTAAACTAGATTTACTTTTGTCAGTGGATACACTTGATGTAGGCAAATACTTGCGGACAATACTCATTACCTTATCAGCCACTACAGGTTTAGTGAGAAAATCTGTAGAACCAACTACTTTGGCACGAACTCTATCTAACAGACCATCACTGCCTGTTAATATAATTATTGGCGTGTTGGAAAAGGTAGATATTCGTCGTAACTGAGTACAAATTTCGTAACCACTGGCAACTGGCATAATCAAATCCAAGAAAATCAGGTCTGGTTTATCCTGAATGAGAGTTGGTAAAGCTTGTACAGCATCTTGAATTTTGACAAATCTCAAGCCATTAGAAGTGATAATATCCTCTAGCATTTTACATACTTGAGGGCTATCATCGACGCAAGCCACTAGTGGAACAGTCCGCTTCTTTGCTTGTGTGCTAGTAGAGTTATTGTTGACTTCAGTAACTCCTAAAGGTAAGTCAGGTACTTCTACCAATTCAATGATTCCTTTAAGGATATAAGGAAGCAACGAACGAGTGAGTGGCAGTACACTCTGCTTCATTTTCATGGCTAAATCTCGCAGAGTGAATTTGCCATTGATTAAATTCACAAAGTTTTTGTAGACAGATGGACTAACCATCTGCTGGAGTTGTTCTGGTCTTCGGAGAATTGGTGCCAAGTCAGGAGAAAAATTTGCTAAACCAGCTTCTGACCAAATTTTCCACGAGTCCTGCATGTGCTTTACAGACATTTCTGCACTCGTGAAACTCATTGGGGTTTCTAAGATAACTTCTTGACTGCGATTGCAACTTATAGAAGCAAAGTTTCCTTGTAAAGCTAGGTCAAATAATAGTTCTGCTATTGTATTTTCTGCAATAGATTGAATCTGCTCCCTCTGGATTTTCTGTTTTTTATAAAAGACTTCTATTAGTTTATAGTCCCAGTAATCAATTGATAGGTCTTGCACACGTAACTGCAACTTATCAACATCAATTTGGGGACAATTTTGAGCTATATGTCTACGCCAACGTCGGAAGGGATGAGTTCCACCTGTTGCCCAAACTATCCGTCCGAGTCGATAGTAAAAAGTCCATTGGCTACCTTTTGAACTCTTAATATTTAATTTGCCATTGTATTGTAACTGAGTACAAGTTTTAAATTCATTTACTAGGTTATTTGAAATAAGTTCTTGATGGGGCATAGTTTGTTCCTTTTATTAAAAATCTAGGCATTAAAACTGACACTAGTACTGCAAGGCGGAATTCAAAATTCAAAATTAATACAGCGTAAGCGTTTCATTGATTTTGAATGGTGAGGCAGTCCGGTCTTCTCCCAAAGGGAGAGGCTGACGCCAACGCGGAGCGTCTCGTAGAGAAGGGGGTTTCCCCCATGAGGAACTGCCGCGAGTCTTCTCCCAAGGGGAGACGCCAAGGGCGAACGAGCGTCAGGGGTGGTTTATTTACGCCGTGTTGTACTAGTATAGAAAGGTATAAATCCAGCTACTATTTCAATTAACCTGATAAGGTACTCAAGTTACTTGTTAAAGCTGGGCAATACTTCCGCCACAGTAGTGCTTAGTAAATATGTGAATAAGTGCAAATGCATTTGGTATATAACAGTCTAAATCAAGATTATTAAAAGCAAGGTAGATGGGAAGACAGCAAAACCGTTGCTAGTAAATAATTTATCTAGCATTGGGTTTTTATTGGCAGACTTTACTTTTTTGCTAATTCTGCTAATATTTATGACTAAAGTAGGTTGCCATCGTCCACATTATGAAGTATTGAGTATTGATATATCATTTTAAGAATTTTAATACAAAATCATATCCGTATAAATTCTGAATTTTGGTTTAAAAAATATTAGTAGTCTCTAGAGAATTGTGCTTTAGTTATTCAAATTAGCAATATATGTTAAAAATATTTATTTAAGTTTGCAATTATTAATACATTTAGTTAATGTCAGCTTTTTTAAGAAATATTTTGTTGAAAAAGGCTTACTACTAGGATAAGTAGCAGCCATATTATAAAGTAGACATCTCCAGAAATATGCTTTATCCACAAAACTTATAGAGCGTAGCACTGCTATGCCTCTAAATTCTTTTTCACTAGATATCTAGTAGACATCTAAAGAATTGGTAGGGAAAATACCCTGCGGGAAGCCCAACTCTTGGAGACGCTTTGCGAATGCGTCTACATGAATTCTCCCTACAAAGGGTTTCAGGTAATGCATATTTAATTGTCGGAGATGTCTCAATACTTTTCGGTTAAGTATTTTTAACTCGGAATAGGGTTTGGGGTAAAGGGTAAAGGGTTTGGGTTAAAGGTTTTTTCTTTCCCTTTTGCCTTTCCCCTTTTCTCCTTAACCGAGAAGTATTGGGAGATGTCTAGTATTTATTTAAGAAAAATTATTCAAGTTGCTTATGGTTTTGATGGCTCACAACAGCTGCTCTGAGATTACTTTGGTGTTCTGAAAGGAGCCGATCGCCTTCATCTTTTTCCAAACCAGTCCAGTGCATCAATAGCGCGAGCTTAACCCATTTACCACTGCGTTCTAGTAAAAAACCAGCAGCTTCTCTACTTAAACCTGTGAGGTCTTGCAAAATTCGCAAAGCGCGATCGCGTAACTTTTGATTTGTTACCGCCACATCCACCATCCGATTGCCATAAACTTTGCCTAGCTTGACCATCACGCCACTAGAAAGGATATTTAAAGCTAATTTAGTGGCTGTACCAGCTTTCAGGCGAGTTGAACCGGCAATTATTTCTGGCCCTGTTAATAGGCGAATATCGATATCGGCATCAAAGCTAACTTGTTCAGCAGGAACACAGGCGATAAAAATAGTTGTGGCTCCCCGCTGACGAGCAGCATGAAGCGCACCGTGGACATAAGGCGTTGTTCCACCAGCAGTAATGCCAACTACGACATCTAGCTGGGTAACATGTCGTCCAGCGATCGCACTTTCACCACCTTCGATGCTGTCTTCTAAATCTTCAGAACTGCGTACCAGTGCGCCAGCACCACCAGCAATAATCCCCTGCACCAACTCTGGAGGTGTACAAAAAGTAGGTGGACACTCAGCAGCATCTAACACACCTAACCTGCCACTTGTCCCTGCACCGATATAAAATAGCCGTCCGCCGTGGCGCAAACGCTCTGCGGTACGCTCAATTGCTTCAGCCAACTGAACTTTCGCCGCTGCAACTGCTGCGACGGCTCTTTGGTCTTCGTTATTAAACAACTCCACCAATTCCAGAGAACTGAGCTGGTCTAAATTCAGACTGTTAGGATTTACCAGCTCGGTTAAAAGATGTCCCCGTTCCTGCAAGTTTGTCATTTGTCTTGTGTCATTTTTTATTTGTCCTTTGTCCTTAGTCATTAGTCATTTGTCAGTTACCAATGACTAATGACCAATGACCAATGACCATTTACAATAATCCTTCCAATTTGCGACGAATCTTCTCTAGTTCAGAATCAGACAATTCTGGTTCTTCTAGTGGCTGTTGATTGAGCAAGAAGGTGTCTTCAACAGTATCATCCTTCTTGGCATCTGCTTGCCAGTCAGTTTCTTCTACATTCAGTTCTGGGGGAGTGACAACTAAATTGCTGTTTTCTGGGATAATTTCCCATTCATATCCAGCACTTTCGCAAAATTCCTTGATTTCCTCAGCATCCATCGGCTCTGGTGTTGGTGCGGGGAAATCTTGAGCTTCTAACATCAGGGCAAAGCGCGTCGCATCGTCTTCTGACTCGAACATCAGAATTTTATTGCGTAGCTTGCCGCTGTAGGCATCGCCCTCCCGAATCGTGTGAATCCCCTCATTTTCCGTTCGAGCATTAAAAATTAACACAAAGACACGCATTGGTGTAATCATCTGTCCTTTTTAAGGTTTATTAATATTAAAGTTCGAGATTGTGACTCAAGGGAAGTCACAGGAACAATTTTCACTCTATTCAGATTTTCCTGAAAACGCCAATATTATTAAGCATAAGTATTAGATCGAGATTAGATCGAGCAAATACCGTAACTTAACCAATGAAGCCTTGGGTTTAGTTGGCGTATCCTGGAAATGGCATACTGAATCAATGTGCCAGTTAATGCTTGTGTGTGCCAGCGACATCCGGCAATTAATACAGTGAAAGCAAATGATTAAATCTCCCAATCAAGATTGTCACTCCCCTTACCCTAACCGCAAGCGTATGTGGTTGCTGGTGTTGAGTCGGGGTAGCATTGCCTTGGGCGGACTTTTACTGTTAGGAGTTATTGTCGGTATTTGGCGGTTGTGGACTTTTGTCCAAACAGAGTTAACACCCTTGGCACAACAAAGTCTCACGACTACACTCAATCGTCCGATAAACCTGGGAAAAGTCACACAATTTTCGTTGACGGGAGTGCAGTTTGGGGCTTCCGCTATCCCTGCGACAAGCACAGATCCAGACCGGGCCACAGTGGAATCTGTGGAGGTGGGTTTTGACCTGCCACAACTAATTTTTAACCGCCACCTGAAGCTAGATGTCACCTTAGTCAACCCAGATATTTATATTCAACAGGATGACCAAGGGCGCTGGGTTTCCACTACTATCGCATCGTCAGGTGAAGGCGGCCCGATTAAAACCGATTTGGACAACCTGCGGTTTCGCAATGCGAAGCTGGCATTGATGCCGCAGGAGAGGGCAGAGGAAGCAGGGAGCAGGGGGCAAGGGGCAGGGAGCAGGGAGCAGGGAGCAGGGGGAGCAGGGGGAGCAGGGGTAGGAATATCTTCCACGTCTCCCTTATCCCCCGTAACATTTTCTCAACTGAACGGATCTGCCCAACTTTTAGCTAATAACCAGTTGATCCGGTTTGAAGTTGGGGGTCAAGCAGATAGTGGTGGCAGTATTTCTATTCAGGGAGAGACGCGTTCCAGGGTGCTAGCAGGGAACTTCCAGGTGCATGCACAAGATTTGCTAGCTGCGGATATTACTCGGTTGATTAAGTTACCGGTGAACTTACAAGCGGGTCGAGCCAATGGCGACTTGCTGGTTCGGTTGACGCCAGGACAGCAAACTTTGTTGTTTGGCAATGCTGCTGTACAAGGGGTAACACTTCAAATACCCAAAGTCCCGCAATTGTTGAGCAATAGTCAAGGAAACCTCCACTTTCAAGGAACGGAGTTGCAGTTAAATAATGTTACTAGCAACTACGGCAAAATTCCCCTAGTGGCTACGGGAATCATCGACACTCAAGCAGGCTTTAACTTGGCAGCCCGTGTAAATGCGGTAAGTTTGGCAAATGCCCAGGAGACTCTCAAAATAAAACTACCTGTGCCGATCGCTGGACAAGTACAAGCAGACTTACAAATTACCGGATCAACTAAAGAGCCAATTCTCTCTGGCTCAGTTGGCACAATTCAAACTGCTCGGATTGATAAAGTTGATTTTAATAGTATCAGTAGTAAGTTTGAGCTTGTTACTAGTTCCTCTTTAATTACCCTGAAAGATATTCAAGGTAAAGCTAAAGTTGGTGGCGACATTACGGGCGCTGGCACAATTCAACTTGGTAAAAGCCCACGACTGGATTTAAATTTCGCGGCCAAAAATGTTCCAGGGGATGCGATCGCAAAAGTTTATGAAACAACACCCGCTTTTCAAATCGGTAATGTCTCAGCTACAGCCGAACTAACTGGCGCTCCCACCAATGTCCAAACTGTGGTACAGTTTCAGGCTCCTAACGGAACTTACCCCGGAACTGGTGAAGTTGCGATTTCCCCAAATCGCACCGTCTCTTTCCGTAATGTGGCTCTAAATGTCAGTGGTGGAACAGTCCGGGCAACCGGTAGTTATGCCAATGAGCGTTGGCAAGCTGTGACGGTTGCCTCTGGGGTGAAATTGGAACCCTTTGTAAACAAAAGTCAACTCCAAAATGTCTCTTTGGCAGCAGCACAGTTTAATGGTCGTCTTCTCCTCTCAGGAAGCACAGCACCATTTAAAATTGCCACAGTTCGCAGTGATGGAGCAGGAGTTCAAATTGGTGGCGGTACAGTTGCAATTTCTAATATCCAACTGCAAGACCAAAGCTTTTCTGCTCAACTTGTAGCTAATGATGTGCGGCTGGGACAAATATTGAAACAGTCTCCCCCAGCTTTAAATAATCCTTTGGGTGGAACTTTCCAAATCGCAGGTAACAGAGAGAATTTCAGCCTCAAAACCCTCATTGGCAGTGGTGAAGGCCGCCTTGCTATTGGCGGTGGAACGGTTATAGCCAAAAATATCCAAGTAGCTAATGGTGTTTATCAGGCACAAGTTCAGGCTAAGAATGTGCCTGTGCAGAAGTTGGCAGCAGTACCAAAGCAATTCCAGGGAGCGTTAACTGGTCAAGTAAACGTGGCGGGTTCTGTTGAGTCCTTCCAACCGCAAACTATTCAAGCCACTGGTCAGGCGCAGATAAATGTTGGAAGTGGAACGATTACAGCCTCTAATATTCAAGTAGATAATGGTGTTTATCAGGCGCAAGTTCAGGCTAAAAATGTACCGTTACAGAAGTTGGCAGCAGTACCAAAGGAATTCCAGGGAGCGTTAACTGGTCAAGCAAACGTGGCGGGTTCTGTTGAGTCCTTCCAACCGCAAACTATTCAAGCCACTGGTCAGGCGCAGATAAATGTTGGAAGTGGAACGATTACAGCCTCTAATATTCAAGTAGCTAATGGTGTTTATCAGGCGCAAGTTCAGGCTAAAAATGTACCGTTGCAGAAGTTGGCAGCAGTACCACCGCAGTTTCGAGGAGTGTTAACTGGTCAAGCAAACGTGGCGGGTTCTGTTGAATCTTTTCAACCACACACTATTCAAGCCAGCGGTCAGGGACGCCTGGATGTTGCAGGTGGAACGATCGCAGCCTCTAATATTCAAGTGGCTAATGGTCGCTATCAAGCTGTCGTTAATGCTTCTGGTGTGGAATTAAATCGGTTAAATCAGCAATTACGGGGTCAGTTTGGCGGTCAGTTGCAATTAGTTGGCACGCTAGGATCTTCCAAATTAGCTGATGTGCGTGCCGCTGGACAGGTGCAATTATCCCAAGGTATTCCTGGTCTAGAGCAACCCTTGAGTGCTGCGATCGCTTGGAGTGGTGAAAGGCTGACCATTGAGCAAGCAACTGCTGCCGGTTTAAGTGTGACTGGTAACATATTAGCCAATGCTAAACAGGCAGGCATACCGGAAATTACTGCCCTAAATCTCAAAGTCCAGGCGCAGAATTACAACTTAAAACAGTTACCAATCAATCTTCCTAATCAGGTTGCTGTGGCGGGGAGAGTAGATTTTAATGGTCAAATCACTGGTAAATTACCCTTGCCAAATGTGGTAGGGCAAATTAACTTACGAGACTTGGTTGTTCAAGATATTGCCTTTGAGCCATTGTTAACTGGAAACATCGATTCCGCACAGGGACGCGGTTTGAGTTTAAACTTGGCAGGAAATAGCGATCGCTTGTCCTTCAATTTAGATGCCAATAATCGCCCGAAATCTTTCTTAGTCAAATGGCAGCAAGCATCAGCCACAGGTAATATTCAAGGGAATGATTGGGCACTGAAAGTTGCAAATTTCCCCTTACAAATATTGAATTTGACTCCGCCAGCAATTACTCGATTGGGTGCTGGTAAGATCGCTGGATTGTTGACTGGGGATTTGCTATTTAATCAGCAGACATTGGCAACAACGGGGAATTTAGCGATCGCTAATCCGCAAATTGGCCGGCTTAAAGGCGATCGAATAGCAGCTCAATTCCGCTACAGTAATGGTAAAGCCACACTCGCAAGTAGCGAATTTGTCAAAGGTAGCAGTAGCTACGCCCTTGTCGGCACTGTTAATCAAACTCCGAAAGGCCCTCAACTACAAGGTAAACTGAACGTCAAGCAGGGTCAAATCCAAGATGTTGTCGCTGTAGCCAAAGTATTTGATTTACAAAATTTGCCAGGTGGTTCAGCAGCAATCTACGGCACAGCAGCAGATCTAACCACCACCCCTCAAGGAGCGCCAAATCAACCCTTATTAACCCAAATCCAACGGTTTTCTGAAATTGAAGCTTTGGTAGCAGAAAAGGAACAACAACGACTTGATTCCACTCCCATACCAGATTTGGCAGACTTAAAAGGGACTTTCAACGGTGAAGTTGCTGTAAATACAGCTACAGCCAATGGATTATCAGTGGAATTTAATTTGAATGGACAAGACTTTGCCTGGGGTAAAAAGGAAGAACGAAATCGTTTTTATACTGCCGACAAAGTGATTGCTGAAGGCAACTTTGAAAACGGTGTATTGAGTTTGCGACCATTACGCCTCGAATCCCAAAACAGGCTAATTGCCTTCACGGGTAACGTTGGCGGTGATGAACAATCTGGTCAGCTGCGGGTGAATAATTTTCCGGTACAAGTACTGAATAATTTTGTCAAACTGCCAGTTGGAATCACAGGTAATCTTAACGCTACAGCAGCTTTAGCAGGCAGTATTGCCAATCCCCAATCTAGAGGGGAATTGCAAATCACAGAAGGAATGCTGAATCAGAGCAAAATAGAGTCAGCAACAGCAAGTTTCAGCTATGCCAACGGACGCTTAAACTTTGGTAGTACTGTAGCAGTTGCCGGGCCAAAGCCTGTTGATATTACTGGCAGCATACCTTATAAATTGCCTTTTGCTTCTGTTGCACCAGACAGTGAGCAAATCAGTTTGGATATGAAGTTAGAAAATGAGGGATTGGCATTGTTAAACGCATTGACTAATCAAGTGGTATTTGAGAAAGGTGAAGGAGAAGTAGACCTCAAGGTGCGGGGAACATTGCAAAAACCCCAAGTAGATGGAATTGCTACTGTCAATAATGCTACTTTTTCAGCCCAGGCTTTGCCAGGTAAGCTGAGACGTGTCACGGGTAGAGTACTGTTTAATTTTGACCGCATCTCAGTAGAAAATCTTCAGGGTAGATTTAGCCGTGGGAAGGTAGAAGCTGCTGGAGAAATTTCCATTTTCAACAATGAAAACGTGACTATTAATAATCCCCTGACTGTTAACCTCGATCAGCTAGCGTTGAATCTCAAAGGACTCTACCAGGGAGGCGCTAGCGGCAATTTGCAGATTACTGGTTCTGCCCTTAACCCCATGATTGGCGGTAAAGTAAATTTATTTGATGGTCAGGTATTGCTAGCAGAATCTACCGACGCCACAACATCTGCAAATAACAGTAGTCTTGGTGTATCACCCACAAAAGCCGATAAGCAAAGCAAACCTGAAATTGGGAATGGGACGGGAAATGCGAACGCCAGATTTAATAATCTAGATTTGGAACTAGGTAAAAACGTCCAAATTACCCGTGCCCCTATTCTCAGCTTCCGCGCCACTGGTAATCTCATAGTTAACGGCTCAATCAATCAACCAATACCCGATGGTACTATCCAGTTAGAACAAGGTGGAGTAAATTTATTTACTACCCAATTTAATCTTGCTCGTGGCTATAAACATACCGCAACATTTAGTCCATCTCAACCCCGTGATCCCAACTTAGATATTCGGCTATTTGCCAAAGTACTGGATGTAACTCAAAGTAATGATTTCGGACGAGTAAATGCCACAGGTTTATCAGCCTTAGAGAGTGTTCGAGTCGAAGCCACTATCAACGGTTTAGCGAGCAAACTGAATGAGAATTTAGAATTAACAAGTAGTCCATCACGCAGTCAAACCGAAATTGTTGCTCTTTTAGGAGGTGGGTTTGTAGACACCCAAGGACGTGCAGACAGTACTTTGGGTCTGATTAACATCGCAGGTTCGGCTGTATTCAACAATTTTCAGTCAGCCTTTAACCAAATTGGAAGTACCTTTGGCTTAAGTGAATTGCGGATATTTCCTACCGTTATTTCTGAGAATCCCGAAGCAGGAAGAAGTAATTCAACTTTGGAATTAGCAGCTGAGGCCGGGGTTGATATTTCTTCTAAGATATCTGTTTCTAGCATCAAAATTTTGACCACAAATGACCCATTCCAATGGGGTGTTAATTACCGAATAAACGACCAATTTCGTGTTCGTGCTTCCACTAACTTAACCGATGACAGTCGTGCAGTCGTCGAATATCAGAATCGGTTTTAAATCACCATCTCAAATAAGTCAATATCAGATTGTGATATTATCATCCCCTTGCTGATTAATAACTAATCGCAAAATCGATAACCCTAAAATTATCAAAAATAGCACTAACCCAATGGTGCAAGCATAGCTAATTTCCAAGTTGTTGAAGGCTTGCTCATATAGATAATAAACAATAGTTTTCGAGCTATTGAGTGGCCCTCCTTGAGTCATAATGTAGACTTCTTCAAACACTTTGGTCGCAGAAATAGCCGAAATCACCGCCACTAGTGCTAAATACGGCTTCATCAAAGGTATGGTAATATCCCAATGTTTGCTGATACCATCAGAGCCATCGATCGCAGCAGCTTCGTAAACATCAGCAGGAATTGATTGCAACCCCGCTAAATAAATCACCATATAGTAGCCTAATCCCTTCCAAACGGTGACAGCCATCACGCTGGCGAGAGAAATTGGTACGATGCCAAAAATTTTTGCTGGGCTAGTTAGCCAAGGGATACCTTCTGGAAAAATACCTAAAGCTTTAAATAACTGATTAAGTAATCCGTTTTCTGCATACAGCCATTTCCAAGCTATTCCCGCAACCACCATTGAAATTACCACTGGGGTATAGTATGCTGCTCTAAACCAATTCATCCCCCGCAGTTTTTGATTTACCAAAATTGCTAGCACTAAGGGAGCAATTACTAAAATTGGTACTACGCCCACAAGATATAAAAAAGTGTTTTCCAAGGTTTTCCAAAAAACTGCATCCTTCCAAAGCTTGAGGAAGTTGGCGAAACCTATCCATTGTGGCGGCTGGGCAATATCTTCATAGCTGGTAAAGCTGAGGTAAAACGCTTGCAATGCAGGCCAAAAGACAGTTAACCCTAAAATAATCAAGGCAGGTAGTAAAAATAAATAAGGCGTTAGACGCTGTTTGATGAACATCCAATTCTTAGGTATTAATTGATTCATAGGAAGTTTAATAGTTATTTTTTGCTTTTTCAGAACAAGAATTTGGAGATGTGAGTAGATTTAAGCTTCAATATTTTAAGGGCATATATTTGCTTGCGTAGCGCTTCGCGCTTGCCGTATGCATTGCTAATTAATAATTCAGAGATAAACTGCGATGGAAACTCAACACAATCCACCAATTGAACATCAAAATGTCCCCATAAACCACCGTGGACTACATGAATTTTTGTACAGTTCTGAAGACGAACACGCTGCCGTTGAGGTGAGTATAACTCCTGAACTGGCAAACAATGGTACTGAAATCATTGACCTTGAAGCTTGGAGTGCAGCTACTCAGAACGCAAAAATTGCTGGTGTTTACGCAGTATTGGACGCAGAACGCCGCAGCCAGTACATTGGCTATTCTCGAAATGTGTTGCTTTCCCTCAACAGTCATCTTCGCCAAAATGGTAAGGAAAAGTGTGCTTTTGTGCGTGTGCAATCATTCAAGTTCCCCAAGCGTCAAGAAATGGAAGATTTGCGAGATTCCTGGATAGCAGCACTCGCAAGTACGCCACCTGGTAATGCTTCCGAAAGTGGAATGTGGGCTAGTACAGTAGGCGAAGCGACTAAGGCGGTAATGTCGGAGGCGGAACGTCAAGCCTATGAGGATAAAAAGCTAAAATTGCGGAAAGCAATGGCTGATACAACCCTTTCTAAAGAGTTAGAAACAACAGATGCAAGTCAAGCCGAACGTCAGCGTCAACTTGAAGGTGCTGTGAAAAACGATGACTGGAGTGTAATTATCGACGCACAAACACAAGAAACCAAGTTTTAGGATAAGTGTTCAGTCCTCTTGTTATTTCCCCACTTGGATATCCCATATCTTTACAGGATAGGGTATTCAAGGCTTTGTTACGATCAAAACTTTAAGACTAGAATCTTAAACAGCAGAAATAGCACAAACTTGTAATCCGACAGGTGTGTGAATAATTACTGATTCTACACCGAAGACTTGTGCGATCGCATTTGGTGTCAGAACTTCTTCAGGTGTCCCAACTTCCCAAATATGACCCTGTTTTAATAATGCAATGCGTGAACTATACCGAGCTGCTAAATTCAATTCGTGTAAAACTGTGACAATAGTTAATTCCTGCTGCTGATTCAGTTCTTTGAGCAGTTCCAATAGTTGCAATTGATAGTTGATATCTAAAAAAGTTGTCGGTTCATCTAATAATAGAACTTTAGGTTCTTGCGCCAGTGCTAGAGCTAAAAAAGCCCGTTGTCTTTCACCACCTGAAAGTTGTTCGACTAAGCGATCGCTTAATTTTTCTAATTGCGTCTTTTTAATTGCAGCTTCAACTTTTACCCAATCTTGGGCATTTAATTCCCATTGCCACCAAGATTGATGTGGCGTGCGTCCTAAACTTACTAATTGTCGCACTGTTAAGCCAACGGAAACTGTTTGTTGTTGCGGTAATAATGCTAGCTTCTGTGCAACTAAATTTGGAGGTTGAGAGTGAATTGCTTTACCATCCAGTAACACTGTTCCATGTTGTGGCGAGAGAATACGGCTCAGTAATTTGAGTAAAGTAGATTTACCTGAGCCATTAGCACCAACTAAACTCAACCATTCTCCTGTTTGCAGAGTGAGGTTAATGTCTTGGACAATTGGCACTAAGGCGTAACCGCCTGTGAGATTTTGTAGTTCAAGTGGCATTTGCTGAAATTCAACAATTAAAGGTGTAGTAAACACCATTTTTATAGAAGGGATGGCTCTTTAAAGAAAAACTTTTTACTTGATCGCGAGATAAGCTTAGAATTACCAAACTAAAAACTTGCTTGATATCCAAAAATATTTTACGAACCTGCATCATTCCATCCATAATTATCTGTTTGAATATGCTTGCCTATCAACTGAACTAATTTCATAAGATAAAAATAATGTAGGGGCGGACATTCGTCCACCCCGATTAAAATCAGGTAACACCAAAAACAATCACTAAGCCCAAAACCGCCCCAAACACAATCAAGGCATAGAATTGAGCGCGACCGTTTTCTAGGTACTTCAGACCTTCACCGCTAACAAGAGTAAAAAAGCCTGTGAGGTTAACAGCACCATCGACAACGCGGAAGTCAACTTCCATAACTTGTCTAGCTAGGCGACGCAAGCCGAGGACAAAAACCCGATGGTAAATGTCATCAAAGTACCACTTGTTGAGGGATAACTCGTAAAGTGGTTTGACTTTAGCAGCGATCGCCGCCGGGTCAATTTTCCCTTGCAAATACATCAGCGAGGCTAAGGTAATCGCAACTAAGGAAATTCCCACTGAGGCACCCGCCATAATGTAGAATTCCGTCGGATTGAACTCGGCAGCCTTTTCTATAACTTCGGAGAGGGTTTCACTAGGAGGAAAGATAAACTCTTCAAAATAATTGGCATAAGGAGTTCCCACCAAACCAATCAAAATCGAAGGCACAGCTAACAGTGCCAACGGCAGGGTCATCGTCCACGGCGATTCGTGGGGGGAGTCGCTGTGATGCCCGTGGGAGTCATGGGAATCATGATGCTCACCAGTGGCAGCCAATTCTCCTTTCTTCATCGCCCCAGGCCCAAAATTCGGCGCTAGTTCTTCTGACTCTAATTCCAGGACAATTGTCGCCGCCGCCTTTTTAAGTTTTTGCTTGATTTTCTCGTCAGTACCCCGGAATTTGCCTTCAAATGTCGAGAAATACATTCTAAACATATAGAAAGCAGTAATACCGGCTGTTAGCCAGCCGATGAACCAGAGGAGTGGATTAGCTTCAAAAGCCTTCCCTAGAATTTCATCTTTTGACCAGAACCCAGCAAAGGGGGGAATCCCAGAAATTGCCAAGCAACCAATCAAAAAGGTAATTGACGTGACAGGCATATACTTTCGCAGTCCACCCATCAAGCGCATGTCTTGGGCTAAGGCGGGGTCGTGTCCAACGACACCTTCCATACCATGAATTACGGAACCTGAACCCAAGAACAGCATCGCCTTGAAATAGGCGTGGGTCATCAGGTGGAATAATCCAGCACTGTAGGAACCTATGCCCATTGCCATCACCATGTAACCCAGTTGGGAAATGGTGGAGTAAGCCAAGCCCTTTTTGATGTCGTTTTGGGTAATGGCAATGGTTGCCCCCAAAAACGCCGTAAACGCCCCAGTAAAGGCAATGACATTCATTGCGGCTGGAACGTCTTCAAATACTGGGTACATCCGAGCAATGAGGAAAACACCCGCCGCCACCATCGTTGCTGCGTGAATTAAGGCAGAAATGGGAGTGGGGCCTTCCATTGCGTCTGGTAGCCAGACATGGAGGGGAAATTGGGCTGATTTTGCAACTGGCCCTAAGAAAACTAAAATCGCAAACAGGACAGCGAGAAAATTGCTGATCGAACCTGATTCTACGAGTTGGGCGAGGCGATCGCCCATGATATTAAAATCAAAGCTTCCTGTTGCCCAAAATAGCCCCAAAATACCGAGTAACAGACCAAAGTCGCCGACGCGGTTGGTTACAAAGGCTTTTTGCGCGGCATCGGCTGCTGACTTGCGATCGTACCAAAAGCCGACCAGCAAGTAAGAACACATCCCCACAAGTTCCCAGAATATATAAATCTGTACTAGGTTGGGGCTGACCACCAGACCTAACATTGAGGAGCCAAACAAACTGAGATAGGCGTAAAACCTCACGTAACCGGGATCGTGAGCCATGTAGCCATCGGTGTAAAGCATGACTAAACAGGCTACCGTTGTGACAATCACCAGCATTAGGGCTGTCAGGTGGTCAATAGTGTAGCCCATGCTCAGGTGAAAATTACCTGCTGCTGCCCACTCAAAGGTGCGGAGATAAGGCGCGTGTCCTTGAATTTGACTCCACAACAAGGCAAACGACAGCCCCATAGCTGCTGCCATCATGGAGATAATCACCACAGCGTTAAGCTGCCGTAGGCGGTTTGTCACCTGATTCAACGAGATTAACCCTAGACCGACCAGCATTGCCCCAAAAAGCGGGAACACTGGAATCAGCCAGGCATACTGATAGATTACTTCCATCACTGACGCCTACTTTTAGAATTCTTGATTAGCGTGTCGAAACTGTTAATAATTGTGACACACACCCTTTAGCATAAAATAACCCACTCAAAGGTCTTTGAGTGGGGTGTTAAGCATGGTTTTAGATTTGGTCATTGGTCATTTGCCCCATGCCCCATGCCCCATACCCTTCAGGAGGCTGAGTAAAGAAGTGAGATTCCCCACTCAGCACTCAGCACGGGCTAAACGCCCCGCTATCCATGTACGGAACTCAGCACTCTCTTCAGGCTGATCGACGTTCTAAATCTACTGCTTTGGAACTAGTGTAGATTTTCGGGCAATTGCTGTAGCTGGCTTTAATCTCTTCTAAAGCTAGACGTAAATCTTCTCTGCCGCGAAAGCATTCCAAGCGATGGCGAACAGTGCCATTTTCAATCAATAGTAAAGTAGGTAGTGATTTTAGCCTATAAGTAGTAGACAATTTAAAATTTTGATCGGCGTTAACCCCAACTAATTTGATTTCTTCCCCACATTGGGCTTGAAATTGCAACAACAATGGGTGTATAATCCGACACAATCCACACCAGGGTGCTTCAAAATTAACTAAAACAGGAATAGGAGATTCTAAAACTTCTTGAGTAAATGTCCGCTCACTAACCGACAACACCATGACGCCTCTTGGATTATAAGGTTTTTATATCAAACTAGTTATCAGGACTGAAGTGAAAGATTGGCAAGTCATTAAATACCGATAGATGCTTTCAGGACACAGAAAAATTAAGCGCGTTAATAATGTGTCTCTGAGAAAAAAGCCACCGTGGAAATCGCGCTGGCTTTTTTGGATGTTAAACTCCTGATTGCTGTGGCTGCCTGGAGATTTAACTGAATCTGCCACGTTTTCCCAACTAAAGGCAACTGACCAACGACTACCAATGTGAAATTTCAAACTGACTCAATGCACCCCCATTTATAGATGTTTGAATTTATCCTACATTGATTTGGGGCAATTGATAAGCTGAAATTTCCATCTATTTCGGATTTTTTGCTGACACTGGGGATCATCTAGAGTTACCATCCTATCCTACTAGTTGCTTCCTGTAACAGAGGGTGAGACCACCAAAGCAAAGCGATAAAAATGGTAACTCCCAAATAGGCAGGGCGGAGAAATTCCTGCCATTTGAGAGATTGACGCCCGTCAATAATTGCTTTAAAGGGAATAATTGAAGTCCGCTGTTTGGCAACTTCAAAAGCTTCGCCATAGCGATCACTCAAACGGCGATCCCCATGCCAAACCCCAAACAAGTGATGCAACACCAATCCAATGGAAGTCACAAGGGTAAAGGTAGTTCCCAACCAGAGCGTATGGGCAACACACCACATTATTTGCCCCACCATTTGGGGATGACGGGTAATCCGAATAATTCCTGTTTCGTAGAGATGAACTTGGGGCTTTTGAATGGCAGCAATTTCTAGTAGATTGAAGGTAGCAGGATATAAAAACAAAAACGAGATTGCTGACAACAGCCAAACAAATTCTCGCACTCCTGGCACTCCTTGTACCTGCCAAAGTTGCAAACCATCATAACGGTGCCCAAAAAAGTAAATAATTAATATCACAGCCAACGGTAGGCTGACTAATGCAAAGAGAATGCGATAAAGCCTTGGGCCAATGTATTTTTCGGCCTTTGGACGCAAAGCAGCACCTCCACTGTGAGCGATCGCAAAAACTATTTGTAACCCCAGTATGACAAAATGACTGGATGTCAACCAAGAAATCAACGGCATATAAACGAGTGAAGTAATTTAAAGAAAATTGAATTCAGTACAACCAATACCACAAAGTATTCAAAAGGAGACTTTAGTCAAGATGTTGTGCCACTGTCTTTTTCGAGTCAAGCCTTCAAGTTCAATATGCAACAAATCATACCCAGCTGATTGCTGCTAAATCTGATTTGTTGTGTGCATCCGCTCCTTTCAAAGTTTGTGGGTTGAGCCTTATGTCTGACCTTCCTTTCACTTTAGATCAGTTACGTATTTTAAAAGCGATCGCCCAAGAAGGAAGCTTCAAGCGTGCCGCTGATAGTCTTTACGTCTCCCAGCCCGCCGTCAGTTTGCAAGTCCAAAATCTCGAACGGCAACTTGATGTCCCCTTATTCGATCGCGGAGGACGACGCGCCCAATTAACCGAAGCTGGGCATCTACTCTTAAGCTACGGTGAAAAAATCCTCAGTCTGTGTCAGGAAACCTGCCGCGCCATTGAGGATTTACAAAATCTCCAAGGTGGGACTTTAATTGTCGGTGCTTCTCAAACCACCGGCACTTATCTCTTGCCCAGAATGATCGGCATGTTCCGACAAAAATATCCCGATGTGGCAGTGCAATTACACGTCCACTCTACCAGGCGGACTGCTTGGAGTGTCGCAAATGGACAAGTTGATCTGGCGATTATCGGGGGGGAAATTCCTGGGGAACTTTCAGAATCTTTAGAAGTTATTCCTTACGCTGAAGACGAACTAGCCCTGATTCTACCTGTCTTTCATCCCTTTACCAAACTTGAAAAAATCCAAAAAGAAGACCTATATAAATTACAATTCATTGCCCTAGATTCCCAATCGACTATCCGCAAAGTCATTGACCAAGTGCTAGGACGCTGTGAAATTGATACCAGACGTTTTAAAGTTGAAATGGAATTGAATTCCATTGAAGCGATTAAAAATGCTGTGCAATCTGGTTTAGGGGCTGCTTTTGTTTCAACTAGTGCGATCGCTAAAGAGCTACAAATGGGGGTTTTGCATCGTACTCCCATTGAAGGTGTAGTTGTCAAACGGACACTGTGGCTGATTTTTAATCCCAATCGCTATAGATCCAAGGCCGCAGAAGCCTTTAGTCAAGAAATTTTGCCCCAGTTCGCTAACCCAGGATGGAATCAAGATGTGTTAAAATTAGCACAAAAAAACATAGTATTAACTACATTGGAGGTCGCAACACCCAGCTTATCCGGCGAAGACTAAAATCAGGTTATTAGTCGTTTGTCCTTTGTCCTTTGTTTTTTTGTAAATGACCAAATAATTCGTGATGACGCTTCTCTGTCGCTAAGGTAATTCGTAATTATTAACCCATCGATGTTTGTACAGGATGCCGTAGACAAGCCAAGGGTTTGATATCAGGAAAGAAGTTTCCTGTTCTCCAATTAATAAATTTAGCTGCTCTGTAACCTGAACTAATTACGAATTACGTAGCTTGCTTCTCGCTATTGGCGTAACATCTCGTAGAGAAGGTGAGTATTATCAATTACGAATTATTTTGACTAATCACGAAAATGGAAGTTTACTGCACTCGTCCACGTTGCCCACGCCCACAAAACTATTTTGCCGATTTAGACGATATTACGACACTGAAAACAACCCAGCAGAAGTATTGCACTACCTGTGGTATGCCACTGATGCTAGATGGTCGATATGTGCCAATAAAGCTATTGGGAAGGGGCGGTTTTGGAGCAGCCTTTTTGGCACGCGATCGCCGAATACCAGGAATGCGTCAATGCGTGGTTAAGCAGTTTCAACCAGCGGGAAATTTAACCCCAACTCAACTGCAACAAGCGCAGTTAATGTTTGAGAGAGAAGCAGAAGTTTTAGCACAGCTTGGTAACGACCACGATCAAATTCCTGATTTATTCGCCTTCTTTCCAGTAATAGTTAATAGCTTGCAATCAGGACAAGAAGACCAATTTTTTTACTTGGTACAAGAATACATTGATGGGCAAAACCTAGAGGAAGAATTAGTTCAACAAGGCAAATTCTCTGAACAGCAAGTGTTACAGGTATTGCAAGAAATCCTGAAAGTACTAGAGTTTGTCCATGACAGAGGCATTATCCACAGAGATATCAAACCTTCAAATATCATGCGTCGTCGTGATGGTAAACTTTTCTTACTAGATTTTGGTGCAGTCAAGCAAGTAACAAACGCTGCTTCTGCGGCTTCTTCCACAGGAATTTATTCTATGGGATTTGCACCGCCAGAACAGATGACTGGAGGTCAAGTATTTCCATCTACGGACTTATACGCTTTAGCTGTCACTCTGATTACCTTGTTAACACATCAGGAAGCAATTCAACTATTTGATGCCTATAGCAACCAGTGGAAATGGCGATCGCAAGTAAATATCAACCCCCGCCTTGCTGACATTTTCGATAAGATGCTGCTACCTGCTGCTAATCAGCGTTTTCAGTCAGCGCAGGAAGTTTTACGTGCCCTTAGCTCACAGGCTTTAGCGCCTACACAACTTAATTCATCCTCTGCAACACTCCCGCCACAAGCATCTAAAGGTTCCAATATTTTCGCCCGCCGTTCATCAACTCAACCAGCGTTTTCTACATTGGAATTATTGGGTGGGGCGGCATTTAGTGGATTTGAGGGGGCATTAATCGCGATCGCCCTCTCCAGTCTAGTAAAATCACAAATTATGATTACTTTGCCTATTTCCGCCCTAATTTTAGGTATACTAATTTTTGCCCAAACTAGGCGGTGGATTGAAAAGTTCGATTTATTAATTATTCCCACAATTACTTTTGCGATTATTTTTTTTCTCCCATTTTTACGGGGTGGTCTTGACATTCTGATAGTGGTTACTTTAGCCGTTGCAGCTGGCTTAGTAGCTATTTCACTGACAGCCATATTTCGACTTATTTATAAATTATTATCTCTCTTACTTTAAAAAACTCCTGGTGCTAACAGCTACATAATGTCTCAGAAAAACGAAACACTTAGTCTTTTTTTAGCCATTATCATCACCATTGGTTTAATCTTTGGTGGTCTATGGTTTCTTATGGAACGCTGGGCGCAATTAAACGGAACTGTTTCTAAAGCTTCAGGGAATAGCAACACAGGTAATCCCATAAACCAGTTTGTCAACAACAATAGATGTAATGTGCCAAATCTCCCAGAGGGAACATTCAACTATGGTGGTAGTACAACCTGGGCACCCATCCGTAAAGATGTAGACTCAGTACTAGAAAGCCTGTGCCCTCAGTTTACTTTACGCTATACTCAACCTCCTTCAGTCCAAGCCGGCTCTGGAACTGGGATTCGGATGTTGATAGATAATCAACTAGCTTTTTCTCAATCTTCTCGCTCAGTTAAAGCTGAAGAAAATACCGAAGCTAAACAAAAAGAATTTAGTTTGAAAGAAATTCCGGTAGCCATTGATGGTATAGCGATCGCAGTTAACCACAATCTCAATATTCCAGGTTTAACTGTCGCCCAACTCAAAGACATCTACACGGGCAAAATTACTAACTGGCAACAAGTGGGTGGGCCAAATTTACCAATTACAGTCTACTCTCGCAGTAAAGAAGCTGGGGGTACAGTAGAGTTTTTTGTGGAAAATGTTTTAAATAAAGAGAATTTTGCTACTAACATTAGTTACATTGGTACGACCACAGAAGCCGTGCGAAAAGTAGCAATGAATACTGGTGCAATTTACTATGCTTCTGCCTCAGAGATTGTACCCCAGTGTACGATTAAGTCTCTACCATTAGGGCGGATAAGCGGTCAATTTGTGCCTCCCTACCAGGAACCATTTATACCTCAATCTGAATGCCCAAGTAAGCGTAATCAGTTGAATACTAAAGTATTTCGGAGTGGAGACTACGCAATTACCCGCAATTTATTTGTAATTGTTAAACAGAATAGTCAAAGAGATCAGCAAGCTGGGGAAGCTTATGCAAATTGGCTTTTGACACCCCAAGGTCAAGAACTGATCGAAAAAGCTGGATTTGTCAGAATTAAATGATCAAAATGGTTAGATTTAGCCAAATAATTAAATTAGGACTTATGCAAAAACTCTTATAGACTCCGTGTTCTCTGTGTCTGGAGTAGTTCGTTTTTTATCTTAATCCATAAGTTCTACAAATAATAAACATTTTTACTTTATTCAAACTTGTTCATGTCACAAAAGAATGAAACCAAAATTTTAGCCTTGGCCTTACTGCTGACAATTGGCATAGTTGGCGGTGGTTTTTGGTTGTTTGCTAAAAACTCTGGGGTCAAAATTGGTAATACTGCCATTCAAAATCAGGCCGCAGGTAACAATACATCCTTACAAGACCGCATTAGTTTTGGGGAAAAATCCTTGACTCCAGGTGAGATTTCTCCAGTGAAAAAAGAAGGATTACAGGCGATCGCTGCTAAAAGTTATGATAAAGCGATCGCCAATTTCACTGCTGCCCTAAAACTCAACCGTAACGATCCAGAAGCATTAATTTTTCTTAACAATGCCCGCATCGGTTCTTCCAAGAGCTATACCATTGTGGCCTCTGTACCATTTGGCACTGACCCCAATGCTGCTTTAGAAATTTTACGTGGCATCGCCCAAGCCCAAAATCAAGTTAATACCTCTGGGGGAATCAAGGGAGTACCTTTAAAAGTAGGGATAGCTAACGATGACGACAATCCAGAAATAGCCAAGCAAATCGCTTCCAACTTAGTCAGCAATTCCGAAGTATTAGGTGTAGTTGGGCCGAATACTAGCGATTCTACCTTAGCCGCAGGTGCTATCTATACTTCTGGACAACTTGTAGCAATTTCTCCTACTAGCACATCTGTCAAAATTTCTAACTTTAGCCACTACGTTTTTCGCACAGTTCCCAGTGATTTTATGGCTGCGAGAAGTTTAGCTAACTATATGGTAAAAACTTTGCAGAAAAAAAATGCAGTGGTTTTCTTTAATTCTCAGAGTAATTATAGCCAGTCTTTAAAGTCAGAGTTTGTCTCATCTGTTTCTCTAGAAGGTGGACAAGTATCCAGCGAATTTGATTTATCCAAGGCTGATTTTAGTGCGGCTAAAAGTGTAGAACAAGCAACTAAACAAGGTGCAGAAGTGTTGATGTTAGCTGCTAACACTGAAACTCTAGATAAAGCGCTGCAAGTAATTCAGATTAACCAGAAAAAGTTAACTCTGCTGGCGGGAGATGATGTTTACACTGCTAAAACTTTAGAAATTGGCAGAGAGCAAGCTGCGGGAATGGTAGTGGCAGTTCCCTGGCATATTGATGGCGATCCTAAGTCAGATTTTCCTCAGAAATCGCGGCAGCTATGGGGTGCTGATGTGAGTTGGCGAAGCGCCCTTAGTTATGATGCTACTATTGCTCTAATTAAGTCATTAGAACGAAATCCTACACGATCTGGAGTCCAAGAAGCATTGGCATCCTCTGATTTTTCTGCCAGCGGCGCTTCTGGTACAATTCGATTTTTACCATCAGGCGATCGCAATGCGCCAGTCCAACTTGTAAAAATTGTTCCTGGTTCTCGCTCTCGCACTGGTTATGACTTTGAGCCAGTGCGTTAATCAGCAATAAAAAATTAAAAATTAACCAATACTTAACCTAGAGAAACTCTCTACATGGGAAATTGAAATTTATGGGAAAAATTTTAGTGTTCCTTGAGAGAAGAGACCAATAATCTAGGTGAAATTTATCATACCTTGGCTTTTAAGGGACTTCCAAATAAAAAAACATCCCAAATTTTATTATGGGGTGCGGATCTTGTCGTCCCTAAATCTGGGAAAGGTGGGGACACACATCCCACAAAATAGACCATTTATTTCTTGAAAGTCTCGAAAGTAAGTAGTCAGAAGTTAGGATTTATCAGAATTTGCTAACAAAATACCCGTCCTCCAAATACAATCTCAAGTAGCAAGTACTTATCAAGCACTTATATTGAATGGACGCGGGAGTAATTTACTATGTCCCAAAAAAATGAAATACCTATTCTTGTATTATCAATTCTGATTACAGTTGGGCTAGTAGCTGGAGGTTTTTGGTGGTTTAGCAGAAAGTCTGGTCTGGAGATAAATACAGTTAATTCTGCTAGTACAAACACGCCCCAAGCCACATCAGGAAAACCTAGTGGCGGGACTTTCTCTTTAGTAAAAGATGTTCCTACAGGATTATTCAATTACGGAGGTAGTACATCTTGGGCACCGATTCGACTAGTAGTTGACCCAGCAATTCAAGCCGCACGGCCAGAGTTACGGCTGCGCTATGTAGAACCCAGCAATGCTTCTCCTGGTTCTAGTACTGGCATTCAGTCGCTGATAGACGGTCAACTAGCTTTTGCCCAGTCCTCCCGGCCAGTTCTAGATCAGGAATTAAGCCGTGCCCAACAGCGTGGATTCAGTTTAAAACAAATTCCTGTAGCAATTGATGGTTTAGCGGTCGCAGTTAATCCCAACTTGAATATCCCAGGACTAACGGTAGACCAGTTAAAGTCAATTTACACAGGCAAAATCAATAATTGGAGCCAGGTGGGCGGCCCCAATATCCCGATTAAGCCCTATTCTCGCCGCATTGCTGATGGCGGTACAGTTGAGCTTTTCGTCCAAGACATCTTGGGTGGTCAAGCTTTCAGCTCCAACGTGGAATTTATCTCCACAACCACCCAAGCCTTGCAAAAATTGGCTGGTAGTCCTGGTAGCATCTACTACGCTTCTGCCCCAGAGGTGATTCCTCAATGTTCAATCAAAGCCTTGCCGTTGGGGCGGACGCAAGGACAATACATTGCACCATACCAAGAACCTTCTGTCCTCCCGTCTGAATGTCCTGGGAAACGGAACAAATTGAACATTGATGCTTTCCAATCAGGAAAATACCCGATTACCCGCAATCTGTTTGTGGTGGTCAAACAGAATAATCAGACTGAGCAGCAAGCAGGTGTCGCTTACGCCAACTTACTGCTGACTGAGCAGGGACAGGAACTGATTAGTCAAGCTGGGTTTGTCAAAATTCGCTGACTCTTGCGATCGCTTCCGGCGGGGCCTAGCCCATCGCGCTCAAGACAGAGTGGCGGAAATCGCCGCTCTGAACTGTGCTTTAACCAGCTCTATTAATCGACTCTGCTGGCAAGCAAATGAGGTTATCGCCTTGAGTCAGGATTAAGCCACGTTGACGCAGCTTACCCATTAAGCGGGTGACAGTAACACGAGTGGAACCAATCGCACTACCAATTTGGGCATGGGTGAGGGGGAAGGGCAGACAATAACCGCGAATCACATCAGGATCAGTGTCGCTCATTGCTGGTTCTCCATATTCCTCAATTAACAATGTGAGAAATCCTAAGAGTCGGTCAATTGTGCGGCGTTGTCCCAAGGCACTCAACCACAGCAGCTTACGCTGGTGCTGATACCTAAAGGCATCCATAACTTCGCGACGGAAGTGAGGCCAATTGTCTAAATCGTGCCAGTACATCCACAGCACCGCAGTTTGGTCAACATGGGCGTAAGCCTGGAGTGTGAATGGTGATTGAGCAACAATTTCAAATGGCTGTCCCGCTCCCACAAAACCCAAGAACGCTTCTTCTGGAGTTCTGTTGATTCGTCGGGATGTTAGCTGACTAGCAGTCGCACTAACTTGGGCGGTTCCTACCATCCGGATCGCACCCCTTTGCACCAAATACAGCAATCCAGGCCGGGCTGGAATGCGCTCATCTTTGCTAAAGGTGCGGCAGCGGTAGTGTTCTTGAGCCCAGTCAAGAATGCGTTGCCAAGTCAGAAAAGGCCGTGATGCCTCAGAAAAGGAGGATGGAGATTGCATAGGTAACAAAGAGCGTTCGGCTGAAGACAAAGACGTAAATAAAAGGGTGCAAGGAGTGTCTTTGTGTTGACGAGGCAGGCTTAACGCCTAACAGCGCCAGCCAATCCAAAGAATAGAAAGCAAATTACTCTCTACTCTTTTGTTATACTTCCTACTGTACAATGATGGTAGTAAAGTTTACTTACTATTCATCGATTATTCATTAAATTTTATCCTCTTCTCATTTTTCTTCATCTAAATTAAATTTATACCGCAAGACAGATGACAGAAATGTAACAAATATATCTTACATAGCTATTTAAGTAATATTACGTGCGTCATAGATTACCAGTTAGCAAATATACGTCAATCAAGCAGCTATTGTATAGTTATTTAATGAAATCAATAAGCATTGATACTTACAAAGCAGAAAATAACTGCATAAGAAGTGAAAAAATTCCTCTACATAAAGGTAGAGATGAAAATAGAGTTTTATACACTTCAAGTGTGTCTTTGCGACTATCAAAATCTCAGAATCGAAAAGCGATGGAGCTTGCTAATGCGATCGCTTCTGATTTATCAAGGATTTGTGAGGACGTTTTTAGTATCCAAGTAGTTCCCCCTGGTTGGATATATTTTGAATTAACTCACTCAACTTTAGCGACTTGGTTACAAAGTCTCGTAGTTGGGAGTTTGGGGGTACTGGGAACTGGGGACAAGGGGACAATGGGACAAGGGGGACTACTAAAGCCAATGCCCAATGCCCAATTCGCTGTTCAATATGCCCATGCACGCTGCTGTTCGCTAGTGCTTCTGGCTCATCGAGAGGGATTGATTAAACTTAGAGAACCAGTTCCAAGTACTAGCCTAGCTTTTTGGGATGTTATCTCTCCTAACCCCATACCTTGGCTTAATTGTGACGGAACACTACGGCTAAATCACCCAGATGAGCATCGTCTAATTGACGAATTAATACAAGTAGTAGACAACATAGAGTGCCCTGATGTTGGCGGTTCTGTGAAATGGGAAAAAGTAGCGCTGAATTTGAGCCAAGCTTTTGAAAAGTTTTGGTCTAATTGCCGAATTTGGGGTGAGGTGAAAATTACGTCACCAGAACTAGCCCAAGCCAGACTTGGATTGCTCATGGCTACTCAGTCAGTATTAAGATTTGTCCTAGAGGAAAACCTGGGTGTTTTTGCGCCTTTGGAGTTATAAATGGGTAATGTCGCTTAGGTGAAAATAAAAACTTTAATATAGCTATTGACTCAATGCACCACCTCGGCTACATTAGCAGGAGTGTGAGGAGCGAACCAGCTAGGGCACCGAGACGAAACACGGCCAGTCGTCGGTGTCCTTTCTGATTTATATAGATTAGGTTAGAAAAAGTACCTTCACTACAGCAAAAACTTTTCAATTGCTACTGCTGCCCCATCTTCTTCTACGCTAGGAGCTACCCACTGTGCGATCGCTTGCACTGCTGCTGGTGCGTTACCCATAGCGACACCAAGTCCAACATATTCCAGCATTTCCACATCATTGAAGTTATCGCCAATGGCCATCACATTGGCTAGCTGTAATCCCAACAACTCTTCGGCTAGGTAACGTACAGCAGTTCCTTTGTTTACAGAAGCGTTAGTTGCTTCAAAAAAGGTAGCTACAGATGTTGTTAAATAAAGTTCGGCGGGTGTGTACTGGCGGCGTAAATTTCCTAATAGCTTGTCGATTACGTCAGTGTCATCGGATAAAGCAAGAATTTTTGTCGGTTCATTCGTTAAGGCTTGGCGTAAATCACCTACGGGAATTGGGATAACACCAGAACGTTCTGCATAAATTTGGGTTTCTTTCGTTAATTCACGGACATATAGCTGATCGTTGATATAAAAGTGGACAGATAGGAGCGATCGCAACTCAGGTTGTTCAAAATAGTCGATTAGCTGGTAGGCTATTTCTCTAGAAACAACCCAGTGGCGATGAATTTTTTGGGTGATCGGGTCTTGAATCCAGGCTCCTTGATAGGCCATTAATGGTAGGGTAGAGCCGATGTCTTGGTGAAAACGCAAGGCTGAACGATACATTCGACCGGTGGCGATCGCCACTTGAATTCCTCGTGCTTGCGCTGCCACAATAGCTTGCTTTACACCTGCACTGATGGTGTTAGAGTGCCCTGCGATCGTGCCATCTATATCCAAAACTAGTAGTTTAATGTCTTTTGCAGCAGCCTGATGATCGGTAGATGCCAAATGAGTGGCAAATGCTTTCTGCATAATTTCCTAGATTTTAAGTTCCAGTTAGAGGTTAACAGGGTCTAACGACCAGTGGGAAGTAATAACAAAAATTGGGTTCTCTGCTCAACCTAATTTTTATAACATAAAGATGCCGAATCACAATATTTTAGATTGCTATAGTATTTTTTAAATATTGTTCAAAATTGCTCAAAATTCTGGATAATAATCATAACAAAAAACCCCAATTATCGAAAAGATCGGGGTTTTTAATTTATAGAATGGAAAAAACCGCTTATTCAAGAAAGTCTATGAATTTTACCCTTTGATCCAGCTTTTTTTGCGTTGTGACAACAGACAAAGCCCAGCAATTAAACCAACTCCAAGGGTGGTGGAGGGTTCAGGTATCGATTTAACATCATCGTAGTCATAAGTTACTTTGATATTTGCTTTGGCAAATGTTTTGACATAAGATGCTATGTTGCCCGAACCTGAAACTACTGAATTAGCTCTAGCTGAGAACAAAAAGTCTATGTTGCTATTACCAATGAAAGACTGCAAGAATTGGGTATTAGTGAAAGACTGAGTACCAGATTGTGTGGCAGTTAGTCCAGAAACAGTCTTTCCAGATGTACCACCAAAATCAATGATGTCGTCAGATTGATCAACTTCGTAACTGAAGCTATTTTGCGGATTGAGCGCAAATAGAGACTGATTATTTAGTTTTAAAGCGAGTTGACTGGCAAGATTTACTGTCACCGGACTTGAAGTATTACCTGTGTTTTCAAAACCTGCATTTCCAAGTATATCGCCAGTAAATCCTATCGTTACACCCTTGAGAGTGCCTAAAGACGAGTTAAATTGTTGGATGCTCAAAGGTGCATCAACGATATTTGTCAACTTATAGTCAAGGGAACTAGTGTACGAGAGAGAAGCTGCATTAGCTGCGCTAGATGTTGCAACTATTCCTGCCAACGTTGTCGCAGCTGACAGAGTGTTCAATAATTTTGTTTTCATGATGAAAGATTTTTTCTAAAACGAATCATTACGGGATTACTAACTTACTTTCTAACTCTGAAACTTTACTTGTAGGCTTGATAAATACACGTAACTTTATGTAAAGCTTTTATATTCAAGTCCCTTCCGAAAGTATAGTTCATGATTGGTACATATAAAGTTTTATTAAAGAAGAGAGGCTTTGTATAGTGGCAGTCTTATGTCGAAATACTAATTTAGTGTTTGTGGTTCCTGAAAAGTAAGCTAGGTCTATCTAATTCAACATAAAACGCTCAGAAGTATAGATCCCCGATTTCTGCTGAAAAGTTGGGGATTTGGTTGCTGTGTTGATACTCACGTACTTAATTAGGGTAGTATTCCTGGTAAAAGTTGGTTCTACTGGGCTTCCGTACTAAAACTGTAAATACTTAGAGTTTATCATGTACAAAATTAGACATTAAGTGATTTATAAAGTAATTTACACTGAATAAAGTACGCTATTATCGCCAAAGCCAAGCTGAACGAGCATTTTAAATTGCTAACTATGTGACAAAGCTTCTGGCTAAAATAGGGCTATGTCTGAAACTTTCACTTCTGTAACTACAACACGCCCCACGTTCATCCTCGTCGATGGACACTCGCTGGCCTATCGTTCATACTTTGCTTTCGCCAAAGGGCGAGATGGAGGACTGCGTACTAAAGCAGGCATTCCCACCAGTATATGTTTTGGTTTTGTGAAGTGCCTGCTGGAGGTAATGGCAACACAACAGCCTCAAGCAATGGCGATCGCTTTTGATTTGGCTGAGGCAACTTTTCGCCACGAAGCCGACGAGACTTATAAAGCTGATCGCCCGGAAACGCCAGAAGACTTTATTCCTGACTTAGAAAATCTCCATGAATTGCTGAATGGCTTCAATCTACCCTTTTTCACTGCCCCTGGTTTTGAGGCTGATGATGTTTTGGGAACCTTAGCACAGCGAGTCACTGCGGCTGGTTATAGGGTGAAGATTCTGACTGGCGATCGCGATTTATTTCAACTGATCGATTCTGACAAAGAAATCACTGTTCTAAATTTTAGTCCAGATGCTCTAAAGCGCTCTACAAATAGCATCACGGAATTTGAAGCAGAACAAGTAAAAGAGAAGATGGGCGTTTTACCTTCACAAATTATTGATTTCAAAGCTCTTTGTGGTGATAAATCAGATAATATTCCTGGTGTCAAGGGAATTGGGGAAAAAACAGCAGTACAACTGCTAAATACCTATGGTTCACTTGAGAATGTTTACGCTGCGTTAGATGAAATTAAAGGCGCAACTCAGAAAAAACTGGCAGCAGGTAAAGAAGATGCCGAGAAGTCTCGCTATTTGGCAACTATAGTTTTAGATGTTCCTATAGAATTTAATTTAGAAGATTGTAAATTAAAAGGTTTTGATACAAGCGTCTTATCACCAATTTTAGAAAAATTAGAATTCAAGTCTTTTTTAGGCAGGATAAACGACCTTCAGCAACGTTTTGGTGGCAAAATTGAAGAAAAGCAAGAAGCCAAAACAGACGCAAGTAATCCTAATTCTACGAACTCAGAATTCAGCGCTGATGAAGATAATGATTTGTGGTTTTTCAGTGCTAGTGATACAGCAGCAGTTCCACAACAATCTACTTCCCCAATTACACCACGCATTATTAACACCGAAACAAAATTAACTGAGTTAGTGCAACTTTTGCAAAAATTCACTAATCCAGAAACACCCGTTGCTTGGGATACTGAAACTACCGCTTTAGAACCAAGAGATGCTGAGTTAGTAGGAATTGGCTGCTGTTGGGGAACACAACCAGATGAAGTAGCCTATATTCCTGTGGGGCACAAAACTGGAGAAAATTTGCATAAATATTTGGTGCTAGAAGCATTACGTCCAATTCTTGAAAGTGCTGATTATCCCAAAGCTTTACAAAATGCCAAATTTGACCGATTAGTTCTCAGGTGTCAAGGAATTAATTTGGCGGGAGTGATATTTGATCCCATGCTAGCAAGTTACATTCTCAATCCCGATTCAAGTCATAATTTGATGGATTTGTCGCAGCGATATTTGGGATTGATAGCTAAAAGTTACTTAGATTTAGTTCCTAAAGGCAAAACTATCGCTGATATAGATATTCCGGCTGTTGCTGATTACTGCGGGATGGATGCTTATTCTACCTTTGGTTTAGTGGCAAAATTGCGTGAGGATCTGGAGAAAATTCCGTCTTTGTCTAAGTTGTTAGTGGAAGTAGAACAGCCACTAGAAGCAGTTTTAGCCGAAATGGAATACACAGGTGTTCGCATTAATTCAGCTTATTTACAAGAACTTTCGCAGCATTTAGAAACAGAATTAGCCAGGTTAAAAGAGGAAGCAACTGAAATAGCTGGAGAAAATTTTAACTTAGGTTCTCCTAAGCAATTGAGTCAAATCTTGTTTGAAAAATTGGGGTTAAGTACTAGACATTCTCGTAAAATTCAAACAGGATTCTCTACAGACGCAGCAACTCTCGAAAGACTTCAAGAAGATGATAACACTGGGTTTGTTGAGGCGATCATTGAGTATCGCACCCTATCTAAATTAAAGTCTACTTATGTTGATGCCTTACCTGCATTGGTGCGTCCAGATACTCAGCGAGTGCATACTGATTTTAATCAAGCAGCAACATCGACGGGTAGGTTATCTTCTTCTAATCCGAATTTGCAAAATATCCCCATTCGTACAGCTTTTAGTCGCCAAATTCGCAAGGCATTTTTGCCTGAAGCTGGTTGGTTAATGGTGGCTGCTGATTACTCACAAATTGAATTACGGATTTTGGCTCATTTGAGTCAAGAGCCGATATTAGTGCAAGCATATCAGCAAAATGAAGATGTTCATACTGTGACGGCGCGGTTAGTCTTTGAAAAAGAAAATATCACCTCAGAAGAACGAGGGATGGCAAAAACTATCAATTTTGGCGTGATTTATGGAATGGGTTCTCTCAGGTTTTCACGCTCAACTGGGATAGATAAGACTATTGCCAACGAGTTCATTAAGCGGTTTAATGAACGATATCCGAAAGTTTTTGCATATTTGGAGCGAGTGAAAAAAGAAGCGATCGCTCTTGGTTATGTAGAAACTATTTTCGGTCGTCGTCGTTATTTTGACTTTACTAATAACAGTTTACGTCAATTAAAAGGCAGTAATCCTGAAGATATCGATTTGAGTAAGTTGAAAAATTTGGGTGCTTATGATGCAGGTTTATTACGCTCTGCGGCTAATGCACCAATTCAAGGTTCTAATGCTGATATTATCAAAATTGCAATGGTCAGATTGCATGAGGTTTTAAAGAACTATCAGGCGCGCTTGTTGTTGCAAGTTCACGATGAATTAGTGTTTGAAATTCCACCTGATGAGTGGGAAGAATTACAACTACAAATTAAATCGGTGATGGAAAATGCAGTGCAGTTGAGTGTGCCTTTGCTGGTAGAGGCGCGTGTCGGTGAAAATTGGATGGAGACGAAGTAAGTTTAACTGGGGATTGGAATTTTAATATGCATCGTCGTTGGCTCTTATCTGCTTTAGCAATTTTGTTGAGTATAGTTTTAGTTGCTTGCACCACTGCAAATACTCAGCAACCACAAACCAAAGTGGAAAATAGCGCTGAGGCGACTAACACAAACTCTCAACAATTATCAAAAGGCTCGGCAAAAAGAGTTGTTGCTCTTTCTTCTCTTTCTGCTGATATTATCTTTCGACTCGAACCAACAAAAATTGTTGGAATTACTGGTAGTAGATTATTTAAGAATGACTCAAGATTCAAGGATATTCCCCGCGTTAGTGAAGGTCAAAGTCCGCCAAATTTAGAGAAAGTGGTAGCACTCAAACCAGATTTAGTTATTGGTGCTGAAGGTTTTTCTAACATTCCAATTCAAAAACTTCAGCAGCTAGGAATTGCAACTTTGCTCACTAAGGTGAATAGCTGGGAATCTCTAGAAGAACTTACTAAAAAACTGGCTGGATTAATTAATGCCGATCCTCAGCCTTTGTTAAACCGTTATAAAACTTTTTTGCCAGATAAGCCAACTCAGAGTCCTTCTACTCTAGTGCTGGTTAGTCGTCAACCAATTTTAGCGCCAAATAAAAACAGTTGGGCAGGAGATTTGCTGGCGAAGTTTCAGGCGAAAAATCTAGCCGCAGATTTACAAGGAAAAAGCCCAGTTGGCGGCTATGTGACGCTTTCGGCTGAGAAAGTTTTAGAAGCAAATCCAGAGGTGATAATTTTGGTTAATCCTCCACAAGGAAATTCGGAAGCAGCACTTTTAGATTCTTTGAAAAAGAAAGCTTTTTGGCAGCAATTGCAAGCAACTAAAAATAACCGAGTTTATGTGTTTGATTATTTTGGTTTGGTGAATCCAGGTAGTATAGATGCAATTGAAAAGGCTTGTCAGCAGCTTAAGCAAGCGTTGTTTGCATAGGGCACTTTATGGTTCAGTGAGGGCTAAAACTGCTTTGTAAAATCCAATTTTTTAACGAACCGCCAAGGACGCAAAGGACACAAAGAAAGAAGTTAAAAGGGGCGCAGCCTCACAAATAAATGGTATAAAAACTAGTTATTTACAATGTTCTTTAAGAAGAGATACAGCTAATTCAAAACTATTAGGTTGAGTTTGCACTGCATAGGCTTCTCTTTCTAAATCTTGACGTTTGACATCAGTATAGCGTCTAAAAAATGGTCGCGCGTAATTGATTGGTTGAATTTTTAAACCTAAAGTTTTTATTTTTCCTTTTCCGGCACATACCTGTGCTGCATGAACAGTTTCATGGATTAATGTTTGAGTCCCAATATGTAGCTCAAACACTACGGGATTAATCCAGATTTTTTTGTCAGCTTCTCTTAGTAACCCATAAGCTCCTCGCTTTGGTGGCAGTGCAATGATTACCTGAAACCCTTTCTTTTCTAGTTGATTTTTTAAATCTAAAAATTTTGCCTCTGGGTTAGGTATTTGAGAAAGCAGTAGTAAGGAATTTAATATAAAAATTTTGCGCACTGCTTTTTTTAATTACTTCAAAACATTTCTATTCAATTCTAATGGCATGATGAAAGGAGAAATGCTTTCGTAAGCTTTAGCTGCTTGCAATACCAGTAAATCTCTATATTTTGCAGCAACAATTTGTATCCCAACAGGTAAACCATTTGTAGTGAAGCCACAAGGTACAGACGCAGCAGGTTGTTGTGTGAGATTAAAAGGATAGGTAAAAGGTGCCCAATCGCGTTGCGGATTGTCAATAGATGATTGTGGTCTGTTTTGTCCAACCGGAAAAGCAACTGTAGGTAAGGTGGGAGTAATCAGTAAATCATAGTTTTCATGAAAGCGTTGCATTTGTCGTCCCAATGCTTCACGAGCATCTTGGGCGCTAAGATATTCTGCTAGTGTGATGCGTTGGCGTAGCCCGCCGAAGGCATCGCCTTCTTTGGCAATTGAGAGCAAGCCTTCTTCAATGACAGCTTGTTGTTCTGGACTAAAGCCGCGCACTAACTTGGCTGCACCAGCTTGCCAAAACGTTTGGAAAATACTGCGGGGATTTGCAAAACCAGGATCGACTTCTTCAACAACAGCACCAAGTTTGGCAAAAATATCAACGGCGGTTTTAACTAAGGCAGCTACTTCTGGATCGACATCAGCGTAGCCAAAGTTAGGGCTGTAAGCAATCCGCAGTCCCGCAACACCTCGATCTAAATCAATAGTGTAGTCCTGTTTGTCATCTGATAAAGCATACCAATCCCGTACATCAGGATGGGCAATAACATTCATCGTGACTGCGGCATCGGTGACAGTGCGAACCAGAACGCCAATATGAAACAAAGTTCCTGTATGGGCTGATGGATAGCCAGCAACACGCCCAAAAGTGGGTTTCAAACCAAACACTCCGGTTAAGGCTGCTGGTGATCTTGACGAGCCGCCGCCATCTGTACCGAGATGGAGTGTTCCCATTCCCAATGCAGCAGCAACAGCTGCCCCGCCACTACTACCTCCAGGAGTCAAATCTGTATTCCAAGGATTGCGGGTGATTCCAGTCAGGGGGCTGTCGGTTACACCTTTCCAACCAAACTCTGAGGTTGTGGTTTTTCCTAGTAGTACTGCTCCTTGTTCGCGCAAACGAGCCACCGCAGGGGCATCTTCTGGCCAAGGTTGATTGGAAGTAATCGCTTTACTACCTCGTCGGGTTGGCAAACCCTTAGTTAAGAGTAAATCTTTAACGGTAAAGGGTATACCATCCACCAAGCCAAGGGGATTTCCATTCAGCCAACGCACTTCGGAAGCCTCTGCTTCAGCAAGAGCGGTTTTTTCATCAACGATCGCAAATGCATTAACTTGGCTATTGTAAGTATTAATCCGCTCTAGGGCAGCTTTGGTTGCTTCTGTTGGTGACAACTGGCGCTCGCTATATAGCGACAAAAGCTTAGAAGCCGAGAAATCAGCAATCTCTGACATATTTAGGATTGAAAAATGATGTTGTGATTAATTCTTAATTAAAAAATCCGGTATAAATATCAATTTACCGTAGTTTTTCTCACAACTCAATCTTCACTCTAGTTAACTATTGCCTAAACTTTGCATAATGATACCTGTATAGCGATCGCTGCCTTGATTATCAATCAGCAGTCCTGAACCAAAAGTACCACTGCCTTGGAGATTGCTAATGCCTTGATAAGTGTCTTGACCTTGTGCATCATAGAGTATGCCAGTACCAAAAATACCTATGCCTTGACTGGCGTATTCTGCCTCATAAATATCATCACCTTTTAAATCTAACAGCAATCCATAGCCAAAGATACCAGCCCCAAAGCTGGGAATTTTCCCCGGTGGGCTAGAGTAGCGGTCTTTGCCAGCTAAATCTAAGGTGACGCTGACACCATGAGCAATATTTTTAGTCGCAGCACCGCCAGAGTAAGTATCATTACCTTCAACATCTACGATCAATAGGTAATCGTCAGGGGAATAGACTTCAATACTTGTCGGGTTTTGGGGAAAAGGGGAAGGTGGGGTCCCCTCTGGGGATAAGGGGCGGGGGAAAGGGGAAAGAAAAAACCTTTAACCAAAACCCAATTCCGAGTTAAAAATGTAAAACCTACGCAGTATTGGAATAGACTTGATCGCCTTTAGCACTGAGAATAATTCGACCTTGGAGTGTATTTATGCTGTAGTTATAATTTCCTGACAACAAATTAACTGGGATTTGGCTGATTTGACTTTGCATTTCACCAACAGCGGCGGCTGTTAAAATTGCTCCTGTGTTGAGCATTTTAAAATCAACGTTGTCTAAAAGAGATTCAATTAACAGTACCTTTTCTAGACTAATATCTTCTTCTGCGGCTTCTTGCTCCACAGTTTTAACTGCGTAGTTAAATACTTCGGTGTAGGTGCGATCGGCATCTAGTTGTAATTTAGCTTTGGTAGCGATCGCCCAAATTGTTGAACAATTTTTGGTATCACGAAAATTGCCCTATATTGCGTAAATACCAAATTTTATACTCAAAAACTCCGCAATTGCCCAGAGACTCTGGAGGCACAAATCGGGGAAAAAAGATTCTGGCGATCGCTCTGACTGCTGACGCAGGTGCAATAAATCAGCAATACGCACTAAGAACAGGGTTTCAATAGCACATCGTTAAACCTGTGGGCAGCATAAGAATTACTCACAGCGATTTCTAACTTAGTCCAATCTACTTAGGGTTTGTGATCAACCTGAGTAATTAGATAAACCCGGTTAATGTTACAGAATTTAAACTATTTCTCACAAGTAATATCGTGTTTCTAATTGCCTGAAATACTCTAGTTCATGGAGAAAAATGTTGTGTCCCAACTGCTAATCATTCGTGAATAATGCGATCCCTGACTTCTCTAGAAAGTCGAGGATATTGTCGATCGCGAATGATTCAGGATGACTATATATAGATAATTTTTATGTCGTAGATTTAAGAACTGGTCAATTTTATCCGTGTTTTTACTCTATCATAACTTTACGGATACTCTTAGAATCAACCTAAATTTATTTCCGTAAGGAGTCGGATATGAAGACTTATGACATGTCTTTCATAAAGACCAATGGACACACGACTTTGTTGGCATTTATCTCAGTTATATTTATTTTATCATTCACTCTAATTTTCTCATTTTTTGAAAATATTCAAGAATTGTCAACTCAAGAAAAAATCGAATACATTACTCAAGCATTAACAACTATTGCCATCATTATTGGGGGATTGGCATTAATTATTAATGCTTACTATACCTCCAGACTCTCTTTGGATGAGAATCACAGTCTGTTAACCCAACTTTTGGCTGGAACACTAGCTTGGGATCACAATATTGGAAATGGTATCAATCATAGTCAAATAACTCCACAAGAAATTGTTCCCGAACGCTTTTCTAAAGCAATTGAACAATTGGGAAATGAAAAGATTGAAACGCGATTTGCGGCAATTTATGCTTTAGAACGAATTGCCAAAGATTCTCCAAAAGACCATTGGACAATCATGGAAATTCTCGCTGCTTTTATCCGTGAGAACGCCTCGGCGAATCAGGAATATGAGGACGAGTCAAGGCAATCATCCAAACTTCCTACAGATATTCAAACAGCTTTAACTGTTATTGGACGACGCGATTCATCCAAAGATCCAATCAATCAGAAACTCGATTTACGCAATACAGACTTGAGTAATGCAGATTTAACAGAAGCTAACCTCTCAAGGGCGATGCTTGTCGGAGCTAACTTGCAATGGGTCAATTTTACACGAGTCAACCTCTCAGAAGCAGACTTATCAGTAACCTATCTTTGTGGTTCAGTCCTCTATGAAGCCAATCTGCAAAAAGCCATCCTCCCAGAAGCCAATCTCCAAGGCGTAGTCCTCAGAAAAGCGAACCTTTCTCAAGCAATCCTTTATGATGCCAATTTGGAAGGTGCAGTTCTTTGTGATGCCAATTTGGCAGGTGCAGTTCTTTGTGACGCTAACTTGGAAGGTGCAATTCTTTGTGATGCTAACTTAGAAGAAGTCAACCTTGAGGGTAGCAATCTCCAAGATGCAAACTTGATTGGCAGTAACTTGCAAAGGGCAAAACTGGCTGGAGCTAATTTAGACAGTGCATTACTGAGTACAGCTAACCTCCAAGAAGCTAACTTCCAAGAAGCTAACCTCTGTGGAGCAAACTTGAGCGGTTCGGAGAATGTAGAATCACAGCAGATTGAAGAAGCAATTGGCGATCGCACAACCATCCTACCGGAAAATCTGAAAATACCCCAGCACTGGCGATAATGCGATGGGCAATTCATCAATTGCCCAAAATCATCTATGTCCTTTCACTAATGCCAACCAACTAACTCATCTGCTAAAGATGTCTATTGGTTTACTGTTATATAAGAAATGGGCATTGCTGAATGAAGGGATGAATTAATTTATGTTGGTACAATTTTATACTTCAAATAATGAAGTAATAATTTAATCGAGTATCTCAGCATTTGTTCTGATTTGGAATAGCATAAAGTTTTGCGGTGAAGGCGTGCAAGATAATGACGTAACCGAGTATTTTCATTTTCCACCCGTGTCATATATGTTTTACTCACAATTTGGTCTCCATCGGGGATAAAACTTGGGTAAACCTTCCAGCCATCGGTCACATAAAAATAGCTTTTCCACTGTTCAACAATTTCCCAAAGTGGCTTAAAAGTTTCAGAACTATGGTCTCCTAAAACCCAAGCTAAAATACCTTGAGTAAAGTGATTTACTGCTGTCCACAACCAAATTTTGTTTTTTTTGAGCCGATGAATGTCTCTAATTCATCCAGTTCTGCAACTTCTGGAATCATATCTTCTTTTGGTACATCTGGCAGCTTCTCTCCTAGTTGTTTGACCCAATAGATGATCGTAGTATGGTGTACGCCTTTAACTCGTTCAATACCACGAAAACCCATACCGTTAAGGTACATTTTTAAGCATTCTTGTTTTAGTTCTTCTGAATATCCTTTTGGCTGATCGTATACATCAATAAATTGGCGATTGCAATGAGTACAAATGTGATTTTGTTTACCTTTACGTTTCCCATTCTTTCTGATTTCTGTAGAGCCGCAGTATGGACATTGCACAGTAGATGACCTCAATTCATCTCTCTATTATGCAACGCCAAGAAATGTATATAAGAAATGCTTGCTAGAGTCTGGAGTGCATCAATTGTGGGCATCGATGCCGTCAAAGTAGGCGTAGAAGTCGATGTGTCAGGCGGATTACCGGGAATTGTTGTCTTGGGACTACCAGATTCAGCAATTCAAGAATCGAGAGAAAGAGTCAAAGCAACTTTGAAAAATACCGGCTTTGCCTTTCCGATGCGAAAAATAGTCATTAATTTAACTCCGGCAGATTTACGCAAAGAAGGCCCTTGTTTCGACTTACCCATTAGTGTCGGAATTTTAGCGGCTTCTGAGCAAGTTAGCGCTGATTTGTTGGGGGATTATCTATTTTTGGGTGAAGTCTCTCTAGATGGCAGTTTGCGTCCGGTGGCTGGTGTCTTACCCATCGCCGCCGCAGCCCAAAAGATGGGAATCGCAGGTTTAGTTCTCCCTGCTGATAATGCCCAAGAAGCGGTAGTGGTTGAAGGCTTGGCTGTTTATGGCTGCAAGCATTTGTCTGAGGTGGTGGATTTTTTAAATAATCCGGGGCGTTACAAACCTGTGCAGATAGATAGTACAACACAGACAACAACAGTATCCTACCCTGGCACAGATTTGCATGATGTAAAAGGACAAGCTCATGGGCGTCGTGCTTTAGAAATTGCTGCGGCTGGTGGGCATAATCTAATTTTTGTCGGGCCGCCTGGTAGTGGTAAAACTATGCTAGCAAGACGCTTACCAGGAATTTTACCGCCGTTGAGTTTTGCCGAATCTTTGGAAGTGACTCGCATTCATTCGGTAGCTGGTTTATTGAAAAATCGTGGTTCATTAGTACGCGATCGCCCTTTTCGCAGTCCCCATCACTCTGCATCCGGGCCTTCTCTGGTGGGTGGTGGTAGCTTCCCTCGTCCTGGAGAAATCTCACTATCTCACAGAGGTGTACTTTTTTTGGATGAGTTAACAGAATTTAAACGAGATGTGTTGGAATTTCTGCGTCAACCTCTAGAAGATGGCTACGTCACAATTTCCCGCACCAAATTATCGGTAATGTTTCCCGCGCAGTTTACTTTGGTGGCAAGTACTAATCCCTGTCCTTGCGGTTACTATGGCGATACCATCCAACAATGTACTTGTTCTCCCCGCCAACGCGAGCAATATTGGGCAAAACTTTCTGGGCCGTTGATGGATCGAATTGATTTACAAGTTGCAGTGAATCGCTTGAAACCAGAAGAAATTACCCAACAACCAACAGGAGAAACATCAACATCAGTACGCGAACGGGTTCAACAAGCAAGCGATCGCGCCATTACCCGTTTCCAAGGAGAAGTAAATCTGCGTTGCAATGCCCATTTACAAAGTCGCCATCTCCAAAAATGGTGCAAGTTAGATGATCCTAGCCGCAATTTATTAGAAGCAGCAATTAGAAAATTAGGCTTATCAGCCAGAGCAAGCGATCGCATTCTCAAAGTAGCACGGACTATTGCAGATTTAGCAGGAGAAGATGAGCTAAAAACCAATCATGTAGCGGAAGCAATTCAGTATCGCACAATCGATAGAATGCAATGAAAGGTCGATTAGAAACTGCATCGACACAAACAAAACCCACCTTTCCTTGTGGAACGCTACGCAAACGTGGGTTAAAAACTCTTAATTTTTATTAGTCCACGGAGGTGGACTTCGTTTGTGTAGCCGCGACTTCTAGTCGCCAAGGCTTTTTAAACACCCTCTAGAACGCAGAAGAAATTAACTGACCAATACGCTTGAGAATTTGCAAAACGGCATACAGTTCTTTCGCGGATGCAAACGGCGCAAAAACCCTTGACAAATCGTACTGTAGCGTATTTGTTTGCGTCACTTTCACAAATAAAATATCGTCTCCATTCGTCAGCATCCCAAACACAGGTTTACTAGGGTTAGGGTTAGCCATCATATAAGCTAGGGCTTGCGGTAAAGCTGACCAAACTGAGAGTGTAGTTTTTTTTGACTCTAACACCATCACCCACAACTGATCTTGTAACATTAAAACATCAATCCTTCCGCGTAATATCTCCTCGCCATCATCTAGCACTAGTTCCACGGATGATTCAGCCTTAATTCTGAAAGGAGGATCGTAAAATCCAGAAAGTGCAAGTATTGGTGACACTAACAACAATATGACTGTCCCTTCTAGTAAATCACCTCCCGCACGGTGATAAAGATACCTACGGCGCACGACATCTACAGAGGCTTTTTCCGCTTCTGTAATTTCAGACAATCCCTCATACCACTCTGGGAAAAATTGCTCGTTTTCAACACGGATAAAACCAAATCGATTTTCTGCATCCTCAAGAGTGGTAATCGCTTCTGTAATTGCTGTCGTTTGTGTCATTGCTTTTAGATCAACACGATCGCATCTTTAATTATCGCCAATTGGCGATAAAGTTCTAAGGTAACTCCAAGAAATAAATTATCTTATTTTGTGGGGTGGGCAACATGAGCGCCCAGTCCATAGGGCGGGCGAGACGCCCACCCCACAAGAGTTAATTGGATGGATATTTTTTATTTGGAAGTCCCTAAAATCCTCCCCAAGGACGCTGCAAAAACACCCTTGGGAGGATGTGGCTATTGAGGAGATCAGTATCCAATATATCAGGGACTAAGCAACATCCCTTAGAAGGAGACTGATTTGATGAATTTGCGAGCAATTTGGAAATTATTACAAGAGACATTCAAAGAATGGAGTGAGGATAAAGCCTCAAGGTTAGCGGCGGCGTTAGCTTATTACACGATTTTTTCGATTGCACCGTTGCTAATTATTGTAATTGCGATCGCAGGTGCAGTGTATGGAGAGGAAGCGGCCAGGGGTCAAATCGTCGGACAAATTCAAGGTTTAGTCGGCCCAGATGGCGCAAAGTTTCTCGAAACAGCGATTCAGAATGCTAACAAACCACAGACAGGAGCGATCGCATCTATTATTAGCGTTCTAGTTTTGCTCTTAGGTGCTACTGGTTTATTTACTGAATTGCAAGATGCCATGAACACGATTTGGGAAGTGAAACCCAAACCTGGACGCGGCGTAACTAACATGATTCGCCTACGTTTTTTGTCCTTTGCAATGGTGATTGGGATTGGCTTTTTACTTTTAGTTTCTCTGGTAATTAGTACGGCGTTAGCAGCATTAGTAACATACTTTAGTAACTTGCTACCAGGTGTCGATTTTGTTTGGCAGATTCTCAATTTCATTCTCTCTTTTGCCATCACTACGTTCTTATTTGGACTAATTTTTAAAGTTCTCCCAGATGTCAAAATTGCTTGGAGTGACGTTTTAGTTGGAGCTATTCTCACCTCATTTTTGTTTTCTATCGGGAGATTTTTATTAGGACAATATTTGGGGAATGGTAGTTTTGGTTCAGCTTATGGTGCTGCTGGTTCATTGGTCGTTATTTTAGCTTGGGTTAACTATGCCGCACAGATTCTTTTCTTTGGTGCAGAGTTTACCCAAGTTTATGCCAGAAGATACGGTAGCGGCATAACTCCAACTAAACATGCCATACCTCTGTCTGATAACACGAAATATGATGACACTCCAACCAGGCAAGTATCCACTAATAGAAAGACATCTTCCAATTTTATTAACCCCTTATTTCAGAATTTTAAAAAGCCTAAGCGCTTAAAACAGAGAAGAAAAAATCAGCGATTTTAATCTCTGATTGCCTGAAAGTTATATTTGTAAATCTGGTAGATATTGAAGCATCTAATATCAAGTCAGGTTAATATTTGAATCTCTTCTCCATTAGTTGTGTGGAGTTATTGGGGTTTAATTAAATCATTAACCAGAGATGATATCACTTCTAATAAAAGTCAGCTTTATAAGAAAACACAAATAAATTTATCCTGGATTTTTTCCAGAATTATATGGAAAAATGGTTTTTCATCAATTGGCACGCAATTTTTGTTCCTAGCATCAGTGTCTTTGAGTTGGTTATCCGTGGTTCACTGGTCTACTTAGCGCTGTTCTCAGTGCTACGCCTACTTCCTAGCCGACAATTAGGAACGCTAGGAATTACTGATTTACTCGTAGTTGTGTTATTTGCGGAAGCTGCTCAAAATGCAATGGCAAGTAATTACACATCGATTACTGAAGGTGCGATTCTAGTCGGAACAGTGATTTTTTGGAGTTACTTGCTGAACTGGTTAGGCTACAAACTTCCCCAGTTCCAACGTTTCTTGAATCCGCCACCGCTGCTACTGGTAAAAAATGGTCGGATGATTGAACGTCATCTGCAACGAGAGTTAATTACAGATGATGAGTTGATGAGCAAGCTACGTCAGCAAGGTGTAGAATTTTTAGCTGATGTGAAGTTCGCGTATATAGAGGCTGATGGCAGGATTAGTATCATCATGTCGGATTCAAAAACTAGTTCTATCCCTGAGCAAAAAGTAGCGTTAAAAAGCGATCTACATTAATTAAACTGTAAAATATGACGGTTGTATTCTGTGCCGAACTGTGATTGAGCGTTATACTTTGCCCGAAATGGCTAATCTGTGGAATGAAGCCTATAAACTAAAAACTTGGCTGCAAGTCGAAATTGCTGTTTGTGAGGCTCAAGCTGAACTTGGTTATATTCCATCTGAAGCTGTTGAAGAAATTAAAGCCAAAGCAGATTTTGACCCGAAGCGGGTGCTAGAAATTGAGGCTGTAGTCCGCCATGATGTCATTGCTTTCTTGACAAATGTCAATGAATATGTAGGCGATGCTGGACGCTATATTCACCTGGGTTTAACTAGTTCGGATGTTTTGGATACGGCTTTAGCACTGCAATTAGTTGCCAGCCTAGATATATTGTTGCAACGTCTAGAAGATTTGATTCAGGTAATTCGCCAAAAAGCACGGGAACATCGACATACAGTGATGGCTGGCCGATCGCATGGTATTCACGCTGAACCAATTACTTTTGGTTTTAAGCTAGCTGGTTGGTTAGCAGAGGTGCTGCGACATCAAGAACGCTTAATAATACTCCGGCAAACCATCGCTGTGGGTAAGATTTCTGGTGCGGTGGGAACTTATGCCAATATTGAACCCCGTGTAGAAGCGATCGCTTGCCAAAAACTCGGACTCAAACCCGATACAGCCTCAACACAAGTTATTTCCCGCGATCGCCACGCCGACTACGTGCAACAATTAGCCTTGGTAGCAGCCACCATTGAACGCTTTGCTGTAGAAATTCGCAATCTCCAAAAAACAGACGTTCTAGAAGTTGAAGAATTTTTCGCCAAAGGTCAAAAAGGCTCTTCAGCAATGCCACACAAGCGCAACCCCATTCGTTCGGAACGATTAACTGGAATGGCACGACTCGTCAGAAGTCATGCAGGTGCAGCTTTAGAAAACGTTGCCCTCTGGCATGAGCGGGATATTTCCCATAGTTCTGTAGAACGGGTAATTTTGCCAGATGCTTGCACTTTGACTCACTTCATGCTGTCAGAAATAACCGATTTAGTGAAAAACCTGTTGGTCTATCCTGAGAACATGAAACGGAATCTCAACTGTTACGGCGGCGTTGTGTTCAGCCAAAAAGTACTACTAGCTTTGATAGACAAGGGAAGCAACCGAGAAGATGCTTATGCGATCGTCCAAGAAAGCGCTCACGCCGCTTGGAACAAACCAGCAGGCAATTTTCAGGACTTGATTAGCAAAGACCCGCGTGTTACCCAAAAGTTGTCTCCAGAAGAATTAGAGGTTTGTTTTGACCCCCAGCAACATCTGCGGCATTTAGAAGAAGTTTACCAACGATTAGGAATTTAGCATTAATTTACCTGTAGTAAGCGCTTAAGCGCTTACTACTAACCTTTTAGGGAACTCCAAGAAATAAATTATCCAATATTGTGGGGTGGGCATCTTGCCCGCCCTATGGACTTGGCTCTCGTGTTGCCCACTCCACAGGAGTTACAGCAAATTGTAATCAAACGTGCCACAAATAAAAGCAATACTGGGCTTTATTTTATGATTTATTTGCCTCGTTCCCAGTCGGAGACTGGGAATGCTTGTCTTTGAGGCTCCGCCTCTATTTTCTGGCGGCAGAGCCACTTTTGAGTTGCATTTCCAGCCGGAGGCTGAAAACTAGATTTGAAGAGGGTTTTAGCTTAAGTTGACACCAATGAGCAATGCTGTGCCCTTACAACAGATGTGGTTCAAATACATGAAAACTGCTGTAAATTGGATATTTTTTGATTTGTCAGTTCCTTACCCCAAAAATACGCAGATATTATCAAACAAGATATATAAAGATATCAGCAACATTTAGTATTGCATTGCTGAAGAGTGCCCCTCTAATGCTGGAATTATTGTTTACACTGGGTAGTATATACAACAAATACTTACTTATTTATTAGTATTAAGAGTGCTTTGATGATTGAAATCCTAGCCACACTTTCTGCCTCTGCGGCAGCAGGAATGAGAATAGGCATACCTCTGCTGATTATTGGACTATTGCAAGGTAGTGACTTATGGTCACAAGTTCCAATTTTATCTCACATTTCTCCACCACTATTATTAGGTTGCCTCACCAGTTGGTCATTAATTGAATTATTCGCCTCAAAAAAGCTCTGGGGGCAAAGATTTTTACAACTGGTTCAGTTATTCATGTCTCCCATTGTCGGCGCAATTATGGGGTTAGGAGTAGCTACCGCAACAGCAACGCCAAACTGGTTGATTGCCATCATTGGAGGTTTGTTAGCTTTGGTACTCCAGCTAGTCCAGGTTGGTTGGTTCTATCGGTTACGTGGCTTACCATTGTGGGCAGTCTTTCTTCAAGATACCTTGTGCATTGCCCTGGTACTATTTGCCTTTGATGCTCCCTGGCAAGGAGGATTAATTGCTTTAATACTGCTTTGGTTCGCAGTTCGTAGTGCAAAGCAGTGGTATGACTGGTATCGACAGAAAAGTTAGGAGTTAAAAGTGAGAAGTTAGGAATGAAGATAGAAGTTAAGAGTGAAAAGTTAGCGAGAAAAATTTAAAACTCCCAACTCTCAACTCCTAACTCCTAACTAATTTCATTTACTGCAAAATCCCAATCATATGCAAGAAGCCGTGACCGGTAATTAGCTCGATGATTAAGGCAATAAAACCTAGCATTGCAATCCGACCATTCCAGACTTCAGCGCTAGTCGTCAGTCCCCATTCCCAACGCTCTTGGGGGTACATCTTTACCATTTTTTTCATTTGGGCAGCTTGCGAAAGCTTGAAACTGGGGTTTCTTAGCGCATCAATTACTAATTGGGCTAGTGCATTAATAAATACTGGATGAGTATTGGGAGCCGGTACGCGGCGGAAGTTATGAATTCCTGCTTCTTCAGCTACTTCTCGATACTCAATATCAATTTCTTGTAGTGTCTCGATATGCTCTGAGACAAAACTGATTGGCACTACAACTAAATCTTTTACGCCTTGTGCGCCTAGTTCTTTGAGGGCATCTTCAGTATATGGTTGGAGCCATTCTACTGGGCCGACACGACTTTGGTAAGCTAAGGTGTGAGCATTGGGTCGATTGAGGGTCTGTATAATCAGGGCACTACATTCTTCAATTTCCTGCTGGTAAGGGTCGCCTGCTTCTTCAACGTAGCTTTTCGGAACGCCGTGAGCGCTGAAGAATATATGAACCTCATCCGGGTTAGGAAACTGCTCAAGTTCTTGGGCTATGAGTTGCGCCATTGCTTGCAGATAGCCTGGTTCTTTGTACCAAGAAGGAATGACGGTGTAATCAATGGGTTGAAGTTTTGGATTTTCTTGCCAAATCTTTTCTAAAAGCCGGAAGCTGGAACCACTGGTACTGATAGAAAACTGGGGATATAGTGGTAATATTACTAGGTGTTCTACATTATCTTGGGCAATCTGTGCGATCGCTTCTTCTGTATAGGGATGCCAATAACGCATTCCTACGTAAATATTGGCTTCTTGTCCCAAATAACCCAACTGTTCTTTTAAAGCTTCCCCTTGCGCTTCCGTAATCCGCCGCAGTGGAGAACCACCACCGATTTGCTTATAATTTGCTTGAGATGTTCTGGTTCGCCGTGTGGCAATAAACCAGGCTAGGGGCTTTTGCAACCAGCGAAATGGTAGGCGAATAATTTCCGGATCGGAAAATAGGTTGTACAAAAACGGCCCCACATCCTCTAGCTTGTCGGGGCCACCGAGATTGAGTAATAAGACGCCTACACGACCCATAGCAGTTACTTTCCCCCAATCTTTTCAGGTTTTTTACTAATGTTAACAATATATCTTTATTAAATATAAAGCTTAATAGCAAGGAAATATGCAATGGCAACAATTTTAAGAGATTGGAGTTACCGTTATCAGTGGTTGTATGATGGTATTTCGCGTTTAGCAGCCTTAAGTGTAGGTGGTGAAGCCCGTTTTCGGCAACTTGCTTTGCAAGGCTTAACAATTCACTCAGATACTCAGATTTTAGATTTGTGTTGCGGCAGTGGTCAAACGACGCAATTTTTGGCAAAAACTTCACAACATGTAACAGGATTAGATGCTTCACCCAAGTCTTTGCAACGGGCGCGGCAAAATGTACCTGAAGCTTCTTATGTTGAAGCTTTTGCCCAAGAGATGCCATTTGCAGATAATCTATTTGATTTGGTGCATATCAGCGTTGCATTACATGAGATGCAGTCTCAGCAATTACAAAAAATTATTAATGAAGTTTATCGGGTGTTGAAGCCTGGAGGAGTATTTACGCTGGTGGATTTTCACGCCCCGACAAATCCGATATTTTGGCCTGGGATATCGATATTTTTGTTGTTGTTTGAGACGGAAACTGCTTGGGAATTGCTGAAAACTGATTTAGCTGAGTTGTTAACTAAGACTGGCTTTGAAGTGGGGAAGCTAACTTTATATGCTGGTGGTAGTTTGCAAGTGATACAAGCGAAGAAGTGAAGAATATTGCTTTATTAATGGCAGGTAATATCCGCTGCTATTAATAAAGTGTATATGGGACTCCTATTTCATATAAATAAGGAAACGAACCGCAAAGGACACAAAGGGAAGAAAGAAGTAAGTAGGTGGGTGAGAAAATTTATAACTATGTCATTGCGTTGGCGTAAGCCTTCCCGCAGGGTACGGAACGAAGTGGAGTGAAGCAAGCCCACAAATGTAAAGGAACTGCTACTAAGATCGTGAGATAAATTAAACTCGGAACTCCTAGCAATTTCCCAGTCAATATACTTGTTTCCGATTGGGGACTGAGACGGATGAAATTTAACGTACCGCAAGTTTCTTCTTTAGCTAAATCGCTGATTAGCAAATAAGTTCCGGTAAATAATAGTGTAAATATAAAAATTACACTCAGTGTTAAGAATATATTTTCCCAACTGTCTCGCCAAAAATTATCATCGGCAAATTCGTGTAACTGATAGCCAAGTTCCATAATTCCTACAGAAGTACAGAGTTCTGCTAAATCACTAAGAACGTGGGAAGAGATGATGACAGTCATCCCAGCTTCTTGCAAAGCCTTAATGATTTCGCGAAACTGCATCCTAGCAATGGGGTCAAGCCCAGAAACAGGCTCATCTAGTAATAGTAAAATTGGTTCGTGGATAATAGTTCGCGCTAAACTTAAGCGCTGTTTCATCCCTCGCGATAGAGTGGAAATCTGACTGTTACGTTTATTTCCAAGTTGAATTAGTTCTAAAACTTCATGTAAGCGTTGAGTACGGCGTGGTTCTTGCAAACGATACAGACGCGCAAAATAATCTAAGTAATCCCAGACTGTTAGATCCTCATACAGTGGATAGTCATCGGGTAAGTAGCCTAGACGACGCTTGAGTTTGGGGTTACTCTTGTCACGGAGGAGGCGATCGCCATTAATATAAATCTCACCTGTAGTTGATTCCTCAGCAGTCGCTAACATACGGATGAGAGTTGTTTTACCCGCACCATTCGGGCCAATCAGTCCATATACTTCGCCCGCTTGAATCTCTAAATCAACATCATTGACAGCAACGTGCCGATCAAATTGCTTAGTTAGTCCACGGGTGCAAATTGCTAATTCTTTTACCATCGCTGCTGGGATGCGGCTTGTGATTAACACATAATCTAGCCTTTTCTAAAGCTTTTGTCAGGCTGGTTTCAGAAATTGAAACTGGCTTTTAGAAAATTGGGGCTAGTAAATTCTGAATTCTTCTTCGGTAAATTTGTCATGATGGGAAAAATTACACATCTACTATTAACTCAGCACACAAGATGACTGAAGCAACAGCAACTCGTCCCAACACCTACATTCAGGAAACCGGGCCAACGATTCATTACCTGGTGGCAATGTCCCAACCAGAAACCCATCTGTTTGAGGTGACTTTACGCCTTGTGAATTATCCCTCACCAATTCTCGATTTAAAACTGCCGGTGTGGACACCCGGTTCCTATTTAGTTCGGGAATACGCCAAGAATTTACAGGATTTTGTGGCTTTTGCAGAGAATAAACCTTTATCTTGGCGAAAGATTAGTAAAAACCACTGGCAAGTAAACAAAACAGGTATTTCAGAATTAACTGTACGTTACCGCGTTTTTGCCAATGAGCTATCAGTACGGACAAATCACCTCGATACTACACACGGTTATTTCAACGGTGCGGCACTATTTTTTAGAATACTAAGCTGGGATAAGCAACCCATTCGCGTGACTGTCGTACCACCACGCCCAGAATGGCAGGTAACTACTGCCTTACCACCCGTTGCTGAAGAAACAAATACTTTCTTGGCTGGCGATTTTGATACTTTGGTGGATACTCCCTTTGAGATTGGTAGCCACCAATTGTATAAATTTGAGGCTTTGGGAAAACCCCATGAACTGGCAATCTGGGGACAAGGTAATTTCCAAATTCAGCAGATGATTGCTGATATTCAAAAAATTATCCAGATAGAAGCGCAGATGTTCGGCGGTTTACCTTATGAACGATATGTGTTTCTACTACATTTATTTAGCCAAGCTTTTGGTGGTTTGGAGCATAAAAATTCTTGCTCGTTAATTTACCACCGTTTTGGGTTTCGCCTTCAGGATAAGTACGATCGCTTTCTGCAATTAGTGGCACACGAATTTTTTCACTTGTGGAATGTCAAGCGAATTCGCCCAAAAGCATTAGAGGTTTTTGATTACGACCAAGAAAATTACACACCATCATTGTGGTTTTGTGAGGGTACTACTAGTTACTATGACTTGTTAATTCCTTTGCGGGCAGGAATCTATGATGCTAAATCGTATTTGAATCACTTGAGTAAGGAAATTACCAGATATGAAACGACACCGGGGCGCAAGGTACAACCCGTTTCCGAGTCGAGTTTTGATGCCTGGATAAAACTCTATCGTCCCGATGCCAATAGCGGTAATTCCCAAATTTCTTACTATTTAAAAGGAGAAATGGTATCGTTGTTGCTGGATTTACTGATTCGCTCTACTCACAATAATCAGCGTTCCCTCGATGACGTGATGCTGAAAATGTGGCAGCAATTTGGGCAAGATGAAATCGGCTATACCCCAGAACAGTTGCAGGAAGTTATCGAATCTGTTGCCGGAATCGATTTGACTGATTTCTTTAAACGCTACATTGATAGTACTGAAGATTTGCCTTTCAATCAGTATTTAGAACCCTTTGGCTTGCAGTTGGTAGCCGATCAGCAAGAAGAACCTTATTTGGGTGTGAGAATAAATACAGAGAATGGACGGGAGATTATTAAGCTCGTAGAGACTGCTTCACCTGCACAAGTAGGGGGAATTGATGCAGGTGATGAGTTGTTAGCAATTGATGGAATTAAGCTAGCGACGGGTGGCTTAAGCGATCGCCTGAAAGATTACCAACCCAACGATACCATTCAAGTCGCAGTGTTCCACCAAGACGAGTTGCGTACTTATTCCATTACCCTCACGTCACCACATCCAACGAGATATCAGCTAAAACCTGTTGAACATCCTAACTCCACACAGCAGCAAAACTTTGCTGGATGGCTTGGGGCTGCGATCGCAACTGTTTGATAAAAGGATTGGGCATTGGGCAGAAGAGGCAGGGGGGCAGAGTGAAATGGCTTACTGCTACTTCTCCTCTGCTCCTCTGCTCCCCTGCTCCCCTACTTCTTCCTCAATCCTAAGCCGTTCTCACCGCCCCAGAGTAAATCAACCCCCGTTGCAGATCCAGCGTTATAATCGCCCCATCGCGAATCACCTGCGTTGCCTGTTTCACGCCGACAATCACTGGTACACCGAGACGCAAGCCAATTACTGCCGCGTGACTTGTAAGACTTTCATCTTCGGTAATAATTCCGGCAGATTTCCGAATTGCCTCAACAAAATCGGCACTAGTGCGGGGTGCAACCAATATGTCTCCAGGATTAAAGTTACTCACATCCATACCAGTACTAGCCACCCGTGCGCGACCACTTACTGAACCTTGTCCCAGTCCAATTCCGTGACCTAGTACCGCCGTCACCACTTCTACCTTAATCAAATCTGTAGAGCCAGAAATTCCCTGGAGTGTGCCAGCAGTCATCACTACTAAATCTCCCTGAGACAGTAACTTAAGTTCCTGAGCCACGTTAATCGCAGCTTGAAACGTCTGACCAGTGGAAGGCAATCCTAACACCAACAGCGGTTTAACTCCCCACACCATCTGTAGCTGCCGCGCCACATTTACATGGGGTGTCACTGCCAAAATTGGTGTATGAGGACGAAACTTAGAGACATTGCGAGCGGTTGCCCCGGTTTGCGTTAGGGTCATAATTGCTGCTGCACCTAGTTGTTCGGCAATTTGACCGACAGCTTGACTAATCGCATTGGGAATGGAGCGTCGGGCATCTCTCGTAGAACGTAGGTTTAAGTGTTGCGCTTCTTCCTGCTCCATACGTTCGGCAATTCGCGCCATCGTTGCGACTGCTTCTACAGGGAAGCTACCCACGGCGGTTTCATTGGAGAGCATTACCGCGTCCGTACCATCTAAAATCGCATTGGCCACATCCGATACTTCAGCGCGAGTGGGACGGGGATTGCTCACCATGCTATCTAACATCTGAGTAGCGGTGATGATCGGAATTCCCAAGCGATTTGCTGTGGCAATTAGCCGCTTTTGCAGTACCGGCACATCTTCTGCTGGCAATTCCACCCCTAAATCGCCTCTGGCAACCATCACGCCATCACACAAAGCCAGAATCGCCTCCATTTGTTCAATGGCTTCGTGCTTTTCAATTTTGGCAACCACTGGTACTTGCTTGCCTGTGCTGGAAATTAGTTCTTTAATTTCGATCATGTCCTGGGGATTGCGGACAAAGGAAAGTGCCACCCAATCGACACCCTGATCTAGACCAAACATCAGATCCTCACGGTCTTTGTCGGTCATTGCCTTAATTGACAAGTAAACGCCGGGGAAGTTTACGCCTTTATTGTTAGAAAGTTTACCAGGCACGGTGATGCGACAATGCAAATCACCTTTGTCCCGGTTAATTTCCTCTACAACCATTTCTACTCGTCCATCATCGAGGAGAATTTTTGCCCCAACTGGGACTTCTTCGGCTAAATAATCGTAGGTGACGCAACTAATTTCTTGCGTGCCTACTACTGGACGATTTGTCAAGGTGAAGCGATCGCCTTTTGCCAAAACTATAGACCCGTTGTCAAACTTTCCTAAGCGAATTTTTGGGCCCTGCAAGTCTTGGAGAATAGCCACTGGCTGATTTAATTCAAAAGCGGTTTGCCGAATTAAGCGAATACTACGTTGATGGTCGGCATGAGTTCCGTGGGAGAAGTTTAGCCGCAGTGTCGTGGCTCCCGCTTCAATAATCGCCTTGAGCATTTCAGGACTGCTAGTAGCGGGGCCAATAGTAGCGACAATTTTTGTCCGGCGCAGAGAATCTCGTAATTGCATAAGGGCTGAAGTTAGGGAGCTATCTGGGAAGTCATCGTAACTTAAGTGGCATCTCCTTTTCAGTCACTCCTATATCAATAAGATATAAGCAGTTAGATGAGGGTTTATGGGAGAGTGAGGGCTGTGGGATAGACTAGATATAGTACATTAATCTTGTATCCATCCTCCCTAAGAAGGAGTTTGTTGCATAAACTTTTTGCCGATTGTCATATCCCACTTATCAGCAAAGACTAGGCTTCGTCTGGAATCATAGCGTTATTCATCTGCTGATATTCAAAGCTGCGGATAAATATTGCTATACAAAACTTTGCAAAACTTTATTATTCACTAATATTTATCGTATATTCGTAATGTCTGCTCAAGAAGGAGTCAATGTTAGAGATGATCGCATCGGAGGCACAAAAGCCACTGACAATCCCACCCAAGGAATTTTTAGCGCCTCCTGGTGATTTTAATCCGACGCTGCTGTTGTTTTCTGTTGCTGTATCCATGCTGGTGTTATCTAACTTTGGTTACTGGCTTTGGGAATGGCCGCATTGGCTATGCTTTAGCGTTAACACCCTTGCCTTGCATTGTGCTGGAACCGTAATTCATGATGCCTGTCACCAATCTGCCCATCGCAACCGGGTGATGAATGCGATGTTAGGGCATGGCAGTGCGTTGATGCTAGCTTTTGCTTTTCCAGTCTTTACGCGAGTGCATTTACAGCATCATGGTCATGTTAATCATCCTAAAGACGACCCAGATCATTATGTCTCTACGGGTGGGCCTCTGTGGCTGATTGCAGTGCGGTTTTTGTACCATGAGGTATTTTTCTTTCAACGGCGACTGTGGCGTAAATATGAGCTATTAGAATGGTTCATCAGCCGCTTAATTGTTGGCGTAATTGTTTATATCTCAGTGCAATACCACTTTTTGGGTTATATTCTGAATTTTTGGTTTTTACCGGCTTTTGTGGTGGGCATAGCACTAGGATTATTTTTTGACTATTTACCACATCGTCCTTTTGCCGAGCGCGATCGCTGGAAAAATGCTCGCGTTTACCCTAACCCGATTCTCAATATCTTGATTATGGGGCAGAATTACCACTTAATCCATCATTTGTGGCCTTCTATTCCTTGGTATAATTATCAGCCTGCATACTATGTGATGAAGCCCCTACTAGATGAGAAAGGCTGTTATCAAACTTCAGGATTGTTGCAAAAAAAGGACTTTTTTGAGTTTGTTTATGACATCTTTTTAGGAATTAGGTTTCATCATCAAAAAGAATAGATAATTTTGGATTACATAGCCAAGTACGGTAGATAACACCTTTTTGATCTGTAGAGACGCGTTAGCGTAGCGGGACGAAGTACAATTGAGCGTCTCTACTAAGGATTTGGGGCTTAACTGAACGGTATTGTTTTTTAACCAACATTACCCACAGACAACACTTGTTCAACTGTAAGCACAATTTCTGGGAAAGTTACAGACACAATTTGCTGACTCCCTCTAAACTCTTGTTCCTCGTACAATCCTTCTGACAACAATAAAATCGTAATTTTTGACTCTATTGGATCTACAATCCAATATTCAGGAATCTCTAACGCTGCATATTCAGAACGTTTATATCGATAATCGCGTTTTACTGAATCAGGACTGACAACTTCCACTACTAATATCGGCGCAGACTGACAAACAGCAGACTCATCAAGGAATTCCATTACCTGTTCAGCCGTGACAACATAAACATCAGGCAATCTTGACTTTCGCCATCCCGTTCTCACCCCCGCTTCTCTAAAGCATAGCCCAGGTAAACTCAAGCGATTGATTTCTGCCTTAAAGTTATCCTGAATAAAGTCAGAAATTAGTAAATGTCTAAAAGTTGGTGGATTCATGCGTTCTAGTTTCCCATCCACCAGTTCATAACGGCTATCAGTAACATCGTTATAAGCGAGATATTCTTCAAAAGAGTATAGACGCTCTGTAGTTGTTTGTGTCATCGCGCAACTTTTAAATAAAGGTTTTTTTTGAGGTAGTACTCAAAAAATCATGAGTAATTTCACATTGGTTTGTAGTAGCGTTTAAACGTGTAGGCAAATAAAAAAGCTGTATAATTCTATCAACGACAAAGCACGATTTTATTGTTAGCTACTCAACACTTTTGAACAAATAAAGTTGTAGATACAATTTAATCATACTACCATCCCAAAAAATCCAGAAGTTGCGATAGGGAAGATAAATAGAGAAATTTTTTGATATACGAAGGATTTTAGCCCCTTGCTTTCTCTGTTCTGGAGTTAGGGTGAGGTAGTGTGCCAAATTAAGAAGGGTGGTTCAAAAATGAAGGATTTAACAAACTCTTTAGCTCAGGAATGCGCGTCATGTTTCCAGAGCGAATAAAAAAATCTGCATATACCTTGGCAATTTTGTAGATAGAGTTAGGGTTGCTAGATTTAAATAATTTTTTATTTTCACCTAAATCAGTTAGGTTTACTCCCTCTAGAGAGATTGTATTGCGAGGAATTTTTAACGCTTTGCTGATGATAGCCTTTCCTTCTTGAACATTTGCTTTCCAGTAGGTTACGGCTTGCAGCCATCCTTGCACAAATGCACGAATGTCTTCGGGGCGATCGCGGATTGTCTCACCGCGAAAGACAATTATATCTAAAATTAAGCGAGGGGTTTGTTTGCTGGTAAATAGAATATGTCCCCCTAATTTAATAGCTTTAGAAAGATAGGGTTCCCAAGTGTGTCCAGCTTGAATAGCATTAGTTTTCAGGCGTTGAGGAATTTCTAAAGACTCTAATTTAACCAAATTCACATCATCGCTGGTTAAGTTGACTGTTTTCAACATCTCAGTCACAAAAACTTCGCTAAAACCACCTAGATTTGCACCCAGCTTTTTCCCTTTCAAGTCAGCGACGGTTTTAATTTGTGATTGGGCTACTACTACATCTGCTCCTGCTGATTCATCTATAATTATCACACCTTGTATATCTGGATTTGTGGCACTCAAGATGATAAAACTTCCTAATGCCAATGAAACACCATCATACTTCCCTGCACTGAAATTTGCTCTCTCCAATTGGGGGGATAGTTTATGAATTAGTTCCACATCTACCCCTTGGGCTTTGAAGAATCCTTTTTCTTGAGCAATGATGCCTGGATACTCCCCAACAAAAGATGTAAATTCCACTTTCAAGGGAGGGCGTTTAAATTCGGTCGGTGCTGAAGAATGACAAGCAAATAGCAAAAAGGCTGTAAAGAAGAAAATACTAAGGTATCTGAGTAGTTTAAACAAAGTTAGCTTGCTGGTAGATACCTTAATATAAAAGCAAACACAAAATCTTGTTATGTAAGCTTGAAATGGATGCCTTGGTGCAAGAAGTCGGCACAAAACTACCCCAATGGCAACCTGACACTCAATACTTTTCGGATAAGCCTAACAATCTCTTTTGGTCTGGAAAAAGGTTAAAGGATAAGGGGGAAAGGTGAATTCAAACCTTTCCCCCTTATCCTTTAACCGAAAAGTATTGACCTGACACTGATCAATAAGTGCGGCAATGCCTTGCAGAGATTATTGAACTGGCAGATCAGAATTCTCTAGATATCCTTCGTTCCAGAGTGGTTGAACAAGAAGTATTGGATTTGATTGATGAACCTGAAACCTGGTGAAGTGTTGCTAGTACAGCACCGGGTAAATAAACATACCATTTCAAACAGGCACAAGCCTTGATATATGAACCTTTTGAATGCATGACTTCCACCTTGCGGTACTAGTACCGCAAGGCGGAATTAAAAATTAAAAATTAAAAATTAAAAATGAATACAGCATAAGGGTTTTGTTGATTTGAAATGATTGGTTTATTTCCGCCGTGTTGTACTAGCCGATTTAGCAATAAGGTTCAGTTAAAGGGTAAAAGGGAAAGGTTTTGAATACATCCTTTCCCCTTTACCCATTCCCAGACTACACTCGATTGTGAAAAATGCTTATCCGAACCGTATTGGCCAATTTAGGACTTGCTCTGAATTTGGAAATTGAGCAAGAGCAGGAAGATTATAGAGATGTGAGATAGTACTTTATGTTGTATGGATGCGATCGCCTACAGATAGCTTCACCCCAATCTCAAAGGAAGTAGGCTAACGACTCAATTGAGCCGACGTAGACAAGACCCAAATTTTAACCACCGATAATCTTTCGTCCTCACAACTAGTTAACTCAATACTGGCACAACACGATAACTTGAGGGTTAACTAGTTATTAGACTTAGACGTAAGAGTTTTACACTTTTGACTTAAATGCTGGCTGTGATGTTTGTAAAGTCTGAGGCAAACTCCAGTCGGGACGCAAACTAGCGGCGTTGCGTAAATAGATATGATGAATTGAGGCGGAGGCTGGTAGATAGGCGTGAATTAAAAACCGAATGCAACGCTGTAAGCTACCTTCGACGTGCATTTGCTGTACATCCAACATGGCCACATTATCCCAACCAGGACGTGATCTAGCGATCGCAGCCGGGAAAATCGCATCCAAATCGCGTGTTACAGAGAAAGTCACACTGATCATGTCCCCCGGCTGGAATTGATTCCGGTTTTCCAGTTCATCTAGTAGTTCTGTAACTACCTCTCGGATTACCTCAACAGTATTTTCTGAAGCGGTTGTTGCTCCGCGAATAGCCCGCATTTGCCAGTCCACGCCAAAATCCTCCTTAAAACATAAAAGTTAGGAGTTAGAAGTTAGGAGTTAGGAGTTAAGATTTATAACTCCTCACTCCTAACTCCTAACTCATATTAGGGTCGATATAACCACAGAGGCAAACCACTAGTAGAGACTTCAAATTCGAGCCAATCAATTCCAGATCGAATTCCTGATGAAACTTGACGACTTCCTGGTAGAAGGCGACTCAATAAGGGTTTACGTTCTTCTAGGGTATAGCAGAGAGTTTTTTCTGGATCGAGTCCGACTAGTTCTGCTGTCCAGCGACGGGCATCTTCTTCTGTGCCCAAGCGATCGACAACACCCAAGGCTAGGGCTTGCTGTCCAGTAAAAATCCGACCATCGGCGAAACTTTTAACAGCTTCTACTGTTAAAGAACGGCCATCTGCTACCGTTTGGACAAACTGCTGATAACTTGTGTCAATCAACTCTTGCAGGATGATTTCTTCTGGTTGAGTAAGTTGCCGGTCAAAAGCCAAAATGTCTTTGTAAGGGCCAGACTTAATTACCTGGAAGGAAACACCAATTTTTTCTAGCAAGCGTTCTAAGTTATTTCCACGCAGAATCACACCAATACTACCCGTAATCGTACCTGGGTTGGCGACGATGTGTTCGGCTCCCATGCCGATGTAGACTCCTCCAGAAGCCGAAATATTGCCAAAGCTAGCGACGATTTTGATTTTTTCGCGCAAACGCTTCAGGGCACTGTAGATTTCTTGGGAATCTCCGACTGTACCGCCAGGACTATCGATGCGGAGCAATAATGCCGGAAACTTTTTTTCTTCTACAGTTTTCAGGGCTTCTAGGACGCGTTTGCGAGTAGCACCGGCGATCGCACCAGTAATTTCAATCCGCGCAATTTGTTTTTTAAACTTGGGCTTAAACGGCCATACCATGAGCTGTCAACATACCTCGTAATAAATTCAATATAAGATGCCTAACGGTCAAACTACCTGCTTTGCTCTGTTAAGAAACATGAGCAGGCATTGTGAGCATCGGGATTTTAAGGAAATTTTTATATTTTTTAGTGAGTTTTATTTGATATTCTCAATAAATGCTAATCAAATCTTTCCAGATTGCAGCTAATAAAAAATACCAGACTCTATTTTAGCGTTAACTGGGTAATTTAGAAAGACTATTTTAGCTATTTGAAAAAATAAAAAATTCCTAAACCCTTAGTATTATAACTTTTTAAATGGTTGAAAATTAGTTGCCTATAGTCGCACACCTTTACTAGTTGTTAGTAATTAATCATCACTAATAACTAAAAAATAATAAATATTTAATCAATTACTTCGACACTCTATTTAATTAATAAAAATTCATTCCGCAGTACTAATGTCTATTGGGGTTAAGGTCGGTAGTACTTTCAATCTTGGAAATATCACTTTTTCCTGTCTTCTAAAGCCCAATAATCTTCTGACGAAGCTATCTCACTACCTAAGAATCTATTCGTAATATTTGATACCGATAATATACGAACATGTCAAACAGTCCCCCAACAAAACTACAGGTCAAGCTAATTACGAATAATCCGCGTAGGGGGGTTCCACTGCCGAAGGTGGCGAGAAAACGCATAATCTGAGTAGCGATCGCTTCAGTTAACTCTTGTAAGCCAGGGAAGTGGCCAATGAGGGATAGAAAGAGCAACCCCCCGCCAACGAAGAACATGGGAACGAGAAAACTAAAAATGATTGTAAGTACTAGGGAGCGGAGAAAGTTAGTCAAAATAGTCATTTAGGACACACTCCGTGAGTAGAGATGACAATAGCTAGATAGCGGTTTGTCATTTTCTACAATACGTGCGATCGCTCCAGAGCAGACAATCTGTCAAGAATCTTAAGTTTTCATTAAAAGAAAGGGCTATCAGTTACAGCCCATGCTGGGCATATTATAAACGGCTTAAATCTACAAAACCCTTGCAAAATTAAGGTTATAGCAAAGGGTATCACTTATTTATTACTTTTTAGCACCTTTAATAACAGCTTCATTTTCTGAGAGCATCTTTAATCTAAGTTAATATTCAGCCTTTTTAGGGGAGTGGGGAGTAGGGACAAGGGGAAATTCTTGAACAAGTCTCTCCCTTATCTCCCCCTGTTCCTTGTCTTCCTTGTCTTCCTTGTCTTCCTTGTCTTCCTTGTCTTCCTTGTCTTCCTTGTCTTCCTTGTCTTCCTTGTCTTCCTTGTCTCTTCTCAATCCCCATTCCCCATTCCCCATTACTTCCGCTATTCTTAAGGCAGTTACCGAGTTAGCTACAGAACATTGAACCAGACTACATCCAAATCCAGTTTAAGGGAATGGAGTCAGCGATTGCTGGCAGCGATTTTTCTGGGTGGGCAAGTACTAGTTCACCTATTGAGAGGCAAAATCCATCGGCGCAACACCTTAGAACAAATGGCGGCAGTTGGGCCAGATTCCTTATTTATTGCCCTACTGACGGCTATTTTTGTTGGTGCTGTGTTTACGATTCAGGTGGCGCGGGAATTTATCAACTTTGGCGCAGGAAACATTATCGGCGGAGTGCTTTCTGTTGCGTTGACGCGAGAACTCGCTCCGGTGTTGACAGCAGTGGTTTTAGCGGGGCGAGTCGGTTCTGCCTTTGCAGCAGAAATCGGTACCATGCGAGTCTCAGAACAAATCGATGCTATGTTGATGTTGAAAACAGATCCAATCGATTACCTGGTTATTCCCCGTGTCCTTGCTTGCTGTTTAATGCTGCCAATTTTAACCCTTCTGTCTTTGGTGACAGGGATGTTTGGGGGATTAATAATTGCCACAACTATCTACAATCTATCTGATACGGTCTTTCTAGACTCAGCCCGTAACTTTCTTGGTATCTGGGATATTTTTAGCGCCATGATTAAGGCGTGCTGCTTTGGTATTTTAATCGCCGTAATTGGTTGCAGTTGGGGGCTGACGACAACAGGAGGTGCGAAAGGTGTAGGACAGTCAACTACAACTGCTGTTGTGACTGCCTTACTAATTATATTTGTGAGCAACTTCTTTCTTTCTTGGTTGATGTTTCAGGGAACTGGCAGTGCATTCATCGGACTATAAAAGTGAGGAGTTAGGAGTTATGAGTTATGAGTTAAAACTTCTCACTCCTAACTCTTAACTCTTAACCATAGATGCTACAGCAGGAAGTAGTGCGTACTGAGAGTTATAAGCTAAAACTTCTCACTCCTAACTCTTAACTTCTAACTCCTGACTCCTAGAATAGGAGATATGCCTACTAAATAAAGCAGGATTTAAGACTTTGACCGAAAACGAAAAAGATACAAGCCCCTAAATTTATTTATGGAGAAGCAAAAAAAATGTATAACGATAGCGCAGCGTAAAGCCTTCTCTACGAGACGCTACGCGAACGGCATGGCTTCTCTACGAGATGCTGCGCGAACGCTTAGAGCGAGTCTTCTCCCTTGGCGTTAGCCTCTCCCTTTGGGAGAAGGGGAGACGCTAAGAGCGATAGCGCCGGCGGCAAGCGAGTCATCGAGCGTCACGAGCGTCGTGGCACAGTGAACCAGCGCTGTAGGTAGCTTTCCCGCCGTAGGCGACTGCTTTTCCCGTTGGGCTACGAAGTCCGTTTATAAGCCCCTAAATCTATTTATGGGGATCATTAATTTTGAATTTTGAATTCGGAGCGAAGCGACATGACCAGTTTATTTACTCCTAACTCCACATCCACTGTGGAACTCAAGCCTAGTTACAATATACCTATAGTGTTGGTAATTGCCGCGATTCCACTACTTTTGGTACAACCGTGGGTAGGCTCCATTTTCACATTGTTTGGTTTGTTTCTCATGTTTCAGGCTTTAACGGTGCGTTTGCAATTTACTGTCACCGACTTAGATATTTACAGAAGTGAAAAGTTGATTCGGCGCTTTCCCTACCAGGAATGGCAAAACTGGCGGATATTCTGGAATAGAGTCCCCATCCTGTTTTACTTTAAAGAAATTAAAAGCATTCACTTTTTGCCGATTTTATTTGACCCCAAGACCTTGAAAACTTGCTTAGAACAACGTTGTCCGCGTTTTTAGGGCGGAGTGCAATCTGTGCTGAGTCGTTTTGATATAAACTCGTAACTTAGCACTCATGCTCAGGATTTTTATGGCAGGTCAATTGTAATATTTCTGAAAGCTATTTATTCGCGTCATCGGAATTACACTATTGTTTATGAACCTAGAGGCATCTCAAACCCCAGAACCAAGTGATGAGCAGTTGACAGAAAAACCAGAAGAGAACAATGCAGTTGAACATCCAGTAAATTCATCTGTTGAGTCAGTAATAGAAACAGAAGCTATTAGCTCATCAGAAGGCTACACAACTCTTGAGCCACTCATTTCTAATGCAGAAGTTGTAGATTCTACAGTAGAGCTAACAGAAAATTCAAATGGCGAGTTTGTAGCGCAGTTAGAAGCGGAAAATGTCGCGCTGGGGTCTGAAATAGGATCGGGAAATAATTTATTATATGCAGAAGCAGAGCAGCGAGTAGCAGAGTTGCAAAGCGCTGAAGCATCTCTTAAGTCAGAAATAGCCAAGCTGCAAGCTTCTTATGAAAACCTGCAAGCACAGGTGAGTGAAACTCAAACCTCACTGGGACGAATTGTACAAGAGTCACTGTTGCAGTTAGAACAACGCAAGCAAACTCTGCAAATTTCTGTCGAACAACTAGAACGCCGTCAAGAACGTATCCGCAATGAGATGCGAACCACTTTTGCTGGTACATCGCAAGACTTGGCTATTCGGGTGCAGGGTTTTAAAGACTATCTCACGGGTAGTTTACAAGATTTAGCTGTTGCCGCTGAACAGTTGCAACTGACCCCAAGTGTGGTAGAACGAGAAAAACCCGCTGTAAAAGAGGCTAAACCAGTTGAATCCCAGCCTGGAATACCCCAATTTGCCCAACAGCAGTTTCAAGATACTACTAAGCAAATTCGCCGCCTAATAGACCAATACCGCAATAAACCAGATTATTATGGGCCACCGTGGCAACTACGCCGTACCTTTGAACCAATCCATGCTGAACGAATCTCTAACTGGTTTTTTACCCAAGGGGGACGGGGTGGTTTGCGGACAATGGGTAGCCGCTTGCAGAATATCCTAATTGCCTCAGCTGCAATTTCGATATTACACAAGCTGTATGGCGATCGCGTCCGTACTTTAGTTTTAGCTAATACACCGGAGCGATTAGGTGAATGGCGGCGCGGCTTGCAAGACTGTCTCGGAATCGGTCGCCCAGACTTCGGCCCAGACCGGGGTGTGGTATTATTTGAGGCATCTGATGCTCTTGCTCAGAAAGCAGAGCGATTGACGAAAGCCAATCAACTGCCTTTAATTATCATTGACGATTCAGAAGAACAAATAAGTTTGTCACTGCTGCAATTTCCCCTGTGGTTAGCCTTTGCTCCTGACCCCAAAACAGTGAGAAACTATGATGATGATTTTTAAATGAGTCATTGGTCAAGAGATATTACTCTTGACTTTTTTAAATTTTGAATTTTGAATTGTATTATGGCTATTTGGTTAACTCTGTGCGGGGCAATTGTAGTCATAGCTTACTTGCTGGGTTCTTTTCCCACTGGCTATATTGCTGTGAAGCAGTTAAAGGGTATTGATATTCGAGAAATTGGTTCAGGTTCTACTGGCGCAACTAATGTACTCAGAACCTTGGGGAAAGGACCAGGAGCATTGGTTTTAGTACTTGATTCCTTAAAGGGAGTATTAGCGATCGCTCTAGTTTACTGGTTGTTCAACTTTGACACAATTCAAAGTTATATCCCTCCAACGGTAGATGCACAACTATGGCAACCGTGGATTGTAACTTTAACTGGGTTAGTTGCCATCCTTGGACATAGTAAATCAATTTTTTTGGGCTTTACCGGTGGTAAATCCGTTGCTATTAGCTTAGGGATTTTGTTGGCAATGAGTTGGCAGGTAGGTTTAGCAACAGCGGGTGTGTTTGCCGTGGTTGTGGCGATATCGCGGATTGTCTCTTTGAGTTCAATAGCAGGTGCGATCGCAGTTTCCATTTTCATGGTACTTTTGCATCAACCCTTACCCTATATTCTGTTTGGGATTGCTGGTGGATTGTATGTGATTTTGCGCCATCGCACTAATATCGAACGACTGCTCGCAGGAACAGAACCAAAAATTGGGCAACCTGTAGCGACAGAACCCGAACAAAGTGCATGATAAATCAGCAGAAGCCAAACTCCCTCTGTGAAACGGGGTTGGGGGAGAAGTTCTTCCACAATTACTGCATTGCTGTTTTGGGCTTATGGACGAACGTTACCTTTAATTAAACGGTGGAAAAGACGGCAAGGCCACAAAAAAGCTCCACAAATGCTTACTGAGGCGATGGCTACCACAATTCTCCAACTCGAACTAGGCTCAGTAGAAGATTCTGAAGGATTAGCTTGTGTACTTTTAGCGAGTTCTGGCATTGAATGAGATAGCTGACTGGCTGTACTCACCCCTTCAATCGCTGCTCCAATTAGATAAGCTACTAGGGCAATTACTAGCCAGTGATTCATAATATTGCACTGTTTGAACTCTGAGCGTATGCTTGGCAATAACCAATCATTTGATTTATCGTACTAATGATTGCCGCCTTGCCCTAAAGATAATCTGCCTTCAGCCGTATCGCGAATTAGGGGCAGTTTAGATTTTATGTAAGTGTTGAGAGTTGTATCTGCCTGGGCATCAAGTCCTTGCTTCGCTTTTAACTGCTGGAGGAGCAATTGTATTAAAGCAGCATCATCAAACTGGAGCAGGGTGCTGACTTGGGTAGATTCGATTACAGCCCAAAGCTGTTGCATCATTTTAGCAGTTACCATGAAGCCTGTAACCTCTTAAGCTTTTCTTTATATTTACACGAATTTTGAATTTGTGGTTAGTTTTTATCTGAAGATTTATAAAGGTGTAGTTTGCAAAAGCTTGATTAAGTAGGCAGGCATAATTAAATATACAGCAAAATTCAGAAGTCAGAATGGGCTACGCCCTACTGTGCCAAGGGACTTCCAAGAAATAAATTACCCAATCTTGTGGGGTGGACAACATGAGCGCCCAGTCCACAGGACGGGCGAGACGCCCACCCCACAAGAGTTAATTGAATATTTTTTTATTTGGAAGTCCCTTATATGAAGCTTTGAGACGAATTATTTTATTGTGAAACTCTCGCACAAGCTCCTTCTTGACCAGAAGGATCGGGGAAAATTGCTAAAGTATGATATTCAGGACTATCTGTTTTATATATCACTTGAAAAGTATACAACTTGTTTTTACCTTGGGCTTCGGTAATAACTGTTAAAAGTGTATTACTAGTGTTAGGAAGTCCAGGAATGTCCAGTTTTTTAATTCGTCTGAGTTGAATTACATTCGCAGCTGAGTTTTTACAATCTCCTGAACTAGTATTCGGTTTTAGACCAAACTGCATACATACCGGGCCATCAAAATCCATAGTTACCTGCGATGGATCGTTTAACCAAACTTTTTTAATTACTTCTCCAGCCGGAATAAAGCTTAAGTTTGTGCCTTGCTCATACCAAACGTTGATTGTTGGGATTAATCCTCCTAAACCTTGCGCTTGGCAGGAAAATATAGAACGCAAAACTGCATTATTAGCTACAGCACGACCTACCAATAAGAACATAGCAACCGAGAAAATTAAGGAAGCTATAGGTAGGAAATAATAATGGGTATTTCCTGGCAATTTAGTATTCTTTTTCATGGTTGCAAATATCTAAAATTGGTATAAATCCTACCTCTTAAAACTGAGTTACTTGATTAACGTATACTTCAACATTTGTGCCTGCTGGCAAAAACCAAATGTTAGTTTGCTGTGACATTTGAGCGATCGCCTGTTGATTACGTTGAGCAATTTGGGGTACTACAGAGTTCAAACCACCTTCTACAACCCCGGCTGCAAGGTTGCGTCTGTTCTTAGTGACAGTAGTAATTTGGCTGGAGCTACTGGTGGAGCCGTCGGCGTTGGTAACTGTTGAAATAAGTGGTTGGAGTTCAGTATCACTACGATTTATTAACTCTGCCGCTTTCCCAACACCTCCCAAAACAAATAGTCCTAGATCCATTGATGCGATAGACGAGCTTTGGCTAGGAAATTTATTGGCTACTAAAGGTTTACCTTGGGTAGCACGAAGAATGATTGCATTGTTGGTTAAACTTCGTTCTATAGGGTTGCCATTATTTTGCGAGATAACTTTAACTACGTTCATCTGCAAAAGACCTTGTTCGGACAGGGAACTAATTTCAGCTAGGAATTCGGTGTTTGCAGGTAGAGCCGGAGAACCATCAGTAGATTTGAGCGGTTCTTGCAATCGGATCACAAATACGTTTTTTCCTTCGCCTGTTTCACCACCACCGCTTGACTTATTAGAAGTTTCCCCGAATATTGCTGTCGCCAACACCGCTTTGGCACTGGTTCCGACTGCTACAGATTTCTGTCCCTGGGGTTGAGCTTGACTAACCATAGAAGCTTCTGGTTGTGGGGTTTGCTCAGGACTGGGGTTTGGTGTCTGTGGCTGCGTATTATTCTGTGGCTGGGCATTATTTACAGGTTCCAAAGTAGCTATATTACTAGTAGGTTGATTGCTAGCATTTACTTGGCCATAGCTACCTAATTTCGCTAACCTTGCCCACTCTTCAAATGGGCTTGGTGGAGATGGTGGAGTTATATTAACTACCGGTTGAGTGTTTGGCCTAACAACTGGTAGTTGGGCTGATGTGAAAGGTTGAGAAGGAGTTACACGAACGATACGCTCAGTTACCGTCGGAGGTACGTAAGCTGTTGGTGGGGGTGTTGGGATCACTTTTTGTCTAACTGACGGTTGTTGTAAGACTACTGTCGGCGTTGATTTGGCAATTCTCAGCTGTTGTTGGGCAGCTTTCACCATCTGTGCTTGTTCAGTCAGGGCTAATTTTGTTTTGAGAGTATCGACTTCAGCTTCTAGCTGTTGAGATTTAGATTCAGTAGTGGGCTGCTGTTGCACTGGTGCAGAAACAAGATTTTTGGGCTTTTGACTGCTGGTACTCATCAATTTAGATAAAAACACACCACCCAACAAAACGATCGCTAAGGTAGCAGCCCCTACCAAGCCTAATTTTGCAAAGGGATTCGATGAGAGGGGTTGCTTAGTCTGAACTTCTTGTGGTTGAGAAACGGATTCTGGCGGCGTTGCCGAGTCTTCTGAACCTTGGGTAGCGGTAGAAGATTCTTCTTCAAAGCCGACTAACCTTGACATCCGTGATTCCCAATCTAAAGATTCTACTTCTGGTTGGCGATCGTCGGTGCTGAGAGTAAATCCATTTTGGGGAGGAGTTTCCGCAGGAATTGAGTATCGAGTCATGGTAGAGCTTAGTTGGGATTTCCAGAACAATTGTTATCTTGGATTTCACAGACATTATAAATTTCTAGTCTGGCTTCACCAAGGCGGTAAGCTGCGAAGTGCAATGGTAGTGGTGCATTTGGTAGTGAAGTTGCTGGTTCATCTATAGCTCTAACTAAAATTTGTTTGTTAAAGGAAACTGATTTTCCCAACTTATCATAACTGCTAAAAATTAATTGATTGGCAAACATCTCTACTTTCCACTTTCCATTACCTATTGCTGTAGGTTGAGAAATTTTTTGGATAACTAATACATTCTCCGCTCCTCTATTAACATTTTCAAATTGACTATCTGGATTTAAATTAGTAAGTTCTGACTTAAATTTTTGTTTAAAATTATCAGCTACCAGTTGAGAGGTAATTTCCCAGACTTGTGTTGGTGGTTGTTGTTGTGACCAGGTGAGCATTAAGCTCATAGTTTCACCCACAAACCGCCTAATAGCCTCCGGCTGTCGCTCTAAATTTGGTTGGGGATCTACGGTTATGGTGCGACCATCAACAAGCTGCACCAAACTTTGAGGTGTAAGTTGCCGTCCTAACTGTTGTAACATAGACCCATGAAATATTAGTAACAGCAAAGTGAATAGATGTAAACCAAGGGTTCCTACTGCCAACAGTGGCAAGGGGCTATTTTTCTTATTTTCTGGTTTGAGTAATTGCATTAATAATTGATTATATAAATTGAACGATCAGCCTGTGAATTAGAAATCTATCATCTTATAAAACTATCAGATGTTTGTCCACTGCTGCATTGTTTGGATTTATCTCCGTTCGGGTTGTTGTAGCTATCCAGCAAACATAAGTTACGAATTTCATAAATTTCTAGTCTATCTGCGCGGACACTATAAATTGCTTTTTGTAAGTCGGTGCTACTGTCAGTTTGGGGATTAGCAAAATAATCTGTTGCGCGTACAAGGAAATCTTTATTAAAAGGAGTTATAAGTTTTGCACCACCAACTCGGTTTTTTTGAATTAAGTCGGCTACCATCCCCACTCGCCACTTACCTGGTGCAATTTCTTTTGGCGGATAAACTCGCTTAATAACTAATTGTGATGTCATTGCTTGGCTGGGATTTTCAGAGAAGACTTCTGGCGGTGTCATTTCTGCAACTGTGCTTAAAAAACCTTTGCGAAAGTCTTCTGAGAAGGCGAAACTAGCTACCCAACTGCTGGTACTAATTTTTTGGCTACCACCTTGAGGTGTGTTAATAAGTATTCCTAAATCTGATTTGGGGTTTGCGACTTCTTCAATAGTTTGTGGTGGTAAGGTTCCAGACCAGCTAAACATTGATATCATCGTTTTGCTGACAAATCGACGGATGGCTTCAGGTTCTCTTGCTAAATCATCAATATTAGCTACTGGTTTACCGTCGATTAATTGTACAAAATTGGGGGGTTTTCTCAGACTAAGTTGGCGAATATTTAGCCCTTGTAATAAGAATAAAAATAAAACTAATATATGTAAACTAAAGGTAGCGATCGCAAAAATTGTTAAAGCATTCCCCGTTGTTTGTCTTTTTTCTAGTAAACGCACCATCTACTCACTTCCTCCTACAAAAAACTTCAGCTATTATATTTAGTCATCATTCACAGCACTTGCCTTTATTTATTTTTAATTTTTAATTTTTAATTTTTAATTCCCTATATCCTCTCTTTTACTAAAGAAGCCGTATTGCTGATAGCGCTAAAGACTGCAAACCCGCCAGCAGCAGCCACAAGTAAAGACAAAATCGGTGCTAAAATTCCCAGAAAAATTATGAACCACATTAAATCTGGATCAACATTAGCATTTTGACCTGGGCCACTGACAATAACTGCGGCAGTTAGCACAGCAATAATATTGAACGAAATCTTCGCAATTCCAATAGATAGAAATCCAGTTAGCCATGCAAAAATTGGTTTGCCAGCAACAGGCAGCAAAGAACCACCTACAGCTATTGGCCCTAAAGCTGCTATTAGCAACATACTAGCTTCTATCAAATTTTGGAAGGCATATTGTAAGGAAACTAAAAAGTTTTTGATGCTCGTTTGCACTGTAGAACCTAACAAAGAATTAAAAGAGGTTTCTGATACAATGCCAGTGCCATAGCGAATATTATCTACCTTGTTTTGTAGTCTAATTATCCAGCTTTTATTACCATAAGTATTTCGATATCTTTGCCAGAGAACGTTGATTTTTTCGGCAGCCTTGACAAAGCATTGACTTTGTTGTTCGCCAGTCAGCGATTGACAAGGACGTAGTAAGGAACCAGCTACTTCTTCAGCAACACTCATATTCAGTGCTTGCTGGTATATTTTATCTGCATCTGCTGATACCACCACTTGCTGATTCACAGTGTTTAAAAAATTCCGCACTCCCAGCGTCAGATTAGCAAGTATACTTCCATTGCCGGAATTACTTAAGAGAACTACCACAATAAAAGGCCAAATCAAAGCTGATATGGGGCGTGTATATTCGTAGGATATTAAGTCTTTGAGGAATTGTATCATAAAAAATAACAGGGTTCCTACTGCGAAAAAAATACCCAGATTTGTCAGCGCTCCATACAAGTTATTACTGGTGTTATTTTGTAATAAATCCAGCCATTGTTTATCCCAACCTTCGGCAATACTTTGGGAAGTTGCAGTCCCATTATCGATAATTTGATCAATGCCTACTTGGGCAAAAATTCGTTGAATGGCAAGTTGCATTTTGAATTTATGGGCTGTTTTCTTAGATTTTGTAGGATGTGTTAAGTTACTAACACACTCTACTAAACTGTTTTTTAGATGTTTTGTTAGTTTTTCATAATTTCAAGGATTTTAAAAAATCTCTTAAAATCCTACTTATTAACTTTTCTGCCAAACAAATCTAGTTGAGAAGTTGCTCGTAAAAGTCGAGCTGCTTCTGTAGATGTTTCTACTCTTCGAGCGCGATTTGCTTCTTCAGCCTGTTGAGAAATATTTGCTAAATTTAAATTAGAGTATTGTAATGACTGATTATTTTGTAATGTCTGAGCAAATGTTTCAGCCACAATTTTTGATTGTTCTTTTTGGATCTTAATGGTTTCTTGATTGGTAGATAACAATGCTAATATCCCTTGACCTAGCAAGTTGTCGGCAATACTTATCGCTGGACTCTTTGGGTCAATCACAAGACTTTCTAATTTCGTCTTAAAGTTATTAATTTTGTTATTAGCATCGTTGAATCCTGCAACATCTTGTATACTTTTCTCTGTATTTTCTAACTTCGCTTTTGCCCGAATTTGTCCATTTTGACCTAAAATACCTACCGCTACTCCACGGGTAATTACACGGTTTAGTTCATTACTAACCAAATTTCCCCGCACTGCTGAATTATTTTCAAAGCGACTTGAACGAGAGTCGGAACTAGAAGAGTAGAGAATCAAATCATCACGAACCTTTTGTCCCGCCGCGACAGGATTAGGTATATTCAAATCTCCCTTGGAATTACTCAGAGCATTTTGACTTTGTACTTCGACAGGTTTTAAATTGTCGCTCAGATTGTATTGAAGATAGTTTTGTAAGTCTGTGGAATAGGATTGAAAATCAGTCCAAACCTGACCTAATGCACCCGTCTGAATTTGTGCCATTGCTGGTAGTATTGCCAGGGATAGCAAGGTAAAAGTAAAAATGGTAGTTTTTTGCATACATCTGTGCCTGAAAAAGGTAGACGACATTGTTAAGTGCTTACAGAACCCGATTAACTACTACGCAGAGTCGCCACTAACTGACGTGCAAACGCCGAAATTGCTTCATATTTATCGCTGTGGAGTTGCATCATTTGGCTACGTGCAGTTTGTTCATAAGGGTTATTAGCAACTGCTGCTAATTGTTCGTAACCTGGATAGTAACGGCAGAATGTATAACTACCGTTATCATCTAATAGCCATTGACTATAAACGCCTTCTTTGCGGGGAAAAAAGCTTTCTGATGCATTACGAGAAATAACTTGGCGGGGATATTTCAAGATGTCTGCAAAACTATCTACTGCAACCGGTTGAATACGGCCAATTAATCTTGTTGTCAGGTTTTGCAAAATTTTAGATGCAGCTTTAGATTTGGCGATCGTGTCAGGATCTTGTCCTGATAAGATGACTCTGATACCGGCTTTAGCACCGTTGGCACAAATTCTGCCAACTAAGTCAGAAATTTGCTCGAATTCAAAGAGAATTGGTGCTTCGTCGATAAAGAATATGGAAGCTGGACTACTTAATGCACGTCGTAGTGCGGCTGAATAGGCACTCAAGGATAGTACGGCTGCATCTTCACTATCTGATAAGTTTCTGAGCGCAAAAACTAAAAGTTGTGCATCGGTAGGAAAGCTAGATGGTGCAGAAATGGCTTGTCCCACGCGGCTAGAAAGCCAAAACCGTAAGCGCAACTGAATTTGACTGAGAGCGTCTTCTACTCTGCCAGTTAAAGAACTTAGTTGCAAGTGTTCGGGTGAACAGAAAAAGAGAAAATCTTTTAAAGTGGGGGTTTTTTGCCAAGCATTAGTGCCGAATCCTGCCGCCATTGCCTGCCGATATCGCTCTTTGATGCCTTCATCTCTAAAGAAGGCTTCTAAAGCAAGGTTGAGTAGCGATCGCACGGTTTGCGATAAAATTTGACTTTCAGTGGACGATCCTAAAACCATTGTCATTAACGCTGATTCGAGGAAGGCGGTATAATCGTTGAAGCGATCGCGCTGTTGTTCTGCTTCTAGCGATCGTAAGTCTGGCTGTTCAAATAAGTTATTCGATTGTTTCGAGATATCAAAATAGGCCCCATTCCCCTCCATAAACTCTGTATAGTCAGTGAAAGTAGATGTCCCATCAGGTTTCGGGAAATCTAACGCCACAACCGGAATCCCATGTGCCAAAGCTTGAGTTAAAATCCCTGACACCAATACTGATTTACCAGCACGAGTTGTCGCAAACAAAGCTAAATTTTTGTGTTGATTAAATAAATCTAAATGTATGGGTGTTCCACCTTCTTCTGCAATCAACTCAAAACCTTGTCTGTCACCTTTTTTAGTTAAAACTAAAGGCATTAATCCGGGAACTTCACTAGTTAAATATAGCTGGCGACGGTTGAAGGGTGTTGCTAACAAACCTTCCCAAACTATTGGTAGAGTTTGCAGCCAAATTTTCCAAGCATACTCAGTTTCCCTAATTACTTTGGCTGGACGTTGAAAACAGTTTTCAATATATCTTGTCGCCTCATCTAATTTTTCGACAGTTGGACGATGCACTAAAATGGCGATACTCGTATAAATTGGGACTGCACCTTCAAATAATTGTTCTTGTGCGGCTACCGATTTCTTCAACTTTAATTGAGCATTGACATCAATAGTTTTACTTTTTTCTTGAGCTAGAATTGTCGTCATGTTTGACTGCTTTAGCACTCGTTGCAGAGTCGTTTTTACCAATGCTGGATTTGCAGCAGTCAACTCACAAAATATTTCTGTATCTACTACTGTTTCTCTAGCTAATAGTTCCCATAGATAACGCAGTTGGGCAGATTTATTGGGCCAACCACCGGGTTTTTCGAGAAATGACAGCGCGCCAATATAACGATTGTTAACATTAACCCAGCGGCGATCGGCACAAGGTACACTAGATTCCATCAGCAAAGTTGTGCCGTGGATATTATCTAAAAGTAATTTAGTACTAGCTAAATCAGAATTAACTTGCTCGTGCAGTCCTTGCTCATCTAAAGTCATTAACTGGGGAATCTCTATTGGTTGCGTATCATTAAACCTTTTCCAGATGTCTCCCCAGAGCTCATCAGCAGTCAAAGGCTTGACATCCAATCCCATCTTGTTAGATAAGATTTGTTCCCAGCGAAGAAAACCCTGGTTGTAAGCATTGGTGATTAGGGTTTCAATGCGTTGATTTTCTACTTCTGAGAGATCCCCTTTGAATTTCAACCACCACGATTCAGCTTTGACTAAAAGCTTTTCGATCCAATCATCTGCATGTTGCGAGTTAGATTCAATGGTGTAAGTGACATAAATCCGTAAAAATTTTGGTTTACGAATCCCAGAAATAGTAAGTTCTTTAACTCTAGCTCTCTCCGCCATCAATAAATATTTGATATCTCGTGATGGCGAATTTCTAATTAATGTTGCTAATTCTTTTTGCCGCTCTTTATCTGAACTAAAAGAACCCAAGTGCAGTGTCATTCGTTCACCGCTAGGAATGTCTTTTAATCCAGCTTCAATGTTATTAAAAAGTGTATCAATTTGTTCCGGTCTTAAGGTAGTATGGATTCCCTTACAATCAAAACCAAAAACAAAACAAAACCGATCTTTTTGAGTGCCTTTTGTCAAAAGGTAAGCGCCAATATCACGTCCATTAATTGCGACACGCAGCATTGTCGCCAAGTGCAAAGCATCTTCAAATGGTGTTAATCTACTTTCATTTCCGGCGACGCTGACGCTTTGTTTTCCGATTTTTTGCTTCATGGTTAACTTCCAGTAAGCTTTGATAACGAGCAAAGCCTCTTGTCCAAGCGGGAACGCCGATAAATTTACTTAAAAAACTCCAACTCCTACCACCAGTTAAAATCCACCAGGTTCCTATTCCCCAACCAGCAATTAGCACTGTCCACAACCATTTTTGAAACTCTTCTTGGAAAAGACCCCCAAAAATTCCATTGATTATAAAATAGGAGGCTAGGGCAATGACTGTCCAAGGAAGAATTTGGTCGGCAGGAATTGGTCCTAATGAAGGTTGACTTCCCAGAACTTGATTAACTGGACGAAATTCTTGTTCCCGCTCTTGAGACATTTGAAATATCTGAATTATTTACTGCTATCGCCAATTACAAAGCGTGTGAGTACATCAGCAATGGTAACAGCAACAACCACTAATAGGGGAGTTCTGGCGATGCTTTGCCAATCTTCATCTTTACGCACTGCATTGATCACACCAACTAGGGAGATTGCAATATAGAGTAAGTAAATTGCCCGCAACACATTAAATATCAAACTAACTGCTGTGTCGCTACCACCAGCATTGGTTGCTGAACCATCTTGTAAGGTTTTTTTGAAAAACTTTTCAGCTTCCCCAAAAAACTGTGCTTGTGCGGGGGCTGCAAAACAGTCTAACCAATATAAACTCAGAACGATCGCTGCTGCTAAAATTTGTAATAATATTAGCGATCGCCTTGGTAAATTCACTTGCTGCCCAATTTGCTGGGTAATGATTGCAATTAAACTACCAACGAGTAAGCAAAAGAGCAGAATAGGACTTTTTAGGCTGATAACGCTAACGAATACAGCACAAGCAATCAAAAAAGGTACAGATTCAACCAGAACAGTCAGACAGGATTTAAATGCCAGTCTTAACTTGTGAGATTCTTTCGCCGCACTACCAGTTAAAGCTTTGAAAAAGTTTCTCTCGTGAGAACTTTGTCTAAACATTTGCTAATTTTCCTATGGTGTACTATAATTGCTCTTTTTTTCAAATTTTACAGCTACTACAATTTAACATGCTTTAACATGATTGTTAATCAAATTACGAACTTGTAGTAAAGTTCTATATTCTACATCAGTATTATGAAGTTAAGTTAACATCATATTAAGATTTATCTAAAACTAAATATCTCTGATTTGAAAAGCTAGTACCGCAAGGCGGAAGTCAACTTAAGCTGGAAATAGCTTAAGTTGACTTCCATACCCGCCCGGAAATAAATTTCTTTGGCTTTTAGCTTAAGTCTGCTGAAGTAGACTGGAGATTTTTGGCGATATTTAGTCATCTTCAGATGACTTTAGCGATGAGACGGGAATTTCAATTCCCGGCGGACAAGCGGTTTCACCTTAAGTTGACACCAATGGGCTTGAACCTTCCCCCAAAAATGTTAATCGCCCACAAGGGCGGGGCTTGAAACCCTCAAGGCTTTGTAAAATTAGGCCGATTCTTCTTCGGAGACGCTACGCAAACAGACATGAAAAAGAGATGCATATTTTCGAGCATCAAGTGCCACAAGAAATAATGCATCCTTACTTCAATCCCTAGAGAACTTGTCAAGAAATATCGCTCTCTATAGAGTGGATATTTGTGAATATGCTCAAGAAGACTTTAATTATTGTCGAAAAATGGTGAACGTTCAAATTTACGTCCTACCATTTTTTGGCACTAAATTACAAACTTAAACACAGTTCCTAAATTAGAAGTACCGCCAAAAGAGGCAGTACCGTAAAAGGCACCATTCGATAGCTGAATTAGCGTTGACTCAGGCGTTGCCCCATTAGTGCCATTAAAACTAGTTAAGCTGGTGATGGTTGCGCCAGTCAGCTGATAGATAGCTCCTTTGTTATTTGCCCCACCAGTAGAAGCTGTGCCATAGAAATTACCATTGCTTGCTTTGATGAGTGCAGCTGTTGGGTTAGCCCCATTAGTACCATTAAAACTAGCAACTAAAACAGGTGTACCACCACCAATTGGAACCTTAAAAATAGCTCCCTTATTGTTGGCTCCTCCTAGTTTAGCTGTGCCGTAGAGAAATCCGGTAGATTCAATTAATCCAGACTGCGGATTTGCCCCATTGGCGCCACTAAAGCTATATGAAGTTAGTATTCCGGCGGGAGTTAACTTGAATACAACTCCTTTAGCACTTGCTCCACCAGCAGAAGCACTGCCATAGTAGTTTCCATCGGTAGCCAGTTGCAATCTTGCCAATGGAGTTGCTCCATTAGTGCCACTGAAGCTTCTGACGATGGTGAGTGCGCCGGTAGTAGGCGAAACCTTGAATATAGTTCCTTTATTACTAGCTCCACCTGTAGAACTTGTCCCCCATAAATTGCCATCAGCACCCGTAATCAGTCGGCCTGCTGGATTAGCCCCATTCGCGCCTGTAAAATTTACAAGAGTTGTCAGGGTTGTAAAAGCTGTTTGTGCCAACTTAAACACAGTGCCGAGGTTACTTGTACCACCTATAAAGGTTGCGCCATATAAATTACCATCGGCTGCTTGGAATAATCTAGCAACTGGATTAGTCCCTTTGTTGATTCCAGATGTTCCGGTGAAGTTTATCAGTGTGGTTAGAGTAGTGTAAGCAGTAGGAGTTAACTTGAATGCAGTTCCTTTACCAAAAGTGCCACCAGCAGAAGTAGTTCCATAAAGATTTGCATCAGTACCATTACCCTTCAGTACCCCTGCTCTTGGTGTAGCTCCATTAGTGCCATTGAAATTTACAACAGTAGTCAATGTTGCAGCAAAGGCTTGTTGGAAAGGTAGAACTAATGAAGAAGTCAAAACAGTTAGGGAAGCTAAAATCAATACCCTATTTTTGTTCTGACGTTGTTTGTACAGATTCATTTTATTCATTGAGTACCTCAAAAAAGTTTAGTGGAGAAAGAATCGTAGCTAGTTCTAATAGATTTTGTGATGCTTGCGACAAACGACTAAATACCAATTTGAAAAACGATCTCTATACATATAGGTTGGGAAGCTGCCATCGTCAAAAAATTTGCTCGGCTTCCATGCACAACGCCCCTTCTTCTTACTTTGGGAAAAGTGAGTGGCGTTGCAAGTAACTTTTGAGGGATGAAACCCAACACCTGAAAATCTTCAGGCAAAATTTTCAGGTGTTGGGTTTAACTCCATAGCCTACAAAATATTGCTACAACTCAACCTATGTATTGAGCGCATTTTTATCTAAAAGTTGATATAATTTCTCAACTTATGCACTAAAAACTAGTGCATTAAATTAGGCATTAGTGAGAAGATGCCTAAAATGTTGGTATAGCCAATATTTAAAAAGGACTCAGAAAGCCTTTTTCTATCTACATCACAAAACCTTTACTAGCACTAAGTCACTAATGTGAATGACACGATTAATGATTTCGTTACGACGTAGCATAAACCACTATTTATTTTTTTTGATGTCGTGAAAAACACAAAAAACAGTGGAAAATCCACATTGTTGGCAGAAATAGCCATTAAATGGGATTTTGTTTTAATCCATATAGTGTGCTTTTTGTCAAGAAAAATGATGCCTTTAGTAAATTATATTAAATGCCGATTAAAACCTCTAGAAAAATCTCAATAAGCAAAATCATATATATGAAAGTTGCAGATTTTACTCTGGCGAGAGTAATAAAAACACAATGAAAACCATTTTGAAATTACTGCTAAATTCCAGAAATATATTTATTTTTTAATCATTCCATAATGTAATCATGATTTGAGCTTTACCTTCAGACTATAGTGTTGATTTCGTTGGCATAATTTAACAGCTATTAGCTATAGCAGTCCTACAAAGATTCGTGAAATATTGACTTTCTTTACTTCGCAATCAGCGGTAGTTTGTAGCAAACTGCTGCATATCTACATTAAAGAAAGTAATTTTCATAATTCAGATAAAATTGCCATGCCAAAAAAGTAAGTGGCTAAAATTAAACATAACTTTTTAGAAGGAAAATAAGAGGCTAAAAATGGGAATTGAGGCATGATTCATAGTACCTACTAGCCATTTCCTGAAAAACAAAGTTACTAATTGTTTATTTATGCAAACTTACATCAGATCAAAAATGTAGAGTTATTAGCTAGCAAATGATTATGTTTTTGGGTGTATAAGCTTGAAGGCTTTGCCTCTAATTTGCTCTACATTTTTCAGAGTTTTGTGCAAACTTTTGATTTATTGATACCCCTTTTAAGGCACAAGTAGATTGTGCGTACTAAAAGGTGATTTTTCATCGTTAGTTTGACACTTGATTTGGCTTTGATGGGGTGTTGAATCAGAAATTAACTTCAAGGAGCTTGACATGACTTTTTATTGCGATCGCCAATTAAATAAATTGGCAAGTTCAATTACTGTACTAGCCCTGGCAACTGGTTTAGTAGTAGGTCAATCTGCTGCTCAGAAATCTCTAGCTCAGACCTCCACAACTCCCCCCCCAGCTGGAGTCACCTCCATAAATGGTGCAGGTGCAAGCTCTATAACTACCTTGCTTATAGGTACTGGAACTTCCTATCCTCTTGCGCCGAAAGACTCATGGTTTAACGCTTACGGTGTTGGAAATCCTCCATCCCTCAATAACAATGTACCCCCAGCCCTAGCCGGATTTCCAAACGGAAGCTATGGCCCACTCACGACATTATCCACATTCAGATATGCTTCCATTGGTAGTGGTGCAGGGCTAACAGCCTTTTTCAATCAAACCGTGCCACCAGTACCACCTAATACTGCAACTATCTTAGCCCCAATCTCTTTTGCTGCTACTGACGACCCTGTATCAGGAACAGAAAGAGTGGTTGGCAGTCCCAACGATGTTCCCACCCCCGCAGGCACACCCCAAAACCCTGTTCCATACATTCAAGTGCCTGTGATTAGCGTCGGAATCGCCTTAGCTTACAACCCCACTGGTCTAACTGTACCAACAGGTGGAATCAAGCTTTCACGAGCTACTTACCTGGGTATTCTTAACGGCACCATCACAAATTGGAATGCTCCCCAAATTAAAGCAGATAACGGTGGCGTAGCAATTTCAGCAAATAAGCCCATTGTTGTAGTGCGTCGTAGTGACGATAGTGGTACCACTTTTGCTTTAAGCGCTCATCTCAAAGCGGCATTTGGTGCTACGTGGAACAGAGGAGTTGGTAAAAAAAGTATTGCTCAACCTGCTGGTGGTATACCCAATCCACTACCAGCCGATACAGTTGTTTGGCCAGCTAGCTTCCAATTCGCTTCAGGAGGTGGAGGTGTAGCCACTAAAATCAAAACTACTGCTGGTGCAATTGGTTATGTGGATAGTGCTACACGGTTAGCAAATAGTCTGCAAGCTGCTGTCTTAAAGAACAAGGCAGGTACTTACAATGCCATCTCACCAACTACAATTTCAAATGCTTTTGTTGGTGCGACTGACCAAGATACAAATGCTCGGCGGATTAAACTCGTTGTCACCGATCCAGCAGCGGCAAATGCTTATCCGATTGTTACGGCAACTTACCTGCTATTTTATGACAAATACGCAAATGTTAACGTAGCAAATCAGATTAAAGGATTCATCAACTGGGCTTTAGGAGTACCACCGGTTCCAGCACCAGGAACAGATGTGACAATCGACCCGAATGCTATAGCTATAGCTCGTGGATATGCTCCTCTTCCTGCTGGCATTAAAAATCTGTCTCGAGGTCTTGTTAATACTTACGTGAACGATGTTTTTAATGCCGCTCCATAATTGTGTTTTTGGTCTTACAGCAGTTTTCTGTATTTGAACCACATCTATCGTCAGGGCACAGCAATGCTCATTGGCGTCAATTTAAGCTAAAACTCCTTTAAAACCTCGTTTCCAGCCGGAGGCTGGAAATGCTGCTCAAAAGCGGCTCTGCCGCCAGTAAGGGAGGCGGAGCCTCAACGACGGGCATTCCCGGAGACTGGGAACGAGGCAATCTAAAAGCTAGTTCTAGACTTGCTTTCACGTTAAGTTGACACTAATGAGCAATGCTGCACCCCTACCGCGTGGTGAAAATAGCTGTAATTAAATATCTTGGCAAGGATATGAACATGATGCCCCAGGATTATATTTACAATTCTGGGGTTTTATTTAAGCGATGGATGCGATCGCAATCAATATTGAACCTGGAGTTATAACTATTATCAGCAAAAATTCAAGTTATAGTAAATATACTTATCTTATGAAATAATTTAGTACGATTTACAATTATTATTTACTGAATATCTATCGGTCAGAATAGTTAAAAAAGTTCAACCGTTAACTATGTTAAGATTAGATATGTTGAGAAATATTTTCGGCTATGTAACTGATTATTATAGACACTTCTCCGAATCTAAATCTCTACACCCTTTGATTCTGAAGGTGTTTGATGTCAGTTGATGTTGCTAATCTATTCGATGAGAATGAGGTTGAAGATGACGAATTTTAGTTAGCCGAACTATATTGCAATACCCAGTGTGACACTGAAATCTCTAACTATCAAAAAAATGTGCTAAGAAGAACGGACAAGTCTAGTGTGTCACAAAAAAAGACAATATACGGATATTATTTGAGCTTATGTTAACGGATATAATTACCCGTCCTGAGTCCCTAACAGAAGATTGCTTTTTTACTTACGCCCTTGGGACTGATTTGCATGATACGAATTCGACAGCCAAATATTTACGCCGAATTAGAAAAGAAGATAAACCATATATCGACATAGCAGTTTCTCCTAGACCTGGCTATCGGTTTGAGGTTTGCCTTATCCCTGTTGAAGGGTTCGCTCAAGAAACAATTTTGACAAAAGACGGATTTGCCAAAGCGTTAGCGATTATTTGTGCTGTCTCTAACAAAGCTAGAAAGCGATTCCCTTCAGGAAATGGACAAGATATAGTCCGATGTCAATTTAGTAACTTAGCTGATGCAGTAGCCGTAGCAAACAGATTGTCTGCATTACCCTCTGATATGTATGAAACTATCGCCAAGCTACCAAATGCTTTGTGAAATCGTGTTTGCATAAATGGGATTGGGTACTGAGTACTGGGGACTTTTTATTGGGTATCAAATTAAAAAATTATGGTGTAGGCTTGTACCCACTACCAAATTTTAAACAACTTTTTCCCAATACCCAAGGAAAGAAGTGCCGCGACCTGTTGAATGTACAATTTTGATGTATTTGTACGGTAATCTATAATTCAAAGTGAGTTTTTTTTATGCCTACTAGTCCTTTGCGTGAAGAGCCTCGTAACCAACGAGCGCCAGTAATTCGTACAAGTAATGAATTTATTCTTTTGGAATGGCTGAAATCAACTGGTCGTCTAATTGAGCGCGAACATCAAGAATCTGAGTATCTAACTGAAGTAGAAGAAATTTCCGAAATGATAGACCTTGATGATATCCCTTACGATCATGATGATGATGATGGTGATATGGATTTAGAAGCGTAATTCGTAATTCGTAATTTCTATACTGCAAGTATTTCATTGATTTGGAATGGGTGCTTTATTTACGCCGAAAGGCTAAAATTCCCGACTTTTTAGAGAAGTCGGGAATTTTAGTAATTTGTTACACATTTAACTTGCATCATTAGGGCAGGCAAGATGCCCACTCCACAAGAGTTATATAAATTTTAGATATGTGAACTAGATGTGGTTTCAATACTTTTCGGTTAAGTATTTTTAACTCGGAATCGGGTTTGGGGTAAAGGGTACTGGGTTTGGGTTAAAGGTTTTTTCTTTCCCTTTTCCCTTTCCCCTTTTCCCCTTAACCGAGAAGTATTTGGATGTGGTTTAGCTTATTAAAATGCGAGTGTGTTTAATTCTTGGACTTGAGTAATAGATAAAATAATTGTCCATTGCTGACTGTCAAACCAGCGCGATCGCCTGCTATTTTTCCAGTACCTAAAAAATAATCTACTCTACCTGCACCTTTAATTGCACCTCCAGTATCTTGGTCAAGAACATAACGACTAATTATGCGCTCCTCCATTTTTCCGGTAGGATTAACGAAGGGAATGGAAGCACGAATCAATGCTAAAGCACCGGGAGGCATGAGAGATTTATCTGTAGCTATAGAACGCTCTGCTGTTAATGGTACGTTGATCGAACCTTGGGCTGGTTCACCGTGATTTTCTTGAAAAAAAACAAAGCTGCGATCGCGCGGTATATAAATATTTAATTCTTGGGGATGCTTTTGAAAATAGTCGAGAATAATTGGCAGAGTTATACCTTCTAGTGGTAATTTGCCATCATTCACTAATTCTCGCCCAATACTTTTGTAGCTATAAGCGGTGTTACCCGCATAACCGATTGTTGTTTGAGTACCATCGGGAAGCTGAAGTCTCGCCGAACCTTCAATTTGAGCTAGATATGGTTCAAGGCGATCGCGAAACCAAAACAACTCTAATCCTCGCAACTTACCTTTTGCACTTTGCAAACCATCTAATCCTTCCAATTCCTCGCGTGTCGGATGAGGTTTCGGCCAGGAGTTGAAATCAGGAGGTAAGCGATAAACAGGATAGCGATATTCTGTTGTGGGGAAGCGACTGGCTGCGTAAAGTGGTTCATAATAGGCAGTGAATAAAACGGAACCTTTGTTATCTTTACCAACCGACTGGTAAAGAACAAATTCCCGCTCAATGGCTTGATGTAATTCTGTGGCAGAATTAGTTGTTAATAAGAGTTCGCGGAATCTTTGCAAGCTTTTCAAGACGCGATCGCGCGTAATCCCAGCCACCGGATAGTTTTGATAAGCAGCCACAGCATTAGCCGTTTCCAGGTATTGGAGACTACGAGCGATCGCACTTATCAGTGCTTTTTTATCTGGTATTTTTCCATAAATTACTTCATCGAAACAAGAAGCATCATCTTGACAACAAGTAATTGGTAGTCTCTGGATTAATGGTGATTTTTGCTTTTGCAAAAATGCATCTTGATTTTCAGCAGTCAAAGAAACTGGTATATCCCACTTTTTCACCTGACATTCTGGCGAAATAAGTTCTCGATGCGTCAAAGATTGCATCCGCACCAGCAAAATCGACAAAAACACAGGTAAGCTGATAGCAATAATTTTGTTAAATTTTCCTAACCAAGCAAGTGTTTTTTTCATCAACATTCAAAATTTTTAAGATTATCACCCGGACAAAAACTGAACAGCTTGTTAACTTTTCAAATGCGGATGAGTTGTACATCTGTATTAGGAAAGGTAACTTTCCACAAAAATGCGATCGCTCCCTAGAAAAAGCGATCGCTTTGCCAAAACCGATCTACCTGTAGTTGTTGAGGTCAGCAAGCTTTTGTTTTAGCTTCTGTGCCTTATCGCATTCAGAAGATCCCGGCTTAAGTTCACAAAGTTTTGACATGGCACTAAAACCAGTCATATCGCCCATTCTTTTGTTTAAAATTATCCTCTCGTTCCACGCGGCTTGGGCTTTAACAGTTACATATTCGCACTTACTTTTTTACCGATATTTAACTATACAGCCTATGTACTCTTGAGTTAATTGCTCAATCTCCTTTCCTTTTTGTTCTTCCAGTATTTGTAAATCCTCATAACTCAAATCCGAGCTAATGAGCGGTTGTTTACTAGGTGATAGCGATTACGCCCCCTGTGACGAACAGCCAGTGAGAACGCAAACAGCAATCTTTAGGTTGTTGGACTTTTGAGATTAGCGATTTTACATCGGATGAAGCCGGAGACTTTATTGGACTATATGAAACTCGAACAGCCTGACTTTGAAAATCATAGACAACATCAAACACCTTGAACTTGCGCCAAGAATCAGGTTTACCCGTCTCATCTATTGGCAAAACGAGAGTTTCGCCAATTCGAGGCAGCCACTTACAGCTTGAGAATTCAGCGACCATTTTGGTAGAGCCATCGGCACTCCAAACAATACGTAATTTGAAATCTTGAGGATTAGGTGTCAAAAAAGGTGCATTATTTTTCATCATCTTCCCCCACCCAAAACTAAGGAGAGAAGTCCGATGGCGAAATAACACAAAATAACCGAGCCAATAACGCCAAAAGCAATCTTGAGAGACAATTCTTGATTGAACTTAGCAAAATCCTTTCTGAACTCACTCATCTCTTGGCGCAAAGCTACAAGCTCATCAACGGCTGGGTTTGTCTGCTTCGGCAAAATAGGTTTTATCGGTTTCTTGGTTGGATTATTTATGGTTTTGGAATAGGACTATAACTAGCAATCCCAAAAACAACCCGCGTCTAAACACTTGTTGAAAAATTTTTATTTCTCGATCGCGTCTGTTTCATCAAGCAAGAAAATTGAAAATGAGGGAAAATTGGAGCCAACGCCAAAACAATTACAAGCGCTGTATCGCCGATGCGTAGCAGCAAGCAACTTAATGCAGCCAATCAACGTAGTTCGGATGGACGAACGTAGCAAACGAATTTTTGTGTTGATTGGAGAGACAATTGAAGTAGAAATCTTTCCAAATGGGGAGGTATTTGTCAAGTGAACCAAATTAATAATTTTGATGCAATGTCTGACACTGAGTTATTGACTTACGTCAGGACTCATCCGCAGGACACAGAAGCATTTCACAAGTACATGGACAGATTGAGTAAGCGTCCGGGTGTGCTTTGCACCACTGATGAGGAGTTTGAAGCCGAATTACAAAGGCGAATTAATTCTTCACCTGGGCAAGCTTAAGTAGTATAGCAGGAAAGAAAAAATTTTCCTGCTCTGCAATACTTCTATTGTTGCTGTTGCCACCCACGAGCTTTAATAGCTTGGCAGTAATACTTCATTGCTGTGCTGCTAGGAGTGTCCCCATAAGCAGGAATTTCCTTATTTTCTTTCTCCTCGCTTATCTTTTTACCAGTCCGTTTATTGTAGACTCTATGCCCAACTATCCACAATCTTTCATCACCGCATGAAGCATTAAGCATATACTCAAACGTCAAGTCATCCTTAAATTGGTAAATCTTAAGAACGTTTCCAAATTTGCGTTCTTTCTCACCCATAGTCTGAGTATCTAACTTGAACGGATAGCCGTCGCTATCCGTTCCAACAATCAAAAACTGTTCAGCACCCTGAGCCACTGTCGACAAACTCAAAACAATAACACCACTAACAACCGCGCACAATCTTTTCACTAGCATAGCCAATACTGAGTTAAAAATCTTATCTCAGTCTTAACTTTTTTACTTACAGCAGTTTTCATGTATTTGAACCACTCTTATCGTAAAAGCGTAAGGCTTTGCACCCCTACCGCGTGGTCTATTTACCTGAAAATAGCTGTAAAGTAGTGCTATGACAAAGGTACTGAAAAGTAAGCGAAGATTGCGCGATGCTTACGGCGATAACAATGCGTTTAATACCAAAAATAAAACCCAAGAGCGATCACTTTTGACGCACTAGCTTTTGGGTTGAGTTCAAATTCACTTTTATAAAAATTTATCCCACCTCGCTCAAAATCAAAAATCAAAAATAACTTAATTGTTTCACAACACCAAAATTTTTCCCAATCCCCAGCTCCCAGTCCCCTATTCATTCATATTCCGATAAGTCGCAACCGCAGAAGGCGAGATGCGATTCAAATATCGGAAGATCCAATATTTGAAAATGGTATCTAAAATCACCGGAAATGTGGCAATAAATAAGAAGATAAAATCTCTATTTGCTGGTAATCCCCAATGGCGCGATACACCTTCTAGCAGTACTTCCCAACCATGAGGAGAGTGGAATCCTACAAAGATATCAGTAAACAAAATAATGATAAATGCTTTAGCACTATCACTAAGTCCATAGACAATATTATCAAAGAAATCTTTGAGTACAGCAATAGAAGACTTGCTGACTAGCAAAAGCCAGATAAAAGCAACAACCGAGAACATATCTGCAAAAACATTTTTGATCGCACCAGAGCTTTCATGACGAAATTCTTCAGCAAGCTCTATCGCCTTATTTTTCATTTCAGTCTCCAGTTGCTCAGGTAACAGTGGAGGAGCTTTGATAATGAGATTTTCAAACTTGAGCTTTTCTTCATATCTTTGTAATTCTACAAGAGCTTCCTCTTCCATTTCGGAATTGAGGAATATCTGCATTTGCTCTGAGTTTCTAAACCGCTCAATAATTGGGCCGACTACAAAAGATTTTGCTATTTGATGCGTTAAAAGTGGTACGATAATTAATAGTAAAATAAACCTGATAGATATTATTGTTCTTTTTTGAGTCTGACGGAAACTCTGAATTACCTCTTGTTCCGAATTAGGATCTAATTCAACTTGTAGACGACTGATAGTACTTAAAATAGAACGGGGCAAAACGCCTATGGTATCGGTTTTGCGCTTTATTTTTCCTTTGTTATCTGAGTCTTGAGTTGGTATTTTGGGTGGTAATGTTGGAGTATTGACAAGCTGCAATTTGTCGTCAGATATCACAGAGTTAGCTGATAGATTTTGAGGTCTAACTACTAAAGCATTGGAGGTTGTTTGTTCAGAATCTATTGTGTATTTGGATATAACTTGATCGATAAAGTTTAGCTTTTCCAAAACTAAAGAAAGACTTAGATACTCTATACCTGCTTTCTCGGCAGCTTTTTGATTCTCTTCATTTAGAAACCAACGGCTTGCTTTAAACTCCGTCAGGCGCATTCTGGCAATTTTTAATAGCTTGTTGAGGTCTGACTCAAAATAATCCATGACGCTATTACTGTACATGGCTGAGTCAGTGTCTATTTTATTACCATTGAAATGCTTGTTTTCTATTTCCTGAATCTTTAGTGCTGCATCGTAAGCCTCATATAAGGAACGTTCAGGAGTCTGTAAGTACCGCCGATAAGCAGCAAGTAAGAAAGAATAGATTTTTTGACTAAAAACAGAGTTTTTCATTGCAGACAATCATCCAGCATTATTTGGTTGATTATTAACCTTAAGTTAACGCACGAGGTATACTAGCAAATCTACAAGGAGAAAGGTTGTGGTTTCTCATTCGGTTTGGATTGTTGGCACTAGCCGCAGTGGTAAGACGGCTCGCTTGGTAGAGCAATTTTGTAATTGGGTAAAATCGGAAAATCAATATATTGAATCATTTTATACTAAAAAAAGAGGACGTAAAAAAGGTGGTTATGTACCCGAATTTTTATATCTTAAACAAACAGAGCCAGGAGTTTTAGTCTTAGCTGCCAATGATGATAATCGTCGAGAGTTAGGAGACATAATTGTTACATCTACATTGGGTAAATATCCGGTTCGTGCTAAGACACCACTAGGTTTTTTTCAGGATGAAGTTATTTTATTTTGGCCGTTACTAATTAACTCGTTGAACCTGAAGGCACAGTTTCCGGTAAGATTGCGACCAGAAACAGAGCAAGAGTTAGCGACCAAACTCTGGCGTCCCCAATTAGACGAAGAAATTTTACGTATTGCGGGAGTGAATGAATCTCGTTTGGTGCGTCGCATCCTAGACTTATTGCAATTAGCAGCTTACAGTGGTGTACCTTGCGAAGATATTGCCCAGATTTTGGCAAGGGGTTTGGGGGAAAATACCGCAACTTTAGAGCCGGAATTTTTGGCATCTTTGCTGCTAGATTGGCGGAACTGGTGTTTAGAGAGGGGGTTACTAACTTATGGGATTATTACTGAACTTTATAGTCAGCACTTGTTAAGCGATCGCCATTACCAACAGCACCTAACTAAACGCTATCAGGCAGTACTAGCGGATGATGTCGATGACTATCCTAGCGTAGCGCGTCTTTTGTTTGATTTGCTATTAGATCGAGGTGCAGTTGGGGCCTTTAGCTACAATCCCGATGGTGCAGTGCGATTGGGATTGGGAGCAGATCCCAAGTATCTAGAAGGGTTAGCAGAGCGTTGTCGGGTAGAAATATTGAACGGGCCGCCTCTAGAGTCCCTTGGTGAGCAACTCACTAAACAGATGGTGGAATTAATCACAGAACCTATGGTATTGTTGAGTTTACCAAAAACAGTGCATTCAATTCAAACCACCTCCCGTGCCCAATTATTGCGGCAAACAGCCGAGGTAATTTCTAATGCCATCCAATCTCAACAAGTGCAAGCAGAAGAAGTGGCGATTATTGCACCAGGTTTAGATGCGATCGCTCGTTATACTCTAGTAGAAATCCTCGTCAAGCAAAATATCCCAGTAGAATCGCTCAATGACCAACGTCCCCTAATTAGTTCGCCCGTCATTCGCGCCTTACTCACCATGCTGGCACTAGTTTATCCCGGCTTGGGACGCCTCGTAGATCGGGATGCCGTTGCAGAAATGCTAGTTGTCTTGAGTAGGAAGCAACAACTACCAGAAAACTCTACAGACGCGATGAATCGCGTCTCTACAAATATTGATCCGGTACGTGCTGGTTTGATTGCAGATTACTGCTTTGTACCCCATCCCGATCGCCCCAACTTGCTACCAGTGTCAGCCTTTGAGCGCTGGGATCGAATTGGTTATGCAGCGACTACAGCCTACAATGAGATATTAGAGTGGTTAGAACAGCAGCGATCGCAACAAGAACTGCGGTTAATTCCTAGTCCTATTTCCCTTTTAGACAGAGCAATTCAGCGTTTTTTATGGAATGGGAGCAATCTCCCCTACGAACAACTAGCAGCATTGCGGGAATTATTAGAAACCGCCCAACATTACTGGGAAATTGACACCAGATTACGACAAATTACCCCAGCTGAAACAACGCCTCAGACAACTATTATTGAATTCATTCAACTACTGCGACGTGGTACGATTACCGCCAACGCTTACCCTGTGCTACCCATTGGTGGAGCGAGAAAGGCTGTCACCTTAGCAACTATATTTCAATATCGATCTAGTAGGCGATCGCACCAGTGGCATTTTTGGCTGGATGCTGGTTCACCTCTGTGGGCGAAAGGTGGTGCGGCGACTTTGTTCGGTGCGCCGTTTTTCCTGCGAGACAGGTTAGGCGAACCTTGGACAGCAGAAGATGAAAAATTGGCAGAAGAACAACGACTACGAAGGATCTTGACAGATTTACTCTCTCGTGTATCCCAGAGAGTTTATTTGTGTCATAGCGATTTAGCAGTGAATGGACAAGAGCAATTAGGGCCGCTTTTACCTTTAGTGAATGCCTGTGTGACGGTTATTTCTGAGGCTAATTAATTGAGTTTATTTATACACCCTACTGTAACTGATAGCAAGGGACTTCCAAATAAAAAAATATATAACAACTATTTATTGTAGGGTGGGCGTCTCGCCCGCCCAGTCCATAGGGCGGGCAAGATGCCCACCCCACAATATTGGATAATTTATTTCTTGGAGTTCCCAAATCAAAAAATTCAGGTTGCTAAACCGTTACTATCGTCAAAATAGCCTGTATTAATACTTCTAGCTCAATTGGTTTAGAAATATGATGTTGAAATCCGGCGGCTAGTGCTTGTTGTCGATCGATTTCTCCCGCATAGGCAGTCAGGGCGATCGCGGGAATTTCTCCACCTTGTTCGGGCGGCTGCTTTCTAATTTGACGAATTAGGGTGTAGCCATCCATATCAGGCATACCAATATCACTAATTAACAAATCAAATTTTGTTTGCATCAAACTACTCAGAGCATCATGTGCTGAGTCTACTTCAGTCACTTTTGCCCCGTACTGTTCTAGCACGAAGGCAATGAACTCCCGCGAATCTCTGTCGTCGTCTACAAGCAGCGTTTGTAATCCATTGAGATTTAAATCTGAGCGATCGCGATCGGCTGTATTAACCTGATTCAATTTTGAAGCAGCGATCAATGGAAGTTTAACTTTAAATACTGCTCCTTGCCCTTCCCCAGGACTGGCTGCTTGAACAGTTCCGCCATGCAATTCAACCAAATGACGCACAATCGCTAACCCTAACCCCAACCCGCCAAATTTTCGCGTCGTTGTCCCATCGGCTTGGCGGAAGTAGTCAAAGACGTAGGGGAGAAAGTCACCAGAGATGCCCCTACCAGTATCGCTGACAGTGATTTGAGTATATTCCGCAGCACAAGTATCTACTTCATCCTTGATCGTTTCTAACCGCACCTCTACTTGACCACCCGGTGAGGTAAATTTAATCGCGTTAGAAAGTAGATTCCAAACAACTTGTTGCAAACGACCAGAATCACCCAACACTTGTCCAATGTTCGGTTCAAATATTGTTTGAATCTGAATAGATTTAGCTTCAGCAGCAAGGCGCACTGTTTCCAGGGCAGCTTTGATAGTAAAAGTTAGACCGACTGGAACTGTGTTTAAACTCAACTTACCTTGGAGAATACGCGACACATCGAGCAAATCTTCTATTAGTTGTGCTTGCAGTTTCGCGTTGCGCTCAATCGTTTCGAGGGCGTACTGAGTTTTGGCTGCATCCTGATGACTCTTTTGCAGAATTCTTGCCCAACCCAGAATCGGATTTAGGGGCGATCGCAATTCATGAGATAGCACTGCCAAAAATTCATCTTTGATGCGGTTGGCTTGCTGCGCTTGTTCGGTCTGTTGCTGCAAAGAAATCATTAGTTGATTGAGGCGATCGTTTTGCTCTTGCAGCAATGCTTCCGATCGCTTCCGTTCGGTGATATCAGACAAAATGAAAACGGCACCGGTGAGAGTCCCATCCCCATCAATTACTGGATCGATGGTTTTGGCAAACCAGCGTTCTTGAGACTGAAATTCGAGAACTTGCCGTTGGTGAGTTTCTTTGGCACGGCGAAAACAAGTGCCATTGCCGATTCCCAATTTTGCGCCCATCAACTCGTGATGAGCATAACCTAAGATTTCGTCGGAGGGCTTGCAAAAAAGCTGCATCATCGCTCGATTACAGCGCATAATTCTACCTTCTCGGTCTACCAGAGAAACGCCGTCGTTCATGGAGTCAAAGGTGGTTTGCCACTCCCGCGCTGAGGACAAAGCAGCTTCCTCCGCGCGGCGAATTCGCAGCAGCGATCGCACGGTGGCAAGCAGTTCAATTGGTTCAACGGGTTGCACCAGATAAGCATCAGCACCACTATCTAAGCCTTCCGCTTTATCCTGGCTTTGGACAAAACTTGCAGAAAGTTGTAGCACGGGAATAAAAGTCGTTTCCGGGTTTGCCTTAATTTGACGACAGACTTCAAAGCCACTGATATCTGGTAATTGGACATCTAAAATTACTAAGTCAGGCTGAAAGTTAGCAACGGCTTCTAATCCTGTTGCTCCAGTTGCCGCTTCCACGACACTAAAGCCTGCATTTTGCAAAATCCGGTTAACAACGTAGCGATTGGCTTCGTTATCGTCAACATGCAGGATTGTAACCCGTGGCTCAGACATGACTTTTCCCTTAAACCTCTAGAACAAGTCCGGCTTTGACAAGCGCATCTTGAAGTTGAACAATCGCCGTAGTTTGAGAGCCTGTTTCTTTGGAAACAATGGCTATGCTTTGTTTTGCTAATCGGCTTTGCGCTTCTGCATCCAGTTGAGCAGATGAGTGAATAATCACCGGAATTGACTGAGTGACGGAATTGTTCTTCAGCTGCTTGAGTACGTCAAATCCGCCGATCTCTGGCATCTCCAAGTCCAGCACGATGGCGTTTGGCTGCTCTCGTTGTGCCAAATTTAATCCTTCTTGTCCGTTTGCGGCTTCTAAAATACTCAATGGTGTATTTATTAACAACTGTTTCACAAGATACCGATAGGCGGGGTCATCATCAATTAACAAGACTTTTTGAGGCTTGTTCTCAGTAATTAGCCTATTAAGTTTGTTCAACAGCGGCAATCTGTCTACCGGCTTAATTAGAAAACCGTCTGCTCCTAACGCCAGTGCTTGCTTCTCGTTATCAACGATGGTAATAACGAGTACAGGGATAGTGCGGGTTGTTTCATCCCCTTTGATTTCTCGTAAGAACGTCCAGCCGTTTTGCCCCTCCAGCAGAATATCTAGCATAATCGCCGCCGGTCGAAGTTTTTGTAAGGCTAGCCTTGCCTGAGCTAAGGTACGGGTAGCAATCAATTGATAGATTGATTCCTGAAGGTGCTTTTCGTAAATAAATAGGGTTTCTGGATGATCTTCAACCACCAGAATCGGCAAGCGAGTTGGCTCAACTGATGCTATTGGTTGCAGTCCGGTGGTCAATTCGGTGGCATTTGGGTAGACGATGGGAATTAATGCTGTAAAGGTAGAGCCTTCACCCAGCTGACTTTTCACCGAAATGCTTCCGCCGAGTAGCTCCGCAAGCTTGCGCGATAACGGCAATCCTAACCCGGTTCCCTTCACCTGCTTTTGCAGAGGGGACTCAATTTGCATAAAATCCTCAAAAATCCGCTCGCGATCGGCGGAAGCAATGCCGATACCTGTATCAGATACAGAGAAGGTGATGTTATGACCCGTTTGTACAGCGCTGACGCGCACCTCTCCCTGCTCGGTAAATTTAAGCGCATTTGAGACAAAGTTTCTCAGAATTTGAGCGACTTTGCCCTCATCGTTATAGAGTGGCGGAATGTCTTCAGGTTCCTCGACAATCAGCGCTACAGAGGAGCCTTGAACCAATAATGGGCGCAGCATCCCCCGCAGCGTGCCAAACAATTCACTAACTTCAAAGGAACTGGGATGCACTTCAATTTTTCCAGCTTCCACCTTTGCCAAATCCAGCAAGTCGTTGACCAGTTCTGATAATCCGCTTGCCGCTTTTTGGATGAATGTTACCTGCTTTTCTTGCTCGATGGTCAAATCGCCATCCATCCGGGCTAGCAGCATCCGAGAGAGGGAGAGAATCGAGTTGAGCGGCGTGCGAAACTCGTGGCTCATGTTCGAGAGAAAGCGGGTTTTTAACTCGTTTACCTGTTGCAGAGAACTGGCTTTCTCATCCAGTTCTGCATAGAGGGCAACCACACCGCGATTGGTATCTTCCAATTCCTGATTGAGTTGGCTCAGTTCTTCCTCACGCTTCCGTAGCTCTGCCATAGCCCGGAGTAATTCCTGGTTTTGCTGCTGGATTTCTTGATAGGGATTTTCAGGCGATCGCCCAATGACGGTTTCTCGAATCTGCTGCAATTGCGAATCGCTGAAAGTGGGTGTGCGCTTCGACAATTTTTTGCCGATTGTTACCGTTGTTCCTTGCTCCGGCAGCGATTCAATCTCGAAGAAATCCATCAATCTCCGAGTACCCATGATGCCTAGCCCCGCTCCCGTATCAGAGGTGTAGCGTCCGGCCAAAACATCTGCTAAATGAGGAATGCCCCCACCCCGATCTTGAATCCGAATCAGAAACGCTTGCGGCTCTCCCGCCACAGAAAATTCAACTGTTCCACCTTGGGCATATTGAAAGGCATTACGGGCAATTTCGGAAACTGCCGTTGCCAATCGCGCCCGATCTTGAGCATCAAAGCCCAACTGCTCGGCGATCTCACGAGTTCTTTGCCGAGCTTGCACAACATCCTGTTCGTACTGAATGGCGATCGTAAAAACGCTTGTCATCTGCCCATTCCTTTCGCAACTAACACCGTCACATCATCCCGGTCTCGGTTAAAGTCTCGGTATAGCACCCCTGCAATCAGACTGGGATGTTTTTGCATCAAACCGGGATAGCGATCGATCTGCCACTTAGCACTTAATCCGTCAGAATGCATAATTAAAATTCCGTTGGCATACCAGGGATAGCTAAACTCTTGAATTTTGCGGATTTCATGTCCCACCGTGCCATTGTGAGATAGCAGATGGCGATGCTCTGTAAAGGAGAAAATGCTAGCAGCGATGTTGCCAATTCCGGCAAAGCGGACAGACTGTTGTTCAAAGTCAATTTCGGCAATGGCGAGTGCTGCACCTCGCGTACTTCGCAAGGCAGCGTGGGCAGCTTCGACGATCGCACCTGGAGAACGATGATGATGTTCTTGAAACATTCTCATGGCTGCATCAGCGGCACTGGCTGCCGCAGGCCCATGCCCTAAACCATCAGCTACTAACAACAGGCTACGGCAACAATCAACTTCAAATGCCCAGGTATCTCCTGAAACTTCTTCTCCCCGTTTTGGCAAACAGATCGCTCCAATTTCTAAAAACTTTTCAGGTTGATGGGGTGCTGAGTCTGGCCAGAGTTGAGCGAGAAGGGCTGTACCTTGGTTGGGAACAGAGTAAATTTCCAGTAAACCAGAAAGGCGACGAATTGCACCCATGCCATTACCCAAGGTTCCAGCTGTGGAAAAGCCATCTTGCAAACACTCATCCACATCAACCATTCCCCGTCCTTTATCTAGCGATAAGATTTCAATGCCAATTCTAGAATCTTCCTGGAGCGATCGCAGCAGCACGATTCCGCCGTGGGCGTGCTGTACCAAATTGTTCGCAATTTCTGTCACGACAATCCCAACCTTGCCCCGTTCTGTTTCCTGAAAACCGAGCCGAGTTGCTAAACCCATCGCTACCCGTCTGGCTTCTCCAGTCTGGCTAGATTCAGTAATTGTGACGGCGACAGACTCTCTCATTTTATTTCCATCGTACAATTATTATCCGTGTTCCTTCTCCCACCGCAGACTGAATCTCAAACTCGTTGGCAAGTCTTTTCGCACCACCCAGCCCCATACCTAAGCCGTTGCCCGTGGTGAACCCATCCTTTAGCGCCAGATCGATATCGGGAATACCCGGCCCCCAATCTTCAAAGGTCAGCCGCAGTCCTCGTCGTCGTCCTTCCTGAAGCGTTTCTAGCTTGACTGTGCCGCCCCCCCCGTAGTCTAGGGTATTGCGGGCTAACTCACTGGCGGCGGTCACAATTTTAGTTTGGTCTACTAAGCCAAAGCCAATTTCCACGGCCAGCTGGCGCACAGACTGCCGAACTAAAACTACATCTGTAGAAGATTGAATGTCAATCGTTTCAGTCTTCTGCATCGTCATCTGCACGCCATTTAGTAGCAGTGATTTGATTTGTGGTTGCATTGAGTGACGATCGCAACAATGCCATACCCTTTTCGACGTTTAGGGCAGTGCGAATCCCCATCAGCGACATCCCTAATTCCACTAAGGTTATTGCCACAGCAGGCTGCATCCCGACGACAACTGTCTCAGCATCTAGCACCCGTGACATTCTGGCAATGTTGCCTAAAATCCTCCCCATGAAGGAATCAACAATCTCTAATCCTGAAATATCAATCAGGACACCGTGAGCGTGGGTTTGAGTGATGCGATTTGTCAGGTCTTCCTGTAGTGTGATGGCGAGGCGATCGTGCATATCTACCTGGATCGTCACAAGTAGAAAATTGCCCATTTTAAGTATAGGAATACTTTCCATTGCTTCCTTCCCCCTATTTTGATTGAGAGCGGGTAATGGTCGTTCCCAACCGTTTTAGCGCCGTCAGAAAGGCATCGGCTAAGGTTGCTTTTGTGACTACATTTGTCAAATCAATGCCGAGATAAACGATCGTTTGGGCAATTTGAGGGCGAATGCCACTGATCATACAATCAGCTCCCATAAGACGGGCGGCGGTAACGGTCTTGAGCAGATGTTGAGCAGTCAGGGTATCGACAGTGGGAACCCCGGTAATGTCAATGATGGCAACTTCGGAACTGGTTTCGACAATCTTCTGCAATAACGACTCCATCATCATTTGAGTCCGGGCACTATCCAGGGTGCCGATTATCGGCAATGCCAAAATTCCATCCCAGAGTTTAACGACGGGGGTAGACAGCTCCATCAACTCTTCCTGCTGCCGCAAAATCACCTCTTCTCGCGCCTTTTGATAAACTTCAATTGTCAGCAATCCTAGCTGATCGAGTAAGTTTGTGGCTAGCCAGATATTTTCACCCAACTCAATGGGGTCTTGCAATTGCTGACGCATTCGCTTGAAGAGCGGTTGCTTGAACGAAAAGACGAATGTAGCTGTTTCTGAGGGTGTGAAGCCATTTTGCGATCGCGATCGAGAAATGCTGTTGAGCATCTCCCGCATATCTTGCCACGTTGCTGCCTGAATATTGGTAAAGTTGCCCCGCCCAACGGCAATCCGAAACAAACTAAGGAATTCCCGGCACTCCTCCTTTAGTTGTGCTTCTTTAATCAAGCCTCTCCGAATATTCACAGTGGCTAGTTGTTGAGTCCACTCCGACAGCAAGTCTGCCTCGAAGGTTTCTAATATCTCTGATATCTTACTTTCGCTCATCGTTTCTTTGAGGGCAAACGCTTTCATTAGTTCAAAATCAGTGTATGACGATTCAGCCCTAGCTGAAAACGACGATTACAAAAAGTCTAAAAGCTTGCTAGATATCAAGTGCGATAAATCCAAGGGGTGTGGGAGGTGTGGGGAGTGTGGAAGGATGGGGAAGAAGTCTTACCCCCCACACTCCTCTTCTATGCGTGAGAAATCCGGGCTGGGTTGGGCTACGCCTACCCTAAGATTGATTGAGGATCGGCAAAAAAGTTACAAAAAATGCGTCCGTATAAAAAGTGTATTCTGACTCCTGAATTCTGACTCCTGCTGTATTTAATGCAAATTTCGGGACTGTGGTTGAATGGGAAGCGGAGAACGAGAAGGTACTTTATCGCGCCTTAAGAGTAAAGGAAGACTGAGAAACCCCAAAATAATTACTACTCCGGTCATTATCCAAACCGTCAACCTATTTGGTCTATAGTCACCTCGTTCAATTTGCCAGAAAACTTGATTGTATCGCCACGCAGCTAAGGCAATAGTCGAAATTCCAAAAATTACCAAAGCAACACCCAAGTTTTCAGAGTTGGATAATGGACTTACCGGAGGTTCTTGTTGAGTAATCGCAATATTCAACTGGCGCAGAAATATACCAAATCGCGCGATCGCAAAACCAAAGCCAATCAATGCAATAGAAGTGCGTAGCCAAGCCAGAAATGTCCGTTCGTTCGCTTGATGTTCCCTTTGACGGTCAATTTTCGGTATTTTATCCATGAGTAGCTTCTGATGCCAAGTCCCCCCTTTGATGAATAGCATTAACCAGTGAAAGAGGAAACACCCAGACGCATCTGCAATGATTAACACAGTCTAATGATGACTCTGAGAAGACCCCAAGCGAATCCCAAAATCTTTACCTTAAACAGCAAGAAGGCTTACACTTACCGCTTGATCGGAAGTGTTGAGATGAATTGCACATGAATTAACGATAGTCCTGCAACCAATGCCGTAGGCGAGGAAGAGGACATAGAGGAAACGAACAAATCTTTGGCTATTTGTTTCAACTTTCCACATCTATGTTACCATGAACATATAAACACGGTAAGTTTGATGCCATGTATAGAGCAGTTAAACTTAGAATTTATCCTACTGATGAGCAAGAATCTTATCTGGCCCAGTGCTTTGGTAATACTCGGTGGTTATGGAATTATATGCTTAACGCCACAACTACTGTGTACAAAGAGACAGGCAAAGGACTTTCTAAAGCTGCAATGGACAAGTTGCTTCCCAGTTTGAAAAAAGAATATGAATGGTTGGGGCTTGCCTACAGCCAAGTATTGCAACGAGTAACATTCAACCTTTCAAGCGCGTTTGTCAATTTTTTTGAAGGACGGGCTAAATTCCCTGACTTTAAATCAAAGCATGGTAAGCAATCTATTCAATATCCCCAAAATGTAAAACTAATATCACAGGATTCTGTAATTAAATTTCCTGGTAATTTGGGGATAATTAAAGCCGTGTTTCATAAAGAACTACCCAACGCAAAATTTACTACTGTAACAATATCTAAAAATACAGATGGCAATTACTATGCTTCTATTCTGTTCAATCAGAATGATCATCCAGTCATAGCAATTAGACAAGCTATTGGAGTTGACCTTGGATTAAAGAATTTTGTTATAACTTCGGAAGGTTCAAAGTATGGCCTCCCGAATAAACAACTAGCTTCTTTAGAAAAGAATTGGAAGCGCAAACAAAAGAAATTAGCTAAAAAAACAGATAAAACATCTAATAAGCGCCGCAAGGCTAAACGATTAGTGGCAAAAGCCTCTAGCAAGATAGCTAGAGTAAGAGTTGATTTTCTACACAAGCTATCTCGCAAAATAGCATACGAAAACCAAGTGATTTGTGTGGAAGACTTGGCAGTGAAAAATATGGTTAAAAACCCCAATCTGGCAAAAGCTATCAGTGACCAAGGATGGCGAATGTTCTTAACCATGCTTAAATACAAAGCTGAGAAATTTGGTCATACTTATCAAGAAATAGGTCGTTTCTTTCCATCTTCTCAACTTTGTAGTGAAACTCTACTACCAATCCTTATGTTGCAAAATGGTTATGATTCATTAGCTGTAAGGTTCGTAGACTGTCCACACTGCCAAATGCGGCACGATAGGGATATCAACGCCGCAATAAATATTAAAAATGAAGGACTGCGATTATGGGCGTTAGGAACTAGCGCTTCTGCCCTTGGAGGGGATGTAAGACCAAAGTCTTCGGGACGTAAAAAATCCATGAAAACTGAGGCAATCCCTAATGAATTGGGAAGCCTACCCTGTACCGAACAGTGTAAGTAGTTCACAATGGTAAATAAGGTAAAGATATATATCAGAGTCAAAATCAATGGCACTATTCGGATTTGGCAAAAAGTCAGTTATGCCCACACCTGAAGAAGCTTTGTCAGGAAGGGCACAATCTATGTCAGTACCCGCAGCTCATTATGTCAACAAGAATCCCTTAAAACCTCCTTTTCCCGATGGATTAGAGAAAGCAATTTTTGGCTTGGGCTGTTTTTGGGGTGCAGAACGCAAATTCTGGCAACTTAAAGGAGTTTACACCACCGCAGTCGGTTACGCTGCTGGTTTGACACCCAACCCCACCTATGAAGAGGTATGTAGTGGGCGAACCGGTCACAATGAAGTGGTGTTGGTTGTGTTCGATCCCAAAGTGATTAGTTATGCCGAACTGCTCAAAGTCTTTTGGGAAAGCCACAATCCCACCCAAGGGATGCGCCAAGGTAATGATACTGGCACTCAATACCGTTCGGGAATTTATGTATATTCCGAAAATCAAAAGCAGCTAGCAGAAGCATCGCGGGAAGCTTATCAGGAGGCTCTCAACGGTGCAGGTTATGGCAAGATTACGACAGAAATCTTGGATGCACCGGAATTTTACTACGCTGAAGCTTACCATCAGCAATACCTGGCTAAAAATCCCAACGGGTATTGTGGTTTAGGTGGGACAAACGTATCTTGTCCCGTGGGTGTAGTTGAATCGCAAGTTAGTAGTTAAAAATGGAATTGGCAGGGTAGTCAATTTAACGTGAGTTCGACGAACCTCTCCCTGCCTTGAACTAAAGTTCAAGTCTGTCCCTCTCCGACTCGGAGAGGGATATGTTTTGTAGCGATGTCTACGACGGGCTACGCCTACAAGTAAAATACCTAAAGTATTGCGATGGTGCATTAGCCAAAGGTATAACTGCCTTGACTTCGTTGAGAGATTGCTTTTCTAAGTCGCTCAACTCAGGTAAATCATGCTGCCACTCTGAAAAAAAATCTTCGTCCTCTGCAAGTTGTAGACCAAATTCATCAATCAGTTGGGCTAAGGTGGTATCTTTTCCTTGAAGAATTTGAACCATTTGTTGAACCCTTATACTTATCTGCCTAAAAAATCTTCGCTTGATATTTACCCAAAAGGCTGCCTTAAAGTGTCGATTTTAGTAAAGCGATCGCTCGCACCCACAACATAATACTAATAGGCGCTCCAAGTAGAATACCAGCGATCGCCCAGCCTCTTTGATGGGCTTTGAATTGCTCAATACTGCGCCACCGCCTACTTTTCCAAGCCCATTCATTGCCTTTTGCCCCAAGTGCGATCGCCATTAAACACCCAACTTGAGGTATAAAACAGAATAGGCCATACCACACTTGATTTGGCCACATCCACAACCAAGGCATCAGAAACGCGCCCCAATTCCAACCGAGAATTTCCTCTGGGACTGTTTCATTCTGATTATTTATCCCGCATCCAGAATTGTTGATTATTTCTTTTAGCGGCAAAAGCTGATTCTTGTTTGCAGATTTGATAGCCAGCCCAGATTTAAGAGCATTTATCGCTTGGTTAGCACTAGTAAATCTTTGTTCGGGAGCCGGTTCTATTAACTTTTGTAGCCAACTAACAAAACTGGGACTGAGATTAACTCGGTCTGTAAATTGCAGTCGCAAATCCTGCTGTGGTAAATCAGAGGGGGAAGTTCCAGTGAGCAAATGAATCAAAGTTGCTCCCAATGCATATAAGTCTGAAGCTGGAACCGCTCGACCACCAAATTGTTCCATTGGGGCATAACCATAAGTACCCACAACGGTGAAAGTAACGCCCTCTCTTGCCGCTTTATCCTGAACTGCGCCAAAATCAACTAAATAAATCCGATTATCTTCGCCCCAGATTAAATTACTCGGTTTAATATCTCTATGCAGTACTCTTGGATTCAACTCATGTAGATAGGTAAGAATATTCAAAACCTCAACAGCAATTTTTCTCGCTCGCTTTTCACTAAACCTTTTACCAAGAGCAAGTTTTTCCTTAAGCGACTCACCAGGAATATATTCTTGGATTAAGGCAAACCAGAGGGTGCGATCGTCGATACAAAAATAATCTATATATTGAGGGATGCGGGGATGATTTAGCTGTTTAAGGATTTGTGCTTCCCTCTCAAAAAGTTTCAGGTCATCCCACTGTACACTACCGCCAAAGGCCAAAAGTTTGACCACAACGATAGAATTTTCGCCATTAGAGGCTTGTAAATCCAATGCTTGCCAAGTTTGGCGAATTCCATTGTTGCCGAGTTGGCGCTGGATTTGATAACGATCTTGTAATATTTGTTCTGGTTGCAGCATCTTACACCTGCTGGCAGTTTACGCTGATTTCATTCCCTTATATTCAAGGATAGTCATTATCTAGATAAATTGTGGGAGCCTTATAATTTATTGAAAAAGGAGTACCTAACCGATGAGAAAATTTAAAACACTTGATGAATTTGAAGAAGAGTATTGCCGCAAACACCCAGAAGAAATTGACGATTATTTGACGGAGATATTTCAGGAATATGCAGAAGATAACGATTATGGTGCGTTGTTGGCATCCTTGCGCGTTGTTGCTCTTCACAATAATCGATATCGAAGATATCACTAAATTTCGTCAGCAGGGGAGACAGCAATATGAGCCAAAAGTTAGTACCAGCAAGAGTACCAACACCAGGAAAAATTTTAAGCCGAGAATTAGAAGCCCGTGGCTGGACACAGAAATATCTAGCAGAAATTATCGGGTGTCCAGTTCAAACCATCAATGAAATTATTCAGGGAAGCAAGCAAATTATACCTGAAACATCTATCGAACTCTCCCAAGCTTTGGGTACTTCTCCAGAGTTCTGGACAAATCTGGAAGCAAAGTATCGACTTCATATAGTGGGAAAAGAAAAAAAGGAGCAAGATATAGCTCGCAAAAGCCGATTGTATACAATTGCCCCCATCTCTGAACTAATCAAAAATAAGTGGATTCAAGCAGCAGATTCGATTGATGACTTAGAACAGCAAATCTGTAATTTTTTCGGCATATCTTCCTTAGATGAAACACTTCAGTTAGCCGTTAATTTCCGTTGTTCCGAGCATCGAGAGCCAGAGGAAACTTCTCGCATAACTTGGATAAAACGAGTTGAGAACCTAGCGAAACAACAAACCATTGCTAGTTTTGAACGCAAAAAACTAGAGACTGCTATCCCTGAAATTCTTGCTTGTGCTAAACAAGTAGACAGTATTGTGCATATTCCTAAATTGCTGGCAGATTTAGGTGTACATTTTCTAATTGTGCCGCATTTAAGCAAAACCTACTTGGATGGTGCAGCCTTTTATTTAAACAGCAATCCCATTATCGCGTTGACATTGAGATATGACCGGATAGATTCATTTTGGTTCACCCTCATGCATGAGTTAGCACACATTGTTTTAGGACATCAAGGAGCTTATTTAGACAATTTGGATGCGTTAGAAGAGAATGATGAGGAAAGAGCGGCTAACGAAAAAGCCGCTAACTGACTAATAAATTCTCAGACATTAAATGAATTTATTATCAGGAGTAAAAAAGTCTTTTCTCGGAAAGCGATTGAAGAATTTGCTCACAATCAAAATAGACATCCAGGCATAATTCTTGGTCGCTTACATTATGACAAATTAGTTCCCCATAAAAATTTGAGACCATTACTCGTTAAAGTTAGCCCAATTTTAGGTCATTCTACAGATAATTTTTGCGATAGTAAGCTTGATATTCCGCAGATAGTAGAGGCTCCCACCAATCACGATGATTGAGATACCATTCAACAGTTAAACGTAAACCCTCAGCAATTGTGACTGAAGGTGTCCAAGCAAGCTCTGTTTTAATCTTATTCGCATTAATTGCATATCTCCTATCGTGTCCCTGTCTATCCTTAACAAAAGTAATCAACTGTTTTGCTGGACGCACTGGTAAATCAGGTGCTAATTCATCCATCATCTGACACAAAAGTTGCACGAGATTAATATTTTCCACCTCATTGTTGCCACCGATATTGTACGTTTCTCCTGGTTTACCCTGATTAATTACCACATCTAAAGCATGGCAATGATCGCCCACATAAAGCCAATCGCGGACATTTTTACCATCGCCATAGACAGGTAATGGTTTCCCAATCAAAGTGTTGATACACATTAGGGGAATTAGCTTTTCAGGAAACTGATAAGGGCCGTAATTATTAGAGCAATTTGTGATAATGGTTGGCAGTTGATAAGTATGATAATAAGCGCGGACTAAATGATCGCTACCCGCTTTTGAAGCTGAATAGGGACTATTGGGAGCGTAGGGTGTAGTTTCAGAAAAAGCTGCATCATCTGCGCTCAAACTACCGTAGACTTCATCTGTAGAAACGTGTAGGAAACGAAAATCAGATGGCTGTGCTTTTGCCTCCCAATGTTGTCGAAAAGCTTCTAGTAAGGTGAAAGTTCCGACTATATTAGTTTGTACAAAAGCTGCGGGCCCAAGAATCGAACGATCGACATGAGATTCAGCAGCAAAATGGGCGATGGTATCAATATTTTCCTTTGATAATAGGTTGTCTATGATGGTGCGATCGCAAATATCCCCCTGCACAAACCGGAAATTCTCTCTTCCCTCAACCAGCGCCAAATTCAGACGATTCCCCGCGTAGGTAAGAGCATCCAATACCACCACGCGATCGTCAGGATAAACCTGACACCAGTGATGTACAAAATTTGCCCCAATAAACCCCGCACCCCCAGTAACTAATAACCGCCGACTCATTCAATTTCCTCTCTTCTCTCTGTGATCTGTGCGCCTCTGCGGTTTGTTTCTATGATTTAAAATATTTCTTCCTCAGCTTCCCATATATCCTCTGAGAAAGTAATTTCGCCATCCGTATTTTCGTCAGACTCTTAATATTAGATGACTGCTGGATTTTGTGATCAAAAAACTCATTCAACTCATCCAGAATAACTTGGAGACGCTGAATAATATTTTCAGTCCGATGTTCAACCAAAAAATCTTCGGACAAGTTAAACAATACTGAAGATTCAATTACCTTGAGAATACGTTGCACATCATATTCTTTTGAATATCCAGCAATTTTATAGCAATTAAATCCCGGATCTAAGTAATCAGCCAATCCACCGTTGACACTAGAAAATACTTGACAGCCACAGGCAAGAGCTTCCATTGGTTGTAGACCAAATCCTTCACTAACGCGCTGTTGTGCCCAGTACTCAGCAGAATCATAAAGATAAACCTTAGCTCGGTTGAATAGTCCAGGTAAATCCTCTATGTATGAATCAACAACCAATACTTTACAATGTTTTTGCAACGCTGGAATCAATTCTTTAATTAAATACTCAGAAGACTTCCGAGCTTGAACTAAAACATCAATATCCCGTTCTAGACCTAAATTTTGAAACTCATCAGAAATTTGATTGGGCAAATAGTAAATCAAAGAATTGGGTGATTTCTCTCCCCAATATCCCATTGTGTAACGGCTAACAGTCATGATTGGAATACTTGCAGGTAGCCTAAATGGATAACCTGGACTATGTGCATGGTAAACAACATTGTATTGTTTAAGTTTAGCTACGAGTTGAGGTATATCAAATCCCCAACTGATCACAAAAATCACATCATTTAAATTTTTCTCTTTTAGCAAATCATCAATAAAAAGCTTATCTTTTTCCCGTTGACGGTAAGTTACAACATCAGCACTACAGAACTGCTGAACCAGATTAAGGGCTTTTAATTCAGCCCAAAGACCACCACAGGCAAATTTGCTATCTGTACCGGGGAGTAAGAAGTAAAGTTTTCTCATAATTTTTTTAGGGAAGTGGAGAGTAGGGAATAGGGAATGGGGGAAGAGAAGGAAACAATATCTTGTTCATTCTCCTAATTTCCCTCATATCTACTCTTGCCAGCCCACTTTAACAAAATGTGCCTCACGTCCCCAAACGTCGCGTGTACGGGTAATATTTTCAATTGCTAGGTTAAAAGGAATGGCAGTTGTTAGGTAACGCTGTGCCATAGAACCTAAATCAGGCGCGAGTTCTGCGGCTGTCGTTGCTGCTAACCCCAAACCTATAAGTTGCTCGATTGGTCGAAATGGTAGCAACAGATGCACACCCACAGCTAGTCCAGCCGTCAAGAGCATTGCTACTGATAAATTTGTGCCACAACGGGGATGTACAGCCAAATCCCATTCTCCGCTGGTGATGCGATGTCGAGCAAGTGTGACTGCACGCCGCAAATCACTAATATTTACCTCACCATAGAGGTAGAATCCATGTTCAGTAGACAAACCGCCTAATAGCTCATTATCTAGTTGAACATTAGTAGATTCTCCTCTAGCAGGATAGGCACTTTTTGATTCGCTAAGAACCCAAACAGTAGCATGTTCTAGGGCATGAACCTGCCGCAACATCAAAATTTCTTTCAACCCTGGAATAAACGATAGCTGTCTGAGTAAGTCGGCGTCTTGTGTGGGTTGCGGAAAGTCTGAAGATTGGTCTTCAAGACTCGGAATTTTCTCAGATACAGGTGTCGTAAAATCAAAGTTGAAAAATTCAAAGGGAGACGAGCTACCCTGAAAAGAAGCGGAAGTATTCATTGGAACACTACTCCCAAAGCCGATGGGGCAACATAGATTTCTTTCAAATGTAACGCTTACACCACTGAATTGTTGCCTCCTAATAATTATTATTACTGCAACTGGGGATATCTAATTCCTCAAAGTCATATCTGAACTGGGTTTGGCAAATTACACTCTTATCCAGGCTTGTCAATATTTAGATGTGTCGTTTGCCCTATCCTTATGGATGACTGAGTATGTTTGACTAAAACAATCTGCAAGACTTTATTAAGGAGTTTAATAAAGCTTTTGAGTTAATTGATTTCTCTGATTAGGCATGGTGTATCATGAATGTGATTATCCGTGAATTTCATGGAAGTGCTATTGCGATCGCTAGCCCTGATCTAGCAGCAGTTTTTGGTGCCGAAACTGAGAAAGTGCTATTAACAAAGCCATCTGATCAAAGTGTTGTATAAATTTGAGCCATTTCTAAAAAACTTCTAGGAATCCCAATAATAGAAAATATGGAGTCGTCATAAATTTAATTGATGGCTCAGACATGATCTCAAAGAGAAAGTACTTGGTTCGTAGTAGCCAAAAATTGCCTAGTCAATCGTAACTTAATTGATGAGTTTAGTTGTTTGACTGAATTGATCAGTTAAGTTGTTTTAGGCTACCTATTTGAGAGTTGTCGCTAACAGCCAGAAACGATTGATTAATAGACATCTCCGAAAAAGAACGTAGAGACGTAGTACTGCTACGTCTCTACAAGGGTTATGGGTAACGCATATTTAATTTCTGGAGATATCTAATTTTCATAATTCACATAACCGTCAATTTGTACATTACGTAAATAATAAATTTCATGAGCAATTTAATAAAACCCTTTTTCACGCTGACATCCAATCAACTGGGTGCTTTTTCTAGTTTAGAAAACTTCTGGGATTTGTTCGATATTGCCTTCGGTACACAATACGATCGTACCGTTGCAAAAACTGTGCGATCGCAATTGCAAGCTAGCGATTTTAGTCAACTTCCCCAAGTTGAGTTAGTTAGCAACAATATTCTGGGAAATACGAACCGGACTTATGCTGTCAGCAAGAATACAAATAAAGAGACGATTTTTGCTAATTCAGTCTCTAATGTAGAGAGTTCTCACTCCTTCTGTACAATTCCTCCAGTCGATCCAAAGCTAGTCAAAAATCAACAGCAACAGTCAGTAGCGAGTGTATCAGCTGCTTTAGATTTGTCTCAAACTTTCTTCCTAAACAGCTTACTAGGAGCTAACCAGACAATTTATTTAGATTTTAACGGGCATACCACCTCTGGTACTTACTGGAACACAAGCTACAAAGGTGGGGCTGATATCATTACTCCCGCTTTTGACTTTGACGATAATACAGCGTCCTTTAGTTCAGCTGAACTTGAAACAATTCAATATATCTGGCAGCGCGTTGCTGAGGATTTCAGCCCGTTTAATGTTAATGTCACAACCCAGGCTCCAGCAAATATCAATGATTTGATTAACAGCGGTAGTGGCGATACTCGCTGGGGTGTGCGTGTTGTGATTGGTGGTAGCAGTTACGATTGGTATGGTGGTGCAGCCGGAGGAGTCGCCTATGTTGGTTCTTTCAACTGGGATAGTGATACTCCCGCTTATGTTTTTAATAAACAATTGGGTAATGGTGACGAAAAATCTACGGCTGATGCCATTTCTCATGAAGTAGGTCATACTCTGGGACTTGACCACGATGGACGAATTACCCCCCAGGAAGAATACTACTATGGACACGGTAGTGGGGATACTGGCTGGGCACCGATTATGGGAGTAGGGTACTACCAAAACCTAGTCCAGTGGAGCAAAGGTGAGTATACTTCTGCTAATAATCTTCAAGATGATTTACAAATTATTACGACCCAAAACGGGTTTGGCTACCGAGCCGATGATTCTGGTGATACAATTGCTACAGCAAAGCCACTGAGCATTTCTGGTACATCTGTGAGTGGTAGTGGCATCATTGAACGTAATACAGATATAGATTTCTATAGTTTTGTCACGGGTGCTGGTTCCATTAGTTTGACAGTGAATCCCTTTAGTCAGGGCCCAAACCTAGACATTTTGGCAGAGCTATACAATTCTGCTGGTGTCTTAATTGCATCGTCTAATCCATCAGACCTACTATCTGCAAATATCACAACAAGTGTTGCGGCTGGAACTTATTACCTGAAAATTGATGGTGTGGGCAAAGGAAATCCTCTTTCTACTGGCTATACAGATTACGGCAGTTTAGGGCAGTACTTTATCAGTGGTAGTATTATCACTAATAATATTCCTGCGATCGCTCTAGCCGTATCTCCAAGTAGCGTCAATGAAGATGGAACCACCAACCTAGTCTACACCTTCACCAGAACTGGAAGCACTAGCGATGCCTTAACCGTGAAGTATAACGTTGCTGGTACAGCCACCTTCAATATAGACTACACTCAAAGCGGTGCAGTAAGTTTTGATGGAACCGCAGGAACTATTCGCTTTGCCGCTGGTGCAAGTACGGGAGTTTTGACTATTAACCCGACAGCAGACACGACTGTTGAAAGTAATGAAACCGTTGCTTTAACTTTAGCAACAGGCATCAATTATACTATCAGCACTACAACAGGCGTAACTGGAACCATTACTAATGATGATTTTCCATCCATCAACCTGAGTGCTAAACAGACGATAGTCGAAGGTTACACCACTCCTCAAAACGCTACTTATACTGTTAGTCTCTCCAACGCCAGCACCCAAATCATTACCGTTAAATATGCCACTGCCAACGGTACAGCTACAGCAGGTGTAGACTATACCAGCACCGCAGGAACTCTTACCTTCAATCCAGGAGACACAAGTAAAGTCATTAATATCCCGATTCTCAATGATTCCATTAATGAAGCCAATGAAACCTTTACTCTAACTTTGACCTCTCCCACCAATGCCAGCCTTGGTACAACCAAAACTGTTACAACAACCATAACCGATACTCTGACTGCCTCTGTGACTACCACCTTACCAACCAACGTCGAAAACCTCACCTTAACAGGCACGACAACAATCAATGGTACAGGTAACAGTTTTAACAACTTCATCTTTGGTAATAGTGTTAACAACACTTTGAATAGCAGAGCAGGCAATGATACGTTAGATGGGAATGTCGGCAATGATATCCTCAATGGTGAGGAGGGCAATGATAGTCTACAGGGTGGCCCCGGCAATGACGTACTTAATGGCGGGTCTGAAAACGATATCCTTATCGGTGTTTGGCCTGGTAGTCCCCTTGCACCTGGATTAGGGGAAATTGATAAATTGACTGGCGGAATTGGTGTAGATAGATTTGTCGTTGGGGATGCGACAAATGTCTTCTACAATGACGGCAATAATTCCAATGCCGGTTTGACTGACTATGCTTTAATTAAAGACTTCAACTCAAGTCAAGACAAAATTCAATTGAAAGGAGCAGCAAATCGGTATCTGCTGAGAGCATCTCCTATCTCTAGCGTATCTGGTACTGCTATCTACCTAGACACAAATAACAATTTGGCATTCAATTCAACCGATGAGTTGATTGCAATTGTTCAAGGTTCTACAGGATTGAATCTGACGGCTAGCTACTTCGCTTATGTTTAGTTGCGATCGCAACAGAATTCATTCCAAATTCTGTACGGCTGGTCTGATGATGCGGCTGTCGTGTGTTTATCCCCAGCCCACAATCCTACCTATTTTCTGCTGAATTTGCAAAGAAATTCTGATATTTATAGTTTCCGAGTCCGAGGGTCAGCTGGCTCCACTAACATAAACTCCAGCTGAGTGAAGGACTCGGAACTTTTGGTAGAGTGTTCACACTGAAAACTTAGGCGTGAAGATGGGAAAATCAGTAAAACTCAAAATTGGCTTGTAACTATACCAGACCAAAGCAATTACGTTGCTACTAGTAAATCGTTTATTCGATCTGGTTAGGCAGAGTACAGCAATTGACATCGTTCAAACAGACTTTGCCCCACTGTAAAGCCCAGCGGACAAGGGCTACTCGATTATCTGTCTCGGTCTTGGTGAGAATATTACTGATATGGTTATCAACTGTACGCTTGCTAATCTCCAGTTTTCCTGCAATCTCTTGGTTAGTTAAGCCAGCGGCTACTAAGTCGATAATTTGCAGTTCTCTGTCTGACAGACTAACGGGGGTCTCAGACTTGCCACCAGCCATGACTATTTCTATCCTCCCTTGGTATATGTACTCAATCGCTCTTTCTAATTCTAGAAGATTCTTTTCTTGGTAGGGGTTTCAAGTGTTAGCAGTAATAAGATTGTCAATATTTTCTTTGGATTTCAAGTTAGCATCCAGATAAAACACTCAGTCTTGAAAGTAATAAATATAGCTCAATAAAACGAAAATGTCGTCTAAGCACTTAGCTGAAATAAGTGAGATTAAAAGCATGTACATATTATATAGGTAGTAAAAATTGCCATTTAATTCTATTAAGGACTGGCGACAGATTAGCAAAAATCATTGTAGATTTTATACTGTAAATTCCTAATCCCAAATCTAAATCTAAAATTTAAAATGAGATGAGCAATCCCCGTGTTTTGTGCCTTGGTGAAATTTTGTTTGATTGTTTAGCCGATCAATTGGGGCTAAAGCTGGAAGAAGTGAAATCTTGGACTCCCTACCCAGGAGGGGCACCAGCTAACGTAGCCTGTGCTTTAGTCAAGTTGGGTACATCAGCGGGATTTATTGGAGCTGTTGGCGAAGATGAACCAGGGAATGCATTGGTCAAGCTATTACAAGATGTAGGTGTAGAAACGACGGGGGTACAACGCCATCCCACAGCGCCAACGCGGCAAGTTTATGTTACACGGGATCTGGCTGGCGATCGCACCTTCGCCGGATTTGGTCAGTATGATACTTCTGAATTTGCCGATACTCGCCTGCAAGCTAAACAATTGCCAAATTCATTGTTTCAAGAGGCAGATTTTCTGGTTTTGGGTACTTTGGAATTAGCCTATCCTGAAAGTGAAGAGGCAATTCACCGCGCTTTAGAGTTAGCAGAACATTACGACTTAAAAATTGTGTTGGATGTCAACTGGCGTCCTGTATTTTGGGATGAACCAAACATTGCCCATCAAAAAATTCCAGAATTATTTAAGCGAGTTGATTTTCTGAAACTCTCCAAAGAAGAAGCGGAATGGCTATTTGAAACCGCAGATCCCGGAGCCATCACTTATCGTCTAGCTTCCATTGAAGGGGTATTGGTGACAGATGGGGAAAACGGTTGCACTTATTGTCTGGGTGAGAACGAAGGCAAATTACCCTCGTTTTCCATTCCTGTAGTTGATACAACTGGTGCAGGAGATAGCTTTTTGGCAGGATTTATCCATCAGTTGAGTCAGTATGGTATCCACAGCTTGCGGGATGCAGAAATCGCAAAACGCATTGTCACCTATGCCAGTGCTGTTGGAGCGCTGACTACCATTAAAGCAGGTGCGATCGCTTCTCAACCTACAAATGCTGAAGTTGAAGCTTTTCTAGCCACACATCAACTTTAGGAGTTAGCACAAGCCGCTAGAGTATCAGCCAGCAAAGGCTGATATTCTCAATAGTCTATCAATAAATAATTCATGGATAAATTCACTGTAGAGACGGCGATTTATCGCGTCTCTTATTCATCGTGTCTGTCAAAATGAATTTGACAGACTAGTAGTTGGACTCTACAAAACGCATCAAAAGTCTTGAACATGAAAAAAATATTAAATCTTAATGCTTTAATTATCTGCATAAACAGCAATGCTGATACATATAAGTGAATAGAAAGTAAAAATTAGCTTAAGGTATTGGGAAAGCATTATGAAAAACATTACAAAATGGCTTTTGGGTTTGGCAATTGTTCCTGCAAGTTTAGTATTAGTATCTAGTCATGCTAAAGCCAGTCAAATAGCTGGTGAGTGGTTCTTTGGTCTCTGGGATTGTAATATTGACGGTAGACCAGCCCAAATGCAGTGGAAAGTAGTCGATGATCCACAAACTACTTGTAGTGGTGATGTTTGCTCTACGACTTCTGGTGTCCGTCTCGTCGGACGGTTTAGTGATAATGGTAGTGCGTGGGTTCCTCTAGGAAAACGTTTTTCCAGCACAAAAAGACAGGATTTAGGTATTCGTTATTTAGGTGCAGAACAAGATAACTGGTATCTCAAATACAACAGTCATACTAAAATCGCAGATGGTTGGACGACATGGCGGGGTAAGCGCTACCCACTGCAATGTCGTAATCGCAGATAAACTTTAATTTAACTTGACAGGCTAATACTAAAGTATGCTCTTAGGCTTGCTGCCACAGATTATCAATGCTCACAAACTCATAACCTTGTTGTAGTAGTTGCGGAATGAGAATTTGAATTGTGGCAGCAACATCTTGTCCACCGCAAGCACCATCATGCAAAACAATTATTGAACCATTTTTAACCTGCTGCATAATTCGCTCGATCACAGTGCTTACACCTGGACGTACCCAATCTTCTGGTACAACGCTCCACATCACTGGGCGGTAATTCCACTCAAAGAACAATTTTAAAGTAGCAGGTGTAAATAAACCATTGGGAGGGCGGACATCTCGCACTTGTTCGGGTTGCAGATTGCAGGCGTTGCAGATAGCAGCTTGGGTTTTTTCTAAAGTTTCCTTTAAGTCATTTGGGGAAAGTAAGGGAAAAGAGCGATGATCGTAGCCATGCAATCCGATCCAGTGTCCGCGATCGCTAACCGCTTTTGCAATGGCTGGTGAACGGTTGACGCAAACACCCAACCAAAAAAAACTCGCTGTAATCTTGTAACGATCTAATACAGCTAAGACTTCAGGTGTGTATTGGGGATGTGGCCCATCATCGAATGTGAGTGCGATCGCTTTAGTCTGAGAATTTCCACGCCAAAGACAGTTGGGAAAACTCGGCTGAAGAATGCGGTAGAAAATTGGGAATAGAGGTGCAAATTGCATCTTGAGTATTTCCGTAGCTTTCAAGAAATTTTATACATTCATTTCTCAAAACTGTCTAATTTGAAATCTATATCCCAATATATATCTATAACAATTGGGGACTTTTAGACTTAACTATCTTATTTTGTAACAAAATCTGTAACAGCAATGTTATTACAGCGAACTCTCGTCTAAATTGATGAGAAATCTACGGGTAATCCCGGAATTTACAGATTAATGTTGCTCAAAGATATACGAGATTATCAAATTCTATTTCTCGGCTTGTTCTTAGTCTTGGGAATCGGTACACGAGATTGGACGCTGCGACCAGAATTGATTGGGGTAGCGATCGCCACAAGTCTTGCAACCCAATGGATATTGTCATGGTTAGTAGGGAAAGAAGAAGTAACTAATCTTCGCAGTGCTTTAATTACCTCACTGGGACTCAGTTTGCTGTTGCGGGCTGATCATTGGACGACAATGGCGATCGCGGCAGTTCTTGCGATCGCCAGCAAATTTATTTTCCAAGTCGGCGATAAGCATTTCTTCAATCCCGCCAACTTTGGCATCATATCTGCCTTGATTCTCACCCCCGATGCTTGGGTTTCGCCGGGACAATGGGGTGAAGAGTGGTGGTATGGGCTATTATTTTTCGGCACTGGTGGCATGATTTTGCAGCGCGTTGGTCGTTGGGACACCACAGCAGCTTTTTTGGGTTCTTACTCTTTGCTAGAAGCCATTCGCAACCTCTGGCTGGGTTGGACTTGGGATGTTTACTGGCATCGATTGATGAGTGGATCTTTGCTGCTGTTCGCCCTATTTATGATTACAGATCCGCGATCGATCCCTAATTCCCGAATTGGGCGTGTAGTTTGGGCAATCTGCATCGCTGGATTAACCTTTATCTTGCGAAATTATTTCTTTATTTCCACAGCAGTTTTCTGGGCGCTGTTTGCCCTTGCACCTTTAAGCATCTTGCTAGATGTTCTCTGGTTAGCGCCGAGGTTTGCTTGGCAAGAGGGAGATGAGAAAGCAGAGGTGAATTTCTTACTCAGCACTAAAAAATTAGAGGTATAAAATAATGAAGTTTTTTCGACTTTTAACACCATTATTGTTAGCAATTGTAGCTGTTTTGTGGTTTGCACCCGCAGCTTGGGCATTTTGTGGATTTTATGTAGCCAAGGCTGATACAAAACTGTATAACAAAGCTTCTCAGGTGGTAATGGCGCGCGATGGCGATCGCACTGTTCTAACAATGGCAAACGACTTTCAAGGCGAAGTCAAAGATTTTGCAATAGTAATACCAGTGCCAACGGTGCTGCAAAAAGAACAAGTTCACGTGACTGAACCCAAGATTATCGAGCGCCTAGATGCTTTTAGTGCGCCGCGATTGGTAGAATATTTTGACTCAGATCCCTGTGCCCCAATAGGTAATTACGATCGGATGGATGCAGTACCAGCGCCATCTGCCGCCAGAAGTGAGGCTGGGAATGCAAGGGGCAATGCTAGTTTAGGTGTAACAGTCGAAGCTCGTTTCAATGTTGGCGAATATGACATTGTGATCCTCAGCGCAAAAGAATCTGGTGGACTCGAAACTTGGCTCAAACGCAATGGCTACAAAATTCCCAGAGGTGCGAAACAGTTACTTCAGCCTTATATTCGCTCCTCAATGAAATTCTTTGTTGCCAAAGTTAACTTAGATAAATTCGAGCAATCTGGCTACCAGTTCCTCCGTCCGCTACAAATTTCCTACCAATCGCCTAAATTCATGCTGCCAATTCGTTTGGGTATGATCAATGCCACAAAAGAGCAGGATTTGATTGTCTACATTCTCTCACCTCAAGGACAGGCAGAAATCACCAACTACCGGACTGTGAAAATACCCTCCAACGAGAATATTCCCTTGTTTGTCAAAGAAGAATTTGGAGAATTCTACAAATCCATGTTTCAAACTGCCTACACCAAAGAAGACAGGAAAGTTGGTTTTTTAGAATACGCTTGGGATATGAGTAGTTGCGATCCTTGTTCTGCTGAACCCCTAACCCCAGAAGAACTCAAGCAAGCAGGCGTATTTTGGCTAGATGATAATTCTGCAAGCGATGTGCCAGTCAGCCCCAGCTTTCGTCGTCCCTTTCCCAGAAGTAATAATGTCTTCATTTCTCGGCTGCATGTCCGCTACACCCGCGACAAATTCCCTGAAGACTTGATATTTCAACAAACTGCCAACAGAGAATCTTTCCAAGGGCGTTATGTTTTACAACATCCGTTCCAAGGGGAACTCAAATGTCAGGCGGGTAGAGAATATAAGCGGTCTTTGCCAAAGCGTTTTGAGCAAGAAGCCCAAACTTTAGCTAAACTAACCAACTGGAAAATCCAAGATATTCGTAACAAAATGAAGCTGAGTGTCGGTAATTTGAGATATTCTTGGTGGGAAAATTTATTGTCTTGGGTAGGATTGTATTAAAAACAATGGCTACGGTATAGGGACAAGTCCTAAATAATCCTTGCTTGGTAAGATACAAACCTTAGTAGGCAAGGATTTCGATTGAGTAAAATTATCAACAAATATGAACCCCATACCACAATATAGTTCAGAATGAGCAACAAAATACTTGTAGAGACGGCGATTTATCGCGTCTCGAAAGGCTGTAAATTCTCTTAGCTGTTAATAATTTGTTCCACAGCAACAAAAACATTTGGGAATACAAGCGGTTGAATTGTTCCCCCAGCTAATGTCAGTTTTGTTGCGTATTCTCCATCTAAGATTTCTCGAAACACTATCAGATGTAACTTTTTTAGATTAACAACCCAATATTCTAAAATACCGGCTTCTGCATATATTTTGCTTTTTGTCTCTAAATCTTTTTCTAAACTAGAGTTAGAATACTCAATCAACCAGAAAATGTTTTCTGGATATGGATGATGCTGTCGATACTCGCGTCCTAAAGGTTGAACAATGGCAATATCTGGTTCGGGTTCAGAGTTGTTGGGTAGGGTAATTGGTTTAGCATGACGAATTTTAGCTCGTCCAGTCAATAACTTTGCTAGATAGTCACCAGCTTCACCACTACTATAAGCGTGAGGCTCTCCTTCTGCGAAGATTTCGACAATTTCTCCTTTAAGTAGTTCAACTTTGCGATCGCTCAAAATGCCAGCGTCAATCATCCGGTGATATTCGTCAATCGTCCACTTAGCAACTATCACACTCATGACGATTGATTCCTCCCAATGATTCTTGATATTCTCCCATTTTAAAGGCACTTCATATCTGATTCAGAATCAGTCAATTGAAGATAAAGACATGCCAGAAAGCATGTGATAAAACTGATACACAGGCTGACATGAGAGCTTAGTAACTATAAAATAGTTGAGTATGTAATTATGTTAAGAGAAATTTCGTTGGTGTTGGCGCAGATTGCCGTAGGCATCGCTACTTTTGTTATTCCCTTGACTAGCTACACCCATAGTCAAGTAAATGCTACCACCGCTAACTATCAAATTTCTCAGAATACGAATAATCAATCAACAGGAATAACTATTGAACGTCTAGGAATAGGTGGAGTGAAACTTTCTATGTCCGAGACGCAAGTCAGAAAAATTTTAGGTAAACCTGTAAAAATAGAAAATGGCTTTATAGCTGCTATTGGTAAAGTTCGTACTCTGAAATATGCAGGCATCATAGTTGATTTAGATGAAGGTGCTAAACCAGGTAACTTTACTGTTTATCAAATCAAAGCAACTAGTTCTAAATATTCCACCATAGATGGTGTAAAAGTAGGTGACAGACAATCAAGAGTGATTATAACCTATGGAAAAACTGAAATATCCCAAGATGGTAAAGTTACCAATTTAAATTACATAGTTGAAGAACCTAGCCCTGGAGGTTTAAATTTTTCTGTTGAAAAAGGTAAGATAACAGAAATTTTCTGTTTTTATCTGATGAATTAAGCTAAAACTTTATTTCTAAATCGGCTTTAGGAATGTTGTTAATGATGGGAGTATATTCTCCTTGATCAACAAGATACTTTGCCAGCATATTCTCTAAATCGTCATAAAATCGCACCTCGATTCCACAAGCGCTAGAAATCCACTGAGCGTTATCAAAATATTGTTGGATTGAAAAATCCTGTGCAGGATAGGTACAACACCAAGCTGACCATTCAATTGTCCTCCAGGTATAGCCTTCAGCGTTAAGTAAATGTTTGATTGCATAAGTGCCGTTTCCACCTTTTCTAGCCTGATTACCCACTTTAACAGTAATGCACTGTATGTTTCCAACAAAAGGCGGATAATCTAACCAATCAAGTAAGTTAATTCTTTTCCTACTTTTTAATTCTTCAAGGAAAGGTGAGAAGTTTTTGGTTTCTGTGAGAATAAATAAATGCTCTACTGCACGAGTTAAGGCAACGTAAAAAAGACGACGCTCCTCATCAACTACTTGCTCAATGCTATCACCCAAAACACGGCTAAACATCAAATCAGGGTGTATTAATGGGTAACAACGAGGGACAGCATCAAGTATTATAACTACATCATTCTGAAGACCTTTATACTTGTGAGCGGTTGATATGCTTACAGCCTTTTTTGATTCTTCAGGAAGGTAGGAGCGTACCAAGTTTAAGAAGTTGTCGAGTACCTTATCTTTTGAGCTACCTTTACCATAATTTACATACCAAGGTAAACTATTCTTTCGGCTTAGTAAAACCACAGTTTTACCATCTTTAATAATTTTATTTACTAAGCGTAATATAGCAGGTGTTATATTGTCTCCTGGATGATCTTTTTGCTCGTTTAGATTTGGATTAAATTGTCCCATATCAGCAATTTCAACCGTTCCAAATATGGTTTTGTGGGCGCGTGCAGGAGTACCCAATCCATGCATCAATGTATTACCGATATCGACAATTGAAGTAGCAGAACGGTAATTAGTAGCTATATTGAGTTTTTGCGAAGGCTGGAAAAACTCCGCGAAATTCTGGTAAAAGCGAAGGTCAGAACCAGCAAAACCATTAATTGCTTGCCAGTCATCACCAACACAGAAAAATTGTGCTTGAGGATTTTGTTGTCGAATTGCTTCTATTAAATGGTGGAAAAGTTCTGAAAAATCTTGATATTCATCAATCAGTATGTATCGAAGACACTTTAAATCGCCAGTGCCAGATTTACGGCGAAATACAGTTTGTCCTGATGCGATAATTGCGGCAGCTTTTTGCATCAGTCCATCAAAATCATCCTCGCCTGTTGCCTGAAGCTGTTGCAAATAGGACTGATAAAACTTTTGTGCAAGCTCCAAAAAACGCTGCTCGACATCACTAGCACACTTATGATTATCAACGAGAGAGGCTAATTTTTCTGAAGTGAGGGAGAGTTTGCGACAACGCTGGATAAATCCTTCTACTACTTTGGTAAAACGGTCTATAACTCTAAGTCTAATTTTTGTCCAAATCTCGTCTTCAGTCAAGCGATCGCACTTTCTACCATAACTTTCAAGACATCGCTTGAGTAAAGCACAAAAACCTTCTACTTCCTCAAATCTGAGGGTTGTGGGGGATAATTCTACAAAATGCCAGTTAGGATGATTTCGCCAATATTCTCGCTTTTGTTCCGACATGAGATCGTAATCTGGATCGCCTTCTAGTCCAAAATATTCAATCACTATTCCCTGATTTTCTCCAGTAACAATCGTAAAATCAGGGCGATAATTAATGTCATTCCACCAAAAATTACGCTCGTATTTGTATGTAATGTCGTGTTCCAATAAAAAATTTGCAATTACTTTCTCACCAAAAGACTTGTAGTAGTTTCCGTCAAGCCCTTCTCTTGGCAATGAGCGACGGTAACGCAACATTTCTTCAGGACTTTTATCATAACCACCCCAAGCGATGCGCTCCCAGTCTTCACGAAAGTTCGCCATCATCAAAACGCGAATTTTTTCATAAACATCTGGCTTGCGGTGATACTCATAAATTACAGTCTGTAAAGCTTGGGCTTTGTTCTGTTGTCCATCTGGTTCATTGAAAAGAATGCTTTTTTCTGGATGAACTAAAGCATAAGCTAATGCATGGAAAGTCATTACATGAGGAATAGAGCTTTGTAATTCTAGAGTAAGGCGCTCTCGTATTTCTTCCGCAGCCTTGCGATTGAAAGCTAAAATTAATATTTCATTGGGTGTAACACCGCAATGTTTTTGTAAAAATAAAGCACGATTGACCAATGTTGAAGTTTTGCCACTTCCAGCCCGTGCTACTACTTGTATATGATCTTCCACAGCACCAATTGCTGCTGCTTGTTCAAGGTCAGGTGAGGAATTCAAGTTAGCTTTTACCCAAGATTGTACATAATTTAACTTTTCAGCTTGGTACTGTTGAAATGATATGTGTTCAGTATATTTAGTTTGATATAAGTTCTCAGCATTGAGAAAATCTTGCTCAAATTGTTCTTTTAACCTTATAAGTAAAGCTTGCTTTTCTACCCTTCGTCTCGCTATTTCCTTTCTTTTTGCTTCCTGTTTTTCTAATTCACGTTTTTCCTCCTTTCGTATTTCTGTTTTATATCTTTCTCTCTCTAGGTTTTTCGCTTGCATTAATAGAAGAATTTCTTCAGAACAAAAAGGCGGATCTATCTTATTGAATTCGCTAATAAATTCTTCTATTCTGAAGAATTTGCATCTGACACAATCTCTAGCTCCAGCAGAGTCTATTACAGTAATTCGTAAATCTACACGTATTTGTGATCCTTTTCCTCTATCGCACAATAAGATAATTCTTCCTCGTATTCCCGAAAAATTTATAACTTCTCTTCCAACTAAAAAATTCCAAAGGTTATCGTTATTACTTATTACTTCTGCAAAGCTTTGAACATTGTCAATCTGTAAACTGTTATCCATACTCTGCTTTACTCTTACTCAACTGCTTGCAGCGACTTAAGCGCCTATTCTCAGTTTTCCCGCAGAGGGAGCATAATTAACACCGAAGCAAAAATGGTATAAAGGATAAGGTTAAATTCATCTGCTGTTTGTGTTTTTGTCATATTAGTAGAAAACAAAAAAACGGTAGATAAGTTTTGTCTTCTACCGTTTTTTGAATATTGATTTTTATCTGCTCATTTAAATGAAGAACTGAAACTTACCTTTAACATTACTCTTCTATCAGTTGTCTCAGTTCATCGATATTTGAGGAAAACTTTAGTTCACTATTTTGCTGTTCTACCTGCGCTGCCTGAAAATTTTGATAAATCTCTTCACGCCTTTCTTCCCGTAGATATTGCTGCAATAACAGTTGAATTTCTAACTTTTCTTTTCTTCACTGGAAAGACTTTTAATTGCTTCAACTACGTCACTGAAGGTCATAACTTGAAACACTTTTTAGTGCTTATCAGATCAATTTAACATGGTAACGATAAAGCTAAAATTTTAAATCCTATTCAAATCCTTGGCTTAATAATTCTCATTGCTATTGATAGAAAGTCAATATATCCACAAAGCAACTACAATTCATCAATTGTTACTAAACCGCCCTCGATAAACTGTATGACAAGTTCATGCTCATCAAGTAAAGCAGTTCCTAATAAAGGTCGCTTTCCTGTCGCAAGTACATTAACTACCCTTTCTTCGCCATTCCAAATAATAACGGCTTCATGTACTCGTATATCTACCCAACTATTATCAGCTAGATTTGCAGGTAGCTCATACAGGAAAGGCAAACCCAACAAAACAACTGCTTCTGGTGGTAGACAAAGGTAATCTGTAAAACCTGTGTCTATAACAAATTCAATCGTAAAATCTGGTATATTTGGCAGTCTAAATTCTACATTAACAGTTGCGTGTGCATCCTTGACAATACCAGAAATTACTATGAATCACGCTCCAGAAAACCACAGAAGGAAACAGCAACTTTGTAACCAATGCGAATGCCAAAAAGTCGAGCTAATGGGTTTTTATTACGTAAATATCGTGCCGATTCTAAGCCTGTTTTATCAATTGCGTATTCACCTGTTTCTATATCGATAATCACCATTTTCCCGATGTTTTCCTCTCGTTCTACTTCTTGACGAATGCTATTTTCATATAATTCTTTCGCACGTCGTCCAACTTCTTCGCTGCTTAAAAGTATACTTTGCACGTTCTTGCTCCTTGGCTCATGTTGTATACTAATTCTACTACTAAGCTATAATTCAAAGCGGTTTAGTGAACGATATACTAACGCAGACCGAAAAAAACGGTAGAGCAATAAATACTCTACCGTTTTCTAATTTTCTATTTGAGATTTAAATCCCAAACCCTAAATCTTACTCAACACCTTGGGGTAATAATTCCCGGCGCTGTTGAGAACTAACTTGGACAATGCCATTTTCATCCACATCAACAAGGGCTGTATCGCCATCTTTGATACGACCAGACAGAATTTCTTCTGCTAGGCTATCTTCTAACAGGCGCATAATTGCCCGACGTAATGGCCTTGCGCCGTAGCTGGGACTGTAACCTTCTTGGATCAAACGATCCTTGAAGCGGTCTGTGACTTCTAAGGTGATACCCTTTTCCGTCAGACGACCAAATACTTCCTTGAGCATAATTTCGGCGATTTGGGTCACTTCCGGCTTGTTCAACTGACGGAAGACGATAATTTCATCGAGTCGGTTGAGGAACTCTGGACGGAAGTACTGCTTCAATTCTTCGTTGACCAAAGAGCGAATCCGGTTGTAAGTTGACTCGCTGGCATCTTCGGAGAATTCAAAGCCGATACCGCTACCGCCTTTTTCAATTACCTTAGAACCAATATTGGAAGTTAAAATCAGCAAGGTGTTCTTGAAGTCTACCGTGCGACCTTTGGCATCAGTTAACCGACCGTCTTCCAAAATTTGCAGCAGCATATTGAAAACATCGGGGTGGGCTTTTTCGATTTCGTCGAACAACACCACGGTGTAAGGACGCCGCCGCACGGCTTCGGTTAGCTGACCACCTTCGTTATAGCCAACATAACCTGGAGGGGAACCAATCAGCTTGCTGACGGTGTGACGCTCCATGTATTCGGACATATCTAAGCGGATCATCGCTTCTTCGGAACCGAAGAAGTAAGCAGCTAAGGATTTCGCCAACTCGGTTTTACCCACACCAGTAGGCCCAGAGAAGACAAAGCTAGCGATGGGTCGATTGGGATTTTTCAAACCAACACGAGCGCGACGGATTGCCCGTGAAACTGCTTTCACAGCTTCATCTTGACCTATTAAACGCTGATGCAAGGTGTCTTCCATGTGCAGCAGCTTTTCAGATTCAGATTCGGTGAGTTTGTTCACCGGTACTCCAGTCCAGGAAGCGACAATATGGGCAATGTCTTCTTCTGTAACTACAGGTTCTTCACCTTCTGTGCCTGTTGCATTGGTCTTGCTTTGAGCGATCGCGCGGATTTCGGCTTTGATTTCCATTTCGCGATCGCGCAGTTCTCCAGCTTTGTCAAAGTCTTGAGAGCGCACCGCGTCATCTTTTTCTTTTAATATCTGACGCAGTTCTTTGTCTAACTCTTTGGCTGCGGGTGGCAGTTGGGAGTTAATCAAGCGCACTCTAGAACCAGCTTCATCAACTAAGTCGATGGCTTTATCTGGGAGGAAGCGATCGCTAATGTAACGATCTGATAACTTCGCCGCCGCTACCAATGCTTCGTCGGAGATTTTCAGTTTATGGTGTTGCTCGTAGCGTTCGCGCAGACCATATAAAATTTCAATTGTTTCATCAACTGTCGGTTCACCAACCATCACTGGCTGGAAACGCCGCTCTAGGGCTGCATCTCGCTCGATGTGCTTCCGGTATTCATCTAGGGTTGTAGCACCGATGCACTGCAACTCACCTCTGGCCAAAGCTGGCTTAAGGATATTCGCTGCGTCTATAGCACCTTCGGCTGCACCCGCACCAATTAAGGTGTGTACCTCATCAATCACGAGAATGACATTACCCGCCGAGCGGATTTCATCCATGATTTTTTTCAAGCGTTCTTCAAATTCACCCCGGTACTTGGTTCCTGCTACGAGCAAACCAATGTCCAACGTGACGACGCGTTTATCTTCGAGGATGTCAGGGACATCTTTAGTGGCAATTCGTGAAGCTAAACCTTCAGCGATCGCTGTTTTACCAACCCCTGGTTCCCCAATTAGCACGGGGTTATTTTTAGTCCGGCGACCCAATATTTGAATCACCCGCTCAATTTCCTTGGCGCGTCCCACCACCGGATCGAGCTTATTATCGATTGCCATCTGGGTCAGGTTTGAGCCAAATTCATCCAGAGTCGGGGTTTTTGTACGCCCAGATGAACCACCTGGTGAAACTTCGGCAGTTTCTCCCAACATACGGATGACTTGGGTTCTGACCTTAGATAGATCCACACCGAGGTTTTCTAGCACCCTGGCTGCGACGCCTTCCCCTTCGCGGATTAGGCCCAACAGCAGATGCTCGGTGCCAATGTAGTTATGCCCCAGTTGGCGTGCTTCTTCCAAGGAGAGTTCTAAAACTCGCTTTGCCCGTGGCGTAAACGGAATTTCCACGGCAACAAAGCCTGATCCCCGTCCTATAATTTTTTCAACTTCGATTCGGGCATCTTTGAGATTGACGCCCATTGATTTCAGCACCTTCGCAGCCACTCCAGTGCCTTCGCCAATCAGACCCAGGAGGATCTGCTCGGTTCCGACAAAGTTGTGACCTAAACGGCGGGCCTCTTCTTGGGCCAGCATGATTACCTTAATGGCTTTTTCTGTGAAGCGCTCAAACATGGCTTTATCCCATCATCTGCGGTCGTGCCGGTATGCTGATTTTAGCACAGGCAAAGCTTTTAGATGCCTGTATAACAGATTATAGACATCCTGAAGCTATGACTTTAGTTGATGGGCTAATTATTAACTATTGACTACCTTTATCTTGCTAGTGTACTGAGGAGCTTTAGTTCACCAGCGTTTTTGGGATTTATTACAAATAGCTGACTGCTTAGATTAAGGGTTTTTTGACTTAATCCCAAACATTTATATGTAACATATATTTTTTTTAATATCAACCACAAATATTTTATATATGTTTTATTTATTTAATTTACTTTTTTAAATAAAATATTTAAATATAAATAGGCGCAAAAAAGTTGCATTTTTTTGCTGAGGCCGATCGCAAGCCCCAATAATTCAAAATTAATAATGGCTAACTACTAAAAAAGCAAGTGCCAAGAGGATTTGTCTAGGCGATCGCTGACAATGGAATACCAGTGGTCTAAAGTTGCTTGAAATTTGGGGTGTTGTAAATCTGGGAGCCAAAGAATCAGCGCGTCCTCATCGTTATCTTGGTAGTAATGCCGACGCCGCCCTGCTGTTTTGAAGCCAAATTTTTGATATAAAGATATAGCCCCCAAGTTGGAAGCTCGCACTTCGAGGGTAGCTCGCTCCATTTTGCGATCGCAAGCTGTCTTAATAAGTGAATATAATAAAGCCTGTCCTAGTCCTTGACGGTGATATTCGGGATGAACCGCCAAAATTGTAATGTGGGCTTCCTCTAAAATTGACCAAAAGCAACCCATTCCCAATAGTCTCGAATTAGAGACAGGGGAAAACAAACCCAGCAAATCGCTATTGGGACTGTCCAACTCTCTTTGGTAGCCTTCCATTGTCCATAGACCACCAAAACAAGCTTGATCCAGTTCCAACAATGCACTGAGATGCTCAGGAGTCAGTAATTTAATTTCTAAGTCTAATGAGATCACATTTATTGAATAAGATTACAAACCCTTTGTAAACTGGGAATCGGGAGATGAACTCAAAGCCCGTAATTTGAACAAGGAAAACTTTTATAGTTATGGTATCGACTCACCCCACTGGGGTTCAACATTCTGGAAGTCAATATTTACCTCAAAGGCACGACACCAGCACAAATCCATCACCTAATCAACAACTTTTACCCTTGACTGCCAGAGTTCATGATCATGACCTCCTGGAAATTGGTGGGTGTGATGTCACAACCCTAGTTGAGCAGTTTGGTTCACCTTTATATATTTTAGATGAAGAAACCCTGCGTTCGGCTTGTCAACAATACCGAGATGCTTTCAAGCAATACTATAAGGGCGAATCTCAAGTATTGTACGCCTCAAAAGCTTGGAATTGTTTAGCAGTTTGTGCGATCGCTGCTTCTGAAGGACTGGGAATAGATGTAGTTTCTGGGGGCGAACTTTACACAGCATTGGAAGCGGGTGTTAGTCCAAATAAAATTTACCTCCACGGCAATAATAAATCTCGTGAAGAATTAATTTTAGCGATCGCGTCTGGTGTCACCATTGTGGCGGATAACTGGTATGAATTACATACCCTTGTGGAAATAGCAGAGGAGCAGGGGAGCAGGGGAGCAAGGGAAGTAAATTCCCCCTCATCCTTTCAATCCCCTCTGCCTATTCGCGTCATGCTACGGCTAACTCCCGGTATCGAGTGTCATACGCATGAATACATTCGCACAGGACACTTAGATAGCAAATTTGGCTTTGATCCCAACGATTTAGATGAAGTTTTTACCTTTGTTAGTCAACAATCTGCCCTGAATTGCGTAGGAGTACACGCTCATATTGGTTCGCAAATTTTTGAGCGCCAACCACACCAAGATTTGGCTGCTGTGATGGTGCAGTGGCTCCGAGATGCTGCGAAGTTTGGTTTAAATATTACAGAGTTAAATGTTGGTGGCGGTTTAGGGATTAAATATACAGAATCAGACGATCCCCCCAGCATTGAAGAGTGGGTAAAGGCGATTTGTGAAGTGATCCAAGAAGCTTGTGTAGCCGAAAATCTACCTTTGCCGAAATTACTGAGTGAACCGGGGCGATCGCTAATTGCGACAGCTTGTGTTACTGCCTATACTATTGGTTCATCGAAAGTTATCCCAGAAATTCGTACCTACGTGGCAATTGATGGCGGAATGTCTGACAATCCCCGTCCGATTACTTACCAATCAGTTTATCGGGCAGTTGTTGCCAATAAAATGTCTTTTCCTTTAACTGAAACAGTCACAATTGCTGGTAAACATTGCGAATCAGGAGATATTCTGATTAAAAACGCACTACTCCCAAAGACTGAATCAGGGGATATTCTCGTAGTTATGGGAACTGGTGCGTACAATTACAGTATGGCATCTAACTACAACCGCTTGCCCCGACCGGCAGCAGTCGTAGTGGCGAATAGCGAAGCAAATTTAATTTTGCAACGTGAAACTTATGAAGATTTAATTCGACAAGATCGCCTACCAGAAAGATTAAAGAAATAGTCATTTATCCTTAGTCATTAGTTCCTGACTAATGACTAATGACTAATGACTAATGACTAAATGTAATTAGAGGCAAAAGTGTAATCCAGATGTCATGAGAGATTGGTGGAAGCAATGGCTGGCAAACCTGGGGTGGTCACAGTCCTTGCTACTTGGGACTCTGGATATTGTGTTAGTGCTGGTGCTGACATATATGATACTAGTTATCATTAGTGAGCGCCGAACACTGTGGATGGTGCGGGGATTCATTCTTTTAATGCTAGCCTCAGCACTAAGTGGCAGACTCGGACTACCTCTGCTCAGTTTTGTACTGGAAAAGTTAGTGATTGGTTGTGCTGTAGCGATGGCAGTTGCTTTACAGTCTGAATTTCGGCGGTTTTTGGAGCAATTGGGGCGTGGCGAGTTTCGTCAACTACTTCAACCCGACCGTCTGGCAATCCCCAAATCTGATAGTGTAATTGATGAAATTGTTGAGGCTGTTAAAGAATTGTCAAAAAACCGCATTGGAGCTTTACTAATTGTGGAAACCACAGGGCCAATTGATGAGCGAGATTTTTCTGTGCCAGGAGTAAAGCTAAATGCGGAGGTTTCTAAAGAATTGATCCAGACAATTTTTCAGCCGAAAACTTTGTTACACGATGGAGCGACATTGATTCGTGGCTCACGGATCGTGTCATCGGGTATAATTTTACCACTTTCGGGACGCACAGCCTCGCGCCAGTTGGGAACACGCCACCGGGCGGCAATGGGAATTACTGAGCGGGTCGAAAATTGCATTTGTGTCGTCGTATCTGAAGAAACTGGTTCTATTTCCTTAGCGGAAAGGGGAACCCTAAATAGACCGCTGACGATTAGGAAGCTGAAAGAGTCATTAGAGGCTCTTTTATCCCCAAACGTAGATAGGGAAGCTGTTGCTCCTGGTCTGTTGAGTTTTGTTCGTCGGATAGGTGGGAAGACACTAGCACTGGTTTCACGTTTACTCGGATTACCATCGACCGCTTCTCGAGATAAAAAATGACAGCACAACAAACTAAACTGCAAGATTTGCCTACTGACTTAAAACGAGAACTATTGCCGCAGCACGTGGCGGTGATTATGGATGGTAATGGTCGATGGGCTAAACGTCAGGGTCTACCCCGAATTATGGGTCATAAGCGGGGAGTAGATGCTCTTAAGGATTTACTTCGCTGTTGTCAGGATTGGGGAATTCAAGCGCTGACAGCTTATGCTTTTTCAACAGAGAACTGGAAAAGACCACAGGAAGAAGTGGATTTTTTGATGACTCTGTTTCAAAGAGTCTTGCGCCAAGAACTGCGGGAAATGGTCGAAGAGAATGTTCAAATTAAGTTTGTGGGGAATTTGCAAGACCTGCCGCGATCGCTCCAACAGGAAATATCGCGTTCTATGGAAGAAACTAAGAATAATCGCGGTATCCGGTTTTCAGTAGCAACTAATTATGGTGGACGACAAGAGATTTTACAAGCTTGTCAGGCGATCGCCAAACAAGTGCAGCAAGGTCTATTACAACCCGATGAAATTAATGAGCAGGTGTTTGAGAGCCACTTGTACACAGCCGGAGTTACTGACCCAGATTTATTAATCCGCACCAGTGGAGAAATGCGCCTCTCAAATTTCCTGCTCTGGCAAATGGCTTATGGAGAAATTTATATTACTGATGCTCTCTGGCCCGATTTTAACCGAGCAGAGTTCCACCGTGCTTTGTGTGCCTACCAGCAACGAGAGCGGCGATTTGGGAAAGTGTAAATTTACAATAAACGTCCTTGATAGATGTCTTCTTGTTGTTCCAGAAGTTTGATGCCTGCAAGAAGAACTGCGATCGCGTTCTGATACTTACCGAAGCGTGATTTGGCGTTGAACTAGGGCTTCTACTTCAGCTGGCAGAACGATTTGTATGAGTTTTTGTCGGAGTAGGAGTGACTTTAATTGTAAGCGATATCTATCGACAAGCCGTTCTCTACGAGAGGCTGCGCCAACGGGCTCGGGGGTGACGCTCCTAACGTCGCTAACGCAATCGACGGGAACCGCCAGACTGCGACCCCTTCAACACTACGCGTCTACGCTTTTGGTGAGTGCTTTTTTCAGCTACGCCTGCTTTACAAGATTGGCGATGCCTGCGGCGGTAAACTACGCACCTCAAGTCAAACGATGAGCGCTCGTGTACGTGCGATCGCTTATCCCTGGCTACACATTAGAAATCAGACAGAATATGAGCTTAGAGCCACAGAAGCGACCTCACTAGTTCAAGAAGCGCCATAAAGCCTTTGTTCAATTTTTTTAGTGATTGCAACGAATTCTTTCCACCAGGGTTGTTCAACTATTGGATTATTGAGTTTTTTCGCTTCAGAGATTAGTGTATGAAAGTAACGGAGCATAAGACGCTCAAAAGCTGGAATACTTAACTGAACTTCACCAAGAGGATTGTAGACTTCTACTCCTTCCAAGGGTTTTTCACCTGGATCTAGTTCATCAGTGGGATATCGAAAGCCAGTTCCGTCAACTCCAACACCTTCTTGATCCCCCACACCAGAGGCAATATACAACAGATCGCTCCAACCAAAGAAGTTAAGTGAGCTTGTTAAAATCAGTAACTCTTTTGGTTCTGTAATTTGAACCATTAGTTTCAATAAATCTTCATCTTGAGATAGTTCAATAACAATACTATCTACTAATTTATCCTTTATAAGATTACTCATAAGTCTTAAAAGTTGGGAAAGAAGGTGTCTACTTGATTTGGGCGGTAGAATCCACGAATTTTTATATTTTTTCCGGTTCCTTCAAAGGCTCCTCCTGATGCGGGAAAAGCTTTTCTCTTAATTGAATCATCAGCGGCAGCATTTCCAATTTCTTTCCATTTGTCTGGATTCCCAGCAAGATCCTGAATAACTGTTTTAAGTTTTGCTTTTCCAGTAGAAAGTGTTGGTGGCTGTTTAATTTTTCCTGCGGCATCTTTTTGATAAAGCTTGTATTCATAACGTATAACATCGGGGTTACTAGGATCTGGAATTTCTGAAACAACTTCACCTTTGCCATTCAATTCATTCAGGAAAGTAGTTTTATCATGGCAGCCTTTGATCTCCCCTTTAACAATTCCATCATTTTGTAAGAGGTGATTAATCGTGTCTTGGGTTACTCCCTTATAATCCTTAAAGAAGTCACTACCATAGTGCTTCAGCGCCTCGCTACCATACTTTTCGGTTAACAGTTTTAATTTCTCACTGCCAAGCTTGCTTACAAAATCTTGAATTTCACTTGGAGTCAAGTCTTTTAGTAATTTGTTGACTATATCAGGAGTTAAGTCTTCAACCAATTTGTTTGCGCGTTCTTCCCCTAATTCAGCAATGAGGCGTTCAGCATTAGCCTTACCTAGTTTTGTTTCTAATGGTTTAACTTCACCAGGTTTGACTTCACCGGGTTTAACTTCACCGGGTTTAACTTCACCGGGTTTAACTTCCACTGGGACTTCACCAGGTTTACCACCCTTCAAAACTCTGCCCATGATGAACATGAGGGCAAGTGTGAGTACCCCTTCGGTGATTTTCTCTGCTCGCTGCTCTGGAGTAAGATTCAAATCTTTCCCAGTGAGAATACTTATATTAAGCGCTCCTTCAAGGATTGGTGAGATACCAACAGCATCTAAAAGGGACACAAAGGGTATTGCAATACCAGCAGCAAGATAAATGTACCAGGGCGGATCGTCCACACCAGCGGCATGTAATGCCTTTGCAAATTCTTCACAGCGATTGATAAAGGAAGTGACAAAGCCATAGATTAGGAAGCCCAAACCAACGATCGCAGCAATTCCTACTATCCCGATCGCTGCTACTATTTCTTCTGGAAGTAGAAAAATGACTAAAGCGACAACAGCGACAAAAATTGCCAATCCCACTAAAACTTTTAAGATTCCTTCCCCAATTCCCTTAAGAACCTGAAGCCATCCAGGATCGGCAGCTTTTTCGGCTGCTGACTGAGCTACTTGGGCAAAGTCACTTGGAGCTTTACTTTCTACATCTTTATTCGATTTAATACCTTCATCAACTTTGCTACGAATATCGTTATTAACTTTCTGCTGCTGTTCAACCCATCCCTGCTTGGCTTCATCAATTTTCTGCTCAATTCCTCCACCAAATTGACTAATCAACTGTTCGTTAGCGTTTTTATTACTTGTGACTGATTGTTGTACTTGTTGTGCTGCCTGCTCTGGAACTTGAGCTAAACCAGTACTCAAGGAGTTTTTAGCCTTATCTGCTTCACCTGTCACTTTCTGCTGTAATTCATCCAAGTGAGCAGAGACAGCACTTCCTAGCTGATTTAAACTATTATGAGCGCCACTAACCTGGGAAGAAAGTGCTGTTTCCAACTGTAATCGTGTTTGTTGGAATGGTTCTTTTGTCTCTTGAATAAATTTATCGATTGCTTTGTGATTAACTTTCTTATTTTTAGGAACTTGATTCAGTTTTTCAACAACTTGATGTGCCCCTTTGTCAAGTTGGTTGAGACTAGCAATTTTAAATTGACTTACTTGATTTGCAGCAGTCTTCCCAGATATTTTGGCCGCGGCGGCGGCTGAATTACCAGCTTGCTTAATTCCTGAGATAGAACTTGACTTTAAATTTTCTAAAGATACAAGGGCTTTTGTTTGCAACGTATCTATCTTTTGCAGTTGTTGAGTAATTTGGGTAATGAATTGAGAAGTTATAGTATTGGCATTATCTCGGATAGCTTTTTCAACTTGCGCGGTATTACTCCCCACGCCAGTCGCTAATTTCTGCCCAGCGGCTCGAAATTCTTGTGCGGCTTTTTGTGCAGCTTCTCTGGCATCTTTGGCTAAAGATTGCCCGCGTGAGGTTAACTTGCCTACTACTTCCGCGGAAGCTTGTCCAGTACCTTGGCGTGCAGCAGTTTTTTCCTCTGGTTTACTGCCGTAGCGATCGCCCTGTTGTTTCGCAATTGCATTCACTGCCGTAGCCGATTCTGCTGTTGAAGTGGTAGCACGGGTAGCTTCAGTTTGTCCTGTCTGCTCCACCTGTTTAGCTTCATTATCAGCCGTAGTGTTAGCCCCTTTGCGCTTAGTTTCTACTTCCTGCTGTAATGAATTCAACCCACGAGTAGTTTCAGCTTGGATATTTGTCTTGTGGTTCTCAATTTGCCCTTTCAGATTAGCTTTAGTTGTACTGAAGGTTTGTAGAACCTCAGCTTTCTTGGCGGCAATATCCGCTGTAATGCCTTGAATTTTCCCTTGAGTTGCTGCCTGAATTGCTTCAACCTGTATCTCTGTTTGTTGTTGCAAAAAATTCTGTTGAGCTTCAATTGTTTGAGTCAGGGCAGCTTTCTCTATCTCCTTTGTTTGGATAATTTGTTGAGCAGCCTGAGCAAGTTCTGGCGATTCCGGCATAGTTGGCTGGGGAATCTCAGGCAATTCCTGTGGTTGTTCAGCCTCCGCGATCGCCATTGCTGAGGGGTCAATTGCTTTATCTAATTGGGGTAACTGTCCAGCAGGGTTAGGAAGAGATTGCTGCGATTCACCCACTTCAGTTTGCGGTGTATAGGTTTGAGGAGATACCACTTCATTGGCTATCCCTCCAGGCTGAGGAACGCTGGCAAGTTCAGCTGTCGCTGATTTGTCAAGGACTGCATTACCGCTTTTCTCTGGTATAGAGTTGCTAGGGTAAACCGCTTCTGAATTAGCCTGAGTCGGTGCAGGTAAACTTGGCTGAGTCGATAAGGCTTCTTGTTTGGTATCTACTGGAGAGATTGCCTTACTTCTAACATCCTCTGTTGGCTGAGTATTAGTAGGTGCTGAATTTGCTCCATCAGGCTCTATGCCAGATTGATCCGTTTTTGGAGTAGTTACAGGTTGACCAAATTTCTGGGTTTGTGATTCATCATCAAGTTTGTGTTGCACCATCCCCGTTTGCTGCACCAGTGGCGTGATGGTTTCTGCTGGTGGCTGCGTCTGGATCTCTTCTACTTCTTCCTTCGTTACCTGACGCTGAAAGTTGGGGGTTGCGGGAGAAGCCATCCGCATCACCTGATTTGCCACCCGATCAGCTTCTTGCTCGGATTTGTCGTCTGGTTCTCCCACCGTTAGTTTTGTCTGGGGACGACGCAATGCTATACGACTAATGTCATGACCAAAAGACTGTTGCTGAATGGCTTCTGATAACAACGATTGCTCATCAGCAGACTGGGTTTCTTGAAGGTTGGTTGATTCCTCCGTTGCTGTTTGGATTATATTATTCGTTGGTAAACCAAAGTCTCGCACTGGATTTGCCAGCGTCGGAGTTGTTGGTGAGACAAGGGACGGATTTGAAAAATTTGATGTACCTGCTTTCTTCCGTCCAAACGTGCGTAGTTTACCACCGTAGGTATCGCTCATCTCACCCTTCCTTTATCGACGGGTAAAGCTATGATTCCTGATGTCAGGCATTTTATACCAAACAAATTTTACAGTTGATCTAAATGCGATCGCCATCGACTTTCGTCTAAAATTCACGATGAATATACTGAGCGCTCCTTTATGGCCCAGAAAAAACCGCTTGTTCTACATCATCCCGACTTAGAGAATACTTAAATGAGCGTTGGATATCTTGTCCATTTTCCCCAGATTGGACATATCGCACGACAATTTGCTCAACATCGAGCCACAATTCCGCTTGCCAACTAGGCCGCTGCACGCGCCAGCAATGTCTCTGTGTTTCGTCTTGTTGACAACCTTGGTCTTTTAGCCACTGCTCAATTTGTGGCAGGGGATGATTATATAGGGGGGTATCAGAGGGAAGAAGAGGCATAGGAATTTTAGATTTTAGATTTTGGATTTTGGATTGGGGAATTTTTTAATTATTTCAGATGGGTAATTAGTTGCGAGATATAAGTAATCTGCTGTTGTATGGATACAAGTGATTGCAGCTGATGGGAATGGATAGCAGCCTCGCCACGAGTTAAGCCAATGGCAACTGCTAACAGTAAGCAGCCTACAAATGTTAACACCAGTATAAATAAAGCAAAAATTTCGCCAGATGATAAGGGGCGATCGCTCGCATCGAGGTAAGCTGATTTCGACCAGTTAGATGAATGTGATACGGGATGATTTAAATCAGCGGGTGGTTGAATCACTCCAAAGCGGGAATAGCCAATTTTTAAATCGTAACTTAACCGCCGTTCTGGATGGCTAAGGGTGGCGTAGGCTTCGTTGATTTGCTGGAATTTGGGAGTGGCGATCGCAGTTGGCAAGTCTGTAGTATCTGGATGATAGAGTTTGCTCAGTTGCCGATAAGCACGACGAATGTCAATTACCGATGCCCAGGGATGCAGTCCTAGCAGGGAGTAATAAGTTGGTTCGCTGCTTTGTGGCATTGCCCCGTTTTGATTCACGGCTGTTTGAGTCACCTTGCAATCAAGTTTTTTCTAGTATTGTAAACCTCTGCCCATTCCTCAGAGGAAAAAATGGCTGATGAGATTCCGGCATCATGCCCAAGCCTTTTATAGGTGAGGACTTGAATGGTTGTATTTATATACTGTACAATAGGATTTAGAGGGGCGAACGTCGGCTTCATGCCGTGTGTCCGAGTAGTAATTCTACTTAGACCTAGCCTCTTTTAGCTTTTTAAGCGTTAATGGATTGCGATCGCCATACCACTCTCCATAAGGTTTGTTGCGATTATCGTCTAAGTCCATAATGAGTCTATATTTCTTGGCAAGTGGCAGAAAAAACTGGTCATCGTCGCGTTCATAGCATCGCTGTACAGCCCAGAGGTAATAGTCGATGTGTAAACCAGCAACCTCAGATGGATAAGTAGGCTCAATCATAATCGAGCTATTTGAACTAATTTTCCATTGAGACTCAAAGTTTTTCTGAGCTTGGTTAATGGCTTGTTCTAGTGCTTCTTCGCGTGCTGCCTTACCGCGTCTAGCAATAGCAATATGGATAACATCTGCTTTATGCAACAGATTTTTGAACACCCGTGTTATGAGATCGTCATAAATTGCATTCTGCTGAAGCTTTGTACCTAAGCTTTTAAAGTTTGCTTTTGCTGATTCTGCTATTTCAGCTTTACTCCGAATTGCAATGAAAACTTTGATATCGAAAGACTGCATCAGTTCAAAAACATTTTCACGAATTTCGGGATGGTCATCCTTAGCGTGAAAGGTAATCGCAGTCTTTTTCGCTTCCGGTTGCATCGAGGGAATATTTTTGAAGCGAGGATGAGTGATCAAGCTTGCGCGGAGTGCATTCAGTTCCCAGGTAACTTGTTCTGGATCAGAAATTTGAGCAACACCAACCATGAAAAATTTAGATGCTCCAGGTTGACCTACGATGATGCGTCCCTTTTTATCGAAGAATGTAAGATCACCTGCTTCGTCAACAAAGTAGTGACGAAATTTAATTTCTGCTGACATGCACTGGAAGATAAACGTAGATTTGACCTATTTTACGTCAATCTGAAATAATAGACTCTAATTGTGCGATCCTCAATTAGTGATGCGAGTCATAAATTAATACACTACTTCATCCTTAACGGATGAAATCAGCACGGGGTTTAAAAGTTTCAATTTGCCGTAACTTTTCGTATAGTTCCCGTTCTTCTGGACTAATATTTTTCGGGGTAACTATTTGAATTTCTACTAATTGATCGCCACGTTTACCATCATCATTGGGATAGCCTTTATTCCCTAGCCGAAATTTTTGACCAGACCTAACTCCGGGAGGGGTAGTCATTTTCACAGGCCCGTCAAGAGTTGGTGCTTCTACCTGTCCCCCTAAAACTGCCTCGCTGGGAGTAACTGGAACTTGGCAGAGAATATTTGAACCTTCTAGCTTAAATAATGGATGAGGCTCAACGGTAATTTTTAAGTATAAGTCGCCACCACCAACGCCTTGGTTTCGTAAACGGATGGTTTGACCTGATACCATCCCTGGTGGCATGTTTACTTCTAGCGATCGCCCATCTTCCAAACGAATACGCTCATTACCACCTTGATAAGCCTTTTCTAATGGTAGAGTCAATCTGGCTTCTATATCCCGCCGGGTTGTGCGAGGTGGGGTGTTAACGGTGTAGGCAACTTTTGTTCTAGGGGAACGAAACGGATCGCTATTATTGCCATTACTGGAGTTATTTGCCGCACTCTTATTTTTAACGCCGATAACTTGATTAATAAAGCTTTCAAAGTCGGAGAATTGGCTGGGATCTACGTCCTGATTGCCGTTGCGATCGCTAGCACTATTCTGCCAAGTTTTCGCCTTTGGCGCTTGTTTGTTGCCTGCAAAGCCTTTTTGCTTCCAGTAGCGGCTAAACTGGTCGTACTGCGATCGCTTGGCTGGATCTGAAAGAACTTCATAAGCCTCGCCGATATCCTTAAATTTTTCCTCAGATTCTTTATTACCCGGATTCAGATCGGGGTGATATTGCCTGGCTAACCGCCGATAAACCTTTTTAATTTCCTCACCAGAGGCATCTTTAGATACTCCTAAAATCTCGTAGTAATCGCGAAAGTTCGGCAAATTTTGCATAGTTAGTTGTTTAAATTTTAGATTTTAGATTATTTATGAATTAGGAGTTAAGAGTTATGAGTTGAAAGATTTAATTTTTAACTCCTCACTCCTAACTCCTAACTTTTCTTACAACCAATCATTGTCTTCTTCGTCATCCCAGTTATCTTGGTAGCTAGGACGAGATTTGCGTGGAGGACGGCTTTCATAAGAGGGAGAACGACTATCTCGGTTATAATCTCTGCCATAGTCTTTACCGTAATCTTTGCCATAGCCTTGGCTGTATGAGTCGCGTTCTCGGTATGTATCTCTGGGAGATTCGCGTTCACGTTCCTTATCGCCGCCAGTAAAGATGTCACGGATAGTACCAAACAAGTCGTCATCTTCATCTTCAGCATAAGTCTCCCGGACTTCGCGATTTAGCTCATAAAGAGCATCTTGCAAGTCGGCGTAGGCTTGATCGATACCGCGATCGCTATTTTCCTTTAGACTCTCTTTTAGTTGTCGGCAAATATTATCAATTCTTTGGCGGCGGTTTCGGGCAAACTGCATACCAAATTCCAGCGCTACTTCTCGAAGTTGCCTTTCTGCTTGGAAAATCAGCGCCTCAGAACGAGTCCGCTTTTCTACTCTTTCTTTACGTTCGCGATCGACATCGGCATATTTTTGCGCGTCTTGAATCATCCGATTCACTTCCGACTCATTCAAGGTGGAAGCGCCTTGAATGGTAATACTTTGTTCTCTCCCAGTGGTTCTATCTAAGGCCGTTACCTGTAAAATGCCATTAGCATCGATATCAAATGACACCTGAACTTGAGGAATTCCTCGTGGTGCTGGCGGGATGCCATACAGCTTGAACCGTCCTAAGGACTTGTTGTTTGCGGCCATTTCCCGTTCGCCCTGAACTACGTGAATTTCCACAGTATTTTGGTTATTTTCAGACGTGGAAAAAATGTCAGAACGGCGAACTGGGATGGTGGTATTGCGGGGAATGAGTTTTTTCATCACGCCACCGATAGTTTCCAATCCCATAGAAAGGGGTGTGACATCCAAAAGCAGCACATCTTTAAGTTCACCTGCGAGAATTCCGGCTTGAATTGCTGCACCTACTCCTACAACTTCATCGGGGTTGACATTTTCGTTGGGTTCTGTGCCAATCAAGTCTCGTACTAGCTGCTTTACCATTGGCATCCGTGTAGAACCGCCAACTAAAACAACTTCTTCAATATCTCTAGGTGAAAGTCCGGCATCTTTGAGCGCTCGTTTTACTGGTGTCCGTAACCGTCCCACCAAATCACCACACAAACCTTCAAACTGAGAACGAGTCAGACTAGTTTCCAGATGTTTGGGGCCATCTTCTGTAGCGGTGATGAAGGGTAAGTTAATATCGGTGACGCTGACAGCAGAAAGCTCAATTTTGGCCTTTTCCGCCGCTTCCATCAGACGTTGCAAAGCTTGGCGATCGCGTCTTAAGTCTACCTCTTCTGTTTCCAGAAATTGATCTGCTAACCAATCTACGATTATTTTGTCAAAGTCGTTACCACCAAGTTGGGTATCTCCACTGGTAGCCTTGACTTCAAATATCCCATCACCAACTTCTAAAATCGACACGTCAAAAGTGCCACCACCCAAGTCAAAGACTAAGATAGTTTCCGTGTCACCCCGATCCAATCCATAAGCTAAAGATGCCGCCGTCGGTTCATTCAGAATCCGCAGCACTTCTAAACCGGCAATTCTGCCAGCATCACGGGTTGCCTGCCGTTGAGAATCATTAAAATAGGCGGGTACTGTAATCACTGCCCCGGTAACTGGTTCACCCAAATAGCGACTAGCATCGTCTGCCAATTTCTTCAGCACCATTGCCGAAATTTCTTCTGGGGCAAAATCTTTATTCATCCGAGGACAGGCAATTTTAATATTACCTACTTCGTCTTTGCGGATCGTGTAGGGCACACGCTTAGAATCTGCATTTAGTTCACCATACTTCCGCCCAATGAAGCGTTTAACTGCAAAAAAGGTATTTTGGGGATTGAGGACGGTTTGTCGCCGTGCCATTTGCCCAACTACTCTTTCACCTTCTTTGCTGAAGCCAACTACGGAGGGGGTTGTTCGCATTCCTTCTGCATTGGCAATCACCACCGGCTTGCCACCCTCCATAACGGCGACTACTGAGTTGGTTGTACCCAAGTCGATGCCGACTACCTTGCCCATGCGTTACTCTTCTCCTAAAGTGTCTTTATATATTTATTATGATTGGGCGGAACTACTTCTAGCTTTGCGCTACAAGATAAAAACACCTCAATGGTATGATAGTCATCATTAAAGCAGTAAGCTAAGATGTGCAGCTAGAGGAGATAGTTGCAAGACTAGAATAGCATTGAGATGGTTGGTGTGCCCAAGCAGCCTCAATTCTTGTTATCCGCCTACTTCTATTTACGATATCCGCAAGTTGATAAATTCACCTTAATGATGCTTGCTCTGCTTTCTTGAGTGCCTGGAAACTCTCATACTATTATCACTATCTGAAAAATTTGAATTTAACAGAGCGATTACAAACTTCCCTCAGTGCGATCGCGCGAGAACGCGATCCTTACATGGCAACGGCTGGACATTTTTTTGTCCAAGAATACATCCGCCAGCAATTTTCCCAATGGGGGAGTGTGGAAATCCACACCTTTGAAGTCAGAGGCAAAGCTTGTAATAACTTGATATTAAATTTACCCTCCCAAGCTAGAAGGCAAAAAAAGGATTTGCCACCTATTTTAATTGGCGCTCATTATGATGGCGTTCCGGGAACAGTTGCGGCTGATGATAATGCTACAGGTGTGGCAGTGTTGCTGGAATTGGCGAGAAAGTTTGCTGCCCAAGCTGTCAGATATCCTTTAAGACTGGTTGCTTTCGATATGGAAGAATACGGCTTACTAGGCAGTGCTGACTATGCAGCGATGTTGCATCAACAAAAGCAACAACTACGCTTAATGATCTCCTTGGAAATGCTGGGCTATAAGGATTCTACACCTGGCTCTCAAAATTATCCCCGTCCTCTGGAACGCTTCTACCCAGATAGAGGCGATTTTATTGCTTTAATTGGCAACTTGCGGATATTGCCAGACTTAATTGGGATGAGCCGTAATATTCGCAAAGCTGGTGTATCTAGTCAATGGCTACCCGTGCCAAATCGAGGTTTAATAGTTCCCCAAACCAGACTTAGCGATCATGCACCTTTCTGGGATTTGGGTTATCCGGCAATGATGGTGACAGATACGGCATTCTTGCGAAATCCCCATTATCACAAACCTAGTGATGCGATCGCTACTTTGGATTTAGATTTTTTAACTCGTGTCTGTGAAGGGTTAGAAATAGCAATTCGGCGGTTGTGAAAATATATTAGGAGAGATTTATAGTTCACCGAACCGCACCTATTTTCAAGAAAGATTTGGGTCTATCTCAGTTGCTTGGGAGATGCTGTATGCTGCTATCTTGATGCGATCGCGTATTTGGAGTCAAAGTAATTAAATCATCAATATTGCGTTTCATTGTCTCGCAAATTACATCTAATGGTAAATCATTAGCGTCATAGCCAAAGGGGTTTTCTATCTCTAAGCCAATGGCTTCAATGCCAAACACAGTAAAACCAACTAAGGCAGAAATTAAACCTGTCCACCAACCGAGACTTTCTACTATTTGAAATGGTAGCAAAAAGCAATATAGTATCAGCAATTGCTTTAAATGAATAGCATAAGCAAGGGGCATGGGTGTTTTTAAAATGCGTTCGCAAGCACCTAAATTATCCACCAGATTATTCAATAATTCTTGCATAGATGTTAACTGGTAACTGTTAAGGCAATTACGATTGTACTGTTGTTGTAAATAATCTCCTATCCAAAAGGCTACCTCTATGGGGGGATTATTCATAATCTTCAGTTTTATGTACTTAGTAGACGGCACTAAGTCTTCTAACTCGCTATTGACAGCTTCTCCACGCAAATGCAATTTAGTTGTGACAGCAAAAGCTGCCAATAAGTTTAATGCCGTAATTTTATTTTCTTTATCTTCTGGTGAAATTTCATCAACTGATACCCAAATCTGTCGCGCTAGATTTCGGACGTTATTTACTATAGAACCCCAGCATTTTCTCCCTTCCCAAAATCGCTCATAAGCAGTATTGGTACGAAAGACAAGTAACAAACCTAAAACAATACTAGGAATCACACTTCCTAAAATAGGTTGGGATACAGGTTTGTCAAAATAGTAAAGTAGAGAAATCAAAAATCCGAAAGCTCCACACCATAAGATATGTCTGTAAATTGATTTCATTACCGAACCCTTAAGTTGTAGTACTTTGCCTAGCCAAGCGAATGTTTTGGCTTTCATGCATTTACTGGGAAAATATTTAGTAAACCGAATACATTAAATATCATAGAGGTTAAAAGTAATAACTATAGAAATAGCACAACTGCCAAAGAAGCTATTTTGAAAATAATTTTGTTCAATAAGCATTATATCCTGGCGACAATGATTGTATTCTAACTTGTGTTATACAATATCGAGTCCGGTTAAATACCTATCATTAGGACTGATACAAAGAATTTTTATCAGTCATTAGGTGTACATTATTTAAAAGCCAAGAGTAATTCCCACGATTTTGCAGCAATTGTGAATAAATGTAAAGCTTTTCTGGTGGCTGCATAAATCCCGCATCCCACCTTGATAAATCTATAGAAGAAAAGGTACATATTTATTGATGATGTCCATACAGCATGATTCGGTATCATGTACCCCAGTAAATCAAAAAGTTCTAATCTGTAAAATCCTGCCCTGTAAATTAAACGCTTAGACATAACTTATTTAGTTATGTCTTTTTTTGTCATTAGTCTCGAAACGTTGAATTTCAATCAAATAACCATCGGGGTCGCGGAAAAAACAGTGGTAAATATTGTACTTTTCGTTTAATGTAGGCGGCTTTTCAAAATCGACGCCACGTTCTTTGAGATATTCAAACCATTCATCCACCTGCTGTGTTACCAGAGTAAAAATGACACTTGATTGCTTGTTGGTTGCAGGAGGTAATTTTTCGCAGGCTTCACACAATCCCAAGTACGCAGAACCATTAACAGTATAAATTCGACAGGTTCCTTGGTCAAGCCATAACTCCAAACCTAGCTTTTGTTCGTAGAATTCTGTAGATACATTGAGGTTATGGGTAGAAAAGAAGGTAATTTGCTGTTCGATTTGCGGATGAATAGACATAAATACATTTGAGTATATACTCTAACGACATTAGGCGATCGCAGATGTAAAAATTGATTCATGTTAGAAACCTGTTACTGCTCCAGAATGCCTTAAGTGCATCTGGAGTTTCTTTTTGGAAAAAGCGATGTCTACGACGGGCTGCGCCTACAAAATTTTTCTAATCATCCTGATATGCTAAAAGGTGGCTGAATAAGGATGCATACTGAATTATTTATATCTAACATAGGGCATCACTGATTGATGTACCCTTCCTGCCAAACAACTCTCGCAAAACAGCCTCAGTTTATCTGGGGCTGTTTTGCGTTACTTCCAATCGAGAAGGTAGATTTTAAACCTCGCCCCTTGTGATCGGCTTAGTTTCCCTATGCCCTATTCCCTTTCATCTACATTTGAGTGTATACCCTGATGACGTAGGATTTTCTCAGGGTGAAAATTTGGTATAGGTAAATGCGTATCTTTCCTGACTCCAGATTTGTTACAAACATTTCTGGAGTTTTTTCATTATCGAACAGAATTCAGGAGTCAGAATTCTTCTTCAATAATGGTGAACTATAGCTTTCTAGTTTTGTCATTGGCATCTAACCATAGAAGTAAAGTTAACAACAGATTTTAAAATCTATATTCAGATTTAGTTGCCAAAATTAGCAATGATTTGGAAAATTTCATCAAACGAAAAGGGGAGAATCCCAATTTTGCAAGAACATGTTTGTAATTGCGTTCGCCCCTGGCGTTCCCGTTGGCGCAGCCTCTCGTAGAGAAGGGTACGAAGCAACAGCGTAGAGAAGCAATCCAGGGTTAGCGCGTCTCAAACCCTATTGACAGTGGGATTATGGCAGAGATACTGAGTTTGAGAGAGCCGCAGCCAACACAGAAAGCATATAGCAATCGCTCATAGCTTCTCGTCGTGATTTTTGGCGAATACTGCGACGAAAAGATGATTCTCGCTCTAATGCATTCAGGGCAATACGACGTAGTAAAGCAAAGTTTTGTGGGCTGTGCAGAGAACGAATTCGGGACTCATCCTCATGAAAGGTAACATCTAATGTCCAATGAACAGAATTTTCTATTCCCCAATGCTGGCGAATTGCACTAGCAATTTTGTTTGCATCATGCTTCGTGACTAGTAATGTAAAATTGCACCTCTTGTGTTTTGATTCTCGGTCATAGGAGCCAAAATCACTTCTGCTTCAACTTCTTCGTTGCTGGCTTTGATTTCGCTGTAAGCTAGTAGTAGTTCTTGAATAAGTTGACGGTACTGTTCTACTTTTGCCATTTTGCGTTCACGAAGTGTGCCGGAGGCATTTGCCTCCTCTTTTGGATCGAAAACAATCAGCCGAAGATTCTTACCAAGATATCTCCCTACTTCTGATTTAAATGCTTGAGAATCAACGAGAAAACATCTGTCGCCTCAATTCGATTTTCATCAACTAGGTGAGTTTGATGGGTGATAAATAGAGGACCTTCATTTGGAGAGGCGTTAATAGTACCATGAGAGCCACGCACCAGGGAAGCATCCAAAGGAATCACGTCCATGAGGTAGCGAAAACCTAGTTGTTTCTGAAGTAACTTGAGAGCAACTTTTACTTGAGGAAATTTAATTTGCGGATCGAGGAAAAGTTCTACAGGATCGTAACCAGGTTTGCGGTGAATATCTACAGTTCTAGCAAAATCAGGTGCTTTTGCATCATCTAGCCAATAATAATAGGTAAACCAAGCATCAGGTTGAGCGATCGCTACCAACTCTCCCGATCTAGAATGATCGAGATGGTAGGCTTGTTTACCTTCATCATCTAATACCTGCGCCACGCCTTCAGTCGCTTCTAAAAGCGATCGCACTTTCGAGATATATGCTGGATCGTTCACATATACATGAGCAATTTGGTGATCGGCAACAGCAAAGGCAATACTAGCACCAAAATCGAGTAGTTCTCGCCCCAATTCTTCCCGTACAGCAATTAAACCATTTTCCCGTAATACACGGTTCAAATCCACAGCTTTAGAAACTGGCGTAATGCCATACTCAGAAAGAATAATTACCTGAGTATTACGTGCTTGATAATATTCAATTAAATCGCCACAAACAGCATCAATTTCTCGCAAATCTGCTTGAATCTGTGTTTGATTGTTACCAAATTTTTGCAGACAGTAATCTAAATGTGGTAAATAAACTAGTGATAGTGTCGGGCTATAGCGTTCCTCAATCCATTTTGCGGAATTGGCAATCCATTGACTAGAACTAATGGAAGTTTTTGGCCCCCAGAAACCGAACAGAGGGAAGTTTCCTAAATCAGATTGAATTTGCGATCGCACATCACTAGGATGGGTATAAATATCAGGTAATTTTCTCCCATCGGCGGGATACATTGGGCGCGGCGTAATGGCATAATCTACTGAAGAATACATGTTGTACCACCAAAAAAGGTTGGCACAAGTGAAGCTTGGATCAATTGATTTAGCGATTTCCCAAACTTTGGGAGCCTGCACTAGTTTATTAGATTGTCGCCAAAATTTCACTTCACATTCGTCGCGGAAGTACCAACCATTAGCGACAATCCCATGTTCATCAGGCAATTTTCCTGTTAAATAAGTAGCCTGAACAGAACAAGTTACAGCAGGTAATACTGTTGCGATCGGAACTACTTGACCTTTAGCAGCCCAAAAAGATAAAAACGGTGTGTTTTCTCCTAATAAGCTAGGTGTTAATCCTACAACATTTATAATAGCTGTTTTTTTCATAAATTTGAGTTACTTATTAATTAATTTGCGGCAAATTCTTTTAATACCCACTCATATTCACGCTGAATAGAAGTCAGCAAATCTATCTTAATTTCTGATGGCAATACATCCCAAGTGTAAGTCTCAATTTCTAAATGTGAGCAAGCATTGTTTGTCTGAAGTAGATGCAAAACAGTGGCAATATCGTCTTGGGTAGATTGCAAAATTTGATAATCATGAATAAAAATTGGGACATGAAAGTGAGTGCGCCATTCTTCAGCTAGAGATTGCTCTAAATGTGGTAATGCAGTTATTAAGTCAGGATAGTGATGGAGTGTACCATCGTTACGACGTTCTATTACCTGGTGAAGATAGGTAGATTCTGCAAAAGGACGTAAACGTTCAACTATCAAACTACGCTTCTCAAGTTCAGCAGGTATTTTTACTTGAATTGCAGCGCTGATTTGAATCTTGCCAATCTTAATTCCTGCCGATTGCAAACGTGTAAATACAGACTTTGGCTGCTCATATTCCACTGAAAAATGACAGGTATCATAGCAAATACGAACGTGTTCTAGCAATTTAATCTCTGCTAAACTCTGTTCAATATTTAGCTTTTCTGATAAATAATTACCGCCAATTGGCAATAACCAATTTTGATAGAAATCAATTATTTCTGAGGTATTTTCAATTAAACCATCAGGCTCAGGTTCTAAATCAATATGGAGTATCTTTCCTGTCTCTTCGCAGATGCGAATCATTTCTACAACAACTAGTGCTATATTCAAACAACTCTTTTTCAAAACTTTCTCGAAATTTGCTTGGTCTTTTTCCCACCAAGGTTTATAGGATAATGGTAGTGTAGAAATTCCGCCTTCAAGTTCTTCTGGTAATAGAGTAGCTAAAATTTGTGCCAAGTTTAATGTATAATTAACCCGTTCTTCGGTAGACCAATCTGGTAAATAAACTTGGTCTTTTACTACCTGTCGATGAAATCCGCCAAAAGGGAATCCGTTTAAGGTAAAAACATATAAATCTTGCTGAGTCAGCCAAGTTTGGAATTGAGCTAAGTTATTACTTTCTAAAAGTTGTTTTGCGGCGATATCTGCTAACCTCAAGCCAATACCAAAAGGTTTTGTAGGCGCTAAACGCGATTTTAGTTCGGGAATATAGGTTTTTAAATTAGCGAAAACTTCTAGCCAACTTTCACCAGGATGAATATTGCTGCAATAAGTTAAGTGAAAATTATTGTTTTTTGTAACTTTCATTTTTTAGCTCTATTTCTTGTATATATAATCTATTTTTTCTGGCTGAAACTATTTCACAAAATACAATACTTGCTACATAGTGATTTAACAGTAAACGGGCGGTTAGAAACCGCGTCTATACAAACTAAACCCACCTCCGTGGGTTTCAAACCCTTAATTTGACTTTAGTCCGCGGAGGCGGACAATGCCAGTGTAGCCGCGAATTCTATTCGCCAGGTCTTAAATTTAAGTAACAGCAAATAGTTGTGCTAATTTCATCGAAATTGGTAGCAAGATTAGCACTAATAAACCGTAATACAAACCAGCAAAACCAGATGCAACTGTTGCATCTAAGACTATTAGAGATAAAACACCTATTTTCACAGCATTTCGAATATTTTCGGCTATTGGTTCACGCGCCGCTTTGATAAAATTAGGCAATATTCTGATAGCTAAGAAAACAGCGAATGGTAGTGCTGCGATCGCTGTATACTCATCTAATAATCCTAAAGCTAAAACTGCTGTTAAAACTATTGCAATTAGCAGTAGTGCTAATACTCCCGTAATCTTCTTACCTCCGTGAACTTCACCCTGACTAATTGCGGTGATCGCAGCAATATAAAGAACAGGAATTAGCGCTAAATACCAACGTTCTCCGATGATTTCGGGTACAACACTTACACCTAATAATAAGTTACTACCACGGCACAAACCCATATTTAAAGGGCCAAAGAAAGGATGATGTTTGGCGAGTGAGTTATAGAGGAGGCATGAAAGAGTGATAAATGTTGCGATCGCAGCACTCAACAACGATACTTGAAAAGCAGCTATAATCCCGATTATAAATAGTATACTTCCCAATAAAGTAGCATTTTGACGAGATACACGACCACTCGGAATTGCTCTATTTGGTCGTTCTTTTGCATCTAATTTCGCATCAAAAACATCATTAAAAACTATACCGCCGCCGTATAAACCAGTTGTAGCCAATAACAACCAAGATAATGGAATTAGTACGGCAAAACTTGCTTCTCCGTTAATTAATTTAGTAAAAATAATCCCAGATCCAGAAGCAGCAAAACCAACAAGAATATCCGCCCAAGCAGTAACAATATTAGCAGGACGCATCAATTCTAAATAACCCCGCCAGCCTTGAAAATTTAAGCTTGCAACATTCACTTATCTGCCTCCGTGTCTACTAATTTCTCAAAATAAACTGCATATTACAGATAAATCAGATATTTATACAATTCCCCACTCTCTACTCCCTACTCAATCAACACATAATCTGAAACTGATTTGATTCCTGGTTCCTGTCCTCGCAGCACAGAGTTACCACTGAACATTTGGCGCTGATCTACAGATTGGGGATTGAGCCAGTCTGATGCTTTCATCTGTCCAGTTTGGCTGTAGGCAGCTAGGGCATTTTCATAACAAACTGCTCGGACATCTTCTTCAGGAATGCCCCTATCTAACATCAACTGAGCCGTTTTTGGAACTGCTAAAGGATCGCTAATACCCCAATCAGCACTACTATCTACAATGATGCGATCGCGTCCATACTTACGGACAACTTCTACCATTCTGGCGTTACCCATTTTCGTCTGTGGGTAAATAGTGAAAGCGGCCCAAAAACCGCGTCCTAATACTTCTTCAACGGTTTCTTCGTTGTTGTGATCGATAACTACTTGTGAAGGATCTAAACCATATTCAATGCAGCGATCCATACTCCGACTAGCACCCGCCTTTTTATTCCGATGAGGAGTATGAATTAGTACTAACATATCGAGTTCTTTAGCTATTTCTAACTGTTGACAAAAGTATTTATCCTCTGCCTCTGTCATATCGTCATAGCCAATCTCGCCAATGGCAACAACTCCTTCTTTACAGGCATAAAGTGGTAGCAGTTCCATAACTTCTGTTGCTAGTGCTTCATTGTTAGCTTCTTTCGGATTTAGTCCGATTGTGCAGTAGTGCTGGATGCCAAACTGACTAGCACGAAACCGTTCCCAACCCACAAGACTACTGAAGTAGTCTTTAAATGAGCCGGCGTTGGTTCGGGGTTGTCCTAACCAAAAGGCTGGTTCAATGACAGCGACAATACCATATTCTCGCATTACTAAGTAATCGTAAGTAGTACGGGAACACATGTGAATGTGAGGATCGATGAACATCATGGTTTTAATAATTGGGTATTGGACATTGGGCATTGGTGATGGGGCATTGGGCATCATTGTTTATTTTCCTTATCCCCCCTCATCCCCAGTCCCTTCTATTTGTAAACAAAGAGTCGCTCGCGGCTAAAACTGCTCCAAGTCAGATTACCTTGTTGAATGGATAACTGTAAATCTGGGTAATGAGAAAGTAATGCTTGTGCTTGGGGTAAAGGAGACTCAGCACAAGCTAATGCTGCTGCTTCTTGCTCGTCTATAGCCCCATTAGCCAGTACTTTTTCTAAATCTGTGATGATGGCGCTATCGGCAAACCGCCCTACAGGTCGCCAAAGTTCTGGTGTAACTGAGCGTTTAGCTGCCCAGCGTTCATGGGCATAGTCTGCCAGCATCTTTGCCAATTCTGGGTTAGCACGCTGATCTAGACCCCAAATTAGATGCAACGGACTGCCGACAAACACAGCCTTCAGCACCATCTGATTCCAAGCAGCATTATCTAAATAATTCGCAGGATAGGGATTGCGTAATGCTATGGCTTGAAATACATTACTCATATTGCTGCGAATTCCCTCAGCAGTACGGTGGCGATGTAATTCTGGATGCGGCAATAATGGCAAACTTTGATAAAGAACAACTAACTCCCCCATATCGGCAGTGGAGAAGAATTGATCGAGCGATCGCAAATACCCCTGAGTATCATCGTAGGGCAAAGCTAAAAGTAAGAGTGTGCGACCTGCTTGATCTACACTCCAATGACCAGGATACCAACCGGGAATGACATCTTGTGCTGCTTCTAAGTCCTGGAATGTTAGCTGCAAATCCTCTTTACCGAGATAGCGCGGTACAGCACTAAAAGCCGTAAAAAACACTCGTTCCGCAGCACCACTAGCAATCTGTGCCTGCTTCTGTTCCAGCCAAGCAAAAGCTTTTTCTGAAACAGAATTTAACAACCATTGATGCAGTAACTTGTTTACTTTACTCATGATAAATTCAGGAGAAGTTGCCCAACTTCTTTATGACAACTAAGTATAAAATCTACCACTAAACTTGATACTTTGGGATTGAAGTAATTAGCTCATATTCTACTGGGATTATAAATTCACTGAATCTATAAAAAACTTACGACTTTAAAGAAGATATTGTAAAGATATCATTTGAATTAGATGAACACTGAATTATCTTACGGAAAATATTTAGAATTTTATGTAACAATGATCTCTATTGCGATTACCAACATCAGATAAAATATAAAGCTCAGGTATTGATAAGAATTGTAACCTAATGCTATTTTGACTTTATCTACTAAGGTAAAACACTTCAAAGGTGTGGAATATTTTAGTGATTAAATTAGTGTAGTAAATCATTTAATTTAAGTATTTAATGGATTTATTATGTCCATTTTGCCGTAAACTTCAATTGTCTAATTGCAGCAATGCATCTATTTACAGTTATTTCAAACACAATAATATTCAAATGGCTATTCAACAAAAAACCGCTCTTAATCTGCAACCAATTAACCAATGTGTCCGTGTAACTTTCAATTATGATGTTCACTTCACTAAAGGTTTGTTTCAGTTAGATAATCCTTTACTTGCACAAGTTATTGCCGCAGATGGGGAAATAACCCCAAAGCAAGTGCTAGCAGTGGTAGATGGAGGATTTTTACAGTATCAGGATGGGTTACTAAAAAAATTATCAGCCTATGCCCAGCGTTATGAAGATGTGCTAACACTAAGCGGTGAACCGATAGTAGTGCCGGGTGGAGAAACAGTCAAGAACGATTCTCGATTTATAGAGCAAATTCATCAGCAAATCAATGCATCTGGATTGTGCCGTCACTCCTACGTATTAGCAATTGGAGGTGGAGCCGTCCTAGATATGGCAGGATACGCAGCAACAACGGCTCACCGAGGAATTCGACTGCTACGAGTACCAACAACAGTATTAGGGCAAAATGATTCGGGTGTAGGGGTAAAGAACGGAATCAATGCCTTCGGAAAGAAAAACTTTTTGGGTACATTCATGCCACCTTATGCTGTCTTGAATGACTTTGATTTTCTGACTAGCCTTGACGATCGAGATTGGCGATCGGGTATTGCAGAAGCGGTGAAAGTAGCGCTGATTAAAGATGCAGATTTCTTCGATTTCATTATGACTAATGCCGATAAATTGGCTAATCGAGACATGGACATAATGGAAAGGCTAATCTATCGCTGTTCTCAGTTGCACTTAGAGCATATTGCTGGTAGCGGCGATCCCTTTGAAATGGGTTCATCGCGTCCTTTAGATTTTGGACACTGGGCGGCTCACAAACTAGAGCATTTAACTAATTACAGCCTACGTCATGGTGAAGCTGTAGCGATCGGCATTGCTTTAGATACGACCTATTCATATTTAACAGGGCAACTCTTGCAATCAGAATGGCAAAGGGTTCTAACTACACTCAAGAAATTAGGCTTTACTTTGTACGCATCAGCACTGACAGAGCAATTAGATAAGCTAGACCATCCGCATTGTATATTTAGGGGGCTTACCGAGTTCCGTGAACACTTGGGAGGGCAATTAACCATTACCCTTCTACAAGGAATTGGAGAGGGAATAGAAGTTAACCACGTGGATTTGTTTTTGTATAAAGATGCTATCTTGATGCTGCAAAATTGGGAACTTTTGCATTAATTATCCCTAGCTTATTTTCTCAAAAGCAGCTTACAAAACCTTAGAGTTTGTTTGAAAAGTATTAGTTTTAGCCTTAAATGCGACTCAGAGAAGCGATCGCAATGTGATGAGGAGTTGGATTGGTGAGTCAACAAGCTTCTGAGGAGCCACTTGCAAACCCCTAAGGAGCGAGTTAGAGGTTGATTTACACAAAACAAGCGCAAAAAGACGCGAAGAAATTAGCTTCTAGTAACTTAAAGGAAAATGCCGAGGAATTACTCGCAGTCCTTAAAGAAAATCCTTTTCAAAATCCTCTACCTTATGAAAAGCTGGTTGGTGACTTATCAGGTGCTTATTCTCGGAGGATTAATATACAGCATCGGTTAGTATATGAGGTCATCGAATCCGAGCAAGTAGTCAAGATAATTCGTATGTGGACGCATTACGAGTAAGTTATCTCCTCAACCCACCTTGGTGTTCACAATGAAAACCTCGATTCTCCCAAGCTGGCATATCTACTTCGGTAAGTTTTGTGACATTTGAGCATTGCGGTTGAATAAATTGACTTAAAATCGCCCAAAATAAGCTGCGTGTTACATCTAACCCAGTTTTAAGCCAAGATTCATTATTACCAGGCACACCCGACTCCTGAACAATCTCTGACTCTACCCAAATACCATGAGCGCCCAAAAGAATCTGTGCGATCCATACGGCTCTAGGTAAATGACTCGGTGAGGTAATCAACATGACTTTATGCACTCCCCAATGTCGCAAAATTGGAATACCATAATAAAAATTTTCAAAGGTAGAATTCGCGCAGTTTTCTAACCAAACGTTTTGTAACTCTGCCAATTCCGCCTCAAAAATTAACCGTATACAGGGATCGGGGGAACCATGAGAAATTAAAATTGGGGTTTGTGGGTATTGTTTTGCTTGTTGGGCGACATAAGTCTCTCGACGAATACTGCCACCAAGCACAAAGAAGGCATCTACAGGCTGCAAGGAAGCAAAAACTAAGGTTATAGTAGTAAAAATCAGCCAAACACCCAAGATAACGTACAATCCGCTAGTTAGTTTTTGTAACAATTGCCACAGATTAGCCGATTTTTTTTTAATAGAAATTAATGATTTGATGGTAAATTTGCGTTTCATGACTTAGGTAAGAAAAGCTGATTTAATGGCTATATAACAGTGCTGCAATTCAGCGAGCAAAGTGCTATCTTATAAAAGTAATCGAGAATGCAAATATGACGCTAATCAAAGTGTCATAAGGTCAGTATCGACTTCCGGAGAAGGCTAACAAACTGAGAAATGATTGTTAATAACTAATGCGGTATTTTGGCATCATTTAACCATAAAAATGATGAAGGAGCATAGTTTATTTTGGGGTATAAAAACTTAAAAATTTCTGGAAAGCCTGATTGCTAAACTGTCAACAACACAATTATTCCAGCTAAGTATACATGAACCAATCTGCGAAAAGTTACTCACCGCTCCAAGTAGCCTTGATTGGTGGAGCGATCGCCACGACTGCTACGATGTCTGTATTCGGCCCTGCTTGGACTCGTGGTGTCCGTGCTGCTCTAGCCCTACAAGACAGCCCAAAAGTGATAGTTGACCAAGTTTGGCAACTGGTAAATCATGAATATGTTGATGGTAAATTTAATCAACAAGATTGGCAAGCAACCAGGCAAAGCCTGTTGAGCAAAGACTACTCTTCTCGCGAAGAAGCATACACCGCCATCCGCGAAGCATTACAAAAGTTGGGAGATCCTTATACTCGATTCATGGACCCCCAACAGTTTGAAGCCCTGACGAACCAAACATCTGGAGAAGTCTCTGGTATTGGCGTTCGGATGGAAGTGAACGAAAAAACTCAGCGGCTAACTGTTGTCGAAGCCATAGAAAATTCTCCAGCGCTGAAAGCTGGGATCAAAGCAGGCGATGAAATTTTGGCAATTGATGGCAAACCCACTCTCAAAATGAAAGTGGATGACGCCTCCAAGTTAATCCGTGGCAAAGCGGGTACTCCCATCAAAATACGACTGGGACGGACGGGCCAAAATGCCTTTGATTTGAAGCTAACAAGAGCAAGTATTGAAGTACCAACAGTACGCTATACCCTCAGACAAGAAGGGAATCGCCGCGTTGGCTATATTCGTTTGCGAGAATTTAGCGCCCACGCCGCAGACCAAATGCAACGAGCCATCCGCGATTTGAATACTAAGAAAGTTGATTCTTATGTCTTAGATTTGCGGGGAAATCCTGGCGGGTTATTGCAGGCAAGCATTGAAATTGCTCGGATGTGGTACGATAACGGCGGAATTGTCAAGACAGTAGACCGTGTGGGCAGCAGTGAAGAAACTAAAGCCAATCGCACTGCTTTGACAAATCGTCCTTTGGCGGTCTTGGTAGATGGTAATTCCGCTAGTGCTAGCGAAATCCTCACAGGGGCACTCAAGGATAACAAGCGGGCGGTAGTCGTTGGTGGTCAAACCTTTGGCAAAGCCTTAGTGCAGTCAGTTCATGAACTCGCAGATGGTTCCGGCTTGGCTGTCACCATTGCTCATTACTACACCCCTGCGGGAACGGATATTAACCATAAAGGGATTACGCCAGATATCAAGCTAGACTTGACAGAGGCACAAGAGCGTCAGTTGGCTTCTAATCCAGATTTAATCGGCACTAAGAGCGATCCGCAATATGCCCGGGCGATCGCAATTTTATCAAATAATAACTTTGCCCAGCCGCCGGCAAATCAACCTACTCAACCCATGAGTCGCGCTGGTGACTTGAAATTTTAGTTTCAATCCCTCACTAATTCTGACTCCTTCTAATTGTTCCAGGATTTGGATTTGGGCATACTAGTACCGCAAGGCGGAATTCAAAATTCAAAATTCAAAATTCAAAATGAATGCAGCGTAAGCGTTTCATCGATTTTGAATGGGTGGTTGATTTACGCCGTGTTGTACTAGCTAGTAACCCCATCTCCCAAATCTCAGATTTATGAATCATCAGTCAGTTGATGCAGCCACCGCCACCAGCTTTTTACCAATGGTGTCGGTGGTTGTTCCTATTTATAACGGTGAGGCGGATTTACCAGAGTTAATCAATTGTCTATTGTCTCAAACTTACCCAAAAGAACGGGTAGAGTACTTGTTGGTGGACAATAATAGTAGCGATCGCACTCTCACTATCCTCAAAACATCTGCCGAAAATTACCCAATTACAATTCACCCATTGAGTGAAAACCAAATTCAAAGCTCTTATGCTGCTCGAAATACTGGGATTCGCGCCGCTACGGGTGAAATTATCGTTTTTACCGATGCAGATTGTCGTCCACAACCACAATGGTTAGATACACTAATTAAACCTTTTATCAATAAAGAAGTGGTAATTGTTGCTGGTGAAATTGTGGCACTACCAGGCACAACACTACTAGAAAGACACGCAGAACTTCAGGAAACTCTATCGCAAAAGCACACTCTGAACCATTCCTTTCGTCCCTATGGTCAAACGGCTAATTTGGCGATTCGACGCATAGCCTTAGAAAAAGCTGGTTTATTTCGCCCTTATCTTACCACTGGTGGCGATGCCGATATTTGCTGGCGGATTTTAGGGGAAAACATCGGACGTTTGGAATTTGCTCCCGATGCGATCGTTCAGCACCGCCACCGCAATACACTCAAAGAATTGCAAAGTCAATGGCGGCGCTATGGACGCTCAAATCGCTATCTGCACGAACTACACGGTGTAGATTTGATGCGAGAGATGACACCCAAAGAATACGGCTATCGTTTGACACGTTGGTTATTGAAAGAAATACCAAGAGATATTAAAAAGGCGTTGGCGCAGCCCAACCCAGGCATCGCGGGTCAAGCCACCCTTGTAAACTTATTAAATACTCCCATTGGTTTGTTCACAGCTAGAGCGCGTACTGCTGGGCAAAGAGACGCCAAGCTACCAGAGAATGCCAAGATAATTGATCGACTATAACAATATTACTAGTACAACAATGCTTACAAGGGGCGGGGCTTGTACCAAGTGCATAAGTGCTGAGTAAGTAAAAAATACTCAGCACTTATGCATTTAGCACTGAGGTTGTCAAAGTATTAAGATTTGCTTGAGGACTGAATCCACATAATCCACACACTTATCTTAAGAGTTCTAATCCCTAGTCCCCAATCCCCAATCCCCAGTACCTAATCTGTGAGAAATCTGGATATCTCCGCATGTGCCAACACCGCACCAGGTTCGCGCTGGAGAGCGTTGTAATACTTTCTCTCGAAGGTATTGCCCGTTTCTAACGGCACAATCAATGTGCGGACATCAGCAATCAATTTTTGGAAATCGTCTAGCAATATTGGTTCATCTGCTTGGAGCATTTCATCAACTTGCACAACTATCTCAGAAATCTGATGTAGCCAAGCAAATTGTTCATGAGCGATAACTAGCTGAAGGAGTTCTCCACTTGATACTCGTCCACTAACCTGTTCGTAGGCAATGCGTTCTGTCTCCAGCAACATCTTGTGAAGGTGGAGTAGTTTGTTTCGTAAATCACGCAGATATTGATGTTGATGTATTCTTTGTAGAAGTGTGTTAGAAGTCAATTTTACCCATCCTCTCGTTACAATAGTCTTCAATGGCTTAAATAATTTCTCAACATTGGGCATTGGTAACTCTTCTCCATACGCCATGCCCTTGTGAGCGGAGTTTTTTACCTATTAGGTTTCCTTGCTAAGAAGCATTGTAATCAACATATCTTTTTATAGCCGTTATATCTTATATTAGATTAATCATATATTAGCATAAACTTATAAGAACTACATAGCGTAGAACTGAGCGAGAAAATATCAATTATGGGAAAACCGTCTTCATGTCGCTAGCAAATGTAATTCTAGGTCTTCTTCAGCAGCAAGAAATGACGGGCTACGACCTCAAAACGAGCTGCTTTGATCAATGCATTGCCCATTTATGGCCAGCAGATCAGGCACAAATTTACAGAACTCTCGATAAGCTAGTTGAGCAAGGCTGGATTACCTGTACTATTGAGATTCAGCACGATCGCCCCAACCGCAAAGTCTATAGTGTGACGGAGCCAGGAAAAGCTGAATTTAGCCGATGGCTGGGGATTCATCAGCCCTTACCAACTCTACGAGAACCTTTGCTAGTCCAGTTGCATTTTGCAGACCAGTTGTCGAATGAAACCATCATTCATCTACTTGAGCAACAATTAGCGGCTCGAAGCAAAAAGCTGGCTGAATGTGAAACCATCGATTTGCCATCACTTGATGATGAATCTGCCAATCGCGAACAGGTGATGCAAAGGCTGGTGCTGGAGTTGGTGATCCGAAGAGAAGAGACTTATATTGATTGGTTGAAGACAGCGATCAATGTTATCACTGACCAAAAGCCATTACCTTGCTCTACTACTAATCTGTCAAGTTTACATTGATGGGAAGCAAGTTATATTTTAGTTGATTAAAGCTGTTAGATTGGAACAAAAACTACCAGCTTTTTATACTGGTGGTTTGATTTTTAGAAATATATTACTTTTTTCTATTGGTTAGAATTACACTTTTTCAACTGTTATGACTCAAGCTAATTCTGAGGTAAAAGCAATATAAATCTCTATGTTTTTATCCAACAGTTGACTGCAACTCTCAAAAGTGGAACTGAAGAAGACATATTAAAACTAATGTATTTCTCTGACAAGACATTTGAAGGGTTTAATAACGCAGGTGCAGGCAATCTATTCAAGAAAATGCTCTTACTTCCATTTATTGGCTTTGAGGATAAAGACTTCCAAGTAACAATAAGTGAAGTTGAAGTTGAACTCTCAGAGTCAGATAGAGAGAGATTTTGAAAGACACATACTGACAAAGTACAGCTTGAATGTATTGCTAATCTAACCTATCAAGACGAATACAAAAATATTTCATCTTCTGCGCCTATTGGTAAAATTGGTGATACATATAAGCTAGTGTTCTTTTAGTTTGCAACATCTAGGTTCCAGATTTTAGAACTCGTTGGGATGACGCGGCAACGAGTTCGTCTATTCAACGTGAGATAGACGACAAAAACCTCTTTGCTACTGCTGTTGCCGCTCTCTAACAAAAACCTCATTCTTACTAAGAATAGCTTGACAAAGTACTACTTTTGTATTTTTATTTAAGCAATCTTAGTCCACTAAGGGTAACTAACACTGTGGAACCTTCATGGCCAATAACGCCGATGGGTAGGTTAATATTTCCTAGAAAGTTGCCGACTAAAAGCAACAGAATGAAACCCAACGCTACGACTATATTTTGTTTGACGATGAGTTGCGATCGCCTACCTAAATATATCGCTACAGCAATTTTTTCTAACTTGTCTGCCATCAGTACTATATCTGCGGTTTCCAGCGCCACATCGCTACCAGATATTCCCATCGCTATACCCACAGATGCTTGTGCTAAAGCTGGTGCATCATTAATTCCATCGCCCACCATTGCCACAGTTTGATATTGTTGCTGTAGACGGCGGATCACATCGAGCTTATCTTCTGGTAGAAGTTGGGCATATACCCGATCGATTCCGACGGCTTTGGCGACACTGTGAGCAGTTTCCTGATTATCCCCAGTTAACATGACAATTTGTTCAACTCCCAGTTTTTTTAACCGGGTAATGGTTGCGGCTGCTTGCGATCTGACTTGATCTGCGATCGCAATTACACCCATTACCTCTACTCCCCGTGCAACCCAAACGACAGTTTTACCTTCTTGCTCCCAAGATTGAGCGATTTCTCGCAATTCTTCAGGTAAATTTGTGACATACTGTTGCACAAAAACAGCATTTCCGACAACTATCTGTTGTTCTTGAGCAATTCCGACAATTCCTTGTCCAGGTATGGCTTGTACTTCGATTGCAGCAACCCAATTTAAATCACTAGCCGCCTGTACAATTGCCTTACCGATGGGATGTTCAGAAGATGATTCCACACTAGCAGCTGCTTTTAGTACATCAACTTGAGTGTATTCACTAACTGAAACTACCTGAAATACCTGCAACTGTCCTGTTGTGAGAGTACCAGTTTTATCAAATGCGATCGCACGGACTTGGCCAATCTTCTCCAACTGCGCCCCATTTTTAAACAAAATCCCCTGTCTTGCGCCATTGGCGATTCCCGAAAGCAGGGTGGGCATAATTGCAGCCATCAGCGCACAGGGAGAAGCCACCACCAGAAAAGTAAGAGCGCGATAAATTGTTGTTTCCCAATCCCAACCCCAAAGAAATGGCGGTAAAGTTGCCAGCAATATTCCGGCTACTACAATGATTTTTGCATATCCCTTTTCAAAGCGATCGATAAACTCTTGGGAAGGAGGTGCTTCTGTCTGCGCTTGTTCTACCAAGCGAATCACACGCTGAATCAAACTGCTTTGGGCTGGTTTGTGTACTTTAATCTGTAATGCACCATAGCCGTTAAGTGTACCGGCAAATACTTCTGCACCGACTGTTTTCTCTACAGGTAAAGACTCGCCTGTGATTGCAGCTTGATTGAGGGTGCTGTAACCAGATAAAATTATCCCATCAGTAGGAATTAGCTCTCCAGGTTTGACAACAATTTCATCACCCACTTTTAGCTGACTGATAGGAATTTCCTCTTCCCTTCCCTGAAGTAAAACTCTTGCTGTATCTGGTGTCAGGCTCATCAAACTTCTGATACTGCGTTCAGTTCGCTGCATTGCATAGCCTTCTAATGCGCCACTGATGGCAAATATCAAAATCAAAATTGCTCCATCAATAATTAGATGATATTCTCTTCGCCATAAGCCGAGGCTAGCAGCACCAATCGCGGCGACAATCATCAGCAAATCTACATCGAGTTCCTTTTCTTTAAAGAGGGTGGTTAATCCTTCCCGCGCACTTTCGTAACCACCAATTACATAAGCAGCAGGTAGCAGCAGGAATGCGAATCCTAACCATCCGAGATGCAAGGCGAACCATCCAAGAAATAACAATAAGCCACACAAAAGGGCGGCTACGGTATCTGCGTGTTCTCTAGTGAATTGGCCCAAACGTTGGGGGTAGAGCATGAGAGATGAATTAACAGGGACTCTCTTAGGCTAAACCTTGACATTGATGTTAATGTCAAGGTTAAACTGTATCTCCTGTGGCGCAGGCTTAAATTTATTGAGGAGTTCATTGTAAAAAACATATAAACCTTACAATTTTTAGTAATGACGGATATATCGACATAGGCGATGATGTTATTCATTAGAACAAATATACTAATTTTAGAGAAGCCTTAATTAATATTGCACCTCGCCGTGATAAATCTTACTACTGCCTAGTACAACACGGCGTAAATAAACACCCCTTAAAAATCGATGAAACGCTTACGCTGCCTTCATTTTGAATTTTGAATTTTGAATTCCACCTTGTGGTACGAGTGTGTTGACTCTGTGCCGAATGGCACTAAGAAAAGGCGAAAGGCTTGTGTCACCTCGTTCCCAGTCTGGAGACTGGGAATGTATTCTAAGAGGCTCTGGCTAGGCAGAGCCTCCCAGTAAGATTAGTAATAATACCAACCATAATTCGTGCCTTCTGCCACGGATTTTACGGTAATCTGGGATTTAGGGTGGGGTGATGCTGATCGTGATGGGAAGCCAGAGAACTGAATATCGCGTCTTGACAAGGGTTTCACGTTAAGTTGACACGTATGGTGCCCCTATGGGTATACCTCACGCTTGTCGGGAAACGCTATATCGGATGATCGTGAATTAACTAGACTTGATGTAACAGAGCGCTTTCAATACTAAAGTCATTGGAACAGGTATATGAAACTAAAAGATAAAATTGCACTGGTTACAGGGAGTAGTCAAGGGATAGGACAGGCGATCGCAATTCGTCTAGCACAGGAAGGAGCAAGTATTGTTATCAACTATCGCTCTCATCCAGAAGGTGCAGAAGAAACCTTGTCGAAGATAAAGTCTGCTGGTGGTCAGTGCCATATAGTAGACGGGTTTACAATTCAGGGAGATACAGGTAAGGTTGCCGATGTGCAGCGCATGATTGCAGACAGTATTTCCCACTTTGGCAAGCTAGATATTTTGGTTAACAATGCAGGAATAGAAAAAAACGCCGATTTTTGGGATGTGACTGAAGCCGATTACGATGCTGTGATGAATGTGAATCTCAAAGGAATATTCTTTGCCACACAAGCATTTGTGCAACACCTACTAGAAACAAAGCAACCTGGCAAGATTATTAATATTAGTTCTGTACACGAAGAATTACCCTTTCCGCACTTTGCTGCCTACTGTGCTAGCAAAGGTGGCTTGAAAATGCTCACCCGTAATTTAGCTGTGGAACTGGCTCCTCATGGCATTAATATTAATAATGTTGCGCCAGGGGCAATTGAAACCCCTATCAATACTAAACTTTTAAACGATCCACAGAAGTTAGGAGCGCTCCTGAAAAACATTCCCTTGGGACGATTAGGGCAACCAGGAGATGTTGCGTCTATAGTTGCATTTCTCGCATCTTCTGAATCAGATTATGTAACAGGTACAACATTTTTTGTTGACGGTGGGTTGCTCTGGAATTATCAAGAGCAATAGAGAGGCAGGGGGCAGGGAGCAGGGAGCAGAGGAGTGGAGTTCAAAGACTCATTAACGGAGTTAAAAGCCTCGTTCACGGAGCTAAAAGCCTCATTGCCAATGCCCAATGCCCCATACCCGTTTTGAATTTTGAATTTTGAATTCGGAGCGAAGCGACGTGACTCCAGAAGAAGTAAGATTGCAGGAAGATCAGGAACGTGTTGCCTACTGGAAACGCTGGGGGCCTTATCTCAGCGATCGCCAATGGGGAACGGTGCGAGAAGATTACAGCCGCGACGGTTCTGCTTGGGATTATTTTCCTCACGATCATGCCCGATCGCGTGTTTACCGTTGGGGTGAAGATGGCATTGCTGGTATTTCTGATAGTCGGCAACGTTTGTGTTTTGCGATCGCCCTTTGGAATGGCAACGATCCCATTCTCAAAGAACGATTGTTTGGACTAACCGGCACAGAAGGTAATCACGGTGAGGATGTTAAAGAGTATTACTTTTATCTTGACAATACGCCCACCCATTCCTACATGAAATGCTTGTACAAGTATCCCCAACAAGCATTTCCCTACGCGCAACTAGTAGAAGAAAATCGACGCAGAAGCAAATTTGAGCCGGAGTTTGAGCTACTTGATACGGGGATCTTTGCTGAGAACCGTTATTTTGATGTTTTTGTCGAGTATGCCAAAGCTGCACCGGAAGATATTTTAATTCAAATTGCGATCGCTAATCGCAGTTTAGAAGCCAGCACACTCCACCTACTGCCAACACTCTGGTTTCGGAATATCTGGGCTTGGAATCCCGAAATTGAGAAACCTTTTATGAAAGTGATTAGCTCAGATTCCAACTTCAGTTTAATTGAAGCCGAGAATTCTCACCTGGGAACTCGTTGGCTTTACTGCCAAGGAGATACAGAACTTCTGTTTACCGACAACGAAACCAATTACGAACGAATATTTGGTTACAACAATGACTCACCTTATGTCAAAGATGGCATTAATGAGTATGTGGTGAATGGGAAAACAGCAGCCGTCAATTCCAAACGTATAGGCACAAAGTTTGCTTCTCACTACAAATTAACCATCAATCCAGGTGAAACTAAAGTTGTGCTATTGCGGTTGAGTGATGTGCCAACACTGACAGATCCTTTTGGCAAAGATTTTGAAACAATTTTCCAGACACGCATTGCCGAAGCTGATGAATTTTATCAGGGCATTTGTCCCTTTCCCCTATCAGAAGATGAGCGCAATATTCAGCGCCAAGCCTTCGCCGGGTTGCTATGGAGCAAGCAGTATTATAACTATGTCGTTCATGACTGGCTCAAGGGCGATCGTCAACAACCGCCACCTCCATCTGAAAGAAAGACGGGACGGAACCATGAGTGGATTTCTCTATTTAGCGAAGATATCCTCTCGATGCCAGACAAATGGGAATACCCTTGGTTTGCTGCTTGGGATCTAGCCTTTCACCTGATTCCCCTAGCTGTCATTGATCCAAATTTTGCTAAGTTGCAGCTTGACCGCTTGACACGGGAATGGTATATGCAGCCCAATGGTCAATTACCTGCCTACGAATGGGCATTTGGTGATGTTAATCCACCTGTGCAGGCGTGGGCAGCTTTGCGGGTTTATCAAATCGAGCAGAAGTCCTGCAAAAAAGCCGATCGCGCTTTTCTAGAAAAGGTCTTTCACAAGCTGTTGCTGAATTTTACTTGGTGGGTAAATCGCAAAGATGTAGAAGGTAAGAACGTCTTTCAGGGCGGGTTTTTGGGACTGGACAACATAGGGGTATTTGACCGCAGCAAGGAACTACCCACAGGCGGACATCTCAATCAAGCAGATGGTACAAGCTGGATGGGAATGTACTGTTTAAATATGCTAGCGATCGCCCTGGAACTTGCCAAAGAAGATTCTACCTACGAAGACATTGCCAGTAAGTTCTTCGAGCATTTTCTCTACATTGCCGATGCTATTGACGGCATTGGGAATGCAGATATTTCGCTGTGGAATGAAGAAGACGGCTTTTACTACGATGCCCTGCATTTACCCGATGGACGGCAATTTCCTGTCAAAGTGCGCTCAATGGTTGGGTTAATTCCCCTCTACGCTGTCACAGTCTTGGAATTAGAAACCTTACAACGTTTTCCCGGCTTCAAGCGTCGGATGGAATGGTTCATTCGCAATCGCCCAGATTTAAAAAATAATGTCGCCTGTATGGAAACACCGGGGGTAGGTGCGAGAAGGCTATTAGCGATCGCTTACAAGACAAAGTTACAACGTATTCTGCAACGGATGCTGGATGAGAATGAATTCTTGAGTGATTACGGACTTCGCGCCATCTCCAAGCATCACCTCAAAGATCCTTATGTTTTACATTCAGGCGAACATGATTACTGCGTTCGTTACGAACCCGCCGAATCTACCACAGGTTTGTTTGGTGGTAACTCTAACTGGCGTGGTCCGATTTGGTTCCCGGTAAACTACTTAATTATTGAATCATTGTGGAGGTTTTATGATTACTTCGGAGATAGCTTGAAGGTGGAATATCCCACAGGTTCCGGGGAAGAAATGACATTAAAGGAAATAGCGATCGCCCTTTCTGATCGCTTAGTGGCGATTTTTGAGCAAGATCCTACCGGTCGTCGTCCAGTATATGGCGGTCTAGAAATATTTCAATCCGATCCCCATTGGCGCGACTATATTTTATTCCACGAATACTTTCACGGAGATAACGGGGCGGGTATTGGAGCTAGTCATCAAACAGGCTGGACAGGATTAGTCGCCGCGCTAATTCTCCAAAATGCTGAACACCGAGCGCAAGAGCAGTATGGAAACATTTAGAACGCATTTACCAGAATACTTAATGGAAGCAGCAGAACTGGGATTATTTCTGATTGCTGCGGGAGTATTTACCTGTGTGTTTCAGTATCCTGGTTCTCCGATTCATCAAGCAATTCCCAATGGCGATTTGCGTCGGTTTTTAATTGGTGTAGTTATGGGTTTGACAGCAATTACTCTGATTTATTCGCCTTGGGGCAAGCAATCCGGCGCACACATGAATCCTGCTGTCACGCTCACGTTCTATCGCCTGGGAAAAGTTAAACGTCAGGATGCTATTTTTTACATTCTGTTTCAGTGTTTGGGCGGATTGTTTGGGGTTTATTTGGTGGCATTATTGCTGGGTCAGGTGTTCACTAAAACGCCTGTGAACTATATCGTCACCGTCCCAGGAACATCAGGTTGGGTTGTGGCTTTATTGGGCGAATTAGTCATTGCATTTGTAATGATGATGACAGTTTTGCTAAGTAGTAACAACCAGAAACTCAATCGCTTTACAGGGCTATTTGCCGGATTTCTGGTAATGCTTTACGTTTTTTTTGAAGCTCCTCTATCTGGCTTTAGCATGAACCCTGCCCGCAGCCTTGCTTCTGCTTTACCTGCCCACATTTGGACAGCATTTTGGTTATATGTAATTGTGCCACCTGCGGGGATGTTTCTGGCATCAGGAGTATATCAATATCTATTTGGCAAACGCGCCGTCAAGTGTGCCAAATTGCATCACAACAATCACAAACGCTGTATTTTTCGCTGTGACTACAATCGTCACGGAAAAATCGATTTGAGCGACTCTCTGCCAATTCCCGGAGAATAATTGGTCACAATTATTCCTTGATTATCTGTAGAGTTAATCGAAAATCCAAAATCTGTCTTGAAAAGTTTGCTCAACGGGGGGAACCCCCGCACGCAACTTTTCGCAAAATCTAAAATCCAAAATTGTCTGACAATGAACACTCATTATGATGCAATTATCATTGGCACTGGGGCGGGTGGTGGCACTTTAGCCTATCATCTTGCACCCAGTGGCAAGAAAATTTTAATTTTGGAACGAGGTAAATTTTTACCGCGAGAAAAGGAAAACTGGAGTGCGCTGGAAGTTTACCAAAAAGAACGGTATCACACTCCAGAGCAGTGGTACGACGTAAACCATAAACCCTTCCGTCCAGCAACGAACTATTGGGTTGGTGGTAATACCAAAGTTTACGGTGCAGCTTTGTTGCGATTACGCGAACGTGATTTTGAGCAGGTGGAACACAAGGACGGTATTTCACCAGCATGGCCATTAAAATACCGCGACTTTGAACCATACTACACGCAAGCAGAGCAGCTTTATGATGTCCACGGTCAAGGGGGTATCGATCCCACTGAGGCAGCTAGGAGTTTACCTTATCCTTATCCTCCCGTACACCATGAACCCCGAATGCAGGAACTTGTTAACAGTCTGAGGGAAGCTGGTTTGCATCCCTTTAATCTGCCGTTGGGATTGAAACTGAATGAAGTAGATAAAAGCTTGGGGAACTGTATTCGTTGCGATACCTGCGATGGCTTTCCTTGTTTAACTCAAGGTAAAGCCGATGCTGAAGTTAACTGTATTCAACACATTCGCCATCATGAAAACATTACTTTACTGACTGAAGCCAAAGTCACACGGTTACATACAAGTCCCTCTGGTCGAGAAGTCACCCGCGTAGAGGCTGAGATTAACGGTGAAATTCAATTCTTTACAGGCGATATTGTTGTAGTTGCTTGCGGCGCGATTAACTCAGCAGCATTGTTATTGCGATCGCACAATGACCAACATCCCAACGGATTAGCAAACAGTTCCGATCGGGTGGGGCGCAACTTGATGAAGCATATTTCTATGGCAATGGTGCAACTAAATACAAAACTCAATCCATCTGTTTATCAAAAAACGATCGCCATTAGTGATTTTTATTGGGGCGAATCTGATTTTCCCTACCCAATGGGTTTGGTACAAAATACTGGCAACGTATTGGCAGATATGCTACCTGCCGAAGTTCCCGCACTGATGGCTCCACTATTAAGGCTGCGACCAGGAGCAGAACTGAAAACAGTTGCCGATCATACAGTTGGCTGGTGGTTGCAAACAGAAGACTTACCCGATCCTGAGAATCGTGTGCGGGTAGAAAAAGAGCGCCTTTACTTAAACTATAAACCCAACAATTTAGAAGCAAGCGATCGCCTAGCTAAACGCTGGGTAGCTGTTCTCAAGCAGGTCGATCGGGCAGAACACTGTATTCCATTTAGCCTCTATCCCCGCAACATGATGCCATTGCAATCAGTTGGTCATCAATGCGGTACTTGTCTTTTTGGAGAAGACCCAAAAACCTCCGTACTCGATCTTAATTGCCGTACTCATGACGTGGATAATCTCTATGTTGTCGATGGCAGCTTCTTTCCATCCAGTTCCGCCGTCAATCCCACGCTGACCATTATCGCTAATTCCTTGCGAGTTGGCGATCGTTTACTAGAGCGCTTGAATTAACAAGTAAAACGAGCAAGGTAGTTAACTTACTATTCCAGGAATTGTGTAAAATAATTCCAGTGAACTGATGCGATAGCCCTTCATTTGTATGGAGGGTTTTTAAATCTCTCAAACTTTCAATTACCCTGAAGAATAATGGCAGATTGGCAAGAAATAACAGGTGGCATCACAGCACCAAGAGGATATCAGGCGGCGGGAATTACCGCAGGGTTGAAACCTTCGGGGTTGCCAGATTTAGCTTTGATATTTTCAGAGGTGGAAGCGATCGCAGCAGGTGTATTCACCACTAGCCAAGTCAAAGCAGCCTGCGTAGACTATTGTCGCCAACGCTTGCAAGCTAAACAGAGCGCTCGTGCCATTCTCTGTAATGCTGGACAAGCAAATGCTGCTACAGGTAATCAAGGCTGGTTTGATGCTTTAGAGTCTGCAATGGCAATAGCCCAAGCCCTGAATATCTCATCTGAATCTGTGTTATTGGCTTCCACTGGTGTGATTGGTCAAAGAATTAAGATGGATGCTTTGCGAAGTGGGATTCCCAAGGTAGTAGCAGCACTCTCAGAAACAGGCTCAGATGCCGCCGCTGGGGCGATTATCACTACAGATTTGGTAACAAAATCCATTGCCCTAGAGACAACTATAGGCGACCGCCCGGTACGAATTGGCGGCATTGCCAAAGGTTCCGGCATGATTCACCCCAACATGGCAACCATGCTAGCATTTGTGACTTGTGATGCTGTGGTTTCGCCTCACCTTTGGCAACAGATGTTAGCCAGGGCAGCTGATAGAAGCTTTAATTCCATTACTGTGGATGGTGATACCAGCACCAACGACAGCTTAATTGCCTTGGCAAATGGTCAATCTCGCACCCCAGCAATTATAGAATGGGGCGCAGAAGCAGAGAAATTAGAGGCGATGTTAACAGCAGTTTGCCAGCATTTAGCCAAAGCGATCGCTCGTGATGGTGAAGGTGCAACCTGTCTCATTGAAGTGGAAGTGACTGGCGCTCATGACGAACTCTCAGCTAGGCAAATAGCCAAAACCATCGCTGGTTCATCCTTAGTTAAATCTGCAATCTTTGGACGCGATCCAAATTGGGGACGCATCGCCGCAGCCGCCGGACGTGCAGGTGTGCCCTTTGAACAAGAAAACCTGCAAATTAAGCTAGGGGATTTCTTAATGTTAGAAAATGGGCAACCCTTAACTTTTGATCGCGCAGCAGCGAGTGCTTATTTGAAAAAAGCATCAGTGGGTGCTTATCTCCAACAGGATACGGTGTTAATCTCCGTTAACGTCGGCAATGGTTATGGTGTAGGTAAAGCTTGGGGTTGTGATTTGAGTTATGACTACGTGAAGATTAACGCCGAATATACTACTTGAACTACTCCCAATTGTTTGCGTTGTAGAGACGCGATGAATCGCGTCTTTAGCCAAAGATGTTTTGCAATCATTAATTGAATTGGTATCAGAATAGTCTGACAGTTTCTCATGCTGTGGCTGGACGGGGAAAAATGCCTAAGAAGCATATAGAATTTAGAAGCAAGAGGTACTTCAAGCTCAGTTCACAAATTGCTCAGTTGGATAATGCACAATTGCGTTCTCTATTTGACAATAGTGAGTCGTATGAGTCGAGTACGGGTTGGGGGATGAATCACACCATCGTCCTTGGGGAATCCAAGGTTTTTGTGAAACGTGTTCCGGTTACAAACATCGAATATGACAACCTTTTCTCCACCAGAAACCTCTATGATCTGCCGACTTATTGTAATTACGGCTTCGGTTCCACTGGTTTTGGGGTCTTCCGGGAACTTGTTACCCATATCAAGACAACCAACTGGGTATTGTCGGGGGTAATTGCCACTTTCCCACTGATGTACCATTATCGGATTATTCCTTTCTCTGGGCGGCGGGCGGATGTAGATAGGTCGCGTCTAAAAGATTATGTGGAGTACTGGGGCAATAGTACCAACGCCGGGAATTATATGTTAGATAGAGCGATCGCCAACTATGAGTTGGTTCTGTTTCTAGAGTATATACCGCATGTTCTGGAAACATGGCTGCGGGAAAACCCTAACAAACTTCAAAAACCCCTAAATGACTTATGCACGACGATTACCTTTTTGAGGAGAAAGGGAATCATCCACTTTGACGCACATTTTCGCAATATCCTCACCGACGGTAAACAGATATATTTGACTGATTTTGGTTTGGTACTGGACAAGAGTTTTACGTTGACGAAAGATGAAAAGTTTTTCTTTAAGCAGAACGCATTTTATGACTACGGAGAAGTTCTGCGGAATCTTGGTCATCTGATTCAATCGCCGTATGATTTATGTTCGGAGAAAGATAAACGCCAGATTATGGAAAAATATGGTACAAAAGAAGGCTTAAAACCTTATGAACTGCGCTCTCTATTACTCGACAACATTGAGCAGATACATGCTGATGGAGTCATGAAGTTAGATAAGTTTTATGTTGCCAGCATCGTCAAGTACCGCAGCATCATTGCGATGATGCAAGACTTCTTTTCTGATATGTGGGAAAATAACAACAAGGACACTAAACTTCGTCACGCAGAACTACGGCTGCTGCTTAAAGAGACGGGGTTTATTAGTGGTGTTAAAAACGGCAGATAGTTGCGATCGCTGGATAATAAATATACCTATTTTGGGTATTTGCTTAGGTTTCCAACTTCCCCAGCCTTACCATCTCGCTCTCACCGCAGCGCGCTCCTAAATTATAGAGATAACATAATAGTTGTGATAAACAAAAACTTATATATGACAAATGACCACTAAAATTAAATTGCAAAAGAAGTGAAGATAGTCAACCATAAAGCAAACATAATAGTCTTCATAAATAAGAGTTTATATATTAGAAATTGTTCCTATAGTTAAGGAAAATAGATAAATTTTTACTTATACATTCAATCTAATATTTGTTTAATAATCCCGAATCAAAGTTAATAATTTCGGCTTCAAAGGCTGTAAACTGATTTCAACAAGGTGAATGACACCTCTGCATCAGATTAAAAAAGCAGAGTCAATAATTTAACCGAGTTCTTATATAGGTCAATACGGTTCGGTTAAGATCCCCCAGCCTACGGCGACCTCCTTAAAAAGGGGGTAAAAGAGGTTTATAAGCCCCCCTTAAAAAGGGGGTTAGGGGGATCTCCTGGGCAACATATCACTAATCGAACCGTATTGTTATACAGGTAGCTATTTCATTGATGAAATGGCTGCGATCGCTTGGTCAAATATAGCTTGATTAATCATTAATAATGCAAGAAACACAAGGTTTTTGCCTAATTTGTCATAGCTATAAAAATAACATTTACCTTTTCAGGAGACATTATGACAGAATTTTTTAATCAAATTTCTCGCCGCAAATTTATCTTCACAGCCGGAGCATCTGCGGGTACTATATTCCTCAAAGGCTGTTTGGGTAATCCTCCTGAAAATCTAACTGGGAGAAGCACTCAAGTAAAACCAACTGCTAAATCTGTTGTTAATATTAGTCCCGAACAAACACCAGAAACTACTACAGTTAAGTTGGGATATATTCCCATTGTAGAAGCGGCTCCTTTAATTATTGCTAAAGAAAAAGGCTTTTTTGCCAAGTATGGGATGAAGAATGTTGACCTTTCCAAACAAGCTTCTTGGGGTGCAGCCAGAGACAATGTAGAAATTGGTTCTGCCGGTGGTGGGATAGATGGCGGTCAATGGCAGATGCCAATGCCACATTTAATTACAGAAGGTTTAATTACCAAGGGCAATCAAAAAATTCCCATGTATGTATTATGTCAGTTAATTACACATGGAAATGGAATTGCGATCGCCAGCAAGCACCAAGGCAAAGGTATTAGTTTACAACTCGCCAGCGCTAAGTCTTTATTTAAGGAATTAAAATCCTCAACACCCTTCACAGCTGCATTCACTTTTCCCCACGTCAACCAAGATTTGTGGATTCGCTACTGGTTAGCAGCAGGCGGCTTAGACCCAGATGCCGATGTCAAATTACTCACAGTACCGGCGGCGCAAACTGTCGCCAACATGAAAACCGGAACAATGGATGCCTTTAGTACAGGCGACCCTTGGCCTTATCGTCTTGTTCAAGACAAAATCGGCTACTTAGCAGCATTGACCGCAGAAATTTGGAAAAATCATCCTGAAGAATATCTTGCCATAAGAGGCGATTGGGTTGATAAAAATCCCAAAGCTACTAAAGCAATTTTAAAAGGAATTATGGAAGCTCAACAGTGGCTAGATAATTTTGATAACCGCAAAGAAGCGGCTGAAATTTTGGCTGGACGAAATTATTTCAATCTTCCTTCACCGGAAATACTAGCCGATCCATACCAAGGCAAATATGACATGGGTGATGGTCGCAAAATTGATGATAAATCAATGGCTGCTTACTACTGGAAAGATGAAAAAGGTAATGTTTCTTATCCCTATAAGAGTCACGATTTATGGTTCATAGTTGAAAACGTTCGCTGGGGATTCTTACCAAAAGATTACATTGACAATAATGCTGCTAAGGCTAAGGAACTTGTCAACAAAGTCAACCGCGAAGATATTTGGAAAGAAGCTGCCAAAGAAGCTGGAATAGCTACTGCTGATATTCCTACAAATACATCCCGTGGTGTAGAACAGTTCTTTGATGGCATCAAATTTGACCCCGAAAAACCAGAAGAATATTTGAAGAGTTTGAAAATCAAAAAAGTCAGTATTTAGAGGCACGATTAATCTCTTGTAGAGACGCGATTCATCGCGTCTATGACAAATAAAAAATAAAATTTGAGGAGAATACAGCATTATGACACTTGCCCAAAAACGCCCTGCAAGTCCTAGATTTAGTAATAGCTTTATAGCCAGTCTACAAAAGCAATTTCCTGACCTGATACCACCTGCGATCGCGATCGCCATCTTCCTGATTATCTGGCAACTCTTCGCCTGGACTCCCGGCGCTACATTACCAGGGCCAATACAAGTTATTCAAGACACTTGGGTGCTGATTTTCTGGCCATTTTATGACCGAGGTGGCATTGATAAAGGTCTGTTTTGGCAGATTCTCGCTAGTCTGCAACGGGTTGCTATCAGTTATACCCTAGCTGCGATCGTTGGTATTGCTTTAGGCATTTTGATTGGGGTGAATAGAACCATGTCCAAAGCATTAGACCCCATCTTTCAGCTACTGCGGACAGTACCACCTCTAGCTTGGGTTCCAATTTCTTTAGCAGCTTTACGACAAAACGAACCCGCTGCCTTATTCGTAATTTTCATCACCGCCATTTGGCCCATCTTAATTAACACTGCTGTCGGTGTTACCCAAATTCCCCAAGATTACAATAACGTCGCCAAAGTTCTCCAACTTAGCCGCAAAGAATATTTCACTAACATTTTGATTCCTGCGGCATTACCCTATATCTTTACTGGTTTGAGAATTGCGATCGGTTTAGCTTGGTTAGCAATTATCGCCGCCGAAATCGTCATGTCCGGTATTGTCGGCATTGGCTTTTTTATCTGGGACGCTTATCAAAATAACAACGTCAGCGAAGTGATTTTAGCTCTAGTTTATATCGGCATTGTCGGCTTAGTGCTAGATAAAGCAATGGCTTGGCTGCAAAACAAGATTTTACCAGCAGAACAAAAATAGTGAATGGGGAATGGGAACTAAGAAAAATTTTTCCAATCCTTAATCCCCAATCATCTCTAATCTTCAATGCCCAAATACCAAATACCAAATATCCTATGTTTGTAGCTGTTGACCAAATTGAAAAAGTTTTTGAATTAACTGGTGGTGGCAAATATATCGCCCTTAAAGGAATCGATCTCCAAATTAAAAAAGGAGAATTTGTCTCTCTTATTGGTCACTCCGGTTGCGGTAAATCCACACTCTTAAATATGATTGCGGGTTTGGATTTGCCAACTGAGGGTATTGTCACTCTTGAAGGACAAAGAATCACCAAACCTGGCCCAGACAGAATGGTGGTTTTCCAAAATTATTCCTTATTACCTTGGCGGACGGTAAGAGAAAATATTGCCCTCGCCGTTGACTCAGTAATGAAAGGTATACCCGCAGCCGAACGCAACGCCATTATCGAAAAACATATAAATATGGTGGGTTTGCGTCCCCATGCTGATAAACAGCCGGGAATGTTATCAGGTGGACAAAAGCAACGAGTTGCGATCGCCCGCGCCTTAGCAATTCGTCCCAAATTACTCTTGCTAGATGAACCCTTTGGTGCATTGGATGCACTCACACGCGGCAATTTGCAAGAACAACTGATGCAAATCTGCGAAGAAAATCAAGTCACTGCGGTGATGGTGACACATGATGTCGATGAAGCGGTGCTGTTATCTGACAGAATCGTGATGCTGACCAACGGCCCCGAATCTAAAATCGGTGACATTTTAGAAGTGGATATTCCTAGACCCCGCAAGCGCATGGAAGTAGTAGAACATCCCAGCTACTACAGCTTGCGGAGTGAGATGATTTACTTCCTCAATCAGCAAAAACGGATTAAGAAAATTCGGGCGCGAAAAACTGCCGACGTTGCCCGTCATGGGTTGGAAAAAGTTAACCTAGAAATTGGCTTTTTACCGCTTACCGCTTGCGCCCCTTTGGCAGTTGCTAAAGAAAAAGGCTTTTTTGTCAAGCATGGTTTAGATGAAGTTAACCTCGTGCGCGAAAGCAACTGGCGGGGTATCGTCGATGGCATAAGTGGCGGTTATTTGGATGCGGCTCAAATGCCTTCAGGGATGCCGATGTGGTTAACTTTGGGAGGACATAATAACCAACCTCTGCCCGTTGTCACCGCCCTCACCATGACTCGCAACGGTAACGCTATCACCTTGGCAAAACACTTTTATGACCAAGGGGTGCAAACCTTATCAGATTTCAAAAGATATCTGCTTCGCACCCGCGAACAACGGCACACAATGGGGGTAGTGCATCCCGCTTCTATGCACAACTTGCTGCTACGTTACTGGTTAGCAGCTGGAGGAATTGACCCCGACACTGATGTAGACATGAAGACCATTCCCCCAGCGCAAATGGTAGCCGACTTAAAAGCCGGAAGTATTGATGGTTACTGCGTAGGTGAACCTTGGAACTACCGCGCCGCTGTGGAAAATGTCGGTTTTACCATTGCTACCGACTTAGAAGTTTGGTTCGGGCATCCCGGAAAAGTTCTTGGTGTGCGCGAAGATTGGGCAGAAAATTATCCCAATACGCATATTGCTTTGACGAAAGCTTTGCTAGAAGCTTGTCAGTATTGTGCAAATCCCGATAATGCCCAAGAGATTCGGCAAATTTTAGCAGGGCGAGATTACGTCAGCACTGATTTAGAATACATTCAACTCGAAGATCCAGATAGTCTCACTTGTGACTTAGACCATCCGTTGCAAGACTATGCCCATCACCAGTTTTATTCTGAGTCTGCCATTAACCGCCCCAGTCGCACCGAACAAATTTGGATTATGAGTCAATTGGCGCGTTGGGGTGATACTCCCTTCCCCAGAAATTGGGTAGAAGTTGTTGAACGGGTTTGTCGAGTGCGTGTTTTCAGCACCGCCGCACGAGAATTAGGTTTGGATATTAGCTATATTCGCCAACCGATCAAACTGTTCGATGGTACTCCCTTTAACGCCGACGATCCGATCGCTTATCTCAACAGCTTAAAAATTAAATGTGATTTTTCAGTCGCGGAAGTTGTTCTTGATGCACCAAGAAGGAGACTCGCGTCATAAAAAAATCGTGAGAGAAAGAGAGATGTGGAAGAAGTAAGACATCTTACTTCTTATGGGGTGGGCGATACGAGTGCCCGTAATTAAAGGCGGGCAAGATGCCCACTTCACACGATTAAATAATTTTAGTTGTTAAAAATCTTTTGAACTCCGTTAACGAGTCTTTGAACTTCATTAAGAAACCTCTAGGTTGCAGCGACTAGTCCCCAATCCCTAATTCCCAGTCTCCAATACCCAATACCCAATACCCAAATACCATGCAAAACCGCAACTCAACAGCTACAAACACACTAGGAAAACCATTAACTACTACAACTACCAGCCGCAGACCTTTCCTAGAAATTAAAGACGTTACCAAAGTCTACCCGACCAAGAAAGGCCCCTTCACCGTACTCGACGGCGTTAATCTCAACGTCGAACAAGGCGAGTTTATTTGCGTCATCGGCCACTCTGGCTGTGGCAAATCGACACTACTAAATATGGTATCTGGTTTTAACTTTCCCACTTCTGGGCAAGTGTTGCTGGAAGGAGAACCCATTACCCAACCAGGCCCAGACAGGATGGTTGTCTTCCAAAACTATGCTTTGCTACCTTGGCGGACTGCTTTTGAAAACATCTACTTAGCTGTTAACGCCGTTTATCCCAACAAACCACAAGCCGAAAAAAGAGCGATCGTCCGCGATCATCTAGCAATGGTGGGACTGGCTGATGCGATGGAAAAGAAACCGATGCAAATGTCCGGCGGGATGAGACAACGGGTTTCTATCGCCCGTGCTTTGGCAATTCGTCCGAAAGTTTTAATTTTAGATGAACCTTTTGGGGCGCTAGATGCCATTACCAAAGAAGAGTTACAAGAAGAATTGCTCAAAATTTGGGGCGATAACCGCTGTACAGTGCTGATGATTACCCACGACATCGACGAGGCACTATTTTTAGCAGATAAATTGGTGATGATGACCAATGGCCCCCATGCGAAAATTGGCGAAGTTATGGAAATTCCTTTTTCTCGTCCGCGCGATCGCGCCAGAATCATGGAAGATCCACAATATTACCAATTACGTAACTATGCCCTAGACTTCCTCTTTAACCGCTTTGCCCATGATGATGTAGGTTAAGCTAATCCTCATTCATTTTTTCCAGAATAATTCTTTGTTCTTCCCGTCATCACCTCGCATGGTGACGGGAATCACGCGTTGGGATTCCAGCTAATTTTTCTGACATAACCAAAATACCCTGCTTCTAAAAAGCGAAAGTAGTATTGGAGAGATAAGAGGACTTGATTTTGGATTATTTTCCATGATACTCTGCATTTATCTATCTAAATACTAATTATCAATAGACTTATCGTAATTTAAATAGCAGACTGTATTTTTCATTTGAATTAGCCACAGTTGGCACAAGTAATTTCTAAAACTGTCTTGAGAAAAACTTATGGTCATTACACAAAGACGTAAACTTGGACGTTCAGGACTAGAAGTATCACCGCTATCTTTTGGTGGCAACGTGTTTGGGTGGACAATTGATGAAAATACTTCGTTTGAAATTTTAGATCACTTTATAGCGGCTGGAGGTAATTTTATTGACACAGCCGATGTCTATTCCAAGTGGGTTTCAGGAAATCAAGGTGGAGAGTCTGAGGCAATTTTAGGAAAATGGCTCAAGCAGCGTGGTAATCGCGATCAAGTGGTGATTGCTACTAAGGTTGGTAACGATATGGGTGTTAAAGGCAAAGGGCTTTCTCGTAAACACATCCAACAAGCTGTTGAAGACTCATTGCAAAGGTTGCAAACTGATTATATTGATCTATATCAATCACATATCGACGATGAAAATACTCCACTTGAAGAAACTCTTGAAACCTACGGAGAATTAATTCGTCAAGGAAAAGTACGTGCAATTGGTGCTTCAAATTATAGTGCAGAACGTCTCTTAAAAGCATTAGAAATCAGCCGTAAGTATAGCTATCCTCGCTACGAAAGTCTTCAGCCTCGTTATAACTTGTATGACAGAGATGATTATGAACAAGATTTACAAAAAATTTCCCAAGAACAGGAAATTGGTGTGATTAACTATTCCTCTCTGTGCAGTGGCTTTCTCTCTGGTAAATATCGCTCAGAAAAAGATTTGTCTATTAGTCTCCGTGGTAATTCCGTAAAAAGATATTTAAATCCTCGCGGTTTCCGAATTCTAGAGGCAATTGATCGAGTGGCAAAGACTTATAATTCCACTCCCACCCAAGTTTCTTTAGCGTGGTTGATTGCTAATCCGACTATTACTGCTCCTATTGTTAGTGCAACAAAGATTGAGCAACTCAACGATATCATTAAATCTGTCAATCTCAACCTCGATCAAGATGCAATTGACCTTCTAAATCAAGCCAGTTCTTCAGAAATTTAGTTAGGAAAAACCCTTGATTTTTTAATAATTATCATTACGTAGCTTCTCTTGTTTAGTTGTACTAATACGAATGATTTTTTCACATAAGGATCGATATGACTAACACAATTTCTTTTGATCGAGTGTCTGATATTTACGATGCAACTAGGGGATTTCCACCAGGTATTTCTGAGCAAGTCACCGACTTTATTCTCAATCTAGTTTCACCAACAGCAGAGACTAAATTCTATGAAACGGGTATCGGTACTGGCAGAATTGCTGTTCCAATTGCTAAAAGAGGTTATTCATACACTGGTGTAGATGTTTCCGAAAATATGTTGGCTGAACTGCACCAAAAATTAGAGGGTGTATCCCATCAATTAACAGCAATCAAAGGAGATGCTACGGCTTTACCATTTGATGATAATTCTTTTGATGTAGCTTTAACAGTTCATGTGTTTCACCTGATTGCTGCTTGGAAGCAAGCTTTAGCAGAAATCCGTCGCGTTCTCAAACCTGGTGGTATTTTGCTCTACACTCACGGTCAGGCTGCCTCTGTTAAGGCTGATGAAGATGTCAATTCGCAGAGATGGGAATTTACTGAGCGTTGGAAAGCTATATTAGATGGCTACGGTCATCCTTTACCGCATTATGGTGCGACGGAAGAAGAGGTGTTGACAGAGTTGCAAGTACAAGGTGCTACTTTATCCACCGAAATTGCTGCCCAATGGCGAGTTGAAGATACTGTGGGCAAATTGCTAGAAAACCAAGAAAACAAAATCCAAAGTGCAGCTTGGACGATTCCTGATGAGATATTTACTCGTGCTGTTCAAGACTTGCGGGAGTGGGCTTTGCAACACTACGGTTCACTAGATTATATTTTGCCCCAAGAACGTCAGTTCAAAATTGTTGTAGTACGCAATTGGGCTTAATTTATGATGCACTAGCAAATTGGTAGATCCTATTGGGGATACAAGGGGGACAAGGGAGAGATATTGCTTTGTCATCCCTTGTCTCCCTTTCTCCCTGCTCCCCTGCCGCCTCAATGTGCAAACTATAATCACAACAGCTTAGATGCGATCGCCGATCCGGTTGTGAGAAGAAAATAGCGGCGCTTTATCACTGTTGAAACTTTGTGTATGACGCTCATCTCAATTATCTTGTAGTTTAGAATGAAGGCACGACAGTACCCTTATAGTTGGTGTTGATAAAATCTTTCAATTTCGGATCGAGAAGCAATTTATTGAGTTTTTGGATGTTGGGGTCATTTGCTTTTTCGGGTAAAATTGCCAAGCCTGTGGCATATTTTTTGTCGGCAATCCCAATATCATCTAACGCAATGGGGGTAAGATTTATCTTGGCTTGGAGAAGGAAGGATGAATATGCCACAGCTAAATCAAGATCGTCCAACGCTCTAGCAAGGGCGTAATTGTCTAATTCCTTGATTTTGAGATTTTTGGGATGGGCAATTATATCTTGCACGGTGAAATACTCACCTGACTTTTCTTTCAAATTGATTAAACCAAGATGTTTCAGAAATTTTAAAGCGCGATCCTGATTACTATCATCATTAGAAATACCAATTGTCGCTCCTACCGGAATTTCACCAACGGTTTTTATTTTTAGCCGTTTTGAGTAGAGTGCAAATACAGAAGTATAGCTGCGATTGAGCATGACAAAATCCGCATTAAGTCTTTTAGCAGCTTGCTTCATAAATAGTTCATGCTGGAAAAGATTAGCATCAATTTCCCGATTTTTCAGGGCATCATTAATCTTTACCGAATCGCCAATTGTCACGATTTGGAACTCTAAGCCTTGACTAGGAGCTAGCTCTTTTTGAATGAATTTTAAAATATCTTCAGTGACAGTATTTCGAGAGCCGACTTTCAGTAGTGATGTTTTAGCTGGCTGGGTAGTTGACTGGCTGACTAATTGACTCGTTGGTGAATTTTGCTTGGGTGTGCAACTAGCAAAAAAAATCGATGCGATCGCTGATCCTGTTGTGATGAGAAAATAGCGGCGCTTTATCCTTATTGAACTATTTACTTTGTGTTTTAAACTCATTCGATCATCTCCTCATTTAGAATACAGGTGCAATAACAGCCTCACGTTTTTGGCGAGCATATCGGCTCTCTGGCCTTTCAAGTCCATAGTGTTCTCGGAGGGTGCGACCAGTATATTCAGTGCGGAAAATACCCCGACGGCGCAACTCTGGCACAACAAAATCAACGAATGTTTCCAACCCTGAGGCGATTACGTCTGGAACTACATTGAACCCACCGACTGCACCCGATAGAAACCATTCCTCGATGGAATCTGCCACTTGTTCCGGCGTTCCGACAATAATTCGGTGCATCGTACCACCACCGCCTAGCGCTTTAATCAACTCGCGCACAGTTAGATTGCCACGTCTAGCAACATCAACTGCAACTTTGAACATAGTTTGATTCCCATCTACTGGCAATGGCAAATTCTCAGGCAAACCCTTGTCCAACTGCAAAACCTCAGGCTCGACCTGAAGTATATTAGCTAACCTACCAAGCCCGTATTCAATTGGTACTAGTTCCCAAAGTTCTTGTTCGCGGCGCTTTGCTTCCGCTTCCGTGCTGGCAATAACGGTGACAAGACCTGGTAGGATGACAATTGAATTTGGCGATCGCTTAAATTTCCTAGCGCGGTCACGTAAATCATTGGCATAAGCAATTGCCTGTGGCAACGATTGGGCAGATGTAAAGACCACTTCTGCATATTTCGCTGCCAAGTCTCGGCCATCATCAGAGCCGCCAGCTTGTACCAAAACTGGCCGACCCTGTGGCGATCGCGGCACATTCAACGGCCCTTGTACAGAAAAATACTTACCCTGGTGATTGATTTTATGTACGCGAGAGGTATCGATAAAACGCGCAGAAGCTTTATCACCAATGAATGCGTCGTCCTCCCAACTATCCCAAAGGGCTTGTACCACCTCAGTAAATTCCCCGGCTCTTTCATAGCGTGAGCCATGTGAGACAACATCGGTCTGGCTAAAGTTATGAGCAGCTTCAACATTAGCCGTTGTCACCACATTCCAGCCGACGCGACCGCCACTGGCATGATCTAACGACGCAAAGCGCCGGGCAATATTATAGGGTTCATTATATGTAGTAGATGCTGTGGCAATCAAGCCAATGCGTTCGGTAGCTGCTGCCACTGTCGCTAGAGCGATCGTTGGCTCCAGCGATTGAAATGGCCGATATTCAGGATGATCGCTAAGAGCAGGATGATCCGCAAGAAAAACTGCATCGAAAGTCCCACGTTCACACAGCTTGGCTGTACGCACATAATATTGAATATCCGCATTAAAAGCACCCGGATCGCTATCAGGCCAACGCCAAGCCGAGCTATAGTTGCCAGCATTATTAAAAAGTAAATTCAGGTGTAATTGAGGACGATTAGTCATTACTTTGATTCCCATTACGAATTAGTATTAGCCAGTCGTTACCGAATTGAACTTCCGGCTTAACTCAACACTGACATCAATTTTTTTGGTGATATCTCCCGATTCCAGCAAGATATCGGCAATACGTTGTTGACGCTTCACCAGATCATCATCAATAGGAACGAATGCTGCTGAACTTACTGAAGCGAAGTATTTTGCTCGTTTGGGTGTCTGCTTGCGTTTTTCGACGTAAATCTTTTCTACAACATCAAGATTTTTGGCAAACCAAGACCAGTGAGTTCGTAATCGCGTTAAAAATTCAGCCAGTGCTTTGCTCTTATCAGCATCGCCAATCACATCGTTGCGCGCCGCGAAAGCAGTAGCCCCTAAAATTCCGAGGTCTTCTCCATATACCAAAACACGAGATTTCCCGCTATCAATATCTTCCTTGATCGCGCCCAAACTTCCTGAATATACGTCAGCACGACCTGATGTGAAAGCCGCTGCGGCCGCGGAGCCGTCAACAAGCATCACAGGTTCGATATCAGTGGCTTTCAACCCTGCTTTGCTGCGCGACAAGACGTATGTTAAGTAATTTAATCCCCCAAAATTGGAAGCCCATTTCTTGCCACGTAAATCTGCGAGTGTCTTAATATTGCCACTGGTATGCACGGCCGTGACATACGTCCGAAACGATGGGTCGGGGTTCTTCCACAAAGCCACAATCTGGAGAGGGATATTCGCCTCCGTCCATTCTGTTTTCGCTCGACCTTGCTCAATGATTAATGAAGTGTCACCCAACAAACCGACATCAATGGCTTTAGAGTAGAGTGCCGAGAGTTGTGCGGCAGGTCCGGGAATAATTGCCCATTGTAAATCGAATGGTAATCCATCCAGCACCCCAGATGCGATTACGGTCTCTTGTAAGGCGTTATCTTGTAAACCGACAATGAGCTTGAGTCTGTCTGAGCTAGAACTCACAGGTTTGGCTGTGACTGAAGCTTTGTCACTTTCGCTCTTGGGAAGATCGCGGCAGCTAGCAAGTACTCCAACAGTAAATGCTCCCAGAGATATAAGAATGCGTCGTCTGTTAAATCTCATCAGTGGTCTCCAGTTCAACGCTCCACAAGGTTAGCTGTACGTACATAAGTAGTTGTATGTAAATTATTGGTCAAATTAAAAGCTTGTGTAACCTCGTTAACCTCGTTCCCAGCCTCCAGGCTGGGAATGTATTCACAGAGGCTCTGCCTCTGGTCAAGAAAGAGGAGGCGGAGCCTCCCTGAATGGGTTCCCAGCCTGGACGCTGGGAACCAGTTAATTAGTAATTATTTGCTCATGCAGATGGTACTGTTGCGGAATTGAACTTCCGGGTGTTATGAACGCTGACATCGATTTTTTTAGAAATCTCTCCCGCCTGAAACAATCTATCGGCAAGATTTTGGTTACGCTTAAGCAAATCATCATTAACGGGAAAAAATGCGGCAAAGCTTTGTGCTGCGAAATATTTTGCTAACTTTGGTTTTTGCTTGCGTTTCTCGATATAAATCTTTTCGACAGTATCGAGATTTTTGCCATACCAGTCGTAGTGCTTGCGGACTCGCTCGAAGAACTCAGCCAATGCCTTGCTCTTATCTGGATCACGAATGACATCTGTGCGAGCTGTAAAAGCACCGCCAGCAAACATTCCTAGATCCTCTGCATGAAGCAAAATCCGCGCTTCACCACTATCTAGGGCTTCTTTAATCGTGCCGACGCTTCCCGAAAACACATCAGCACGACCTGCTTTAAATGCAGAACCAGCAGCAGCTCCGTCAACGAGTTGTATATAGTTGATATCTGTCACCTTCAGCCCCGCTTCGATTCGTGACAAGACGTACATGAAATAATTGATCCCACCAAAATTTGAGACCCATTTTTTGCCCCGGAGATCCGCCAATGTCTTGATATTGGCACTGTTGCGTACAGCAGTGATGGTGGCTCGGTATGCTGGATCGGGGTTCTTCCGATAAGCCACGTTCTGGATGGGGGCGGTTTCCTCTGTCCATTCAAATTTTGCATTACCTTGTTCTACGATCAGCGTACTGTCACCCACCAAACCGACATCGATCGCTTTGGAATAGAGTGCGGCTAACTGGGCAGCAGGCCCCGGAATCACTGCCCATTGCAGATCGAAGGGCAATCCTTCCAGCACTCCAGAGGCCGCGACAGTTTCTTGTAAAGCGTTATCCTGTTGTCCGACAATCAGCTTGACTCGCCCAATGCTAGAACTCACAGGTCTGGCTGTGACTGAAGCCTTGCCACTTTCGCTTTTGGAAAGATCGCGGCAGCTGGCGATCGCTCCCGCAGTCAGTGCGCCAAGGGATACGAGAACGTCACGTCGGCGAAATCTCATGATTGCCTCCAGTTCGACACAACTGTATTTTCGATGATGTGGTTTGGTAATACGCCGAGTTCTGCCAGTAAGCGAACGCGGAGGGCTACAAAGGCCGGATCGGCGCGATCGCGGGGTTTGTCCACATTGACTGTTAAATCAAGGCCGACAGAGCCGTTTGCCAGTACCAGAATGCGATCGGCAAGTAGGATTGCTTCGTCAACATCGTGGGTGACGAGAACGACAGCAGGATGATGGCGTTCCCAGAGTTGAGCGACTAGTTCGTACATTTTGATCCGAGTCAGGGCATCAAGGCTAGCGAATGGCTCGTCGAGAAGTAGCAGACTCGGCTCTCTTACCAAGGCTCTAGCCAGGGCCACACGTTGAGCTTCCCCACCGGAGAGGGTTTTGGGCCAAGCATCAACATGGTTGCGAAGTCCGACTTCCTCCAAAGCTTGCACCGCATCTCGGCGTGCGCCACGTCCTTTGTGTCCCAATACCACGTTTTCCCAGACTCGTTTGGCCAGAATGAGCCGTGGCTCTTGGAAAACAACCGCGCGGTTTGCCGCCACTCGAACTGAGCCGCCATCGCTTCTGTCAAGTCCCGATAACAGACGCAGCAGTGTAGTTTTACCAGTACCGGAGGGGCCAAGCACTGCCACAAATTCTGCGGGACGGATTGTCAGATCAATACCGTCGAGAACAGCCCGTTTGCCAAAAATGCGGCGGACGTTGGTGAGTTCAACTGCGTGGGACGAGCTAATTTGGGTTGGTGTGTAAACGTGATTAACTAAGGACAATGTTAGGCCTCCAAGGTAGAGCTAGCCGTTCAATTAGACGCATCACAACATCATTGGTAATACCAAGCGCTGCATAAACGATGATGCCTGCAATGATGATGTCGGCTCGTTGGTTAGCGTTGGCATTGTTGAGGATATAGCCGATGCCCGATCGCGCATTGATTTGCTCGGCTACAACTAGCGCCAGTAAAGAGGTTCCGGCGGAGAAGCGTAGACCAACCAAAATGGAAGGTAATGCGGTCGGGAGGATTACATAGCGCACTGTCTCCTGGCGCGAAAGTCCGAAGACGGTAGCAGCCTCTAAGAGTTTGGGATCAACACCGCGAACACCTGCGTAGGTATTTAAATAAATTGGAAAGATAGTGGCAACAGTAATCACAATAATTTTGGCTGTCTCATCGATGCCAAACCAAGTAATGAATAGTGGAACGAGGGCGATAAATGGGATCGTCCGCAACATCTGGAGTGGCGCATCGAAGATTTCTTCACCAATCCGCCACAGTCCAGCAAATAGCCCTAGCCCCAGACCAATTGTGCCGCCGATGGCTAGACCAGTTAAGGAACGCGATAAGGAAGTTGGTAGTGCTTCTTGGAGGTCGCCGAGTCTGATTAACTCTGCAAATGCCGCTAAAATATCCGTCGGAGACGGAAGAATCTGCGGTGGGACGATGCCAAATACCGAAACCATCTGCCAGAGGATGATAATCAATGCTGGGCTGGCTACTCTCAACAGCCGACCACGCCAAAGATCCCATCCCTCATGCCAGGGCGATCGCTTGCTTCTGGCGCTGAGATCCACAAGCACTAGAGGTTGATCGAATAGTTCTGCGTCTGGTTTAACCCCGCTTGAATCGAAAGCACTCACGATAAAAACCTGAATTTTATTTATGGTGAATTAAGATAATCTGATACGGAATAAAGATGATTTCCAAAAAAAGATTTTCCTGTTTTGGCGAGATCGGTGCTTTCGCCTTGAGATCCAAATAAATTTTAATCTACTAAAAATCTATCGGATTGTCGTAGATTGATAATCCCAAATTTTCTACAAGTTGTCAATTTGTTTTAATGTCTTTTTGCAACAAAGATTCCAGGTTGAAAAGAGATGTTGAAGCGATAACTTCTCTACGAGACGCTGCGCGAAGGTTAAGTTGCGTGAACGCATTTAGGCAATGGCTTCAAAATTGCGATCGCTGTGAATCAAAAGTCAGCTATTTTCCAGTTTTGTTTATCAGCATTATCAGGCAGTAGATATGGCTCGTGGTAGACATCGCCTGACTTCAATTAAGTAAGCGAGACATTGCACTGGCTATTTCAACTTTTTTTATCCCCTTTCGGGGTGGTGCGATCGTCAAGCTCGAACGCTTCTCCAATCTCGGTTACTGTGAGCAGTTTCCATCCCCTTTCGGGGAAATGTGATTGTAAAGCTATATCTACCGAACCCAGCCACTCAACCCAACGTGAGCATGTTTCCATCCCCTTTCGGGGCGATGTGATTGTAAAGGGTTAGAGATTTTCCCATACACCCAATTCAATATTGACGGGTTTCCATCCCCTTTCGGGGCGATGTGATTGTAAAGAAAATCTTTGCATAAACAATCCAAAAACCGTCATAATGTTTCCATCCCCTTTCGGGGCGATGTGATTGTAAAGAGTTCACTTCTGGAAGCTTTACAGGCAAAGGGTTTGAGATACCCCAATCGACGCATCTCTGAAAAATGAAAAAAATATTTCAAAAATTTGTCAATTTTGCAGCTTGGAAACTATGCTGTATAAGGCATCGACGCATGTAAACGTTCGCGCAGCGTCTCGTAGAGAAGTTATGGGGTTTTCAAGGTTCGGGCGAGATGCGTGGATGAACGACACACGATGTTTTTAAAATAAAACTTTTTAGGAATTTTGGTCAAATTTATTACGCAATTGTTACAAAAAACTAAGGGATTTTGAGCGATTGCATCTCTACGCCAAGATTACAACGGTTTTTATGTATTCAGACTACAGGACTTACGGAAAATAATGAAAAACGAACCGCATTCGCGCAGCGTCTCCCCTTGGGAGAAGGACGCATTCGCGCAGCGTCTCGTCAGAGAAGGACACAAAGGAATAAGAGTTTCAGAGAGAGATAAAGAGTAGCGATCGCACCTGTGACAAAAAGCTAGGCTGTAATGACGTAGAGTTGTAGTGTGTGCGTAAATCCTGAAAAGTAGCGATCGCACTTATGACAAAAAACTAAGCTGTTAAAATCATAGGTTAAATATCCTTGAAAAAACGGTTGATGGGGCGCGTTAGTCCCAGATTTTCGCGCAGAGTGTTACCTTCATACTCTTTACGGAAGATTCCCCGCTGTTGGAGTTCTGGGATAACCTTGTCGATAAAATCATTCAATCCTTCCGGCAGATAAGGGAACATGATGTTGAAACCGTCAGACCCTTCCTCAGTCAGCCATTGCTCCATATCATCGGCTATTGTTTGGGGCGTGCCGACAAACGCCAGTCCGCCATAACTGCCGACGCGTTGAGCTAGCTGTCTAATAGTTAACTTCTCACGTTGCGCCACCGCCACTACTCGCTCGCGAGAACTTTGTCCGGCGTTAGTCTGCGGAATTTCTGGCAATGGGCCATCTGGATCGAAGCTCGAAACGTCGTAGCCAAGTGCGCCATTCAAGCTAGCAATACCACTGTCATAGTGTACCAGACTATCTAAATGGGCACGCTTGGCGATCGCCTCTTCCACAGTTTCGCCTACGATGACCAAAGCACCTGGAAGAATTTTGATGCTTTCTGGGTCGCGTCCAATAGCCCACGCTCGTTTCTTAATATCAGCAAATAAAGCCTTACCTGCTTCCAGATTACTAGCAGGTGCAAACACAACCTCGGCAGTTTCGGCCGCTAATTGCCGTCCTGCTTCGGAAGCACCAGCCTGAACAATCACCGGCCAACCTTGGACTGGTCTAGCGATGTTCAACGGCCCACGCACTGAGAGATGTTTTCCCTGATGATCCAAAACGTGAATTTTTGCGGGATCGAAATAAATTCCCGATTCCACATCTCGAATAAAGGCATCGTCAGCGAAGGAATCCCAAAGACCAGTGACGACATCATAGAATTCTCTAGCGCGCACATAGCGTTCATCATGCTCTACTTCTTCTTTCAAACCAAAGTTGAGCGCTGCATCTGGATTGGATGTGGTGACAATGTTCCAGCCGGCGCGGCCGCCACTGATATGGTCAAGAGACGCGAACCGACGAGCAATGTGGAAAGGCTGATCGTAAGTTGTGGAAGCAGTAGCAACGAGTCCGATGTGTTCAGTAACGCTGGCGAGGGCAGAAAGCAGAGTGAAAGGCTCGAAAGAAGTAATGGTGTGGCTGCGTTTTAGTGCGTTGATTGGCATATTTAGCACAGCTAAGTGATCCGCCATAAAGAATGCGTCAAACTTGCCCTGCTCTAGTTTTTGGATGAATTGTTTCAGCGCCGGGAAGTTAAAATTGGCATCAGGCAAAGCCCCAGGATAGCGCCAAGCGCCTGTATGTATGCTTACTGGGCGCATGAACGCGCCTAGCTTTAATTGCTTTGATCTGCTCATTAGCTCTCCATAAACATTAGTTTTCAACGCGCCACTTTACTAATGGTTTATACAATAAATGAATTTAATTAAGAAGTAAAAAGATAATTCCCATCAATAAATTGAGGGGATTTGATAAGGATCTATTATTTCGCTCTACGAGATACCAAAGGCGATCGCGCTACGCCACGACGCTCGTTCGCTCTTAGCGTCTCCCTTTGGGAGAAGACTTGCTAACGCTGCGCTATCGTTAACGTGAGTTCGACTGGTCATATCATGTTTACCCAAAAGACCTCTCCCTGGTTTTACTACGCAAAACCTGTCCCTCTCCGACTCGGAGAGGGACAGACTTGAACTTTAGTTCAAGGCAGGGAGAGGTCTGTCGAACTCACGTCAAGTTAAACCAGATGCCCACCCCACAATATTGGATAATTTATTTCTTGGAGTTCCCTTAGGTTAAAATTGCTCCACCCATTAATCGCTCATACCGATACTTCAATTCTTCTTTCATCAAATACCAACGTTCTAAAGTTGCATCCATCTCTATAATTTTTTCTGCTGCTTGCCGCGCTAAAAGTAAAACTTCTTCATCTTCAACCAAACTTGCTAAGGTAAAATCTGGCACTCCTGATTGACGAGTTCCCAGTACTTGCCCTGGCCCACGAAAACGCATATCCATCTCAGAAATGAAAAAACCATCCTGAGATTGTTCCAATACCTTCAAACGTTGTTGAGCATCAGGACTTCTGGAACTGCTCATCAACAGACAGTAAGATTGAGCCGCGCCACGACCGACACGCCCCCGCAGTTGGTGCAGTTGTGATAAGCCAAATCGTTCCGCATTTTCAATGAGCATCACCGTAGCATTCGGTACGTCTACACCAACCTCAACAACGGTAGTGGAAACTAAAATTTGTGTTTGGTTATCACGGAATTTGGTAATAGATTCGTCTTTTTCAGCTGAACTCATGCGACCATGCAGCAGCCCCACTTGAAAGTCGGGAAAAATGCTTTCCTGTAACTTTTGATGCTCATCAACAGCCGATCGCAAATCTAGTTTTTCTGATTCTTCTACCAAGGGTAAAACCACATAAACTTGTCTACCTTGGGCAATTTCTCGGCGGATGAGGTCATAAGCATGGTTGCGTTGCTGACCTGACAATACTGTTGTCTGAATCTTTTGCCGTCCTGGCGGTAACTCATCAATCTGGCTGACATCTAAATCCCCGTGTATTGTCAGTGCTAGGGTTCTAGGAATTGGGGTAGCTGTCATTGTTAAGACGTGGGGTTGCTCGCCTTTTTGCTGCAAACGCGCCCGTTGTTCTACCCCAAAGCGGTGCTGTTCATCTATCACTACTAACCCTAGTTGCTGGAAGTTTACAGGGTCTTGAATCAAGGCATGGGTTCCTACTAATAAAGGTAATTCACCAGTTCCTAACTGAGAATGTATTTGTCTTCTTTTCGCAGCTTTGGTGGAACCTGTCAGTAATTCCACTGGTAAATGCAAGAGATTAAACCAACTAACTAACTTGCGATAATGTTGTTCTGCCAAAACTTCTGTGGGAGCCATCAGCGCCGCTTGGTAGCCAGATTGAATTGCCGCAAGGATAGCCAGTACGGCGACAACTGTTTTCCCAGAACCGACATCGCCTTGCACCAAACGATTCATTGGCACAGATTTTTGTAAATCGTTAAGAATGTCGTTAAGGACTCGTTGTTGTGCGCCAGTGAGTTGAAAAGGTAGTATTTCGTAGAATTTCTCTACAAGTTGACCGCGTGGGACGAGGATGGCGCTAGTTTGAATCGCTCTTGCTTGCTGTTGACGTTGTAGTAAACCAAGTTGCAGGTAGAAAAATTCATCAAAGACTAAGCGACGACGGGCAACTTGTAGGGCGGTGCTATCGCTAGGAAAATGGATATTAGCGATCGCATCTTTCAATTCCATCAAACCATACTTCTGGCGCAAACCACTTGGCAAAGGGTCTTTCAGGTTAGCCGCAGCAGGCAAAGCAGTAATTACCGCCTGTCGTACTGTATTCGCCACCACGCCCTCAGTTAGTCCATAAATTGGCACTACCCGCCCAATATTTAGCGACTCAATCGTATCTCCTGGATTTGCCAAAACCTCTAGTTCGGGGTTATCCAGTGTCAAGCCGTATTTACTTTCTTTCACCAACCCACACGCCGCCAGAATACTACCGACTGGATAACGGCGTTTTAAACTTTCTTGCCAAGCGCGACTGCTAAAGCGCGTACCTGCGTAAAAACGACCAATTTTGATTTGACCGCTATTATCTTTTACTACGAGTTCTAAAATTGATAATTTCTGATTTTTCGGGCTAGTAAAGCAGTTGCAACGTTTTACTGTTGCCACTATTGTCACTGTCTCACCCGCCTGTAACTCGCGGATATTCACTTGACGCGCATAATCAATATGGTCGCGAGGATAGTAGAAAAGCAAATCGCGGACAGTATGTAAACCAAGCCTTGCCAAATTATCAGCTTTTTTAAACCCTATTTCTGGCAAATCACTGAGTTTTTGTTCAATTTTCGGTGCAAGCCTCCGACTTACCTCAGCAACAATTGAAGATTTCGGATTTTGGATTTTTAATTGATTAATTTTCCCCTGCTCCCTGCTCCCTGCTCCCTGCTTCCCTTGCTCCTCTTGCTGTAGTTGTGATAGATACCTGCGAGTTTCAGCTACTAAGTGTTGTCTTTCTTCCAATGCTAGATGTGGATAACTGGCAAATTGCACCGCTAGTCCTTGCCAACGGCGGCGTTCAGTTTGGGGTAAGCCTGTTGGGAATTTGCCCAAAGTTAGACTCAGAAATTCACTGAAACGGTATTCTCTGCCTACCAAGTCTGTAAAGCCACGTTCGGCTTCTATTGCCAAGGCTTTATGCAATCGTATCCAATCTGGTTTTTCATTAGTCATTGGTTATTAGTCATTAGTCATTGGTCATTAGTCATTGGTCATTGGTCATTTGACTCTGGACAAAGGACAAAGGACTAATCTTCAAACCAACTAGAACGCCACGCGGCTTCAGCTTCCGCGATCGCTCTCTCTTTATGTTTTTTTTGATACTCTCGTCCTAACTTGTTTAGCTGAACTAAAATATTGCGGATTTGCCTGCGCTCAGAGGAAAGTGTCACATCAGCAAATTCAATTTCCCCTAGCCGCAGGTTAATAGCCATAATTTGTGTCAGTCCAGAATCTTCTAACTGCTGCTCATTTTCAATTTCAATTACTAAGTTTAATAAGTTTGGTGGCCCTGGCATTACCTCGGCAGATGCTTCTGATGCTGCTGCCGCTGCTGCTAAAATCGGTTCTGGTAATTTTTTGGGTAATACACCAGCTTTTTGTAATAAAAGATTAGCATCGTGCGAAAGTTTTTTCAGTATCTCTTGCGTGACCTCTTCTAATTTCTGCTGCCATGTTGCCAGTTCTATAGGATTAGAAGTATCGGGTATAAGAGGCTCAGGGATAGGCTTATCCAGAGTCACAAAAGATGAAGAAGTAACATTTTCCTCATCTCCCCCAGTTTCCTCACTTTCCTCACTTTTAATATAAATGAGCAATTGTTCAGCCGCCAGTTGACCCAACTTGCGGATGGCTTGTTGCAATTGTTGCCGCTGATTCAATGACAAGTGCAGAAAGTTTTCGGGATACCCTTGGGTACAGAGGTGGTAACTTGCGAGAATCAACTGTTTTCGTACAGCTAGCCCTAAAGTGGCTAGATAACTAGCATAAGCGGTCTGTAGTTCTACTGCGATCGCTCGGATCGTTTCTTTCAGTGCTGCAATATCCTGCTCAATTCGCTCGATTGCTCTTGCCATATATTTTCGTTTCTGCCCATCTGAACCATTACATAGTACAAATGTACAAATTTATTTTAGGATAACTTTCCAGAGAATTTTAGATTTTAAATTTTTAGATTTTAAATTAAATGCGATATTTCGCGTCTGTAATAAATAAAATACAGGTCAAGCAAATAGCCTGACCTGTTTTGTCATTAGTCATTTATCCAGAGTCTAATGACTAATGACTAATAATTAGACACTGCCAATTTGTGCAGCAACTTCATCAGCAAAGCTAATTTCTTGCTTTTCAATGCCTTCGCCAAGTATATAACGGACAAAGCGAGTCACTTGAATCTCTTCGCCTAATTGGGCCTTCGCTTGCTTCAAGAGGTCTTCCACGGAAATACTCTGATCGCGAATGTAAGGCTGATCGAGCAAAGTCAATTCTTTTAGGCGTTTTTCAATCCGTCCCTGAACAATTTTCTCTTTGATGTTATCTGGCTTGTTCGCCAAATCATCCTTGCCCAATTCAATGTCTTTTTCCTTTTGGGCAACTTCGGCAGGGATTTGGTCTACGCTCACATACTCGACATTTGGGCAAGCCGCAACTTGCATTGCAGCGTTCCGTGCCAAGGTTTGGAACTCTGAATTAGCAGCCACCGACTCAGTTTGGGAACCCAGTTCTACTAAGACACCAACTCGACCGCCAGTGTGAATGTAGCTGTCTACGATACCTTGTGTGCCTTCTGCTATTGCATAATTAACAAAGCGACGCACTTGGATTTTTTCACCAAGGGTGGCAATAGTTTGCTTGATGAATTCTTCTACAGTCCCACTTTCATTCTCAATATAGGGTTGAGCGAGCAAAGACTCAACACTATCAGCTGTCGCTGCTTGCTTTGCTAGGTTCTTAACTAAAGCTTTAAAAGCCTCGTTACGAGCAACAAAGTCTGTTTGACAGTTGACTTCTATGAGTACTCCCACTTGACCACTAGGCTGAATGTAAGTTTCTACCAGACCTTCTGCCGCAATGCGATCGTTTTTTGCCCCCGCCTTAGAGATGCCCTTTTTCCGTAGCCAGTCTGCGGCTTCTTCTACGTTGCCTTCAGTCTCTATCAGCGCCTTTTTGCAGTCCATCATGCCGGCACCAGTTTTTTGGCGTAGCTCTTGGACGAGTTTTGCAGATATTTCCGCCATGTTGCCTCAATTCCTAACTTGACCTCGAGTTGTAATCGCTCACTGAATTTAGTACTGAGTGCTGAGTTTTGAGTGTTTCAGTTATCAATTTTATTCTTCATTGACAAATCACAACTTACAACTTCAAAAATCAAGACTCAGCACTATTCAATTTGCTGAGTCTTTCTATCTTACTCAGCACTCAGCACCCAGAACTATTCTTCTGTTTCCTCGTCGGGGATTACGGCATCAGTATATTCGGTTTCTTCGTAGTCATCGTCATACTCACCACCGTCGTAATCTTCGTCATACTCTTCAGCTTCCAGCTGACCGTGACGACCTTCATAAATGGCATCCGCCAATTTTCCGACTATCAGCTTAATTGATCTGATCGCATCGTCGTTTGCGGGGATGGGGATATCTACTACATCTGGGTCACAGTTTGTATCCAACATGGACACAATGGGAATATTCAGCTTTTGGCATTCTTGAACTGCGTTATATTCCCGCCGTTGGTCTACAATTACCACGATATCGGGCACTTTCCGCATTGTTTTAATGCCGCCCAAGTATTTCTGAAGCTTCGTCATTTCCCGACGTAGCATTGATGCTTCTTTTTTCGGCAATAAATCTAGTGCGCCAGTTTCTTCACGGCGTTCTAAATCTTTCAGGCGGTCAACCCGTGTTTTGATGGTTGCCCAGTTGGTCAACATTCCACCTAACCAGCGTTGGTTAATGTAGTGTGAACCACAACGGCTGGCTTCTTGGGCAATAATTCCAGCTGCTTGGCGCTTGGTGCCGACAAAAAGAAATTTCTTCCCTTGTTCTGCGTTTGATCGCATGTAGTTGTAAGCATTATCCATCAACTGGGCAGTTTGCACCAAGTCGATAATATGCACACCATTGCGGGAAGTATAAATGTAAGGAGACATTTTTGGGTTCCAACGCCGGGTCTGATGCCCAAAGTGAACCCCTGACTCCATCATCTGAGCCAATGAAACTACTGGCATATATTTTTCAACTCCGATTCGGGTTAAACCTCCATCCAAGTGTATTTCCCAACTGGGAAACACCCGAATTCTTAGATGTGCGAGATTAGTTAACCATACTAGGTTAGCATATTCAGAAGTGTTGTAGCTGGTTGACAGAGTAAGGGCAAAAAATAACGTTGCCAACTCAACAATTAGGCAATGCTATTTTTCTATTAAACTCAAAATACCTATCTACTCGCGGTCTACTCGCGGTCTTCTTGGTCTTTGGGTTTAGGTTTTTGTCGCCGTTGTTCTACCTGATCGTCGATAGTTTCTCTCATTTTGCGATCGGCAGCGTCCATTGCAGAATACTTAAAGCGGTTGATTATGCCACTGAACAAGTTGCTAAAGAATCTTTCGATTTCTTGCATAATTTTATACCTCAGTATTTAAAGGTAAATTCTTGACTCGACATTAGCCTTGGACTTTCTAATGGAAGTGGGAAATGAAACGCTAATCTGTACTTGAAGTATCTGTTAGTCTCTTAGCGTATTTAAGTACTTAAAGGACTGGCGGTTTGTTTATCCTTTAAACAGTTTTGTTTGAAAATGACTGTATAAAACAATATTCTCAATCAAATCAGTATTGTTGAGACTTAAAAGATTGAAACGCTTTGGACGTTTATATATTGTATTCTGTCTAAGGTAATAAATGTGGCAAGGACACAGGTAACAAATTGTTTCCTTGGCAAATTCGTGGGCACGGGTCTGTATGTTACTCAATAGTATCAGGGTCTACATTAAGCGATCGCAACCTCGCCTTTAATTGTTCTATCTGCAATTCTGCCTGTTCTGCTCGTTGGCGTTCCTGTTCTACCAGTTCTTCTGCCTGCTGTCTTGCTAAAACTTCCTGCCTTAAAGCCTGTGCCAGTTCATCAGGGATCAGTAATTTTTCCCCTGTATCCTCTCGGTAAAACCCAATTAGCTTTCCCTCAATCACCAAGCGCAGTTGTAAAGGTTCACTGCGTCCATCCTCTATAGGTTCGTAGATTTCTCCCCGCAGGCGATAGCCACGTAGCTGTTGTTCCACCCATTCGCCTTTCGGATCAAATAGCCAGTATTCTTTAACACCTAGCTGCTCATAGAGGGTCTTTTTGAAGATTTCGTCTTGTCCCTTTGTCCCAAAGGATGTCATTTCAAAAATAACTGTGGGTACTTGTCCCTCTTCCCAGATTTTATAGTTGTCTCGACCGCCAGATGCAACATCAAAAATCACCATCACATCTGGGGCTACCCGCAATTTGGGAAAGCCCTGTGCATAGTAAAGAAATTGATTTCCTAATACTGTTGCCTGACGATTTGCCAAATACTGTTTCAGGACTTCTAAGGTAGTTAGTAAGGCATAAAGGTGGTCGTAGGTTTCTGCCACTGGTTGACCATCAGCACTGGGGTAGAAGATTTCTGATTCGACACTAACAGGGACAGTAGCCGTCACGTCGCTTCGCTCCGAATTCAAAATTCAAAATTCAAAATTAACAATCACCATAAATAAATTCAGTCGCTCTGTATCATGAATCTGTTTCGGTTATGGTTGTGAAATCAGTGCTACGAGATTATTGTAGAACAACTCTAGTTCTTCCTAACTTGAGATATGCAAGCTTTGCAAAATATAACTAGATAATTCACAAAATCCTTCCCCTTCGGCAGCAGTGGTAATATAAGCAGGCTGATATTTCAACTGATTCAAATATTCCAGCACGTTAGCCACGCCTACAGAAACAGGAAAATAACGCCGATCGAATAAACTTTCATCATTGGGGCTATCGCCAACAGTGACAATTTGTTCTGGTGAGTACTGGGGTAAATATTCACGCAATACCTGCAACAATCCCACAGCCTTATCTTGACCTTGGGGTTTAATGTGACACTGCACGTTGCTATAAGTAAATCCCCAGCCCATTTGTTGACACAGATAATCTAGGGTTTGTAGTTCGTCTTGACGCAAACCAGTGACATCAAAAGTCCAGTCGGTGAGGCGAAAGCGATTATCAGTAGATTCTTGAATTTGGGGAAATTTAGTTTGTAAATTCTCAAAAGTGGTAGCCAAATGCTGGCGATGTTGAGCTAAGTCGGGAATGGGTGTTAAGATTACTGGTTTCTGGTTCCCTGGTGGAAAGTACAAACCGCCATTTTCTGCGATCGCACCTGCTACTGGCATAATCGCACTCAATCCACTTACCCACCCAGCCGAACGCCCGGTGACAATTAGCACTTTAATGTCAGCTGCGGCTAAATCCTCTAAAGCTTGCAGCAGTGCGGGAGTAAATTTTCCTCGTCTAGTTAGAGTGCCATCCATATCTGTGGCTATGAGACGAATCTTGCTCAAGGAAGCAGATGAAATCTCAGACAGGGTAAGAAGGCTCAAATGCCTGGACATAGGCGGTTTGTAAAAAGCTGTAAAAAATATTAATCATACAGCAAGATGGCATTGATTTTTTGGGCATCCTAAACATCAGGAGTCAAGTTTTTCAGTTTCCAACCATGTCCACTTTGATGTTTCTTGCCCAATCCTCCGGGACAAAGACTAAAAAGGCATCCCAGGAAGTGCCAGCAAGTAATCCTCAGATACCACCATTATTGTTGGTAACTTCAGGAGGACTGGCTTTAGCGGTGATTGCTTTGATTGTGTATAGTAAGCTCCAGAAGGATAAGCTGGAGAAAAAACTCAAGTTTGAACAATTCCGCGCGCGAGAACTAGAGAAAAAGTTTAAGCTGGCGCTGGAAACAATTCGCAAAATGGAAACGAATCCCGATTTGGTGAACTCACGAGACTTTAACCTAGATTATCTGCGAATGCGGATGTCAGAGGAGGTGTTTCATTTTGCAATTCTTAATCAAGTGAAGATTCAGATTAAAGAAAAGATTTCTCAAGCCTTGCGTCCAAATCAAGCACAACTTGGATCGGTCGGAATTGCTAATAGCGCGGGACGGCAAGTAGATGAAATTTTTGATGTAGAGTATGAAACTGGTAGTCCAGGTAGCTCTGCTAAACGAGTGCTGTTTCGGATTCAAATCAAGTTAATGAAGTTACCTACGCAAGCAACTTCTGCGACTATTAGTCAAATTATTGATTGTATAGAAACTTACTTAAGCCCTATAGAAGACGAAGATAGTTGGCAACCAATAATTCAAGGTCGAATTGCTACTATGCATTGGGATCAAAAGGCTAAACCTACGCCTTTACTGGTGCTAGAACAATCGAATGAAGGCGTAAATGTAACTTTCCGTACTAGTCGCCAACCAAATACCCCAACTCCGTCACCTGGAACTAAAAAATCAGGCTCGGCTAGACAATAAATTATGGCTATTATTGGTCATTGGTCATTAGTCATTGGTCATTCACAAAGGACAAATGACTAAAATCATGACTGAATGGCTGCATTTGCGGAATTGCGGGTTAAAAGACCATCTTCCATTTCTACGATGCGATCGGCTATGTCTAAAATGCGGTTGTCGTGTGTCACTAATAAGATAGTCGTTCCCTGATTTTTGGCTAGACTCTGCATTATTTCCACGACATCGCGTCCTGATTGTTTGTCTAATGCGGCTGTTGGTTCGTCTGCTAGCACTAGGGGGGGACGATTCACTAGGGCGCGGGCGATCGCAATTCTTTGTTTTTGTCCACCAGAAAGATTGTCTGGGTAGTAATCAACTCGTTCTTCTAGACCAACTGACCCCAGCATGGCTTTTGATTTAGCCACTGCTTCTGCTTGAGAAATATGATCGTTTAATTCTACCGCCATTTGTACATTTTGCTTTGCTGTCAAGAACCCTAGCAAATTGTGAGCCTGGAAAATATAACCAATGTTGCGTCGCATCTGCACCAGTTTGTTTTGACTGACGCCAACGAGTTCTTCACCTAAAAATTTTAAACTTCCCTCTTGTACAGACCGCAAACCACCAATTAAGCTCAGTAATGTTGTTTTTCCTGAACCTGATGGCCCGGTCATAATTACAATCTCACCAGGATAAATTTCTAGATTGATGTCAAATAATATCTGTTTTCTCAGTGCGCCTTTGCCATAGTAGTGATTGAGGTTTTTAATGGCAATTACAGGTTCTTGTTTCATCATAATTTTGTTAGCTATAAGTTAGCATTTTTGAGATGTAATTTTAGTATGTGTCAGAAAATGATTTCTATTGATTAGAATATATCTGCTGGATCGGCGGCACTTAATTTTCTAACTGCGATCGCACCAGAAATAATGCACATTAACATGGTCAAAATTAATACCATTACCGCTCGGTCAAAACTCATAAAAACTGGTAAAAGTGTTGCATTTCTGGCACTGTTATACATAAATAAGGCAAAAACTATTCCAGGGAAATAGCCTAAAACGGCTAATAGCAAAGCTTCTTGAAGGATGACTGTCAATAAATAATTTTGTGTATAACCTATTGCTTTTAAAGTAGCATATTCGGCTAAATGATCTGCAACTTCTGTATAAAGAATTTGATAAACAATCACAGTCCCAACAATGAAACCCATGACAGTACCTAATGTGAAAATGAACCCAATAGCTGTACTATTCGCCCAGTAACTCCGCTCAAAAGTAATAAATTCTTGTTTAGTTAAAACATTTACCTCATTAGGTAAATACTTTCGTAATTCTTGAGCAACAACATTAGCATCTGCTCCCGGTTTTAATCTAATTAGTCCAATATCAATTAATCCTTTTTGACGATTGTTAAATATCCGCAGAAAGTTAATATCACTCGTAATTAAATTACCATCTGCGCCAAATGATGCGCCTAATGTAAATAGTCCTTCTACTTTAATTCGCCGCCTCCGCACTTCTGCTGTTACAGTCTTTCCTTGATCGTAATTAGCAGCAATGGGCCCATACTCTACCCTAGAAGAACGGTCAAATAGAACTACATCAGGTAGTTTAAGTTTATCTAAATTTTCCTGAACTCCAGGTAAGTTAACTAGGTTAGTTTCTGGGTTCATTCCAAATATCAGGATGCTACGAGGACGACCTGTTACAGGATTTTTCCAAATTGTAAAGTCTAAATATATCGGATGTACTGATTGAACTGCGGGTAACTCTAAAGCTTTATATAAGCGTCGTTGAGAGAAGCTTCTCATCGCCAATATTGCGTTAGATTGACTGTTAATTAAAACAATATCACCTTGCAAGCTGTTATGGAATCGAACATTACTATAATATAGAGCATCCCGGAAGCCGAGTTGCATAAACATTAAAATATCAGCAAAAGCAATTCCTGCTAAAGCCACAGCTAGGCGAGTTCTTTCTCTTGTCAGTTGTAGCCACGACAGAGGGATTTTTTGATTCATTTTATAGGCATCCAAGCACAGTTAAGATAATTCGTAATTCGTAATTAAGAACATTCTCAATCCAAAATATCAAACCGTAAATTGGTATTGCTGCTCGCCTATAACTTAATTAGTTATTAATATCGACAACAACCTTGGCATAAGTTAAACCAGAAACTTTCTGGCTATCTTCTGGAGACAGAGCAATTTTAACTTCTACAACTCTGGCATCCACATCTGCTGCTGGATCTGTATTTAGCACATCTTTTTTACCAATTTTTCTGCCAATTTCTGTAACAGTTCCTTTTAATTCGCCGCTAAATGCGCCGTTATCACTGGTGATAGTAGCATTTTGACCAAGACGCACTTTACCAATGCTGTCTTCAGCGACTTCAGCAATTACAAACATTTGGTTGGTTTGGCCAAGTTCAGCAATACCATTTGCACCGATCGCTTCACCCGATTTGGTGTAAACCTTTAAAATCTCTCCAGCGATTGGTGCTTGAACGTAGCTCAATCTCAGTTCTGCTTCGGCTTTTCTGACATTTGCGATCGCATTACTAACTTGAGCTTGCGCTACTTGCACATCGGTAGGACTAACATCTAAAATTCTGCTCAGTTTGGCTTTTTCTTCATCGATTTGTCTTTGCAAAGTTGCTAAAGTTTTGTCACGGTTAACTTTGGCTTCGATGAGTTGCTGTTGCAAAGTTGCTAAATTTTGGATTTGATTCGCTCTCGCCTCAGCAAGTTGCTGTCGTATAGTTGCCAATGTTTGCTTTAGGGTAGCTTGGCTTTCAGCCACCTGTTGATTAGAAGTTATTGCACTCAAGCGTCTACTATCCCGCTCTTGCTGAGAAATTGCACCCTCTTTGTATAAAAAATCATAGCGTCCAGCATCCACTTGGGCATTGCGCTGTTGGGCTTTAATACGTGTAAGTGTTGCTCTCAGGGCTTCTCTTTGCCCACTGAGTTCTGCTTCTAGGCGATTTACTGTTGCTTGTTGAACAAGTTTATCTCCACTTAACTGGGCTGCAATCCGAGCGATCGTAGCTTGTTGACCATCCCTTTCTCCAAGTAACTGCGCTTGTAGGCGAGCAATAACTGCTCTTTGAGCTTGAATATCTCTTGGAGATCCAGCCCTGACTTGTGCTAAATTCGCCCGAGCTTCTTGCACTTTCGCTTTTGCCTCTTGTAGTCCGGCTATTTGGGTATCACGGTTGTCCAAAATTGCCACAATTTGACCTTGCTTTACCTTTTCACCCTCTCTCACCAAAAGCTGCTGAATTCGTGATGATGGCGCTAATCCTGATGATGGGGCGGACAATTTAACAACTTCGCCTCGCGGTTCCAAACGCCCTACAGCACTAATGCTATTGCTAGATGGCATCACGGGTGCAGATGTAGTTAGTTTTCTCAGCTGCTCGATTTTAGCTGTGCCTAGTATGCCTGCGGCAATTACTACTGGTACAGCTACAGCAATACCCCACCAAATCTTCGGTTGTTCACTATTAAGCGTCTGTTCACTTGGCTTTGGCTTTTCAGTCACCCTTGACATAGTATGTTGCCCATTTACCTGAATTGTGCTGATGGAAGTAAAAATAAAAGGGTTTTTAATCAACAGCCAGTCCCGTTAGGACAAGCAATGGTGGTTTAAAGCTGGGTATGGCTTAAAAATCCATTGTGTGATGAACGCTCAACACTATGGCTTTGCAAAATGGTGTTTATTTGTATGCAGTACACTTCTCTTTCTAAATCTCTGTCCTAAAAACAGAGACTTTGAATTTTCCCCCTTTCTGTGTTGGGAAGGGGGTTAGCGGGTTAGGTCTGTATTTAAACCCAGAAGTGCTACAATAGCTGGCTATTCAATAACTCTGAGTATGAATGAGACATAAGTGCAATGGGAGCTAGCAGAATTCACAAGCAGTATGAATCTAGATGTAGAGATGCGATATATTACGTCTCTACACAAAATTCTAAATTGGTATGATGCGTTACTTTACTGCCAATACGGTTTGGCTAAGGCAAGAGACGCGATCTAGGGCGTTTCATCAAAAAACCTTATCCGAACCTTATTGACTTTACTGCTACATTCACTACAGCTATAGTTACTCACAAAATTGAAAAGAAACATCAAAAATAGACTGTTGCCTTTGTTGGATACAATCTTGTTACAAAAGTTAGTCTTCCTTAAGTGAATCAACGATTAACTAACTAAAAAATATCTGTCAACTTGAGCATTTTTAACATCAGAGTTTCCTTAACTTTCTGGTCAATGATTTAGCAGGGCTAGTTGCTTGCACCTCCCAAGACAACAAACCATTTGGTGATATTTGCTTCAAAGACCTTACTACTTTCCCTGCTGCTGTTTTGGGACTCCATTAAACTCTCGTTGAATGAATTCTACATTTATCCGTTACCTGAAAACGTAACAGAACCTACAGATGACGGAGATGGAGGGATGATTAAGTTGGGAGATCGAATAAAACTGTGGTCATATAATTTTCTGCCCAAGCTGGGCCAAAGGCTTTTTCTAGTACGCGGCGGGTTTTATCGTTTTGCTGCTGTTTGGTGCAGTAGTTGTGTTGTCCAGCTAGATTTTGGGTGACTTGTTCAACTGAAACCGGATGTGAGGCGATCGCTTGGATGCAATGAATGTCTAAAAATTCTCGCACCCGTGAGAGAAACATTGCTTCTTCTTCTGGGGAACTGGGGCGTACAAAGATACAAAAATCGGAAAAAATATTTCCCCATTCCGGTAATTCACGGGGTTGGGAAAAGTTAAGCACTGTTAGTTGTGTCAATGCAGAAGTATAAGATTCTGGTAGGGTGCGTTCTACTTGGATAGGAGAAAGGTCTGCGATCGCGGCACTAATTTGACCTCTACCCCCAACTAAATCACAACCAAACATCGGCAGGTTGTATTCTGGACGGGGAAACATGACGCAGTGCAAAATATCCAGCATATTGCCGATTTTTGCCAGTTCCAAGTGCATTTTCCGAAACTGGGGCGTTTGATAGCAACGGTTTTCAATTGTCAGTTTTTCGCCTTCTAATCTACCTTCCACATACCCCAACTCATTAGGCAAATGGTAGGGGGATAAATCCAGGTGGTGATGCCAAGCTGCCTCAATACAATCAGCTAGCTGACGAATTAGGGGATGTTGTTGCTCACGCAGCGAGGGCATAGAAGTAAATGACATAAGCTAGTTGGGAATGCGATCTAATGGCCAGTCTACAACCAGTCGTGCCATACCTGTTGTGGTCTGCAATATAAGCAAACACTTACACCCAGCCAACGTAAATTTATAAGACAGATACTTTTCACAAGGATTATTTATTTTGTAGTCTAGGTTACAGAAATAATTTTAGATTAGCCCATTTGTGAAGGCTAATAGAAAGCTATGAAACTAGATTCTCATAGACCGGATTTTGCTGTGCAAGCAAGAAAGTACAATTTGGAAGGCTTACAGAGGTTCAGAGCTTCTACTTGGGTAAACCTTTTGCAACTTCCCAATCCCTTTAGTTTTGACGAAGCACTTTTATTGTGTCCAGTTTCAGCAGATGAGTGGCTAACCTGGATTCCAGATTATGGAGAGGCAATACTCAATATTAGGCAATTTAGTTATTAGTCATTGGTCATTGGTCATTGGTCATTGGTTAATAACTTTAGACCAGGAACTATTGCTGCCAGAAATCAGTGACATCGTATCCCAATTCACTTAACATCTGCCGCAGCAGGGGTAAACTGAGTCCAATTACATTGCTGTGACAGCCGGTGATTTTTTCTACGAAGAAACTACCAAAACCCTCAATTGCAAAGGCACCGGCACACTTGAGGGGTTCACCTGTGGCAACATAAGCTTTAATTGCCTTTTCGCTCATTTGAGCAAAATAAACTCTTGTAACTTGAGACTTGACTAAAGTACGATTTTGGTCATGGTCAATTAAAGCATGACCTGTGTATAAGTCGCCAAAGTTACCTTGCATTATCTGCCAACGAGCGATCGCTTCAGAGGTATCTGCTGGTTTGCCATAAATTTCACCATTCATAGACAAAACTGAATCACAACCCATAATCAAAGCTGATTCAAACTGTGGGGCTACAGTTTCCGCCTTGTACTGGGCAAGAGTTTTGACTAATTCTGCTGGTTCACTTAATTCAATTTGCGACTCATCAAAATCACTTGCTCGAACTATTGGTTCAATACCAACAGTTTGCAGCAAGCGGCGTCGGGCTGGGGAAGCTGAAGCAAGTACAAAAGGTGGAATTTTCATAATCTGAAAAACTTGGTAATTGGGTATGGGGCAATTCAATTTTAGATTTTGGATTAAATTTCAATCTAAAATCCAAAATTTAAAATCCAAAATTCTTACTCCCCATTCCCCAATTAATAAACAGAAAAAGAATTAACAACCTCATCAATCATTCGTTTAACTTTCTGCCAGCGTTTTTCAGGAATTGAGGCGTTGAGGGTAAAAAGTTTACCACGGCTCACAGCAACACTGGCGATGTTGTGACGTTCTTGTTGATTGGGGAGTTTAACCTCATACTCTAAAAGGTAATATGTTTTACCATCTACTTCTCGCTGCGCGGCATTGACTAATTCAGCCGAACGACCAGAGTCAGGAGGCGCGAGAGCCGCTTTTCCTAATTTGTATCCTACTTCTGTTGGAGTTCCTAATTCTGATAAGGTTTTTCCTTCTGGAACTGGGCTAATCACAACCGAAACGTTTTCAGACACCTCAATCAAATCGTGGAAAACCACATCTGGTCCATTGGCAACTTTAACTGGCAGCCAGCCGTTAGGATATGAAAACTGATAGCCATCACTAGTGTCTACAAAGCTTTTGAGTCCAGACGCAGCAGCTACATCAGAATTACTCAGACTGAAGCTCAACACCAATAGCAAAATTAATACAATTCGTTTCCACATTTCTATAGATTCCTTTGGGCTGGAGATAAGACAAGGCTTGCATCATTTCTCGTTTTTATTCTCCCACCAAGCGGTACGCTTCGGATAATGTATTAAATAGTGAAGTATAAATGCTTATGTTCCCTAAGGTCTAATTATAAAAAAGAGAGGCAGATAATTCTACCTCTCCTATACAGGGATAGACAAATTAATTGAACTATCCCATGATTAATTCCAACTAACTAGACTTAGTATCTGTTGGGTTTGTGAACAAGGAAGCTAAGAATTTGGCACTGCTTGATGTTGTCAAAACCCACAACACGGATATAGCTGTTGTTGAATTGAGAACGGCATCCTTGAACTTCGCTCAATACTTCTTGAGTAGATCTAGCGTTGAACAAAGGCAACTTCCACAGTGTCCAATATAATTCTGTTGGTTCAGAAGTTTCGTTAAATTCAATCGCTGGAATGTAACCTTGATTCAAAATGTACTGGATCTGCTTGGCAATTTGAGCGTCAGACAGAGGGGGCAGATAAGAAAGGGTTTCGTAACGACGCTCTTTTGGTAAAGTTTGCATAGCTTTTGATAATTGGTTGCGATTTTTACTAGTAGATTGACCGAACTAATTGGATAAGTTATCCAAATTCTGATCTGAAGTTGTTTGCTGTTCTGGTTCCAGACTGGGGTTAGATGTGTCTATTCGTGTGATGCGTTCTAAATGCTGGCGACGCTGCTCCATGTTGGCTTGTTGAATGCCAGTGCGAACCATTTCCGGTAAAAATTCTGCAATTTCTTCCGCAATGTGTTGCCTGACAGTCATAATTCGCAAAGCCAAATCTGGTTTTTCTCGCAACAGTTGCTCAATGAATGACTCACCATTTTGAATTTTGCCAGACGAAAAGTTATGCAACCAAAGTTCTAATGGCGGATTCGTTTCGCCTAGCTGTGCCAATACTGTCCTTAGAGCCTGATAAGTCAGATAGCTTTGGAGAGTTTTGGCTGTGTCCTTCGCAATTTGCTTAAGATTCATGCTTGACCCCAGCCGTCACTAGTTATGAGTTATGAATTATGAGTTATGAGTTATGAATTAATGTAACTCTTAACTCCTAACTTCTAACTCCTAACTTTTGATCAGACGGTATCCATTGCTTCAAACTCGAACTTGATTTCTTTCCACAGTTCGCAAGCAACAGCCAGTTCAGGAGACCACTTGGCAGCTTCGCGGATGATATCGTTACCTTCACGAGCCAAGTTGCGGCCTTCGTTACGTGCTTGAATAACGGCTTCCAAGGCGACGCGGTTAGCAGTTGCACCAGGAGCGTTACCCCAAGGGTGTCCTAAAGTACCACCACCGAATTGTAGTACGGAGTCATCACCAAAGATTTCTACCAGTGCGGGCATGTGCCATACGTGGATACCACCAGAAGCAACTGCCATTACACCAGGTAGAGAAGCCCAGTCTTGGGTAAAGTAAATACCACGAGACTTGTCTTGCTCAATGTAGTTTTCACGCAATAGGTCAACGAAGCCCATTGTGATGCCGCGCTCACCTTCCAACTTACCAACGACTGTACCCGTGTGGATGTGATCGCCACCAGACAAACGTAGGGCTTTAGCCAATACACGGAAGTGGATACCGTGGTTCTTTTGACGGTCGATTACAGCGTGCATCGCACGGTGAATGTGTAGCAAGATACCGTTGTCGCGGCACCAACGAGCCAATGTAGTGTTGGCGGTGAAACCTGCGGTCAGGTAGTCATGCATGATGATGGGCTGCTTGAGTTCTTTAGCATACTCAGCCCGTTGTAACATTTGCTCACAGGTGGGGGCGGTGACGTTGAGGTAGTGACCTTTGATTTCACCGGTTTCAGCTTGAGCTTTGGCAATAGCTTCAGAAACGAACAAGAAGCGATCGCGCCATCTTTGGAATGGTGCAGAGTTGATGTTTTCGTCGTCTTTGGTGAAGTCCAAACCACCGCGTAAGCACTCGTATACAGCGCGTCCGTAGTTCTTAGCGGAAAGACCCAATTTGGGCTTAATGGTACAACCCAGTAAAGGACGACCGTATTTGTTTAACTTGTCGCGCTCAACTTGGATACCGTGAGGAGGTCCTTGGAAGGTCTTGATATAAGCTACTGGAAAGCGGATATCTTCTAAACGTAGTGCGCGGAGAGCTTTGAAACCAAATACGTTACCGACAATTGAGGTCAATACGTTGGTTACAGAACCTTCTTCAAACAAGTCTAAAGGATAGGCAACGTAGGCAATATATTGGTTGTCTTCGCCGGGAACTGGTTCGATGTCATAGCAACGACCTTTGTAGCGATCGAGGTCGGTGAGCAAATCTGTCCACACAGTTGTCCAAGTACCTGTGGAAGATTCAGCCGCAACAGCCGCACCTGCTTCTTCGGGAGGAACACCAGGCTGAGGTGTCATACGGAACGCAGCTAGAAGATCGGTATCTTTTGGTGTGTAATCGGGTGTGTAATAAGTTAATCTGTAATCTTGAACCCCGGCTTTATACCCAGACTTGCTCTGAGTCTTCGTTTGAGCGTAAGACATAATTTTATCCTTCCCTGAAATCACTCTTGTTAATTATCAAACCACGTTTTGTGCAACTTTCCCTGACCCCACTCTTGCCCCTTTTGAACGAGGGGAAGATCGGGAAAAATTTTTCTTAGGGGTTTTCTTTGGCAAAGGTTTAGTAGTTTTTTTGCGGTGGACACTTTGGTAGCGGTGGTAGCCCTCCTCACCAGTGTTATCCCGTTGTCGGGATACACGACCTAGCGCTTCTACTATTCCTCTTGCTAAAAATCAAAATTCTTTTTTACCTCTTCTTTGCACCCAACTAAACCTTCTCAATTTCACCAAAGCTTCCGCTTTTTACGGCTTGATTTTAGATAATTCCCCCATAAATCGCGATATTCAGGGTATTGGGCTGGCTGGCACACATTCCCACCTTTACACTCCTCATATCTTCTCCGTTGATGGAAAAGATACCAGAAAAGAATTTACTTGACAGAGATTTAGCAAAGTGGTGAGCGAAAGATAAAAAAATTGCACGCCACGTAATTTGTAACTTGTTTCACAATATATCAAGAATTCGATAAGTTATTCTTTGAAAGTTTTTAACTTATCTATTTAATTTTGTTATTACATAAAGATTTAAACTTTTTGTTACAAAAGCTTTACAAAATGTCATTAATGGGATCTGGGGACTGGGGACTAGGAAATAAATATTTAATTTTTATTCATTAAGAATACTTTCTGATTACCCAATACCCAGTCCCCAATCCCCAATCCCCAATCCCCAATCCCCAATGTTTAAAAAATCCCAGCTAGGGGAACACTGGAATTAACCCAAAGCCAGTTTCGGTAACGGCTATGGGTACTGTCTCCAAAGGGAATGTCACCGTGGTATTGTTTTGCAAGCGTACTAGTTTATTGATTACTTCTATCCTGCTGGGGTTGATAGCTTTACCAAGTATGGGATGGGCACAGAAAACCCCTGACGTTAATTCATCTGATGTAGCCCCCGCTTATCCACCTTCTGCACCGCCTCCGCGAGTAGAACCCTTACCCGATGAGCGAGGAGTGCAAGAACATTCGCCAGAAACAGATTATCGTGTCGGTAATTTGCTGCAAGATGTTACAGGTAATCTTTGGGTAGGTTCTTGGCGCGGACTATCGCGGATTGATCCTAAAACTGGCAAGATTATCTCTCGTGTTAGCTTACCAAATGTTGCTATTGGTGCTTTAGCCCAAGATAAAGTAGGACGTTTGTGGGTGGGAAGTTATGAAGGATTAATCCGAGTAGACCCCCGCACTAGCGAAATCACCGCGCAGAATTTATTTTTGCCTTCTAAACGCGTGTTGTCACTGTTACTTGACAAGCGGGGTTATTTGTGGACTGGAACTGATAGCGGTTTAGCTTTAATTAGCCCCGACCAAGGCTTGATTATGACAACATTAAAAAATCTGCCTGGTGTCAGCGCCAACGCCCTGACTTTAGATGCTGAAGGTCAACTGTGGGTTGGTACTCTTGATGGATTGGTGCGGGTAAATACTGCTAGTGCTGCGATTATGAAGCGAATAGCCGATTTACCAGGGACAACCGTGCAATCTTTAGCTATTAGTCCAGAAGGGTTAATTTGGGCGGGAATGGCGAATAATTTGCTAGTTATTAATCCAAAAACTGGCGCGGTGTTGCGGTCTGTAACTCGCTTACGTGGGCGTGACGTAACAGCGATACGTTTTGCTAAAGATGGTAGTCTCTGGGTCGGGACTAGTAATGGTTTGTTACGATTAAATCCAAATACGGGAGCTGTGTTAGATGCAGAAGTTGCTGGACTGCCTTCTAGTCGGGTTCTTACCCTTGCACCTGACATTGCTAATAAATTATGGATAGGCACTAGTGAAGGTCTGGCTTGGTTAATGCCCAAAACGGACAGTGCAAAACCCCATATTGCTTTCAGTCGCGCTGTTAAATGAAAAGTTAGGAGTTAGGAGTTAGAAGTTATAAGTTAAAGAATTTTTTAAATTCAAAACTCCTCACTCCTCACTCTTAACTCCTAACTCCTAACTCCCCACCGAGAACAATGGCAATCACTACCCAGCAATTAATTCAATGGAAACAACAAGGACGTTCAATTGTGGCGTTGACCGCCTGGGATTATGCGATCGCTCAACTCCTCGATGCAGCTGGTGTAGACTTAATCCTTGTGGGTGATTCGATGGCAGTAGTTTTAGGGTATGAAACAACACTGCCAATTACCTTAGATGAAATTATCTATCACGCCAAATCTGTGCGCCGTGGGGTGAAACGGGCATTAGTAGTTGTAGATTTACCTTTTTTGACGTATCAAGAAAGTCTCCAACAAGCGATGCACTCAGCGGGGCGGGTACTAAAGGAAACGGGCGCTCAAGCGGTAAAATTAGAAGGCGGGTATCCAGCGATCGCTGAAACTGTGGCTCGTTTAGTAGAAGCCGGAATTCCGGTCATGGGTCATGTCGGTTTGACACCACAATCAATACATCAACTGGGTTTGCGACAACAAGGAAAGACGCAAGAAGCCAGTGAGAGGATTTTACAAGAAGCGATCGCTCTCGAACAAGCGGGTGTATTTTCTCTCGTGTTAGAGCATATACCCGCAGATTTGGCAATGCAGATTTCACAAAAATTAAGTATTCCTACAATTGGTATCGGTGCGGGAATTCACTGTGATGGACAAGTTTTAGTTACCTCAGATGTCCTTGGACTGGCAGAAAAGCATCCACCATTCGCCAAAGTTTACACAAATTTGCGCGAGACGATTACCAAAGCCGTGCAAGATTATGCCGTGGAAGTGCGAGAGCGGAAGTTTCCTTGACTTCATCATTAACTATGGCTGAAACTGAAGCAACAAATTTCTTAAGAGTTCTACTTCAACAAGATGCAGAGCAAGTACAAACTTGGTTGAGAATGGTTTGGGCAGAGCAACAGCAAGTACCAGAGAAATTTAACTGGCTTGGTTTGGCTGAAGTCTCTACTTCCAACGCTCAAGAACTAGCCAATGAAGAATTTAATGAATCTCATTCAGAAAGCCTTGCTTGGGCAGAGGTAGCAACTTCAGTTTACGAATTTTTAGCTGAAAATAATCCTAGCTTTTCTGAGCGATATCTAGATTCTTCAATGACATTACGAGCTTACATGATCCTAAAATTTGGTGCTATTCCAGAAAATCCAGTTCTCGATATATATCTGATTATTAATTGGTTTTTCGATAATTTACATATTTCCTACCAAGAAGCATTAATTAAAGCAGCAGATTGGGGAGAAGCTTTAGCAGCCAAGAATCCAGAAGAAACTCAAAAAAAGTTTGATAGCGAACTTGAAGATTTCAGAAAATTAAGGTTTATTAAAAATCGTTTATCAATCATTAAATATTTATCTAAGAGTAAACATTTTCTTCCAAACGAGGAACTGAATACTTGGATTTCACTTTGGGAAAAATTGCCCTAAGCCATGTTGATTCAGTCTTTCGGAAATCCTTTAAGCAGTACTGCAACCTAAATCAACAGTAACTACTAAAGAAAATTTAAATAAGCAGCTAATGAAGAACATAAAAAACCCCGACTTGATAGCCGAGGTAGATGGGAGAAGTCCAAATGTCGATGGGATATTTCAAAACCGAAGTCTGTTTTTCTTAGTTAACACCCAATGCAACCAAAACTAGATAGGTAATAGACAAGGTGGAATTTTAATTATGCAGCTTGCTTTGGGGCTTTGCTAAGTTATGTAAATAAATATAACAACAATATTACAAATAGTCAACTAGACTTGACAAACAAAGGCTGATAGTTTCTATAAAGAATACTTATCAAAGCAGTACATCGACCAATGAAACCGATTACTGGGTAAGATAGTGGGATGAAAACGAGAACCGAACTTTTGGGGAGTACAAGAACTAAGGGATTAGCTGCACATTAGGGTAGTTGGAATTAAGCCAGAGATTTGAGAAGCTAGCTACAGATCGCGAAAGTCTTTACAATTCCTTTGTTGACTCAAAAAGTATTTCTCAACCTATGACGAATCAAGCTCCTATCCCGGTTATTGTCAACGGTGCTGCTGGTAAAATGGGACGTGAGGTAATTAAGGCGGTGGCGCAAGCGCCTGACTTAAACCTAGTGGGTGCAATTGACCACAGTTTGGAACATCAAGATAAAGACGCTGGAGAATTGGCGGGTTTAAGCGAACCCCTGGAAGTGCCGATTACCAATCAATTAGAACCGATGTTGGGGTATGTGGCTGGTGACAGACAGTCTCCTCCAGGAGTGATTGTAGACTTTACCCATCCTGACTCAGTTTATGACAATATTCGTAGTGCGATCGCTTACGGTATTCGTCCTGTAGTTGGCACCACTGGCTTAAGTCCAAAACAAATTCAAGACTTGGCAGACTTTGCCGACAAAGCTAGCACTGGTTGCCTAATTATTCCTAATTTTTCCATTGGTATGGTGTTATTGCAACAAGCTGCGATCGCAGCCTCAAAATATTTTGACCATGTAGAAATTATCGAACTGCATCACAACCAAAAAGCTGATGCTCCCAGTGGTACTGCCATTCAAACAGCGCAGTTACTAGGAGAATTGGGTAAAACTTTTAACCCTGCTCTTGTAGAAGAAACGGAGAAGTTACCAGGAGCGAGGGGCAGTATCGCAGATGAAGGGATTAGAATTCATAGCGTCCGCTTGCCAGGATTAATTGCCCACCAAGAAGTGATTTTTGGCGCAGCTGGACAGATTTATACTTTACGACATGATACGAGCGATCGCGCTTGTTATATGCCAGGAGTGCTACTAGCGATTCGCAAAGTCTTAGCGCTAAAGTCGTTAGTATATGGATTAGAAAAAATACTTTAAACACACTCTCAGCACTCATGTTAGTACCACTGACTCGCCAGAAATTTGAACAAGTTGTCCCCCTAATTGCCACTGGTTTGCAGTACAAGTACTACTGGGGAAAATTCTCAAATTTTTTGCAACGGCTGTTAATTTCTGTAGTTGGCGTAGTTGTTATTTTGCTTGTAACAGTCGTTTTCAAGCTTGAGTTTGCTTCAATAGTATTTGTGCTAGGGGTAGTTAGCGCTTTTTTTTGGTTGTGGTATCCAGTGTTTCAAGCAAGTATGCGGAATTTGCAATGCCGCCGTTATAAGTACGGCGGTTTTTTCCGTGGTCGAGTCTTAGATTGGTGGATTACAGACCAGTTAGTAGGTAAACAAGAAACAGTCAACAACAAAGGCGAATTGGTGATTGTAGAAAATCGGGAAAAACAGATAAATTTAGAGATTGGTGATGATACAGGATTTACCATTGAATTTGTAGCACCATTACGTCCTGCTCACAAGATTATTACTCGTGGTCAAATTGCAGAAATGGTAGTGATGTCAAATCGCTCAGATTTGAGCAGTATTGAAGAATTTAGCGATATATACTTTCCTAATCGTGACCTATGGGTTAGCGATTATCCTTATCTGCGGCGAGATTTCTTTAACGAAGTTGGTCGCCGCTTGCGTGAAGACCAACAACAAAAACCGCGTCGGCGGCGTCGTAGAGTAGAAGATTGAATAAATAAATCGCCGTCAAGACAAAAGACTGATTATTGTAGAGACGGCGATTTATCGCGTCTCTTGCCTTAACCGAACAATATTGCTGTACCTCTTGCCTTCTTGCTAACGAGAACATCCAACTTTGATGAGTTTCCCCTGCAAACGATAATTTACCGTCCCACAAACAAAACCTGCCGACTTAGGTTCTACATAAGACCGTGTTGGCGGATTTTGTTTATCTAATCGTGATTTCCAATCCCTAGATATTTTGTCTAGAGTAGGATACTTTCTTAAAAACTGCGAGTCTGCAACAATATCATGAGACCCCTTAACAGTTACTTTCGGATTATTGATGTATATATTATAATCATAAATAACATTTTTATTTTTAGTGTTAATGTTAATATTTTTCCCCGGAAAAGAATAGAGAATATTTCTTAAAATTCTGACATTAGATGATGTATGAGCAAATATTTGCCCACTTTTAATTTCTGGACTCTGATTATTTAAAACTGCTGTGTTATTTACAATATCAACATGCTCGCTTAAAAAGGCATGAATACCTGATCCACCATTATTAAAGGCAAGATTATTTTGAACTAAAGTACGTCCTTTATATGCACCCAATTTGGGATTTTCATCGTTTCTTGTACTATCAATAATAATGCCATTACCATCTGTAATCTTTCCAACTGCAATCCAAGGGATGTACATACGATTGTTATAAGTCTTGTTGTTGGTAACAAACATCTTATATCCCCGGTTGTTGTCAAAATTCCAATTGCTCAACATCGAGATGCCACTGCAACCATAGACACTATACCAGGCATTATTGAACACCACATTATTATCTATCGTCACATAATCCGATTGAATTGCTGAAATACCTGCTCCTCCACAGTCATGCACTTTGTTGTTTACAATACGTATATGGTGACTATGACCATTTTTTCGTCCATCCACATTTATGCAGTTTCCACTTGTCAGTGGGTTTTGTTTGTTAGCTTTCTCACTCATCGCGTAATCAAGGGTTATGTTGGCATTGTTTCCTACAACCTCCAACCCATTGATCTCAATATAAGAAGCCCCATTTGAAATTAGGATACCATTCCAAGCATTATGCTGAATTTTTGGTAAATGTCCAGGATATGCTTTATACCTAATCCATGCATTTGCAGTTCCAGAACGTTTAATACTTATTACACTCCCAGCTTTGGGTAAATTTGTGTATACTCCGTTCATAATCAGGACTGTATCGCCAGGGTTGGTAAGGTCTGCGGCTTTTTGAATTGTCCTAAAGGCTGATGATGTAGAAAGTCCGCTATTTCTGTCGTTTCCACTACCACTAACATAGTATGTTTTCGGTGTTGAATTAGTGCTGATTAGCTCACGACGAGATAAGCTCATTTCCTTGTTAGTAGATACCTGACGGACGGTTTCAACTAAAGATGCTTTTATCCTTTCTGCGTTAGCCAAAAGAATTAATACTACAGGAATTGCCAGATATGCGCTTAAACTGAAACCTCGAATTCCCACGATAAAAGGCTCCTTTCTTAGCACTATTTAATAAAAGTATCAGGATATCCAGTAATTTTGAATACTCTTTTGGATACAAATTATAGAATAAGTAAGTCGGCGGGAAAATTTATAAGTATGTAACAAAATTTTAACCAGAGAGATTAGAGTTAAATTTAATACGTTGTGTCCTATAATTTCCTCTTTCTCCTCTAGCTTGAACACCATCTATTACTGCGTAAGCAAGATCCAACTCATCATCAAACATTCGTCCTGCTAGTTCATCCTTTTTAAGGTGTTGCCATTCCAATTCAATCGGATTCATTTCGGAGCAATATTTGGGCAAAAAGAAGATGTATAAACCCATCTGTTCCCACTTTGACCATAACTGCTGCACCTGAAGACATCGATGTATCGGCCCGTTGTCCTGCACTATTACTCTGATGCGCCCGATCTTTTGGGCTGACTCCGCTTCTTGCTCCATCATCTGGATATAAGATTTTCTGTCAACACCACCAATAACCAAACCGTAAACAAAGCTGATTATTGGTTGAAAAAATCCAATAATGCTTAATCTACGACCACGACGTTTACTTTGTTCTAGTCGTTTTTGCTCACCTCGGAAGTAATAGGTGTAACCCGGTTCGCTCCATGCACAAAACCCTGATTCATCCAAATACTTCAAGTCTATTTCTCCACTAGCAGCAGACAGTTCTAACATATCTAGGTCTGCTTGCTTTATTTCTTGGACTTTTGGGTCTTGTTTCCCTTTGTGGCTCTTTCTGACTCGTTTCCAAATAACCCCCTTTTTTTTGAGTACCCGTCTTAATCTGTCGGGACTCAGTTTAATAGAGCGATCTCTCTCTAATTTTTGAGCTAGTTGACGACTGTTATATGTACGTGGCTCTTCTTTGAGACATTCCTCCAAAAATACTATATCCTCTTCGCTATACTTGGTTTTGCCTCCTCTACCTGGGTTATCCCAAAGCCCTTCTAAATCAAGTTTTCGCCATTTATGTAAGATTTCTCTTACCGTTTGAGGAGTCCAATTGAAATGAGCAGCTATTTTTTCTACGTACCAGCCATGTGCATTTAGTCTAATGACCTCTGCTCGGTCTTTAACTTTCTGTGGTACATCCGCAGTTCTTAGGTTTAACAGGGTTTTATCTTGCTCATAGCTTAGGAACACCCTTAGACGAGCGCCCATACTCAGTCACCTCGGTAGATATATTCTCCGTATTTATTTATCTTTACATAGTTTGGTTTTTCCATGCCGACTTACTTAGAGTCAACTTTCCTAGTACAACACGGCGTAAATAAACTACCCCTGACGCTCGTTCGCCCTTGGCGTCTCCCCTTCTCTACGAGACGCTACGCGAAGGGAGAAGACTCGCTAACGGCAGTTCCTCATGAGGAACCCTCTTGGCGCTAGCCTCTCCCTTTGGGAGAAGACCAGACTTGTCTCACCATTCCCAATCAATGAAACGCTTACGCTGTATTCATTTTTAATTTTTAATTTTTAATTTTTAATTCCGCCTTGCGGTACTAGCTCCCTCGATTTCCATCTTGTCCATAGGCTTGCCAAGCCAAGTCTACCAATCCATCAACGATCGCAGCTGCTACAACTGCATTCCCTTTGCGACTGTCAATTGTAATGTGAGGTACTAGAGAGTCTTGTAAACGCTCCTTGGCTTCATCAACATTTGCAAATCCCACTGGAGTCGCAATTATTAAAGCAGGTCTAATATCCTCAGCCTCAATTAAATCCACCAGTGCTGTCAATGCCGTTTGTGCTTGACCCACCACAAAAATACCCTCTGGATAACGCTTTGCTAAAGTTTCTATTCCCCATGCAGCACGAGTTTTTTCTTTTTGGGGACGTGTTAAAGCTTCCATACTGCAATACAGCGGATTAGCAAAGGTGTTTTGAATGTCGTAGGCAATACCTACTTGTACCATCGGCACATCGACCACAATCGTGGTACGTGCGGCTAGTGCTGCTGCTCCAGCTTGCAAGGCACGCTCAGAGAAACGAATCAAAGACTTATACTCAAAGTCAGCCGTGGCATAGATTACCCGACGCACAATCTCATACTCTGCGGGAGAAAAGACATGATCGCCAATTTCACTATCAATGATTGCTAAACTTTGAGCATCAGTTACGTGCCATTCCATTTTTGTTGAGCTTCTCAAATATTAGCTTTCAGCTTATCAGCTTCAGAGAGTTAAGAGTTAGGAGTTAGGAGTTATAAGTTAATTAAAAACTCCTAACTACTCACTCATAACTCATTACCAGAAGAAGACCGACTGAAAATAGGAGATAGGTAGGCAACCAAGACGCCAATGAGAAACCCAGAGATATTGCGAGTTAGAGGTACCCAGTCGCTTGTACGTGTCACCACTGGCCCAATGCCAAAGGCAATAAACAAGATTCCCCACAAAGGTGAGAAAATTAAAGCCCATTGCCAAGCAAAAACTTGGCCTTTATCGCGGGGCTGAGCTGCAAATCCACAAATCACCCCACCAATCACTGAGCTAATCAAGGTGAGAATCCACTGCTCTCGTGGCAGTCCGGGGACAACATTGCAACCCCCCCTAAGTAAACAGCCTTTAACTGATTCTAAGGCTTGCAGAATGGCTTGATCTTCGCCTTGTTCGCGGACAAAGTACAAATTACCGAAGCGGGTTTGCAATTCTATCCAGAAAGTCCGGGGTAAAAGTTCATAAACAGCATCGCCGACACTAAAGCTGAGGATGTTACCGCCACGAGAATCCGCAACTAGTAGAATGCTTTTGTCATCCAAACCCCAATATTTGATAACTGCGCGACCTGGGGTGCGGTCATACTGGGTCAATACTCGTAGTTTCCAACCTGTATCGGCTTCAAACTGCTCTAAATCTTTGACCAGCTTTTCTTCTTGCAGCACAGGTAGAGATTTAGCTAAGTCTACAACAGGGGTAAAGGTGTCAGGGAGTAATTCAGGATTGTCATAAGCCAGTGCTGGGGGAGAATGCATGACCCAAATCGACCCAGCCAGAAAAAATATTGCAATGGATATCAGAATTCGTCGCCAAAAACAAGATTGCATGGACGTTTTTATACAAATATCAACGGTAGAGTGAACAAGTTGTTTTAAAAGAGTACTGTAAAAATGATAGTTCTTTACACTTGTTTACTTTACTCTAATCTAGGGGATCAAAGCAAAAGGTTTTTAGGGAGTAGGGAAGATGAAGAGAAATAACCAATGCCCAATGCCCCATGCCCCAATTCAATCTTCGTCGTCAAAATTGTTTTCCCAGTTAGCAGCCTCGTTATAACTCTCATTAACGCGGTATACCTCTGCTTTGCTCCGACGATTTTCTTGTCTTAGCACTTCTCGTTCTCGCAACGTTAGGGGTGGTTTTTCATTACTTGGCAAGCGATCGCCTGTTCGTCTTGCAGGTTTTTGGCGCGTGAAATTTCTCCACGCAGCTTTCACGCCAACAACAATAGTACGTGTACCTACTTGCAGATTTTGAGCCTGAATTCTTGCACTATCAAGACTTTGGTCAACTTGTTTAACAACTTGACTAGCACTTTTTACACCTTCACTGACATTATCAGTTAAGTCAGTGATTTCTAAGCCAGTCACGCGGATAGCTTCTAGAGTGGGTGGTAACTCCCGTGATAGGGTATCAAATAGCTTTTCTGCACTGCGAGCTGCACGTGCTAACTCCTGCAAAGCCGGTATTGCCGCCACTAAAACCGCAGTCAAGCTTGTAGCGACTAAAAGTAAGGAGAGTCCCAACCAAAACAGGGGTTCAATCACGATTGTGTCATTTATGAGCGTTCTAATTGCTGGGGAAGCGAATCTGAGTCTTCAGCAAACGTTTGTCGCTTCAAGACTTGGTTTTCCTGCTGACTGGCATCTACACCGGCTGCGATCGCTTCCCGTAATCTATCTAAAGTCTCATCCCAATTTCGTAGGGCGCTAGCAGAGAGACGATCTGCCTGGATTTGCACACTCGTTGATAAATCTTCTGCCAATTCTGGGATAGCATTAGCAGATTTTTTCAAAATTTTCCGCGTTTCGCGCCCTGTGCGTGGAGCCACGAGCAAACCAGTCAAAGCACCGATGGTAGCTCCCAGCATCAAACCGCCAATAAATACTCCAGAACGGTTATTAGACATCTTATTGTTTCTCTCCTTACACCTATTTTAGGTGGGTTTTCTCCCCTTGTAAGACTCCACCGATTTTATTCAGTTAATCTATCGTGACAAAATATCAGCCATAAATGTTGCTTTTATTCATTAATTAATATAAAAAGCATTAATTACTTATAATTCCAAATTTTTCATGTCTCCCAAAGTCTTAATATCTCCGATAAAGCTTCTGGCGGGCCTCTCTTTGTATTAACACATCCCCGTAGTTCCGTACCCTTCTCCTAATGGAGATGCTGTACCAAGGGCGGTAGCCCCCACACCTTCAGCAAGCAAGCTAGATGATCTCCATATCAGCCCTAATTATAAATGTTTATGTGAACCTGGCATAACTCATTTTGCAACTGTTCTTTTCCCAGATATTAACTCTAGCTTCGGAAAATAACGCTGCCAGATTTGCCGTCCTAGCAAAAGTAGACTGATAATTTGCCGCACTTGTTGAATTTGTATTTGTAGCGCTTGATTTCTCTGCCGTAAGTTATAAATATTCTGCTGGCTGAGATAAATATTTTCGGGTGCTTTGTTCAGTGCTGCATGGGTACAACTTTCATAGGCGCTTAACCTATCTGCGATGTATGCTAGCTGCTGCTTTAGTTGACACACCCGCCAAGCCACATAGAGTAGTATCACCGAAATCAGGGTGTTAATTAGGGTAACTAAAATTATCATTGTTTATCTTCACCAAGATTAGCTTTGAGGAATTGTTCTATATACTTGATTTGGCTCTGATTTAATGATGAAGAAACTAGAGGATAAAAATTATGGCGCAAAGTACAACCTAGATTATAGTAATAAAGTATTGCAAGGCTTTACTAGGTGAAAATTAGTGTAACAAAGGCTGATGGCTAAAAACTCGCCAATTTGCCAATTTTGTAACAACGATATATCCACACATTGCAAAACCACAGCTACAATTGCCTTAGATTCACGACTCGGTTTGCGAAATCAACCCGTATGCTTAATAAGCCCCATCATGACTACATTCCACTCCTCAAGCTGATAATCCTAGTCAATTTGCGACCTTTGTGGTGTGCAAGCATAATGGCCTAGCCCCTTCAACAGATGGTGAGAGAATTGCACCCTTGGAGGCTCCCCAGCATCGCTTTTATTCTTGTGCTTCTACCTCTCCAGTTTTCCAGCCTGTCGCGTGAAGTTAACTAATATTTTGCCTCTAAAAACCTCACTAGTACAACACGGCGTAAATAAACCACCTATTCTAAATCAATGAAATCCTTACGCTGTATTCGTTTTAAATTCTGAACTTTGAATTGCGCCTTGCAGTACTAGTGGTTCATCAACCAGAAAGTACTGCGTGTGGTCTGGGGAAAGTGGGAAAGGGAAGAGTCTATATAATTCCTATTGGCTTAACCTTTTCCCTTTTATAAGCATGGGGCCTCTGCATCTCACTTTAAATTTAACCTGCTGAAGACTTTTCCCTAGTATTTCACCAATACTTGAATAATAATGATTATTTTTCTTACACATCCAGTAGGAGTTGAGGATGTTAAAAAAAGCACCGTTGAATAATTTTTTTCCAGCTATTCTTGTTGCATTGACAATTGGATTTGTTGGATGTGGAAATCAAGCTGCAAGAACTGCATTTACTCAGACTACCGCCCAGGTAAATGAGAATCTCCCCCAAGTTGTAGCAACTACAAGTGTATTGTGTGACTTAACCCGACAGGTTGCCGGGAATACAGTTAACCTCACCTGCTTAATTTCTCCTACTGCCGACCCGCAATTTTATAAACCAAAACCGGAAGATCGTAAAGCCATTGAGCGAGCTAATCTTATTCTTTATACTGGTTACAATTTTGAACCAAATCTGATCAAGTTAATTAAAGCTACTAAAAACTCTGCACCGAAAATAGCTGTCGGTCAACTGGCAGTGCCTAAGCCACAAAGATTTCAGATAGGTGATAAGAGTGTAACTGATCCACATCTTTGGCACAATGCCAAAAATACTATCAGAATGGTGGAGGTAATTAATACTAATCTGAGAAAATTAGAATCTAATGATGCAGAAGCTTATACCAGCAATACTAAAAAAATCACGAATGAACTCACTCAACTAGATAGCTGGATTAAGTCAAGAATTGCCAGTATTCCTACCAAAGAACGCAAGTTAGTTACAACCTCTGATGCACTGAGTTATTACGCCAAAGCATACGGTCTTTCATTGGCAGGCGGATTGCAAGGTATTAATACTAACGAAAAACTGACAGCCGAACGAGTCAAAAATTTGGCTATTTACATTAAGCGGGCTAAAGTATCAACAATTTTTGCTGAGGTGGAAATTAATCCTAATTTGATTCAATCTGTAGCCACAGAAGCCGATGTAAAAATTTCTAAAAGGAAGCTTTATGCTGAGGGACTTGGCGAACCAGGAAGCGACGGTGATACCTATCAGAGAATGATGATTGCCAATACACGCACAATTGTGGAAGGACTTGGAGGGACGTATTTGATGTTTGAAGCGAAACCTGCTAGATAGCCATAACATCAATTTAGTAATTCTAAATATAGCAGATCCCATTCATGTGAGGTATAAGATTATATAGCACTTCCGGCAGCTATGAGGTACATCCTTAAATCTGAAAGCTTTGATAGGAGAGGGCAAGGAGAAAAACTGTATTGCATAATAGCCGTAAGTGCTGTATTGCAAGGTGTAGGGGCAATTCACGTAGACGCAAAGCAGCTTCCCGTAGGCTATTGCCCCTACAGGTGTACCCAATAATTCTCGGTTAAGGGGAAAAGGGGAAAGAGAAAAGGGAAAGAAAAAACCTTTAAATCTTACCCTTTACCCTTTACCCAAAACCCGATTCTGAGTTAAAAATACTTAACTGAAAAGTATTGCAGGTGTACCTTACCCTTGTCGGGAAACGCTATACCAGATTTTCTAAAATTGCAGAAAACTTGCGTTTATTAGTCTATTCTTTTGAAGACATAATTGGTGTAGGGAAGATGGGTAAAAGGGATTGTGTTATTGAGATTTATCAGGTGTCCACCATACCAATGCTTTACTTTGTATCTCTTTGATGAACTCATCTTTCCCATCCATATATCCGATGATATCGTTAGGATACTGCTTTGCTAACTCACGTTTTAATTCACTATATTTCTGTGCATCTTTGGGATGTGCATTCATGTAATCTCGAAATACTAAGTGTCGTTTTACTTCCGATGATTTAGCCGTGAAGATGTGGATATGATGCGTCCTTGTACCTATGATATTATTCTTACGAAAGAAGCGGCGACCTGGTATGCCAAACTCACCCATTACTTCATAATCTAACGCTTCCATACCCAAACTACAATCATCTAATTTGGCAATATTTTCAACTTCAACCAGCAAATCAATAATGGGTTTCGCGTAGATATGTGGAATGGCTGTGCTACCAATATGGTGAATAGCAACTACATTTTCACCTAGTATAAGCGCAACGCGCTTTGATTCATGGTCAAATTTGCTGCGCCATGTCGAATCATGCGGCACTACTTCTATTTTCATCAGGATTTAGCAAAAATTTTTTTAACGTGGAGACGTAAGATGTGTAAGACATCACACATCACTAGACTTCTTGCATAAGTCGGGTAAAGGGTAAGGGTTAAAGGGAAAGGGGATAGAATTAACATTCCCCTTTAACCTTTCCCCCTTTCCCCATCTCTTGCAAAAGGCACTTTTGCAAGAGGTCTACTTCACTTACTATTGAATCCAAAATCCAAAATCTAAAATCTAAAATCTAAAATTGACTCACCATCCCCAAGTACCAGGAGTGCCTTTAAATGGCCCAACAATATCACTGGTTATCCAACCACCGTAGAAGTTACCTGGTTGTGGTTGCACCTCTTCGCCATTCACGTAACATTTATCCATGACATGAGCGTAAAAAGCTACATAGTCCTTGATAGATTCAAAGGCTGGTGTGGGATTTTGGTAAAACCAAGCAGCATTATGGACTTCTTTTTCACCAACTCGGATTGTATAGTAATTAGCGCTTCCCTTCCACTCACAAAAACTAGATTGCGGAGTCAGATGTAGATATTCCATTTTGATATCCGCAGGGGGAATGTAGTAAGAAGGAGGATGACTAGTTTCTAAAACACGTTTAGCATTGTGGGTATCTGCAATTATTACTCCGTTAAAGATTATTTGGATATGTTTATTTGTGTCCTCCAGACGAGGAGGACGGGGGTAATCCCAAACTGATTCTTGTCCGGGAGCAGGTTCGATACGTTGAGAATTAACCATTATTAAGAGTGCTGAGTGCTTTTAGCGGGGCGTTTAGACTGTGCTGAGTATTGAGCGAGGAAAAATACTTAGTATTTATGTACTAAATGAAGCAGCAACTCTCCTTGTGGAGTCACTGCGGTCTTTTAACTCAACACTCTTTATCGTACTTCTTTAAGAGCATCAACTTGCTTGGTAAATAACTCAGTGAATAAACTAAGCACAGTCCGTTCTTCACGCACTTTTATATTGGCACTGATGGACATACCTGATTGCAAGGTGACGTTTTTACCCTTAATTACTAAAGATTGCTTATCTAATGAGACTTTTGCCGGAAATCTGTAAAACTGATGGGTTTGGTCTGGCGGTAATGCGTCTGAACCTATGCCAATCACTTCCCCTTTGATATCGCCGAACTCGCTGTAAGGAAAGGAGTCAATTCTGACATCTACCTTCATACCTTTTCGCACAAATCCAATATCTTTGTTAGTGATGAAAACTTCAGCTATATAGCTTTCATTGGGGACAATTTGCAGCAATTTAGTAGTCGGAGTTGCTACAAATCCAGGGTTTTTTGCTTGTAAATCGAAAACTGTTCCAGCCACAGGCGCACGGAGTTCTTGATATTTAACGTTTAATTGCGATTGAGATATTTTACTATTGACATCTGCCAAACGCTGCTCATTATCCAGCAAAACTTTCATGAATTGGCTATCAATTGTGGCAATACGCTGTTTGTTATCAGCTATTTTATCCAAAATATTTTTATCAGAAACAGCCACCGTATTACTTGCTTCTTGTTGTCCTTTTTCTATATCAAACTGGAGGCGTTTTAGTTCTTCACCTAGTTGCGCTACTTCTGCCGTGCGGTTTTGTACTTCTTGTTGCTGGTTGAGATACTGAAGTTGAGAAATACCACCTTCTTCTGCTAATATCTTCAGCTTCTCTAAAATTCCCTGTTGAATAGCTAAACTTGATTTACTATCTTCCAGTTTAATTTGGTTTTGAGTAAATTGTTTTTTGGTTTTTTCTACTTCAAATAGTGCCGCAGAAGCACGAGAGTCTAATTCTTTTTTGGCTACTCGTAGAAGTTGTTGTTCATCAATTCCCAATCCAGAATCTTGACCAGAGTTTTTTAATTGAGTCCGAAATAATTCATTTTCTGCTACTAAGGCGGCTCGACTTTTTAATAGAAAAGCAGTTTCTTGTGGTAAATTACCGCGCAGATATAACAATTCCGATCCTGTGGCGGTACTTGCACTCATCAATCGACGATAAATCTGGTTTTCTTTAATTAATGCAAGGCGAATTTTCTTCAAAGAATTTAATTCGGCTACAGAAGCGATAGAATCAAAAGTTAGCAACAAATCTCCTGGCTTAACTTCTTGTCCATCTTTAACATTAACTGTTTTCACCACTCCACTAACAGGAGCTTGAACTTCTTTTACTGTTCCTTGCGGCTTTAATTGTCCTGTTGCTGGCACTACTTGCTCAATTTTTGCAAAATAAGTCCAAGCAATTCCAAAACAGGCTAGTCCTATGAGTGTAACCATGATTGTACGCGACCAAATTGGAGATTGGCGCAAGACAATAGATTGCTCAAATTCTTGAGTGCTTGAGTTATTTAAAGACTGTTGAGCAGCTTTCTGTTGTTTTGTGAGTACCTGTGAATCTTGCTTCACTCCGTTTTTCTGATTGCCGTTGAGGTGATTGCCATTAAGTTGAGTCATAACGATTTGGGATTTTAGATTTTGGATTTTTTGTAGGGTGGGCAATGTTTCCCGATGCCAAAAACCTTTGCCCCCAGGAATGACTAATTACAAGTTTACATCTTGTTGCTGATACAGGTAATAATAATGACCCTTGGTAGCCATTAATTCCTGATGGCTGCCTTGCTCTATAACCCTGCTGTTATCCATCACAACAATCATGTCTGCATTACTGACGGTATTCAGTCGGTGGGTAATAAAAAATACCGTATCGCCCTTGAATGCTTTGGCTAAGTTGAGACAGATTTGCCGTTCTGTGGGATAATCTAATGCACTGGTTGCTTCGTCTAAAACTAATAGTTTTGGTCTTTGTAAAACTGAACGAGCGATCGCAATTCTTTGTCTTTGTCCACCTGAAAGTGCAGAACCCCGCTCTCCCACCCGCGTGTTATACCCGTTGGGTAAGTTCATGATAAACTCGTGAGCGCATGCAACCTGAGCCGCTTCGATAATTTCTTCGGTTGTGGCATCGGGATTGGTTAGGGCAATATTTTCCTGAACGCTGCCGTCAAACAATAATGTCTCTTGGGGAACTACGCCTATTTGTCGTCGCAGTGAATAAAGTTCCACTTTGGCAATATCATAACCATCAATCAATATTCTGCCGGACTCAGTATCGTAAAGTCTCAGCAGTAATTTCATCATCGTACTTTTACCAGAACCGCTTTGTCCGACAATGCCGATAAATTTCCCTGGCTCAAATTCGAGGTTGACATTAGAAAGTTGTAGAGGGCCGCTTGTACCAAAACGGAAGGAAACATTTTCGTATTTGACTGCTCCCTTAATGGTAGGTAAGGGTATATTGTAGCGGTCTGTTTCTCCTTCTTGTGGTGTATCGACAATATCGCTTAAACGTTCTAGAGACAAGGCAGTTTCTTGGAAACTTTGCCAAAGTTGAGCTAAACGTAATATTGGGCTGGTGACGTAACCCGATATAATCCTAAAGGCAATTAATTCGCCTAATGTTAATTGTTGTTGGAGAACTAAATAAGCTCCTACCCACAAAACTAGTAAACTGCTGAGTTTGTTGAGAAAGTTACTGGTAGAATTTGCAAGGGTAGAAGTCACAACTGTTTTAAAACCAGCGGCGACAAATCGGGCATAACGCTCTTGCCAGGAAAAGCGCGATCGCAATTCGATATTTTGCGCTTTTACTGTTTGAATTCCTGACATCACCTCCACTAAATAAGATTGAGTTTCGGCGTTGCGTTCGGCTTTGGCACGTAGCTGTCTGCTAATAGTGGGAGAAGCAACTAAAGTAATTACCACAAATACGGGAATTGTGCTTAAGCCAACTAAGGTGAGTTGCCAACTGTAAATCAGCATTACACCGATATAGACCACCGAGAACAGAGCATCTAACCCTACTGTTAAGGCAGTACCCGTGAGAAATTGGCGGATATTTTCTAGTTCGTTGATGCGAGTAGAAAGTTCACCCACCGGTCGGCGTTCAAAATAGCGCAGCGGTAGACGTAGTAGATGGTCAATAATTTGTGACCCTAAACCCATATCAATCCGATTAGTAGTATCGACAAATAGGTAGGTTCTTAAGGTAGTCAATACTGCTTCAAATAGCCCAACTACTAAGAGTAAAACCCCCAAAATATGTAGTGTGCCAATACTATTTTGAGTGATAACTTTGTCGATAATTAACTGAACAACTAGGGGATTTGCCAACGCTGCCAATTGCACGAAAAAGGAAGCGATAAAGACCTCTATCAGGACTCGACGGTGGCGTGACAAATAGGGTATAAACCACCGTAAACTAAAGCGTTCTTGGGGTGTTTCTTTAGTAGCACTGAGTAGTAATACCCTAACTTGGGGCGGAAAGTTGGTTGGATCAACCTCTAATTGTTCAACCAATTGAGCGGGTTTGCAGCGCACAATTCCTTGAGATGGCACACCTACAACCACGGTATTGGCATCAGCTGCATATAAGACGGCAAAACTATCACCATAGCGAATGAGCGCAGGTGTCGGAATGCGCGTTACGGAAGCGACTGGTAGCTCTATTAACTGGGCTTTCAGTCCAATGGACTCTGCCAGGTAAGCGGTTACTTGAAACGATATAGTCCCCTGGCGTTTGACTTGCTCAGTTAAGATGCGGCGAACCACCTCTCGCCGAAACGGCATTTCTAGGTGCTTCGCGATCATTTGGAAGCAGGCGAAGGCTGAATTTAGTTCTCCTTTACCACCAAAAAATGGGTATTTTTGTTTTGGCGAATTCTTTGAATTTGGGAGGGCTGTTTGTGGAACTATTTCGTCTGATGCGTAGGGGATATCTAATTTCTGTAGGCTATCTGCTGATGTGGTGTCACTAACCACAAGTTCTATCTGATGACTATTATCTTCTAAGAGCAAATCTGACGGATTTATACCAATCAAGCGCGCGGGGTTTTGACCTATGACCTGAATATTATCTCGATCGTCGTCTGATTCTAGGCGATCGCCTGGTGACAAATCTGTGATTGCACCACCGCCACTGACAAACCAGATGCTTTCGCTATCCAGTTGGTTGAATGGAGTTTTTCCTGAAGGGAGGTAATGTATTTTCGCCTTTGGTAAGGCTTTTTCTGCCAGTTCTCTGAGATTTAAGGTAGCGATCGCTTGCTTTTGCCAATAGGAACCGAGAATATCGAAAACTTCGGCCAAATAACTGCGGTTCTTACGAGCTTCGGCAAAGGCTGGGTATGAAGCCAGAAAGCTAAAATATGCTGATGCACTCAAGGTTAAACATACTACTTCGGTGGAAGCGATCGCTGTTTCACAGGGGACATCGCGCAACAAACCAATTTCGCCAATAATTTCCCCTGGTTGCAGTAATTTCAGGGTGATTGGCATTTGCGTCTGGGGGTCGTATCCCAATAGCCGCACTTGTCCCTCATAAATGATGGTGATGCGTTCTGGGAGACTTTCTTTACCGATGATTTTCTGACCTATGCGATAGCGCCAGGCTTGTAGTTGTTCTGATAAATTAGCGATCGCTCCATCTGGTAACCGATCAAACCCCTCTAGGGTGGTGAGAAATTCAGGAAAAGTGCTCTTAATATAAGTCATATCAAATCGAAGGTAAAAGTGAAGAATAAGGCTGAGAATATTACCCAGTATCTCTTTTATTAACAGTGGCAGTATTTGATTTTATGCCAGCTACAGTAAGACTTATGTGGCATTTAGGTTGCCTAATTTTGTTAAATCGCAGAGGTTACTTTTGTCTAATTTCATACCTGTATTCACTTAACACGGTTCCTACTTCTATCTATTGTTCAAAACAAAGATAGTGTAAATAGGTCGAGGACAAGTTATCACTTGGTTAACGCTACATAATTTATACAAGTTTAAAATCAATATTTAGTATTGCAAGTATGCAGGACGGATGCTCATCATCAAACCAAGATACAGAAACGCGGTTGTTAAACTTAGGGCTGCCTATTTTTTTTATGATAATCAACCTGAAAGTATCACAGATGTTTTCCTAAGTAAATACCCTAGTTAAGAATTATGTAATAAAAAAACTTTAAATTTCTGAATTATGTTTTACAAATTCTTGAATACAGGGATTGACAGTATCATTGATGGCGAAAGACAATGAACTTTCCTTGTTAAATAGTACCCATGAGCGATTATGAAAGAATTCTTCATCACTTTTTTGCTAGCCTAATTTAATAATAAAAGTAAAGGCAAAGATTTTTTGCGCCCCAAGAGGAATCAACTATTAAATTTATGAAGGAAAGACAAGAACTGCCTTCAGTAAATTTACTAGTTTAATTAACATGAAGTCATTTGCATCGATACGCATAAAATAACCCCACCCCACAGATGGGATGAGGTTGTTGGATTTTGCTCAGTAATTACCCGATTTTAAGCAAGATTGGCACTTAAATTTACTTGCACAATCACATCGTTGTAATCTTTATCACCACCATTCGGTAAATCCTCAAAACCAAAGGTGTTATTTCCCAACAGTCGAATGTGATCGACCTTATCTGAGTTGGCACCCAAGAATGAGAAGTAAACGTTCTTATTGGCATTACCATTGAGAACAGCATCGGGTCTACCGTCCACAATAATAAATGGTGCAAACAGCGAATCAGCCCCAAAATTGCCGATGTAAGAGGCTGTACCTTGGTTGCTCACTGTCAAATCAATGCCTGCAACACGTCCACGCATGGCGGCTTCGGTGTAACCTGCTTGTCCAACGAGAATATCTGCTTTACCATCGCCATTCGTGTCAATACCACCATTCTCATCAGCAACTTTATAGAATCCCACAAAGTTGTTGAATGCAGCTTCTCTGTGAACCTTAAAATCAGCCTTTACTGATTGTGTCACATCCCGTAAATCAATCAGTTCCCCTTCCTTTTTGCCTTGCAAACCTGTACCCAAAGTTACCTGTTGATTTGTTGCTTGAACTGTGACAACCAAATTCTGGAAGTTGAGAGAAAATCCTTCATCTTCTGTGTTACTATTGGTAACTGAGGAAAAAACCACACTTGAGAAAGAGGCTTTTCCAGACAGTACAGCCTGAGTTGTACTGTTGGATATCATGTAGAATCGGAGTTTGGTATTAGACTCAAATTCTAAGATGTTTGTCAAGTCGGCACTACTAAAACCATTAGGTGAATTGCCAAGGGAACAGAAAATCACCTTGGAACGCAAAAGAGCCGCTTTTGCATAGCCTTCTGCACCAGGGGCTATGCCATCAATCTTACCTTCATCATCATCAACATTAAATACACACAGTTCATCCATCTGTTTGGAGGTCTTGGTTTTAATCTTGATTGAGAGTTTTGCTTTATCACCTTTAATGTTGAGTTTAGTCTTAACACTAAAGATATCGCCTGTAATTTTTGTCAGTAGGCTAATGGATTGGATATTAACAGTTGTCTTTTTATCAACTGCAAGTGTAAAGATATCACTGGCTTGATCTCCAGCAATATCTTTAGCAGTAACTTTGATGTTTAGACTACCCACATCCTTATTTTTAGGAGTTCCACTGAAGGTAAGAGTATCAGGATTGAACTTCAACCAAGTGGGTAGTAAATCATCATTTGCCAAAGTTGCAGTGTAAGTCAGGATATCTCCAGCATCTTCATCACTAAAAGTGTCAACTGGAACTACAAAGTTGAAGACACTATCTTCGGTGGCTTCTTGATCTTGAATTTCATTTGCCACCTCTGGAGCTTTATTGGCATTATTAACTGCAAGTGTAAATACATCATTGGCTTGATCTCCAGCAATATCTTTAGCGGTAACTTTGATGTCTAGACTACCCACATCCTGACTTGTGGGAGTGCCACTGAAGGTAAGGGTATCAGGATTGAAGTTCAACCAAGTGGGTAATAGGTCATCATTTGCCAGAGTTGCAGTGTAAGTGAGGATGTCTTGAGCATCTGCATCACTGAATGTGTCAACTGGAACTACGAAGTTGAAGACACTATCTTCAGTAGCTTCTTTATCCTGAATTGCATTCGCTACCTCTGGAACTTGGTTGACCAAATAACGCGCTACAGCAAAGTCATTATCTGTCCCGTTATTGCTAGTTCCCGCCACGAGAATCTTGCCGTCAGCTTGCACGGTGATACTGTTGCCAGAGTCATCATTGCTATTAAAGTCGGTTGTTACCTTGCCAGTAGTGTTGAAGTTGGTGTCGAGAGTGCCATCGCTGTTGTAACGCACTATGGCAAAGTCATTATTTGTCCCGTTATTGCTAGTTCCCACCACAAGAATCTTGCCGTCAGCTTGCACGGTGACACTGTAGCTAGAGTCATCATTGGTATCAAAGTCGGTTGTTACCTTGCCAGTAGTGTTGAAGCTGGTGTCGAGAGTACCATCGCTGTTGTAACGCACTATGGCAAAGTCATTATTTGTCCCGTTATTGCTAGTTCCCACCACAAGAATCTTGCCGTCAGCTTGCACGGTGACACTGTAGCTAGAGTCATCATTGGTATCAAAGTCGGTTGTTACCTTGCCAGTAGTGTTGAAGCTGGTGTCGAGAGTACCATTGCTGTTGTAACGCACTATGGCAAAGTCATTATTTGTCCCGTTATAAGCAGATCCCGCCACAAGAATCTTGCCGTCAGCTTGCACGGTGATACTTCTGCCAAAGTCATGATTGCTATTAAAGTCGGTTGTTACCTTGCCAGTAGTGTTGAAGCTGGTGTCGAGAGTGCCATTGCTGTTGTAACGCACTATGGCAAAGTCATAATCTGTCCCGTTATAGCTAGTTCCCGCCACAAGAATCTTGCCGTCAGCTTGCACGGTGATACTGTTACCAGAGTCATCGTTGCTATTGAAGTCGGTTGTTACCTTGCCAGTGGTGTTAAAGTTGGTGTCGAGAGTGCCATTGCTGTTGTAACGCACTATGGCAAAGTCATAATCTGTCCCGTTATAGCTAGTTCCCGCCACAAGAATCTTGCCGTCAGCTTGCACGGTGATACTGTTACCAGAGTCATCGTTGCTATTGAAGTCGGTTGTTACCTTGCCAGTAGTGTTGAAGTTGGTGTCGAGAGTGCCATCGCTGTTGTAACGCACTACGGCAAAGTCATAATCTGTCCCGTTATAGCTAGTTCCCGCCACAAGAATCTTGCCGTCAGCTTGCACGGTGATACTGTTACCAGAGTCATCGTTGCTATTAAAGTCGGTTGTTACCTTGCCAGTAGTGTTGAAGCTGGTGTCAAGCACTACTATACCTAGTACTGAAGCATAGGCTGCCATTACTTCTGCCCGAAACGCCAGAGTAGGAATAATTGCCCCTGTAGAAACCTCCAGCTCCCAGTCACCACCTAATGCAGTACTCCCCGTTAAGTCATCAGATGCCGCTACTACTGCACCTGTTAATTCACTCAGACGTTGTACAAATGCTTTACCTTGCTCTGTTTGCCCGACTTCGCAACCATACAACAGCAGTTGTGCATCTGCGCTCAAAGCATTTGCCCAACCCGTGAGTTGCCAAGCATAACGGTTGAGGGTTTCGTAGCTGAGTTGACTGTTCCCCAGGTAGACTTGCCCTGGTGCGCCGTGAGAAACAATGTGCAGGCTGTTGATTTGGCGATGAGTTGCCAGCACTTGGCTAATTTGCTCAATGCCGTCTTGGTCAGCGTCTAAAATAAAAACAGTAGAATTTGGCAAGACACCCGCTACCAGACTTTGGTAGTTTTCAACCTGTGGATCGATGAAAACTAAGTGAGTAGTAGATATTTTTTCGTACACGTTTTGAGTTGACTGGGTAGCGATCGCAATAAGAATGGTGTCTGACATAATTACTCTTATATTAATTAACAGTTTTTTCCTTGCAACCGTTGCTATGTATCCTCAGAAATCAGGTAGAAGCAAAATTTTTTGGCGGCATAGCAGAGGAGTCAATCATCAAACTTATACAAAAATCCAATATTCAACTTCAGTAAAATCACTGTTTTGGTTCATGTTGGGTCTATTTTGCTAGCCAAAATCGAATAAACACATCCTAGTAGTCTGCCAACCCAAAAATGCGCTTGTGAGGACTGGGGAAAGGGGAAAGGGAAAAGGGTAAGAGATTTAAACCCTTTCCCCCCGCCCCTTATCCCCAGAGAGGACCCCACCTTCCCCCTTATTCTTTACCCTGCCAAGTCACGAAAGCGAACTACTAGAAGCGGGATGAGTCGATTTAGTTTTATTGTCTCCAACACTGACTAAGCAAGGGTTTAGAACTTATCCAAAAGCTTTATGAGCGATCGCATACATGTATTATTAAGGTGCTATTAAAAGTTATTACCCGCCAATAAAATAACCCCATCCCGCAAGGGAGATGAGGATTTATAATAATCAAATAGCACTAAGAAAAGTCCAAAGGCTTGTGTTTCCTCTTTCCCAGTCTCAAGAGTGGGAATGTATGACTAAAGAACTGCTGCCTCTAATCGAGAAAGATTCAGATTTCTGCAATAGCTTGTTCTATGCAAACCTTCATTTTTTCTGACAAAGATTTGACATAGGGTTCGTTAAAAATGGAGAAGTGGTTTCCTGGAACATGTTGGATATCCAAACCTCCTAAAGCCAATTCACTCCAACCCATATTCGGATCTACTTCTTGTCCATTAGTTATGGGGCGTTCTTCTGCTCGAAATACAGTGACTCGACCTATATAAGCTTTTGGAACATATTCCTTAGCAGCCTGTTTGTTAAAATCTTTAATTTTTACTTGTTTGCGATAGGCATAGGGTAAGATCCGGGATACGTTCAGGTAAACTTTAAAGGCAAACTTCTGTAGTCTTTGTTTGAGCATATACTCAAGCCAGCTGCTCTTTCCTTCTATTTGCTCAAGAATGTAGGTAGGCCCAACTTCTAAAAGATTGTTCAAATGTCGAGAAATTCGCTTTGGCGTTGGTATTGGTTTGATAGTAGTTTTGCGACAAGTTGGACTACTAGTATCAAATATCGCTAGCAAAGCAACTTTTTGACCCTGCGCCACTAGCTGTTGAGCCATTTCCCAAACTACTAGACCACCAAAAGAGTAGCCTCCTAAAAAATAAGGCCCTTGGGGTTGAATAGTTTGGATCTCTTTAATATAGTGAGCCGCCATTTTATCAACTCGCGTCAGGGGAGCTTCTCTTCCATCTACACCTCTAGCTTGTAGGGCATAAAATGGCTGATTGGAACCGAGATAGTTAGCAAAGTCGCGATAATAAAGGATACTTTCACCAGCACCATGTACACAAAATATAGGTGGTTTATCACCGTTGGTTTGAAGAGGTACTAGTGATGACCAAGGTAGCCATTCTCCAGTTTTGAGGTTAGCTTGATTTTCATCTTCAACTATTAACTTTTTCAGTGGTGAATTATTGCTCTTTGAAAATCTGGCGATCGCTTTGCCTAAAAAACTTTTAAATGAACCCTGTTGCGGCTCAGAATTCGGTTGAATGGAGAGTGACTTTTCACCGATCAGGTTAGCTAATTTCTCAATAGTTGGAGCTTGTAAAAGAATAGATAGAGGCAGGGTTTTGCCAACTATCTTTTCAATTTCAGCAAAAAGACGAACTGCAATTAGTGAGTGTCCACCTAAATCAAAAAAGTTATCTGTTATTCCAATTGGGCGAATTCCTAAAACATTTTCCCAAATTTCAGTTAGCTGAATTTGCAATGGCTCTTCTGCTGCGACAAATGTTTTTTCTATTTTAGAATTAGTTGGATTAAGCGCAGGTAAGGCTTGGCGATCAACTTGGCCATTAGCATTCAATGGCAGAGAATCCACTATGGCAAAGTCAGAAGGCAACAAATGCTCAGGTAGCTTTTGTTGGAGAAAATTCAGCAGTTGCTCATTTTCCAAAGTCTCTCCTTGTTGGGGAACAAGATAAGCAACCAAATGTTTATCCTCTGGAACATCTTCTTTGACAATCACCACAGTTTTTTGCACGCCTGGATATTGACTGATAATTGTTTCAATTTCAGCCAACTCAATGCGAAAACCGTGGATTTTTACCTGATTGTCTAGACGGCCCAAAAACTCAATATTGCCATCGCTTAAATAGCGTCCTAAATCGCCACTTCTGTAAAGATATGCTCCAGATTCACTGCTAAAGGGATTGGGGATAAATTTCTCAGATGTTAAGTCTGGACGGTTAAAGTAGCCTTGTGCAGTACCAATACCGCTGATGTAGATTTCGCCAGGAATGCCAATTGGCACTGGTTGCGATCGCCGATCGAGAATGTAGATTTTGGTATTGGCGATCGCTTTCCCTATGGGAATTTCTGACCGAGTGTTACTGGCTTCAGTGGCAGTTTCAGGATCGTAAATCGTGGCGGTTAAAGTTGTTTCTAGCGATCCATAAGCATTTAGCCAGCGCGATCGCTTGCCAACTTTTTCTACCCAAGTTAAATAGGCATAGCGTGAGACTTTTTCACCACCAACCATGACTAAGCGTAAGCTGAGTGGCAAGGTTTGTGGAGATATAGATGGCTCGTTAACTAACTCATACCAAAAAGAAGTAGGTAAATTGACAACGCTAATCTGTTGTTGAGCAATGAATGGGAAAAACTGCGCCGTCGAGTTTTGTAACTCTTGAGGCTGGATAATTGCAGTAGCACCAGCAATCCAAGTGGGGAAAAGTGATTCAATGAAAGAATCGCAACTGATACTAGATATTAGTAGTAGGCGATCGCGCTCAGTCAACTCCCAAGTTTCGCTAATTGCCAAGCTGTGGGTGACAAGGTTACGGTGAGTAATGGCTATACCGTTGGGTTTTCCATCACAGCCGGATACATACATCACACAAGCGAGAGTCTGATCTGTGGTGTAATATCCTAGATTTTCAGTCGTGTGTACGGCAATACTTTCCCAATCTCTATCCAAACAGATAATTTGCGCCTGATGCTCAGAGAGTTTCTCAACCAATGAGCTTTGGGTTAACACTAAGGATATTTGAGCATCTTCTAAAATGAAAGCCAAGCTATCTTGCCCAGATGTCGGAGCTATGGATACGTAGGTTCCCCCTGCTTTCAAAACACCCAACAGCCCCACAATCGCATCTAGGCAAGGCTCTAGATTCAGACCAACGAGTACCCCCGATTTTACCCCTAGAGTTTGCAAATAGCGGGCTAGTTGATTTGCACGCTGGTTGAGTTCCTGATAGGTTAGTTGCTGATTTTTAAAACTTACTGCAATATTATTTGGAGTTCGTTTGGCTTGAGCCTCAAACCACTGATGAATACAAGTATTCTGGGGATAATTAGCCTGTTTACCATGCCAATCAACCAACACTTGATGTTGTTCACCTGCTGTCAACAGAGGTAATTCAGATATCGGCAGATCGGGATTAGCAACAATACCTTCGAGTAAAGTTTTGAAGTGTCCCAACATCCGCTCTATGGTACTGGCATCAAACATCTCGGCATTGTAATCAAATACCATGCCCAGACCATTATCCTGTTCCCGCAAGACTAATGTCAGATCGTATTTGGTCTTGCCATGATAAATGTAGCCAAATAGAGAAGTGATAGTCAAATCAGGTAGTTGCACTGCTCCCATGCCACGACCATTAGACCAAGGAGGATTGAGAGAGAACTTTACTTGAAATAAAGATGAACTGTTCCGACTTTGTTGTTCTGGTCTAAGTTCTTCAATTAGTCTCTCAAATGGTAAGTCTTGATGGCTATAAGCCTCTAAGCAATCCTTACGCACGCGGTCTAACAATTGTCGGAAAGTTGGGTTTCCTGCTAAGTTACCCCGCATTACAAGAGTATTAGAGAAAAATCCAATCAGCCGCTCGGTTTCTACTTGTCCACGGCTTGCACTGGCAAAGCTAATGAGTAGGTCTTCTTGTCCAGAATAACGGTAGAGCAGTAGCTCAAACACTGTCAGTAGAGTCATGAACAGGGTGACACCCCATTTTTGACTCAGGTCTGTTAGGGCATGGTTCAGCGCCTTTGATAGCAGCAGGGCAGCGCGATCGCCCCGATATGTCTGCACACCTTGAGGACGGGGATGATCGTAAGGTAACTTAATAATTGGTAAATTGCCTTCTAGCTTTTGCTTCCAGTAGTTTACCTGTGACTCTAAAACCTCTCCCTGGAGCCATTGATATTGCCAATTGGTAAAATCAGCATACTGCACTGGTAAGGGGGTTAAAGGAGAAGCTTTCCCAGCTGACAATGCTTTATAGATGGTAGTGAAGTCTTGATAGAACACATCAGAGGAAGCTCCATCACAAACTATGCAGTGCATATTCCAGATTAGCAGATGCTCGCGATCGCTCAACTTCAGCAACAGCACGCGCAAAATCGGGCCATTGGCGAGATCAAAAGGTTGATGAGCTTCTTTAGTTGCCAGTAGGAGAGCTTCAGCCTCTCTTTTTTCATCTGGTACTTGCCGCAAGTCAATTATTGGCAGCGTCAAAGAAACATCAGTAGCAATTACTTGAGAAGGCTTACCATTCACGGCTGGAAAAGTTGTCCGCAGAACTTCATGGCGGCGGACGACTTCTCTCAAACTTTCCTCTAGAACAGCAACATTGAGATTTCCCGTAAAACGCACCACAACGGGCATATTATTTGAGGAACTATTAGGTTCAAATTGATGCAGGAACCATATCCGTTGCTGACCAAAGGAAAGCGGCAAGTTGCCATTCCGTTCACAAGCGACAATTGGGGGAATCTGTGAACTGGCAGCTATAGTAATTTGTTTTAGAAAGTTGATGATTTCGGCTTTTTGAGTTTTTAACTCGGTGAGCAATTCCGGCGTGAGACTATCTTTTGCCGCCCGATAGCGTAAGCGTTCGCCCTCTAACCAAAGTTTGACATCGCGCTGACGTAGCTCAGATAGTAGTTCATCTAATGTTTTCATAGCTCACCTTCCTCGTAATCATCAGCTGTTTCACTATCAGCAGCCTGAACTCCTTGGGTAGCCCAGCGCAGAGTTTCCACTCGTTCAGCCAGTTCTGCCACCGTTGGTAATTCAAATAAATTGGACATCAGGATTTCTACTTGCAAGGCTTGGCGCAGTCGAGAAACCACTTGAATTCCTAGTAGAGAATATCCACCCAGTTCAAAAAAGTTGTCATAAATCCCAACCCGATTGACATTCAAAACCTGTGTCCAGATATCTGCAATCTGCTGCTCAATGGAAGTACGAGGCGCTACATAATTTGCTTCTAGTTCTGGACGCAAAGAATCAGGCTTTGGTAGTGCCCGACGATCAACTTTGCCGTTAGCATTTAGCGGCAAGGTTTCCAGCGCCACAAAAATCTTTGGCACCATATATTCAGGAAGTTGTTGTTTCAAGAATCGCCGTAATTCGGAGATTATTTGTGGGCTATCTTGACCAACTTCTGCGACAAAATAACCAACCAGTAATTTCTCACCAGGAGTATCTTCTCGAACAATTACTACTGCTTCTTTAACTGCTGGATATTGCAAAAGTGCGATTTCAATTTCACCCAATTCTATGCGGAAACCGCTCACTTTTACCTGATTATCAATCCGACCCAGGTATTCAATCTTTCCATCTGGAAAATAACGAGCTAAGTCCCCAGTTTTATATAAGCGTGATTGGGGATCTGAGCTAAAGGGATTGGCAATAAATCTTTCAGCAGTCAGATCCGGGCGATTGAAATATTCTCGTGCTAGACCATCGCCACCAATATGCAGTTCACCTGTAATTCCAATTGGAACAGGTTGTAAATGGGAGTCTAAAATATAAACTTGGGTATTAGCAATGGGGCGACCAATAGGAATAGAAGCTCCTGGCTTTAATGGCGCTGTAATGTCATAACAGCAAGTAAAAGTTGTACTTTCGGTTGGCCCATAACCATTAATCAGTCTACAGTTTTCGACTGTGTTGATAAATTTTTGGACGTGGGTAACAGATAAAACATCACCACCAGCTAACAGTTGACTTAAGGGTTTTAAAGCATCAATTTTTTCATCGACTATCAGATGGAATAAACCTGCTGTTAGCCACAGGGTTGTCACCTGGTATTGCTGAATAATTTGTCCTAATTCGTCTAAAGATGGGGTATGAGGAGGGAATATTACTAGTTTTCCACCGTTAAGCAAACAACCCCAAATTTCAAAAGTTGAAGCGTCAAAGGAAATAGGACTAATTTGCAGAAATACTTCTTTGGCAGTGAGATTTACATAATTAGTGTCTTTGACTAATCTAACTACACCTTGATGGATAACACTAACACCCTTGGGCTGACCTGTAGAACCAGATGTGTACATTACATAAGCCAAGTTATTAGCTTTGACACTAGTAATTACATTCTCTGATGTTTTTTGATTGATAGTATCCCAGTCGGTATCTAGGCAAATTACACTTGCTGCGTGATCGGGTAGTTTGTCAACTAGCCGTTTTTGGGTCAATAATAATTTGATCTGGGTGTCTGAAAGCATGAAAGCCAAGCGTTCTTGGGGATAACCCGGATCTAGTGGTACATAAGCTCCACCTGCTTTCAGAATCCCTAAAAGACCTACCACCATTTCTAAGGAGCGATCGACGCAGATTCCCACAAGCACATCTGCACCTACTCCTAGTGTTTGTAGGTATTGTGCTAATTGATTCGCGCGAATATTTAACTCTTGGTAAGTAAGTTGCTGTTCTTGAAATACCAACGCTATTGCATTTGGGGTACGCTCTACCTGCTCCTCAAATAACTGATGAATAGATTTATCTTGGGGATACTCTGTTTGAGTCTGGTTCCATATTGCTAATAACTGTTGCTCAACTGCTGGTAAAATTGGCAATTTAGCAATACTTTGATTGGGGTTAGCAACTATACCTAATAACAAAGTTTCAAACTCTGCCATCCGGTTGCGGATGGTGTCAGCGTCAAATAAGTTAGTGTTGTACTGACATTCCAGGGTCATCTGACCACGTAATTCCGTAGCATTGATGAACAGTTCAAAATTCTCGAAGGCGCGGGGGTTAGAGAAAAATTCTACTTCCAATCCAGTGAAGGGGAGTTTATCACTATCTAAACCCTGATCGATATTAAATGTAATTGGAACTAAGGGAATACGGCTAGAATCTCGTGGCAAAACTAATTTTTTAACTAGACTACCAAAGGTAAATTGTTGGTGATCGTAGGCATCTAAGACAGCCGATCGCCGCGTCTGCAAGTAGTCGCTGAAAGATTTTTCGCCATCAATTTGGCTACGCAAGGGTAATAAATTTACACAATGACCTACGAGATTATATTGCCCCAAAGCAGCTTGTCCGGCGGCTGGAATAGCTACAACCAAGTCATTTTGCCCTGTCAGACGGTGCAGCCAAACCTCAAATCCTGCCAGGATAGTGGTCATAAAGCTACAACCGAGTTTTGTTCCTAGTTGTTTGAGGTTGGCAACTAATTGGGGATTTAAATGCCAATCTTCGCGAGCGGCGTTAAAGGTTCTGAGTGGTGGACGAGGGCGATCGCTAGGGAAATCCAGCACAGGTACAGAGTCAGCGAATTGTTGTAACCAATATTCTTCTGTGGCGATCGCTTCTGGACTATCCGCCTCTTCTTCCTGCAAAGTCGCATATTCACTTAAGTAGTCTGGTTCTTCTAATTCAGGAACAATACCCTGTTGCAAACCAGAATATAGTTTACCCAAATCTGGCATCAGCACTGCCCAAGACCAACCATCACAAATAATATGATGGGCTGTCAAAATAGCTAGATGCTCCTGCGGCTGCAATTTGACAATTTTTGCCCGAAATAGAGGGCCATGTTCCAAATCAAAAGGTTGCTCTACTTCTTGTCGCAAGATACTAGCTAATTTGTCCTGTTTTTCCTGTGGTTCCAGATTAGAAAGATCAATAATAGGGATTTCAATTTGCCGAGAAGCAACAATGCAGAGTGTATTGCCATCGGTGCTAAAAGTTGTCCGCAGTGCTTCATGACGTTGTACTAACTCTTCAATCGCAGACTGGAGAATTTTGACATCAAGTTCGCCTTTGAGTCGCAGAGATTGGGACTCATTATAAGCACAATTGGCTGCATCCCCCATTTGCACAGAAGCCCAAATTTCTTTTTGTGATTCTGTAGCAGGGGCAGTTAGAAGTAATTCTCCATCTGCAAATGGATCAAAATCAACCGCAGTCAATCTGGATTGGTAATCTACAGGTGATAAGCTCATAAAATTCTCTTATTTTCTCAGTTTATTCAATATGGTTAAAATTAAATTTTTCTTCAAAAATGACTGGCGTTAAATACATTGTTTGCCCAAGATTGTAGATTTTAAATAATTACGCGCTGGCACTTCTACAAATCTATATGTCAATGATGCAGCCAATAATACAATCATAAGAAATACTCCTAGAGATGTCAATGCTTGATGGTTTGTGAATGTTTTGCCAAAAGCCTCATGAAATTTATAAAGCCAAAATAGTTTTAACAATTCTTGAAAAAACCAATGAACCATATAAATTGAATAAGATATCGTACCGAGATATAGCATTAACCGAGAATTTAAAATTTTTGATGTCACGCTATTATTATTGACAGATACAGCTAAAATAAGTAGAGAAAATGCTGGTAATATTAGCCAATCATGAAGGCTACGCCAATAATAATTATGCCAGTAGTAATGCATAATCAAAATTATCCAAGTTATAGCTATAAATGCCAGTAAATTAAGATTAAAATACTTTTTATAATTCCCTCTACGATAGACTTTGTAAGTAATAATGCCAAGCACGCACTCTAATCCGCATCTAGCTATCGAAGGTATACCAATAATATTATCTAAATTGCCACGGGTAAAAGTGATTAGTAGCAATATGCTAAAGAGAGTAGAAATATAAATCATCAAATCATTTTTTTCGCTGCTCCTTAATAAAAAAAATAATAAAAATGGAAATATACAGTAAATAACAAACTCTACACTAATTGACCAAGCTGGTTCATTCCAATATGTATTACACCAAAATAAAGGTGGACAATTTAAATCGAATGCTTGTAGAAGGAAAATGTTTGCGAAAAGAGCAGTTAAGTTAAATTTACCAGCAAAAGCAGAAGTGTTTATTAAAAGTGTTTTTACAATTTCTAATCCAATAAACAGGGACAAAATAAATATATGCAAAGGATAAATTCTGGCAAAACGCGAAAATAAATATGAGCGGTAGTTATCTAAACTTACTTTTGAGTAAAAATCTTCTGCATAGACGTGGGTCATGATAAAACCACTTAGAATAAAGAAAAAATCAACCCATAAATATCCATTTTTAAAGAAATCACTATAGCTTGATAAAGTTGAACCTGCTTTAGGTAAAGCGTAATATGAAAAGTGGAGTGTAACAACAATTAAAGCTGCTATACCACGCAGAGAAGTGAGAGGCTTAATGTGTTTATACATTGATTATGTTAGAGCTTTTAATGAGTAAAATACAATTAATTAATGATTATTGTCAGAGTGATTATACTTTTTTAATGGATATAATCTTTATTGGTTTATTGTGTTTTGGTCATTTTGAGATGACCAAAACACGAGAGCCAGTATTTAATTGTGCAGCGATTTCAATCTAACGATCGCAGAATTAATTCTAGCTAATCACTAAGCTGTAGATAAAAACCGTAATACTTGCGGACAAAATGCTCAGGATAAAACGGAATGTAACAAGTACGATCCCATGTCCAGCTATCGATTAATTTATAGCCAAGTGAGGTCAAAGATGCGATAAATTCAGAGCGATTCTGAATTTTATATGGGCAAAAAGCGTAGCCAATATTTTGTAATGTGATAAACGTTTCCCCATCATAAAATGGTACTCGGTTAATCAAGATGTGGCGTGGTTTTGTCTTTAACTGTCCCAACATTTCAGACAGTGATGGTTCTATATATTGCAGAGTACCGCAAGTGAGCAATATTTCTGCACCTTCCGCATCGGCAAATTCCACCGTAAAAGACAAGCCTGGGTTATCGGCTTTTCTTGCCAATTGTTCTCCCGCTTTAATCACCTCTGGGATATCACATACTATCCATCGAAGATCGTTGGGATATTGCAGAAACTTTTTGTAAGTATAGTAAGCATGTCCTACGTTACCGCCGATATCGAAAATAGTTGAACTATTAGCGAATGCAGATGCAAGCCATACAAGAACCGGATAGTCCTGGGAATTGAACTCATCTGGCTCCCAAGCAGTAGTCAACTTTGCTACTGAACGGTGGTTATGAATTTCAGGTTGGTTGTAGCCAGCTCTAGCACCTTTAGGAGTTGCTTGCAACGCCTCTGCAAATGTACTATAAATACCCCGGCACGCAGTAATATTCTGGTTAAATAACCAATGATATTGGTAGTAATCCGATATCATTGGGACTTTGGTCACAATTTTTCTGAAACTTTGCTTTAGCTGTTTTACCCCCTGTTGTCTTAGCTTTGTGAAATTATTTTTACCAAAGGAAGCTATCAAAGTCATATCAAAACCTTAATGTTGGTAGATTTTTTGCTACTTTTTCGAGGAAAATTACTATTTCAAAACACTTCAGGAAACACTTGCGACTTGTAAATATTTTCCAGGACGCTCGCTATCGGGGATATACCAGGCAGGGTTTCCTTGGGGATCTCGTCCTAATTTGGCATTGGGTTGCGGAGGACGATTGCGTAAACTGTTATTGGTAACTTCGCTGTTTGTTACTTCTATGGACGGTGCAGACAAGAAGCCAGCAGATTGCATTTCAGCAATACTTTCTTTAAAAGCTGCCATTACGAAAGCTAGGTCAGCTTCGGAATGAGATGTCGTCAAGAAACAAGGACGATGATCCCAAGTATGCACTCCCTTATCCCGCAGTAAGTAAAATAGTAAATCTCCGTAGGGGAACTCTGGTAAAGACTTCACCATGAAGAGGGAGCCGAAATTATAAGCTGTAAACGGAGCCTGAACTTGCTGGAAATAGCCCATAAGTTCCGCTACAAACTTATCGGTTCTGGCATTGAGATTTTGCTGCAAGCTGGGGCCACTCTGTTTTAAATGCTGAAGTACTGCTTTCGCTGCTGCTAGTGCTAGAGGATGGCGGACGAAAGTGCCGGCAAAGTAAGTCACGCCTACTTCTGGAACGGAGTCATCGCCAAACTGCCAAAACCCTCCATCCAAAGCATCCATATATTGTGATTTGCCAGCAATGACTCCAATTGGTAGTCCACCGCCTACAATCTTGCCATAGGTTGCTATGTCTGCCTTTATTCCGAAATGTGCTTGAGCGCCACCTGGATGAATTCTGAATCCGGTAACAATTTCATCAAAAATTAGGGCAATACCAGCTTCTTCCGTGAAATCACGCAATTGCTGAAGGAATTCCTTGGGCTGGTATTCAGGGCGACGGCTTTGCACAGATTCCACCATCACTGCTGCTAACTCATCAGCCCGACTTCTGAGGATTTCTAAAGACTCAGGCGAATCGTAGTCCACCACCAAAATGTTCTCTACCATTTCGGGTGGGATACCAGGAGCAGCAGGAATTGACCGGAGTTTCTTTGTACCTCGAACAATTACTTCATCCAAAATACCGTGATAAGCTCCAGAGAAGATGGCGATTAAGTTACGCCCCGTAATGGTGCGTGCCATCCGCATCGCTCCCAGCACTGCTTCCGAACCCGTGTTGCAAAAGGCTGCTCGGTCAAAGTTGGTCAACTCACACATTAACTTTGCCACTTCTCCAACTAAGGGAGTCTGCGGGCCAATTTCCATACCGAGTTTCAGTTGTGCTTCAATTGCCTCAGTAATGAAAGGTGGCGACCAACCAAACAAATTCAAACCAAAGCCATTGCTTAAATCGACATATTCATTGCCATCAACATCCCAAAGTTTAGAACCTGAGGAACGAGACGCTACGATGGGGTAAACCATCTCTTTCATTGTCGGGTTAAACCCGGAAACAGTTCTGGGATCTGCTAAGTAAGGGCGATGAGTTTGAGTATATTCTTTGGATTTTTGAGTCCGTTTTGTATATCTTTGGATAATTTTGTCTAAATGAGTGCGTTGTTGCGCTGTCAGAGTTTTAGTCTGGGTTTTTTCAATTCGTGCCGCCGCACCAAATGCCTTTTTAGAACCATTTGACTCGTTATCTACCGATGCTTGTGATTCTTTGCTCGTTTGAGTAGCTGGGGTAGATACAGCATTTTGTGGCTTGACATGATTGTTTTGAGATGTCACCGCAGGTACAACTGGGGCCACGGGTACAACTGGGATTGTTAGAGATTGACTGTTATTACCCAATAGTGCCAATTGCTGGCTCATGATTTGTAGCTGCTGATTAATCACATTTTCTAGGATGTTATTAGATACAGCAGGTTGGGGAGAAATCCGAGGTGCAGATCCATTTGCTCCATTAGTATGAACTTCATGCACTACCAAAGTAGGTGATGTAGTTGTAGGTGCTGGTTCTGGCAATGGTGTTTCTGGAATGGGTTCTGCAACGGTTTCTATTAATCCTAGTGCAGATAAAGTTTCGGGAGACAAGGCTTGATTGATCAAGTCAGCCAACGTTACTAAGTTCGGGCAAATTTCTAGTAACTGCCTAAGTGTGACTTTGACTTTAAATTTTTTCTTCAAAGCTAACCCGACTTGCGTTAGAGATAAGGAATCTAATCCCATTTCTAAAAATGTTGTCGAGTCGTCAACACTCGCAATTTCCAATCCTGATGTTTCTTCGATAACTTCTTTGAGCAGGGGAATGAGCTTTTGCTGAGGGTATGTTGTCATAGTTTGGGTCTTTTCTAATAATTGAGGATTTAAAAATTTGGGATTTGCTGCACGATTGGGGTGAGGTGGAGGATCAATCCAGAAGCGTTGGCGTTCAAAGGGATAGGTAGGTAAAGGAATCCGTTGTCGCGTTTCCCTTTGATAAAAGTTGCTCCAGTCAATAGATACTCCTGCTAGCCACAGTTGTCCTACTGCCTTGAGTAATGCTGTCCATTCGGCTTCGTTCTCAGCGTTATCACTTAGAGAAGGGATCGCAATCTGTTGTTTAATATCTTTTGCTTGTTGGCGAGCTAAGGTTGTATTTGTGATTCGCGGCCCAACTTCTAACAGTACGCGTTCTGGCTGCTGCCATAGAGTTTGTATGCCCTCCGCAAATCGCACAGTCTGACGTAGATGTGTCGCCCAATACATCGGATCAGTTGCTTGCTGGGCTGTAATCCAGTCGGCGGTAACTGTGGATACAAAGGGAATTTGGGGTGGCGATAATTTAACCTTTCCAACTACCTCTGCAAAGGGGTGAATGATGCTATCCATCATTGGGGAGTGGAACGCGTGGGAAGTGTGTAAATGGCGACAGACAACTTCTTCGCTTTCTAATTTTTTTTGCAAAGCCGCGATCGCCTCTGTGGGGCCAGAAACTACACACAGAGAAGGGCCATTAATTGCGGCGATCGCTAGTTCTGCACTCAATCGCGGCTCTACCTCTTTGGCTGGTAGGCGCACTGAAAGCATTGCCCCTTCTGGTAACTCCCACATTAAGCGACCGCGAGTTGCCACCAACATCAGCGCATCTTCTAAGGTAAATACGCCCGCAATACAAGCGGCGACAAATTCGCCAATACTATGGCCAATCATGGCTTGGGGCTTGACTCCCCAACTTTGCCAAAGTTGGGCTAAAGCGTATTCAATGACAAATAATGCTGGTTGAGTAAAGCAGGTTTGCCGTAGGGAGATAGCCGCAGTTTCGCGCTCGCTCTGTCCAGGATAGATGATTTCTCGTAAATCTCTGCCCAGCAAAGGTTTAAGGATTTCAGCACATTCATCTACTACCTCTTGAAACACAGGTTCGCGGTTGTAGAGATTCAGTCCCATATCCACATATTGCGACCCTTGTCCAGGGAACATGAAGACAACGGCTGGATTGCGGATTTCTGTATGCCGGGTATTTACTTGATTTGGATCTAAAGATTGGAGGGCTGCGATCGCATCTGTAATATCGTGACAAACTATACTGCGTCGGTAGTTAAAAGCTTTGCGCCCTCGCTGTAAAGTATAAGCTACATCGGCTAAGTTAATTTCAGCATTGTACTGGAGATGTTGCTGTAAATTTGCGGTTGCAGCCTCTAAAGCTTTACTAGTTTTTGCCGAGAGCAATAATAGCTGCTGTGGACGCGAAGCACCTGAACTTTGGATTTGTGGCGCTTCTTCTAGCACTATATGAGCATTAGTCCCGCCGACACCAAAAGAACTCACACCAGCTCGTCGCGGAGTTTCACCTTCTGACCATTCAGCTAGTTGGGTATTTACATAAAAGGGGCTGTTGGCAAAGTCAATCTTGGGATTGGGAGCCTCAAAATTTAAACTAGGGGGAATCTTTTTATAATGCAAAGCGAGAGCGGTTTTAATTAACCCTGCTACCCCAGCCGCCGCAACTAAATGTCCGACATTGCTTTTAAGAGAACCGATCGCACAAAATTGTTTAGCATCTGTATGTACACGAAATGCTTGGGTCAGCGCTTCAATTTCAATTGGGTCGCCTAAAGGTGTAGCTGTACCGTGAGCTTCAATATAAGAGATAGTTTCTGGGTGAAAGTTGGCATCAGCTTGCGCCATTGCAATGGCCTCTGCTTGTCCATCAACACTGGGAGCCGTAAAGCTCACCTTATCAGAACCATCATTATTGATACCAGAACCTCGAATGACAGCATAGATGCGATCGCCATCATTGAGTGCATCTTCTAAACGCTTCAGGACAACTACTCCTGCACCATTATTGAACATTGTGCCCTGAGCGCTGGCATCAAAGGGACGACAATGCCCATCCCCAGAAAGCATACTGCCTTCTTGAGCTATATAACCGCTGTTTTGAGGTGTAGTCATAGATACACCACCAGACAAAGCCAAATCGCACTGATAGCTGGTTAAGGCTTGACAAGCCTGAATGACTGCTACTAAAGAAGTGGAACAGGCTGTATTAACGCTGACAGCCGGACCTTTGAGGTTGAGCTTATAAGCAGCACGAGTAGTTAAAAAGTCTTTTTCATTGGCTAACATCGTTTGGAACTCACCGATGCGATCAACAATTTCCATACGACCAGCAATATGGTTAGCAAAATAAGTATTTTGACCACAGCCAGCGTACAAACCAATCAAACCCTCAAAAGATTCTGATTGATAACCAGCATTTTCTAGAGCTTCATAAACCAACTCTAAAAAAACTCTAGCTTGTGGGTCCATAACCACAGCTTCTAGTGGATTAACACCAAAGAAGGCAGCATCAAAAGTTTCGCCCCCAGGAATGATTCCTCTAGCTTTTACATAGCTAGGATCTTTGCAAAGGTTTGGGTCAATACTAGGGTCTATTTCTTCATCTTGAAAGAAAGTTGTTGACTCTAATCCCTCGCACAGATTGCGCCAGAACTCATCGACATTTCCAGCGCCAGGAAATCTGCCTACCATACCAATAATGGCAACACCATCAATAGGATCTTGGTTATCGGATGCCTGCATATTTACCATTGTTTAAACACCTTGTTGATGATTACGGCGACGAGTACGAGCGGCTTGTTGACGTTGGGCGCGATTTTGCAGCTTGTCAGAAGACGGTTGGCTATTCTGGTTTGAATGCAAATAGTTTGCTAAAGAACTAATCGTTGAATACTGAAATAGCTTCACAGCAGATAGTTGAATGCCAAGTTCCTGTTGTAATCGCACAGCAACTTGTAGAATTAAGATTGAAGTTGCTCCTAAATCAAAGAAATTATCATCAGTCCCAACGCGATCGATTTTGAGCAGTTCGGACAAAATACCTGCAAGCAGACGCTCTAAATCGTTTTGTGGAGCAATGTACGCCTGTTCAAGTTGCGGACGTTCTCTACTTGGTGCTGGCAATTTATGTCTATCTACTTTGCCATTAGCAGTCAAAGGCAGTGATTCTAAAATCACAAATGCTGATGGCATCATGTAATTAGGTAATCTCTGTTGTAAGAAAAGACGCAAGTTATTGTGTGTATAACTACTGTTATACTGAGGAACAATATAAGCTGTCAACTGCTTTTCACCTATTTCATCTTGACGAGCTAAAACGACATTTTCCCGAACATCAGGATGTTGTGCAATTTCCCGTTCAATTTCACCTAGTTCAATTCGGAAACCGCGAATTTTTATCTGATTATCAATACGACCCAAAAACTCAATCTTACCATCTGGAAGATAACGAGCTAAATCTCCAGTCTTGTAAAGACGCGTTGCCAAATCGCTATCAAAGGAATGATAAATAAATTTTTCGGCAGTCAAATCGGGACGGTTTAAATAACCTCTAGCTAATCCATCACCACCAATGTACAATTCGCCAGTTTCTCCAATTGATACTGGTTGAAGGTTTTGATCTAATATATAAACTTGGGTATTAGCAATTGGGCGACCAATAGGAATAGATACATCTGCTTGGAGTGGCGCTGTTATAGTATGGCAGCAGGTAAAAGTTGTATTCTCAGTCGGCCCGTAACCATTAATTAATTGACAGTTTTCTACTGTTTGTAGAAACTTCTGGACGTGGGGAACAGATAAGACATCGCCACCTGCTAAAAGTTGACGCAAGGATTTCAAAGCATCAATTTTTTCATCCACTATCAGATGGAATAAACCCGCTGTTAGCCAAAGAGTGGTAACTTGATATTGCTGAATAATCTGTCCTAATTCTTCTAAAGATGGTCTATTAGGAGGGTAAATTACTAGTTGCCCCCCATTAAGTAAACAACCCCAAATTTCAAAAGTTGAAGCATCGAAGGAAATAGGAGCAAGTTGCAGAATTATTTCTTCATCTGTGAGGTGAGCATAATTAGTTTCTTTGACTAACCTAACTACACCACGATGGATAACGCTAACACCTTTGGGTGTACCTGTAGAACCTGAAGTATACATAACATAAGCCAAGTTATCAGCAGTGATGCTAGTGCTTAAGTTCTCTTTTTTATTTTGGGCGATTGTATTCCAATCTGCATCTAGGCAAATTACAAATGCTGTGTGAATAGGTAATTTAGTAACTAGTTCTTTTTGAGTTAATAATACTGATACCTTGGTATCTGACAGCATGAAAGCTAAACGTTCTTGTGGATACCCTGGATCTAAGGGTACATAAGCTCCACCTGCTTTGAGGATAGCTAAAAGTGCTACAACCATTTCTAAGGAGCGCTCTATACAGATTCCTATAAGAGTTTCTGTTCCTACCCCTAGTGATTGTAGATGTTGTGCTAGTTGATTAGCACGAATATTCAAATCTTTATAAGTAAGATGCTGATTATTAAAGATTAACGCTACAGCATCAGGTGTTTTCTCTACCTGTGCTTCAAATAACTGATGAATACACGCTTGCTGAGGATAATCAGTTTGAGTCTGATTCCACTCAATTAGTAAGTGTTTTTCGGATTCTTTCAAAATAGGTAATGTTAAATTGTCTTGTTCTAAGTTATTTTCTAATAATGAGCTTTGACAATCAGTTAGTAGCAATTCAGTTTTATTGTGAGCCAATGAATTAGTTATTGATTTCATATTTAATTTCCGCAAAAAATATTTCTTTCGTAATCTGTATATTTAATTAGTTCTGCATTTTAAACACAACAAATCACAGGTTGGCGATGCAGCAAATGTTACTACTCAAATATACAAATATTAGAACTATTACTGAGTGACAAATATTGAAATTTGTTCTAAAATTTACATGAAAGATACTTTTGTATATTAATGATATAGATTTTTGGCTAACCCAGTGAATAACATCAATCGAGTCCGATATTGCTCTAAGATAAATGAGCAATGAGGAACTTAATCTAACCCCTACGAACAACAAAATCACGAATATGTTTAAAGAATGAGTTATAGTAAGTCTTGAATGTAAAAATACTCGATCGTTAGATATGCTAACTTTTATTGTGAAATTGTTAGCATAAATATGAGTGAAAATAAAATTGCTCACAATCAACAATAAGTCAAGGCATAAATATCTATTAAATAAAAATTTACTATATGAAGTTATGCTATTACCTAAATTATGTATGGCAATTAATATAGCTGCGACACTATAGGAAAATGTTAAAAATTTTACATAGTTAATCATTAGTATTTTTACTTACAATTTATAGTTACCTTATTAGATTTGAAATTATACTAAAAGATAAATTTCACAACAAAATATGCCGCAATCCCACAATGTTTATATGAAAGGGCACTTACTTTAAGATTTAGTTTTCTCATTCTGACCTATTTCCTCAAAATCGTAGTTATTTTCAATACATCTTCATTGAAAATTAAAACTTTAGAGAGGGTTTGCAATGGGAGTATTAACTGTACGGTCACTTATTGTGATGTGACAGAAAAATTAATACCTTGAGGTGGAAGAAAGACACTGAGGATCTCATTCAAATGAAATTAGTACAAGAAGGCAAAAGTAAAAAGAAAAAATGCTTATTTTGTCAGCTTTCCGACTATTTTAAATGGGTGGTTTGTTTACGCCGTGTTGTACTAGTTGTATACCAAGGGAACTTGGCGGCAAAAGGGAAAAGAAAAAGGGTAAAGGTTTTTCATTCCTTCCCCTTTCCCCAATTTCCACTGAGCATTTTTTGGTTGGCAGACTACTAGTTATGTTTGACTTTAAGCCACAACACTAGTAGCGAAAATAAAGTCATTGGCTGTGAGACTAGTTGATGTAATTCCAACTAATGAAGCCAACTCTGTATTTCCGATTTTCACTAAGGTGTCACTACCTTGTTGCAATAGTGTTAAATCACTCAATTGGCTAGCACCAATGCCACCAAGCCCGATTTTATCAGTGCCGATCGCAAAGTCAGTCACGATATTCTTGCTAATTGGCAGACTGGCATTAGCAATCCAGAATTGGTCAATACCAGCACCACCAGTCAGGCTATTACTACCCCCTTGACCAGCAAATAACACATCATCACCATCGCCACCAAAGAGTGAATCATTCACACCACCCAAGAGTTTGTCATCCCCAGAGCCACCGTAGAGACGGTTATTGCTACCGTTACTGGTGAGTGTGTCGTTACCTGAGCCACCGAAGGACAGTTGATGCGAACCTTGAACTACTGTCAAAGTATCACTTCCTGCTGCCCCAAACAAATTATTACTACCATTGGCTTCAACTACGGTAACTTCATCATCACCAGCACCACCATCAGCACTAGTGTTGTTAGCAGGGCCATTTGCGCCAATCAAGACTTGATCGTTACCATCTCCTGTGGACAATAAGGAGTTACCACCGACCACTACCGTATCATCACCGCTTCCGGTCTGGATTGTGTTACTTTTATTACCCTCTACAAAATCTGCTCCATCACCTGTAAATAAGGTTTGATTTGGCTTGAGGGTGACATCATCACTACTGATAGAACCAAATTGAAGGTCTAATGTTGTTAATCCAACAGTGCGACCATCAAACCCTGCGGCTGTAAAGTAATGAGTATTGCCTACACTCTGAGAATCAAGAATTGTTGCTTGACCATTAGTAGTTTCTTCTGAAGTTAAGACTTCTCTCGTGGAGGGAACTACATCCGGGCCTCCCACTAATGCTTCTGTGATGGCACGACCTTTCAAATCGCCATTACTGGGAATATTTAACCCCAGAATTCGAGCAAGTGTAGGTGTGACATCAGCATTACTGACGGGTGCATAGTCTACGTAGCCTTGTTTAAAATCAGGGCCAATCGCCTCCATGTTATTGAAGGTATCACCTCGACCAAAGCTACCATGCATTCCTTGTCCTTGCTGCAAAGTTGTGTCAGCAATTTCTACTTGAGCTTGAGGATTGTTTGGGTTATTTGGGTCGGTGCTAAAGGTTTTGAAGTTGATCACAATAGATGGAACTGGTGTTTGAGCATCACCTTTTAGCCCGATCGCACTTAGAGGTAAAGCACCTGGGATATTTCCATAAGCGTCGTCTACAAAAATACCACTGATGTAGTCTTTCTGTGAGAGCAAATTCACTACCTGTTTAGCGAAGTCAGCATTGCCATTGGGTAGATAAATTAAGTCAGAGCCACCATTTGCAGCTACAACTATTTTTGTACCTGGGTCAAGTTGGCCATTAATTACCTCACCTGTGCCACCAATTACCCCATTCCCAGAAATCGGACGTTGACCTTGTGTAGCATCAACAGTCGCATACTGGATGTGGTTTAAGTCTGGGGGGAGGGTTGTAGGGTTAGGATCGTATAGGGGTAGACCTAAATCGTGAGCTAAATCAATCGCTACAAAGCCTGCTGGTAGAAATCCCGGATTTACACCTGTATAAGTTTGGGTAGCAGCATAACTTGTAGTTTTTGTACCTTGGCTATCAATAGCTTGTTTGCTAATGGTAGAAAAACCGTGATCAGAAGTAATAAAGACATCAGTTGTCTTGTCTAAGCCTGTACTCTTGAGATAGTCAAGAAGCTGCTTTAAATTATCATCAGCATTTTTGACCCCAGCTTTTGAAGTTGCACCATTGATACCTGGTGTCAAGGTGTTTAAGCTATCACCTTGATTGTGTTGACTACCATCGGGATCTCTTGACCAGTAAACCAATGCGAATGGTTTACCATCTTCCTGAAACTTGGGTAAAATTACCTTGGTTGTGGCATCTGCAAAGTATTGTTGTTGAGCCACATTGGCATTCAGGGTGCCTGGAGTTGTATTGTTACCAGCTGGCTGGACTCGTGTTGTCGGTTTTACATCTAAACCCGCAGCTTGTAAGCGAGCAACAATATCTGGATCGAGAGGAACGGCAGAAGGTGAACCTGCGGCTGTAGTTGGTGGTGTTGCACCATTTGTACTGTCATCAATAATGATTGTATTGGGAGTAGGAATAGTACCCGTAGTACCACCTTCTCTATTAACTTGTGTAACATCTTGGATGGCAACTGGCCCTAATTTACCAACTGCTGCCGTGTTGAAACCCTGCGATCGCGCGTAAGCTAGAAGTGACTCTTCATTTAAAAAGTTGTTACCAGGAAACTTTTCATCGATATCCCCCAGAACCGCATCATTTTCAATGAATGGCGTAACACTACTATTGGCATTAGGACTGGGAAAACCAGTGTAGATAGTGTTGCTAAAGTCACCTGTATCACCCAGATAATGCCCCGTGGCGATCGCAGAAGCATTGGGGGTGGTGAATGTTGGAAACAGCGAATGACTATTGGCGAAAGTAACTCCCTGCTGACGGACACCATATAAAGTTGGGGTATCAGTGGGGTTTATAGAACCGTTACGCAATCCATCTGCAACAAAAATAATGACATTTCTACCGTTGCCATTTGTATCAGCCATGCCTACTACTCCTTAAGTATTGTGAGCTACAGTTAATCGCAGCAATTGTGTGAATGTAGTAATGAGCCATTAATTACACTCAACCCAAAAAAAATTATTGGCTATAGAAACCTGAGTAGTATTTGGCAACAAAATGCTTAGTTTCCACACAAATTAGTGCAGACTATTAAATGAACTTAACTTTGGTTACTGTGTCAAAAGATAGTTGTTCCATGTTTAAGGAAAGTTATAAACAAGTTAAGATTTGGAACAAAAAAAAGGACGTTTATGAATAAAAAGATCCCCTACTTCTTCAAGAAATAGGGGATCTGAGCAAATCAAATATGATTGCTATATCACTCCTTTGCATTCGCAAAATCGCCACAGCTTAATTAATTTTGAATGTTGAATCTAAGCTGTAATCATCTTTTGGCTAAACGACACTAGCAGAAAAAACGAAATCATTTGCTGTCAGGCTAGTTGATGTAATTCCCAGTAATGAAGCTAACTCTGTATTTCCGGTTTTTACGATAGTATCGCTACCCTGTTGTAACAGTGTTAAAGCACTAAATTGAGTGATACCAACACCACCCAGCCCGATTTTATCAATGCCGATCGCAAAATCAGTCACAATGTTTTTGCTCGTTGGCAGACTGGCGTTAGCAATCCAGAATTGGTCAATACCAGTACCACCAGTCAGGCTATTACTACCCCCTTGACCAGCAAATAGCACATCATCACCATCGCCACCAAATAGCGAGTCATTGGCATTGGAGAAGAGTTTGTCATCGCCAGAACCACCGTAGAGACGGTTATTGCTACCGCCACTGGTAAGTGTATCGTTACCTGAGCCACCAAATAATGATTGACGAGAACCTTCAATTACTGAGAGATTATCATCACCTGCCGCTCCAAGTAAATTATTACTACCACTAGCTTCCACTACGGTAATAACATCATTACCATTACCACCATCGGCAGTAGTATTTTGAGCCGGGCCGTTTTGACCAATAAAGATCCGATCGTTACCCTCTCCGCCGGACACTGAAGAGTCTCTACCGACTAGCACTGTATCATCACCGTTTCCAGTTTGGATTGTGTTACCAGTAGTACCCTCTACAAAATCCGCTCCGTCACCTGTTAATAAGGTTTGATTTGGCTGAACGGTAACATTATCGCCAGTAGTGGAGCCAAAATTAATTGCTTCAGCTTGTGGTTGACCTAAGCCAGGAGCAAGATTAAGCGGCTTCTCCAACTTCAGCAGTAGAATTTCATTGTTGTCTATGACTGGATTTTGAGGATCATTCCCCGGACGACCTGTAGAGAAAGGATAGTTGTTGTCATTGGCTACCAAAATGGTATTTTTGTCAACAACCAGAACATTTTCAATGGTTTGGAATGGGAAATCAAAGGTAGTCTTACCGTCTCCATTCAGGTCGTTGGGGTCTTTGATGTTTAACAAGTCTGCAACTTCTTCTTTAGCGACATAGCCATTAGAATCTGTCTTAGACAAGTCTATTTTGTAAATCCTCTTAAATTTAGCCGCAGCTCCCTGATTGTTATCCCGTTCAATGACCAGGTACTCATTATCATTAATGACTGCTAAATCTCCGATGGAGTTTGACGGATTATCCAATCTGTAGTAGCGTAACTGATTGCTGTATTTGTGGCTAGCGAGGTCAAATTCGTTAATCCGTAAAGCACCAGGAGTATCACCTTGAACAGTACCTTCTAGGAGGAAATAAAGCTTGGTTTTGCTGGCGTTAATTGCTCCACCCTCAAAACCTTTGGAACTACCCAAGTTAGCAAAGGCATCACCTGAAAGCACATCGGGATTTTGTGGCGATCGCACTACATTATACTGAGGATTATCTCTGAGTTGATCTCGTACTCCATCCGCGATATCTGGGAAATCACTAAATAGCGCATCTACCCCTAATTGATAGAACTGCTGAATTTCTAGTGCTAGCTGGCCTTTGTAATCTGCCGCTAAGTATTGATCTTCTGCTCGGAAGGTATAAGGATGAACCTGCAACCCTGCATTATGAGCATCTTGAATTAAGGTAGAGGGAGGTAACGTTGTCTTATCAGCATCATTGACTACTCCATCTCCATTCACATCATCGGCTTTGCCATCACCATTAGCATCAGTACCTTTGACGCTAACAATCATCCGCTTCCAAGGACCAATGCCGTCAGCATAAGTGGCAACTTCAGCCAAGCCTTGGGGTGTTCGCAAGTCGCCATAGGTGCGAGTGTCACCACTTACTTTCAAGTCATAGGGCTGACTTTCTATAATCTTGCCATTGATATCAATGTCACTTGCATCTAGAAGCTGAATCAGTGGAATATCTACCCCGGCGGCAGGCATGATGGTATTATGCAGTTCTTTGAGGTTACTTACTTCAAAAGACTGAATGAAGATGCGACTGGGGTCAGTGAAGTTATTTGCTTTCAGCGTATCAATTAGTAACTGACTGATATTTCGGTGTATTTTGTCCGTAGTGCCTACATAAGTAGCTTCATTGGCAAAATATGTTGGATGCTTCGTTTCAGGGTAGATACCAATCTTTTTACCTGTCTCGGCTTCTACTTGCTTAACCAGGTTGATGATTTCTGTGAGGGTAGGAATCTCAAATTGATCGTCAAAGGAATGATCTCTAAAAGGTAGACGTTCTTCTGCGCGTAAAGTCTTGATTTCAGCTAAAGTGAAGTCTTCAGCAAACCAACCTGTAATTGTGTTTCCATCTAAACTTACCGTTTTTTTGCGATCGGCAAACTCTGGATGCTTGTAAACATTTGTGGTTGTATTGTTGAAGTTGACAGTGCCATCAGCATTCAAAACTGCTAAAGCAGGCTCATGACGAGCAATTAGCACACCATCTTTTGTAACTACCAAGTCAGGCTCAATAAAGTCAGCGCCTCGCGCAATTGCTTGCTTATAAGACTCTAAGGTGTGTTCTGGACGATAGCCACTTGCACCTCTGTGACCAATGACTTTAGGTGCTTCTCCATTTAAAGTTTTGAAATGGTCAGGTGTCGCAATGGGAGCTTCCAACAACTTACCAGTGGCATCAAAATGCAGTAGGTAAGGGCCAAACTCTTCTCCAACCCAGATTGTCCCATCTTTATCAAAGACGAATGACTCTACATCAAAATCTGCACCTGTTAGTAATCTGTCATTAGTTGCTTCGTTAACAATTCCAAAAGGAACTTTGTGGTTAGGGTCAGACAATTGGATGTAGTCTAAAACTTTAACGCTGCCATCTCCATTTTCTATTCCCTTAAAATTTGGGTCTAGACGATTGATCCGCAGTAGAAAATCTGCACTATTATCTTTGCTACCGTAGCCATTATCTGAGAGGAAGTAGAGAGAGTTGCTGTTAGCAAACTGGACACCACTAAAACCCTGTATTGGCTGTCCTGGGAAAGGCCCGGTTCTGCCATTGGCGGAAACATCTTTACCAGAAGTTGGCCCATTACTAAAGGTATCAGCAGGTAATGAGGCAAAACCGACTAACTCAACTTTGGGTACTGGTGTCGCAAGTATAAGTTGACCACCACGGCTGTGTTCACCATTGAGTACATTCAACTGGTTTGGATCTACACCATTGAGTACACCGCTAGCTTGGACATCAAATAAGTAGGAACTACGACCGAGTTGAGGATTAGAGGCGGCTTCTATAATCCCAGAGCTTTCCCAGGAACCAAGTTCACCATTAAAGGCAGTACCTTGGGCATTTTGGTCAACTTCAAACAGAGGTTTAATAGTATCAGTGGCAATATCGTAAGACCAAACGCGATCGTTACGCTGTTGAGCATTTATGATTTCCCCACCGCGACCGGCTGTATCTTCTTGGAGTAAGAGTTTGCCATTTCGATCAACAGTTACGTTGTCGTAGCTTACCCCTGTATTCGGGCCGCCAGTTAGCAACAATTCAAAGTTGCTAATCTCTGCTGTTGGGTCACTTGCATTCAGGCTGAAGCGATAAGCTTTACCAAAAGCATTATCTTCAACATTTGTACCGGGAACTGTATCTGTATTCCCAGTAGTAACAAAGTAGAAAGTACCTGGATTGTTTGGGTCTTCGGTTATATCTTCCAGACGACGGAAGTTTGTCGAACGGAGTACGCCATTATCGCTGCCATTTACCCAATCACTCAGAGGAGTACCACTATTGAGTAGTTCATCGTCTGAACGGTCTTCTGTACCTTTGGTATTATAAATTGCAGACCGATCGACTTTAGTCCAAGTAGCTTTTACCTTTGTTCCTTCTGCGACAGTTTCGTTGTCATATCCTGTTACCTTCAGGACATACAAATCTCCATCTTTCAAGCCATTGGGGTCTTCTGCTGTCTGATTACCGACGAACATATACAGTTCACCATCACCATTATCTTCGGTTGACAGTAAAACTGTTTTACCGGAATTGGTGGCGCGATACTGAGATGCTGCTAGTACATTTTCTTTGGCGAAGCGACCCAAACCATCTATAGATTGAGCTGTACCATCAGTTGTTATTGCCCAACCTAAACTATTACCATCCTGTTCATCAGCACTAAAGAATATTGGCCCACCTTCAAAGCCATAAGTTGCTAAATAGGCTGAACAGAATCGACCAAAGTTAATACCTGTTTGGGTTACAGCATCAGATGTAACTGTAATCTTGCCTAATTCATTACCTTTACTATCAACCGCTTTCTCTATTAGGTCTTTACCACCTACTAGTCTCCAGTTTTTGTCAAATTGCAATAGCGAAATTCTACCGCCTGTAATTTGTCCAGAAATTGTGCTGGAGAAATCTGTTTTGGTAGTATTGCTTAATTCATGGTTGACAAATACATAGTAAGCATCGTCAGTTTCATAAATGCCCAGACCGTCAGGGATACCTGTAAAAGCATACTTTTCAGTAGCACTGGGAACAAAGGAACCAAATTCACCCTCTAGCAATGGGATTTCATCGCCAACTGTTAGCAGTTGGTTCAGTCTGTAATTTGATCCATCAAGTGCCTGAATATAGGCAGGAGTCGTTGTTCTTCCGTTCTGAATTGCCATAATTTAGAATGTTTTTTGGGTATTTGGTTGGATTTAGCTAAATCACAAACTAGTCAATTTCTCTAATTACGTCAATTGGAAAAAATCACGTTTTAACTAAACTGGAATTATGGGGATATTTCAGAATTACAAAAGCATAGTTAATCTCAGTAACATTCTGCAACTAATTCTGAGAATTTACAAAAAACGTGTTTTTCATGTTTGCTTTAAGCTATGGTAAGCTTAAGTTTGTCGATAGTAGTCATGAGAGAAATTGACCACTATTGATATTTTCATTTAAAGATTAAGATAAGAATAAGTTAAACGGAAGAAATGATTAAAGTATATAGCAATCCTATTTGAGTTGTGAAAAATATAGATTAGAAAACGAACCGCCAAGGACGCAAAGGAAAGAAGAAAGAGAGATATAATTTTCAATTATGATCTAGGACTGCTGTATATAAGCTGCAAAAATAGTTTTTGTTGAATTAAAAAAATAAAGAATAAAATAATATATAAATTTCGATAATTATGAGCAAATAGATTTAAATTATATTAGTTTTAATTGGTTAGCGATCGCATCAAATTCCCAATCCAACAAATAAACTTTAGGGACGTACAGCTATACGTCCCTACGGAGATCAAGCGATCGCTTAAATCTGCGTTAAACAAACACGAAACGAGTATCTGTTGCCAAATTGGTATTGCGATTTAACCCGTTTTCTACAACAGCAATCAATTCCGTTCCATTGTTGGTAAAAATGCCTACATCCGATCTAACTGACCCTAGTGAGTAATTGTTAGCAACTCCCTTAAGCTGAATCTGATCGTTTGCTTTGAAGTTGACAATATCGGCGTAATCACTGTTGCGGGAACTAGCATAGAAAACTGAACTGGCATCACTTAAAACGTAAGTATCTGCGCCCTGATCGCCGTTGAGGATATCGATTTCGTTTGTACCTCCTCCCCAACCAATGAGGCGGTCGTTACCATTGCCTCCAGAAAGTGCGTCACTGCCAAGTCCACCTAAGATTGTGTCATTGCCATCGCCGCCAAGAAGTACATCTATACCTCCTTTGCCATCAAGGTAATCATTGCCCGATCCACCGTCTATTAACTCACTGGTATTAGTGCCGATGACGCGATCGCTTCCAGCGAGAGCATAGACTATGTATTTGTTTAAACCAGTAAGTTCGCTGACAAAGATAATGTCGTTGCCAGATGTTGCCTTATTATTGGCAACAGTCAGGTCAAAGGAATCGCTAACATTAGCGCCACTGCGATCAGTGGCGGTAACTGTGACTGCAAAAATCCCAGCTTGGGAGATATTGCCGGATATCACACCTGTGTTGGCAACGATACTAGAACCAGTGGGTAAGCCCGTAGCGCTGTAGCTGAGGGTGTCGCCTCGATCTACGTCAGTAAATTTATTGCTGACATTGAAAGAGAAAGCTTTATTGGTAGAGATAATTTGGTCGTCAATGGGTTGCACTAACGTGGGTGCTTCATTGAGATCGTTAACTTGGATCGTCAACGCCTTTTCCACGAAAAGTCCACCATTATCGGTGCTGCGTACCCGAATGCTGTAGGAAGATTTGCTTTCAAAGTCTGGGGAAGCGTTGATTTTTAAAGTGTTGTTGGCGATCGCAAAGGCAGCGTTATCTGCATCACCTGTCCCCGCAACTAAGCTGTAGCTGAAAGTGTTACCTGTATCCGGGTCAGTAGTAGTTAATGTACTTACTACTGTATTCGCTGGAACATTTTCATTGACACTGGTAACATTCACTGAAATATCTGTAGGAGCGCTATTTCCAGGCAAATTAAACCGAGCTAGGCTGGGGTCATGATCGCTATCCTGATCGGCAAACTCAGAATTGATATGAACTACATCATACCCATCCAGCTTACTGAGCAAATTATTACTTACTAAAACGTGGTCAAGTGTTTGGGCGTTGCCTTCAAAGTTGTAGGTGTAACGCTCGTTTGCAGGTAGGGTTTCAATTAGAGAAGTCAGTCCAGCGCTTTCTAAAATGCTGACGGGGTTGGAAAACTCAAAATCATTTAAGTCACCCGCTACTATTACATTGGCATTAGGGGCGATCGCTAAAATACTTTGGACAAAGTTTTTCACCACCGTAGCTTGTTGCTGACGCTGCACTTCACTGCTAAGGGTTGGCGGTTGATTTGGCCCGTATAGCGGTTGGTCGCCACCTTTAGAATTAAAGTGGTTGCCAATGATATAAACAGTTTTACCGTTGAAGGTAAATTCACCAACTAAGGGTTTACGACTGCTAGTAAAGGCGGGGTTGGTGGGGTCAATCAAACCAGGACTATTAGAAACTGTAGGAACACCAGCAACATTGGTGACTGTGGTGTTGGATGTGGAAGTACCACCAGGGCGATCTACAAAGCTGACACGATTGGGATTAAACAAGAAACCCACTCGAATATTGCCACCCGGTTCACCGCCATTCGTATCGTCTACTGGGTTGATTTGGCGATATTGATATGTGGGGCCACCAGCAGCAGTAATTGCATTAATTAATGTTTGGTAAGTTGTGCTAGCATCAACCACGCTATCATTCGTCGGCCCGTTATTGTCCTGAATTTCTTCGAGACTAATGATATCTGGTGATTTGAGGTTATTAACAATGCGGCTGGCAAGGTTGTTAAACTTGGTTGCACCATCGCCTGGGTCAAGGTTTTCGACGTTGAAGGTAGCAACTGTTAATTGATCGGTGGTGGGAGTTAAATTAGTAACTTCCTTGGTCAGCGTGTCGGAAGTCACTGTCACCGAGGTTGGTAGAACTTCGTAGTTGCTGAAACTATAATCGACCACACCCGTAATCGTGCCGAATGTCGCACCGACGTTAACTTGGGGTGAACTACCAGAGGTAAACAAAGTATCATCAATTTGGATACGCTCTGGATTAAAATCATTGGGACTAATCACCACACCACCGCGGGCTGTGCGTCCGGTAGCATTAGCGCCATTGTCCCCCAATAACCAAATCTCTCCAAAAGAATTAGTCGGACTAACTGCTACAGGATTATTTACCTGTACTCGCATTGCTTCCAAGCTTTCGTAGAAATCAATGCCATCTTGGGCAGGGTCAAAGGTGGTGGTTCCAGTTTCGATATTACCAGTAGTATCGTTGTCGATTACTGACGTTGGGATAGTTCTGCCACCATTACCCAAAATGATGGCAGTTGGTAAAGCATTGCCACTGGAGAGTTTAGTAATCGTGGCGGTAATAATCTCAGTAGTCGTCAGGTTGGCGCTGGTAGCACCACCAGGACGAAACTCGCTCACTGTACCGCCAACTAGTACAGAATCACCCACTTGCACAGTTGGGGCTGATGAGGTGAAGACAAAAATACCTTCAGATGTGCGATCGTCGTTATCTGGGTTGGGGTCTTGCAAATAGAAGCCATTAGATTTTATGGCTGTGACAATTCCCGCGACATCAGCGACTTTTTGCCCATTAAACACAGAGATGTGAGATGCACCTTGGATGTCGTGAATGCGAGGAGTGAAGACTACAGCGCCGAGTGTAACGCTATCGGTGCGGAATTTTTTGAAGTTGTTCTGTGATAAATCTTTGGCTGCTGTGCCGTCGTTATAAAGAACACTGTTGCCATCATCGCTGACGAATTGAATTTGAGAGGTATTTGTTAAGTTGTCAGGGATGGTGATAATTCCTTCGGGGTTGAAGCTAGGAGGGAATGTCGCCGCCCGCAATTGGGGAGCGCTGTTGGGGTTGCCATCCCAAGTGTAGAGGCGGAAATCGTTCGGGGCTACTCCTGCGTCTCCTGCTGGGCCAGCAATAATCACATACTGGTTATTGGCATTCTTGCGAATTTCTCGAATACCCCGACCACCTAAATCTAATTCAATGGGAGCGCCAAATTGTGACGAGCCTTGTGTACCACCATTACTAGCTGATATTAAGCTAGCAAAGTTGGTGACGGGAACGATGAGTGCATTGGAACGTCCAGAGGGAGGAACTTGGGGGGCGCGGAAGGCAATATAGGCTGTGGTGTTATTCGGGGCAACTTCCAAGCCTTCAATATTATAGCCGTCTGCTTGTTTCGACCCGACATTAGTGGCAGCGCTAGCAGCCAAGCCGTAGTAATTTGCCCCCTTGCCGTGACCGTTGGTGACATCCCAGTTGATGATGTCTTCCTTTAAAAAGTCATAGCGACCTACATAACTGAGTGCGGTGGATGCTCCCGTACCACTAATATCTGTAGCAAAAATGCGATCGCGGTTAGGGCGATTTTTCCCATCATCGCTATTGCTTTGTGAGCCTAGCCAAAAAATGCGATTCCCTACTCTGGTAGAAGCTTCCAAATCGACTTCTCGATTTTCGGTTAGTCCAAGAGAACTTGTAAAATCAAACCCAGTTATCGGGAGTCCCGATTTGCTGGAATCGTAGAGACGCAAAAGTTGATTTTCGTCATCGGCTTCTAAGAAAAACGTCCCACCCACGGGAATAGCTGTAGAAGCATCACTCGTACCCGTTAAAAATTGAGTTGTAGGAGTACCATCATTCGCCGATGCTGCGTAGGCGATCGCATAATTAGAAGTACTCGTACCATCACTGACACTTACTGTAATGTTTGCAGTACCAACACCGACAGGATTAATTTTGAGATTGCGACTGCTTCCAGTACCAGTTAGAGTGAGGTTGCCGTTAGGAACCACCTCGGTATTATTGCTGGTGACTGTGACGGTCAAATTTTCTACAGGGGTATCGGAATCAGCGATCGTAAAGTTTACACCCAATGTCTTTGCTGGATCGTTGGGGTTGCCAATTACACCGCTAATTGCCCCTGTTCCTGTAGCAGCCAAAGCCCCGTTAGCATCTAATAAGTCTGTGGTGCTGGCTGTGTCCAGTTGAATAGTTGGCGCTGTCGGAGTTGTGGTATTAATAATGTAAATACCTGGGCTGCCAATGTCCCCAGCGGCTGAATAAGAGTTGTTGGCATCACCTACCGAGGAAAGCTGCCATTTGGTGATATCGTTACTGCCAAGATTTGCATTGCTAGTGGAGCCGCTAACATTTTGGGTGCGAATACTACCTGCAATAGTTTGATCGTTATAAGTGAGGCGATCGATGAGATTATTAGAAGCATTATAGATATTGATTTCGTCAGCACGTCCGAGGTTGTTGGCATTACCACCGAGAACTTTCACAGAAGCAGGAAGACTCCAAGCGGTGCGGAAAGCCACAGCAGTAGCTTCTGTAATAATTACGGACTCCCCAGACGCAACGGTTCCGAAACCACTCAAGTTAAATGAGCCGGGGGTGCGAGTATCGTCGTCAAAACTCCATCCCGTTAAATCTATGGCTGTATTACTAACGTTAGTCAGTTCGACAAATTCACCAGTAGCAGCACTACTGTACATATACTCGGTGATTCGGAGAGTAGACGAAGCCGAATCGTTGTCGGTAATGTTTACTGCAAGTCCGGGAATTGTGATGGCGTTGTAGTTAGTATCTGTACTAGTTGCTGTATGAGTAATGGTATTAGAGTGATTTCCTTCAACCAAGCCATCGTTTACGGCAGTTACTATTACGGTCTGGGCTACGTTCCAGTTTGCAGGAGTGAAAGTTAGGCTATTAACGTTGGTTGTGGTTTTTGTTTGAATGTCGCCATTATTGATATTGATGGTAACATTTGCTGTTGGCTGGCTATTCAAGACTACTGTGTAAAAATCTGTAGCACCACCTTCAGTTACATCTGTGCTACCCCCTGATTGGCTAATGGTGACACCTGCTGAACTAGGAACAGGTACCGATAAAGAAAAATCATCGATCGCTAGAGCATGATCGTTTCCAGGATCATTATTTTCAATCCAACGAATCCAGAGTGTATCGTTATTTCCCCAGTTTAAGGTATTGAGTGTACCACCCACATTAGCGACTCGACCAGCTACATTGCCATCAACAGTAGCGGCAGTTGCAGTTGCCACAGGAGAAGTCCAATTAAAGTTTCCACCAGGGGTAGTCCAATTAGGAACTGTAGTAAAGGATGTACCAAATCCGTACTGTAGAACCATTGACTGGGCAGTAGCGTTTCCATTGTTGCGCCATTGTTCTCCATTAAAAGCAACATTTAGGCTGTTAATGGTTGAGCCAGTGGTATTTGTGGCAGAAAAGGCAATCCATCCAGCAACGGCTCCTGATGTGGGGCTACCAAAGTAGGCTCCTCCTGAACCTAGCCCCCCTAACGCCCGATCGGTCGAGCCTGTTGAACCATAGCTGTAAAAACCGCCAGAATTACCACTGCCATTGTTTGCTGTGTAAGTCGCGATCGCAGTACCAGGAATAGGCTGACTGAAAAGAGACCAGCCAGCTAATGTAGTATCATTACTCCAAGTAGTATTAGAAGTATTTGTGGTAAGACCATCAAAGTCTTGAGAATAGGAACCGCTAAAATTAACAGGCATACCGATACCTCAGTAAATAAATAGTTGTTTTTCGAGCAATCAGCAACGCTTTGAAAAGTCAGAGAAGTATGAAGTACGATTGCTTACTGATTAAGTGCGATCGCCCTTGGTAATTATCCAAAACACCATTCAAAAAGCGATCGCAGGTTTCGCAATGCTTTAAAAAGTGCCTGAAAGTTTGGTATCAAGAATAATTTCTCGTCGTAGTAAAATACATCACATCAAAATGTAATGTTCATACAGATAAAATCATTTACATATTTAAGCTCCTGAGAATAAAATAGGTATCTGAGACTTATTGATGAGGCGATCGCAAAACAATATCAGCATAAAAAACTTGAGTACGTAGTATAAAAAGACTACATACTTTACTAGTATTAATTCGTATTCGTTAATTTCAAACTATCCCGGTAAGTTTAAGAGACAGCTAGCAAAAGGTTAAAACAATAAATATTTGGTAGTTAGTTGTCCTCAGATATACACTAGTGCCGCAAGGCGGAATTAAAAATTAAAAATTAAAAATTAAAAATGAATACAGTGTAAGGGTTTCATTGATTTGGAATGGGTGGTTTATTTCCGCCGTGTTGTACTAGTGGTCTGTCCCATTAAATTTGAGGGATAAAAGAACGAACCGCATACTCCTACGGGGATCTTGCTACGCACAGCATTTCGTAGAGAAGAAAATTCTTCCTAGTCCCAGTCCCCAATCCCGGAGCAGTAATCCTGGTGCGATATGTTGAAAAAATCGGTTGCGATCGCACAACATTTCGTACTCTCAGATGAGCGTAGTGTATGATCGATAAGGTTATTCGGTTCTGGTGGGAGTCAGCTACCAGAGGTAACGGGGAAAGTTCGGTGTAAATCCGGCGCTGTCCCGCAACTGTGAACCAATTTGAGATTAAGGAACTCAGGAATCAAAAATCTCAAATTGAGTGAGTCAGGATGCCCGCCGAAATAGATTTATCAGTTTCACATATCTGCGAGGTACAGATGACTACTACTGTAAATATTTCCCCAACCAGTCCCTTGGGTGTTGCTGAACATACTTTATTTGTTTGCAAAACTTGTGCCAGTGTTTGGCAAAATGGCAAACCTTTCGGTGAAAGTGGTGGTCAAAAACTTCTAAACCAACTTCAGCAGCTTGCACAAGATTGGGATTTACGAGATCAATTCCCTATTCAGGAAGTTGAATGTATGAGTGCTTGTAATCGTTCTTGTGTAGTCGCCTTTACTGCCAAAGGCAAATTAACATATTTATTTGGTGACTTAGGCGTTGATGGTAGTGCCTCTGCGGTACTGCAATGTGCTAGTCAATACTATGGCAAAGCAGATGGTTTACTGCCTTGGTCAGAGCGTCCAGAAGGAATGAAGAAGGGCATTTTAGCAAAAATTCCACCTTTATGAATAAGAACTCAGAATCGAATGGCACTAAGAAAACCTGAATACCTGACTATATAAGCACTTTACACTTTTGCTTCTGAAAATTCCCAAAAGATAAAATCAAGTTAAATGATGATAATAATGATTATTATTATTTAAAGGGTGTGAACCCTTCTCCACACCCTCCCTTTTTTATTTTTTTGTTTTTAAACTGTTAATAGAATCAAGGCGCAAGGTGGTTTTCTATTGTTAATGAAACTATCTAATCTGATAATTAAGCAGTTTTTAGTTCAAGATGATATTCTTGTCTTGATTTTTGCATGAGGGGATAAGCTTTGGGGCGACGCTTTCTGACTCTTGGTTCGCTGCGTCCAGGGCGTAACAAGACTTCTTGATGAATTATTATCTTTAATCACGTTTCATAAGTTAGATCGGAAATTTTCCGTATAATAAATAGCTGTTCTGCCAACACAGTATAAAACTTGACAATATAATGCAAAAATCGAACAATTCCCAAACTCAAGCTCCCAAAAAGGAGCGGGACTGGCTCATAGTGATAGGGGTTCCGCTATTCCTGCTACTAGTGAGTGCGCTTATAACCTACATGAATAATCAAGCACAGCTAAAGATTACTGAACAAAAACAGCGAGATGATGTGTTAAATAGCTACATTCAAAATATGAAGGAATTGTTGCTTAAAAAAAACACTTTACTAGATTTTAAAAAAGATGATGTTAGTACAACTCTTGCCCGCACTTTTACTATAACCACATTAAATCAACTCAATAATAGTGAAGAGGATACACAAGGTCGAAATCTCCGCAAAGGTTTGGTTCTTCGATTTTTATCGGAATCACTATTAATTAACAATGAACTTCCAATTGTCCAATTCGGAGGAAGCACCCTCGAAAGTGCCAATTTCAGCGGAGCCAGCCTCAGCGGTCACAACTTCAGCAATGAAGACCTCAGCCATGCTGACCTCACCGGTGCTGACCTCAGCGGTGCCACCCTCAAGTTCGCCAAACTCAACGGTACCAACCTCACCGGTGCCAACCTCAAGGATGCAACCCTCAACGGTGCCACCCTCAGCGGTACCATCCTCAAGGGTGCTGACCTCAGCGGTGCCAAATTTTTAGATGCTAAACTGGAAGATGTAGATTTAAGTCAAGCAAAATCGCTCACCTCAAAACAACTAGAGGGATTAGAGGGAGAAAACCCGCCGTTACTGTGCAAAGTCGAATTGCCCGAAGGATTCCCAGACAAAGACAAGTTCAAACGGGACTGTGAAAAAATACACAATCCAGTACCAACTCCCAAAAGTACCGACAAACAATCTGAAGTAAAGCCCCCCGATCCGAAAGCTGCGAAAGAGATTTCCGAATTGAAAGGGCATCAGGGTTCGGTTGCGTTTAGCCCCGATGGTCAAACCTTGGCGACCAGTGGAGATGACGAGACTATCTGCTTATGGAATACTAAAGGTCAGCTACTGAAGACATTTAAATGCCAAGGGAATCAAACTGCAAACAGGGGTATTAACAGTATTGACTTTAGCCCCGATGGTCAATACTTGGTCAGTGATGCAGGTGGCAAAATCCGCTTGTGGGACTTAAAGAGCGCAAACTTGGTGACTGAAGTCGTCGCAAGTCAAAAACGTCTCAGGAGCGTCAAATTTAATCCCAAGCCCAAGAATGGACAGCAACTAGCAAGCACTGGAGATGACGGCATTATTCACTTGTGGAACTTGCAGGGTCAATCTTTGACAGAAGAACCGTCTACCAGACCTAACTGGCGGTCAGTCGATCCAATCTCGGAAGTCTCGGAGTTAGCATTTAGCCCCGATGGTCAGCAAATAGCTAGCGCTGAAGCTAGCGGGATTGTTAGGTTGTTGAACTTGCAAGAGAAACTTTCGCATCAATTTATAGAACATATACCTCATTCTGTCCTTAGTGTTGCCTTTAGTCCAGATGGCAAGCAACTTGTCAGTAGTTGTGAAACAGGCATGTTTCGTTCCTGGAGTTTACCGGACTACGAGGTGAAAAATAGGTTCGATGATGTTAACGGTGTAGGATTTTATTCTGTCGCCTACGGCCTTGGTGGTAAGCTAATCGTCGTCGGGGATAATAAAGGATATATTAGAATGTGGAAAGTGAACAGTCAGAAACAGTCTCTACCATTTTGGACATCACCGGATCAAAAATCAAAAATTAGAAAAGTCGCTTTTAGTCCCGATGGCAAAATGTTTGCCACCGCAGCCGACGATGGAATAGTTAAATTGTGGCAACTTGAATGATTGAATGGAACTCTTGGTATAGAAGTGCGATTGCGTGCATGACTATTTGCAATTATCATCATTTAACTTGATTTTATTTTTTGGGAATTTTCAGAAGCAAAAGTTTAAAGTGTTTGTATAGTAATAGTAAGGGATTCAGGTTTTCTTATTGCCATTCCTTGTAGTTTGATGTGGTCGGCAGTCCCCTTCTTCATAAATTTAGGGTCTTGAAACCCTTTTTGCAGTTGAATTCCAGTATCTTTCCCCCGCCTCCCTGCCCCCTGCCTCTTGGTCAGAATACCCTTTGTAGGTAGAGTATTATGAATTCTGATTGCAGGACTCCCCCAAGCAATGCTGACTGAAATTTTGCCTTTCCGCTTTGAGTTAGACACGATCGCGATCGCCGGAGCGAGTTTATGGTCATTGGCGCTATATTTAGGTTTTTCCACAACCAGGGAATGGGTAATTAAGCAACTCAACCGCTGGTTTAACTTTGCCGAGCGATCGCTTTATACCAGCCAGTCAGAATTTGAAAAGACTCGTCAAGCTAGAGAATCCCAAAACGCTTTCTACGCCTCACTGTTTAGCATTGTGCCTTTTTTGGTAGTCGGCACTTTATGTAACTGGGGTCTGGAAATTAGTTTAGGTGAAAGTTGGGGAATTAGTACAGGTATATTAGCCTGTATGGGTGCCGGCATTTATGAACTTGGGCGCAGAGATGGAGAATCTTCGGATTAAGAGAGATGAGGGAGATTAGGGCGAATGTTGCTCCCTCATTTCACCCTACTTCCCAATTTCCTCGCTAACAATCTGTGCTATCTTCTGGGCAGCACCGCTTTCACCACGAATATTACGGAGTTTAGCGCGGATTTCAGCCAATTTTTCGGGATGGGCTAATAAATCTACCGTCATTTGTGCAACTTCTTGCGGTTGAAGTTTTCCCACAAGTTCGGGCACTATCTCTTCCTGTGCCCAGATATTTGGCCATGCTAATAAACCTTTGCGTTTCACGAATCTCAGAAATAGCCAATTAATGACCTTAGCAAAAGGCGTACCTACCCCTGGCAGATTTGCTAACAACCCTGGTAAACCATCCCAAGAACGCATAGCGTCAAGTTGCTGCGTTGGCAGCAAAACAATCATTGGCACTCCTAAAGCACCGAGTTCGGCAGTGTTTGCCCCCACTGTAGTTATGCAGATACAGCACTGAGATAATAAGTGATATGCAGGGTTTTCTTGCCACAGTTCCACAGTTAAACCCGTTGTTGTTTTTAGTAATGCTTTGCCTTCAGCCTCCTCTGGAACAATTAAGGAAGCACCGCCAAAGCCAAAAAATTTAGCAATAGAGTTCTTTTGGGGATCGGCAAAACTAGCTAAAGTTTGTAAATCCAAAGTTGGGGCTACAGGAATCACAAACTTGGTTTGGGGTCTTTGAGCGTAGATGTATTCGGCAACACCTAAAAATAATGGCACTCCTTGAGCTAATTTTGCTGCTTTTGAGCCAGGCAGTATACCAATTAATTCAGTTTTGAGTGATGGAATAATCGGCAGAGAAGAATTTGAATCTAGGCTTTCCCCTGCTTCACCTGCTGCTTCTAGCATCAAATCACCGACAACGGTGAATTTGTCAGCATATTTCTGGGGGACACGGGCAGCAACTTGGGGTTTCATCACGCCAAAGTGGTTAATCCATTTATACCAACGGGCTTCCCATTCAGCGTAAACTACTGTGCGATATCCGAGCTTTTTGCCTATGACTACGGGGAAAACTTGATCGCCGCCGAGAAAAACGACGACACCGCGATCGCACCAGTCCCAATTATCAAATGTTTTGCCCCAAAGCAAAAATTGCCAAAAATGCTCTGCTCCCTGAACTCTATCTACTTCTGGGTAAGAAAGAGCGATCGCTCTTTCTTTACCAGTCGCATTTGGGCAAGGTGATAATACTACAGAAATCCTGACGATAGAACGGTCATCGCCTAGTTCTTGCCGTAACGCCTTGACTACTGGACGTACCCAGGTTGTTACCTCACCTGGGCCGTTTGATAGGATGAGAATATCTACTTGAGTCATTATTTAATGGTCAGGAGTTAGGGGCCATTAGTTAAGAAAAAAATATTACTAAATTTGTTTCTGTATTATGGGTATATACTGTAACTTCTTAATAAGATTTTATAACCTTTTTCACATTTAATTTGCGTAGAGTCGGCAGTTGGGATGCAGTAGAGTAAATTACTCAACAAACAATGGCTCAACTCTCCGTTACAGGCGCAACAGGAGTCACGGCGCCATCATGGCACAATTGCGATCGTTGCAGTGCGTTCCAAGTGTAATTCTAGCGATCGGACTCTGGTCTGTTATTAAACTGATATAATCTGATCTATGTTTGATAATGTCTGCAAGTTTCTCGCAGAGTCATTTTCTAGCGACTTTGCAACTTGGCTACTCGGTGAACCAATAACTCTTACCCAACTTAGTCCATCTGAATTATCTCTTGAACCCATCCGCGCCGATGCACTAATTTTGTTGCAGTCCGATGAAATTGTCCTCCATCTCGAATTTCAAACGACACCTAAAGCCGATATTCCCTTTCGGATGAGTGATTATCGTTTGCGGGGGTATAGAAAATTTCCCCATAAGCGAATGCGTCAGGTAGTTATTTACCTAAAACCAAGCGATTCTGAGCTAGTTTATCAAACAGAATTTGTTCTAGAAAATAGCCTCCATAGATTTGAAGTAATTCGACTTTGGGAACAGCCAACCGAAGTATTTTTAAATTCTCCGGGTTTGCTACCATTTGCAGCTTTAAGCCAAACCAACGATCAAACGCGAACTTTAGAAGAAGTTGCCCAAGTTATTGAAGCACTAAACGACACCCGAATCCGCAGTAATGTTGCTGCATCAACAGCAGTGTTAGCTGGGTTAGTATTAAATAAAGAGTTGATTAAAAGAATTTTGCGGAGTGATATTATGCGCGAATCTGTGATCTATCAAGATATTCTGCAAGAAGGGCTTGCACAAGGTTTAGAACAGGGTATTGAACAGGGCATTGAACAAAAAGCTCAAGATATTGCCATCAAAATGATTAATAAAGGTATCAATCTGGAAATAATTGTTGATGTTACAGGTTTAACTGTTGAGCAGGTTCAAAAATTACAGGCGAAAACAGAAGATACTCAAACTGAGTGATATTATGAGCGAATCTGTGATTTATCAAACAGAATTCAGGAGTCAGAATTCAGAATAAATTCTGTATGACTGGCGGATAGCGCAGCGTAAAGCCTTCGGCATGGCTTCGCTTAGAGCGAGTATTCGAGCGTCGCGTCTGAATAACCAACCAGGTTTTTATAATGTTTTATAGTGACTTTTCGCTGTCAAAAGTCAAACGCGACTTTAACTTAACTACGGTTGAAAATGGACGTTTTTTACCCGAAACCCAGTCCATAGAACCTAGTTTTTACCTCAAAGAAGCACTAAGCGAAGGACTACCACTAGCAACAGCAACAGGCTCAGAAAAAGCTCGCTCAGAGTTAATTATTAGTCCAATCCTTGTAGAAGTTAGGAAAATTCTGGAACGTAAAGTCAGCTTTTTTTCGGGTGAAGATTTTACCGTCGCATCAGAATTAGGCTTAAGTGGAGTATGTGATTTTTTAATTAGCCGCTCACCCGAACAAATATTTATTGAAGCTCCTGTCATTGTGATTATTGAAGCGAAAAAAGTTGATTTAAAACCTGGTTTAGGGCAATGTGCAGCAGAAATGATTGCCGCCCAAAAGTTTAATGAAATCAATAATATACCGATTAAGACAATTTATGATAGCGTCAGTAGCGGTACGGCTTGGCGATTTTTGAAATTAGAAGGGCAAATACTGAGTATTGATTTGAATGATTATACAGTTCCGCCAGTGGAAATACTATTGGGAATGTTGGTTTGGATGGTGCGGGAAGGTTAGGTATTTTGATCTTTGTGTCTTAGTGTCTGTGCTTAAAACAGGAGCGCGAAAGAAATCCTATTTAGCATAAATCATAACTATGCAATTAAGCCTGTCTATACTGACTAAAAAATATATAGGCAGTTTTGTTTTGCAAATATAATAAAATAACCATATAGTTATTTAACCATAAATAAAGTATGTAACAAAAAATTTACATATTTTGAGTAAACACTTCTATATAAAGTCAACAATTACAAAGAAATATTTCGTTTTTTATATCGATTTGTGTCATATAGGCGATAAAATGCCTACTGGGCAAGCATTTTCTGATAAAAAACAGATATTGCCTAAAAGATCACAAGTTACCTGTGGCTGATGATGCCGCTAGGAACTTCCAGAAAGAACACGCATCAAAGGAGCCGAAGAAGCATGTTCACACACGTCAAGTCCACCATTAGACACATTGCGCCTGATAACTTACGCGGACGTAGTTTAATCAAGGTGGTCTATGTCGTGCTTGAGTCCCAGTACCAGAGTGCTTTGTCGCAAGCAGTTCGCACGATTAACGCGAACAATCCCAACTTGGCGATTGAAATCAGTGGGTACTTGATTGAGGAACTCCGCGACCCAGAGAATTACGAGGAGTTTAAACGAGAAATTGAGAGTGCGAATATCTTCATCGCTTCCCTCATTTTCATCGAAGACTTAGCACAGAAAGTAGTAGCAGCAGTAGAACCGCACCGCGATCGCCTAGACGTTTCCGTTGTCTTTCCCTCCATGCCAGAGGTAATGCGCCTGAGTAAAATGGGCAGCTTTTCTCTGGCACAGTTGGGTCAGTCAAAAAGTGCGATCGCCCAATTCATGCGGAAACGCAAAGAAAAATCCGGTGCGGGATTCCAAGATGGGATGCTGAAGCTTTTGCGAACCCTACCGCAAGTGCTGAAGTTCCTCCCGATGGACAAGGCACAGGATGCCCGAAATTTCATGCTCAGTTTTCAGTATTGGCTAGGTGGTTCTCCAGAAAATCTGGAAAACTTCTTGCTGATGCTAGCTGATAAATATGTATTTAAAGGTTTAGAGAAACAAAATTTTGCACCTTCTACTTATGAACAGCCGGTGGTTTATCCCGATTTAGGGATTTGGCATCCTTTGGCTCCCAGTATGTTTGAAGATGTCAGAGAATACCTCAATTGGTATACAGCTCGTAAGGATATTTCTAGCGATCTAAAAGATCCCCTAGCTCCTTGTGTCGGGTTAGTATTGCAACGCACTCACCTAGTTACAGGGGATGATGCCCATTATGTGGCAATGGTGCAGGAGTTGGAAGCACTAGGCGCACGGGTACTACCTGTGTTTGCTGGTGGTTTGGATTTCTCCAAGCCTGTGGATGCCTACTTCTATGAACCAACTACCAACACTCAGTTGGTAGATGCAGTGATATCACTGACTGGTTTTGCTTTAGTTGGTGGCCCAGCTAGACAAGACCATCCCAAGGCAATTGAGTCACTCAAACGCTTAAACCGTCCTTATATGGTGGCGTTACCCTTAGTATTCCAAACCACAGAAGAGTGGATGGATAGCGATTTAGGGTTACATCCAATTCAAGTAGCTTTGCAAATTGCAATTCCGGAATTGGATGGAGCAATTGAGCCGATTATATTATCGGGTAGAGATGGGACTACAGGAAAAGCGATCGCACTGCGCGATCGGGTTGAAGCTGTAGCCGAACGCGCCTTAAAATGGGCTAACCTCCGCCGCAAACCGAAGCTTGATAAAAAAGTCGCTATCACAGTTTTCAGTTTCCCGCCAGATAAAGGCAACGTCGGAACCGCCGCTTACTTGGATGTATTCGGTTCCATCTACGAGGTGATGAAAGCCCTTAAAAATAACGGCTACGACTTACCAGAATTGCCAGAATCAGCCGAAGCGTTGATGCAAGAAGTCATCCATGATGCCCAAGCGCAGTACAACAGCCCAGAACTCAACGTTGCTTACAAAATGTCGGTTCCTGAGTATGAAGCACTGACACCCTACTCTCAACGTTTAGAGGAAAACTGGGGCCCACCTCCCGGACATCTCAACAGCGATGGGCAAAATCTGCTGATTTATGGTAAGCAATTCGGTAACGTCTTCATCGGTGTGCAACCCACATTTGGTTATGAAGGCGATCCGATGCGGCTGTTATTCTCCCGTTCAGCTAGTCCTCACCACGGTTTTGCTGCTTACTACACTTACCTAGAGCAAGTTTGGAAAGCTGATGCTGTACTGCACTTTGGTACTCACGGTTCCTTGGAATTCATGCCGGGTAAACAGATGGGGATGTCTGGTGATTGTTATCCAGATAACTTGATTGGCTCAATTCCCAACCTGTATTACTACGCAGCGAATAATCCAAGTGAGGCGACAATTGCCAAACGTCGGAGTTATGCCGAAACAATTTCTTACTTGACACCCCCGGCAGAAAATGCTGGTTTGTATAAAGGTTTGAAGGAACTCAGCGAATTAATTGCTTCCTACCAAACCTTAAAAGATAGTGGACGCGGTGTTTCCATTGTTAACAGCATCATGGATAAATGCCGGATCGTGAATCTGGATAAGGATATTAACCTGCCAGAAACCGATGCCAGAGACATGAGTACCGACGATCGCGATAATATTGTTGGTAACGTCTACCGCAAGTTGATGGAAATCGAGTCGCGGTTGTTGCCTTGTGGTTTGCACGTCATTGGTAAACCGCCAAGTGCAGAAGAAGCGATCGCAACTCTCGTCAACATTGCTAGTCTAGATCGTCAAGAAGAAGGACTTCAAGGCTTGCCGGGAATTATCGCTAATAGCATTGGGCGTAACATTGATGATATTTACCAAAATAATGACAGAGGCATTTTACAAGATGTCCAGTTATTGCAAGATATCACTTTGGCAACCCGTGCAGCAGTTACCGCCCTTGTCCAAGAGCAAATCGACGCGGAAGGACGAGTTTCTCTGGTTTCCCGGTTGAATTTCTTCAACATGGGCAAAAAGGAACCTTGGGTAGAAGCATTGCATAAAGCAGGTTATCCCAAAGTTGACACCGCCGCCCTAAAACCCCTACTTGAGTATTTGGAATTCTGCCTGCAACAAGTTTGTGCCGACAACGAACTCGGAGCATTGCTCAGAGGCTTGGAAGGTGAATACATCCTACCCGGCCCTGGTGGCGATCCCATCCGCAACCCGGATGTATTGCCCACGGGTAAGAATATCCATGCTTTAGATCCGCAATCCATCCCAACAACAGCAGCAGTTCAATCAGCCAAAATTGTCGTAGACAGGCTTTTGGTACGTAACAAGGCAGAAAATGATGGAAAATGGCCAGAAACCATCGCCTGTGTCCTCTGGGGAACCGATAACATCAAAACTTACGGCGAATCCCTAGCACAAATTATGTGGATGGTGGGCGTGCGTCCAGTTCCCGATGCCTTGGGACGGGTGAACAAGTTGGAATTGATATCTTTAGAAGAGTTGGGACGACCCAGAATTGATGTAGTAATCAACTGTTCTGGTGTATTCCGCGACTTGTTCATCAACCAAATGAACCTGCTAGACCAAGGCGTGAAGATGGCAGCTGAAGCAGATGAACCCTTAGAAATGAACTTTGTTCGTAAACACGCTTTGCAACAAGCCGAAGACATGGGAATTAATCTGCGTCAAGCAGCAACGCGCGTTTTCTCCAACGCTTCTGGTTCCTACTCGTCAAATATCAACTTGGCGGTAGAAAACAGCACTTGGGATAGCGAAGCCGAGTTGCAGGAAATGTATCTCAACCGGAAATCCTTTTCCTTCAATTCCGATAACCCCGGAATCATGGATGAATCGCGGCAGATTTTTGAAAGTACATTGAAAACTGCTGATGCAACTTTCCAAAATTTGGATTCTTCCGAGATTAGCTTAACGGACGTTTCTCATTACTTCGATTCAGATCCTACTAAGCTGGTGGCAAGTCTGCGCGGTGATGGTAAAAAACCAGCATCTTATATTGCAGATACAACCACAGCTAACGCCCAAGTGCGGACATTATCAGAAACCGTGCGTTTGGATGCGCGTACCAAATTGTTAAATCCCAAATGGTACGAGGGGATGCTGTCTCACGGTTACGAAGGTGTGCGCGAACTCTCCAAGCGGTTGGTGAATACAACAGGTTGGAGTGCAACAGCCGGCGCAGTGGATAACTGGATTTATGAGGATACTAACGAAACCTTCATCAAAGATGAAGAAATGCAGAAACGTTTGCTGAACCTCAACCCTCATTCTTTCCGCAAGATTGTATCAACTTTGTTGGAAGTGAATGGACGCGGTTATTGGGAGACTAGCGACGAGAATTTAGATCGTCTGCGCGAGTTGTACCAAGAAGTTGAAGACCGGATTGAAGGGATAGACTAGGTTTATACATAACCAATAAGGCAGAAGGCACGGTGATACCGTGCCTTCTGCATTTATTTGGCTTTTTACCGGATATAGAAAGCTAGTTTAGCGGCAACTATTCCCAGACTATTTATCTAGTCTTTAGAATACTGCCTATTATGAAAAAAGATATATAGGAATCTAGTAAACAATAAATTTTCAAGTTAATTTGTGGAGATATGGCGCATTTATGTTTCTTGCAATAGATTAAGAAAAATAGATTTAGAGTTATATATATGCGAAATCAGTCTAAGCTCAAGAGAAGATTTTGGAAATCACTACGAATAAAGGCAACGAAAAGAATACTTGAATTTTCAGATAAGCTTGAAAATCCCAAGCTGAAATTATTGGAATCTTTGAAAAGCCACGCAGAGTATAAGTTACGCCCTCACGATTATGAATTGATAGCTTGTCCAAGTGAGTTAGAAATTGAGTTAGATGAAGTTGGCTTCTCTGACTTATTTTTTTCGGAGGATTTTTCCAAGCTTCAACAAGGTTTAAATAAATTACTATCCAACTACCCTTCATTTTCCGTCGGTCAGAAAGAAAACCTTAATCAATGGTTTAGCGATATATATAACTCTGGGACTGGAAATGCTTCATCCATTAATGTCGGCGCACTTTCATTTAAAAATAGACAAAATGAGAAATCACTAAGGTTGATAAAAAGTGCCAATATTCATCTCCATTATATCCCACATTCCGCACCCGGAACTGTCACAAAAGAAATAGCAAAGAATTGTGGGGTTAGTTTTTGATTTAAAACCAAAATTGGAGAGATGGAAATTTAAAAATCAAACCAGAGTTTGCGAAAATAAAGAATCGGTATAAAAAATGCTGCACTAAAACGTAGAGTTACTAAACATAGAGTGAGTAACTCTTGCAAAAATTAGTAAAAGTAAAGCTTAATTAAAATAATAATCAAACTAATAAATAGTAGCGACGACAAGTACTAGGAAAAAATTGTAATATCCATAATCTTTCATCAGAGAGGTTTGATATTTGTGAAACACTATTAACAATTAATAAATGAATACCTTGGAAACATTGAAATATCCACCTGAGAGTGGGGCGGTCTGTTGGTTTACCTAATTGATTTTTTATTTCCTGGTTTTGAGCTAATAAAATTCCACGTAACTGTCGTTGTCCTAAAGTATAAACCAACAAACATAACCCCATAATCATTGATAAAGCTTCAATGCGCTCCGGTGACTTAATAAATATGCTATCTGTTAAGAATAAAGGGTCTTTTAAGAAAGCAAAGCCTCTTTCACATGATTGTTGAGCTTTATATTCCTTAATCATGTCAGTGTGGCTTAATTGGGATTCATCAATAATATTAGTTGCTAAAATAAATTTTCCCGAAGCGCGATTTTCAAGTTCAATTGCTGCTTTATCTTGCTCTAATTGCGCGGATATCTGATAGTAATATTTCCAGTCATTCTGATTGTTGTTTTTGTTTTTACCTTGAGGTTTTAACTGTTTCTTAGATATTTTAATTTCAGCCAAACAATGATATTTTAATTGCTCTGATAGATGTAATGCAGCTTTCTTGGCATCTCGATGACAAGCAAATTCTTCATTACATAATTTTGTGAGCTTTTGATGAGCATTTATTTGGGCTTGCTGAACACGGCGCATCAGCTGTTTAGAATCTGCTTTTTTCCGTTCTTGGCTTTCAACTATCAGCCATCTTTGCTCGATCCCGGCATAGTTACTAGACTTGACTATATATGAATAACCTGTTATTTCACTTTGGATTAAATCTTTGGAGTCTATTCCTAATAGTATTTGCTTGGCTAACCCCACTGTCAATGGAACTCTGCATAACCATTTGAGGCTTTTCATCAAATTCAGGTTTTCGGCACTATATAATGCGCTGTCTGCTACCATTAACGCATCTATATCAATATTTTCTCGAAAATTCACGAGAGTTTTCGCAAAGGTTTTCGTATCTGATTGATTTCCTGACGCTGCTTTTAAAAAGATGGGAATATCCCCATCACTGCTACAAATTAACTCTAGAATAAATTGTTTTAAGTCTGGTCTATGATCTCTTGAATAACCATAAGTTATATTTATTGGTTGTGGTGCTAACTCTAGGAGCTTATCTTCATTTTCTGTGGGAGCATTTCTTTCAAAGGCTACTTCGGGTAAACCAGTTTTATATTCTCCGTGCAGATGCAATGAAGAAGAATCTAAGTGTAGCGATGATAAATCTACTCCATATTTTTTTACTGCTGCTAACGCTATTAAAGTGAAGATTCCACTTAATCCTTTTAAATATAATTGGTCTAATACTCTTCCTAGTCTGTCGTCATTTAAATGTTCTGGTAATACTCCTTCTCCTATCAAGTGTTCACAGGCATAGCTATCCATATATTTAGGAAACATATATAATGTTCCAGATACAAACCCTAACCCGTTTAGTATCATTGCTTTGACCGCCTGACCCGCACTCACTTTAGACTGCGGGTGCTGTCCAAGTATTTTATTTATTTGGTCTACCAACCCTATTTCATCAATAATTCCTGCTACTATCCCCAGGTGATTTAAATTTTTTACTTCAATGCTCAAAGGCGAATTCATTTTCACACTATATCCCATCAACTATTTTTAGCTTTTCATGATGGAAGCTTATAGAGTGCTAATTTTATTTATTTTTTGACTTTTACCCTGATTCTGGCTATTAACTTTACTTCTGGGTTTTTCTTGTCTCAATTTCTACCAGTAGTTTTAATTTACTTACTGCTTTCTCTGTGTGCCAGTTTTAGGTGCGGAATGTGGGTTATATTGCTCCTTCTTTCATTGTTCTATCAATTATCGTTAAACCATCAAATGAATTTATTCATAAATTTATTACATTAATTAAAAGCATTCCATGCCCTCAAAATGAAATTTTAGGCTTTAGCTTTAAGCATGGAATTACTTCCTTATCTACACTTCCACCTTGGCGTGTTAGGAAGGCAGAGCTTGAGAAACTTTTCTTAGAGATAAACAGAAGTATTCTACTTATGTTTAGAAAAACTTTCGGTGTTGGTCTTTCATCTTTTGGTTATTTGCCCTGTATTGAAGTTATTAAGACAAATATTTCTTTGCGTGAAATCCCTGAAAACCAACATTTATTAAAAACCTCTAACAAATTCAGAGCCTGCTGCAATTTTTTTGAAAGCTTAGGATATCCTTTCAAACGAAATCCAATTTATAGAGACAGTAATTGGTGGAGTTTTTATGAAGTAGATAAAAGCGAACTGTTTTATCAAAGTTCTCACAGCTACCAAGTATTAATCAGTTTAGCCGATTATGATAAATCTAAGGATGTACCCCATAAAGATTACTGGCAATCACCATCTAGAGTAATAGATTATACACTTCATGACTTATTGTCGCTGTTAGCCTTAGAACATTTTTATGAAGTTCTAGAGGACATAATTATAGATTTAAAAACTGAGATAGAACCGCATTTAAGTGGTCAAATGCAAGGAAAAATTACACTTGTAAGGTTAAAATCAGCAATTTCTAAAATGGTAAAAATTAACGGTTTTTACTTTCAACATTCAAGGATTTGGACAGGGGTAAATGAAAAAATATTTTTGAATTATTTATGTCAAGAAGCAGCAACAATGTCAAGGCAAAAATACCACGAGAATGATTCAGGACTTTTAACAGATGACATAAAGTTTCGTATTGATAGAAAGAGAAAATTCTGTGATCAGCAACTTAGCATTTTGAAGTTATCTTATGAACAGATTTTAACTTATAAAACAATGACCCTAAATTATAGGATTCAGCAAGCTACCTTCTGGCTTTCAATAGCAGTTGCTTTTCTGACTATTGTTACTCTAATTCCAGAAGAGATTCGACAACACTTATTCACTAATATCTGGGTCTGGTTAAATAATATTCATTAATGATAATTAAGGCAATAAAAATACTGAAAAATGCTACTATAATAATAGTAATATAAATTGGCACTTGCACGCTTAAAAATTGAATGCTGAAAACAAACAACAGACTATGAGCTAGTATGCTAAAAGTAGAGCGATAGCAAAATGCAAAAGTGAAAATATAATACATACATCAAGCGATCGCACTCACTCTTCCACAACAGGTAATCGCTTTATTTTTGAGGTTTTCTGCAAGGCTATCACCTGCAATGCCATCATGGAATCAGCGATCGCTTCTATATTAAATTTTATGAGAATATTCAAGTTGAAATTTTTCTATGGATGCGTTAACTATCAACTTTGCTGCTGTTCTTCAAATAACAGATGAGCAATTCTTCCAGTTATGTCAGATAAATGAATTAATCAGATTTGAGCGTAATGCTGATGGCACATTGCTACTAATGCCTTTAGTCGGAGGTTTAACCAGCAACCGCAATGCTAATTTAACTGCTCAACTTGGAGTGTGGAATCGTGATGAGTCACTAAGTATAGCTTTTGCTTCTTCGGTTGGGTTTATTTTACCAAATGGGGCAGTTCGTTCTCCTGACGCATCTTGGTTAAGACATGACAGATGGGATTCTCTTACACAGGAGCAAAAAGAGGGATTTCCGCCTGTAAGTAAGTCGGCATGGAAAAACCAAACTATGTAAAGATAAATAAATACGGAGAATATATCTACCGAGGTGACTGAGTATGGGCGCTCGTCTAAGGGTGTTCCTAAGCTATGAGCAAGATAAAACCCTGTTAAACCTAAGAACTGCGGATGTACCACAGAAAGTTAAAGACCGAGCAGAGGTCATTAGACTAAATGCACATGGCTGGTACGTAGAAAAAATAGCTGCTCATTTCAATTGGACTCCTCAAACGGTAAGAGAAATCTTACATAAATGGCGAAAACTTGATTTAGAAGGGCTTTGGGATAACCCAGGTAGAGGAGGCAAAACCAAGTATAGCGAAGAGGATATAGTATTTTTGGAGGAATGTCTCAAAGAAGAGCCACGTACATATAACAGTCGTCAACTAGCTCAAAAATTAGAGAGAGATCGCTCTATTAAACTGAGTCCCGACAGATTAAGACGGGTACTCAAAAAAAGGGGGTTATTTGGAAACGAGTCAGAAAGAGCCACAAAGGGAAACAAGACCCAAAAGTCCAAGAAATAAAGCAAGCAGACCTAGATATGTTAGAACTGTCTGCTGCTAGTGGAGAAATAGACTTGAAGTATTTGGATGAATCAGGGTTTTGTGCATGGAGCGAACCGGGTTACACCTATTACTTCCGAGGTGAGCAAAAACGACTAGAACAAAGTAAACGTCGTGGTCGTAGATTAAGCATTATTGGATTTTTTCAACCAATAATCAGCTTTGTTTACGGTTTGGTTATTGGTGGTGTTGACAGAAAATCTTATATCCAGATGATGGAGCAAGAAGCGGAGTCAGCCCAAAAGATCGGGCGCATCAGAGTAATAGTGCAGGACAACGGGCCGATACATCGATGTCTTCAGGTGCAGCAGTTATGGTCAAAGTGGGAACAGATGGGTTTATACATCTTCTTTTTGCCCAAATATTGCTCCGAAATGAATCCGATTGAATTGGAATGGCAACACCTTAAAAAGGATGAACTAGCAGGACGAATGTTTGATGATGAGTTGGATCTTGCTTACGCAGTAATAGATGGTGTTCAAGCTAGAGGAGAAAGAGGAAATTATAGGACACAACGTATTAAATTTAACTCTAATCTCTCTGGTTAAAATTTTGTTACATACTTATAAATTTTCCCGCCGACTTACTTATGTCCTGATTTTGTTGTGGAATTGCGTTCTGATAGCGATTGTTTAATAAGGCTACAAAATAAAATGCAAGAGTACCGAGACAACGGTACTAGATTAGGTTGGTTAATTGATTTAGAAACTCGGCAAGTAGAAATTTATCGCTTTGGTAGAGATGTTGAAGTGCTGCAATCTCCCGCTAGTTTATCAGGAGAAGATGTGCTACCGGAATTTGTGCTTAATCTTAAAGATATCTGGTGAATTGATTAAAATACGAAATGCGATGTCTACGACGGGCTACGCCTACGCAACATACACAACAGGCGATCGCTTTATTTTTCAGGTTTTCTGCAAAGCGATCGCACTGTTGGACAGCAAAGCATATACAGCGTTTGATTTGATGGACAAAATCTTGTCCGCTATATTTAAGGTGTACCAGTTGCTTCCTCACTCCAAGTTAATCAGCATGGATATCACAGCTACTTTGAACGAAATCGCAACTCTTAGTGTTGAAGATAGAATCCGTATTGTGCAGGCAATTTGGGATAGCATCGCAGCAGAGCAAGTTTACCCTGATTTAACCGATGCACAAAAGCAGGAACTCGATCGTCGAACTGCTGACTATGATTCAAATCCAGATAATGTGCTGACTTGGGAGGAAATCAAAGCATCAATTAAGGGGCAGCAATGAATTATGTCCTGGTGTTTCGCCCAGAGGTTCGAGAATAAATCAATGATGCACACAGTTGGTACGAGAGTCAGAAACCCAGTCTGGGTGACGAGTTTTTAGACTGTGTAGACGAAACGGTGAATCGAATTTCTCAGATGCCAGAATCTTATGTAATTGTCTACGCTGATATTCGACGAGCAGTAGTGCGACGATTTACTTATGCTGTGTACTATCGGATTGTGTCGAGTCGAGTAATAGTGACAGCAATTTTTCATGGTCGCAGAGATCCAAAATCGTGGCAGACGCGAACCTAACACTATATGGGCGATGTCTAACGACAAGCCGCTATGCGATACGCTTTATTTTTGAGGTTTTCTGCAAGGCGATTGCCTAAAATGACATCATACAATCAGCGATCGCAACATACAAAAAAGACTCAAACTATGAGTGTATCCAACACTAACACTGATAACGCTGGTAAAGATGGCAACCGCGCATCATTTGTCAAGAAAAATGATGCACCTCCATGAATAGCAGTAGCCATCTGAATAGCATCTGGGGTTCTTAAGTTATAATTTGCCCTTAATTGTGCTGCATTTTCAGCAATGTCGGGGAAAACTTCTATAGTAGTCAAACCTTGGGAATTAAATAGAATTTCACGATATTGTTGAGCTAATGCTGTGTTTTCTTGTCGCAAGGGATAGACTAACACTTCCGTGATAGTCAAAACTGATGTTACAATGCTAAACTCACTACGAAACATCGCTTCAAAAAAAGTATCTGTAACATCCAAATAATTAGGATTTTCTTCAATAAAGTAAATCAGTGGAGCAGTATCTAAACCTATAATTTGCCCCTGTAGCTGGACTAGCCATTCCATGAATCACGTTCCTGATTAATGTATTCTTGAGCATCAATGCCATTCCAGATTTCTTTACCTAATCCACGTAATTCGAGAATGCTATGCTTTTGCTTAGGTATCATCGTTACCTGTTGACGAATTAAGCTTGACAATTCTTCAATTAAGCGTATTTGCTCTTCAGGAGTTAGGCTTTGAGCTTGCAATAGTACTTCTTGATAATTAGACATAAAATATACACTGCCATTTATCTGGACTTTAAGTCAAATATACACGCACAGACAGACTGCGTTTCTTTATTTTATAAATAAATGTAGAGTAGACAACCTTGTATAGAGTTCAAATTGCCCAACTACTGCTTGAAGAACCACGACACGCGCTTCGTATTGAGCTACAGAGAGAAAAAACAGATTTTTGGAATCAGCTTGAAAGGGCTAGTACTATCTCTATGAGATTGCTGCAAATGAATAATGAGGAAAGACTAGCAGAATGGCATATATCGTGCCCAATAAATAAGTACGAATAACTGTTCAGACTATTTACTGAAACAGCTACAATAATCTAAAGAATACTTTTTAGTAACAGGCATCATAACAAGAATGAGCCTAAAAGTATTATCTGGTGCGATCGCAGGAGGCAAAAAATGGGCTTGGCTGGATTAAGAATTGTGTTGGTAGAACCAGCTGGGCCGATAAATATTGGCGCGATCGCCAGGGTAATGAAAAATTTCGGTCTATATAATTTAGTATTAGTGAACCCCCAATGCGATCCGCTTTCGACGGAAGCTTTGATGATGGCTGTTCACGCTCAGGAAATTATAGAATCTGCGGTAATAGTGGCCACCTTACCAGAAGCATTGCATGGATGTGTACGGGCGATCGCTACCACTGGTCGCGTTCGTAGTTTAGAAACACCCTTAGAAAATCCCCGCACTGCACTACCCTGGTTACTGGAGGAACCAGAAAAACCCGCAGCCCTGATTTTTGGCAGAGAAGACCGAGGATTAAGCAATGAAGAATTAAATTATGCACAGAGGTTTGTTGGCATTCCCACAAGTCAAGATTATGTCGCCCTGAATTTGGCTACTGCTGTAGCAATCTGTTGTTATGAATTGTCACAATCTGCCCAGCAACTTGATACCCAAACCTTACCCGAAACGGAACTCGCAACCTTAGATGCAGTGGAAGGATACTACCAGCAATTAGAATCACTATTACTGAAAATTGGTTATGTGTATCCCCATACAGCAGCGAGTCGCATGGGAAAATTTCGCCAACTATATAATCGCGCTCATCTGAAGACTGGGGAAGTAGCCATGCTACGAGGAATTTTGCAGCAGGTAGAATGGGCCCTGAAAAATCAGAGGGATGGTGAAAACTTGTAATTATTCGTTTAATATATACGCAATCATCCCCCCAAAATATTTAATATCGCTTAAACTAAACACAAAAATGTTACTTAGTGGCAAAGTAGAATTTGAGTATTAATATTGCTTAAAGATTAAGTTTTGGGTCAGGAGTCTGCAAGAAAACAGTCAAGTGGGTCACAAGGAGTAACTGTGTCAGAGTCAAGTGACGAACTAACAGCTTTCTCGCGGCGTCAACCCTTAAATCGCCGCCAGCCGCCACAAAAAGTTCAAAAAGTGGTGAAGAAGAAAGTTAAAGCTAACAGTCAACCGCAAACTGCAAATGGACGAGAAGGAGCGCTAACACGCTCAAAAAATCAAATCAGTCCTCCCCCAATCCCTGGTACTACACGTAGGGTAAAATCGGGGTTAGTCATGCCAACGGCAGTAAAACCAGTACCTAGTGCAAAGGGGAAAATTCCTCCCTTCCGACCGGGTGCTGTGATGGTTAAAACAGTGCGGATGGAAAAGCCAAAACCAAGCAGGCGCTCATCGCGGAAAACCAGGCTAAAGCCAATGGCCAAAACCATATTGTATGTTTTGCGGTTATTGATTGTGGGTGTAGGGATGGGTGCAATTGTGGGCACGGCGTTGTCAGTATTAGACCCAGCAAATCGCATCAGTACAAGTTCGACATCGCAATCTAATAGTAATGTGGTGCGATCGCAGCCGCAACCTTCCCAAGCTCCCCCAGTTGCGTCTTCAAGTCTATATCTATCTCAAGAAATTACCTCGTTGAAAAATGCCGTGCAAAATTTGGCGGCCACTAACCCAAATCTCACACCTGGAGTTTTCTTAGTAGATTTGGATACAGGTAATTATGTAGATGTCAATGGCTCTACCAGTTTTCCAGCGGCCAGTACAATAAAAGTGCCGATTTTGGTTGCCTTTTTCCAGGATGTGGATGCGGGGAAAATTCACCTGGATGAAATGCTAACCATGCAACAGGATATGGTAGCTGGCGGTTCGGGAAATCTGCAATACAAACCACCGGGAACCCAGTACGCCGCTCTGGAAGTTGTCACTAAAATGATTACAATCAGCGACAACACAGCAACAAATATGCTGATTGCTCGACTGGGAGGAATAGACGCTTTAAACCAGCGTTTCCGCAGTTGGGGATTGACAACCACGGTAATCCGCAATCAACTCCCAGATTTGCAAGGGACAAACACTACTAGTCCCAAGGAACTAGGAAATTTGATGGCGATCGTGAGTCAGGGAAATTTAGTGAGTGCGCCATCACGCGATCTCATGCTCGATATCTTGCGCCGCACCCAGAAAGACACTCTGCTACCCTCAGGTTTAGGAACAGGTGCGAGAGCTTACCACAAAACGGGCGATATCGGCACAATGCTGGCAGATGCAGGTTTAATTGTTGTTCCAAATGGCAAGCGCTACATCGCTTCCGTTATGGTACAACGCCCTGAAAACGATCCTCGCGCCGAAAAATTGATTAGCTCAATTTCTCGTTTAGCTTACCAAGAGTTTAGCCAGAATACTATGATACCTGGCACTACTACAAACACAGTACCCACAAATGGTTATCAGCCCCAGGTTTTGAATCCTGCTTTACCTAACGGTACAACAGGCACAGTTCCCATGAGCATTTATCAGCCTCCTGTTGTCACTCCTGTACCCAACAGTATGGGAAGTACTCTACCGCCAAACGGTTATCAATCTCCAGTGATGAATCCTCAGTATTATCCTCCAAGATAATTCGTAATGACTGAATAAGGCAAAAGTAAAAATTAAGGAGGCAGAAGGCTCAGTTAGAATCCCCATAAATCAATTTAGGTGATTTAATAAGGACGCTTTAAATATGCGCTGTGCCACTCGTTATACATACTTTTATCCAATAGGCAATTAGGATAGATGATACGCCCTAGTTAAAAATTTAAAATAATAAAAGACGCGATAAATCGCATCTCTTACCTTAACCAAACCTTATTGGGAGTGGAGGGATTTAAGACTTTTGTTGATAGTGTAAATATTTCTTCTGTAATTCTTCTGGGATAGGAATAAGACGACTATTTTGCAAATTGACAAAACCACCCTTCTGGGTAGCTACTGCTGCTAACTCATTGTTAGATAAAATTTCAGCTTGCACAGTCCACTTCAATCGTCCTAAATTACTCAGCCATAAACGTCCAATTACTTGATCGATCATCTTTATCGGACGTTTATATTCAATTTCTGTTCCAGCTAGAATCGGTGTATATCCTTGCTCAATTTGTTGATTGAGTTGCCAATGTTCATCTAAAAATTTTAAACGTAAATCCTCTAGCCATCTAATATACACAATATTACTCACGATTCCCATAAAATCAATATCATAAGTTCTGACAGGAATCGCCAATACTACTTCAAATGGTCTATTTAAGTTGTTATTTACTAGCATTATTTCTCCCAGTATTTTTAAGACCGAATGGTTTGTAAGAGGGTAAAACCATTCATCTATTTTAGGTATGAGTAATTATTAATTATTTAATAACCCATTAGCCACATATAGTTTCAAACTTCTACTTTGTAGTTTAAAATTAACTCGTCACCAGGTAAACCTCTAATACCCCAGTTAGATTTAGGCGTTTCAAAAATTGTGATTTCAATGTCATATACAGCAATATTCAATTTTTCATTAATATTTTCAATCAGCAGGTGAATCAACTGTTTTTTTGTCTCCACTGTTCGCCCCTCAAACATACTAATTTCAATAATCAGATAATTGTCTGTTCTATCAGATGGATAGTAAAAATCTGATTTATCCAATGGGAAAAAACGGTGAAATCTTTTTTCAGGAGTAATCTGTAAAGCCTGAATAACAGAGGCATGGATTATATTTGATAACTCTATTTTTACAGGATTTAATTTTTCTGCTAAACCATATACCTTGATTTGCGCCATACCTTTAAAGTTCAGGAGTACTGAGTACTGTTTCGGTGAGTTTCCAAGTATTGATTCAGGTGATTAATTACTCTATGCATGTGAATTGAATCTCCATAAAGCTTGCTCATCATTACGGCTCCTTCTAAAGTTGCAATGATGATGGTAGCGATTTCATCAGCACTCACTTCCGAGCGAATTTCACCCTTTTCAATTCCCGTTTCGATAATTCGACGAATTAAATGTAGCCACGAGTTCATTGCTTGTTGAGCGCGTTCTCGCAACGCCGGATGAGCATCATCACTCTCTACAGCAGTATTCAACAATGGACACCCCCCCTTGATCGGTGGATTTTCTGCGAAGCTACTAAATACCCCAATGATTGCTTGCAGCCGTTCTACGGCGTGGCGTTTGCTTCGTAATGCAAATCTAGTATGCTGTCTGATATGAGCGATCGCAAAATCAAAAGCCTGTAGCGCGAGATCATCTTTGCTTTGAAAGTGATTGTAAATTCCTCCTTTTTGCAATCCAGTAACACGCATAATGTCAGACATTGATGATCCTGCATATCCCTGTTGGTTAAACAGTTCGGCTGCTTGCTGGAGAATTCTGCTTTTTGTTTCTTCGCCTTTGGACATTGGGGGTTGGGGACTGGGGACTAGGGATTGGGAACTAGGGTTTATTGAATTGATAATTGCTGTAAATAAAATATTACAGACCGAACGGTTTGTTTAAATTATCATGAGATTTGCTTGGAAGTCAAGCATTTTTCAGCGCTAAGTCAATAAACGAGGCACTGGGCATTGGTTATTTCCCCAATCCCCAGTCCTATGCTGAGAGAGTTAAAATCTGCTCAATTACCTGAGAATTAACATCTTTATATTCTCCCAAGGCTACAGTACCGCGTTTTTCAAAGCGCTGAATAATTACAGGAATAGTATCGAGTCGAACACCATAATCAGACAAGCGCGTGCGTACACCAACGGACTCGAAGAAATTGCGAGTTTTAGCGATCGCTTCAGTAACCCGTTCTTCTTCACTACCATCGACAATTGCCCAAACTTGCTCGGCATATTGTAAGAGTTTTTGCCATTTGCGATCGCGCTTAATTGTCAAAGTGCTAGGTAGCACAATAGCCAAAGTTTGAGCATGATCTAAACCATGCAGTGCTGTCAATTCGTGCCCAATCATGTGAGTTGCCCAATCTTGGGGTACTCCTGCACCAATTAACCCATTTAGTGCTAATGTCGCAGACCACATCACATTAGCCCGTGCATCGTAGTCTTGAGGATTCGCTAGCGTTTTTGGCCCTTCCTCAATTAGCGTTTTCAAAATTGATTCAGCTAATCGATCTTGTAGTGGTGCATTGACTGGATAAGTCAAATACTGTTCCATCACATGGGTGTAAGCATCAACAATTCCATTGCTAATTTGCCGCACAGGTAGAGAAAAAGTTGTTTCTGGATCGAGAACCGAGAAACGGGGAAATACCAAAGGACTGCTGAAAGCTAATTTTTCTTGAGTTTCCCACTTAGTCACAACCGCATTCGTATTCATTTCCGAGCCGGTTGCAGGTAAAGTCAAAACTGTACCAAAGGGTACAGCAGCCTTTACAGGTGCGTCTTTGGCGAGGATGTCCCAAGGGTCGCCGACAAAGGGAACCGCAGCCGCAATAAATTTAGTGCCATCAAGAACTGAACCGCCACCGACAGCAAGTAGAAAGTCTATGCCCTCATTCCGCACTAGTTCAACCGCTTTCAAGAGGGTTTCCAGGTGAGGATTGGCTTCGATTCCACCAAACTCAAGTACATTTCGTCCAACCAATGCAGACTTCACCTGATCGTAGACACCGTTAGTTTTGATGCTACCCCCACCATAAGTAATCAGAATTTTGGCATCAGCAGGAATTTCAGCAGCAATTTTGGCAATCTGACCTTTGCCAAACAGGATTTTGACAGGGTTGTAAAAAACAAAGTTTTGCATGAGTGATTAGGCTAGGGAATCGGATTTGACTTCGAGTATTGTAATCACTTTCACGGCGTTAGTTAATTGGAGCGGGGACAATACAGTTGGGTGAAGAAATTTATCCGTTGATGCAGGGGGGGGAGAAAAAAGCAAAAAAATTGTAGGTTGGGGTCACTGCGCTCGTAGGTATCAACTTAACGTCAAAGCAAGTCTAGAACTATCTTTTAGATTGCCTCGTTCCCAGTCTCCGGCTGGGAATGCTCGTCCTTGAGGCTCCGCCTCTCGAACTCGCGGTAGAGCCGCTTTTGAGTTGCATTTCCCGACTCTGGCTAGAAACGAGATTTGAAAAGGTTTTTAGCTTAAGTTGACACCAATGCACTGCGTTGCGCGGGTTAAGAGCGTTGTAGCAAGTGGCGTTGGAGGCTTTGCCAAAGCCAAAATTCTGATATATATGTTAGGTGGCGCTCCGTTCCACCCAACCTACGTCTGGGGAATGGTGTAGTTTAATTATCGTAAATTAAAGGGTTTAAGAACCTGCAATCTACATGTAGCACTCTTTTCAGTTGGGGTTTAAATCCACATCTGAAATTTTTTTAATTTTGAATTGTTAATCTCCTTGTCCTCTTCTGGTGAATTATCCCTATGGTGATTAACTTGTAGGTAATTTTTCTAGCAACCAGTCCTCAGAAGTTTAACTGACTGCGGAGTATTAACTAGATAATTGAGCGATATACAACGCGAATACGCTGGACGTTTAATCATGATTACGAGTAAAATACGGTAAGTGCATCGCCTTACGTGCTTTTACATGTAAAACCGCAGAAAAACCTAGTTAGAAGTTGAGTTTAGCAGGGCAACTGACCCATAAGCAGTTATCAAAGTCTGTTTGAGCTAAATGCCAATTGTCATGCTTGCAAAAACTTCCAGACAGGTTTGAAGTTATCCAGGAATCCTCTGCCCTAACTTTTAGCTGGATAACCTTTGTGTCACTCATATCTTGAGAAACACAATAACTCACTATAACTAGCTCTGTCTACCACTGGGCTATAGTTTGGCTGACTTGCTGCTTTTTAGCAGTGAAGCTAAAGCTGAATTTAAATTCTAGCTGCTCGTAGTTAAGTCAGTAAAAAGTTATCAAGGCTTCGTTTGGGGATTTAAACCTTAACTGAGGCTGCTCACTTCTAGAAGTGGGAGACTCAACAAGATTCTGATAACTAATAACTAATTGTTGAAACCCCCGAAGAGTATGCACTATCTATTACTACCGTTCTTAAGCTTTTTTGTTGGCATCATCGTTGGTTTGACGGGAATTGGTGGAGCCTCTCTCATCACACCAATGTTGATTTTTGTTTTTCAGGTTCCGCCTTCTATCGCTGTGAGTTCTGATGTTGTGGCCGCTACATTGATGAAAGTTGTTGGTAGCGTCAAGCATTGGGAACAGAAAACCCTTGACACAGAAGTTGTCAAATGGCTGGCCTTCGGGAGTGTTCCAGGCTCACTGTTGGGGGTGGGGATTTTGCACTTCATTAAACGTACAGGTGAGTACAACCTAGATAGCATCTTGCTGCGTTTGCTTGGCGGAATGATTTTGCTAGTCACAGTATTAGCACTAGTGCAATTGTTGTTATTGACTTTTTTCCCCAAATTTAATTTACCCGAACTGCCAAAGTTAGACTTAGAAAATAACTTCGGTCGATTTGTAACAATTGCTTTGGGAGCAATTTTAGGCTCTTTAGTTGGTCTAACTAGTGTCTCCTCAGGTTCAATGTTTGCCCTAGTGCTGATTGGGTTTTTCCGCCTTGATGCCCGGAAATTAGTGGGTACAGATATTTCACACGCAGCAATTTTACTGCTGTTTACAGCCCTCGGTCATCTCAGCCTGGGAACAGTTGATTGGAGTTTGGTACTGCCTATATGGCTAGGCTCTGTACCTGGGGTGTTACTAGGTGCTAAAGTCTGCCAGATAGCCCCGCAACGTCCATTACGGTTTATCATTTATGCCATTTTGATGATGGTGAGTTGGAAATTAGTTCATCAGGTGTAACCAATTTGAGATTTTCAATTCCCAATCCAGCATTCAACATCCAGCATTGATCAACTTCTCACCCAAGGTAGTAGAGTGAATGTACCTCGGTCATACATAATAAACAGACCCAAGCCAATTAAGACAAAAGGTACAACAGCTTGGCCGTAGCGATTTAAAAGATCGGCAATGGTAGGTTGACGGCTTAAAAAATAAGCGATCGCACACCAAACCCCTACCATGATAAAAAATACACTTATAATTACTCCCAAGCTGGCAAGATTGTGACCAGCGAACAAAGGAACATATACACTAATATTGTCACCACCATTAGCAATCGTGACTGCTGCCACTTTATAAGTTTGGCGGTGTAAAATACTCAAAAGAAAAGACAATACCGGGTTAGTAGATGTGGGCTGGTTAAAATCACTACTGACTGTCTGAACTGTTATAGTATCTTCTTCTTTATATACTAAGTGGTGAATACCAATACCAATTGGTAGCAATCCTAGCAATCCTATCCATTCTCGCTGTATAACCAATCCACCAAAAAATCCTGGTAAGCTAGCAATGATAATGGCTGCAAAACCTAGATATTGACCGAGTAAGATATGCCGCCGCCGAAAATTACCATCTACCTGTGAAAAAAATATTAACAAGATAATGATGTCATCTATATTGGTAGCGATGAAGGCAATTATCCCTTCACTGAAGGCTGTCCCTAGCTTACTCATGCTGGATTTTTAGAATCTACAATTTACAACCATACCAAATTAAGCTTCTGGTACAACTCAGCTTTAATATATACAAGGTGATTATTGAAGAAATTTCACTGATTCACGAGATTTATTCCAAAAATTCAGATTTAGGGCGTGTATCTGTTGTTGAATTGCTTCGCATTCTTCTCTTTAGGATGCTTTTCTAGGAGCAGCTTTGCATAGCCTACTGCAAGATAAAAATATATGTATATTTATCTTAAAATATGAACGAGTTACTTACTGCAATTACTACAGGGGCGATTACGTTCATTGCCACTAACATTGATGATATTGTCATTCTATTGTTATTTTTTTCTCAAATAAATCCTAACTTTCGGCCCCGGCATATAGTTGCTGGTCAATTTCTAGGTTTTACAGTTCTTTTAATTCTGAGTCTTCCTGGTTTATTTGGTGGGTTAGTATTCTCAAAAAGCTGGATTGGATTACTTGGTTTACTACCAATATCTATAGGTATCAGTAGCTTGGTGAATCGGGAAGAAGATTCATCAAAAGAAGTTGTAGATACAGCAGAAGCAGATGAAGCATCAACAATTACTAGTTTTTTTTCTCCCCAGGTTTATAGTGTGGCAGCCGTGACAATTGCCAATGGTAGCGATAATATTAGCGTTTACATCCCTTTGTTTGCTAGCTGCAACTTAGAGAGTTTTTTAGTAATTATCGGATTATTTTTTCTATTATTAGGAGTTTGGTGCTACGCAGCATACAAATTAATTAACAACAGAGTCATAGCTGAGATATTGACTCGTTACGTTAATAATCTTGTACCTTTTGTTCTGATCGGATTAGGCACTTTTATTGTATTAAAAAGCGAAGCTTTAAGTCCAATAAAGCTAGCTGCTAGTAGTGTCTGTTTAATGATTTTAGTAAAAAATAATGAAAGTGCCGATGAAATTGGCGAAAAGTCTAGCAGTCGACCAAGCCAGTTTTAGATTTTGATTTAGATTAAAAATCTAAAATCCAAAATCTAAAATTGGTATGGGGAATTAAACTTTACTCAACCACTCATTCTCTTCTGGGTCTTTAAATAGTGAGGTACTGAGGTAGCGTTCGCCAAAGCTAGGCTGGATCATGACGATGAGGCGACCTGCATTTTCTGGCCGTTGTGCTACTTGAATAGCCGCATATAAAGCAGCGCCAGTCGAAATCCCAGATAGCAATCCTTCTTCTTTGGCGAGGCGACGGCTGTAAGCGATCGCTTGCTCATCCGCTACTTGAATCACTTCATCTACCAGTTCTGGACGATAAATTGCTGGGACAAATCCCGCACCGATACCCTGAATTTTGTGAGGCCCTGATTTACCACCTGTTAATACCGGACTGCTGCTTGGTTCAACTGCGATCGCTTGGAAACTCGGCTTCCGTTTTTTAATAACTTCTGAAACTCCCGTAATCGTCCCACCAGTACCCACTCCCGCCACCAGAATATCTACCTCTCCATCGGTATCATTCCAAATTTCTTCGGCTGTGGTTTCGGCGTGAACTTTTGGGTTGGCGGGGTTGCGGAACTGCTGCAACATATAGGCATTGGGCGTTTTAGCTACAAGCTGCTCTGCATGAGCGATCGCTCCTCGCATCCCTTCTACCCCTGGCGTTAACTCTAATTGAGCGCCATAAGCTTTGAGCATAGAGCGTCTTTCGTGGCTCATTGTGTCAGGCATCGTTAGAATAAGATGATAACCCTTCGCGGCTGCCACCATCGCCAGCGCAATTCCTGTATTTCCAGAAGTTGGCTCAACTAAAATGGTTTTTCCGGGGTGAATCAAGCCTGCTTCTTCCGCCGCTTCCACCATACTCGCGCCAATCCGGTCTTTCACAGAAGATGCTGGATTCATGCTTTCTAGCTTCACCACAATCCGAGCAACCGCTCCTGAAGCTTGGGGAATCTTGTTTAATTGAACTAAAGGAGTTCGGCCGATTAACTCTGTGATATCTTTCGCTATCCGCATGGGGGTACTCCGTCGTGTCTAAATATAATACATTGGACTCTGTTGGGCGCGAGTTTCTCTTTCGTCGCACAAGTTTTGGAGTGTATAACGACCCAAAACTTCTATTGAGGCAGCATTAGCTTGCTCCCAAACTTCATAAACCAGAGTCTTTTCTAGAGTCGGAGAGTCAGAGGTATCTTTCTCTTTCCGCTCGCCTTCTACCAAAGTGACAATTTCAAGTATTGTAATCTGCCAAGGTTCACGAACTAAAACGAAACCTCCTTTAGAGCCGCGTTGACTCTGCACTACACCCGCACGCCGGAGGTTGGTCAAAATTTGTTCCAGATAGCGCTCAGGTATAGGTTGCTTGGCAGTGATCTCGCTCATGGTTAAGGGAAGTTTTTTTCCGTGGTGGCTTGCCAGTTCTAAGAGTGCCAGCAGTGCGTATTCCACTTTGGAAGACAGATCCAAGAGAGCGTAGTTTTGGCTATTCAAGACTGTACTCAATATACTACGGTGATTTGAGGGACTTATCGCAGTTTATGCGAAATTAATTTTTTTCAATTGTGGAATGTGATAGCATCCCACTTATTACCCACAAAAACACTATACTCTATCGACTTACCGTAGATTATGATCTGACACAATTCCCATAAATTACTTGAATCTTTTTGTGGGAATCATTCTGAGTTTCTGTTTTCAGAACCTCACCTACCAACAAAAATCTCAACAGAGTATGCTACTAACTGATTTGCGAACCATTTTTGACCGTGACCCAGCAGCCCGTAACTGGCTAGAAGTATTGTTCTGTTATCCTGGACTCCAAGCCTTAATATGCCATCGATTGGCACACTGGCTATATAAAATTGGAATTCCCTTTATACCAAGACTCATCTCTCATATTAGTAGGTTTTTAACCGGAATTGAAATCCATCCTGGAGCATTAATTGGCCAGGGAGTGTTTATTGACCACGGGATGGGAGTTGTGATTGGCGAGACTGCGATCGTGGGTGACTATGCTCTGATTTATCAAGGTGTCACCCTTGGCGGTACTGGGAAAGAAAGCGGCAAACGCCATCCGACTTTAGGCTCTCATGTGGTTGTGGGAGCGGGTGCGAAGGTATTGGGAAATATTCAAATTGGCGATCGCGTCCGTATTGGAGCCGGTTCAGTGGTGCTACGAGATGTACCCAGTAATACTACTGTAGTTGGGATTCCAGGGCGTGTAACTCGTCAGAACAACTTAAATAGCAATGTTCTGGATCATGATAAAGTCCGCGACGTAGAAGCTGAAGTCATCCGTGCTTTATTTGAACGTGTCAAGTCTCTAGAGAAACAGTTCGAGCAGTTGTCAGATCAATCAAGTTTATCCTCAACTGAACTTGGTGACGAAGCAACCAACAAGTCTAAGAGTAAAAATTCTGATGGGATGATTGAAGATTTTCTGGATGGTGCGGGAATTTAATTTTAGGAATTGGGTATGGAGGAGAGACATGGTAGACAAGGAAGAGGGGGGAGACAAGGGAGAGACTTGTTCAATAATTACCCCTTGTCTCCTTGTCCCCTTTGTCCCCTTGTCTCCCCTGCTCCCTCATCTCCCATCTTTAAAATACCCATAGGTTCTTATAACCTGATATAAATGTAATACTACGGTTAGTTTATCGGGGAAGAGTGTTTATAATATGGTGTCTTTGTACACAAGCTTATCTAGTCTAAGCAGTAATAATACTAAGCAAATTTTTGCCCGTAGGTCATTTTTACCAGAGCATCAAAACGGCCTTTGGAAGATTGAAACGGGTTTTGTTAGGACTTTTACCTATTTGGAAGATGGTACAACCGTCGCTCTGGGATTGTGGGGCCCTGGGGATGTTGTTGGTAGAACTTTGTCAAAATTAGAACCTTATCAGATGGAATGCTTAACTAAAGTAGAGGCGACAGTCTTACCTTTAGAAGAATGGACTGAACTAACAGGAACTCTACTTGCCCATATCCAACAGGCTCAAGAATTGATGATCATTCGTAGCCATAAAAAAGTGGATACTATGCTCATCAAGCTGTTGGCATGGTTATCTAAAAAGTTTGGTTCGGAAGTTGAGAAGGGACGTTTAATAGATATGCGTCTGACTCATGAAGACTTGGCAGAAATGCTTGGTTCGACTCGTGTTACCATTACTCGTGTTCTTGGACAGTTTGAGCAAGAGGGCTTGATTGATCGTCTCTCCCTGCATCGAATTGTCCTAAAAGAAGAAGAAATTTGGTACTACGAAATTTAGATTATTTCAGTAACACCAGCTATCGCCGTCAGCATTGGGCTTGCCGACAATTCTAAGGTTTAGAGATTCCAGGTAAGCTAAACCGCTAGAAATTTGTGCCACTGTTCCCCGCAGTTCAATGTCAAAGCATCCTTCGCCATCTGTATTTGGTTGTAGCATAGCCTTGGTAATATTAACCACTAATCCGTAAGCAGAAGTTAACTGCGAAATTACGGGCGCTTGTAGATAGCTTTTGGGAATATGTATCCGCAGACGAATTTGAGTGACTTGGCTTTTTTCATAAGCTGAAGAAACCATTGATAATCTGGTGTGAGAGTTGGTTTTTTGGTTATTTCGTGCTGCCATTGGATAGAACCAAATTGTCCTTCATTACGAATTACAAATTACGAATTACGAATTATTAACTTAGCGATCGCTATAAACGCTAGACAAATCCAGCCAGATCGGTAGTCCCAGTTTTTCTAAATAACTCAGGCTAGAGTAAAGTTGCTTTGTTCTCCCCCACAAATCCAAGTCAAACCAGCCGTCATCTTGGGTATCGGGTTGAAGTATGGCACTGGTAATATTGACTGTTAATCCATAACGAGAAACTAACTCAGAAATCACCGGTTCTTCGTAATAAGATTTTAAGACGCACAGTTGCAAACGCAATCGATTGGTTTGACCCAGAGAAATCCATTGCTGGAATTGTTGTTGCCATTGGTTTGTCAGCCATGCAGAATCTTTGAGACTCAGTTTGCTAGCTGGATTTGGGAAAGGTAAGGAGTGCTGATTGGTTTGAATTTGGTTAGCGATCGCTAGTTGCAGCAAATTCACTCCCAATCCTTGCAAGTAAGATAGGCTATTTGTCAGTTTTTGAGGATTTCCTGAAAGTTCTAAATCAAACCAGCCATCGCTGTCACTGTCAGATGTTAGGGATGCAGCTTTGATATTGACAGTTAAACCATAACGAGACACCAGTCGAGAAATTACAGGTTGCCTGTGATACCGTTGAGGCACAAGGATTCGACTGTGGACTGAAGCGGGTTCTAGAGATTTACTTTCAGACATCAGATTAATTCCCAATCGCGATACCTAAAGTGGGCTACGCCTACGCAATTTTTGGGTTCGGCAGAAAATCTTGCTGATGCTGTACCTGGTTGGATTTCAGTCTCATAAAGATTTTCATATTTCTGGCTTTAATAAAATACGGTAAATCTATCGACTTATCGCATTTAATTGTTATGTAAAGGAGAGTCCCACAAAGACCACAAAAAAACAATGAGTAAATTCACGTAATTTTCGCTCACTTGATGTCAAGTAATACCAATTTGAAAAATGATCGCGACAGATGCTTTTACACAACCCAGACACAGAGAGCGATTTCCAATCCAAAATCTAAAATTCAAAATGGTATAACTTGAGATTAAAGCGGTAGTAGATAAATCAATGTTATTGGTGTAGATAATTTGTATTTGAAGACGCGATAAATCGCGTCTCGAAAACCCAAAATTGTTGCCAGCAGACCTTAATCCAAGCGTATTAGGATATAAAATATTTTTCTAACGATAAGAAAACTTTTCAAACAACCTCTAAGAGCTTAAAAAGTAAAAAGATAATCCCCATAAATAAATTCAGTGGATTTAATAAGGATGTATGAAAAAGTAAAAATAACCAAGTAAAAAGTAAAAAGAAAGACAAACTTCTTTATTTTTTTTTACTTTTTACTTGTGCAACCACTCTCCGCTTGAGACAAATGTTTTTACTTATAGGACTTACGCAAAATAATGAAAAAACGAACCGCCAAGGACGCAAAGGACGCAGAGAAATAAGAGTTTTAGAGAGTTATTGCGTAAGTCCTGACTTAGTTCCATAAATGAATTTAGTTGCTCTGAAAACATTTTCTTTTTCTTTTTTTGCCTTGTTTGGTCAATTTTTCTTACCAATCACTTGCTTTATTATCATCCCAGACTTCTAATTCCAAGTTGCGGAGATAGGTTAACCCGCTCTGAATTTGTACATCTGTTCCTTGTAGTTCAAGGTCAAACCAACCATCACCGACAGCATTAGCTCCCAAAATCGCTGCCGTGATATTCACAGTCAATCCATAGTCAGACACCAGGCGAGAAATGACAGGTTCCTGGTGATAATCTTTCGGAATTCTGAGTCGAATTCGTTTATTGGTAAGCGTATTATCAGTAGTCATATCTGAATTATTTCAATCCCTGATTGGGATTGGTACAGAACTACCTTTAGTCCTAATGGTAATTTCCTGATAGGTACTAGGTAGCTCGTACCATTTCCCATGATTTGCTTGTATCCTATTCAAAGGATAACTATAATCTCTGGATTTTTCTAATCAACGTCTTTAATGCGGGTTTTCCGTTCCAGAATTTCCTTCAGCACTAAGGTTACTACTGCTAGCAACGCTAATAGTACAGCCGCAGAGAAAGCAGCTTCAGTTTCGTATTGTTTGTAAGCGTCTTCTACAAATAGTGGTAGGCTTTGGGTTTGGTCAGCAATGTTGCCAGATACTACTGAAACTGCTCCGAACTCACCCATTGCTCTAGCATTGGTCAAAATTAAACCGTAGAGTAAGCCCCAACGGATGCTAGGTAGGGTGACGCGCAAAAATATCTGCCAATCTTTCGCACCTAGAGTTCTAGCAGCTTCTTCTTGATCCTTACCAAACTCTTCTAAAACAGGAATCACTTCCCGCGCCACAAAGGGCATACTCACGAAGGCTGTAGCCAATACCATACCTGGAAAGGCAAAGACAATCTTGATATCATGGGCTTGGAGCCAAGGGCCAAACCATCCATTGCGTCCGTAAAGTAGCACAATCATCAATCCTGCAACTACGGGCGAAATCGAGAAGGGTAGGTCAATAATGCTCAAAACTATGGCGCGTCCAGGAAATTTATGACGAGCGATCGCCCAAGCTGCACATAAACCAAATACTGTATTTAAGGGTAGAGAAATCACAGCCAGCAATAGCGTCAGCCAAGCTGCATGAAGAAAAGCTGGCCGCGTCAAGTTGGACAGAAATGGCCCAACACCCTTACTAAAGGCTTGGATAAATACGTTGATTGCCGGGATATATTGAACTAGGGCTAAATAGGCGATCGCTATTCCAATTAAAACTATTGGTATCCAGCTATTCTGCTCTTTAGGCTTGGCTGTATCTGATACAGATGTAGATGAATGAAAACTTGGCTTATCTAGTGTCATATCGCCTTGCCCATGCTTGTAAGAAATTAATTGCCAATAGTAGTACCAACGAAATTGATAGTAGAACTATGCCAATTACTGTTGCACCAGAATAGTCATACTGCTCTAATCGTTGGAAAATCAGTACAGGTGCGATTAAATCTTGGAAGGGCGTATTGGAAGAGATAATTACAGTCGAACCATACTCTCCAACTGCACGGGAGAAACCCAAGGCAACACCAGTCAAAATTGTGGGAAATAAAGGTGGCAAAATCACTTTCCAGAATGTCTGCCATTGAGAAGCACCTAGACACCAGGAGGCTTCTTCAATTTCATGTTCCATTTCCTGAAGTACGGGTTGTACAGTTCTCACGATAAAAGGTAGTGAGATAAAGATCATTGCTACTGCTACTCCCGTGCGAGTAAAGGAAACCTTAATTCCTAGTGGTGCTAGTAGCGAACCAATCCAACCGTTATCGCTGTAAACTGTTGCCAAGGTTAGCCCAGCTACCGAAGTTGGTAGTGCAAAGGGTAAATCTACTGTGGCGTCAATCAAGCGCTTCAAGGGAAAGTCGTAGCGGACTAGAACCCAAGCAATCAGAGTTCCAAATACGCCATTGAGTAAGGCAGCAAATATTGCTGTAAAAAAAGTTACGTTGTAGGTTGCTAATGCGATATCACTGGTGGCGATCGCCCAAAATCTTGCCGGAGTTTCCGTACTTGCTTTCAGGAACATAGCAGCTATGGGGATCAGCAACATAACTGCTAGGTATACAATGGTGATTACCCAAGTCCAAGAAACTCGCTCCAATCTCTTCAAAAACGGTGTTTTGCGTTCAACTTCTACAGAAGGAGATACAGTCACGTAGCTTCGCTCCAAATTCAAACTTCAAAATTCAAAAAAAGTTTTTTGTCAGTATTCGTAATTCGTAATTATTACCGCACAACAGTTCGCGCAGCGTTTCGTAAGCAAGTAGTTGCTCTGTCCTTCAATTACGAATTACGAATTATTCAATTACGAATTACGAATGATTTTGACTAATTACTTTTTCTTGGCTTGAATCTGGTCAAAAATAGCTCCATCTGCGAAGAACTTCTTATTGATTCCATCCCAACCGCCGAAGTCTGCAACTGTACCCAAAGTTTTCACCTTCGGAAATTTGTCTGCAACTTCCTTACTTAGAGTCAAAGTCTCATCCACTGGTCGGAATCCCAACTTTGCAAACTCTTGTTGAGCCTCTGGAGTATATAGATATTTGACAAAACCTTCGGCAACTTCACGCGTACCATGCTTATCAACATTTTTGTCTACCACTGCGATGGGATTATCGATAGAGATATTGACATCAGGGATAATCGCAGTCAATTTTTCACCCTTTTGTTCTGCCAAGATAATCTCATTTTCATAGTTAATCAGGGCATCACCTTGACCCTGCTTGAAAAAGGCATCAGTAGCTTCACGAGCATCTTTAGTTAGCAATGGTACGTTTTTGTACACTTTGGTAACAAACTCAGTCGCTTTCGCATCATCTCCACCAGTTTTAATCACTGAATTCCAAAGAGCTAAGAAATTCCAGCGAGCAACCCCTGATGTTTTCGGATCGGCGGTAATTAGTTTTATGCCGTCTTTAGATAAATCTTGCCAGGTCTTGATGTTTTTAGGATTTCCTGGACGGGTGACTAATGCTGCTACCGATTTGGAGACAATACCATTGTTGGGAACTTCTTTCTCCCATCCTGGTTGAATCAATCCAGCTTTCTCAATCTTTGAGGTGTCTCCAGCTAGAGCCAAGTGAACAACATCTGCTTCTAAACCATCAATCACAGCGCGAGTTTGGGAACCAGAACCGCCATAGCTTTGCTTGAAGACAACAGTTTGATTATGATCTTTCTTCCACTGTTCTACAAACTTCGGAATAATTGCTTCGTGAGCTGCTTTGGTGACAGCAAAGGAAACTAGAGTTAATTCAACATTATCTTTGTTTGCAGCCACAGGGGTAGCATTAGCATTAGGAGTTTCAGAGGAAGAAGTATTCCCAGTTCCTCCTCCAGAGCAGGCAGCAAGGGCCACACTCAATACAGTACCTACCAAAAAGAGTGATACAAAGCCTTTGAGCGAATTTAGTCTGAAGCGATAGGTTCTATGTTCAACCATCGCTTGTAATTTTTTCACTGAGCGTTGCCATAAACTCATTCCATTTCCTCCACGAAATCTACAGATAATTGATGGGAATACAGCTATATACTGTTTATAATACTGGATGATTCCATGTATCTAGTTGTAAACACCAAAAAACCCCATATTCTTTACCAAGAATATGGAGATCCTACCAGTTTTATGAACAATTAAAAATGCTTTCAATTTCAACTATCAAATTGCGTAGGTGCAGCCCGCCGTCGGCATCGCAATCATCTTTCTGGTATATCAAGCAACTTGCTATGGAATTAGGTATTGGGCATCAGAGTCTCCAGAGCATAGGGCTACAGTATGAACAGCTAAATTCTTATGGGGACTGAGTTTCTGCAACTTATCCTCTAATCCTCTGTTCCCTAGTCCTTAACTTCTAATGCTCTTTCATGACTCTGAAAAAATCAAATATTTATAGGTCTGCTTAAACCTTCAATTTGTTATTGCTAATAGACATTTCCAGAAATTAAATATGCGTTATGGAGAACTCTTGTAGAGACGCAAAATTAAACTGGCCTTCTCTACGTTCGCGCAGCAAGATCCCCGTAGGGGTACGCCCCGTTAAGCTAACGTCCTGCTGCGCTAACATGTCTCTACTAAAGACTTCGGCTTTTACTGAATATTCGCGTCATATATTTTACGTATTTTTGCTGCGAGTTTTCCTATAAAAAAATCAAAATTTTTAGTATAAAAAATAGTTGAATTTTCATAATTAATCTGATAATCTCTTTCTCAAGAGAAACAACGGTAATTCGGTCAAATTACCGTTGTTTAGAGCAAGCAACTACACAATATCCAGCTTCCATGACACATCTGCAATTCAAAAAGTTACAAATTTTAGGCATAGTCAACCAACTATTTTCCCAGAAAAAACCTGGCTCAACTCAAACTTCAGCGCTATTGTTAGCAACTGGCTTAAGTTTCAGCGTCTTTATTCCTGTTTATGGTGCGGGTACTACTTCTGGGAGTCTTTCTGTTAATCAAAAGTCTCAATTGATTAGTCAAGGCGGTAAAAAAGTTGAAATAACTCTGGTTTCTTACGCAGTCACCAAAGCTGCTTACGAGAGAATCATTCCGCAATTTGTCGCGAAATGGAAACGCGAAAAAGGTCAAGATGTAGTAGTTAGAGAAAGCTATGGTGGTTCTGGCTCTCAAACCCGTGCAGTCATTGACGGATTAGATGCGGATATTGTCGCTTTGGCGCTAGCTTTAGATACCAAAAAAATTGAAAAAGCCGGACTGATTCAACCAGGTTGGGAAAAGGAAGCTCCGAATAACTCAATTGTTACCCACTCCGTAGTTGCTCTCGAAACTCGTGAAGGTAATCCGAAAAACATTAAGAACTGGAGTGATTTAAGCAAACCAGGGGTGAAGGTGATTACAGCCAACCCCAAGACTTCAGGAGGTGCAAGGTGGAACTTCCTGGCTTTATGGGGCGCGATCGTCAAAAATGGTGGAAGTGAAGCCCAAGCGCTTAACTATGTTACCCAAGTCTTTCGGAATGTCCCTGTGTTACCTAAAGATGCGCGGGAATCCAGCGATGTATTTTACAAGAAAGGTCAAGGGGATGTTCTGCTTAACTACGAAAACGAGATTATCTTAGCAGCACAACAAGGAAAAACTTCACCTTCTTATGTGGTTCCCCAGGTGAACATTTCTATAGATGGGCCAGTAGCAGTTGTGGATAAAAATGTTGATAAGCACCGCACCAGAGAGGTTTCGGAAGCTTTTGTCAAGTTTCTTTTTAGTTCAGAAGCTCAACGTGAGTTTGCCAAAGTTGGTTTTCGACCTGTTAATTCTGCTGTAACAAAAGAAGTACAGAATAAATTTCCTAAGATTTCTAAGCTTTATAACGTTCAGAGTTTAGGAGGCTGGGATACGATTCAGAAGAAGTTTTTCGAGGACGGCGCAATCTTCGACAAAATACAAAGTGGGCAACGCTAACATCGCCTTTGTGATCTAAATTTTTATTCAACAGCTGTTCATAAGTGCAATTTTTATGAACAGCCTGTTAAGTATTTAAGTAAGTAGGTGCTAATATTTCCAGCTATGTTGAGGAATTTTAATGTAGTGGCGTGGCAAGGCTAAAATGTTGCAATAAATTTTCTTGTAGGGTGGACATCTTGTCCGCCCCGGACGGGCGAGACGCCCATCCCACAAGAGTTAGGTAATGCACTATTTTAGTCTTGCCATGCCACTACAGCTAATTTATATTTCTTCATATACAGTGAATTGTTCTCACCGACTTACTTAGATTTTTGGTGAATATACAGCAAAATCAAATAACGTCTTGAGTGCAAGAGCAATTACTGTGGTGAGAAATATACGCCGTAACCAGAGGTTGCTAAGTCTGAGGGCAACCCGCGATCCAACAATTCCACCAATGAACATAGTAATACTCAGAATAATACCTAGTTTGTAATCAACTATTCCCTGTGTAAAGAAAATAATAGTGGCAATCAGCGAAGAAAAAATATTGATAAACTTTGTGTTTGCGATCGCCTGTACAAATGTCATTCGAAATAGGCTGACATAAGCTGCTGTGAGCATAGTGACATAGCCACCACTAAAGAAACCACCATAAACACCAAGCACAAAAGTTGCCACATATCCACCAATTTCTTCTATTGGTGATGGTTTCCCTATTCTTGAAACAATTCCAGCTTTCCGATTGGTGATTGAAAACACGGCAACCACAATCATCAAAATCGAGATGACTAGAGGCATCGATTTTGAAGGTACAACTAAAACAAGTAATGCACCAATAATTGAGCCTAAAAGCGTTAGGGCAATCATGATTGGCAAGCGACTGCGGTCAATTGCTTTTTTACCAATAAAAGGCAATGTGCCGCCAACACTCATAAAGGTTAATGCCAACATATTAGTGGCAAGAGCAATACGCGGTTCAATACTCAATTGCAACATTACAGGAACGGTAATTAAAGAGGTGCTTCCTGTAATAACACTTATGACACTTGTGAGAAAGAAAATTGCAATGAGGAGCAGTAATTGGATAGCATTCATCAGAAAATTTTATTTTATGTTGTTAGTAATACATTTTCTACAATGATGTTTGCAGTAAACAGAAATATCTGAAGCTATTGTTTAACATGAGTTTCAGCGTTTTCTTGACTATCTTAATATAGATGTATTTAAGTGTAAAGACATAAATTTTATACCAATAAAATCAGTATTTTATATAAGTTTGTAACAACTAAGTTGGGCAAAAATTATATAAATTGGTAAGTTACAAAAGTAATGTACATCTGTAACAAAAAAATCCCCGACTTCTTCAAGAATTCGGGGATCTGAGCCTCTCAGTAAAAAGCAAATTAAATAAGAATCCTATGCAGCAATTCTATTTAATTTCTGAACAAAATTAAGTAATGTAGTGGCGTGGCAAGGCTAAAATGTTGCAAAAAAATTGTTGGTTGGATTTCACCTTCTCATCCAGTTCCCAGCTTAATACTACTCTTTATTATTAACCCTGCTTTCTTTTTGATATTTATTAGTTATTATGTAGTACTATATCTACTTTTTGCTGATCTGTAACAGTTAGGGTGCGGAAGGTGGGTCAGAAAGTTCATTCTAATTCCCGGCGTCCTTCCAACGCCCTTGCCAAAGTGACTTCATCTGCATACTCCAAATCGCCACCGACAGGCAAACCAAAAGCAATTCGCGTCACCTTAGTAAATGGTTTAAGTAGCTGACCGATATACAGTGTTGTTGTCTCACCTTCTACACTCGGACTAATTGCGAGAATTACTTCTTGAGGTTTTTGCTGACTCACCCGGCGCTGTAAAGCTAGTATATTCAACTGATCTGGGCCAATTCCATCAATTGGCGAAATCACCCCACCTAAAACGTGGTACTTACCTTTGTATTCGCGGGTTTTTTCCAACGCAATCACATCGCGAGGATCTGCTACAACACAGATAGTATTATTGTCACGGTTGGCATTACGGCAAATTTCACAAACAGGTTCGGCAGATAAGTGAAAACAAACAGAACACAAGCCGATCTGTTTTTTTGCCTCAATTAAAGCTTGTGCCAAAGCTTCTACTTCTGCTTCTGGTCGCTTCAAAATATGCAAAGCCAGTCGTTGAGCGGATTTGGGGCCAACTCCCGGTAGGCGTTGCAATTGTTCGATTAACCGTGCTAAAGGGCGTGCGTAAACCGTGGTCTTGTCTCCAGAATGTTTTTACCTTAACTATGATGACATTTTTACAGAATTTTGGATTGGTCATTTCACAATACCGTTCGGTTAAGGTTTTTTGATGAAAATTATAAATCTCAAAAACGCGATGAATCGGCGTCTCTTGCCTTAACCGAGCAGTATTGGGTCGTTTCATAGGTTTCAATAATTAAAACAGCCCAATATTAGGTTCAAATAAAAAAGCGCCTCCCTGTTACTGGAGGACGCTTTTTTGAATGTTAGAGACGCTATCTATAGCGCCTCAAGATATGACTTAACCGTTGATAGCAGGAGCGGTAAGAGCAACAGGAGCAACATCACCAGCAGCTAAATCTAGAGGGAAGTTGTGAGCGTTACGCTCGTGCATTACTTCCATACCCAGGTTAGCGCGGTTGATTACATCTGCCCAAGTTGCAATCACACGACCTTCAGAGTCAATGATTGATTGGTTGAAGTTGAAACCGTTCAAGTTGAACGCCATTGTGCTGACACCCAAGGCGGTGAACCAGATGCCGATTACAGGCCATGCTGCGAGGAAGAAGTGCAGTGAACGGCTGTTGTTGAATGAAGCGTATTGGAAGATTAGACGACCGAAGTAGCCGTGGGCTGCAACGATGTTGTAGGTTTCTTCTTCTTGACCGAATTTGTAACCGTAGTTTTGTGATTCAGTCTCGGTTGTTTCACGAACCAAGGAAGAAGTTACCAAAGAACCGTGCATTGCACTGAACAAACTTCCGCCGAATACACCAGCTACACCGAGTTGGTGGAAGGGGTGCATCAAGATGTTGTGTTCTGCTTGGAACACGATCATGAAGTTGAAGGTTCCAGAAATACCCAAGGGCATACCATCAGAGAATGAACCTTGTCCGATGGGGTATACCAAGAAGACTGCACTTGCTGCTGCTACTGGAGCAGAATATGCGATCGCAATCCAAGGACGCATACCTAAGCGGTAGGATAGTTCCCATTCACGACCCATGTAGCAGAATATGCCGATCAGGAAGTGGAAGATTACCAATTGGTAAGGACCGCCGTTGTACAACCACTCATCTAGAGAAGCTGCTTCCCAGATTGGGTAGAAGTGCAAGCCGATGGCGTTGGAGGAAGGTACTACTGCACCAGAGATGATGTTGTTTCCGTAAATTAAGGAACCTGCTACTGGTTCGCGGATACCATCGATGTCTACTGGAGGTGCGGCGATGAAGGCGATTACGAAGCAAGCGGTTGCTGCTAGCAGGGTGGGGATCATGACTACGCCGAACCAACCGATGTAAATCCGGTTATTGGTGCTGGTGATCCATTCGCAGAATCGATCCCATACGTTGGCGCTTTCGCGACGTTGTAAGGTTGTTGTCATTGTTTTATGATTGCGGTTGTTTATGAATCAGGCGGTAAAGTCTTTGCCTGTGGAACTACTTTACACTGCTTTACAATTTTTAATCAACTTTTGTTACTTCAGTAAACCTGATACAAGTTATTAGTTTTGCTTATTTAAAAGTAAATACTCGTTGTTTACTTACTTCTCTGGGAATAATAGCTTTGTATATTACCGCTATTCTGAAAAAAATTAACCCTCAGCTTACAACTGGGGGCTTTTTTTGTTTGGCAAAATGGCATATCTCTAAATTAGAGGGTTGTTATTGTATTGGAGTAGGATACATTCCATGCGAAAAGTACTGACTTGCATTACCCCTGGTAGTTTACTAGGGGTTTTATTTTTTATTTAAACCCAGAGCGATCGCTCTTAAATATTCTGCTGAGAAATTTATTCTTAGCGATTTTAATATAGTAATTTTTAGTATTCTCTACTTTCGGGAATTAATTAGATATGGCGATTTTAATTCAACCATAGAACTGACAATAAATATAAGCTTATATCAAGTGGAAAATCAAGTACAACGAATTAGTAGCCTATTCTGTTTAAAGTCGATATTGCCATGCCTCAAGAGTCACTCAACTTTCCGAAAGCAGACATACTGGTGATTGATGACACGCCAGAAAATCTGAACCTCCTATCTGCCATGCTGACAGAACAGGGATATAAAGTTAGGAGTGTAACTAAAGGTTCTACGGGGTTACGGGGAGCAAATGCAGTTCCTCCCGACTTGATCTTGCTGGATGTGAATATGCCTGAGATGAATGGCTATGAAGTCTGCGAACACTTGAAGGCAAACGATCGCACCCGCGAAATTCCGGTAATTTTTATCAGCGCTTTGGGTGATGTGCTAGATAAGGTGAAAGCCTTTGCAGTTGGTGGAGTGGACTATATCACTAAGCCTTTTCAACTAGAAGAAGTTTTAGCACGAATTGAAAATCACTTGACGATTTGGAAGCTGCAAAAACAACTCCAAGCCCAAAATGAGCGGTTGCAGCAGGAAATTTGGGATCGTGCCAAAGCAGAAGAGAAGTTTGCTAAAGTTTTTCGCTCTAGTCCCAATCCAATCGCGATCGCTACTGTTGCAGAAGCTCGTTTTATTGATGTCAATCCCAGTTTCTTGAAGATGAGCGGCTACTGTCTAGAAGAAGTGATTGGTGATACTGCTGCTGACCTAAATTTGGGTAAAAACACAGTTGCAATTGCCCAAACAATTCAACTTTTGCCGGAAACTGGATCGCTGTACAATCTAGAATTTGAATTTTCTACTAAGTCTGGAGAACTCAAAACTATACTGATATCTCTGGAATTGATTGATTTAGCTGGTGTGCCGTGTGCTTTATTAATTGCCAATGATATCACCGAACGCAAACGCTTAGAAAACGAATTTATTTCTTTAGTCAGTCATGAATTGCGTACACCTTTAACTTCCACAATGGGAGCATTAGATTTATTGGGTTCAGGACAACTAGGAACTTTGACGGAACAGGGACAAAAAATCTTGAGCATTGCCACAACTAATACTGAACGCCTAATTCGTTTAGTAAACGATATTCTCGATTTAGAGCGGATGAAATCGGGCAAAATCTTCACGCGGAAGACAAAGTACAATGCCGCAGACTTGCTAATTATGGCAACGGAAGCAATGCAAGCAATGGCAGATAAATTACAAGTCAGACTGATTGTAAATCCTGTAGCCGTCGAACTTTGGGCAGACCCCGATCGCCTCCTACAAACTCTCACCAATTTACTGAGCAATGCGATTAAGTTTTCTGAACCAGGTGATACCGTGTGGATCAGTGCCACTCTCTCAGAATCCAAAGGCGTTGAGTCTAAAGAAAATCAGCCTTCATCACCCAACTTCCTGTTAATTACTGTCCAAGATGAAGGGCGAGGAATTCCTGAAGATAAATTGCAAATAATCTTCGAGCGCTTTCAGCAGGTGGATGCATCCGACTCCCGCAACAAAGGCGGAACAGGTTTAGGACTTGCTATTTGCCGAGATATTGTACAGCAACATGATGGTAAAATTTGGGTTCAAAGTATTTTAGGCAAAGGTAGTACCTTTTATGTGCTGTTACCTTTACCAGTTTCTCAATAACAGCTTTGAATTTACACAATCTCAATTACCACAGGATTTCCACAGCAAGGTTTTTAAATTTTAAATTGCTTAATTTTCCCCTACTTCTGCCCGATTGCATTCTAGAATAGCTGAAGACTAATCAAGCTAATCAGCATCACATATCATGCAAGAGTGAAAATATGAGCAGAAATATTTTGATTGTTGATGATGAAGAAGATGTGCAGGCGATCGCAAAATTGGGATTAGAAATGGGTGCTGGTTGGAATGTGTTGACTGCTTGTTCTGGTCGGGAAGCGTTGAATATAGCTGCCAACTCTAAACTTGATGTCATTTTACTAGATATGATGATGCCTGATATGGATGGGCGGGATACCCTGCAACAACTGAAGGCTAACCCCGTCACTAGGTCAATTCCAGTAATTTTACTAACTGCCAAAGTCCAAGAGTCCGATCGAGAAAGCTTTCATGGTTTAGATGTAGCTGCTGTCTTTGCTAAACCTTTCCGTCCCTTGAAGCTAGCAGCGCAAATCAGTGAAGCATTGGGCTGGGGCTGATTCAAACTAGGGGGATTGGGGACTAGGGACTAGGAGCAACGCGATTGTGGAAGCAGGGGGAGCAAGGGGAGCAGGGGTGCAGTTGCAGTAAGTCTTTCCCCTCTGCCCCTCTGCCTCTTTCCAATCCCCAATCCTTAACTACAATTCATCCCAAATCACGGGAAAGGAATAATCAGAAAACGCGGAAAAATCATGATTGTCGCTGCGAGTTTCATCATCCAAAACTTTGATAACTTTGTTATAGATGTCTTGTGCTTGTTGCGGGGAATCACCGATGCTGGTTAATCCCAACTTGCCAAACTGCGAAAGGCAACCCATAAGATGAAACACTGTGCCCGTTTCTGTACCGCTGTCAAAGTGCAGTCTGTGGTGAGCAATGATATCCATCAAATCATTGGGTAATAATCCCTGATAGCGTTCTTTTTGCAGGTTGTCAGTGGCAATGTAGTATTTAGGACGACCTTGCTGACTATAAAATAAACCTGTGGAAAGGTCATAGCGGCCGTTCGTTAATAATTTCAGGGTCATGAATGGATGAGTTGTACCGCCTTTACGTAGGTTAATTTCGATCGCCTGAATATCCCAATCTCCATTACCCTTGTCAACGGCGATAAAATCTACGCCAAATCGCTCTAAAGTGCCTTTCTCTGCTAACTTTCTGCCAACTTGTAGTCCCAATTGCTGTAATTGCAATCGATATCTTTCATCAGCAGGAAAGCGACAACCAAGATAAATCTGACCATCTGGGCCTCCGAGAATTTGGTCGTGGGTTGAAAGGATTTCTACTTCACCTGTGGGTGTAATCCGTCCTTGAACGCTGGGCGATCGCTTAATTTTTCCTTCTACAAATGCTTCAGAGATTGCCCCTAATTCCGGGATTCTCCCCGAAAAATTATCCCAAGTCTCTTGTTTTGCTTGAAAGCGCATTGTTGAGAAGCGATCGCTAATTGCTGCTATCCTTTCAGCATGAGTAGCTTTTCCTGGTGCTAAATTCTCAATCGGCCTAAGATCCAGCAAGGCATTCCCCTCTCCAGAAATACCTTCGTTGAGTTTTACCACTACGCGTTGTAATGTCGGTTGTCGTTCCCACAAATCAACGGTAGCCTTTGTCAAACTCGTGTGGTTCCAAACTTTTTCGCTACCATCTGGATGTGGTACTCCACTTTGGGCGAAGATTTGCCGACTACCACTTTTTGTCCCCCAAGTCTGTAAATCTGGTGCAGCAGCATACAGTGGTACACCTAATTTTAAAGACAATTCACCTTCCCAGTGCGAAGAGTTGTAACAAATCATAAATGATTTGTCTAGCCTCAAAGATTGATGAATCCGCTCTAGCAAACGGGGGCGTTCTAAAATCTTTTGACTAAGAGGCTTAAGGGAGGAATCGTAAGTAGAAAGTAACAGCAAGCGATTGCGAGCATGAGAAAAGGGAATTCCTGGCAACAGTTGCAGATAATAATCAATGATACTCGGATGCAACGGTACTGATGTTATATAAATCAGCCGAGTTCGGGGATTCCGCAATCGAATTAAGGAAAATAGTAATCTTTCTTCATAATGCTCGCAGCCTTCGATCTTTCGGAGTTCGTGCTGGTCGAGACTCAGAGAGGGAATAATTAAAATATCTGCTTCACTATTATCAAATAGTTCGCTAGTTTTCCAGCGATCGCGCAGGGTTAATTGTAAGTGGCGAAACTTTTCAACCTGTTCTAACTCGGAAATATTTAGTGTTGCCATAAATAACCCCTGCCCTCTAATGATCTCAATGTAGCGCACCACGCAACCTTTTGGAAGATGTAGAGTTGTTGTGTCAAGATTCAGTTAGTTTTGCCAGAAATTTAAGGAATTCTGCAAGGATAAATCAAACTATAGCAACCCGCAGACCCGCCACTTATTTAATTTATTTTCAGTCTTAAGGTTGAGCTAATTGCAGCTTACTTTACCCCTAGAGAGCGATAAATGACAGCAACATACAACATAATGGTTAACTTGAAAGTAGATGAAAAAGATAAGTTTTTCATCACATTGTTGTGTACTTAATTTTTTATTATCATGTAAGTAAGGTGAATCTAAATAAATAGTAAGATAGTTTGTAATTGCATTGGCGTAAGCCTTCCCGCAGGGTACGAAGTGAAACAGGCAATCGTAAAGGCTAAGATTGACTGCCTCACCTCTTTTTAGGCTCTGACGATGCTTCGTATATCTCTGGACAAGTACTACATGTTAATGGTGGAGAAGTTATCAATGGGTAAGTATAATAGCTAAGAATATTCAGTTTTGGATTTTGGATTTTTCTTTTAATCCAAAATTTCAAATCAAAAAGTTAAAATTGCTAGAATTTGGAGTCATAAATTTTTACTTATTTGTTCTTAACTTTACCTCCTTTTCTTCCATTAGAGGGATGAGTCAATGTTTAAATCTTGATAATCTACTTAACAGCGTACATTTAAAAAATAATAACTACATATATGGCATCTCTTACACCACTGCATGGCACAGAATTAGTCGATTGTGCTAGAGCAAATGCCAAGCAAGGAATTGAAACTGCTGCTTATCAATGTGGCTATGGTCAAGACCTCAACAAATTTGCACAAGAACTCAGACAAGCTTGTGAAGAGATGAATTTGCAAGTGAAGGAACTCAGTGGATTGATTACTGAACAGGACTTGATACTAGAATTAGGTACTGGCGAAATTATTGCTCCAGAGACGGAATCAGAATTGTAAAAGTTAGTCATTGGTCATTGCTCACTGGTCATTAGTGAAGAGGGCGATCGCTACTTCTAATCATCTTTGCAGAAAATAAGCCCAGACAGTAGCGATCGCACTAAGTAAAGCCCACTATAAATCAATCCAAACTTCAAAATGACGCTCTCTACGAGTTTCATAAATAAATTTAGTTGCTCTGTAACCCTTTTGGCAGAGGGGAAATAGATTCACTCCTCCTGCCTCCAGCAAGAACTGACCTCTGCCTTTTCTGGTCAAAGTCCCCTTTCTTCAGTCAGTTTGAACCAGGTTGCTGCCTCTAGTTTAGGGGAAAGTTGGAATGTGAAATATCGCATTTGTAATTTTTATTTTTGAATTGTTAAGACTTGAAACAAATTGAAACTTTCTGTAATATAGCGCGATAATACAAGGTTTCGGACGCTGGTAATTCCTATCGTCTAGCGTTGCCATAGCCCTTTCGTAGAAAAGAGGAGCTATCGCATAGCTAGTTGCTGGATAGTCTACCTGCAACAGAGTTACTCAAAAAGTCAATTATATCTTTGCTGTTTGTTGTAACCAAGATATGAATTGACAGGCAAGATGAAGCATATATAAAAAATACCTTTTTTAAATCTTTAAATATTAAAAATTTTCTTTATGCAATTTTCATATAATCCATAACCATCTGGATAAAAAATATGGGATCATCCTGTAGGTGGAAATTTTAACTTAAAGATCATCAAAACTTTGATATTCCTTTAAAAAAGGACATATCAATGTAAATATTTAAACAAAATTCCACAAGAAAGATAGACATAACACCGAGTTCTAGTGTCAAATGTGTAGTTGATTAATCCAAGAACAACAATTAAACGTAAATATGTAATACTGTTACTTTAGACTACTTAAGTATTTATCTCGATCGATTTTTGCTTTATCTCAAATTTTATGCACCTGCATATCATTGAGATTAAAATTTCTAGAGAATGGTGATTTATAATTTTTGATTAAATTCACCAAAACTCAGAAAGTTTTTCGAAATAAAAAAAGATTAGTAAGGACTGATAAGCCCTTCAGATAATCTTGAGTATTTCTTGTCATACGTGTTTTTCTGCATTTTCTTATATATCTCTGCTTTCAGAGAAGATATAAGAAGGTATGTTTTCGCGTCATGCTGTCATACTATTTTATTTTAATTAATGTTGATACAAATAAGCAGCAAATTAGTAAATCAAATTAACACAGGAGAAAATATGAGAAATAATTTGTATCAGCAATTGAGTGAAATAGTATCAATAAAAATGTTAATAGGCAGACAATGATTTGCTCATAAACATACTTAGGCTATGCTCATCACGCATTTTTTGTTGAAAACATTAAACATAAAACTAATCCCAAATTATTAATTATGGCATTAGTTTTAGAACTATTTTGAGGCATATATCTCAATGAGTGTAAACGATCAACTGCTATCAACAACTGTAAGTCCAACACCTACTAATACAACAACACCTCTTGTAGTTCCATTGGCTAGCAGCAGTCTTGCCTCTCAGGCTAGCGCCAGCGTTCTATCTCAGGGAAATGGACTAACAGGACAGTACTACGACAACATCGACTTCACTAACCTGAAGCAAACCCGCACAGATGCAACGGTGAACTTTAACTGGGGTGATGCTTCTCCAGATCCGTCGGTGGGTGCAGATACCTTCTCAGTGCGTTGGACAGGTCAGGTAGAAGCCAAGTACAGCGAGACTTACAATTTTTACACCACCGCTGATGATGGTGTGCGGTTGTGGGTGAATGGTGTACAACTCATCAATCAGTTTGTCGATCAATCAGCCACAGAATATAGTGGCTCAATTGCACTGGTTGCAGGTCAGAAGTATGATATCAGACTAGAATACTACGACAATCAGTACGAAGCTGTTTCCCAACTGGCTTGGTCAAGCACCTCTCAGACCAAAGAAATTATTCCTCAGTCTCAACTCTATAGTAATACCAGTAATACAAACACACCTGCACCTGCATCTCCTGTAATTGGTAATGGCAACGGACTCCAAGGACAGTACTACGACAACATCGACTTCACCAACCTGAAGCAAACCCGCACAGATGCAACGGTAAACTTTAACTGGGGTAGTGGTTCTCCAGATCCATCCATCGGTGTAGATACCTTCTCAGTGCGTTGGACAGGTCAGGTGCAAGCCGAGTATAGCGAGACTTACAATTTTTACACCACCGCTGATGATGGTGTGCGGTTGTGGGTGAATGGTCAACAAATCATCAATCAGTTTGTCGATCAATCAGCCACAGAATCCACTGGCTCAATTGCACTGGTTGCAGGTCAGAAGTACGATATTAAACTCGAATACTACGAAAATCAATACTATGCCGTTTCCCAACTTGCTTGGTCAAGCACCTCTCAAGCCAAGCAAATTATTCCTCAGTCTCAACTGTATAGTACTAATACACCTCCATCTCCTGTAATTGGTAATGGCAACGGACTCCAAGGACAGTACTACGACAACATCGACTTCACCAACCTGAAGCAAACCCGCACAGATGCAACGGTAAACTTTAACTGGGGTAGTGGTTCTCCAGATCCATCCATCGGTGTAGATACCTTCTCAGTGCGTTGGACAGGTCAGGTGCAAGCCGAGTATAGCGAGACTTACAATTTTTACACCACCGCTGATGATGGTGTGCGGTTGTGGGTGAATGGTCAACAAATCATCAATCAGTTTGTCGATCAATCAGCCACAGAATCCACTGGCTCAATTGCACTGGTTGCAGGTCAGAAGTACGATATTAAACTCGAATACTACGAAAATCAATACTATGCCGTTTCCCAACTTGCTTGGTCAAGCACCTCTCAAGCCAAGCAAATTATTCCTCAGTCTCAACTGTATAGTACTAATACACCTCCATCTCCTGTAATTGGTAATGGCAACGGACTCCAAGGACAGTACTACGACAACATCGACTTCACCAACCTGAAGCAAACCCGCACAGATGCGACAGTGAACTTTAACTGGGGTGAAGCTTCTCCAGATCCTTCCGTCGGCGCAGATACCTTCTCGGTGCGTTGGACAGGTCAGGTGCAAGCCGAGTACAGCGAAACTTACAATTTTTACACAACCGCTGATGATGGTGTGCGGTTGTGGGTAAATGGTGTACAACTCATCAATCAGTTTGTAGATCAATCAGCCACAGAATATAGTGGCTCAATTGCACTGGTTGCAGGTCAGAAGTACGATATTAGACTAGAATACTACGACAATCAGTACGAAGCTGTTTCCCAACTGGCTTGGTCAAGTGCCTCTCAAGCCAAGCAAATTATTCCTCAGTCTCAACTGTATTCAGCAGCTATTCAGACCGCTATCACATTAGGATCGCCTTCCGCGACTGTGAATGAAGGTAGTGGTAGTGTTAGCGTAACTATACTCAGAAATGGTGATTTAAGCGGCACATCTTCAATCAAGTATGCAACTATAGCTGGTACTGCCACAGCAGGAGTTGACTACGGAAGTGAAGGCGTGGAAAGCACTGGAACGCTTATTTTTGCGCCGGGACAAAGCAGCGCACAGGTATCCATTCCGATTGTTGACGATTCTTTGCCGGAACCAGATGAAACCTTTAGTTTTGTCATTGATCAGGCAGTGGGGGCAACACTAGGAGTCCAAAGAACTATCGGAATTACGATTCAAGACAACGATCGCTCTAGTATCGACTTCTCTCAGCCAGTAGTTAATGAGGGCGGTGGTTCTGCGACGGTGACAGCTACACGAGGTAACGCTACTGGGGTCGCTAGTGTAGACTACACAACCGTAGATGGGACTGCTAGAGTTGGAACTGACTATCGGGCTGTATCTGGAACCTTAAGTTTTGCAGTCGGACAAACTACCAAGACCATTGTTATCCCCATTATTGATGACAACATTGGGGAATCAAATGAAACATTTTCTTTGAGATACAGTAATGCAGTTGGAGTGCAGCTAACTAATCCACTGTCAAATATCACTATCATTGATAATGACTCTGGTAACTTTGCTCTAGATACAGTAGCTTCTGGTTTGACTCAACCTACAGCTTTTGACTGGTCACCTGACGGCAATACCCTGTTCGTTGCCCAGAAAGATGGGACAGTGCGAGTTGTGAAAAACGGCACTTTATTAGCAACACCATTTGTCAATATTTCTGGAGAGGTAAATAATACGCGCGATCGCGGTCTCTTAGGTATTGCCGTCAATCCAGGTTTTGGTCAAAGTCCAAACGGCAACAACTATGTTTATCTGTTGTATACCTACGATCCACCAGAAACCAATCGAAGCAATCCTAATAACAATCCCAATAGCACATTGGACGATCCTGACCAGAATGGGAATCGTACTGCACGGCTGAGTCGTTTTACAGCCGATCCCAACACTGGTTACACTACTGCGATTGCTGGCAGCGAAGTTGTGCTACTAGGCACAAATGGCACTTGGGCGAATATCAGCCATCCAGATGGAAATAGCACAGATGTCTCACTTGGCTATGCACCATCAGGAATTATCAACAGAGTTACTGGTAGGCCCTTTACCAGCTTGCAGGATTATCTCAATAATCTTGATAAAGTCCAAAATGTCCAGAATTTTATAGCCAATGACAGTGAATCTCACTCAGTTGGTTCTATTCGCTTTGGTACTGATGGCTCTCTGTTTGTTAGCTTAGGAGATGGTACTTCCTACAATGGGATAGACCCCCGAGCAATTCGCGTCCAGGATAAGAATAATTTGTCTGGTAAGATTCTGCGGATTGACGCGATTACTGGTCAAGGTTTAGCCAGTAATCCTTTCTACAACGGCGATCCCAATAGCAATATTTCCAAAGTTTATGACTTAGGTCTGCGTAACCCCTTCCGTTTCACAATTGATAAAAGAACCAATACCCCCTACATTGGTGATGTTGGCTTCGCTACTTGGGAAGAGGTAAATGTCGGCAGACCAGGAGCTAACTTTGGTTGGCCCTTCTATGAAGGTGGCCTTGATGCAAATGGCAATCCCATCAGCCTGAAACAACCGGCTTACGCTACCTTACCTGCTGCCGCGCAAAATTTATACAATCCTGGCACAGCTGCGACAGCACCACTGTACACTTACAAGCATTTTGGTTCTAATTCGATTCTCGTGGGTGATTTTTACACAGGTAGTACTTTCCCCTCAATCTATCAAGGTGCTTTATTTGTTGGTGATTTCAGTCAAGGAACTATTGATGCTTTGATCTTAGATAGTCAGGGTAAAGTTGTCTCAGTTAAGCGATTTGCTTCCCAAACAGACAGACCTAATCTAGGACTGCCTACACAAATCACCACTGGCCCCGATGGCAATTTGTACTATGCAAACTTGACCGGAGGCCAGATTAATCGCTTCCGACCTGTTTAGTGATGACCTGAAGGAGGCAGGAGGCAGTCCCGATAAAACAAGTTTCTAAAGCCTTGGATGAAAGAGGGACAAGGGAGACAAGAGGGACAAGGGAGACAAATAGTAAATGACTCTTTCAAGTCAGGAGGTAGAAAGAAGGAAGTAAACTTTTTATACCTGATTTTAAATCCTGTACTTTATGCCTTATCTAGTTGAAAACTGCTGTATCAGTGAACAGTTATGCGACTGTTCACTGATTTTGCTTAAGAGAACTTTGTCAAAAATCCCAACAATTTTTTGGTATTTGATGTCAAGAGTGTTCGACGATAAGCGTCAGCCGCTTTTTTAATTGCTTCGGCTTGAGTGGGATAAGGATGAATTACACTGCTTAATTTACTCAAACCGATTTTATTTACAATTGCCGTAGTCACCTCTGAAATCATCTCACCTGCGTGACTGGCAACAATAGTTGCACCAATAATTTCATCAGAACCCTTTTTATGGTAGATTTTGAGAAATCCTGACTCTTCATCATCTGCGATCGCTCGGTCTACACTACTAAAAGGTATTTTAATTGTTGTCACCTCAATACCTAATTTTTGCGCCTCGTGTTCATACAACCCTACGTGAGCAATTTCTGGGTCAGTATAAGTTACCCAAGGCATCACCAGATTACTGAGTTTCGAGCGTCCCAAACCAAAGGGAGAAAACAGGGTATTTTTAATTACAATGCGCGCTGCGGCATCAGCAGCATGGGTAAACTTCCAGTTCATGCAGATATCGCCAGCTGCATAAATTTTAGGATTGGTTGTTTGGAGATAATCATTTACCTTCACACCTTGGCGCTTGTCATATTCTACACCCACAGCTTCTAAATTTAGATTTTCGACATTTGGCGATCGCCCCGCACCGACTAAAATTTCATCGACAGTCACCGAATCTCGATGACCATTGCTAGAAAAGTAAAGCCGTTTTCCCTCAGTGACAGTTACCACTTCTTCCAACTTGGAATTCAGTACTACCCGAATGCCTTCGCTAATCAAAACCTTTTGGAGAATTTTAGCAGCCTCAGCGTCTTCCTTATTGAGAAGATGAGAACCACTATGGAAAAGCACCACCTCACAACCCAAACGCCGAAAAGCTTGCGCCAATTCGCAACCAATGGGGCCGCCACCAATCACCGCCAAATATTCCGGCCGTTGAATCAGAGAAAAAACCGTCTCATTCGTCAGATAACCTGCCTGTTCAATTCCCGGAATCGCCAGTTGTGCAGCTCTTGCGCCAGTCGCAATTACAGCTTTTTTAAACTTGAGGGTTTTATCGCCAACTTCCACGGTATTTTTACTTGCAAATCGACCACTACCCAAAAAGACATCGACACCCAAGTTTTGAAACCGCTCCGCCGAGTCATTATGGCTGATATCAGCTCTTACCCGCCGCATCCTGGCCATAACTTTGGAAAAATCAACATCAATATTATGTTGGGGAATATTAACTCCTAAATCTTTAGCATTCAAGATTTCGCCAACGACGCGAGCAGAGCGAATAATAGTTTTAGATGGTACGCAACCAACATTTAAGCAATCCCCACCCATAAGATGCTTTTCAATCAACGCTACTTTTAAACCCAAATCCAGACCTGCTGCACCCGCCGCCACCACTAATCCCGCCGTACCAGCACCAATTACTACCAAATCGTAAACATCGGCGGGTTGAGGATTAACCCAATTTGGTGGATGGACGTAAGACAGCAACTTTTGATTATACTCATCCACTGGGCGAACTGTGACTCTCTCGAATTCAGAATTGGTCATTGGCGAAACCTCTTTTAAGAATTGAAAATACTAAAGTCAACATAAATTTGGAGACTGGTATTCTTTCTTTTGAATGATTGTTTAATAAGAATTACATCTTTGCACTGTTTTATCGGTTTGAGAATTGACAAATAATCTACTTTGCTGAAATAGCAGGAAGTTTTCAAACGCATAGGCGCTTGCTTCTCAACGAGACGCTACGCGTAGCTTGCTTCCACGTACTCTTACAGAGAAGCAAGCTACGCGTAGCGTGCCGTAGGTAAGTGGTACGCCTTCCCGCAGGGAAGGGGCGCTGAGTCAACACACAGAGAAGTCTGAACGGTGGGGACACAGAGTTTTGTCAAAAAAATATTAAGAAATCAACAAATTTAATTAATTTATGCAGCTTACCCTGGCTGAGAAAATCCCTGGCAAGCGTCAATAATACAGGATACTGTGCTGTTTACAAGTTTCTCCATCGTCTGGAGACTGATTGCCGGTTCAGAAAACGGAAAATTCCAAAATATTTTTCCCTGAAAAGTTGTGACAGTTGCACAGAAAACACCTCCATAAGCAGCGAGCGATGGTATAAAGCTGATTTCTTCTATTTCGAGTGAACCGTAAACTCTGGGGATGTTTACTCGACCCACGTTGCTGACAGATACCGTCGCCAATACTTCATCAGGTCGTCTGAGAAGTGACTCGACATTATGACTGAACGTCAATACTCTGCTGAACACGTCGCCCTGCTCTAAACCAGCGTCAAGCTCTTGTTTTATATCCCGTGCTAATTCCCAGAATGATGCATTTATTTGTAGGGTGTGAAATGATATCAGAGATGAAGTCAGCACTATCATGTTCTCATTGCTAACAACTGGTTTTAGACGTTGACGTAAATTAACAGCCGTTCGGCAACTCACGCGCACATCATTAGTCTGACCTGCGCTGATTTTTCTCACCACTGCAAATAGCATCGCTGCACAAAAAGCACCTTGCAGTGTTGTCTTCTCCTGCCTGCAAGTATTTATAAGCTGCTGAGTTAACTTGGAGTCTAGCTGTCTGTGGATAAAACCACAACGGCGTAACTCCATCGAAACACACTTCTCAAAACCCAAGGTTTCAACATTTAAAGGTTCTAGTTGGTGATACAGGGTCTCTTTCCTCAACCCATTTGTCGATTTAGGCAATAGCTCTTCGACGGGTGGAAGTGTGGGCAAGCTAATAACTTGAGTTATTGGCTGATTAAAACCAAAATTCTGGCAATATGTCAATATTTCTGAGTACAGTTGAAGGCATGACAACCCATCTGATATGGCGTGATGCACTGTTAGGATTAGATAATTTACACATGATTCATTCATTGGCAGAATGAGTACAGCTCTGAGCAAACCTTTGCTACTGTCAATTTTTTCATTCAGCTCTTCCAAAACGACATCAGCCCACTGTTGATTGTGTAACTTGTCTACAATACGCAAAGGAATTAAAGGCATCTCTCCAGTTTGAAAGCGGAGATTATCTAAAGAACCAACAATACAAGAATTAAGAAGAGGGTGACGACACTGTACAAGGTCTAGAGCTTGTCTGACCATTTCTGCATTTAGGGGGCCTTTGATGCGACCAACTGTTACAACTGAGAAACCTCCAGCATTACGATTTAAGGTTTCCATAGCTTTCTCTATGTTGCCAAGTTCTCTGTTGTCCATAGCGAATCTTCGGATTCTACACTCACGTTAATTTAGATGCGTTTGCCCTGGGGTTTTATCTGCAAACCTCAATTCGTGACATTCAAAGGATAGAAGCTATAAAACCTCATCTTCTAAAGCTTGTCGGGCAATACGGGTAATATAAATCGTCACGGCGACTGTGGCAATTAAACCTAAAATCCGAATTGCCCATTGTAAAGTCGGGTTGTTAGGTTGAGCCTCAGTGCCAATCATGGCCAGATTACCTGCAAGGGAACCAATATAAACATACATGATGGTTCCGGGAATCATGCCTAGAGAGCCGATGAAGTAATCTTGAAGTGAAACTCCCGTGATGCCAAAGGCATAATTGAGCAAATTGAAAGGAAATATAGGGGACAATCGCGTTAACAGGACAATTTTTAATCCTTCTTTACCTACTGCTTGGTCAATGGCAGCAAATTTTTTGTTATCTGCAATTTTACCAGCAACCCAACCCCTTGCTAAATAACGTCCAACGAGAAAAGCAGCCGTAGCGCCAAGGGTCGCACCGATAAATACGTAGAGAGAACCCCAAACTACGCCAAAAATTACACCAGCCCCCAAGGTGAGAATAGAACCTGGGAAAAAAGCAACGGTAGCGATAATATAAAGGGCAATAAAAGCGATCGCTCCCACTGTACCAAGGCTATCAATCCACTGCAAGGCTTCGCGTAAAATTGCTTGAGGATTAAAAGAATTTAGATTTGCAGATTCTTGTGCAAAAGCTGGGTCTGTGTTTAACAAAAAAGTGGTCGCCAATATCAGTAATATTAATACACTAAAGCTAAAAAAAATCTGCAAGTTTCTGGTATCAATACTTTTAAATATCTGAATGATTGTTAGTTTTTTCATGACTTGTTATTTCTTCTATTGCCACACTTTGAACTAATTCTTTCTGAGCAACTTTTGTGATATACACAGTTACCGCAACGGTAGCAATCAACCCAACCACTCGCATTATCCATTGCCAAACTTGAGTTTCTGGAGCAATTGGTTGATGCAAGGTGTCAATCATGGCAAGATTCCCAGCTAAAGAACCAATATAAACATACATTATAGTGCCGGGAATAATGCCGAAGGAACCTAATATATAGTCTTTGAGAGAAACCTGTGTTACTCCAAAAGCATAATTTAATAAATTGAAGGGAAAGACGGGTGAGAGACGAGTTAGCAAAACAATTTTCCATCCTTCTTTAGCAACTGCCAAATCAATCGCTTTAAATTTAGGATGTTTATCCATTTGTCGAGAAACCCAATCCCGCGACAGATAGCGTCCAATAATAAAAGCCAAAGTTACTCCAATTGTTGCAGCAATTAGCACATATACTGAACCCCAAAATACTCCAAACAGACAACCAGCTTTGAGAGTTAGGAGTGAACCTGGTATAAACAGTAATGTTGCTAAGTTGAAAATGACTATGTAGGCAATAGGCCCGAAAGCACCAAGACTGTGAACCCAAATAACTAATATCTTTAAAATCCCCTGAAAGTTTAACTGTTTAGCAGCAATTATTAGAATGACAATTAGGCAACTTAGGAGTAGTAGTTTAAATTTGGAGTTTAATATATACTTTCTCATTTTTGCAAGTTTTATGTTTATAATCTCAAGCTTCGTGTTCAGAATATCAACACCTCAAACCCAATGTTACTAAGATATACTACTTAAATGAGAAATAGATTAGAGAAAATTGAAAAATTACTTATAGTAATCCGGTTTGAATTTTGAAAACATACTGAGACTTAAATGCATATCCAGCAAGGATTTATCTCTAAAATCCGTTCAGAAATCAAATAGGAGTCCTATAGCTGTCATTACAGGCGGCTAATTATCCCATTTAGGGATTGTTAAATATCAGACTAAATATTGATTAAAAGCCAATTAAAAATTGTCTAATTTCCTGCTTTATTTTTCTAGCATTAATCTAAATTGTCATCAATAACCTCTGGCTAAAAAAAAGTTATAAATGGTTTTGTATTAAGTATTTTTATAAATTAAGCAATGAATTTAATTTATTTCCAAGATTATCAATAAAAATATTTTATGCCAAGATTTTTTATAAAATTATTAAACTTCTAAAAGGGGTAAGATATTCAAGTAAGAATGTTGACTTTACCAGTGTCAATATCGTAACAAGCACCAACAATTTTTAGTTTACCTTCACGGATAAATTTAGCTAAAATAGTTGAACTTTCTTGCAATTTTTCAGTCTGATATTTAATGTTGGCTATAACCACATCCTGCATATTATCACCTGTGCTGAACTTTACCCTTTCTACAGATGGTTTGATGCCCTCAATAATTAAACCAATTCTGCCAGGAAGTGGTTCGTTTTTGATTGCTTCTGCTACTGCACCGCATCTTCGATGACCCAAAACCACGATCAATTGCGAACCCAATACTGCTGTAGAATATTCCAGACTACCTATCACCGTGTCACTGACGACATTACCAGCAACTCGCACGACAAACAAATCTCCAATTCCTTGATCAAAGACAATTTCCGCAGGTACTCGAGAATCTGCACAGCCCAATATGGCTGCAAAGGGATACTGAGCTTTAGCAACTAATTGTAGACGTTCTAGTGATTGATCGGGATATTGACGTTTTTGCTGAATAAATCTTTGATTACCATCCAGCAAGCGTCTGACGGCTTCATCTGGACTGATTTGATTAGGATTAACTGGGTGAATATCAGCAACAGCAGTTTGCTCTGAATTCCAAAAGCTATCACCAAAACTAGTAGCTGCAATACCTACAACACTGGCGAATTTTAAGAAATCACGCCGTCCTAAAAATCCATTAATTCGATTCATCAATCTACCTGACAACAAAGCTGTTCCCAAGAAGATATCAGACTTAAGCAAGATATAAGAGTACCTTTTTACACGATTTAAGAGTTATTTAATCTTAAAATTAAAGCAGAATTTAAAACCTATATCTATACAGATTGACTGTTATCTACATCTAGTAAATTCCATTATTATTGGTCAATTTTAAAGCCAGGGTTAGCCAGAAATAGGATGGTTTTTCTAACACATCATCTTCTAGTGACGAAAAAGTATAATTTCTGTCAAAAGTTAAAACCCTCTATTGTTTGTATTTCCTGTCTTTTTGGGAATACTTAACAGAGTACTTGCTATAGATATGGCTTTTTTAAACAAAATAAACTGGAATTTACTACGTAAAAATGCTCCAAATAGCTCTGGGATAGTTCCCTCTGCTCCCAGTTCACAACCTTTAGTGCAAAAGCAACCTGCGACATCATCAACCCCTAAAAACCTTGCTGAGTTAGAGAAGCGGGGTATAGGTAATAGACTTATTTGGATAGCAATACTTATAGGCATTCCCAGTGGTGTAATTTGGGTTGCGAACCAGCCTTACCCGGTGATTCGCCGTCCGGTGATGCTCCATACACCTTTTTTGTTGCTACCCAGCTACATCAGTATGGATAATCACTATCGGCAGGCGTTGGTATCAGTTGAGCAAGCTGAACAATTGATTGAAAAAGCTACCAGTCCTGCTGATTTGGCTTTGGGAGAACAGAAGCTACAAGAAACACAAAAACATTTAGATCAGTTACCAACTTCCTTTGTCAACGATTGGCCACAGTATAGATATTGGTGGTATGACTCGCGATTCAGCATCTACGGTTTTAATGCATTTCGGAGTAAAGTTGGGCAGCTAGAAGCTCAGGTTTTTCAAGAAAAGAATGCTCAGTCGTTGCTTACCGACAATATGCAGACCTTCTTAAATGCAAAACAGCAATATGAACGGGCGACAACAGCGATTGATAAACAGACTGCAATAGCTGCTTGGCAAACGGCCCTGAATCAATTTGAGCAGATTCCTGGTCAAACTCTGGCAGGAAAAACTGTACAAAATCAACTAGATAATTATAAGCGTGAGTTTCAGGAAGTTGTTGGATTGGCAGCAGGGAACGATCGCATCAGTGCCTTAATCACCGCAGCGCGACAATTTTCTTGGCAAGCTGCTAAAGCTGGTCAAAATCCGCCGCACACTGTTACTGAATGGCGACAGATAGAAAATTTGTGGATAGAGGCAATTGAACGGTTGAAGGAAATTCCTTCAACAGATGTGGCGGGTTATACCGAGGCACAGAAGTTATTAGCAATTTATGAGGCTAATTTAGGTCAAGTTAAAGTTAGACGGCAAGCTGAGGCGGATGCTGTGGAAGCTTTGGAGGCAGCGCAACGAGAAATCGAAAGCTTGTTGGCTTCAATTCCTACGGATGCTCATGATGGGGAGCGCAATCGTGTGTTAAGCCAATTGCAAAGTATTATTCATCAATTAGAAAAGGTACAAAATGGCACAACAACCTATTTGAAAGCTCAAGAATTACTACTATCAGCAAATAATAAATTAAGACAACTACAGATTAAATAAATGGTAGCGATCGCTTGGCTATGTTAATATCTCCGCCAAAAATATTTACAACAGAATGAATCGGCTGTAGGCCCCTACATCGATATCAGGTATTTCCTGAAATGGTATAAGTCCATTTGTACTATGTGTTTTCTGGTTGATTTCTAGCCAGTTGTAGTGAAGCGGTGACGTTGGCGCTGCATCCACCTTAAGGTGGTTCGGAGAGCGTTAGCGTCAACAACTGGCCATTGGGTGGGATTTTGAGACGGGAATTGATCCCTTGTAGAATTTTCTCAATGTCCCTGTAACCCTGCTGATATATCAATTAAAACTGCAACAAAAAAATTTTGGATGCCAAATTGCCAAAAGCACTCAACATAATTACAAATTGCTAATGGGGATTCTGGCAAATGGGGTAATTTACGTTTTGGTCAATTTTTCCTCAATGAATGTCCTGTTTTGTCTTTTGACTAGCTGTAGATGTGATTAGAAACGCAAGGATTATTGGGGAGAATTCTTTGAGCATCGAAAACGACGGTCGCGGCAGTGGCAGGATTTATATTAGTTATAGAATAGCGTAGGCGCAGCCTAAACTAGGCATCGCTATCGCCTAGTGAAGCTCCTATATTAAGCTGGTGTTATGTTGAATGGGGCAAGAGTGATTAAGAAGGATTAATGTCTCTTACCCGCTCCCAGATATAGCTCACCCACTTTCGGGTCATTCAACAATTCTTCACCGGGGCCGGAGATCGCATCACGTCCCGACTCTAATACATATCCACGATTAGCCATCTCTAAAGCCTTACGGGCATTTTGTTCTACTAATACGATCGCAGTACCAGCCTGATTAATTTGTTTAATCTGCTCAAATACTTGTGTCACTAAAATCGGCGACAAGGCAGCAGATGGTTCATCTAAAATCAGCAAACCAGGTTCCAACATCAAAGCTTTGCCCATCGCTAACATCTGGCGTTCTCCTCCAGAGAGAGTACCAGCGCGTTGACGACGGCGATCGCTTAGTCTGGGGAACATGGTAAATATTTTATCTTTAATTGGCTTCAGGGGAACGTTAAGCACAAAAGCACCCATCTCCAAGTTCTCTTCAACACTGAGGGAGGGGAAAACATTGGCGATTTGCGGTACGTAGCACATTCCTCGTTGGACAATTTGATTGGACTTTAGCCCCACGATATTTTCACCTTTGAAGGTAATTGTGCCTGTGTGGGGAATCAAAAGCCCAAAAATTGCTTTTGCCAAAGTAGATTTACCCGCACCGTTGGGGCCAATCACTGTTACCAATTCTCCTGGTGAAACTTGAAAATTCACACCTTGCAGGATATCTACATCTTTGATGTATCCAGCGTGGACATTTTGAACATCTAGTAAATAGTCATTTGTCATTTGTCATTGGTCATTTGTCATTGGTCATTGGTCAACAGTCAAACATAACTATTGACTGTTGACTATGGACTATTGTGGGGTTTTTTGCAACTCTGGTCGTTCTTCTGCAAGAATCGCACCTTCTACTGGGCAAACTTGGAGACAGATACCACAGTCAATGCAAGTGGCAAAGTCAATCCAGTACCAATCAGTTCCCTTGGCATTTTTGCCTGGGCCATCATGAATACAAGCTACTGGACAGGCTTCTACGCAGTCAGCAACGCCTTCACAGACTTCTGTAACAATTGTGTGCGGCATGTTCTCGATTCCCTCTTTTCTGTATCGGCTATTTCTAGCCTAGCAGGGAGGAGGGAGGAGAGAGTAGGGGAGCAGAGGGGCAGGGGAGACAAGGGGACAAGGGGGAGAAGGGGAAATTATTGAACAAGTCTCTCACTTGTCTCCCCCCTCTTCCTTGTCTACCTTGTCTCTTCTCCATACCCAATTCCCAATGCCCAACTCACTTAACGTAATGATTCTATTTTTGGTGAGCCGTCAGCTTTGATCCAGGCAATTTGGGCTATGCTGCGATCGCCTGCATATTGACGAATAGCGTCAGCATCCCTTCCTCCTAAATCAATTTCTACCCGCACCAAATCAGCTGAATCTCTGAGTTTTTGCGCGTAGGCAAAAGCGGCGGCGTTAGCACTGGCTGTCTCTGGTGCTACTAACCAGTCACTCGCGGGAGTTACCTGTGGTAATTGCTGAGTAGATAGCAAAACCTGGTATAAATCTTCGATATTCAGTCCAAAACCAATTCCGGGAATATTTTCTCTTTGAGGATGATATAGACCCAAAAGCTGGTCATAGCGACCACCACGCCCTAAAACTCTGGTTTGGGATTCGGTATCGTTGACAACCTCAAAGACGATACCAGTGTAGTAATCGATGGTCTGGATCAGGCTGAGATCGAGGATTAACGGCAGTTTTTTCTCGGATTCTAGTAATTCTACTAGGGATTTGAGGTTATTCACTGCTTCTCGTTGTTCTTCATCAAGATCCAAACTACTGACTTTTTGCAACACATCTGCACTTGGCCCGCGTAAATCCAAGATGATTTGGGCACGATCGCGCAGTTTATCACTCAGAGGTAAATTATCTATGGCAATGCGGTCAAGATGAGCGATCGCACTGCGAACTTGATGTTGGAGATTGTCAGGAAAGGCACTCAGGAGCGATCGCGTAATTCCCGCCTCACCTAAAATTAAATGCCATCCCTGCAAACCCAGTGCTTCTAAACAGTCTGCTACTAACAGCAGTACTTCAGCATTCGCTAGCAATCCGCCAGCACCTAGCAACTCCACCCCAGCTTGATAAAACTCTTGTTGGCGATTGTGTCTACTTTCCCAAGTGCGGCGAAACACATTGGCATTGTAGTACAGCCGTTGTGGATAACGCAGACCTGCCATCCGAGTGACAACAGTACGAGCAATAGAGGCTGTTAATTCTGGACGTAGACCTAACTCATCATCTTCGCCATTTTGCTGTAGTTGAATCACCATCTGACGCTGAATTGCTTCCCCCGCCATTAAGGTATCCATCCGCTCTAAAGTCGAGGTGATAATCCTGTGATATCCCCAACGGTGAAACACCTGCTGTAACCGCTCTTCAATCCAGCGTTTTTTCTCCACATCCAAGGGCAATAAATCCCTGGCTCCCGCTGCTGGTTGATACACCATTATTTTTTCTTCCCACCAAACAAACCACCGAACAAACCACCACTACCAGATTTATCTGGTTGCTTATCTCCATTATTGGGGGATGAAGTCACCTTATGATCGCTAATTTGTTGTCCTAAAGCCTTATCTATTTTAGGTTTCCATTGCAGAGCCGTTTCGTCACTAGGGTCTAGTTTTAAAGCATTGTCAAAGTGGATTTTTGCCATTTTTAACTGATTTTGCCTCAAATACACCATTGCAATTAAGCTATGGCAGCGACTATTTTTCGGTTCTAGCTTTAGGGCCTCTTGCAACTCTACTTTGGCTTGGGCAAACTGGTTTTTCTCAATCAAAGATTGAGCGCGACGAACATACTGTTCTACAACCAAGCCATCTTTTGCTGGCGCTGCTGCTGGCGCTGGTAAGGGATTTTTTGGTGTATTTGGCTGAGGCGTACCTGATTGGACTTTGGGTTGAGCCGGTGGCGGTGCTGTGGATGATTTGCTCACACTCCGCATTAAATATACTAAATTCAACTCGCTAGCTTGGGCAATGACTTGCAGCGCTTGCTCTAAAGAATCATATTGGGTTTGGGCTAGTTTAGCGATCGCAGTTTTATAGAAATTATCGACATTAGCCGCCTCAACTAACTGTTTAGCCAAGTCAGTGTTGAGAGTTACCGAAGTAGACTCTTGTACAAGGCGCTTGCCAATTTGCGACAAAATTAGAATATATTCAGTGCGAGTGCGATCGCCGACAAGTTTTTCGTAAGCTGGGTTAACCAGCTTTGATAACAATTCGTTACCTAGCTGTTTTTGAGCATCTGTTTCGGTAAAACTACTGTCTGGATGCAAACGGCGGGCGACTTGGAGATAGCGTTTGCGAATCTCTTTGACATCCGCATCAACTGGAACACACAATACTGCGTGATGATCTATGAAATCATATTTAAATAGTCCGCGGTCTATTTTAAAAGACATATAGAGGTTTTACACCAAAGGAGCAGTTGGATTCCTCTTAGTTTACCCAAAGTCGGGGGGAAAGCCCCCATCTACTACACCCAGGCTGACAGTGGTGGAACCTGTAAAAGTTCGCTACTGAGAGAGTCGTGAATATAACTATTTGTAGCCAGAATTCTACCTGACTCAATTTTTACAGGAGTACCATCGTAGGCGGTGACTTTGCCCCCGGCTTCTTTTACCAAAATTATTCCGGCGGCAATATCCCAAGGGGAAAGTCCCCGTTCCCAGTAACCATCCACACGTCCACAGGCAACATAGGCCAAATCTAGCGATGCCGAACCGCTACGTCTAACTCCTTGGGTAAGATGGGTAAGGTGACTAAATTCTGCGTAGTTGTTATCAGAGGTTTCACGGCGATCGTAGGCAAATCCTGTTACTAGTAGGCTTTTACTCAGTTCAGATGTTGCTGAAACCTTGATGGTTTGACGGTTACGCGTTGCTCCTAAGCCAGCAGCAGCACTGAATAGCTCATTATGAAAGGGGTCATAAATGACACCTACTTGGGGAACACCATTAATTAACAACCCGATGGAAACAGCAAAAAATGGATATTGATGAGCGTAGTTGGTTGTGCCATCTAGAGGATCTATTGCCCAGAGGTATTCATTTTCTTGATTACCTAATTTCCCCGATTCTTCAGCAAGAATAGAGTGCTGGGGAAAATGGCGACGCAAAATTTCTAAAATCAACTCCTCTGAGGCTTTATCCGCAGCTGTGACTAAATCACCAGGGCGTCCTTTTTCAATAATTGCGTCTTCTAACTTACCCAAGTAACCTTGCAAAATAGCACCAGCAGCTAAGGCTGCTTCTGTAGCAATATCTAGAAAAATTTGTAAATTTGTCATTAGTCATTGGTCATTAGTCATTGGTCATTAGTCATTGGGCAGGGGGCATCAGTTATTCTTCTTGTCTCCCCCTGCTCCCTGCCCCCTTGCTTCTTCCCCAGTCCCCAATCCCCAATCCCCAGTCTTCAAAGATTTTGGCGGCGAAACTCGGCGGGAGTGAGGCGCATGGATTTTTCTGGGTTCCAGATTCCTTGGCCCATAAGTCTAGCCCATTGTTGGGCACGTTCTAAACGCTGGTCATACTTGTGGTTGGGCGATCGCCCCACAAACATTGCATTCCCTTGTTTGACTAGTTCTTCATTTAACAACACCTTATTTTTCCACACATAAGCTAGAGTTCGTCCGATTTTGTCTTTTGCTTCTAAATCAAACTCCAGCGTTACCAATTGTTCTACACCACCAATTAGATTCTCTAATTGTTCTTTCGCTGCTTCCCCCCAAGGGCGCTGTCGCAAATCTGGTGCATCAATACCAACTAACCGCACTTGAGAAATCAAATTTGGTTGTTCAGCCATGCCTAAAACTTCCAAGCTTTGCCCACTAACGACCCGTGCTACTTTCACCTGGGCTTCACTGTTCGGCAGTTGGTTTTTAGCTTGGCAACTCACCAAAAGCAATAAGCAACCCAAAATAGCTATTTTTCGCACCCACTCACCAAGACTTACAACCATTACAAATTCGGTGATTTTGAATTGTTTATCGAAACAGAATTCTGAATTCCGACTCCTGAATTCTGAATTCTTCTTCATTCCTCATCTAAGGGTAAACCCGCTTTAATTCTCCCCCTAGCAAAATAGCGTCCAAATTGGAGTTCGTAGACTTCATCTTCGTCTTGTGTCTCCACTTCCAAGTCAGAACGAGGGTAACTCACACACAACAAAGCATAACCTTGGCGACGTAAATCTGGCGACAAGCCGATCGCCTCTGGTTGGTAAATTTCTCCTGACAACACTCTCACAGCACAAGCGGTGCAAGCCCCGTTGCGGCAGGAAAATGGTAGTTCTACCCCTTGTTTTTCGCCAGTGTGCAGGATGTAGCGGTCTTCTGGCACTTCTAGGGTGTATGTTTTGCCAGTGGCGCGATCGCGAACTTTAATTGTGTATGTACGGGACATCTGGATTTGCGTTTTAGGATTGGGACTTTCAGATTCTTTCTAGAGATTTTAACTTTAGTACAGCCCACCGCAAAAAGAGTATGGAATTTAATCATTCGTAGGTTGGGTGGTAGCAAGATCCCGGTAGGGGTACGTAGTCAAACCCAACATCAACCCCTCGATATTTCCGAACCCCTTTTAGAGGATGTTTGAAAAGTTTTGGGCGAATATAATTTCGCTACTACACTGGCATTGTCCGCCTCCGCAGACTAACACAAAATCAAGTTCTTCAATCCACGGAGGTGGGTAAGTTCCCCGACTTGTAGCGGCGCGCGATTTCTAATCGCCAGTACTGATATTAAATTATATTTTTTCAATAACCTCTTACGATGACGTGTACTTAGTTCAATGTCTTAATAATCATTTACAAAAAAATACTAATTACCTATTCTTCTCCCCTAGTTCTCCCCGATTAATTTCTAATCTTAAAAGCATCAAATCAAATTTGTCTCTCGCGCTTACCAAATTACACAACAAGGAGTAACTTAATTATGCAAAGTTCAACCATCCGCAAACCAACTATTCTTGCACCAGGAGAAGGTAATCAATTCTCAGTTCTTGGCTCACAGTTCACAACAAAAGTAACTGGAGAAGAGACAAATCAAGCTTGGACAATTTATGAAATTACAGATACAGAAGAAAATGGGCCGCCACTACATACCCACCCTTGGGAAGAAGCATTTTATGTTCTAGAAGGAGAACTAGATATCCAAGTTGGTACAGAAACAATTTTGGCATCACCGGGCTTTTTCATTAACATTCCCCATAATGCACCACACGCCTTCAAGATTCGTTCTGCTACTGCTAAATTTCTGGTTTTAATTTCACCTAAGGGAGCGAAAACCTTTTATGAAGAAATGGGTCAAGTCGCAAACAGTCCATTGCTAAACATGGAAAAAGTACAGCCTGTTTTGAACAAGTATGGATTGCAATTTATTGCGTAAAGATCGCTTTCGTTAGTAAATAAATCTATTTCTACAGAAGTCCTATGTACTCAACAAAAAAGCAACTCTATTCCATACCAAAAGCTGCTCGCCTTTTTGCTACTAGTGCCCTGAGTGTAGGTTTCATGGCTAGCCTTGTTTTTTACCCAAGCGCAAGTCAGGCAGGCAAAAACGACACTGGAGTGCCTGCTGAACTCCAAGGCGAGTGGCGGTACGGTCGAATCTCGTCCGTCCAATACCAAGACAGTTACACAGGGCAATCAGCAGCCCCAAACGGCTCTAGCGATCAATTTCAACTTGCATCTAACGGTAACTACAAGCGAAATCGGTTAATTCAGATTAACACTTACAACTGCGCGTCTTACCTCTTCATAGAAGAAAAAGGCAAAGTGAAAGTTGAATCTCAACGCCTTACCTTCCAGCCCACTGACAGCACGTCTAAAGGGCAAATCTGCAATACTGGGCGTACTTACTCTAGCCGTAATACAGCAAAAGCTGAGACTTACCAGTGGTCAATTGAGACGAACGATTATGGACAGCAAGTTTTGGTGCTTGAAACTGCTGATGGCAAAGGTCGAGGTCATTACGGACGACCTCAATGATCATTCAAGCTGCATAGAACTCAATACGCTTAGATTGAGAATTTTTCTCTTTCCTGCTTCCCCTAGTTTTCCCCGATTGTTTCCTAATTTATAAAATATCGAACTGAGGTTATGTCATGATTCACCATATTTCAATTGCTGTTAAAAACCCTAACCACGTTGCCCAAGTTCTGGCAGAAATCTTAAAGGCGCAAGCTGTTTCCTTTCCTCCTAACCCAGGAAGCTATATGGTTATACCTTTTGATGAATACGGTACAGCCATTGAACTTTATCCTTTAGGTTCTCAAATCGAACCTGGTGAAGCTGATAAACAATGCGTATTTGTGCATACTGCTATTACTGCCAGGTATACAGATATTCATGCAGCCATCTCTGTACCTATTAGTCAGAAAGAAATTGAACAAATTGGTACTCGTGAAGGTTGGCGTGTAGTGCGCTGTAACCGCGATTCTTTCTTTGATGTGATTGAGTTCTGGGTAGAAAACAGATTAATGATTGAGTTGCTAACACCAGAAATGGCATCTCAATATTTAAAATTTGCCACCCAGCAAGAAAACCTCAAATATTTTTTGACAGAACCAGCTTTAGCAACAACTTGATAAATGCAAGAATCCTATTTGATTTTTGAAAAAACTCTGGGGAACATCTAGTTTTGGAAGATATACAAGTTCCAGTGAAATAGAAGAGGAGAAAAAAGTGTACATCACCAACTAAGTAGGTAGGCATAAATTAACCTAACTATGTAACCAAATGTAAAACCGTCAAAGTCCTTGTGATTGCTTCGTTACACTCCGTTTCACTCGCAATGACATACTTGTAAATTTTCCCTATTCCTTCTCTGCGGATGATTGTAGATTTGGGAAATTTGGATAACTCAGTAGCAATTCACACCCCTGGACAATCAGTCCATGCTTTCCATAGCCACTACAACTATTCAGAATTTGATTTGGGGAAAAGGTTAAAGGGTAAGGGTTAAAGGTTTTTTCTTTCCCCTTTCCCCCGACCCTTATCCCCTTCTTGGGGCCCTATCTTCCCCTTTTCCCCAAAACCCGACAAGTATTGGATGTTATGGGAATTAAATAATGTTACAGAAAATACGACTGCAACACTGAGACTCATTCCAAAATTGGTAGAGTAAAGTACGACACGACTATCTAATTTAAAATTGCGTTATTTGCGTGTAATTACATACACATTATCGAAAAAATAAAGTATAAAGTAACAGGGCAGAAAGAAGGTTAAAAACAGAAATAAATATTCTTTTTAGAAAAAGTATTTTCGCCGATCATCCATTCTACTGTCTAACTTTCACGAAACATAGTTGGAGATCATAGAACCTATGCAACGCGTATTTAAGCAAAGTTTTATACTTTCAGTCACTACTGCGATCGCTTTATTATTTGCAGGTTGTGGCGAAAGTAAAGTTGCTCAATGTAACAAAATAATAAAAGTTGCCAATCAGGCATCTACTCTAGGTCAAGAATTCGCTAAAAATCCCAATCCAGCAAAAGGTTCCAAAGCTCTAACTGAACTTGCTGGTAAGATAGACCCACTTGCCACAGAGATGAAAGGACTAGAAGTTAAAGATGAAAAATTGCAAGGTTTTCAAGGACGCTTTATCACACTCTATCAGAACATCAGCAAGGAATTGAATAATGCAGCAACAGCCATAGATAAAAAGAATCTACCAGCAGCAAAGGGCTTTTTAGTATCTCTGCAAAAAAGTAGTGGCGAAGAAAGTTCAATAGTCAGCGAAATTAATAGCTACTGTTCTGGTAAGTAGGTCGGCGTAAATAATTATCGTTGGGATAAGGCAGGGGGCAGGGAGCAGGGGGAGAAAGGGTTTGAGTCTTATTTACTTTTCTGCACATAGTTTGGTTTTATTATGCCGACTTAACTTAAATAACTAACTCTTGGCTCCCACCTCCGCAATTATTGGTGCTGGATTGGTTAATGCTATGGATTAATTACCAACGAACACTTGTTTGAGGCTCTATTTTGGGTATTTTTTGTCTAATACCAATTTGAAAAATGATTGCGACAGATGGAAAACTGAAACACTTATCCAATGGATGTTCCATAATCCAAAATCTAAAATCCAAAATGGTATAAGTCCCATTAACCAGAACCCAGCGATTAGGATTCCCCATTGCATACTACAGCGCACCGCCAAGTCTGCATCCGGGATAGAGCGTGAGTTACTGGGTTAGATATGGGTCGATGAGTTACTCTGCATCACGATAGTTCCGGTTGGATAACGGCTAGTTTCAGACAATTCCAAAGTCACGAATAATCCAGAGATACCTGTGTCATAAAAGTCGGCAGGCATCCAGAATTTATCTAGCACCTTTCCCTGAGGATTAATTTTCAGAGTACCACAGGGAATTTTTTCGCCATCAGCGATCGCCCAAAGTCGATAGACTTTCCCTGTAGGGGGAGCCACCAGATTTTGCACGGCTAGAATCCCCTGTCGTTGTCCTAGATTCACTACAAAGCTACCCGCAGCGGTATCCGATGCCTTCACAGCCTTGAGAGAAAAAAGTTGTGTCTGGGACTGTTGCAGTAGGGTATTGATGTCTTGAGCCATACGGAAATCCTGTCGCAAGCGATAGTTATCTACTCCTAAATACAGAATTAGGAGTGCCGCGACACTACCCATGATGGCGTACCAGAGGAAGCGAGACGGTTTCTGGGAGGGTTGGAAAGTCGTGGTAGCAGCAGTCAGAATGGCAGATTGGAGATGGGGAGGCGGTTCAACGCTGTTTAAGCTGTAAACAACTTGGTCTAAGGTTGCCTGAAGCCGCTTCACTTCTGCCACTAATGCGGGATTTTCTGCCAGCAGTTGCTCGAAAACTTCTACTTCGGCGCGATCGAGGTCGCCCACAACATAGCCTGCTGCCAAGGTTTCGATTGCTTGAGGAGTAAGGGGTTCAGTCACGTCGCTTCGCTCCGAATTCAAAATTCAAAATTCAAAATTAATGATCCCCATAAATAAATTTAGGGGCTTGTATCATGAGTCGTTTTCAGTCATAACCTTAGTCAATGGAGTGTTGTAAAAGTTGCTTCAGTTTCAAGAGTCCCTGGCGAGTCCAGCTTTTCACGCTTCCCAGGGGTTTATGCAATTGTTGGGCAATTTCTGATTGGCTCAGTCCGGCATCATAGGCCAGTTCAATCACCTGTCGTTGCTGATCTGAAAGCTGGGTCAATGCCTGCCGCACTTGCTGCGATCGCTCATTGAAAACAGCCTGCTCAACCGGAGTATGCGCGGGGGGTGCGGCAGTGATATTCTGCCCCCAACGTTGCACCAAATTAAGAGTGCGACTGCGCGATCGCAATTTGTCGATCGCCCGCGATCGAGTCATGACAATCAGGTAGCGCATCAAATGACCGTGGCGAGCAGGGTCAACCGGACGCTGCCATAACGACAGAAAGATTTCCTGGGTCAGGTCTTCGGCTTCCGGCTGGCTTTGCAAAACTTTCAGCGCCACTCCATACACCACACTGCCGTAGCGCTCGTAGAGACACCTTAGCGCCGTTGGTTGCTTTGCCTTCAGGTCATCCAAAAGTGCGGCATCGCTGGAGGATGACGGTTCTGATGAATGGCGATCGCGAGAACTTAGATCCATAGATTCAGGTGAATAGACCGAGGCTAATTTCTCTGCAAAAATGCCTAATGCATCTTGCAATGTGAGTGCCAATCCTGATTTCACAACTTTTGAGTATAGAGCAAACTTACTTTCATTTTTAAAACGATTGGTGAAGCTAATTAGATGAGTCTAGTAGTCTGCCAACCCAAAAATGCGCTTGTGAGAACTGGGGAAAGGGGAAAGGGAAAAGGGTAAGAGATTTAAACCCTTTCCCCCTTCCCCCTTACCCTTTACCCCGCCAAGTTCACTTGGCGAACTACTAGTGTCGAAATTTTGCAGAAGTGGGTTATTTCGTTCTGATTGCTATTACGCCTCAAACCGAATGAACCGTGAACATCAGTCTAGCAAGGGCATTTGAAGAGTTTAAATCCAAAATTGGTTCCCAGTCGTCTTAAAGGTAGAGAAAAGTAAGTAACCCAGTTAGCATTCTTTCCAGGCATAAGTTGCAACTAAATTCCTGAAATCACGCTAATTGTTTACCTGCCCACTCCTACAGCTTTTAAAACTGGAATGCCCCGACGAAATTTATATCGTCAATCCGCAATCCCCTTCTTTGGTATGTCATATTTTGCACTTTTAGCACTTTGGATTCGACCAATTTGCTTGAAAGTTTGTGCTGCATCCATGCATTGAAGGTCAGTAAAACCGCTGTAGCCAAATAACCGATCTCAAAGGTAATTCTATGCGACGCTCTATTTCTGTGCTGTTAACAACACTGCTTCTCTCTGCCACCATTTTGCCTGCTGCGGCGCAGGCTCAAACCGCACCAATCAGCCTCAATCCCTACGCGGCAAATCAATCCTCTGGAAACCAACTCAAGCCTTTTAATCTGGCTTATCTGGCGTATCAAGGCTACTTGAAAGACCAAAACATTCCCAGCAATGGTGCATTGATGTCAGCGATCGCGTCTGGAACAATCACGGCTCAAGACATTATTCAAGCTGCTGTCAAAGCGAATCGACTACCTGAGCAAGCGTTAAGCGATCGAGGCTATCGCTATAACCTTGAAAATCAATTGCAAGGATTTACAGCAGACTAAAAAACTGGCGTTACTGAACTCCAAGAAATAAATTATCCAATCTTGTGGGGTGGGCATCTTGCCCGCTATATAAACTGGGCGCTCATGTTGCCCACCCCACAACCAATAATTGAATATTTTTTTTGGAAGTCCCTTACTGAATCAATATGATGAAAAACACATTTCGCAAGTACCATCGGCTAATTGCCACACTCTTTTGTTTGCCGTTACTCTTTACTGCTCTGACTGGCATTAGCGTTGCCATTGCCGACACATGGTTGCATCAAGAAGAGCTTGCTGCATTTTTAATCACTGTTCACACCTTCCAAATCTTCAAACTCGATGCCGTTCTGCCAGTTTTGAATGGGCTAGGTCTGATTGGCTTAGTGGCTACCGGAATCTCGCTGACCGGACTGTTTGCTAAACGTCATCAACCAAAGCGGATAAAAGAACGCTCATGAAATACATTTCTTATTTTTTCATAGCGATCGCCAGTGCCTTCCTGGTAATCCTGTTGTCGTTGTCATCCTGTAGTCCGAACCATAAGGCAACGACTAACCAACCAATGGCGATGAAAGATCAACCCCAAACTGCCGATACTACAGTCAAAATTCGTAATTTCAAATTTGAGCCAGCGAATTTGGCGATCGCTGTTGGTAAAACTGTTCAGTTTATCAATGTCGATGAAGAACCCCACACGGCGACGGCTACGGATGGTACTTTCAACTCTAAAGCACTGGATACCAATCAAACCTGGAACTACACCGCGACCAAACCGGGAACCTATCCCTATATTTGCTCAGTTCATCCCTTTATGAAAGGGATGCTGACGGTAACAAATAAGAAAAACTAACCAGAGGAATACCAATGCAACGCAGAAAATTTATTGAACACGTGGGCTGGACAGGACTTGGGATTGTGTGGGCTGTTGGTGCAAATGGCTTATTAACTGCCTGTCAGGTGGGAGAACCAAATGCTCAAAAATCATCCACGACTTCACCGTTTTCCTTCGTTCAAATTAGCGATACGCACATCGGTTTTAAAAAACCTGCGAATGAACATGTCACCGATACGCTTCAGAAAACGATCGATGCAATCAATGCCTTACCCACCCCACCCGCCTTTGTCATTCACACCGGAGACATCTCCCATTTATCTAAACCAGAAGAATTCGATCAGGCGAAACAACTGCTTTCCCAATTGAAAGTCCCACTGTTTACTCTACCAGGGGAACACGATACGATTGGCGATCGCGGCAAAGCCTATGAGGAAGCCTTTAACCGAAAGGATGTCAAAGAGGGTTTACAGGTTTGGGATCAGGCGGGAATACACTTTGTTTCTTTGACCAATGTGCTGGACTTTGGGGCAACCGGCACAGGCAAACTAGGTGAGGCGCAATTGGACTTGCTCTCCAAAGATTTGGCAAACCAGAAACAGGATACGCCTCTAGTTGTTTTCAGCCATATTCCTCTATATAACCTTTATCCCAAATGGGGATGGGCAACTGCTGATTCTGCTAAGTTGCTTTCACTGCTATCTCCCTTTGCATCGGTAACAGTGTTAACGGGGCACATCCATCAAGTGATTGAGCATAGCGAAGGCAATATTCGCTTCCACACCGCTGCGGCGACTGCTTATCCCCTCCCCGCTCCAGGTCACGGCGATCAACCTGCTCCCGTCAAACTCCCTGAAAATAATCTGTTGGCGGTGCTTGGATTCCGCACAGTTGAGGTAATTTCCGGGAAGGATACTAGAGTTGACCAACATGCTTTAGGGTAGAAATATCGCATTTTGGTCGCTTTCGGATATAACCGAAGGACTCAAGGAAGCGAGTGCAAGAACTTTCTAGGAGCTATACCATTTTGGATTTTAGATTTTAGATTTTGGATTGTGAAACATCCATTGGATAAGTGTTTCAGTTTCCCATCTATAACGTGAATTCGACAGACCTTACCCACCCCAATACTTCTCGGTTAAGGGGAAAAGGGGAAAGGGAAAAGGGAAAGAAAAAACCTTTAACACCTACCCTTTAACCTTTTCCCCAAACCCGATTCCGAGTTAAAAATGCAAAACCCGAGAAGTATTGTCACCCACCCAACCTCCCTCTCCTGCTTTTGAGAGGGGCTGGGGGTGAGGTCAAAATCCTGTGCATCGAACTCACGTTACTTTACTCTTGAGTGTAGTCGTCAGAAAAACGTTCGTCCCTTGGAACCCTGGGATGACGGCGATTTAGTTGATTGGTATTAATTGGTTTTTTCTGTTGAGCAGAGATATTTCGCAAACCTAAATCTTTAAGGATTCTTTGAGCTGCAACTTCACCTGTTGCACAACCACCTTCCATATACCCTTGGTAGGACAGAGAACAGTGTTCGCCGGCAAAAAATAGATTACCTATACGCTTTTGTTCTGCTCCAGCGATGCTTGTCCATTGTCCGACTAAATAGCAAGCATAGGAGGCTCGTGTATATTGTTCTCCAGGCCAATAGGCGCGAATGGCTTCACCTTGACGGAGGTTTTTAATTCCGGGGAAAATCCGATCTAACTGTGGTAAAAATATTTGGGCTTGAGATTCAGCTGAACCTTTGCCTAAAGATAAACCATGTTTACCACCAGTAAAGTCAGTAACCAGACCTTTGGGGCTTTTTTGGTAGCGACTGGCTTCCCAGGTGTTTTGAAAGCCTGTATCAGTAAATGTTGCTGCTGTTGAGTTATATTTAGTGCGCCACAATTTTTGTTGATAGGCTGTAATTAACTTGGCATTTGTACCATATCCTAATTCTGCGATCGCTTTCTTTTTAAATGCTGGTAAATTCACATCCAACTTCACTAAACGCAAAGTAGTAAAGGGCAATGTCAGCAAGATTCTTTCATAAGTACGATCGAAGGTTTTATAGCCAGACTTTAAACTAACTCGATAGCGTCCATCAGGACGGGTACAGATAGCTTCTAATTCTGTTTCAGTTTGTATAACATTTGCTAAGTAATTCGCTAGCAGACGCGGTACTTGGTCGTTACCGCCACGAATGGTATAACGTTCATCGCTTTCACCGTAGAGTGAGAATGTATCAGTGTTGGTACCAATTAAAAATAGTAGATTTAAACAAGATTGTTCTGCTGCTTCTCGGCCATACTCGGTAGTATAAGAAATATACAGCATTTCTTGCAGAATGGGATTAATTTGTGCTTGCTCTAAATACTCTGCAATAGAAGTATTATCTAGAGCGAAAGCTGCCTGATTGTAAGAGCGATAAGTTACATCTCCATCGCCAATTGCAACTAAATCCTCGTCAATTTTACGTGCTAAAGGAATGAAGTAACTAATAATTTCTAGTTCGGGAATTTTGCGTCCTTGAAAATACCATGTTTCTGGCACTAATCCCTGATCGGTGGCGAGTATATCGACTATTGTTAAACCAAGTTCAAGAGCTAGCGATCGCAATTTAGTATGATCTGTATCAATAAATTCTCCACCTAGTTCCACAGTCACGTTAGTACCTGCGGCGTTGGCTAAACTACGCATTCGACCACCAACGCGATTCCTTGCCTCAACAATGTCTACAGGAACCCCAGCTTGACGTAAACGGTAGGCAGCAGTCAAGCCAGCAATTCCCGCACCCACTACTAGCACCTTGGGAATCGTGCCAAAAGCCATAGAATCCCGTCCATTATGCCAAGTAGCTGTAGCTAATGCGCTTGCTAATCCCAAACCCCCATACAGTAAGCGGCGACGAGTGGTTTTTTGTTTTAAAATGTCAACTATCTCATCTGCGGGAATGCCAGTTTTTATCGATGCTCTCGCAATTTTATAAGCACGTTGCAAAGATCCCATGAGTGCAGACTTAGCCATTCAATGCACCTCTATTACCGCTAATTTTCAAATCATATTAATCATTGCAGCTTTAAGATTTTTTTTTGATGAAGAAATTCAAGCAAATATGAAAATTAAATAAATATTAGTTAAATAGTTGGGCGATAACCACCAAAAACAGCAAAGCTAAAATTTTTGTACCAGCAATCCACATTTTGAAATCCAGCCGCTTCTAGCCAGGTAAGTTGAATATCAAGGCTTGCCATGTGATCGTATTCCATACGTTTTTGTGCCGCTTTGAGATCCTGCTCTGAGATATTCTTGGCGCGGACAGAATCTAACCAGTGTTGACGATAAAGTTTTTCTAAATCAGGCGTTTTGCCAAGAACCTGATCGGCGTTGACAAATATCCCTCCAGGATTGAGAACATCATAAATCCGTTGATAAAGAAGTTTTTTATCAACATCTGACAGATGATGAATTGATAAGGCAGAAATTACAATATGATATGAATCACCTAAATTAGTGTCAACGTAATCACCAATTAATATTTTGGGAGATTTACCCATTTGATTAAATCTAAACTTAGCTTTCTCTAACATCTCAGGGGCTAAGTCTAGTAAGGTAAACTCTGCATTCGGAAATACGGACTGAAGCATCCCTGAGTAAAGTCCAGTACCAGCACCTAAATCTAGAACCTTCAGCGGTGCGGTGTCGTCACCTGAGATAATTTCAACGGCTGTTTTGTAAAAGTCATCAAAACAGGGAATTAAAATACGACGTAAGTTATCGTAATCTACTGCGGCGGAATTAAATGCTTCTTGAATATTCATTGTCTAATTTTTAACAGGGGTAAAACTTTTTGTTTTAATAACTCAATTAAAGCTGGTTCCATATATTCATAGTCGTCTGGGATATCTAAACATATAACTCTTTTATCTTTAAGCAAAGGCTGAAAATTTTTCGAGAGCTTATTTTTATGAGATTTTTCCATCACAAAGATAATGTCAGCCCATTGAATAGCCTCTGTTGATAATGGTACTTCAGCATAATGGTCTAAGCCTGCGGAGTCAGTTTCAAGTCCTTCATATTCAGAAAACACAGCCTCGGCTGTGGGGCTTCGCAATTTATTCTGGCTACAGATAAATAATAGTTTTTTCATTATTAATTAAATAGCCTCTTGTCGGTCTAACTCCAAAAAGAGCTTTTCAGCATTCCACATCAAATCCTCGTTTGACAAAGATGAAAAATCCAAATGTCTCACCATTTTCAAAATAACAAAGCTTCACCCCTTTCCCCACTAACTTAGATAAAATCACTATGGTACTACTTAACCCTCCCAACCTGAATGAAAAGCGATATCTTCGATGGGCTACGCCTACGCTCCCCTTCCTCACTCTCCCTTCAACGTCCTGAACTACTTGCACCAGCAGGTAACTGGGACTGTGCTAAAGCTGCTGTGGAAAATGGAGCAGATGCGATTTACTTCGGTTTGGATCGGTTTAACGCCAGAATGCGGGCACAAAATTTTACTGAGGCAGACTTACCCCAATTGATGACATTCTTGCACCGCCGGGGCGTAAAGGGTTATGTCACTGTCAACACACTAATATTTCCCAAAGAACTAGCAGAAGCGCAGCAATATCTCCGCACAATTATTGCCGCAGGTGTGGATGCAGTGATTATCCAGGATGTGGGTATATGTCGTCTCATCCGTCACCTGTCACCCGATTTTCCCATCCATGCTTCAACCCAAATGACCATCACCAGTGCGGCTGGGGTGGAATTTGCCAAGTCCCTCGGCTGTCAATTGGTGGTGCTAGCGCGTGAATGTTCTCTTCAGGAAATCAATAAAATTCAGCAGCAGATTGCCCAACAGCAAACTTCGCTGCCCTTGGAAGTCTTTGTTCACGGTGCTTTGTGCGTGGCATATTCCGGTCAGTGTTTGACTAGCGAGGCTTTAGGCGGACGTTCTGCTAACCGAGGTGAATGTGCCCAAGCTTGCCGAATGCCCTACGATTTAATCGCTGATGGGGAAGTTGTCAATTTAAAAGAACGCAAATATTTACTCAGTCCTCAAGACTTAGCAGGGTTAGATGTTTTGCCCGATTTGGTGAAATCAGGAGTAACTTGTCTCAAAATTGAAGGTCGCCTGAAAGCTCCAGAGTATGTTGCTAATGTCACCCGTGTTTATCGGCAAGCCTTGGATGAAGTGATGACGGAATTGGAAAGACCTAACCCCCTAACCCCTTTCCCTGCAAGGGAAGGGGGAATAAAAGCTCCCCTCTCCGTTTCGGAGAGGGGCTGGGGGAGAGGTCAATCAAATCAAGAACACTACAACTTAGAAATGGCATTTTCTCGCGGACTCTACACGGGTTGGTTTGGCGGGATTAATAATCAGGAATTAGTTCACGCCCGCTTTGGTAAAAAGCGTGGGGTTTATTTAGGTGAAGTTACCCGCATTCACAACGAACAAGTAACAGTCAAATTGGAAGCGCCTCTAAAACCAGGGGATGGAATTGTGTTTGACTGCGGTCATCCAGAGGCGAAGGAAGAAGGCGGCCGGGTTTATGCTGTGGTGTCCAAAGGTAAAGAAACCATGCTGACATTTGGGCGAAATGACTTGAACTTGCGTCGAGTGCATATAGGCGATCGCATTTGGAAAACCAGCGATCCAGAATTAGATAAGCAACTGCGTCAAAGTTTTGCTGGCGATAACCCCCAATTTCAGCGTCCGATTGACTTGGAGATTTATGGAGAAGTTGGTCAGGCGTTGATTGCGATCGCCCGCGATCAACTCGGTAATATTGTCCAAATTGAGTCTGCAATTTCACTCGCGGAGGCACACACTAAACCCCTAGATACAGACCGTTTACAAGAACAATTTGGTCGTTTAGGTAACACCCCTTTCTGTTTGGGAACCCTAACCAACCACCTCAACGGTGCGATTATGCTACCCGTCAGTGAGTTAAACCGGATGCGGCGAGAAATAGTTGCACAGTTGGAAGAATTGCGGAGTCAACCCAAACGCTGGCAATTACATTCTCATGTCTCTTTCCAAGACTTACTCCCCTCCTCATCCCCCACATCTCCCACATCCTCCTCACTCATCGTCTTAGTACGAAACCTCAAGCAGCTTCAAGCCGCCCTCAAAGCTGGTGTTGAAACACTCTACTGTGAATTTGAAGATCCCCGCGCCTACCGAGAAGCAGTACAACTAGTACGTCAACCCAGACAACAATTCCCACTCCCCACTATCTGGGTTGCACCACCCCGAATTACTAAACCTGGGGAAAATTGGATTTTGCAGCAAGTACGTGCTTGTGAAGCAGATGGCTATTTGATACGGAACTATGACCAACTACAATTTTTTGCCGCAGACCGTTGTATTGGAGATTTCTCACTCAACGTTGCTAATCCCTTAACAGCAGATTACTTTCAGCAACGCTTTGGTTTAGAACGGCTGACGGCATCTTATGACCTGAATATTACCCAACTGCAAGACCTGCTCACCAGTTGCCCTCCCCAGTGGTTTGAGGTGACAATCCATCAGCATATACCGATGTTTCACATGGAGCATTGTGTTTTTTGTGCCTTTCTATCAACGGGTACAGATTATACCAACTGTGGACGACCTTGTGAAAAGCAGGAAGTGAAATTAAAAGACCGTGTGGGGACTGAACACGTTCTCAAAGCAGATGTAGGTTGCCGCAATACTGTATTTAACGGCACTGCTCAAACGGGAGCCGAGTACGTACAACGTCTGATAGAACTGGGATTACGTCACTTCCGCATTGAGTTTGTAAATGAGACACCAGAGCAAGTGAGTCAAACAATACATCGCTACCGTCAACTACTGCAAGGTGAAATTACAGGTTCCCAACTCTGGCGAGAGTTGAAGTTGCAAAATCAATTAGGCGTAACTCGTGGACCTATGGGAGTGTCTGCATTGCGGTCATAATTGATTTTCTGACACAAATAACACAATATCAATACTTTTGGCTTCTTATTCCTTAAAAATGCTCAGGATACATAAAAAATGGCTTACAAGCTGTGATGCCGTAAACCAGCTGATTACTGCTGTAAATTATCCCTCTCTCTATTCCCCTAGTAGTTCTATGACCTCTTCAAGCTTGAGTTTTGCCTTGTATAGGTTGAGTAATTTTTCCTGTTCCCAACGTTGAGGTGCTTGATACCGTTTGCCCTCCATCGTCAGCCCCATCGTGTAGTTCATAGCCTCCGCCATCTGGCTTCCAATTGAGGAATTCTTCAAAAGCGATCGTTTTTGGTAAGGCTTGAAACATCACACTTACTCCTGACTCTGGTTTAGAGTTTAGCAAATTACTTGGTATCACCTCACTGAGGAGAATCGCTACAATAACCAGATAGAAGTAATTGTAGTCAATGAATGTCATGGAAATCAAAAATATCAAAGAAGAAGCACAACGGCTAATTGACAAATTGCCAGAAAATTTGACATGGGATGATTTAATGTATGAAATTTATGTAAGACAAGCAATAGAAGCGGGATTAAGTGATAGTGAAACGGGAAGAGTTCTTTCTGTTGAAGAAGTATGTGCAAAATTTGGATTGCAACCGTGAAAGTTTTTTGGACAGAAACAGCCGTTAATCATTTATCCTCTATTTATACCTATATATATATCTCAAAATTCTCCTCATTATGCTCAAAGACTGGTTGAGCGATTAACTCAACGCTATGAGCAAATTGCCCGATTTCCATTATCGGGTCGCATTGTCCCAGAATTTGAAACTAAGTAGATTAGAGAAGTTATTGAAGGCTCTTACTAAATCGACATAAAACCTCGCTAGATAAAGCTAAAACGAGTAATCAGGAAGATTTTACAAAATTTTGTATCTATTTTGGAAACAACGTCTATTCAGGCGAATTAACGTTATAAACCAATACGCTTGAGTTAAGGGCTACTGGCAACAATTTTGGGTTTTCGAGATGCGATAAATCGCCGTCTCTACAAGTGCTTTGGGCTTATCCGAACTGTATTGCGTTATAAACTCAACGTTGATGTTAATGTTTCCTTAAAGCTCTAATAGTTAGTGCTTAAACCTATATCAGTATTTTTGTGAGGCTTACAATCATTTTGTAAAAATCAATGCAACTAAAGTTATTTAAGTGGGCGATTCTTCCCGTTGCGTTTGTGGCTGCGAGCCTCCTAAGCGTACACGCGGTAGTAGCGGAAAAGGGTGAAAGCGTTGGAAGGTTCGAGAAGGGCGAAAAGTTTGAACAGGATGAAAGAGGCAGAAGGATCAAACATATCTTTGTCATAGATATGGAGAACCACAACTTCACGCAACCCAGCAGCGATACAAGTGCGCCCCACCAGATATTCGGCAATCCCGCAGCGCCCTATCAGAATAGCCTCATTACCCCCGGAAATCAGAATGCCGCTCAGGTTTCCTGGGCTGGTGCTTACCATAACGTTCTAGCTACACCATCCGGCAATAATCCGAGCATCCACCCGTCCGAGCCAAACTATATTTGGCAAGAAGCCGGCGATAACTTCGGCGTGTTGAACGATAATGATCCTTACAAAAATCCTGGTGGCACTAACCAGAATACGACACTCCATCTCAGTGCTTTACTTGAAAAAGCTGGTATCTCTTGGAAATCCTACCAGGAAGACATTGACCTGGCAAAAAATGCTAATGGTTTGCTTACCAACACGGTTCTACCTCAAAACCAATGGACTGTCCCTCTGACCAGCTTCAGTGGTACATCACCTGATTACACTAACCCCTACAACGGTAGCCATCAATATAATTTCGCTACTAAACACGATGGTCATCTGTTTTTCACTGATACCAACGGCGGTAATGACCCAACACCAGCAAATCCTCTAGCATTTAAATATGCACCATTGCAACAATTAAAGGAAGACCTGGCTCATAATAAGGTTGCTACTTACACCCTGATTACACCAGACCAATTCAACGATTCACACACGGCGTTGACTAATGGCTTTGATTATCATGGGGTGCATTACACAGGCGATCAGTCCGCAATTGCCCAGGGTGACAATTTTCTTGCCACGATCATTCCAGAGATCATGCGCTCCGATGCTTACAAGGATGATGGTGCGATCGTGATCTGGTGGGATGAGACTGAAGGTACTAACCAGAACGACTTCAGCCACACCCTGGAGGAAATCGTGATCTCACCTCTGGCCAAAGGCAACGCCTATGAAAGCTTCGTAAATTACACTCATTCGTCTGACCTGAAAAGTTGGGAGGAACTATTCGGTGTATACGCACCAGGCGGCGGATTTTTGGGTGATGCAAACTCACCGGACACCAACGACCTCTCGGATCTCTTTAAGAGGGGTGCACTCACCTCGAAGGAGCGGAGAGAATGGACAAATAAACACGATTAATTCGTGCTTTAGAGGATTACTTTAAGGCAACGACAATTCAACCCAAAAAGCATCCACGTTGACATTAAAATAAAACCCTGGAATGATTGTTTTTAGTTGTAACCAAATATTTTCTTATTGTTGTAAGCCGCCATATTCACCACTGCTGGGCAGTTTGTTTAACTATCTCCACAAGCCTCAGCACGGTTGGGGATGTCTCGTTTTTTCGCCAAATCATCGTGATCGCTACGCCAATGTCTGCAACGAACGCTACTTTTGGGCTAGGTTCTTGTAATGTTTTATAAACTACGCCAATGCGTTGCAGATTTTGCAAAGATGCTGGCACGATCGCAATACCCATCTCGGCTGCTACCAAACTAACAATCGTCTGCATCTGAATGGCTTCTTGAACAACCTTGGGACTAAAGCCTGCTTGCTGACACAGACTGATAATTAAGTCATAAAGCCCTGGTGCTAATATCCTGGGAAATAAAATAAACGGTTCATTGGCTAGCGATCGCCAACAAATATCAGATTGATTCGCTAACAAATGTGCTTCAGGTAATGCCACCATCAGAGGCTCTTGAAAAATTGTTTCGCAACTAAATTTATTGTCTTCCACAGGTGGACGCAGAAATCCTACATCCATTCGACCTTCTCGTAACCACTCTAACTGTTGATCTGTAGTCAGTTCATGCAACTCGATGCTTACACCAGGAACCTGACTACGAAAAGTTCGCAGGATCGTTGGCAAAATGTTATACGCCGCCGAACTGACAAAGCCAACCACCAATTGTCCAATTTCGCCCCGACTTGTTTGCTGCCCGACTTGGATTGCCTGTTGTAATTGCCTCATAATTTGCTGAACTTCACCCAGAAATACTTGCCCCGCTTCTGTTAACCGTACATTTCGTTTCGTGCGGTAAAACAGTTCAAAACCCAATTCCTGCTCTAGCTGACGAATTTGTTGACTTAGGGGAGGTTGAGCAATATGTAATCGTTCTGCTGCCTTTCCAAAGTGTAGTTCCTCTGCCAAGGTGACAAAGTAGCGCAGGTGTCTTAGTTCCATCTGTTACCTGAATTCATATCTTTAAAATATTAATTAAGGTGAAAATATATATTGGACATAATTAAAAATCTTTTTTACTGTGATGAATAGGCGGCGATCAACCCAAGGCACATTGATCGAAAAATCAACACTCTGTAATTTCACCACTTATGAACAATCTATCGATCGCTAATAATAATTGGGACACTTCCCTTTACGAAGATAAACACACCTTTGTCTGGCAGTATGGTGAAGACTTACTCAAACTCCTTAACCCCAAACCAGGAGAATCCATTTTGGATCTGGGCTGTGGTACTGGACAACTCACAGATAAAATTGCCCAAGCGGGGGCTGAAGTCTGGGGAATTGATAGCGCACCTGCGATGATTGAAAAGGTAAGAGAAAACTATCCCCATATCCGCTTTGATGTTGCGGATGCGACAAATTTTCAAGTTGAACAGCCCTTTGATGCGGTGTTTTCTAACGCTGTATTACATTGGGTGAAAGAAGCAGATAGCGCGCTCGCTTCCATACATCAAGCACTAAAACCCGGAGGGCGTTTTGTCGCAGAATTTGGTGGTAAGGGAAATGTGCAAGCGATCGTCACAGCCTTATACAGCGCTTTAGAATCCATTGGTATCCCCCAAACACAAGTAGAGAATCCTTGGTATTACCCCAGTATCAGTGAGTACACAACTCTACTAGAACAACAAGGCTTTGATGCCATTTATGCTATCCTCTTTCCTCGTCCCACTCCTTTAGCAGACGGAGAAGCTGGCATCGCAAACTGGATTAAAATGTTCGCTGGCTCTTTCTTAGCTGGACTTTCACCTGAGCAACAAATAAAAATAATTCCCGTCATTGAGGAATATCTGAAGCCAACACTATATCAACAAGGAATTTGGACAGCAGATTATCGAAGAATTCGCATCGTTGCCGTTAAACTTTAATTTGTGCGAATTTTAACTTATACCTTCATGATGAATTATGAATTAGTATCAGTTATGTATATACCCAAATTGTTAGATGCTTTCTCTACGAGACGCTTTGCGAACAGCGGGCGCAGCGATCGCCAGATATCATTTTCATTACTACTAACCATTAGCCTTACCACTTTATTAGTTCCACCCTCACTAGCACAAACACCCATAATACCATCACCTTCTAGTGCGCCTTTAGAACTAGACTTATTGACCAAGCCAAAAGACTATATAATCACAGCTAACACCATTCATCCAGAACGATTAACCGTTCCTAGTTTATGGTGGGCACAACAAAACTCTGAGAAAAAGCTATTGGATAATTGGATAGCATATCCAGCTTCAGACAAAGAACCTGCACGAGTAGACTTGATCGTAAATCAGCAAATTTGGAGCTTACTAGAGTATGTAGAACGCTACGACTTTGTAAATCGCTTGGGTAGTGCCGCCCGAAACTTTGGCTACAACGTCCGAGTATTCAATTATCAAAAAGAACCCTTGGCAACCTACACTTGCAACTTTAGTACAAGTCCAGCTTTATGCAGTATCCAAACAACTGTTAAGAACAAGATAGGGTTCCAGCGTTCTTTATAGGTACTGGGGACTGGGAGCAGGGAGAAGAATTTTCCCCTCCACCCCCTGCACCCTGCCCCTCTGCCTCTTTTCAATGCCCCATGTCCAATTCCCAATTCCCAATTAAACTTTAATTTTGGCGAATAAAGACTCGTATTGTTTTATTGCTGATGGTGGTAAGGGAAGTAAAAATTCACTTTTATCGAAAACGTTGCGATCGCTCTCTAACAAACTCCATAATGGTTCTTGAATATCGGAAGCGGTAATATTTGTAGAAATTGGCGAATTAGTTTTAGTCAGCACCGAAATTTGTTTAGCTGTACTTGGTTGCCAACAAAAATCAATCCATTGATCTGATAAAGTACCTTTAGCAATCCCTGCTGGACGTACCCATAAATCTGTCCACATTGCTGTTCCTGACTGGGGGATCACAGCGGCAAGTTGCGGGTAACGTGCCAAAACTGGCAGCACATCGCTTGACCAACCAACCGCTAGCCAAGTATCTTCCATAATTAGAGGTTCCAAGTAGTGATTGGAACTGTAGAACTTTACTTGTTGATTTAATGTCTGTAATTCCTTTTCCAAGTCTGGTACTTGGTCAAGATTTTCTGTATTATAAGATTTTCCGAGCTTCTTTAAGACCAAGCCAATAACTTCTCGTGGTTGATTGAGTAGGGAAATGCGCTGCTGCATACCGTCTCGCCATAAATCACTCCAATCTTTGGGTGCCCATCCCAACTTTTGGAACTTGTCACGGTTATAAATAATCACCGTACTACCCCATCTATAAGGCGCACCCCACACCTTCCCTTGAGTATCCAAATTACCTTGGTCGTTTCGCGTTACTAATTTCTTCCACTTTTCATCTAAAGTAGACCACTGTTTTAATTGGTTTCCCTGTACTTCTTGGAGTGGTTGAATCAATTTCTGCTCAATAGCTGCTTTTAACCAGTAATCTCCTAATGTTACTAGGTCTGCCTCAGGTGTTTTTTGACCTTGCCTAAAGGGTATAAAGCGACTCCATCCCTCCTCATCGCTGGTCTTGGGTTTTTGCTGCCAACTTTGTAACTGCTGAAATAAATCCTGTATCTGCTCAACAGGAGCAAACTTTAACTGCACCTGTTGCTGCAAACCTTTGTGGAACTGATTCACCACCTGACCAGGTATAGAACCTTTTAATAACTGTACTTTTAGTTGCGTCTGCTTGTTTCCACTACAGCCAAAAAGCAGTTGTGAAAGTGCCAATGTGCTTGTACCTAGCAAAAAAGACCGTCGATCCATTGATTTGGGATTTGAGATTTTTGATTATACCTAATATTAAGCAGAGATTTACCAGCAGCTAACTACCTGAAAAAGTAGAGTTTTAAAATTATCGGTATTTTTCGTTTATAATACCGGTAATTTTGCATATTTGACTCGAATAAGCGAGTTTTTTGGCAAAAAGCTACCTAAAAACTAATTTTTCACCATAAATTTCCTTAGTGGTACTTATGGTGAAACTTTACTTATATTTAGAAATAATGATTTAAATGTCATATTTCCATCAAAAATTATCAATACTTAAATAATCCATAAGTATCGTTAAGGTTGGGAGTAAATTGAATAACATAGAGAAAATGTACGGATAAAGGTATTAAATGGAGCTATTAGAGCAGCAAATCCTGACTTTAAGCCAAAAGCTGGATGCCCTATGCCAAGTAATTGAGCAGCTTGATGGTAAAGTCACTCAAGCTTTTTCAGAGTGTTCTTTAGCGAATACACAAGCAAAGGATAATTATCAGGGAAATGGCGTAGCTGGTGGCTATCAGTTCAAAGGACGTAATAATTTAAATCCAGAAATGGAACACAAGGATGTATTGACAGATGGTATTTATCTAGACATGCATCGCCAAAGTGGAGATAACATCACACCAGAAATTCAAATACAACGACTGACAGCACAATTAACAGCAGCATACAATCGCATTGCGGCTTTAGAAGAACAATTACTTAGAGAGAGAATTCATTAAAATTAACCTTAGTTCAACGAATTAAAAAATGGATTGAGGTAGGCAAGACAAGCCTTTAGGTTAAATATCGAATGATGGTTTTATAGGCATATACTTAGATATAAGTAATTAATCCAGCCATCAAATAGATAAAAAAGTTCAACACACTATTACATATCTTTACGTAATAGTGTGATATATCTGCCTATAGGTTTTTATCAAATAGACATCTCCGAAAACCTTCAAAGCCTTTATGTGGCTAGGCTATAGGACGTAAATGCAATCATCCTAAATTAGCTAGTACAAGAAGGCAAAAGTGAAAAGAAAGAATGCTTATTTTGTAAGCTTTCTGGCTATTTTAAATGGGTAGTAATACTGCGTAGGTTTTGCATTTTTAACTCGGAATTGGGTTTTGGTTAAAGGTTAAAGGTTAAAGGTTAAAGGTTAAAGGTTAAAGGTTAAAGGTTAAAGGTTAAAGGTTAAAGGTTTTTTGTTTCCCCTTTGCCCTTCCCCTTTTCTCCAAAACCCGACAAGTATTGAAATGGGTGGTTTATTTATGCCGTGTTGTACTAGTCTGTATCAAAAAATAAGGCTTTAAGGTATTTACTGTTGATAATTAGGCAAAAACATCTAGTACCGCAAGGCGGAAGTCAAAAGTCAAAAGAATTGTATTCCAAGCTATTGCACCATTTGAAATGGTATGTTTATTTGCGCCGTACTGTACTAGTTATATGCGTTAATTTTAACCTAATGACATAGCAGATATTTCTAATGGTAATATTAGCGCTCTAAATCGTAATCTGACTAATCTACAAAAAGTAAGTCTTTAGTTTCAGGGTAACAGAAACTTTAGTTTAGTTATAGGTGATTCTCTCTGCACATATGTAATACTTTATAAAACAGATGTAGTGTCGCGTGCGAATTCAATCGAGTAGATGTTTTCATCGCTCCATACTTTCTGTTGCTAGCCTTTTGCCTGCACATTCTGGATGTTCGTGTTTTTTTAAAGGCAATCCAAGTATCCAATACCCCATTTGCTTGTGACAAGTTATACAAAATATATTTTGAATTGGGTTTGGGTGCAATATAAATTCTTATGTGGGGATTCATTATAATCACTTCATTTCAATATCACTAGTACAAGAAGGCAAAAGTAAAAAGAAAGAATGTTTATTTTGTAAGCTTTCTGGCTATTCTAAATGGGTAGTAATACTGCGTAGGTTTTGCATTTTTAACTCGGAATTGGGTTTTGGTTAAAGGTTAAAGGTTAAAGGTTTTTTGTTTCCCCTTTGCCCTTCCCCTTTTCTCCAAAACCCGACAAGTATTGAAATGGGTGGTTTATTTACACCGTGTTGTACTAGTAGTTCGCCAAGTGAACTTGGCGGGGTAAAGGGTTTAAATCTCTTACCCTTTCCCCTTTACCCAGTCCTCACTTAGCATTTTTGGGTTGGCAGACTACTAGTGTTAATGCTTACTTATTTTTCAGGCAAAGTCAAAAATATAATTAAAAAAGTTCAAAGGGCAATAGGCAAATATGGTTTTACATTACACTAAGGCATTTGTCACCATAGCATCAGTTAATTGGAAAAACGTAGTAAATTTTTATACTAAATTGTTGGAGCAAAAGCCGATTCTTTTGACACCAAATATCTATGCTGAGTTTAATTTGGTTGGTATGCGATTAGGTATTTTTCAACCAAAGAACACAAACGAATCTGAATTTGAACTAATGTGTAACGACAATCCTTTAGGGTTTGAAAGTGACACTCTCGGACTCGCTAATGCTGCGTTAAGAACGGGAACCGCCAAAACTACGACCCCTGTACCACTTTATTTCTATACCAAAAGTAAGATAAGTTTGTGTTTAGAGGTGAGCAATTTAGAAGATGCGATCGCTCACCTAACATCTTTGGGCTATCCTCCACCAGGAGAAATTTCCATTGCTTCCCACGGCAGAGAAATTTATGCCTATGACCCTGATGGTAATCGTCTAATTTTACATCAAGCCAAAGAGAGTGATGAGTAATGAGTACTGAGTTAGGAGTACTGAGTTAGGAGTCTATTATTCTCCCCAGTCTCCAGTCCCTAATCCCCAATCCCTCTTATTGGCGATAATAAGTAATTAATAGTTAATAATCAAAAATGGCCATAACTCAAAACTATAGATTAAACCTGATTCAATGGTATCCAGGTCACATTGCAAAAGCCGAAAGGAAACTCAAAGAACATCTGAAGCGCGTAGATGTAGTATTTGAGGTACGAGATGCCCGGATTCCTTTAGCGACTCACCATCCCCAAATAGGGGAGTGGGTGGAAGGTAAAACACGGGTGTTGATACTTAACCGAGTAGATATGATTACGCCGCAAATGCGATCGCTATGGATTGATTGGTTTAAACGTCAAGGAGAAGTCCCTTATTTTACCAACGCACAACATGGTAAAGGTATAGCAGAAGTAGCACGGGCAGCACAAGCCGCTGGGGTAGAACTCAATCAAAGAAGAAGCGATCGCGGGATGTTACCCCGTCCGGTGCGGGCTGTGGTGATTGGTTTTCCTAATGTCGGTAAATCAGCTTTAATTAACCGCCTGTTGGGACGGCGAGTAGTGGAAAGTGCCGCCCGTCCTGGGGTAACTCGTCAACTACGCTGGGTGCGAATTTCCGAACATTTGGAATTGCTAGATGCTCCTGGTGTAATTCCTCTAAGATTAGAAGACCAAGACGCAGCATTAAAATTAGCTATTTGTGATGATATCGGTGAAGCATCTTACGATAACCAGCTAGTAGCAGCAGCCCTAGTGGATTTACTGAACTATTTGGACGCTGTAGCCGCAGATTTATTACCAAAAAAACCATTAGAGTCTCGTTACCAGCTCGATTCGACATCAGACACCGGAGATACCTATTTACATACCTTAGCGGAGAATCGTTACAAAGGTGATATAGAGCGAGCTGCAAGGCAACTTTTAACAGATTTTCGCAAAGGGTTGTTGGGTGAAATTAGTTTAGAATTACCACCTAATTAGATTACAAGCATTCTCAGCCCATTTTTGAGTAGTAGGTGAGTAGGAATTTAAAAGTCTGGGCACTCTGCTTTGGTGACATCTGGATGACAGTAGTACCTTAAAACTGTTTGGACGCACGCAAGGCACTTCTCTTTTCTACGAGACGCTACGCGAACGTCTGAAATTTCTTTAATTTTGAATTTTGAATTGTTAATTCCGCCGTGCTGTACTACGTATCTTTGCTCTGAGCGTGGGGTCACTGAAGATTCATTTCTTTAGTTTATCTAAAGTCGCATCTAAGTTAGCAAATTACCTTTCTAAGATAGAAGCAGCAACTATAAGTTGCCATACACGACTAACACCCAACTAACAGCTAGTGGCTGCGGAGAACATAAAAATGGCTAAAACGCCAGAATCTTTAGACTTATCTACTTACGACTCTACAGACAGAGCTTTAGATCGTGATTGTACAACCTTATCTCGTCACGTCCTCCAGCAACTTCAGAGTTTTTCGCCAGATGCACAGGATTTAAGTGCGCTGATGAATCGCATTGCCCTGGCCGGCAAACTGGTTGCTCGTCGTATGAGTCGTGCTGGTTTAATGGAAGGCGTTCTTGGATTTACTGGGGAAGTTAATGTCCAAGGCGAATCCGTCAAAAAGATGGATGTTTATGCCAATGATGTATTTATCTCAGTGTTTAAGCAAAGCGGCTTAGTCTGTCGCCTGGCTTCTGAGGAAATGGAAAATCCCTATTACATTCCCGAAAATTGCCCCATTGGACGCTATACCCTGCTCTACGATCCAATTGATGGCTCATCCAACACTGATAATAATCTCAGTTTAGGTTCCATTTTTGCCATTCGCCAACAAGAAGGAACTGATAGCGATGGTAAGGCAACTGACCTGCTGACCAATGGCCGTAAGCAGCTTGCTGCTGGATATATCCTGTATGGGCCTTGCACAATGCTGGTTTATACTATAGGTAAGGGGGTTCATTCCTTTGTTCTCGATCCCAGCTTAGGAGAGTTTATTCTCACAGAAGAAAATATCCGTATTCCTAAGCACGGTTCTGTTTACAGCGTGAACGAAGGTAACTTCTGGCAGTGGGAAGAATCGATTCGAGAATACATCCGCTACGTTCATCGTACAGAAGGTTACAGCGCTCGTTATAGCGGCGCAATGGTGAGCGACATCCATAGAATTTTGGTTCAAGGCGGTGTGTTTCTCTACCCCGGTACAATTCAAAATCCAGAAGGAAAGTTGCGCTTGCTTTATGAAACCGCTCCTTTGGCCTTTTTGATTGAGCAAGCAGGCGGTCGTGCTACCACCGGACTAATGGATATCTTGGATGTAGTGCCGAAAAAACTGCACCAGCGCACGCCTTTAATTATTGGTAGCAAAGAGGATGTAGCAAAGGTGGAGTCTTTTATTCAAAACGGACATTAGTTTGAGAAGGCAGAAGACAGGAGAAAAAAAGCTTGTAAATTAATTAAATTTTTGAACTTTTTTCAACTGGATAGTTATTTTTGCCATGCTGGACTACGAAGATAGAGACAAAAGTATCAGGATGCGTCTAGCATCTGCCATTAATTAAACGTTAATCATGGTGATTTAGGATTGGGAATGCAAAATAGCGCTTTTTGAAGATCAATTAAGGATTATCTCAGCTGGCCGATGCAATAAGTAATTGGCAACGCCACAATTCAAAAGTAACCATCAATATTTGATGGGTTTTGCCAACTTTACTTAGAAGCATCACTATACAGGAGTGAAATAAACTAGCTATGGCTACCAATCATCTACTAGAAATTAACCAATACGGTCAAAGTATCTGGCTGGATAATTTGACCCGTGACATTATTCAATCAGGCGAACTCAAAGACCTGGTTGAAAATCAAGGTATATCTGGGATTACTTCTAACCCTGCTATCTTTGAAAAAGCGATCGCTGGTAACGTTATTTATGATGCCGATATCGAAGCCGGAATTCGGTCTGGCTTACCGACATACAAAATTTACGAATCCCTAGTTTTTGCAGATATCCGTAATGCTTGTGATATTTTACGCCCTGTTTATGAAGCCTCGAATAGACTAGATGGTTATGTGAGTATTGAAGTCCCGCCAACCATTGCCCATGATACTGAAGCAACCATAGCCGAAGCCAGACGCTATTTCCAAGAAATTGGTCGGGAAAATTTGATGATTAAAATTCCCGGTACTGAACCTGGTTTGCCAGCAGTGGAACAGGTAATAGCTGATGGGATAAATGTCAATATTACGCTACTGTTTTCTGTAGAAAGCTATGTAAACACAGCTTGGGCTTATATTCAGGGCTTAGAAAAACGGCTGGCTGAGGGGAAAGACATCAGTAAAATTGCTTCAGTTGCTAGTTTCTTCCTCAGCCGGATTGATAGCAACATTGACGCCAAAATTGATGCTAAGTTAAAAAAAGGCGTTGATGATATTGCAGTGGAAGCAAAGCTAAAAGCTGTTAAAGGGAAAGTTGCGATCGCTAACGCTAAGATTGCGTACCAAGAATACAAGAAAATCATTAGAAGCGAGCGTTGGCAAGATTTGGCAGCAAAAGGGGCTAAAGTACAACGCCTACTTTGGGCTAGTACCAGCACCAAAGACCCCGACTACAGAGACGTGATGTATATCGAAGAGTTGATTGGTCGAGACACCGTTAACACCGTACCACCAGCGACCATTAAAGCTTGTGCCGATCATTGTAACGTGAGCGATCGCTTAGAAACAGATGTAGACAAAGCTTACACACTGATCGAAAACCTCAAAGATCCCGACATCAACATCGATCTCGATACCGTAATGGATGAACTCTTAGTCGAAGGTATCGACAAGTTTATCCAGCCCTTCCAGTCCTTGATGAACTCTTTAGAAGACAAGATCAAGGTATTGTCACCAGTGTAGGGAACAGAAGAGGGAAAAGGTTAAAGGGTAAAGGGTAAAGGGTAAAGGTATAGTTCTTCCCCTTTCCCCCTTCCCCTTTCCCCCTTTCCCTTTCCCCAATCCAAAATCCAAAATCCAAAATCCAAAATTCCTATGGTTAGTCTGCTAGAAAATCCCTTGCGCGTTGGTCTGCAACAACAAGGGATGCCCGAACCCCAGATTATAGTTATCTTTGGCGCTTCTGGCGATCTCACCTGGCGCAAACTAGTGCCAGCACTTTACAAATTGCGGCGAGAACGGCGTATTCCCCCAGAAACCACCATTGTCGGTGTGGCGCGTCGAGAATGGAGCCATGAGTACTTCCGTGAACAAATGCAAAAGGGCATGGAAGAAGCCCATCCTGATGTCGATTTAGGGGAACTCTGGCAAGATTTCTCTCAAGGTCTGTTCTACAGCCCTGGGGATATAGACAACGCCGAAGGCTACCAGAAACTAAAAAACTTATTGAGCGAATTAGATGAAAAGCGGGGCACGCGAGGTAATCGCATGTTCTACCTCTCAGTTGCCCCCTCATTCTTTCCCGAAGCGATTAAGCAGCTAGGAAGTGCCGGGATGCTAGAAGATCCCTACAAACATCGTCTAGTAGTTGAAAAACCCTTTGGTCGAGACTTGGCTTCTGCCCAAAGTCTTAACCAAGTGGTACAGAAATATTGTAAAGAAAACCAAGTATACCGCATTGACCACTACTTGGGTAAAGAAACAGTCCAGAATTTGCTGGTGTTTCGCTTTGCCAATGCGATTTTTGAACCCTTGTGGAATCGTCAATTTGTTGACCACGTACAAATTACCGTGGCAGAAACCGTGGGAGTGGAAGACCGGGCTGGTTACTATGAAAGCGCCGGCGCACTACGGGATATGTTGCAAAACCACCTCATGCAACTTTACTGTCTAACGGCGATGGAAGCACCCAACGCAATGGATGCCGACAGCATCCGCACAGAAAAAGTGAAGGTACTCCAAGCTACTCGTTTAGCTGATGTTCACAATCTGTCCCGGTCAGCAGTACGCGGTCAGTACAGTGCTGGCTGGATGAAGGGTCAAGCAGCGCCAGGGTATCGGACAGAACCAGGTGTTAATCCTAACTCCACTACACCGACCTACGTCGCCATGAAGTTTTTGGTAGATAACTGGCGCTGGAAAGGTGTACCTTTCTACTTGCGTACCGGGAAGCGGATGCCGAAAAAAGTCAGTGAGATTTCCATTCATTTCCGCGAAGTTCCGTCTCGGATGTTCCAATCTGCCGCCCAACAAACAAACGCCAACATTTTGACGATGCGGATTCAGCCGAATGAAGGTATTTCCCTGCGTTTCGATGTGAAAATGCCAGGCGCAGAATTCCGTACCCGTTCCGTTGATATGGACTTTAGTTATGGTTCCTTTGGCATCCAAGCTACATCCGATGCCTACGATCGCTTATTCCTTGATTGTATGATGGGCGATCAAACATTGTTCACCCGCGCGGATGAAGTAGAAGCAGCTTGGCAGGTAGTAACTCCAGCCCTTTCCGTTTGGGATGCACCCGCCGACGCCAATACTATTCCCCAGTATGAAGCCGGAACCTGGGAACCAGCAGAAGCAGAATTTTTAATTAACCAAGATGGCCGTCGCTGGCGCAGACTGTAAAAAGTTAGGAGTGATGAGTTAATAGTTAGAAGTAATAAATTATGAGTTTTTGAGTTAATAATTTCAGTTATTCTAACTCCCAACTCCTAACTCCTAACTCCTAACTCCTAACTCCTAACTCCTAACTTATTCACCAAACAAAGCTGACAACTCAAAACTACTATGGCTCCCCAAGCTTCTACAATTTTTTCACTTCAGGCGCCAAAAGATATTTCGCTTAACGAAATAGAAGCGGAACTTAATCAAATTTGGCAAAGTTACGGCATTACTGGCGAGGATGGCGGGCTTCCTGCTGCTACTCGGGCCACGACATTTACCTTAGTGGTTTATGAACCTGAAGAAACCCAGTATCTTCTGGCTACTTTGGGATTTTACAATGGCCCGCTTGACGGGATTTTAGGGCCTCAAATGGAAGCTGCTTTGCGGCAAGTGCAGACAAAATATGCACTGCCAAATACTGGAACAGCAACACCTGAAACCCTAGCTATCTTGAGAGAAGAATTCATCAAACGTCAAGGAAATGGGGCTACGGGAGATAATGGTTCTATTGAACTCCCCAGCTTAAATGCCCCAAGTCCCAGAATTGCTGATGAAATCGCCCTCCGCAACCCTTGTCGGATTATTGCCCTATTTCCCATTACTGGCGAAGATGAAGGGGTGAAGGCTCAAGTTTCGGCCTATTGTCCCATTCAAAAGCAATCGTCAAGTACACTAATCTGTTGCGAATACATCACTCTCAGTGGTACTGCTGCTGCCTTGGAACGCATCGGTGGTATGCTTCCAGCATTGTTGATTGGCGGCTTACCGAAGTTTCTTTGGTGGAAAGCAACACCAGTACCCAACAACGCTCTATTCAAGCGGCTGGCAGCAGTTTGTAATAATGTAATTGTGGATTCTTGCCGCTTTAATGAGCCAGAAAGTGATTTACTCCGCCTGCAAGAATTGGTAGATAGTGGAGTTCCTCTCGCTGACCTCAACTGGCGTCGCCTCTCAGCTTGGCAGGAATTGACAGCTGAAGCCTACGACTCACCTAACCGTCGGGCTGCCCTTCGGGAAGTTGACCGAGTAACTATTGATTACGAAAAAGGCAACCCCGCACAAGCATTGCTGTTTTTGGGTTGGCTGGCAAGTCGTCTACAATGGCAGCCAGTTTCTTATCAAAAGGAAATCGGAGATTACGACATCACTCGCATTCACTTTATTGCCCAAGACCAACGGCAAGTAGAAGCAGAATTAGCGGGTGTTCCCCTAGCTGATGTGGGCGAGATTGCTGGCGACTTGATTGCTTTGCGCCTCAGCTCGACCAATCCGAAGGCAGACTGTGGTACAGTAATTTGCTCGGAAACTGGTGGCTGTATGCGGATGGAAACCCACGGCGGTGCCCAATCTGCCGGTCTGTTTCAACAGGTGACTTCACTTTCTGAACAGAAGGCGGAAGCATTGCTGAGTCAGCAGGTACAACGTTGGGGTCGCGAGTCACTTTTTGAAGAAAGTCTGGGAATTACAGCCAATATTTTCAAGTTGGCAACCAATAGCTAGTTTCGCCTGGAAAGCATAAAAGTTACCAAAATTGCGGAAATCAAACACAACCCCAATAAAGTTCAGATAGAGTAACAAAACCCTTGTGGAGACGGCGATTTATCGCGTCTTCTCTAGACCAGTTATCTACACCAATAACCCTTGACTGAACCGTATTGACATCAACCCTTCAGATTTTTGGATATTTCAATCATCTGGAGGGTTTTTCTTATTTCATAGGAGTGATAAAAGCAATACTGTAGGACTAGCCTTTTCAAGGTGAGTAAAAATTTGGCTCAAAAAATTCCTCTTTAATCTCTTAACTCTGTGTTCTCTGCGTCTCTGTGGTTAAATAAATTACTTTTAAACCGCAGATGCACAAAGAGCGCAGAGAGAAAAACAGAGATTTTACGAGTCACCTTGAAAGGGCTAGTCCAAGTTAAGGCTAAAATCCTTTTTTTAACGAACCGCAAAGGACGCAAAGGAAGAGAAGCTTAACTGAACTGTATTGGGATATCAAGCCTATTGTTTTTGATTCTTGAATCGGTATTCTAATAGTTGTACTCTGGCTTGATATCTCGCAACATCAGTTCATCAAGTGCTTGTTCGGGTGTGATTTCGCCTTGAAGTAACCGATAAACTTGCTCGGTAATTGGGACTGCGATGTTTTGTTGCTTGGCTCGTTGCATCAAAACTCGGCAAGTGTTTACTCCTTCAGCAGTTCCTTGTAAATTTGCGAGAGTTTCTGTAAGTGACTTACCACCAGCTAACTGATAGCCGACTTGGTAATTGCGACTTAAGGGACTATTGCACGTTGCTAATAAATCTCCTAGACCCGATAAACCATAAAATGTCTCTGTCTTTGCACCCCAGTTGTTGCCGATGCGAACCATTTCGGTAAGTCCACGGGTGACTAAGGCAGCTTTGGCATTGGTTCCCAGTTGTAAACCATCGCACACACCAGCTGCGATCGCAATCACATTTTTCAGTGTTCCCCCCAGTTCTACCCCCAAGGGGTCGGGATTGGTGTATACTCGGAAACGATGAGAAGAAAATACTAACTGCACTACTTCCGCAGGCGTGGGAATGTTACTGGCTACCACCGTGGCTGCTGGTAATTTCATCTGAATTTCTTTTGATAAATTAGGCCCAGACAAAACAACCACTGCATGGTTAGGGAATATTTGTTGCCAAATTTGTGACGGTGTACAAGTGGTTTGGGGATCTAAGCCTTTCGTCGCCGTCACAAAAATTGTCTCTGGAGAAAGGGGGAAAGATTGAACTTGGGAAGCAACATCTCTCACACCAATCATTGAGATAGCGGATAGGATTATTTGGGCATTTGTTAAAACTGCTTCCAGAGTTTGGGAACCTTGACGCGACCACACGCGCACCTGATGACCATTTGCAGCAGCGAGATTTGCCAGAGATGCACCCCAAGCACCTGCACCCAGAATTGCAACGGAAAGTTTTGTGTTGGAGTACATCTGCTCACTCATAATTCCTAATTCCTAACTCCTAACTTTTGAGCGTGGGTAACGTTCCATCAATTCTCTGACTTGTTCTGCATGATAGGAGCTTCTTGTCAATGGTGAAGAAACAACTTGTAAAAATCCAATTTCTTCGCCGAATGCCTTCCAAGCAGCAAATTGTTCGGGATTGACAAATTCGTTTACTTGCAAGTGTTTTTGACTGGGTTGGAGATATTGTCCAATGGTCAAAATGTCGCAATCCACAGAGCGTAAGTCTTGCATGACTTGGCGGATTTCGGCATCAGTTTCACCGAGTCCAACCATGATGCCAGATTTAGTGTAGGCACTAGGAGAAAGTTGGCGAGTGCGCTGCAATAATTCTAATGTGCGATCGTAGTTTCCTTGGGGACGCACCCGACGATATAGGCGTGGAACAGTTTCGGTATTGTGGTTTAATACCTCTGGTGCAGCCTGTAGAATTAACTCCAGAGCATTCCAATTACCGCATAAGTCAGGAATTAGCACCTCAATTGTGGTGTTGGGTGAAACAGAGTTAACTGCATCAATACACGCCATAAACTGAGATGCACCGCCATCCAGCAAGTCATCTCGATTTACAGAAGTGATGACTACATGATTAAGGTTCATACGGCGAACAGCTTCTGCCAATCGTGTAGGTTCTGTGGGGTCTAGTGGTTTGGGTTTTTTCTCAAAATCAATATCGCAGTAGGGACAAGCGCGTGTACAAGCCGGGCCCATAATTAAAAACGTGGCAGTCCCAGCGTTGAAGCATTCACCAATATTCGGACAGGACGCTTCCTCGCAAACTGTATTGAGGGCTAAATCCCGCAAAATTTCTTTAACGTTACCGATGCGCTCAAGCTGAGGTGCTTTCACCCGCAACCAGTCTGGTTTTACAGTCACAATCCGCTTTTACCACTAGAGTTATACAAATTTAATCGTAGCAAGCAAAGTCTTTGCTGAAGCGATCGCATATAAATGTAATTCTGATATTTGGCACTAGTTGTGATATTCTTATATTTACAATGCTATTTTTGTGGCGGGATGTGGCGCAGCTTGGTAGCGCACTTCGTTCGGGACGAAGGGGCCGCTGGTTCGAATCCAGTCATCCCGATTGGTAGATGTAGAGCGACACATTATTTGTCAAAATTCTTGGAGCGACAAATTATTTGTCAACAGCTTTCGTATGGACTTAAGTATAGCTGACTTTCTTTGAGTGGAGTAGGAGGCTCAGTTATAAGCTCACCATAATTCCAATATATTTGCAAACATTCAGGATAATCCCGAACGAAGTGCGCCTTTCAACCCTCCCAAAAAGCTTGCAATTTAAATAAAAATTCAACAATACTAGTAACTTATTCGTACACCGGATGATTGTTGAAACAAGCCACTTGTGCTGTGGCTTGCAAATACTGCTTCATCTTTCAACCCACCCCTAGCCGGAATGGTGGTTGAAACGTTCGCTTTTATCCTATTTTGTAACCCAAGCAACTCTTTCAACCCACCCCTAGCCGGAATGGTGGTTGAAACCCGACTTTTGCAGCTTGGGATTTAATACTCTCAATTAATCGACCGTAACTCCAGCGATGAATGCTTATACGATATTCTTTGGCATATTTTTGTTGAGCTCGCAATAATTGCATCTGCTAATAATCTATCTATGTATTACCCTAACTCTGATTCACCAAAGGAGTTTGGCGCATTCTGTTTCTGAGCTTTGTGTCGTTCGTGAGATAGGCGTTGCTGTTGTTGTCGCTGACGATTGAGAAGATTGTAGTTTTCACCAAGTAGTTGTTTGACGCTGCGATAAGCTAGAACTTCATTTTTAACAACATCTACCACCGCTACTGTGACTGGCTTTTCTAGACCAAAACTAACGCCAACTAGGATTGAGGGTTGACCTTGATAATTAGGCTTGCTCGGACGAGGGAAAGGGTTATTGATTCGATCTAGCGTGGATTGCTGACGAGTGATAAAAGCTTGCTGTTTATCTTTGAGGTTAGCTTTCTGTTTTACCTTTGTTAAAGTTTTGGTAATTGTGGTGACTTTCTCTTCAACTACCTGTTGAGTTCCTTCAGTAGTCCACATCCGAGTATCTAAAGAGCAGTAAAGATACAGCTGATTTACTTTCCAGACTTTACCTTTTCCCTCACCTGGGAACCAAGCAAGCCTCCCTGAACGTAGAGTAAACAAACTGCTTGAATGTTGGTTTTTACTATTGCGTTTAATTTCTTGATCCTCTAAAAAGCGTTGAAAGTACTGCACATGACGCTTATCACAGTAAATCTCAAAGGTGAGTTTTCCCAAGCCATTGAACCGAACAAAGAGACGACCTTTGTCATTTTTTAATCATGTCATATCTTCGTTAGATTCGTAAGCCACAGGAAAGGAGACATCAGCAGTTTTTCTTAAAAGTGCTGCTTGCCAAGCTTTTGCCTCTTTTTCATTTTGAGCTACATTAGCTGTAGCAATTTCTAAAGTTTTTAACCACTCTTCTCCTGTCAAATCTCTACCTTTAGGTATGCGACTTTGAAGTTGGTCTTTTAATCGCTCAATTTCTATTTCCTTTTTGCGTCTATTTCTAGTAAATTCTTCTGGGTGTTCGTCGAGTTCATTGATTTTACACTTATTTTTGAGCAGATATGCGAGAGCGCAACAAGTAAGAGGGTCTTGTGTTGCTCCGTAAGTGTTTAAGAGAATTTGGAAAAGTGAAGATTTTTTGGACTTTGGAGATTTTTTAGTGTTTTTGCCTTTTTTCTGGTTGCTATTCTGCTCGGACTGGGAGGTAAATTTGGTAAGAATTTCGGTGGCTTTAGTACGAATTACATTTAAGCTACATTGACTTTCTTGTTCGAGTTCTAAATCGCTTTTGAGCATTTTCAAGTATGTTAAGGGAATAAAGTTAGCTAATAACTTGAATAGTGAATTAATCATTTTCGGAATTAGCATTAATTCAGATGTGAATATCACTTCCTTTTTATTTTTGTTTTTGCTTCCTTTTGATCGCCCACGCCCACGTTTTTATTTTTTGTTTGGTTTTTCGATTGTCGATGTACTATTTGTTTGATTATCTTTCTTTATTACCTGTTCTATCTGAATCGGAAAGGACTGCCTCTGTTCAACGCTCACTAATGATAATACAAAGAAAGATAATCCTGATATCGATTTACTGACTAGGCTTGAAAAGAACCTATCTAATCCATAAGATTGTTCGATAACTACCACCAATCCCTGCCCAACGAGACATTCAAGGGCATAGTGACTCGGCCGCTCATTGCTAACATTGCCAGAATTATCTGGTTCATTCGGCGCATTGTCGTAGCCTTGATCTGTGGTAGCAAGCATTGCAGGAGTGATAAAATGTCTAGCATCGGCTGGAGAGTGGGTTTTGAGTTGTCGTTGTGAGAGACAATAACTCTACTACGGCAACCCTATCTCTTCAAACTTTGCGATCGCACCCCTGCTAGGAAATTTATCCGAAGACAATAACTCTATTACATCATCCCTCCGAATTCATACTCTTATTTTGGCTAAGGTATTGATCATTAATTGAATTGGTATCAGTTATCATTTCGTAGGTTAATTGGACGGATGTCGCGGATTTTGAGGGTTCTTTTGCCTGCGTTATCGTCGTCATCAATTGTTACCAGGTATTTCACGAGCGTATGGTTTGCATTTCCACCAGTTACGGTGACAACAAATGCTGAGTAACTGTTAGTGTTTGTGCCACAACCACTTCGGTCATGGAAGGTTTGATTCCATTCACCAATATGGACACCCTCGCCTCGTGGCTCATCACCACTTCGTTTAATTTCATTGAGGAGAGCTACTTTCAGTTGAGATAGCTTTGATTTTTTATCAGCAAGCATAAGTTTAAGAAACCGATCGCGATTAAACTGGTCAAGGTTGCTGCCGTTGCTGCATTTATCTTCGTAGTTGGCCTCAGCTGAATTCGGGCTGGTCATCACCAGTGCTGGGATCTTGGGAGACTGAGCAGCGTGCTCAGAAGTTGTCGCTAGTGCAAGAACACATAAAGTAAAAAAACCAAAGCGCATTGAATTTTCCGAGGGTAAATTAGTGTGTCCAATCAAGATTAACTGCAACGAACACTAAAAGACAGAGTTTGCTCGGTAGGCATATGCAGCAAAGGGGTGATACCAAAAGTTACGAGTATGCATGAAAGGAAACCCCCCACTGAAATCGTTATACTAACTGTGGGAGGCTGTTTATCTATCCAGCCAGATTCCATAAGTTGTGTTTTTTATAGCTTGTTGCACTATGTCCTTCTTCAAAACCCCGCTGATTGGTTTAAAAGCTGACTCATTTCGTCATCCATTAGACCTGGAAGCTACCAGAGCGCTCAAGCAGATACCAGGCATAGATATGTTAGTGCGAAATTGGCTCGGGCCAATGGCAGAGCAGGTTTTCTATGTGGAAAATATTGCCTCCAGTGTTCTGGTGGGTGAAAAGCAACTGCCCGATTTATACAAATTGTTGTTAGATGCTTGTAAAATCCTAGACATAGATCCTCCCCAGTTATACGTCCGGCAACATCCGGCTCCCAACGCCTATACCTTTGCTATGCGGAGTAAGCAGCCCTTTGTTGTGCTACATACTTCCCTGATTGATATGCTCACACCAGAGGAAATACAGGCAGTAATTGCCCACGAACTGGGACATCTCAAGTGCGACCATAGTGTTTACTTGACTCCTGTAAATTTATTAATATTAGCTGCGGCGATTGTGCCCAACGTCGGTACTTTTGTTGCCCAAGCCATACAGGTGCAACTTTTAGAATGGGTACGTTGTGCTGAGTTTACCTGCGATCGCGCCGCATTACTAGCAACCCAAGATCCCAAAGTTGTCATGTCAGTGTTGATGAAGTTGGCAGGTGGTTCCCCCACCTTAGCGCCACAACTGAATCTCGATGCCTTTGTTGCTCAAGCCCGCGCTTACGATGATATTAGCAAGACCGAACTAGGTGAAATGGTCAAAACCGCCCGTACAGCGCAATTAACCCATCCAGTGCCAGTGCTACGGGCACGAGAAATTGACCGCTGGGCAAGCACCACAGAATATCAAACTCTTTTGCAAACTCACGGACTGAAGTCTAGTAATAATGAAGTTGCACCCAAAGGCGGATGGCGCAATTGGTAGAGTTACTAATTGCAATCACTTTTATACTTTGTAGAGGGGAAAACGAGATTTTCCTGATCCAATAGACATTTCCAGAAATTAAATATGCATTATCCAGAATCCTTGTTTTGACGTAGCAATGCTATGTCAAAACAATTCTTTTTCACCAGAAATGCAGAATATTTAGCAGTAATCTTGAGGCATTACAAATGTGATATCTGGCAACAAGCTGTTCTGGAAGTATGTGTCTACGCACTCAGATAAAATATTGGTACAGCCAAAAAATCAGCTAATGAACAGGTTTCCCTACGACCAGTTCGCAAAAGACTATCTTAAAGAATTGTTACAACCATTGGGTTAAGTTGAAACAAGTCGGAAAGTTCCGGCGGAAATCCGAGAGATTGATGTTTATTTTGTTCCTTCACTCGAATCGGCAAATTGAATTTAAAGACTACCTTAGAATTCAATCAAAATATAGATGAGGAGGACAGAGATTTAATTATGCGCTTATCACCTATTTACGAGCAAAAACTAGCAAAAGTTAAACAAGAAGGAATTCAAGCAGAACGTCGTAATGTTATAGAAAATTTATTGCGAGTTCGCTTTGGTTTTTTGGATGCAGAACTCAGAGTAATCATTGAACCTTTATTGGTATTATCTCCAGAAGAATTTACTCCTTTATTGCTGCAATTGTCCAGAGACGAATTACTAAATAGATTCCTTTAGAATAATTCAGTCAGAAATACTAGGTTTTCCATTTGACTAATAAATTTCAGATTAAAAAACATCACATTTATGAACTCACAGCGACTACCATGAACATTGTAAGCAGAAGGGCTTAATTAAATTAAAGCTCGTAGAAAGTGACTCTAGGCATTTAAAATTTTATGCAGAGCAATAAATCGCTGACTACGAACAAAAGTTCTGCTTACATTTAACAATGTCTACCTACTTTTCCACCAACGACGATCGCTTTCAACCCATCAACCTATTTGAGTACGAAAAGCTAGCAAAAGAGCGTCTGCCTCAAACGACACTTGATTACTATAGCAGTGGCGCTTGGGACGAAATCACATTGCGAGATAATCGTGCTGCCTTTGAGCGAGTCAAGCTGCGACCTCGGATATTAGTCGATGTGAGCGATCGCAATCTAACTACCTCCATTTTAGGACAATCCCTGCAACTACCTTTGTTAATTGCGCCGATGGCTTTTCAATGTCTAGCCCATCCAGACGGAGAAGTTGCCACAGCCCTAGCTGCTGCATCAGCTGGTGTAGGCATGGTGTTAAGTACAATGGCAACAAAGAGCATTGAAGAAGTGGCGACTGCATGTAATCAGTTTCCAGATTCTCTGCGATGGTTCCAGCTTTACATTCATAAAGACCGGGGGTTGACTCGTGCTTTGGTAGAAAAAGCCTATAAAGCAGGCTACAAAGCACTTTGTCTAACTGTAGATGCACCCGTTCTCGGACAGCGCGAGAGAGATAGACGTAATGAGTTTGCTTTACCCCAAGACTTACATCTGGCTAATCTTGCCACCATTTCAGGACTAGATATTTCCCATGAAAAAGGCGAATCTGGGTTATTTACCTATTTTGCCCAACAGCTAAATCCAGCAGTCACTTGGCACGATTTGGAATGGTTACAGTCCTTGTCTCCGTTACCCCTAGTCATCAAAGGAGTTTTACGGGGAGATGATGCTGTGCGGGCTGTGGAATACGGAGCCAAAGCAATTGTTGTTTCTAATCATGGCGGTAGACAACTTGATGGTGCGATCGCTTCTTTAGATGCCCTAGCTGAAATAGTAGCAGCAGTAGATGATAATGTAGAAGTGCTGTTAGATGGAGGCATTCGTAGGGGTACAGACATTCTTAAAGCTCTAGCATTAGGGGCAAAAGCAGTACTAATCGGACGACCTATTTTGTGGGGACTAGCGGTAGCAGGACAAATCGGCGTATCTCATATCATCTCATTGCTGCAAGATGAGTTAAATGTGGGAATGGCACTTAGCGGCTGTGCCAAACTACAGGATATCGACCCTAGTTTATTGACCCTGCCAAGTCTTAAGCGGGAAAATTATTAAAACTGTTATTCCAGCAAAACTTGAGAAATAATTTTTAGACTTGCTACAAAATCACTTAATTAGTGTATACTAATTAAGGTTAGATATAAGGGCGGGTGGCGGAATTGGTAGACGCACCACACTCAAAATGTGGCGGCCTTACGGTCATAGGAGTTCGATTCTCCTCCTGCCCACTACCAAGCAAGTGCTAAAGAGGTTAAAAAACTTATGCGCCTGAAAAGATGGGAATCTCCCCGGAAAGAAGGTAGGAATGATAAAGGTAGAGGCGGTTCTGCCAGAAAGCGGCAACTCAAAAAACAAAGGCAAATGCTACGGCAAAGACTTAAAGAAAGTAACAAACCAGACAATAACAAAAACGAGAGAACAGGGGGAGATAAGTTTATCTTCCCCTTATTTTTTGGGCTTTTATCTAGGAAAAAAATAAAATTTAGGAAAGGGATTTTTAACATAGAGACTAAATTAAATCTGTCATAGATTTGGAAATCTATAAGAAAAAATTATTTTACATTGTTTAAAATATACTAAATTTAAATTAAACCTCTTAAGCGCATACTTACGTATCAAAATCGTTAGAGTTGGCTGGCATTTTGCTTGGAGACGCAAGCATTCTGTGTAGTAAATATTACCAAATAAAATACATATCTGTAGAAATTTATTGCAATTATAATGCTTGTATGAACAAATCAAAAATTAATTATGAAGGAAGTATGAATTTTGTCACACTACGTCTAAAATCCCTAACTTAAAACAGTAAGCTAGGACACAGAAGGAAATAATTACAATATTACCGATTGAGTCAAAAGTATACTAAGAAGGCAATTGCATCTCCATGTGTTAATTTCCAACGATGACACAAGCCTACAAAAAGTCAGGAGTCATCCGATGCGAATTATTCAATATTCGGAATGGTCTATGTAATCTATGGATTTTGTTCTTGGACACAGGAGTTATTGATTGTGGCGAGAGTGCTTCTACCTACTAAAAAAGTGCTTGATTTTTCTATTACTGCTTTACGCTTTGACGACCAGATACAAACAATACTGAAGTGGGCGAGTAAGCGTGAGAGTAAAAGTGTATATGTAGCAAATGTACACATGCTCATTGAAGCTCATTGGAATCCAGAGTTTGCTACCATATTACGAAATGCAGATATAGTTACTCCTGATGGTATGCCTCTGGTATGGATGATGCGGAAAATGGGAGCTATTTACCAAGACCGAGTAGCAGGGATGGATATTTTCTTAGCATTGTGTCAGCTAACTCAAACACAAAATATTAGTATTTTCTTGTTAGGTTCCCAAACAGAAATTCTTTCTAAGATGCGAAAAAGATTAGAGCAGGAATTTCCGCAGGTGAAGATTGCGGCGATGGAACCTCTACCTTTTCGTCCCTTGACTGAAACTGAAGATGAAGCTTTGGTGAAAAAGATTAATTCTAGTGGTGCTAGTGCCGTCTTAGTGTCTCTGGGATGTCCTAAACAAGAAAATTGGATAGCTCAACATAAGGGCAAGATACAAGCTGTAATGATTGGACTGGGTGGAGTTTTCCCTGTTTATGCAGGAATTTACAAGCGGGCACCCCGCATAGTTAGAGACTTAGGGCTTGAATGGCTGTATCGATGTATTCAAGAACCACGCCGCCTTTTCAGTCGCTATGCTAAGACTATTCCGCTCTTTATATGGCTGGCTACTAAGCAACTACTATCATCAAGTCGGATTGCAGCAGTCTTCCTTCATGAAACTGGGGAGTGAAGCAAAATAAATTGTGTGTTGCTGGTTACGAAGAATAGACCTTAAGCCATTATCAAGTGAGGCATATTTTAGATGCAGAGGGAATTGCGATCGCAGAATTTTGTGCTTTAAGCCTAGCATCACCTTTATTTTTAATTTTTAGCTCCTATTTTATAAATAATAAGACTTCCTTCTCTGCGTTCGCGTAGCGTGTCGCAGACAGACGCTACACAAACATTTAGCAATTTTTTTTAACAACTCTTCTAGTAGTGATACCAATACTTTTCGGATAAACCCAACAATCTCTCTTTTGATCTGGGGAAAGGTTAAAGGGGAAGGGGTAAGGGTTTGAATTTACCTTTACCCCTTCCCCTTTCTCCCAAAACCCGAAAAGTATTGGTAGTGATACTTTAGAGCACAACACCAAAAAGCTCAGATACCCGACTTCCTGAAGAAGTCGGGTATCTTGTATCTTGTCGAGCATAACTAACTTTAAATTTAAAAATGTTTGGAAAGTGTAGAGACGTAATTAATAACGTCTCTACAAAAATTCTGCCAATCAAGCTAGTACTCTATTTTCTAACCCTTGCTCAGGGAATATCAAAAGAGTTTTGCTTGGTTCTCAAACAACTCATATTTTTCTGCAAAAATGGAATCCACCCCATTTATATTCCTAGAGTTTCAGCAAAAAAATTATGAATTCTTAGTCAATATTTTTCTTGACACTATCTTTCACGTCTTCAATCCCATGACGTACTTCGCTTTCAGCTTGCTTTGCTTTACCCTTTGCTTTATCTTCTGGATCTCCAGTGATATTTCCTAATGCTTCTTGGGCTTTACCTTCAACATTCTTAGCAGCAGCTTTTGCGCGATCTTCAATGCTCATTTTGTACTCCTGATTTAATGGAAAGTTCATTTCAAAGCTGTATAAATCACTTTGAAATAAATTCTTTGTGATTACTTTTACACAGTAGCTTAAAGTTTTTGCTAAAGCCTTCCACCACAAGGCATATTAAATAATTAAAAATTAAAAATTAAGAATGAAGAATGAAGAAAAGTAATTATAGTAAGCATCCTAGTTATGATCTGAATGTAAATTAAAGCCACAAAAGTTTAGTTATCTATGCTCAAAGACATAGAACAAGCAAATATACCAGGCGATTAGAAATCGCAGCTACACAAACCTACTCCTTTAGAGAACCCGGAGGGTAGGCCCTGACAGGTGTAGGTTTTTTACAACTAGGAGGAGTTGGAGTAATAAAAGCTATCGACAGGAGTAGGAGGAAAAGAACTCCAACGATGAAGATGAATGGACAAACCCTTGAGTAAATCAGCAATGAGGGTGATAAAACCCAGAAAAAAACAAGAAAGCCGACGTGGTGATTTGAGATCGATGGGTTTGGATTTAGCAACGTGTCGCTGGGGAAACTGATCAATGTGGGAGGGAGGAAATTGGTTTTCCGCTTCTCCACCAAGCATGACCATCCAGAGAGTAGAGACAGCGATGGCTAACCACAAGCGTTCAGCACGTTGTGGGTCAAGCAGACGAGTATTGTGCCACTGCCAACCATCAGATTTAAGATCACGATAAACACATTCAGTGGAGGGGCGTAAACCATACCAAATAGCGTCAGCAGACATAGGTTCTAGGTCAGTCAAAATCAACCAAGGGTCTTGATAACCAAAATCCCAACGAGCTAACAACGTGCATTCCAGGGGGTTAGTTTTGAAGCAGACTATTTGACCCGACCAGAATAATCCTGGACTGGCAACAATATCAGCCAATGGTTGCCATTGATTCTGATGTGGTAAACGATAAGTTCCTTGGTGGTTAATACGTAAAAAAGGATGCCAAGCAGCAACTATCAGAGAATAGAGCCAATCGGCATACAATCCCCGGTCAGCAGCGACAATTACCTTCTGGTCTGGTGGAATCGTATCTTTGAGGTCTGTGATTAATTTTTGCCAATGTGGTTTCCAACTTCCTGGTTCAGTGGCATTGACAATACACCATGCTACTGGAATTCCACATCCTGCCAGTAAAATATTAATGGATAGCACTATAAATTTATCACCAATACTCGTAGCATCCATTGCCAGTGCTATTTGCTGAATATTTTGTGGCAGTAAACTAATCACCCACAACAACAATGATGCAAAGCATCTGCTCACATCCAGTGTTCTCCGTTTATCCCCTTTTTTGGCTTTTTCCTCCTGATACCATTCTTTTAGTCTTTGCCTGACTGTGTTTGGTTTTTCATTATTCACTGCTCCAATGAACTCAGATACCTGGGTTAGACTACTTGATTTTGTCACTACCATACCAAAGCTCCATGTTGCCAAACCTATGGCCTGTGGTATTGACAAGTTAGGCATCCGCTCGGAAACTATGCATGACCACTGTTTGAGATGTTTGTTGTTCAGCATTTTGAGAATACATCCCTAGTTTCTAGTTTCATTCTCTCCCTTTCAGCAGTGAATACTCATACCCACGTAAAAAACCTACACCTGTCAGAGGGAGCAGGGGAGCAGGGGAGAAGTTGCAGAAAGTTTTTCCCCTCTGCCTCTTTGCAATGTCTACTATTAGGAACTTCCAAGAAATAAATTATCCAATTTAACCAAATCAAGACGATTTTCTTTCCCCTCTGCCCCCTGCCGCCAAAACGATAGTATATTTTTTATTTGGAAGTCCCTTAAAGCTGAATAAATCTAGATAACGATCCAGGTTGCTCAACTTTATGGAATAATCGGCAAAAAATTGGGAATGGTTTTGTGTGGAAGTTAGACTAGATAAGAAAAGTGTAATTTCCAGTTATTACAATTTTTGATAGAAGAATAGGCATAAACCATAGCTCAACTTGTGCCAGCAGACAAAGGGTAATTATTATGACAAATTTGGGAAAAAAAGCATTGGTAAAAAGGCAGTCATCAAAGCGGGTTGCTTGGGTTGGTGCAATCGCTGCTAGTTTGATTATGTTGCCAGGAATTTTCGCTAGTACTCCTGTCATGGCACAAAAAACAGAAACCACCTCTCTAAGCTATGGCGACTTGATCAAAAAAGCGAAGGCGGGAGAAATCCAAAAAGTAGAGCTTGACGAAACCGAACAGCTAGCAAGGGTGTATCTCAAAGGGCAAAAGGATGATGCACCAGCGCAACAGGTGAGACTTTTGGCGCAAAATACAGAGTTAATTAACATTCTCAAAGAGAAGAACGTTGATTTTGGTGAGGTTTCCTCTGCTAATAGTCGAGCTGCTGTTGGACTGTTGATTAATTTGATGTGGATTTTGCCACTGGTGGCTTTAATGCTATTGTTCCTGCGACGCTCTACGAATGCTTCTAGCCAAGCGATGAATTTCGGCAAATCCAAAGCCCGCTTCCAAATGGAGGCAAAAACTGGAGTGAAATTTGAAGATGTTGCTGGGGTTGAAGAAGCTAAAGAGGAACTCGAAGAAGTTGTTACTTTCCTGAAACAGCCAGAAAGATTTACCGCTGTAGGCGCACGGATTCCCAAAGGAGTGCTGTTAATTGGTCCTCCCGGTACTGGCAAAACTTTACTAGCAAAAGCGATCGCTGGGGAAGCGGGTGTCCCATTCTTCAGTATTTCCGGTTCGGAATTTGTAGAAATGTTCGTTGGTGTGGGTGCGTCTCGTGTGCGCGACCTCTTCAAGAAAGCTAAAGAGAATGCCCCTTGCCTAATATTTATCGATGAAATTGACGCAGTAGGTAGACAACGGGGCGCTGGTATTGGTGGTGGTAACGATGAGCGCGAACAAACCCTCAATCAACTGCTCACCGAAATGGATGGTTTTGAAGGGAACACAGGCATCATTATTATTGCTGCCACAAACCGCCCAGATGTTTTAGATACAGCGTTACTCAGACCAGGACGCTTTGACAGACAAGTGATGGTCGATCCACCCGACCTGAAAGGGCGACTAGAAATTTTGAAAGTCCACGCTCGGAACAAGAAAATCGATCCTAGCGTATCATTAGAAGCGATCGCTCGCCGCACTCCTGGTTTTACTGGCGCAGACTTAGCCAACTTACTTAACGAAGCCGCCATTCTCACCGCGAGAAGACGCAAAGAAGCTGTCACCATTTTAGAAATTGATGCGGCTGTAGACCGAGTTGTTGCAGGTATGGAAGGTACTGCCTTAGTAGACAGCAAGAGCAAGCGCTTGATTGCCTATCATGAAGTTGGACACGCTTTAGTGGGCACATTGCTTAAAGACCACGATCCTGTGCAGAAAGTGACATTAATCCCACGGGGACAAGCACTGGGATTAACTTGGTTTACTCCCAACGAAGAACAGGGGTTAATTTCCCGTTCTCAACTTAAATCCAGGATTACTGCTACTTTGGGTGGTCGCGCCGCCGAGGAAATCGTTTTTGGGAAGCCAGAAGTGACCACGGGTGCTAGCAATGACTTGCAACATGTGACAGGGATGGCGCGGCAGATGGTGACACGCTTCGGGATGTCAGAATTAGGCCCATTGTCATTAGAAAATCAGAGTGCAGAGGTATTTTTAGGACGCGACTGGATGAATAAATCAGACTATTCTGAAGAAATTGCCGCCAAAATCGATTCACAAGTACGCGAAATTGTCAGCAATTCTTACATCAAGGCCAAAGAACTGTTGCAAGAAAACCGCATAGTTTTGGAGCGTTTAGTAGATTTGCTAGCTGAACAAGAAACAATTGAAGGCGATTTATTCCGTAAAATTGTAGCCGATCATGTTCAGGTAGCCGATGAACAATTGGCTGTACCTCATTAGAAATAATAGTAGAGACGTAGCACTGCTACGTCTCTACAAGGGTTTTGGATAACGCATATTTAATTTCACCAGATGTCTATTAAGGAATAGGCAAAAGCAATAGTCCATCGACTTTACCTGGATTTCTCACAAGTGAGAAATCCAAGGGACGTGGGGAGTGTGGACTGGCTTAAGAACGCCGTACATTCAAGCAACACCATTCTTTTCGTTTCCAGAGGGTAGCGACAACCCAACCATTTTGTTCTAAGGCATCAGCAACAGCTTTAGATTGTTCCAGCAAAATACCACTGAAGATCGCCCAAGTTTCAGGTTTAGCGATCGCACTCATTTCTGGTATCAATTCAATAATTACATGAGCCAAAATATTGCAGACGATACCATCCACCGGACTTGCAATTAATTTTGTCAAAACGTCTACACTTCCCAATGCTGGTAGTAAACGTTCTGGGCTAATGTCATTCAGGGCACCATTACTAAAGGTTGATTGCACCGCCAAAGGGTCATTATCTACTGCATAGACTTTCTCTGCACCCAATAGCAGCGCTCCAATAGAAAGGATACCAGAACCACAGCCAATATCCGCAATTACTAGATGTTCATGTTTGCCACTACTACCCACAAAAGACTGAGGAACGCCACTCAGCCGCATTTCCAGAGATTCCAAACATAACTGAGTTGTAGCATGGTTACCTGTACCAAATGCTACACCAGGATCGAGACGAATTACTAACCGTTCGGTTGTTTCTGGTAGTGGTAGCCACGCGGGGTTAATCAAGAAGCGATCGCCTATTTCTTGCGGATGCCAATATTGTTTCCAGCTAGTCGCCCAATCTTCCTCATCAATCAACTGCCATTGTAGTGAGGGAGATGAAACTCCTACACAGAGGGCATCTTGACGCAGCCACAGCGATAGTGCTGCCAAATCTAGTAGCTCTGTTTGAATTGTCGGCAGATAAGCCCTAACTAAAGATGAGTTTCCTTTATTTTCGCTAGCTGTACCACGACAGCCAAAATCTTCCAGTCGCCAAAAGATCGAATCTTCTAGGTCTGGCTCACATAAAATCTGTAGTTCCCACCAGGTGTTTGCCATACAATTTTAGATTTTAGATTTTAGATTTTAGATTGGGGAGTAGGTAATGGTTAATGACCAATGGGAAAAACAATGAGCAATTAGCCATTACCAATCCAAAATCCAAAATCCAAAATCCAAAATTAGAGAGTTACCGTATACGCGTCCCGAATACCAGGGACTTTGATAATTTCATCCAAAATACCCTCTGGTAAAGGGTCATCTATGCTCAGAGCCATTACCGCATCGCCACGGACGATTTTACGACCTACCTGCATACTGGCAATATTCACATTAAAACTGCCGAGTAGGGAACCAAGTTTGCCGATAATCCCTGGCATATCGCGGTGCAGAGTAAACAACATATATTTGCTGGGTGGGACGTTAATCGGGAAACCGTCAACGTCGGTGAGGTGGATTTCTCGCTCACCCAACAAAGCGCCTGTTACCGAATGAGTACCTAAAGTACCCGTAGCTTCTAAATGTAGTGTGCCGGCATAGTCTCGAATGGAAGCATCGCGGGTTTCAATTACCCGAATTCCGCGTTCTTTGGCTTCTATGCTGGCATTTACGTAATTTACTCGTTCCCGCAAAGCTTGGTAAAGTAGTCCTTTCAGGGCAGCGACGATTAAAGGCTGACTTTTGTTGGTTGCGAGTTCGCCTTGCAGTCGAATATTAAGTACTTCCACCCGTCCGCCAGCTAGCTGTCCTACCAGATTACCGAGGGTTTCTGCTAGCTGCATGTAGGGTTTGAGTTCTTCCAAAACGTCGGGGCCGAGTCCGGGGATGTTGACGGCTGAACGCGCTGGTAGTCCTAAAAGTACATCGCGAATTTGTTCGGCAACATCAATGGCCACATTCACTTGAGCTTCTGCGGTAGAGGCTCCCAAGTGGGGGGTGAGGATAACTTCTTTGCCTAGCGATCGCAACTCAGATTCACCAAGCGGTTCTGACTCGAACACATCCAAGGCTGCACCACCGATTTTACCAGCTTTCAGAGCTGCTGCTAAAGCTACTTCATCAATGATCCCACCACGAGCGCAGTTGATAATCCGGGCTGTGGGTTTCATCTTTGCCAAGGTTGTGGCATTGATTAAGTGGGTGGTTTCTGGGGTTTTGGGGATGTGGAGGGTGATATAGTCTGCTTGCTGGAAGAGTAAATCCAACTCCACCAACTGACAGCCAATTTGTTCTGCTCGGTCTGTAGAAATAAAAGGGTCGTAAGCTAGGAGTTTCATCCCCATTGTCTTAGCTACAGCCGCAACATGGGAGCCAATTTTGCCCAAACCGACAACGCCGAGAGTTTTTTTGTAGACTTCCGCGCCGACAAAGCTATTGCGATCCCAAGCACCGCGTTTCACCGAAGCATTAGCATCGGGGATGTGGCGAGATAAAGCTAAAATCATTGCTAGTGCGTGTTCGGCAGCGGCAATTGTATTTCCCTCTGGAGAATTGACTACCACAATTCCCCGGCGTGTGGCAGCGGGAACATCTACATTATCCACCCCCACGCCAGCACGACCGATGATTTTTAGCTGAGTGCCGGCATCAATGATTTCTTGAGTGACGCGTGTACTAGAGCGAATCATCAGCGCGTCATACTCACCAATAATTTCGATCAGTTCCGCTGGTTTTAGACCTAGTTTGACATCAACAGTCGCAACTTGCGAAAGAATATCAATTCCAGCTTGGTCAATAGAATCGGAGACAAGAACCTTAGACATGATTATTTCATTTAAAGCTACAGGTTTTGCTGCACAAGACTTTTTAGTTTAGTCTTTATCTGTCGCAATTCAGCAAAAATTATTCATTTGAATATCGACTTAACTTTAACTTACACTATATGGTCGTGGTATCAAAGCATGAGTTGCTTCCGGTGGCTAATGCCTGCTAAGTATTTTTATTACTGACTACAAACTCTCAAAACTAGCTGACCAAGTACTAGCTCAGAAATCGCTATAATTCTGGTGAGCCAAATATCCTTTGAGTTTTGTGGAAACCACCCATGTTAGAGTACAACTTGCCAAGGTACTTGCCCTCAGCCGAGGAACTACCGGACTCTGATGAAACACCTGTGGATAACGAACTGCAAGAATTGATACCGGGCTTGCTTAAAGCTATCCTGCTGATACTTTGGGCAGAACGTATGGACTGGTTGTTTGCCATAGATATGGGTATTTATTATCACCCAGATAAACCGCCAATTGTCCCAGATGGGTTTTTGAGCTTAGGGGTAGAGCGTTTTTATGATGAGGAACTACGTCCTAGTTATGTGCTGTGGGATGAAAATGTTGTACCGATTTTCGTCCTAGAAGTAGTATCCCAAAATTATCGTAAGGAATACACTACTAAATTGGCTGAATATGAGGCTTTAGGTGTACTTTATTACGTAATTTATTCCTCTCGTCGCCGCCGTAAACCACATCTAGAAGTACATAAGTTAGTTAATGGTAAGTATGAATTGCAAGAGGGAAACCCAGTTTGGCTACCAGAAATTGGCTTAGGAATTGGTTGCGAAAGGGGAAATTATTGTGGTGTAACACGAGAATGGATGTATTGGTATGATGAGCAAGGACAACGATATCTCACGCCCGCAGAACAAGTAAAACAAGCAGCACAACTTGCTCAACAAGAGATACAACGCGCTCAACAAGCAGAACAACTTGCTCAACAAGCAGAACAACTTGCTCAACAAGAGACACAACGCGCTCAACAAGCAGAACAACGGGTGCAACAATTGACTGAACAATTAAGAGCGCTGGGAATAGATCCAGACAATCTGGGTTAACTGAAATATTTTGCAATATTTTCAACAAGACTCAAAAAACTGAGTTTTTTAGATTTATGGCAAATGCATAAATCAAGCTTTGTTACTGGAAGCTATCAGTAAAAAACTATTGCTTTTTAGGAATAACGTTCCTGATTCCACTTTTCCTAGAAACAGTATCACCTTTATAACGAGGGATGATATGAATACTAGCGTGCATAATATTTTGACCTGCGGCTCGATTGATGTTCATTCCTATATTCAAACCATCAGGTTCAAATTCTGTTTGGAGAATTTCTTGCACTTTGTTCACCATAAGCCAGCAAGCAGATTGCTCCTTTAATGGCAGTTCAAGATAATTGCTAACATGACGTTTGGGAATAATCAGAACATGACCTTTACTGATGGGATAGCCATCAAAAATAGCATAGGCGGTTGCTGATTCAGTTAATAGTTTGAGAGTTTTATGGGGATTACAGAATATACAATAATTGGATGAATTTCGCTGATGATTATAATGGATATATTCATATAATTCCCGACGTTCATCTAAACAAACCGATGGGAAGGGAAGTTTGACAATACACTGATAGGTAGGTTTTTTGTGAACATAATGTTCTCGAAAACCTTCTTTTTTGAGATCCCGCCTTACAGCATAATAAGCTTTACCTCCTGGTTTTAATAGGTGTGATACTTCCATGAGAACATTAGTTTGTTCTTCAGTAAATAAAACATTTAAAACATAAACGCAAATTATTGTATCGAACTTATTATCAGGATATTCTGGAAAATAATAAGGGTCGTAACCTGTAATATCATAACCTTTTTGGCGCAATATTTTAACATCATTCCCAAAGCCACAACCAAAGTCTAGTATTTTGCCTTGTAACAGGTTTTGATTTAATAAAAACTGTGCAGGAAATGACAGATAACTTCTTTCGATTGCAGTCAAATGACTGAATTGATTTTTTTGCTGTTTCATGGAATGAATTTTGGTGCAGATATCCCAAATTTATTATTCCCAGCACCCGTTGAGGTTATGCGATCGCAGATGATAATTGTTAAGGTGAAAACAGGTATCAGTGTCGAGTAAATAGTTCACAAGCTATAATCGCGTAGGCGTAGCCAGCCTTAGGCATCGCTTACAGTCCGACTTGAATATATTGCATCAATAATTTCTTCTGCGGTGCGTGTATCTTCCCAAGGGCCAAGCCTTTCGATGAATGTGTCTAATGTATGCGGTTTTGACTGCTGTTCAGATGAGAGGATGATTTCATTCACTATCAATTGATTTGCTTCTGGAACTCCTAATTTTTTGGTTTCCTCTTTAGCTATAACCATAATTTGCATCAAGGTTATAGCCTGACGCATAACATCACTTTTACTTGTGCCTATTTTATTTGCTAGTTCGTCTAGTATCTGATTTAGTTCAGGCGACAAATCTAAGTTTAAGCGAACCATCTTTTGAGCGTCAGTCATGGTTCCATCCTTGTGTAAAATCTTAAGTACATTCTTAACATTGAAATTTACATTGTTACCTAAAAACTAATGCCTAGTAGTCCTCCCTCCTCATTCTCATCTGTAAGTCTTAGTCTCACAAAAGAATCAAAATTAAAATCAAGTGGGAACTCTGAACGTGGAACCATATCTGAATTCAATGTACAGATATACTGAAAGCCAAGCCTTCTTGACTCTCTATCAGCTAATTGTAGAGCAAGGGATACCTGTCTCTCATCTACACCATCAAAAATTGTGCTGTCATGAATTAATATACGCGGTGAAGGGTCACGCTCTGACCAAAGTTGCGCCAACATTAAGTCATAACAGAATATTTTCATCTTATCGATCCCTTCACTACCATCACGTCTAATTTCTACTCGGAAACTAAAGCCATTGCTTCCTACATCAATAACAAGTGTTCCTGGAACGTCGTAAAGAAATCGAGAGTTAATGCTGAATAAATTAATAGCACGTTCTGCTTGCTCATTCCGTTCTCCATAGTCACGACGTGCGCGTTGTAGTAACTGTTCTTTTTCAATTTTTAAGGTACTTTTTTGTTCTTCAAATTGTTTTAGTTCTTCGATGCGTTTATTAATTTCATTAAGATTAGCTACATCATCAAGATAATTTTCTTGTAGCATTGTGTATTCTTCTAAAGCTCCATGCGTCTTTAGCACTTCCAAAAGTTCGGCACGCTCATTAGTTTTCTCTCTAATAAAACTTTCTCTAGAGGCTATTTGCCTTCTAATACGTTGAATTTCATTTCCTAAAAACTCCCTACGATTCTCTATTAGTCGGCGATGAAATAGTTCTACTTCTTCTAGTCTTCTAATTACTAAACCTGGTAACTCAACACCTGCATTCTCATATATACGAACAACCTGATCTGGTCTGGGTTCATCCTCCGAATCAAGACTAGATTGATAAAACTCCAGTAATTTATTTTCAATAATCTTTTTATTTGTTGCTTCGTGAATTTGTGAGGTTAAACGGTTGGCAGTTGCCTCTAATTCATGGTATTGGGACGCTACCCTAAAATTGTTAAGTGTTTCTTTTCTTTCACGTAATTGTGCTTCTACCTGAACTTTTAAAGCTTCAAGTTCACCTAGAGAACCAAAAATGCCAATTACAACTCCAGGTTCTGTATCTTTTTTAAGTTTTTTAATCTCTGCTATTAATTTCTGTTTATCCTTTAAAAGTTGCAAATCTCTTGCCTCTTCCCAAGCAAGACCTAATAAAAAAGCATTATTAACTTGCTTATCCCATCCAGGTTGCTTTGGATGATGCTCGAATGGTGTAGAAAATGCATCTCTTCCCCGACGGATAAAGTAAGAAATTAGTCCTCTAAAAGTAGGTTTATATTTTTTAGCTTCATTCTCACTAGTTAATCCAAATGTTAGCTCTCCCAAAACAGTCTTCCAGTCTTCCAAACTGAGAACTTTTTGATCTTCTTGTTGTTTTGGTTGAATAGGCCAGTTAGCAGTATCTCCATCAATTACTACCTGAGTCCTATCTTCAGTATTTCTTGTAACAGTGATAATTTTATTTGCAAGTGTAAGCTCTAAACTAAAAGCCCAACCACGAATATTTCTAGAACCAAGTCCTTTGGCTGTTGGAATTGTACCTCCAAGACAAAAGTGAATAATTTCAATGAGAGTAGATTTACCCAATCCATTACGGGAATCTCTTCTGCCAGAGTCTTCTGTGCGATCTGCTAAAACTACGTTAAAGCCAGGTCTAAACTCTACCGTTTTGAATGATGCATGATTACAACGAACAGCATGAATCATCGGTGACACCTATGAAGTAATCCTGCATTCATCTCAATTGCTCCTATAGCGTATAGGAGATCAAGAGTTAAAACAAAACGTTCAAATGTGGCAACTTCTGGCATGGTAGCAACAGCTACTCCAAAGTGATGAAACTGTTCTTGGTTGGTACAATTGTTCTAGTATTGTAGCACCTACCCCCAATAGAGAGTGACTGGTAGAGATATGTTTTGTAGGAAGAATCATCGCTCGAACACCTCGCACTTCTCAAAGAGATAGTACAGCACAGCTAAACCAGCTGCTTGTAGATCATAGTCTGAACTACTATTGCAAGAAAACTCATGCAAAGCATCCAATAAAGCATTTCCTTTTAATCCGGTTGCCTGGAGTCTTTGATATTCCTTTACAAACCCTGCTTTTAGTCTCTCTGGAAAATCAGGGATTATGTTAACCATATTCTCAACAAAGTTACCAACCATCCTAGCTTGAATTACCCCTGTCATAAGTCTGGATTGAGCAACCCCAGTTAGTTCATTTTTCAACATTTTTGGTACTGGAGGAAGAACAGTATAGTTAACTTCAGCCGATATAGGCATACAAAGAATTCCCTGCGTTACCATATCTAATTCCCTGAATGTCAGAGTTGTCATTGCACTAACGAGAGATTCTTGTTTTTGTGGATGGTCAGACAAGGAATCTAGCTCAGTTTTATATTCAGAAATTCTTGCTTTTACTTCCTGAATTTGCTTTTTAAATTTGGTTTTCTGCTTTGGCTCTTGAGCAAGGCGTAAATCGTCTTCTAATTCCTTTTGTAGTATTAATTCCTCATTTATGTGTTTTTCTATGTCATTTTTTCTTTGCTGGTGCATATTCACTTTCTATTCTCCTCTGAATCGCAGCACCAAGGCTTGCCAAGCACCTTTAAGGTTTATTCCTGTTCCTAGTTCTAATTCACCTTCATAGTCCAAAATAAAAGGAATAAGAGGTATACCAACCTTCAATCTATGTTTGAAATCTAATCCAGGGGCATTGATAACTTCCGCTAAGGCTGCTTGACTGGCAGGCAAAGCAGTCCCATTTTGTTGCAGTTTAGTTATATTTTGCTGTATTCCTTGTAAAATAAGCTGCATTTCTTGCTCTGTTATCTGGTCGGTTTCTATTGCATCTAAAACAGTAGAAATCATAACCATTTGAGCTTGATTTAATTGTTCGGTTATGGCTACAATTATGTTCTGTTCACCAGCGTTATAACGAGCTAATAGTCCTTGACGCAAGTGATTAATGTTTTCAAATATAGCCTTCTGCCCAGCATATAATCTATCTAATCTGGTGTTCATTTGTTGCAACTCGATAGCTACATTCTGCATTTGTACATTTGATTCACCAGTTATCTGCATTCGCAATTCATCATATTCCTTCTGATAACGATTAGCAGATTCGCGCAATTGGTCAATTTCTCGTCTGTACTTAGCCTTGCGACGTGGCTCATCTTCATACCGCAATGAATCTTCATAGTCTTTGAGTAAATCCTGGTCTTGTTTAATGTTGTCTTCTAAATGTTGGAGTCTCAAGTCGAAGTTTGAAGGCATCACTGTCTAAGAGTTATTACTTGATGAAGTTAGGCATAAAAAGCACTGTAGCATTTTAGACTCAAAAACAGTTAATTGTAATAGTTAACTTAAGTAATAATCCCAGTTTTTTCAACGTAAAAATTCCTACCCAGCTTTAGACTAGATAGGAATATTGCATCCAGACTACATAGAATATTAATGCACTAACGCGATCGCCCTCTTCGTTAACGCTTCCGCAGTCAATCCATTAAATGCCATCAACTCGCCAGCACTGGCTGTAGTTTCGCCACGCTTCCACGCAAAGGTGTCGCGCTTGGCTGTACTCCGTAACAAAATTGGTTCTAGCATCCCCGCTGCACCACCAGTAACAGCAATTAACGCATCACCATCAAATAATTCGGCAAATGCTGCATCATCCAAGAAACCGCCTTCGGGTTCAGAACAAGTATCCCAAGCAGTATCATGGCTACGGTACAATTGCCGAGGATTGATCACAGAAACAATCTTGACACCAATACCTTCAGTTTCTAAGAAAGCAGCAGCTTCAAATACTGGTATTAATGTTAAATCGCCAATTACAGCAAATACAACTTGCTTATCACCAGCAACTTCATGTAATAGCACCGCACCATCTCGCAACCCTTGACGAGTTTGTTCTAAAGTTGTGCGAATTGGCAATGGCGATTTACTTGCAGTTATCACAATTCCCTTATTCTTAGTTTTCAACGCCCAGTCATAACAGGCTTGAATACTATTAGCATCGGGAGGAAATAATGGGAAAACATTACCATTTCGCATCAAGGAAGCAAAGTAAGCTTCAATTTCAGGACGTTGGTGAGTCCAACCGTTGCGCCCTTGCTCTAATGCACCTGCTGTGAATAAAGTAATAGTCGAAGGAGTTGGACGGCGCAATTCTGCCATTGCTTGGGTTACAGTTTGCCAAATTGGTAATCCGTTGATGGCAAAAGATTCGTAAGAACACCACAAAGTTCTCGCACCCATTAACGCCAAACCCGCAGCTAAACCGGCACAAGCATCTTCACTCAATGGTTCATAAACTTGTCCGTTTGGTGCTTGGAAATATAAGTCATCGGTTGTGGGGTGGATAATCTTTAATGCTTGGTTGATGTTGGCAATTCCAGATGCTTCATTACCATCGGCGTTGGTGACTAGAAAATTCCGATCTTTATTTCCAACGATTCCTACCAATCGTCCCATTGCGGTTGTGGAAACTTTTGGTTCGCCACCAACTGCATATTCTTCTAAAGGTAATTCGCCTAATTCTGGCAATGGAAATTCAAATTCTGTCACTACAGTTTTTGCTGCTGGGCCACCACCGGCGCGTTCGGCATTTGTTCTGACTAATTGCCAAGCTTCGGCAGATAAAGCACGGGTTTGCAATGCACTAATAATATGTGGCGCGTCCAGCGTGTCTTTAGGATAGAGGTTGTGAGATTTTGCACCCCGCGCGTGAACTCCTGCACCTTTGAGTTGTTTAATAATGAAGACGGTAAGTTTACCACCCAATGCAAAACGCGCTGCTTTATCTACACCCGAAAGTACTGCTTGAGTAAATGCTAGGCGTTTCTCAAAGGAAAAGGCGGTACTATCAACGTAATCCCCTGACTGGTTTTGATCGTCGAAATCTTTGGCATCCACTAACACCACTTCATCAAAACCGTTACCTTGCCAATATGCCTGCATCTGTTCATTGGTTTTCAGGGAAACCATGCTGTGATGTTCTTGGCTGTAACCGTTCCACACCAATATCGGTAAAAAGTTGGTGACAGCAGGATAAGCAGTATGGAAATGTGCGATCGCACTTACAATATAAGGCTCACCCAATCCACCATCCCCAACTGTAAAGGGGAATAACTTATCTTTGTGCAACAGTGCAGCTGCCATTGCAAAGTGTTGCCCTTGTCCCAAAGGCCCCGCAGGTGCGAGAATACCGGGAATGTAACCAGAAAGGTGTCCTAAAAGTCCGTGCTTTTCTCGGAAGCGATCGCGCAGTTGTTGGACTGTAAAAATTCCCATATCCTCTAGCGAACGATCCAAGAACATAGCACTATAAAATCCGGGGGCGTGGTGTCCGACTTCGGTAATAATGTTCTTGTATCCCAGCATGACAAGAGATGCGTAAGCTTCTGCTTGGCTGGCAAATCCGCCAGGATGCCCAGAAGCTTTACTACCAGTAACTTGTAAAGTCAGGTAGCGTAAGGCATCGGCAGCAAGTAAAGTTTGATATACTGCATTTGGTTCTGTGGGAGATGCGATCGCTATTTTGCCCGACTCAATAGCAGGTGTAGCACCATAAGTTTCAAAATCTGGTAACGCTTCACCAAAATATTGAATCCCTTCAGAAAAATTGGGAAGCGCTGAAGATGCTTTTGCGGAGATTGCAGTCATGCTGAGTACCTTTTGACGATGAGGTGAAACTGTAGATGCTCGTTGAATTTAACAAAAATTTTACATCTTCGAGGTTGTAACAGTTTATTGCTTTTTTGCAACGTTAGAATAAGTACTTTAAATGGTTACGCAAGCAAAATTTAAATTAGTTTCATACCAATTCTGTATGACAATGCAGATAACAACACTTCTCTGTAATTTCCCCTGAGTAAGCAGAACGGTGTAGCTGGTGGGTAAATATATGCAGCTTCACAAAGAAACGGTTTAAGTAGCAAAAAAATATTAAGCAGCAAAAAAATTTATGAAATTCCCAAACGGCCCACAAACTCCAGCAGTCGTGCAGATGCTTCGCTGGATTGCTAATCCAATGTCATTTATGGAGGCTTGTGCTAAAAGCTATGGCGAGATTTTTACTCTCAGATTAGACAAAAATCTTCCTCCTTTGGTGATTGTCAGCAACCCCCAAGCGCAACAGCAAATTTTAACAAATGATACCAAGGAATTAGAAGCACCTGGCGATCTGAATGATGTGTTTGAACCTTTGCTGGGAAAGCATTCTGTGATTACCATCAGCGGCGCAGAACACCAGCGTCAACGTCAGTTGTTAATGCCTCCCTTTCATGGCGAAAGAATGCGGAACTATAGCGAGGTGATTACCGATGTCACCAAGCAAGTTATCAGCCAATACCAGATAGGTAAACCCTTTAATATTCGGTCTGTAACTCAAGCTATTACCCTACGAGTGATTATGCAGGCTGTATTTGGTCTATATGAAGGACCTCGCGCCGAAAAACTACAACATTTTTTGGGCGATCTTTTAGAAAAGGCCAGTTCTCGCTTAAGTGTGGCTTTGCTTTATTTTCCAGCTTTGCAAAGGGATTTTGGCCCGATTAACTTCTGGGGAAACCAGATGCGCCTTCAGCAAGAAGCTGACGAACTCATCTACGAGGAAATTCGGGAACGTCGAGAACAACCAGATTCATCACGCACAGATATTCTTAGCTTACTCATGGCTGCTAGAGATGAAGCAGGTCAACCGATGACTGATGAAGAGTTGCGCGATGAATTGATGACTTTGTTAGTCGCCGGTCACGAAACCACAGCAACAGCCTTAGCATGGGCCTTATACTGGATTCACAAAATACCATCAGTGCGCCAAAAGCTACTGCAAGAATTAGATAGCTTGGGTAATAATCCAGACCCCAGCACCGTTTTTAAATTACCTTATCTCAACGCTGTTTGTTCCGAGACATTACGAATTTATCCAGTTGGTATACTAACTTTTCCCAGAAAAGTTAGAACAACGATATCGCTAGGTGGTTATGAATTAGAACCAGGTACAGTCCTAATTGGTTCTATTTATTTAACCCACCACCGAGAAGATATTTATCCAGAATCTAAGCAGTTTAAACCAGAACGTTTTTTAGAACGGCAATTTTCCGCTTATGAATATTTACCCTTTGGGGGTGGTGCAAGGCGTTGTATTGGCCTAGCATTTGCTCAGTTGGAAATGAAGTTAGCACTTGCTCAAATCCTTTCTAGTAAAGAATTACAACTAGTTAATAAAGGTGAAGTGCGACCTAAACGCCGTGGTTTAGTGACAGGCCCAGATCGTCCCATTGAGATGGTTGTTACGAGTCAACGTCAGGTGAAGCCTTCCATTCTACAGACAACCACTGTTTAAGGCTTCGGGGGGTTGATAGTTGCGTTTTGCAAATTTTCAACTGCCATTATCAATACTCCGGACAATTTTTAGTTGAGGGAATAGACAAGAAAATTTTGTCCGAAGTATTGATATAGGACAATACGCTTGGGTTAAGGGCTACTGGCAACAATTTTGGGTTTTCGAGACGCGATAAATCACCGTCTCTACAAGTGTTCTGTTGCTCATTCTGAACTGTATTGCCATATAGGACTCCTATTTGATTTTTTAAAAAACTCATTATATCTTTATTCCCTGTTCCCTTTCTCTACGAGTGATTCAGAAATCAAAGACGCTCGATAGCGCAGCGTTAGCGACGCAGGAGCGTCTAGACTCGCTAACGCTTCGCTATCGGATTGCTATAGCTGCTTAACAGCTTTTAAAAAGTTATATATGAGCAATTAGCAAATTTAAAAACCTGCCAAAATGGCAACCAGCTTTCGATTAACCAAGTTAAATTTGATAAAGATAAACGACTTCAAGGGTTTTGTTATCAGGGGCTACCACGTAACCAATTCATTTTTGTAAAATACTATTTCCTAAGTGATTGGCGAAATAAAAAGCTATCTCTATCAATTATTTGCAGAGTATTTTATCAGCAAATAAATAGCAATAATTAAGTTTAGCATTTGCTGCAACAGGAATATTAAATGCGTATGGGCGTTGTTGTTTAAGTACGCATTAGCCCCCAACGGGCAACGTCTGTATACATTCCTGTTCACTTCAGCAGCAAATGGCAGAGTGGGAGTTTGAAAGCTGATTGATATGCTTCCTCCCACTCTCTTTTTATGGAAACAGACTTCAGGAGCGGAGCCGGAGACGCTCCGCCTGCGGTCAGAATGGGCTAAACCCTAGCTATCCGCTAACAGAATGAATTCTGTGCGACTGGCGGATAGCGTAGCGTTAGCGATTCTGCGATAGCGCAGTGGTAGCAAGTCTTCTCCCTTCGCGTAGCGTCTCGTAGAGAAGGGGAGACGCTAAGAGCGAACGAGCGTCGCGTCTTGATTCTGACTTCTGAATTCTTCTTCAAGAAAACAGAATTCAGGTTGATTCTAAATTCTGAACTATTCTCTAAAAATTAGTATCACGTAAAAACTTAAGAATAGCTGCATTCAGTACTTCAAAAGCACCACTTGAGGCATCATGACAGCAGTTAGGCAAAATCTGTAATTTGGAATTGGGGATATGCTGATGCAATTTTTCACCATGACTAGGAGGAAACCAACTATCTTGTTCACCCCACAAAACTAGTGTAGGACACTTAATTGCACTCAGGTTATTTTGAATTTTGGTGAGCATATTTGGCTTTTTTGCTTGCCAATTCTCAATTTCTTGCGCGGCTATTTGTAACTCTTCGGCAACTTTTGCAATTGTACCAGGCAATTCAATAAACGGGTAAGTGATCCAATAGACATCTTCTTGTGTCAGGATTGAGGGATCAAATAACACCCCACGTCTTTCTATTGCCATAATTTCTCTAAATAGAGGTGCAAACAGATATGCCAGACGTAAGGAGTCAATTGTTTGCATTATTTCTAAAGGCGTTTGGGCTAGTAACCACATAGCCCAATGGGGTAGATATTCGGTAAAAACAGGTACGTTTACTACTACAAGCCGCGCGATTAATTGCGGATTTTCTTGAGCAAGGGCAAGGGCAACTAATCCCCCTAGAGATTCAGCCACAATTACTGCGGGTTCATCACATAATGCCTGAATAACTCTTTTAAACTCAATAACTTGATGCCCACTATGTTCTCTACGAAATAATGGTTTTTCAGAAAAACCAAAACCTTTAGCATCAAAACAAATTACCCGATAATGTTTAGATAATGGTGCTATGCTGTGTCGCCAATTATAGCTCCAACTCCCCATACCATGTAATAAAATTAGCGGTTTACCTTTACCTTTTTCGCCATAAGCAATTTGTATAGGATACCCTTTAGCATCAGTAATAATTAGATTTTGCCGCCCTTTAGGAAAAGTAGCTTGCCACCAATCTTTCATTCCGTTATCAATAAATAATTGAACATAATTGAACTAATTCTAGGGGTTTAATAGTAATTATGCACAGACTAAGATTTTACGTCATTACAAGCGTTGACGTAGCCTCTCGTCGAGAGCGTTATTACAAATTACGAATTATTTTAACCGCCTGTTAAAGCGTTCCACAGGATTCTAATTAAGATCACAGGCAATGCTACTAAGACAATTGAGATTAGCAACAATCCCACCAAAACGGCAAGGATAAACCATCTGTCTGCACTCTTTTGCTCGCTGGGAAACTTTAAGTACTCTTCTAATAGCTTGATATTATTAGTGTTAGCTCTCCAGGCAAAATCAAAAAAGTCTCCCAAAACTGGAACAGTGCCTACCAAGCCATCAATGATCACATTTAAAACCATTTTACCTAATGTGGCTCTAGATACACCCAACCGCGCTGCTTCTAGGATGATGTAGCTAGAAAACATAACTCCCAAAAAATCACCACCAATAGGTATGAGTCCGATGATTGGATCTAGACCAAAACCAATCTTTGTACCAGGAATGGTAATAATATTATCCAGAAGCCGACTTAGCTGACGCAGGCGCTTTAAGGTGGGTGCTTTGGCATCAGGTTCAATCATCGAAAATCGAGGAGGAGAATCAGACATGAAGGCGATCGCTAAATTTGTATTGAATCGTTAGATATTTTACTCCCCTACTGATCTTTTGCAATCACTATTTTCAGGGATTTACTATTTAATATTTTTCTGGAGATTGCAACTGCCCTTTTAAGCGCATATCTTCGCCCACAGTCACGTTCAACTGATCGCCGATTAACAGCACAGCAGCGCTCATTGACAGCCAGAGCATTAAAACTATCACAGCCCCTACAGCACCATATACTTTATTATAATTGCCAAAATTCGCCACATACAACCGAAATAGGGCAGACAATATTGCCCAGAAAACAGCTGCTAAAATTGCTCCAGGCATCATTGGCGTACCTGAGTTCCACTTGCTGGGCCCATAACGATAGACGAAGCCAAAGGCGACAGCAACAATACTTAAAGCTAAAGGCCAGCGTAACAGCTGCCAAAGATGTAACAAGAAGATTAAAGAAGCATTTTCATGTACTACCATTCCCAGCAGCCAATCACTGGTAAACACTAAGAAAGAGGCCAATACTAAAAGCAATATAGTCCCGACTGTTAATCCCAGAGAGACGAGTTTGGCTTTCCAAAAAGGACGCATGTTTTCTGGAGGAATTTGATGAATTTGGTCGAGGGCTGTCATCGCGGTATTCACCGCCCCAGAAGCAGTCCAAATTGCTAATGCAAAGCTCAGAGAAAACAAACCACTGTTTTTGGAGTTGGTAATCTCTGTGGTGGCAAAATCACGAATCAGATCCAGGGCTTGTTCGGGTAGGACTTGACTTAGTTCTATCGCCAGTTGTTTAAAGGTGGCTTGCAAAGATTCTGCCAATAAGCCAATGGCTGTGATCAGAGCAAGAATTGCTGGAAACAAGGATAGCATGGCATTGAAGGCGATTTCTGAGGCAAGTCCCAAAAGTCGCCTTTCGATTGTCCTGGCAAAAGTTTTTTTGAGTGTGCGCCAATTGAGGTGGCGAAAGAAGCGGAAAAAACGAGGCTTTGGCATGATTTAGAGTTAAAACTGGTTAGGTTTCTTAACTACTGTGCCAAATTTTGTGTAGCGATCGCATTGATCTTTTTACCGCAAGAATACGGGGTGGAAGATGAGGCAACCTGCAATGAAACAAGAGGCGATCGTTATAATTTGGGACGATCGCCTCTTGAGATTTAGGCAAGACGCAAAAACTTTTGCCAGGGATTAACAATTAGTAATCGAAGTCACCACCCAAGCCGCCGCCGCCGGGACCGGCAGGAGCAGCATCTTTTGGTTCCGGCTTGTCAACTACAATTGCCTCAGTGGTCAGCACCATACCTGCAATTGACGCTGCATTCTGTACGGCCGAACGGGTCACTTTGGCAGGGTCAACAATTCCAGCTTCAAACAAATCCACAAATTCGCCGCTGGTTGCGTCGTAGCCCACATTGAAGTCCTTCTCTTTCACGCGCTCCGCAATTACGGCACCGTTTTGACCTGCATTCTCGGCAATCCGCTTCAGAGGGGCACTTAGGGCGCGAGACACAATCAATGCCCCTGTCAACTCTTCATTTACTAGGGTAGATTTTGCCCAGTTTTCCAAGTCAGGAGCTAGATGGGCCAGGGTCGTACCACCACCAGGAACGATGCCTTCTTCAACAGCAGCTTTTGTCGCGTTGATGGCATCTTCTAGACGTAGCTTGCGGTCTTTGAGTTCAGTTTCAGTGGCAGCACCAACTTTGATCACAGCAACCCCACCCGATAGCTTCGCCAAACGTTCTTGCAGCTTTTCTTTGTCATAGGAAGATTCGGTTTCTTCGATTTGGCGACGGATTTGCTCTACCCTGGCTTTAACGGCTGCTTCGTTGCCATCGGCCACGAGGGTCGTGCTATCTTTGGTTATGGTGACTCGGCGAGCTTTACCGAGTTGGTCAAGCTTGGTGGCATCTAGCCTTAGACCGGCATCTTCTGTAATCAATTGCCCACCTGTAAGAATGGCAATGTCCTCCAAAATAGCCTTACGGCGATCGCCAAAACCAGGAGCTTTCACAGCTGCTACATTCAACACTCCCCGGAGCCGATTTACTACTAGGGTAGCCAGTGCCTCTTTCTCAATGTCTTCAGCCAGAATCAGCAATGGGCGACCTGCACGGGCAACCTGCTCTAGTACTGGTACTAAATCTTGTACCAGGGCAATTTTTTTATCTGTAATCAGCAGGAATGGCTCATCTAGCACTGCTTCCAACCGTTCGGCATCTGTGGCAAAATAGGGAGAAATATAACCCTTATCGAAGTTCAGCCCTTCTGTAACTTCTAGTTCGGTGGTGACTGACTTACCTTCTTCTAGGGAAATCACCCCTTCACGACCAACTTTATCTAATGCTTCTGCAATCAGCGCACCTACGGCTTCATCGTTGCCGGCAGAGATGGCAGCAACTTGAGCGATCGCTTTAGAGTCTTCTACGGGACGCGCGTGTTCTTTGATTTTGTTCACTAGAAAGCCTGTGGCTTTGTCAATACCACGCTTGAGTTGGATGGCATTAGCACCGGCAGCGACGTTCCGCAATCCTTCTTTGACAATGGCGTGAGCCAAAACGGTTGCAGTTGTAGTACCATCTCCGGCAGCATCATTGGTTTTGGAAGCGGCTTGCCGGATTAGGGCTACACCTGTGTTTTCAACGTGATCTTCCAGTTCAATTTCTTTAGCGATGGTTACACCGTCATTGACGATTTGAGGAGCGCCAAATTTCTTTTCCAAAACAACGTTACGGCCTTTTGGGCCAAGGGTGACAGCTACCGCCTCAGCGAGAATGTCAATTCCTCTTTCCAGAGCGCGACGAGCATTTTCGTTGTAAATGATGCGTTTTGCCATAGTGATTCCAGTTCCCTTTAATAGTATGTAGGTTGAGCAGTTGCGATTGTCATTGGTTATGGCGGCTTGTGGAGTAGCAATGACCAATAACTAATGGCAATCGACTATGAAACAATTGCCAGGATGTCTTTTTCAGACAACAGGACATATTCTTCTGTACCAAGCTTGATGTCGGTGCCTGCGTACTTGGAGTAGAGGACTTTATCGCCAACTGCAATATCGATCGCTTGACGAGTACCGTCATCGTTACGTTTACCAGAACCCACTGCCACAATTTCACCCACCTGTGGCTTTTCTTTGGCGCTATCAGGTAGAAAAATTCCGCCCGCAGTTTTATCTTCTGACTCACTAACCTTAATGAAGACGCGATCGCCCAGAGGCTTCACAGTAGATACACTCAACGTTATAGCGGCCATACAAGATTCTCCAAATTAACTTTCTTTATGTGGACAAATGAGTGTAATTGGGTGATCAATTGTTACTCAATGGGGAGTTACAGCTATTTTCAGGTTAATAGACCACACGCTAGGGGCACAGCAATGCTGTGTCCTGACGACAGATACATGAAAACTGCTGTAAGTGATTAGGAGGACAGTTCATCATGCTTAGTGTTTCTCAAATCAAAAACTAGAGGTGGATAGTTTTCTGATGAAACTAATCTAATGAACAGTGAAGTAGTCCAAGATTAAAATCCGGTAAATCTATCGAAATACCGGATTTACTTATGTTAAGTATCATGTCACATGGTCTTGTAAAAATCAAGCGGTTTGGAAGTGCTTAAGCTTAGTGAAGTAAGACGTTGTTTCAGCATTGGATTCGTATTTCGATTCTGGTAGTCCTTGCAGTTGCTAAATTGGGATCTCTGCCAGGTTCGGGTATGTCTGTCACCAGATGAAATCTGCGATCGCTCTACTAAATTATTACGCCAACAGCTGTTTTCGGGGAAATGCTCTCATGGCTGATAAAAGGGAAAAGGTTAAAGGTTAAAGGGGAAAGGGATGAACAGGTCACGCCACTTGTGGGCAAGGTTTTTACCGAAAAAATGGGTTTAAAGCTCCGTGCTTCTAGCACTGCTTTGGAGTAATGAGTAATAAGTAAATATTCTTACTCATTACTTATTACTCATTACTTATTACTCCAGAATCTTCGTGTGTTCACGCCGGTGAGTATGTCAACTTTCCCCCTTCCCCTTCTTCATAAAATGACCATAAACTAATGCGCTTGGGTTTTCGAGACGCGATAAATCGCCGTCTCTACAAGTGTTTTGGGCTTATGTGAAATTGATAAAATTTTGCTAAGACTGACTGTACAGCAAATGCCTTTGCCATCAATCGCCAGTCTCTCTCCTGACATTGATGGAACAAAAACTGATGCTAAAGAGGTTTTCTAGATAAGCTTGTATTCTCTGCAATTGGAATCGGCTAGAAATTTCTAGAAATTTCTAGCCGATTGTAGAAGTCCCCAAGTACTCATAGCCTGGGGATTGTAAGGGGGCGATGAGTGCTTCACCGTCTACCACCACCACGATAAGGCACTTCCGACACATCAGCGTCTTCTAGCTTTATTTTCGGTGCAAATACTTCTTGATGTTGTGGCTGTTGAATTTTTTGTTGTGCAAATTTGACGCGGGTACGAACTCCCAAATCGGCATCTTTATCGAGTATTTGCTGAAGTTGATTTGTAATTCGCGACGCTTGATCGGGTAAAGTGGTTGCTATAGCGATCGCTAGTGTTTCTAAACTGGTCACTGCTGCATAGCGTACTACCCACTCTGGATCTTGAGAAATTAGTAATAGCGCCTCTAATACCTGAGTCTGAACAGATTCCACTTTATCCGGTGGTAGTTGATGCCAGCGCAAAGTGCCTAATCCCCTAGCAGCTGCCCGCCGTACACTTAGGGAAAAATCGGTTTTTGCTGCCTCGAGTAAAGTATCCAGTGCCCGGACATCGCCAATTCCTGCTAAGGCACGAATCGCCCAGGCTCTAGCACTGTAGTTGTAGTCATCAATTAGTTCCAATAGAGATGGTACTGCGGCTTCCCCAATCGCAATCAGCCCATCGACTGCCGCCACTGCTGCCCCTGGATTGTTGTAGCCCAAAGCTGCAATCAGGGTGGGAACAGATTCCTCTATACCAGCTGCCGCTAACTCCTGAACTGCGTCTAATAAGCGATCTGAGGAGTCAGCTTCTTCTACAGCACGGATCAATATTTGGGCCAGGTCACTGTTATTCATAATAGTTTTTCATGAGTCATTAGGGATCAGCCAATTGTAGCTTAAGTTCTCCGTAGTTGGCACTACACATAAACCCCCTAGCCCTGATTTTGCAGTTGAGTTGGGGGTTTACATTTGATAAGTATTTTTTTAAACGTATTAATAACAACTAATTCCTGGAAAATTATAACTACAACAGCGAGTCCATCAAATTCATCACTTTCATCGCACCATCTGACAAAGTGCTTGTTACTGTGTGGTTAACTTGATGTTCTAGTAATCCTTTCAGAGAAATTAGCTTCAGACTATTTTCGGCAAGAGTCTCGGCGATCGCATCTGCGGCGGGTAGATATCCAATCGCTCCCAAATCTGCTAAGACTGCTCGACGCAATTGCAATTTCTCTCCAGCTAAAGCCTGTACCAACCGTTCTCCATAAACTGGCTCTTGCGTTAATTGATACATAGCTCGTGCGGCAGCATATTGCACCAATTCAATTGGATGCTCTAAAAATGGTTTTACCAAATGGGTGAATTCATTCGCCCTCAAGGTTCCCAAGGCTTCTAATATGGCCTCGTAGGGTTGAGATAAATCAGGCTGCTTTGATATCAGCTGCTCTCCCTGCAAACCTACTTGTAATAAATTAATTAAGACGGGAACACAAACCGGATCGCCCAGCATTTCTAAGGATTGTGCCGCCGCTTCCCGGACATAAAAATCTGAGCAGTCTAAACACGCAATTAAAGGTGAGACTGCCTGGCGATCGCCTAGTTTTCCTAAGGCTCTGGCTGCGTTCCGTCGTAGAGGATATCCACCTTCTGGTGTCCGATCAGCTTCATCTTCTAAAGCTTTAATTAATCCTGTAACCGCAGCTGTTTCAGATATCCGAAATCTACCCAACCACCAGGCAGCATAAAACCGCAGACCTAAATCTGCACTTTCTAGATTAGCGATCGCTTGCTCTACTGTTAAAGATTCACCATCGCCAGAGTTCCCTGTCGATGATAAATCTTCAAATTTCTGCGGACTGGAATTCATTATGAAGAAGGAGGATCGCTTTGTTCGCTATCTGTTTTAGTTTCAGCGTTCAATGGCTGAATGCTGACTATCTTGCCACCCAAGCGAGTAATTCGCTGCATTTCTTGATTCATCCGGTTCTCTGGTACTGTGAAAAACACAGTGGCACTAGAACGAATGGGATAGTTGGTTTTTTCAGTTTCTTCGCTTTGGCGCAGACCAACAACTTCGTACCGAAAGTAGCGACTACTTGTTCTACTACTAATTTGTCCAACCATAAAAATTAATTCCCAATTCTAAATTGTCATTATTGTCATTAGTCTTTTGTCTTTAATAATGACTATTGACTAATGACTATTGACTAATGAGACTAAAGTGGTTTCACACTAGCTATCTTACCACCTTGTTTTACCACTCTCTGGAAGTAACTAGATAGTTCTTCATAAGGTATAATCACCGCTTGATTAACACGGCGGGTGCTAGGATAGCCAGCACCGAAAACACCTGCTACTTCAATGCGATAAAGTCTGCCTTCTTTGCCAAAAGTTCCGGCACCACCAAAAGTACTGTTGGGGGTAACACCTTTTTCAGAAGCAACGTATGAAAAACCTGAAGGACCACCAGATGGAGGAACAACGATGGATGCACTATTGCGTCCTAGTTCGCTCGCAAGGCGGGAAGATTTGCCTTTGAGTTGGGAGGTATCGCTACTGGCATAGCCGCGATAAAGTTGGAATATCCGGCTAAATCCGACAGTTTTCTGTCCTGTTTGGGTTTTAAAGCCGCGATAGTAAGGCACTATATTTTCACCAAAGCTAGATTGATACTCTGGTGAATCAATATAAGAATCAATGTCGGCTTCATATCCCTTGTTTTGGTACAAGTCCAAGTGATAGACGACATCAGACTCATCATAAGGGGCACGACCCAACAAATGTTTGTAGTTGAGTTCGATGACGCGAGTTTGGAAGTTGTCGTAGAAAAATTTGGTTTTGTACAGTTCTGATTTAGCTAGTTGACGCACAAACTCTTGTACTGTACTTTTCCCATCGCGCAGGATAGATTCAGCACTTATGAGCCGGTCAGATGTCAAGATGTAGTTGTTGCCCAAAACTTGACGATAGACGGCAGCAATTACTCTCTCAATGTCTTCTTTGGTTGCATTTGGACGCAATTCTACAGGAGACTGATCGCTAAAAGGTTCTGTTCCCAAACGGGAAGCTGCTGTTGTAATAGCCATTGGTAATTTTTCCTTTGTAACTTAGTAATTGGTAAGGGGAGTGGGGAGTGGGGAGTTGAGAGTGGTGAAATTCCCTACTCCCTACTCCCTACTCCCTACTCCCCCCCGATTCCCTATTTATACGGCTGTAATGCTAAGAACTCGGCTGCCTTTGCGATTCAACTGCTGCAATTTACTAGAAAGTTGCTCGTAAGGTACGATCAACTCCGCAGTACCACGTCTGACTACAGTTGAATTTGGGGAAGCTGATTGTAGCACTCTGATGCGGTATGTTTCACCGCGACCGCCTGTAGAGAGGCCAGTTAAGGCTCCAGCAGAAACGGGGTAAATGGGTGAAGCTAGATTCTTCGCCACTTCCCAGGTTAGCCGTCCTTGTTTTTGCCCTTGAGCGCGATCGCTATTAGCATAACCGCGATACAGTTGGAACAGTCGGCTATAGCCAACGTTTTTCTGTCCTACTTGACTCTTAAAGCCCCGATAGAAGGGCACAATACTTTCGCCAAAACTCTCTTGATATTCTAATGAGTCAATGTAGGAATTAATCTCAGCTTCGTAACCTTGTGAGTTATAAAGCTCAACATGGTACGAAATCTCTGACTCATCTTCTGGGGCACGCCCCAATAAATGCTTATAATTCAACTCGATAAACCGAGTTTGGGAATTGGAGTGGAAAAACTTATCCCGATACAGTTCCGATTGAGCAATGGCTTGCACAAATCCCCGAACGGAGATTCCACCTTGCTGCAACAGTGATTCTGCGCTGACAAGACGCTCTCCCTCAAGTAGATAGGCATTACCCAAAACCTGACGGTAAGCCGCCCGGATAACCACTGCTACATCCGCTTCTGTTCTATCAGGACGTAGTTCTACTGGCGCCGAATTCTCAAACGCTCCAATTCCTAATCTTGCTGCTTGTCCCAAAGCTGCCATCTTTAAAACCTCCTCAGTTTTAACTGCAAAACTAAAAACTTTTTAGAAAAATTTTTTCTAGTCTTTTAACAGTCCTTTGAAATTGAGACTCACTGCACCTTTAGATACGGTGATTGTTAAGACATCGCTGCCTTAATATCCTGTTTCCACAGGTTCCCAGGCTCACTTTATGGATTCAGCATTCTCCAATCTGATAAACCCCCAAACGCTGCACGTAGCTTGCTTCCCTCTAGGGTTAGGCATACTCGCTACGCTACGCTAGAGAAGATTTTACTGCCTCACCACATTTGCCACGAGGGCATAGTGATATCTCCTTACGTTATTTCGGGCGTATACTTTCCCCCAGTTCAGGGGTAGGTTTTTAAATCTTGTACTGATAAAAATATTGTGCCAATTGACGGTAGCTTAAAAGAGGCACTGAGTTGCGAACTTTCCCAAAAGTTGTAGCAAGTACTGTGCTACATTGGCAGCTTTTATCCCTGTCTAACTCTTTCTCCAGGGTATTCAGCTAGCGTTTCCTAAAAAACTGCCCGGAGAAGTAAACAACTCATAGAACTTACTTGTCATAAGAGCTGATTTCCTCTCCGGGCTAAAGAAATACTCTTAGCTTAGAGTATTGATTACATAGTCGATGTAGGAATTTGCTTCAACAGCAGGATCGCCGCTTAGACCGTGGTTAGCTTTGATGTACTTGAGAGCTTCAATGTACCAGCTAGGAGACAGGTCAAAAGTCCGGTTGATTTCAGCCAAGCCAGAAATCAAGAAATCGTCCAAGGGGCCTGTGCCACCAACAACTAAAGCGTATGTGATAATCCGCAAGTAGTAGCCGACATCACGTACACACTTGCCTTTACCGCGTGAATCAGACGCGAAGTTAGGGCCTTGTTGTTGGGTGGTGTAAGGGAACTTGTTATATACTGCTTGAGCAGCACCTTCGGTCAAGCGTTGAGCGTTAGCGCTTAAAGCTTTTGCTGCTTGTAAGCTAGCTGGTGCTTGGCGGAAGCGACCAAAAGCAACTTGAATTTCGGTGCTGCTGAGATAACGGCCTTGAGAATCAGCCGATGCGATCGCTTCAGTTAGAGGTGTTTTTGTCATTTTGGTATTTCCCTTTTACAAACGTTATGGTTGAAATTTTGTTTTGTCCTATGGACAATTATTTAGTCAACATCAGCAATGCAAGCTTTGCTTAAGCTACAGCAGCCGCAGCACGATCAAAATAGCCAGCTATTTCAGATGCCAAAGCACTGCAATCGCCTCTGGTGATATTGTTTGTATCGTTGACAATTGCCAAAGAAGCTTGTTTTAGCTTCTGAATACCAACTGCAACTGAAGCTCCAGGAGTTCCCAATGCCAAATAGGTTTCCCGTAAGCCGTTGAGGGCACGGTCATCTAGCACGCTAGAATCGCCAGCAAAAATCGCATAAGTGATGTAGCGGAGAATGATGTCCAAGTCTCTGATACAAGCAGCTGCACGACGGCTGGTATAAGCATTACCACCAGGAGTGATCAATTGGGGTTGTTCTGCCCACAAATCACGAGCCGCAGCAGCAACAAGAGCTGACGCATTGCTGGTAATACGGTTAACCGCATCTGCACGCTTGTTACCATCTTTGACTAGTTCGCTCAACGCATCCAATTGTGCATCGGAGAGATATTCGCCGCGTGTATCAGCTTGGGATACTACTTTTGCAAATGCATCTAAAACCATTGCGTTAAATCTCCTAATTTGCTTGGTTAAGAATAATTTGGACTCAAAACTGAATGGTTCAGTTTATTTTTGATGTCAGCACTGCCTGACGAGTTACGAAAGGGTTAAAACAGACATCCAAGAAATAAGTTTACGATCTCCAGGCTTTCAGATTAAAACTTTTGTTAGAAAACTTCAAACTTCTATGAAGGACTGGAAAACCTGATTAAGATGTTGTTTTTTACTCTCAAGTTCTCTTTATACAATGCTGCCGCATCATTATTTATTACAAATTATTGTTATGTTTGTGAATTTTGTTTACATAACTTCACATCTTTGTCTCTGTTAGACCGTAGAGAAATTTATTCTGAGAAATTCCTTAAAGGGCGTAGCCCGCCGCAGGTATCGCGCCTAGAATCATGTATTATTTACTACTAAAATGGCTTTTGCCAAAGGCACGTGTCATAGCCATGTTAGTTTTTATAAATTTTGCAACTACTATAAACACGAGATTATTGAGTCTTTAAAGATACAAATTAAATTTTGATTGCTCAGTATTTTAAGTATGTATTGTATTTATATTGTATTCGTTGTATTTGTTCTAGCCCAGTATTTATGTGGGTTTTTCTAGATTTGGAATACAAGGCTGTCTACAGAAGTCCTCAATTGTTAAATTGCAAGATTTACATACCAAAGAAAAAAGACTTGATTTTGGATGAATTTCCATGATAGTCTGCGTTCAAGCACAAACTACGGTTTATTGATGTAATTACCGTAGTTTTGATTGCCCAGTGTGTTTGTCAATTTGCTTTCCTCAAAGTTAATGGAAACGAAAATCACCCATTATGGTAAAAAACTGGTTTGAATGGCACGACCTCTACAAGAACGAACCGAAATTGCAACAACGCCTGCAAATTGTGCAGGAATACATTGCCCATAGCTTGAATTTGTCCCAACCAGGGTTAATCCGTGTAGTTAGTGTTTGCGCGGGCGATGGAAGAGATTTGCTAGGAACGCTGTCAAATCATCCACGGGCAAAAGATGTTTATGCCCGACTTGTAGAGCTAAATCCCCAACTAGTTGAACGTGGACAAGAAACAATAGAATCGTTGGGTTTGACAAAACAAATTGAGTTTATCAATGGTGATGCAACTATTTCCTCAAACTATGTAGGAGCAGTTCCAGCAGACATCGTGATTGTATGTGGTGTATTTGGCAATCTCGCAGATGAAACTGAACTCAATCGCTTACTGGCAAACCTGAGTTTTCTCAGTAAAAAAGGTGCTTTTGTAATTTGGACTCGTGGACACTCTCAGGGTATTGCTCACTCTGAAACTGTTCGTAAATTTTTCCGTGAACATGGATTTGAAGAAGTGGACTTCAAACTCACCGCAACAGGAGATATGGGAGTAGGTATTCATCGTTACCTGGGTGAAAGTTTAACTGCACCCAAAGAGCAACAGTTTTTCGCCTTTACTGGTACTCCAAGTAAAGCCAAATGAAGAGTGCTGAGTGCTGAGTGCTGAGTTGAAAGACCGCCCACAATATGCGGGGCTTTTACTATAGTGCGGAAGTACTGAGTAATCTTTTTGTCACTCAGCACTCTCCTTTGCCAAGGTACTCAGGACTGAGTGTGGTAAATAATATCTCTAAAATTTTTTTGACACAAAACCTATGACCGCTATAGTTAAGCCTCAGAATACAAACATCTTTCGCCGTTTCACGTGGCTTTTAGCACCTGGGTTGTTAACCTTGGCAACTTCGTTAACATTGGTTAGTTGCACAACTGAAGGGCAAAAAGCTCAAACCCCATCTGCTGCGACAAATGTATCTGAGACCAATTCCAATTCATCTGGAATTAAAGCGAAGGTACTCCGTATGGGGTATCAATCAGCAGGCGATTTGGTCAGATCGCAAAAAGTATTAGAAAAGCGTCTAGAACCTCTAGGGGTAAAGGTGGAGTGGGCACAATTTGTCCAAGGGCCACAACTAATGGAAGCGATGAATGTCGGCAAAATTGATTTAGGTTCCGTTGGGGAAACTCCGCCGATTTTCGCTCAAGCTGCTGGCGCTCAAATTGTTTATGTGGTTGGTTCTCGACGTACTCCAACCACAGGTAGATCAAGTGTGATTGCTGTCCCACCAAATTCTCCCATTAAGAGCGTCAAGGATCTCAAAGGACAAAAAATCGTCTTTCAAAAAGCTTCTGCATCTCATTATTTTGTCTTTAGAGCTTTGGAAGATGCGGGTTTAAAACCCAGCGATATAAAAATCTTGAGTATACCTACAGTGGAAGCTAGTAGTGCTTTTCTAGAAGGGAAAATTCCGGTTTGGGTAGCGGGCGATCCTTATCTAGCTTTGGCTGAAAAATCAAATAAGATCCGAGTAATTAAAACTGCCGAAGGACTTGATACCCCCGGTGCATACTATATTGGTGCAAGGCAGTTTGCGGTTGATAATCCGGGAATTCTGCGGATAGTGATTGAGGAGATTGATAAACTCCAGCGCTGGGCTGAGGCAAATCCTAAAGAAGTAGCAAAAATTATTGGGCCAATCCAAAAACTACCTCCTGACATTATGGAAAAGGTAGTTAGCCGCCGCAGTTATGGCTTGAGAGGCATTTCCCCAGAGTTAATTAAAGAACAACAGCGAGTTGCAGATTACTTTTATAAATATGGTGTGATTCCTAAACAGGTCAACATTCAGGAAGCTGTGTTGACACCTGAAGAATATGCCGCAATTACTCCAGAATCTATTAGCCAAAAATAAGTTGAAAAGACTTATGATGCAATACGGTTCATTTAAGGAAACTCCAAGAAATAAATTATCCAATATTGTGGGGTGGGCAACATGAGCGTTTATATGGTGGGCAAGATGCCCACCCCACAAGAGTTAATTGGATATTTTTTTATTTGTCAGTCCCTAAGAGTTATTGGTGTAGATAATTGAGCTAGAGAAGAGGTGATAAATCGCGTCTCTACATCAGGGTTTTAGGATTAATGGGTTGAGAAACAACACGAAATTTCTTTGTAGAATTACTCGAATTTATTTTGGAGAAAGGCGATAACGCGCTTGAATGCTTGGGGATCTTGGTAAAGAAAGCGATGACCGCCCTTAAAGAATTCTAAATACGAACCTGGTATCTGTTTGTGCATCGCTTCAAGATTGGCAGGAGGAGATATGCCATCGTGATGACCGCCGCAGATATAGACAGGAAGATGCAATTGAGAGAGTCGATTATATGTATCGTGGGCAGCACGAGCCTCAAGCTGGCGACGACGGCCAATTTCACGACTTGGTTCGTCTACATCCTCTTGAGCAGATGCTAGTGTCAGCTTCACTAAATCCTGAAATTGTGCTGTCCGGCTAGAGAGCCAAGCTTCCTCTTGCCAGCGGGTATCAGCAATTGTGATTTGCCGATGAGCGACTTCCTCAATTGGAAGGTTCACGAGTTCATGTAGTGGATATGATGACCCACCAGCACCGCCACTACTAGTACAGGCCAAAACAAGACGTTCAACGCGGTGTGGATAGCGCAGTGCCAATTCTTGGGCTACCATACCCCCAAAGGAAATTCCGATGACATGAGCGCTCTCCCAGCCGACTGCGTTTAACAAAAAGTCTGCATCGGCGGCGTAATCTGCTATGGTGTAGGGAATATCAGGTTTTGAAGTTTGACCGAGACCGCGCTGATCGTAAGCCAGGATTTCAAAGTGTGGGGCTAGTGGTGAGTCAAAAATAGTAGGCGATCGCCGCAAGTCTCCTCCAGTACCACTAATACTGAGTAGGCGTTGACCAGTGCCACGAATCTCATAATACATTTGCAAATCACGAATAGATACAAATGGCATGAGTATTTTCCCTGATTTATTTCGCAGAAGTCGATCGCAATATCTCTAAAAAAGCATTCTCTTTTTACCCTCACTGGATGTTGTTGCATACATTCCAGTGGAATCAGAACCCTTAAAGGGTGGGTAGGCATAGCCCACCGCACCCTTTAATATTTACTAGTTCCTACCAAACACACTGCCAAGGGCACGCGCCATATTTTGCGGTTGCATTGCATCCATTGCGGCGGTGGGTTCGTAGCCGCAGTGAACCATACAATCGGCACATTTGGGATTACCACTAGCACGTCCGTATTGACTCCAGTCAGTTTGGGCGAGTAATTCGTTGAAGGTAGAGTAATAACCTTCATTTAGCAGATAGCAAGGTTTTTGCCAACCGAGAACACTATAACTAGGGCTACCCCAAGGGGTGCATTCGTAGTCCTTCTCACCAGTCAGAAAATCTAGGAACAAGGGATTGTGGTTAAAGTTCCAGTTTTTTTCACCACTTTTGTATGGAGCCAGAATTTGCCGGAAGAGGGCGCGGGTTTGTTCGCGGTGGAGAAAATGATCTTGATCTGGTGCCCACTCGTAACTGTAACCGGGAGAAATCATCATCCCGTCAGTATTTAGGGTTTCCAGAAAGTCGAAGAACTCTTGCATATCTTTAGGTTCAGTACCTTCAAAGATCGTGGTGTTAGTGGTGACACGAAAGCCTTTGGCTTTAGCGGCACGAATTGCTTTGACAGCAATATCAAAAACACCTTTGCGATCAACACACTGATCGTGTAACTCCCGCATTCCATCTAAATGTACGCTAAAAGTCAGGTAAGGGGAAGGTTGAAACTTATCTAGGTTCTTTTCTAACAACAAACCATTGGTACACAAGTAAATATATTTCTTGCGCTCAATTAATCCTTGGACAATCTCATCAATCTGGGGATGCAGCAGAGGTTCTCCCCCAGGAATTGAGACAACTGGTGCGCCGCATTCTTCCACAGCGGTAAAACATTGTTCTGGGGTGAGGTTTTGCTTTAAAATTTCCTTTGGATGTTGGATTTTACCACAACCTGTACAAGCGAGATTACACCGAAAAAGAGGTTCCAACATCAATACTAAGGGGAAGCGTTTACGTCCTTTCAAACGCTGGGTAACAAGATACTTCCCAATATCCATAGCTTGTTGTATATTAACTGCCATTATTGCGATCGCTCCTCTTTTAGAGATAAATACACCACAGTCATTGTCGGTCTTGGTACTTGTGCTACCCTAACGCGTATTGCATCCACACGTGAATCGCTATATTTTTCATTTGACGTAACCTTGTGCAACAAACCAATCCACAGCATCTTTGAGTGCGACTTTCAGCGAAGATTGAGGTAGACCCAACTCTCGTACAGCCTTTGAAGTATTGTAATACATAGGTTGTTTCGCCATCCGAACACCATCTAATGGCACTGAGGGCGATTTTCCCAGTGGTGCGAGGATCTTTTCATCAACCCAGGCAACACTCAGGGGCAGCCAAGCGGGTACGGTTCGTTGAGGTGCGCTAAGACCTGTAATCTCGGCGAGTTGTTCGAGCAGTTGCTTGAGACTGAGGTTTTGATTACCTAAGATATAGCGATCGCCTGATTTACCCCGCTGCAAAGCCAGTAAATGCCCCCATGCCACATCCCGCACATCGATAAAATTTAGACCAGTATCCAAGTAAAAAGGCATTTGCCGTCGTAAAAACCGAAGTATTATATCACCTGTCGGGGTAGGTTTGATATCCAACGAACCAATGGGGCTGCTGGGATTGACAATAACTACTTCCTGACCTCTAGCAACAGCCTGGATGGCTTCTTGTTCAGCCAAAAACTTAGACTTTTTGTAGTCACCCACCAATTTTTCTAAGGGACTCTGATGTGTTTCATCGACGACTTCACCAGATGAGCCGACCCCAATAGCCGCTACTGAACTAGTGTAAACGGTGCGCTCAATCTCCGCTTTGCGAGCTGCTGCTAACACATTGCGCGTACCCAGCACATTGTTATGGTGGAGTAACTCTCGGTCTGTTTGCCAGAGGGAATAATGGGCTGCGACATGAAATAGATATTGACAACCTGCCATCTGTTGCCAAAGATTTGGATCGTTTAAATCGCCTTGGACAATTTCCACATCCAAACCGCGTAGATTCTCCAAATTGCTGCTTGAGCGTACCAACGCTTTGACTGTGTAACCTTGTTGCAGAAGCAACCGTACCAAATGGGCACCAATAAAACCCGTACCTCCCGTGACGAAAACCTGGCTCAAGCTGTCCCCCTCTTCTGAAATCGGGGAAACAAATCATCCAAAACGGTGTAAACTACTGGCACAACAATCAAACTGAGGATAGTTGAAGTTACTAGTCCACCTGCGATCGCTACAGCCATAGGCGATCGTAATTCTGAACCTGCACCCAAACCTAAAGCGATCGGTAGCATCCCTAAAATTGTAGAGGCAGTGGTCATCATAATTGGTCTGAGGCGCACTAATCCGGTGTTGAGAATCGCCTCGGTGCGCTCTAAGCCAGCGTTGCGTAACTGGTTGATGTAATCTACAAGCAAAATGGCATTTTTATTTGCTAGTCCCAATAAAAAGACGAAACCGATCAATGAGATCATGCCAAAGTCACTCTTGGTAATCAGTAGCGCCAACATTGCCCCCACTAGTGCCAAAGGCAAAGAGACGCCAATAACTAGGGGGTCTACCCAGCTTTTGAACAACAAAATTAGTACGATGACAATGCACAGGGCAGATAGAGCCAGAGTAGTGCCAAAACTGCTAAACACTTCACCTTGACGAGCAGAGTCTCCCCCTAAATCTAAGGAAACATTAGAGGGTAACACCGCTTTTGCTTCAGCTACCACTTTGTCAGTGGCATCACCTAAAGATAGATTTTTGCCCAGATTAGCACTGATGTAGGCCACCCGCTGATTATTCAGACGCTCTATCTGAAAAACCGTACCTTGTGGATTCGTTTCACCTGTAACTGTGACATCAGCAAATCCCGGTAGCCTCTGAATTCTTTCTTTAATTGCTTTGACTGCTTTGCTGAGAGCTTGGAGATTATCACCTTGTAATGCTATTTGCAGGGGCTTTTGACCGCCGGAATCGACAAATTGAATATCTTCAACACTAGTAGTTACTCCAGAAAGAGCAGGTAAGGAGGAGCGCAATTGGTCTTGTAGTTCTCCAGTGGTGATTTTGCGATCGCCCTTTAACTTTACATATAGTGTCCCTTTATTCGGCTCACCCTCACGAGAACCAACAGTAGTAAATACCGTTTCCACTGCCGGTGATTTTCTCACAACCTCTTCTAGTTTCTTTGCAACTTCAAGAGAATCATTTAAAGGGTTGGGAATGGGGAATTGGGGATTGGGAATTGGGGATTGGGCACTGGGAATATTGCTTCCTTGTCCTCCTTGTCCTCCTTGTCCCGCTCTGCCCAAATCAGGGATACTCGGCAAAGGGGCTGTATAAGCAATATTAAATTCGCCGCGATCGAGTTTGGGAATAAAGCCTTTGGGAATTAGTGGAATCAGCACTATACCTGCGATGAAGCTGAGGACAGCTAACCCGATAACTATCTTGCGGTGATTTAAAGACCAACTCAGCAAGTTTCTGTAAAATTGGGTAAACGCTAACCAGATTTTTCCTTCCCGACGCGGGGAGAGTGAGGATTTAGGTTTCAGCCAGTAGATAGCTAGAACTGGAGATAAAGTCCGAGCAACTAGCATAGAAGCAAGCATCGCTGCTGAAACAGTGATGCCGAAAGGCTTGAAGAATTGACCGATGACACCACCCATCAAACCTATGGGCAGAAAAACTGCGACGGCTGTCAAAGTGGCGGCGGTAACTGTCAACCCAATCTCATTTGTTGCTAAAAGCGCCGCTTGACGAGGAGTTTCCCCATCTTCAACGTGTCGCATGATGTTTTCCACATCGACGATCGCATCATCAACAATACTACCAATCACCAAAGCTAAAGCCAGCAACGTAATCGTTTCCAGGTTAAAGCCGAAAATCGCCATGACGATAAACGTCGCCAACAAGGACGTAGGAATCGCCAAAGCAGAGATGAGAGTTGCCCGCCAGTTCCATAAGAAAGGAAAAATTACCACTATTGATAGCAAAACTGCTTCTAGCAAAGCATCAATTGTTGACTGGGTAGCTTGGCGGATATATTCGGCTTGGGTGGCAGCTAAAGTAAGTTTGACATCTTTCAGGGTAGAGCGCAGCCTTTGAACTTCTTTCTCAACCTGACTTACTACTTCCAGAGTGTTAGCGTTACCGCGTTTGATGACCTGAAATGCGAGTGCATCTTGACCGTTAAACCTAACTAATGTCGCCCCACCTTGAGGGAGAGCAGCTGCACTCACATTTGCTGGATTTAAAGCAGGAGTTGCAGTAGCAGCGCCCAGTAGTGAGACTTTCAGAACTCCTGGTAATTTAGCGATCGCACTCACAATCTCATCTTGCGCCAACTTCGTCAAATCTTTGAGATTCCGTGTCGAACTCTCTATGGCATAACTAATGGCGGCTGATTCGTTTAGATTCAGGGGAATAATTTTGGAAGTTGCTCCTGGAGGCAAAGTTAGCTGCTTCAGGGCAGTTTCAACCTTTTTAGTCGATGTTTCTAAATTTGTCCCAACGGCAAAAGAAAGGGCAACGGCTGTTTGACTAGGATAGGTGGATGAGCGAATATTCTCCAATCCTTCTAGGGAGCGGAGGCGTTCCTCTAAGGGTTTTGTGAGCTTCGCCTCAGTATCCAGGGCAGTTGTCAGGGGGGCTGTAGCATTCACAACCACCACTGGAAAGGTTATATCTGGAAACAAGGCATACTTAAGAGAACTGAAAGCCAGAATCCCAGCTACCGTTACGGCAATCCAAAAACTCACCGTCAGCCACGAAAATTGAATCGCCAATTTGGAAATATTGAAGAGTTCTCGCGCGGATTTGGAGTTATGAAGCTTTACCATCTTGGAAAATTATCGTGTGGGTGACACAATTATTAAGCAATTCAAAATGAAAAAACACAATCCTAGCCAGTTGTTTGGCAGCAGCAATTACCTTGGAGTTGTGAGTTTTGGTGACTAGTAAATGACAACATTATTTATTGTCACTCAGATATGACCCAATCTTGAATGCAAAAAGAAACTTGTTGAGAGCGCTAGTGTCTAATTTTTTACCCATCAACACAATTCTGGTACCTCAGGGAGCAGAATATAAAGCTGTGTGTCGCGGATTAAGCGGCATTACTGGCTCCATTCCAACAGTAGTAGCTATACCTGTTGGGATGAAACCTTTACTCAAATATTTGCAACAAGGACAATTTCTAGCTCCAAAATCCAGAGTGCTGATTATGGGTTTATGTGGCAGCTTAAGCGATCGCTATACAGTTGGTGATCTTGTGCTGTATCAAGATTGTATTTATCAGGGAAAGCAGCAAGAATGCGATCGCACTTTAACAACACAATTGCACTCCCTACTCCCCACTCCCCACTCCCCACTAAATTTAGTCAATTCACTGACAAGCGATCGCGTCATTTCGTCTGCTGCTGAAAAACGCCGTTTGGGTGAGACTTTGTCCGCTGATGTTGTTGATATGGAAGGATTTACCGCCCTAGAATTTTGCAATGCTGCTGGGGTATCCGTAGCAATACTGCGAGTAGTCAGCGACGATTGTCAGCATAATATCCCCGATCTCACATCAGCAATTAACTCTGATGGCTCTCTAAACCCTTTTCCTTTGGCAATGGCAATGCTTCGACAACCCCTTGCTGCTATTCGGCTGATTCGAGGTTCATTAGCAGCATTAAAGGTGTTAGAGGAAGTTACAAATCTGCTCTTTTCAGGCTCTAGTCAGAATACAGTTCAAATAAGCTCAGAACACTCGTAGAGACGCGATTTATCGCGTCTCGAAAACCCGAAATTGTTGCCATTAACCCTTAACCCAAGCATATTGATATTTACTCTACTCTGCGTTCTCTGTGTCTCTGCGGTTAGCTATAAAAAAAAATTATTTTTCACAAATCAACTTAGAAAACTATATATTTTTTGCTCTCATAACATCTGAAGACAAACTAATAACAATCAACATAATTTAGGTATTAATTGTGAAATTTCTGAGATATAAGTTTTACAGAAACTTTATCGTTATCCATATCAAGAAAAACCTATATTGGGAAGCATAATATATAACCTTATCAGGGTTGGGTTCCAGGAGAGCTGATTCCACTAAACTGTGAATCAAAAATATCCTTTTGCCAGAATAGCTTGGAACTAATTTACTAACTATCGGACAGAATTTATGAAGCCCAATCAGAAGCTCTACCTATACTCATTCCTAGCTCATTTTGGATTGCTCAAAAAAAGTTACACCAGTAAAATCATGTTGGTGGCATTTTTGGGCACTCACGTACCACTTTTGACTTTACTCTTGAGTTTCGTCATCTCAAATTCCTATTCTTTAGAGATGACGATCCGAGTTATGAGCATTGCTTTGTTGGCTACCTTAGCAGGTACGGCTGCCACCCTCTACGCCCTACACCACCTCCTTAAACCGGTTATTTTGACATCTGTTGCATTACAAAATTATCTGAACACCAAAACCTTACCTGAATTGCCCACAGAATTTGCTGATGAAGCGGGTACATTGATGGCAGATACCTCACAAACTCTTCACAAATTAGATGGATTAATTCACTACATCAGTAATTATGACGATCTAACTGGATTGCCCAATCGTGATTTATTCTGCGATCGCCTCCATCAGATTTTATCCCAAACTGAAAACAACCAGCGCCTTGTAGCCGTCTTTTTACTGGGTATTGATGATTTCACTGATATTAGTCATGGGTTAGAGCCTGAAACAACAAATTTGTTGTTAAGAGCAGTTGCTCAGAGATTATCAAGCTGCATAGGGCAAACAGATGTTCTTGCCCATTTGAGTGGAGATGAGTTTGCCATTGCTCGTATAGAGATTGTTTCTTTTGAAAGTGTAATTAAGCTGTCTCAGCTATTGTTAAGTACCCTGAGTAAACCTTTTTCTCTAGAGGGTAATTTGATTCATATCACCGCCAGCATCGGCATCACTATGAATGGCATAAACGATCGCAATAGTGTAGATCAACTTTTGCAACAGGCTCACATAGCACTGTATCAAGCAAAGCAGCAAGGACGTAGCCAATATCAATTCTATTCGCCAGAAATCAATGCTCAGTTGCAGGAGCGACTAACTTTAGAAAATGAATTACGTGGAGCGCTTACCCGCAACGAAATGCTGGTTTATTATCAACCTCTCATTGATTTACATAGTGGACAAATTACAGCTATGGAAGCATTGATTCGCTGGCAACATCCTACTTTAGGTATGATTTCTCCAGGAAAGTTTATTCCCATTGCAGAAGGCAATGGTGCGATTGTAGAAATTGGTGAATGGGTTTTGCGAACCGCTTGCGCCCAAAACCGTGCTTGGCAGCTTGCTGGATTTACCCCGATTCGGATATCTGTGAATCTTTCAGCTCGACAATTTGAACAACCCTATCTGGTTGAGATCATCAGCCAAATTCTTGAAGAGACTGGACTCCAAGCATCCGATCTCGAACTGGAAGTAACGGAAAGCTTCTTGATGGGTGACATAGAGCGATCGGTTAAAACCTTAAAAAAATTACGAGAACTGGGTATATGGTTAGCTCTAGACGACTTTGGCACCGGTTATTCCTCCCTCAACTACTTGAAGCGCTTTCCTGTGAACATGCTGAAGATTGATCAGTCATTTGTGCAGGATGTCACGTCCAATCCTGATAGTGCTGCCGTAACTAATGCGATTATTGCCCTGGCAAAAAGCCTGCGATTGAACATCACAGCAGAGGGTGTAGAAACCCAAGAACAGGTTGAATACTTGAAAATGCAGGGATGTCATGAAGGACAGGGTTACTACTTCAGTTGTCCTATCCCTGCTGATCTAATTACCCCGATGTTGCAGAAAAGTTCTCAGATGATGGGGACAATTGCAGCGTAAATAGATGCCTAAGCCATTACAACGTGTTCCATTTTGCACCTATCTAGGCGATCGCCCGAATACTTGTATAGCACTATGTACTAGATTGAGCTTCTTTTTGTGTGGTAGTAGGACTTCCACACAAAAAATTGTCTGGGTTGAGCCGTATTAGAATCTATTTTTATTACGAAAATCAGCAGGTTCATAGCAGGTATTTGTGGTTTTAATATTCATATACTCAGATGCAAGATATGAGCAAGCCTTGCAATATTTAAATCAATACTGTAGATTTTAAGTCACATTTTTGTGTTACTTACTCAAGGCGCTAACTGTGATTTCAAAAGCTAAGATAGATATCAAAATATACAAAGACGATTTTCACACTATCATTCATGGCGATGCTCTTGAAAATTTAAAGCATCTTGAATCAGAATCCATTAACCTAATTTTTGCTGATCCGCCTTACAATATTGGCAAAAACTTTGATGGTTTAGTTGAAAATTGGTCGGAAGAAGAATTTCTTAGCTGGACATATCAATGGATCGATGAATGCCATCGTGTTCTAAACCCTAATGGTACTTTTTACCTAATGAACAGCACAGAAAATATGCCCTACCTTGATATTAAGTGCCGCAAGAACTTCTATATTAAAAGTAGGATTGTTTGGAATTACGATAGCTCAGGAGTGCAAGCAAAAAATCACTTTGGTTCTATGTATGAGCCAATAATTATGCTAACGAAGCATGAAAAAAACTACACGTTTAATTCCGACAATATCATGGTAGAGGCAAAAACTGGTGCAAAGCGTCAATTGATTGATTATCGAAAAGAACCTCCTCAGCCTTACAATACCAAGAAAGTACCAGGTAATGTTTGGGATTTTGCACGAGTACGTTTCAAAATGGAAGAATATGAAAATCACCCAACTCAAAAACCAGAAGCACTTTTAGAACGTGTTATTCTGGCATCTTCAAATATTGGAGATATGGTATTAGATCCATTCTCTGGTAGTTTCTCTACATGTGCTGTTGCTAAACGTTTAAAAAGAAAATCTATCGGGATCGAGATAAATGAGGAATATGTAAAAATGGGAATTCGCCGCTTAAATCTGCCGTCCAATTACGCTCCTGAAGAGTTAGCAAAAGAGAAAATAAGAAAAACAAAAAATCTTTCCAAGAAAGCGAGAGCTTTGATTGAGGAACAGTCACCGAACAAGGCAAAAGTAAAAAGTTAAAAGGCAAAGAAAGAAAAATAAAAATGGTTTGAGAGTAACTAAATTTATAACTATAGCGCAGTGTAAAGCCTGCGGCATGGCTTCTCTACGAGACGCTACCGCGAACGCTTAGAGCGAGTCTTTTCTCAAAGTGAGACGCAATCATGCGAGCGTGGTGGCGTAGCACGTTCGCATGATTGCGTCTCGTAGAGAGAAATAATACATCCTTAATTATTTACCCTCAATTTATTTATGTGGATTATCTTTTTACTTCTTAAGTCGCTTTACTCAGAATTCAGAATGACGCTCTCTACGAGGCGCTGCGCGTAGCTTGCTTCCCCGCAGGGGTACGCAGACTCGCTAACAAAATTTAAAATGACGCTTGCTGGACTCGCTAACAAAATTCAAAATTAATGATTCCCATAAATAAATTTAGGGGCAGGTACGCAATACTTTTCGGTTAAGGCAAGAGATGCGATGAATCGCCGTCTCTACAAGTGTTTTGTTGCTCATTCTGAACTGTATTGCTGTATCACGAATCGTTTTCGGTCAAAGCAAATGTCATTTATTACCAATAACCACACCTTTACGGACGGACACCACTACAGTCATCAAGATTAAAATCTCTTAACCTTTCGTTACACTAAAGACATCGAGTCGGAAGAAAGCAAAACCTCTCGAAGCTGAAATCAAAGGTGAACGACATGAATGGCACAATTCGCGTTGGTAATCTCTTCGGAATTCCCTTCTATATCCATCCGTCATGGTTTTTAGTTCTGGGTTTGGTAACTTGGAGTTATAGCAGTGGACTGGCGGCGCAATTTCCCCAATTGTCTACGGGATTAGCTTTGCTACTAGGATTGATGACAGCGCTGATGTTATTTGCCTCTGTCGTCGCTCATGAATTAGGCCACAGTTTTGTTGCGATTGGTCAGGGAATCGATGTCAAATCCATCACGCTGTTTATATTTGGCGGTTTAGCAAGCTTAGAAAAAGAATCGAAAACTCCAGGTGAAGCTTTTTGGGTTGCGATCGCCGGCCCAATGGTAAGTTTACTACTATGCGGTATCGTTACAGCGATTGGTGTTACTACTGCTGCATCAGGGCCATTAGCGGCAATTCTTGGTGTTCTAGGTTCTGTTAACTTGGCATTAGCCCTGTTTAACCTGATTCCTGGCTTGCCCTTAGATGGCGGAAATATACTGAAAGCTATCGTTTGGAAAATTACAGGTAATCCTTATAAAGGTGTAACCTTTGCGAGTCGAGTTGGGCAAATCTTTGGTTGGGTAGCAATTCTTTCTGGTGTAGTTCCCCTACTATTATTTGGCAACTCCGGTAACTTCTGGAATTTGTTAGTTGGCTTCTTCTTGTTGCAAAATGCTGGTAATTCGGCTCAATTTGCCAGAGTGCAAGAAAAACTCACAGGTTTGACAGCCGAAGATGCTGTAACTCATGACAGCCCGATTGTATCTGCTAATCTTACCCTGAGAGAGTTTGCTGATGAGCGAGTCATCAGTGGGCAAAACTGGCATCGGTTCTTAGTGACTGATGATGATGGACAATTAGTAGGTGCGATCGCAATTGATAATTTAAGAACCATCCCCACAGCACTATGGTCAGAAACTCAAGTCAAAGAAGTCATGCGACCAATTGCCGAGTCTACCACAGTCCAATCAGATCAACCTCTGCTGGAAGTTATGCAGTTACTCGAACAACAAAAACTATCTGTGCTTCCCGTAGTTCGTGAGAATGGTGTTCTAGTCGGAATCTTAGAAAAAGCTGCAATTATCCAGCTACTTCAAAGCCGAACCCAACCTAATCCTGCATAGTTGTCTCCTAAAATGGCAACCCTTTGTAGAGACGCGATTTATCGCGTCTCTACATTTTTATGCTCTTAGTATTTCTTCTCCAAGAATTTTTACGAGATATTAGATATATTCCCAGCAAAGATAAACCCGCTACTGCCGTAGGTTCGGGCACAGCTTTGATTTTGGCATAAACGGCTGTTGTAGTTGTGGCTCCTTCAAGAGCCTTAATACTTATCTGGGGAACGTCTGGATTAAAGCCAGTTAGCTCAAGGGTATAATTATTGCCTTCAAATGTGAAATTTTGATTACTCAAATTTGTGTCTATATATACAAAATCTGCACTATTCTCAGGATCGGCTGCGTCGTTAAGCGTATTTATTAGACCCAATTTGAAGTCAAAAACTTGGCTGATGCCAACGGGAGGGCTGAACGATACATTGAGGTTTAAAGGTACAGATTCAACGCTTGTACCGCTGAATACCGTTCCGTTAAAGTAAGTTAAATCAGCTATTTTGAATACAGAGTTAATATCCGCAGAAAACGAAGTTCCATTAAAGGTTAGTCTATTTGGAAGTCCTGTCGGTAAATCAGGTTCACCCCAAGTAAATATATTGCTTCCCACACCTGTATATAGGGGTTCAGTATTAGCGCTTCCTGGAGTAGGTTCTCCCCATGTAGCGCTAGAGATACCAGGAAAAGTTAGAGCATAAGCTTGAGCAGATAAACCAAATCCTGTAGCAGAACTCACAAAAAAACTAGATATAGCAGTAGCAAAAATAAAACTTAGTTTCATAATCTTGGGTTTTAATTATCATTCTGAAGTTTATTTCAAGTAGACCTCAAATCTACCTTAGTAAATTTACGGAAAACACGCCAATGTCTTATTGTGTTTTTTATAAAATATTTATATGGATTTAAAAATAAATTAATGAATAATTTATATTTGTGAAGTTAAGTTTATGGATTGCTACAAGATTTCATAGCTTGGTAATTATCAAAACAGGAGTGGCGTAGGCGTACCCCATCGTAGACATCGCTACTTTACTTGGTTTCTTAATTGATTGTCAAGTTGATATCAAGTTACTATTTTTTGGCCGAAAACGTAAAGGATACAAGCCCCTGAATTTATTTATGAGGATTGTAATTTTTAATTTTTAATTTTTAATTCCCCAAAGGGGTTGACACCCTCTGTGATATTGGGGTGGATTTGATGTAAACTCCATATCCTTATCTTTGAGTCTTTCTGGCAATTTCAACTGTGTAATTAATTCTGTCTTGGTACTTAATCTTAAGCCACTTGCTTAAACTTCAGCCCTTTCAATTGACTCTCCTCTACTAAGTCCTTGAACTTTTGAGATACTAATATTCCGAATTTACATTCTGGGACTGCAAAAAAATGCTGATCTTGAATTAACTCTTCTTTAAAAGCGTGCTTTTCTATTCTCAAAACTCTACCAGTTTCTTCAAATATAAATAAATCCGCCTTTGAACGATCGAGGCAATCAATAATATTAATTACTTTTAAAATATTAAACTCACCTTCATCGCATTGCAATGGCAGCAGTTTAACGCTATCACCAATTAAAGGCTCTAAAATTTTCCAAGCCTTATTATTACAAGCAAAAGTCCATGCAACAACTCCAAGGAAATCACCTCGTTTAGTACCTAATGATTCAAATCCCACTGGTAAAGGAATCCATTCACTCGTTTCTTCAATGTCTTGATATATACCAAAATTAAGAAACCTTGATAAAATCCCATGTGCATACTCTTGATTCAGAGGATAGAAGCCATCATAATTATCGCTATCAGGAATAGGAATATAAATATTCATGTAAATCTATCTCCATTAAGTTTTTGAAATATATTATGGGGAAGCTCCAGCCTTAATATAACGTGAGTTCCACGGTTAGAAAAAGGCGAAAAGCTTGCTAGTACAACATGGCGTAAATAAACCACCCATTTAAAATAGCCAGAAAGCATACAAAATAAGCATTCTTTCTTTTTACTTTTGCCTTTTTACTTTTGCCTTCTTGTACTAGATATGAAGCGCGAGAAACTGGGTAGGTTTTAGCGATGCCTGTGGCGGGCTACGCCTACGCTAAGATTGATTGAGAATTGGCAAAAAAGTCACAAAAAAACGCCGAGACTAAAAATATCAAAGAAACCCATAAAGTTTTAAAGGGTTGGTGAAATGGGGGAAGGATTGGTTTCAATACTTGTCGGTTAAGGGGAAAAGGGGAAGGTTAAAGGGTAAGGGTTAAAGGTTTTTTCTTTCCCCTTTCCCCTTCCCCTTTAACCTTTTCCCCAAATCAAATTCCGAGTTAAAAATGCAAAACCCGAGTAGTATTGGGATTGGTTTGACTGCTTACACCTATTTACCCAAAAAACCGTCGATTGATATTTACTCAAAAGATTTGCCTGCACTACCTCCTGCCGTTTTCTGATCCGTCGAACTCAAGTTTATTTACCAGCAAAGGAAATCGTCAAAAATGTTACTGCATTTGAGTACTTGGCAAGAAGTCGAAGCTTATTTACAGCAGTCGAAGGGGATTATTTTCCCTATTGGTTCCACAGAACAACATGGACCAACAGGGTTAATTGGTACTGATGCTATTTGTGCAGAAGCGATCGCATCTGGTGTAGGTGATATAACTGGAGCGATCGTTGGCCCTACAATCAATGTGGGCATGGCACTGCATCACACTGCTTTTCCTGGCTCAATCAGTCTGCGTCCCAGCACTTTAATTCAAGTAGTGCGAGATTATGTAACTTGTTTAGCCAAAGCTGGTTTTAGCAAGTTCTACTTTATTAACGGACATGGTGGTAATATCGCCACCCTGAAAGCGGCTTTCTCAGAAACTTACGCGCACTTAGAAGATTTGCAGATTCCCAATGCTCAAGAGGTGCAATGTCAAGTGGCAAACTGGTTTATGTGCGGTTCAGTATATAAGCTAGCTAAAGAATTATATGGCGATCAAGAAGGCTCTCATGCAACGCCAAGTGAAGTAGCGCTCACCCAGTATGTTTATCCAGAGGCGATTAAGCAAGCATACCTTTCACCAGAAGTTGCAAGGGGACATCGGATTTATAGCGCTGCTGACTTTCGAGTGCGTTATCCAGATGGACGTATGGGTTCAAATCCGGCTTTAGCAACGCCTGAACATGGTAAGCAATTTTATGACTTGGCGGTGAAAGAACTTAGCAGTGGGTATTTAGAATTTGTGAACGCAGAATAAAACACGCGATCGCAGTTTCTATCTAATCTGTCAAAACCTTGCCTCATAAGCATTTAGGATTTGCGGACAGTCTATTAATAACCATCAAATCGGTATAAGTGCCACATAGTAAATTTTGTTAGTTGCTTTTTTTCTTGATCAATTTTGGCTCAAAAATAGGAGATGCGGTTGAGGGTGTGAGATATTTATCGTACCAAGCTAAATAACGTTCTAGGACATCACGTTGATAACTCGGTTTGCTGATGCCGTGAGATTGTCCAGGATAAACTACTAATTGGGTATCAATTTCCAGATTTTTGAGTGCTTGATACATCTGTTCCGAGTTATGTAGTGGTACAGAAAAATCCCTATCACCTCCCATAAATAGTGTTGGTGTAACAATGCGGTCAGCGTGAAGAAATGGGAAAGAAATTCGTAGCCAGACATCGAGGTTCTTCCACGGTACACCAAGCTCTTGTTCATAGTCATCAATATACTCATCAGTACCATAGGTCGCCAGAATATTTGATTCACCAGCCCCACTGACTGCGGCTTGAAAACGGCGATCTTGAGCAATAGTGTAGTTGGTTAACATTCCCCCGTAACTCCACCCACCAATTCCCAAGCGTGATGGTGCAGCAATTCCAGTAGCGATCGCATAATCCGCACCAGCAATAATATCTTGAGCGTCTTTGTTTCCCCAGTCTGCATAAATTGCTTTGGAGAAGGCTTCTCCTCTGCCTGAACTACCGCGTGGGTTAACACCCACAACGACATAGCCGTGAGCTGCAAACAGTTGCCAATTAAACATAAACTGGTTTGTGAACTGACCAACAGGGCCACCGTGTAACATTAGTAGTGTTGGGTATTTCTTCCCTGGCTGATAGTGAGGTGGCTTGACAAGAAAACCATGAATTTCTGTACCATTTTTACTCAAAAAGCTGATTTCATCTGTAGTTGCTAAATTTAACTGCGTTAGGAACTGATCGTTTTGGTGTGATATTAAACGCAAATTTTTACCATTAAAGGCAAAGACTGCATTTGGTTGTTGTGGCGTTGAGGAAAGTAAAGCGATTTTGCCATCGCGTCCTAAATCAAATTTACTAATCTCTTGTCTTCCTGCTAAGAATCGCTCGATTTTACCACCAGTTACAGGTATTTTTGCTAGGTGAACATTGCCATCATCTTCGATTAAAAACAGGATTGATTTACCATCTGTGGTGAAGCGCGGTTTGGCAACATTGCGATCGAGGTTGGCAGTCAGTAGACGGGGAATACCACCCTCGGCGGGGATAATGGCGAGATGATGAACTGCGTACTCAATAAGTTTGGGTGAACCTCCCTGCAAATAAGCAATTGACTTACCATCTGGACTCCAAACCGGACGGCTGTCCCAATCAGGAGCGGAGTCAGGCCCAATAAAGGTAGTTAGCTGACGGGCTTTGGCTCCCGATTGGGCGGCGATTGCATATAGATCCCAATTATTATTGCGATCGCTCTCTTGACCACGTTTGCTCACAAAAGCAATATTTTTGCTATCAGGTGACCAAGCAGGTAAATACTCATTAAATGAACCTGGGGTGAGAATATCTGCTTTGCGAGTTGCTAAGTCTAATACATAAAGATGTTCACGACTTTTACCGATAAAACCCACACCATCTTCTAAAAAGTGAAATTGATTAATAACAATCGGTGGTGGGGTTTTCCCATTAAAGGGTGTTTCTGGAACTGGTTCTTCAGCAATTACCGCGAGTTGCCGACTGTCACCAGACCAGACAAAATCGCTAACATCACCAGCAAAGTCTGATATTTTCTCGGCTTCACCGCCTGCTAAGTTGAGCAACCAAATTTGCTGTTTTCCTGATTCACGGCTGGAGCGAAAAGCTAGATATTTACCATCTGGGCTAAACCGAGGATTGTATTCACTATCGTTACCGTTAGTTAACTGTAATGTTCGGGAAGCATCCCAAGAAGTCATGTAAATATGGCTATTTTGTGTATCATTTTTCAAGTCGGTATTAGTTACTGTGTAAGCAATCCAGTCTCCAGAGGGAGAAAGTTGAGGATCGCTAATTTGCCGAAAGGCGAATTGATCTTCGAGTGTTAGCAGGCGTTTTTCTTGGGCTTGAACCTGAATATTGATAGCGCTTATCGTTACTAAAACACTGCAAGCTAAAGCGATTTTTGTGAGCTTTTTCATCATACTTTTGGGAGGGAGTGAAAAGTCAGGTAGTGGCAAGGTTAAAATCCTTACCAGAGAAGGAACAGCGCGATCGCCTTTACCTAGAGCGCCGTGTGAAACGGGCGTTTTTAGAGGCAGGTAAAGCGCTGCCGAATGTGAGCAGATGCAGTCCTTGAGCGATCGCATTAGTCGAGTGTATTCTAGTGCAAGGGTTGCAACAGAATTAAAATTTTGAACTTAAAATAACGAAAAGTTGATGAAAACTAATGCTGCTCGACTACTGGATAAACTAGGTATTCCCTACCAAATCCTGAGCTATGAGGTTAACCCTGATGATTTAGCTGCTGAGAGTACAGCGCACAAAGTTGGTCTTCCGCCAGAGCAAGTTTTTAAGACTTTAGTAGTCAGAGGTGACACAACAGGTATGTGCTTTGCTGTTATACCTGGAAATGATCGGTTAGATTTAAAAGCCTTGGCGCGGATTTCAGGAAACCGCAAAGTTGAGACAGTTGCTCTCAAGGAAGTGCAGCCACTAACAGGATACATCCGGGGGGGTGTGACAGCTTTAGCGAGTAAAAAAGACTATCCTGTTTACCTTGATGAAACGGCAACCCTATTTGAGCAGATCACTGTTTCTGCTGGAATGCGAGGTATGTTGCTTCTGCTATCCCCATCTGATTATTTACGTGTGGTCAATGGCACTTTGGGGGCAATTGTACAAAATTAAGGAGAAAGGAGTTTCAAGATCAATACTTTTGCCAATTTACGAGGCTTGATATAGAACAAACTTAAGATTTTACAGGCTTCTTTTTGCCATCAAGAAAAATTTTATGGGGTGAGGCGTAGGCGAAGACCGTCGCAGACATCGCTTGAACCGCATCGCACCCCAACAAAATAATATTAGCGCCTACCTAAATATAGGTAAGCGCTATTGTTTTATTTCAATTCAGGGAAAAATATAGTGAAATGAATTCCCTGATTTTTACTATTAATTAATTCCAATTTAATTTACTACACAGCACTGCGACGATTTAGCAAGTTCCACAAGAAAACAGCAACAATTGCACCAAGAACCGCTACTGCAATCCCAGGAATACTGAGTGTGGGGGCGGCTAACGTCAAGGTTCCTGTACTGAAGAATACACCCAAACTACCACCAACAAAAGCACCGATAATTCCTAATAAGATTGTTCCCAGAATTCCACCGCCTTGATGACCGGGGTAGATAGCCTTTGCAATAGCACCAGCAATTAAACCTAAAACAATCCAAGCAAGAATATTCATTGTTTTAATTCGATAGACGTTTTTGACTTACAAATACACAATAGCAATCCCAACATTGACATTCCATCTACCAACAGAACCAATTATTAATAGCCTTGAGGATGAATGCTGTTACTTCTTGTGATATGGTCCCTAATTGAACGTGAGTTCGACGGAACTAAAAAATGGCAGGAGGTAGTGCTGGCAAATCTTTTGGGTAAATGTCAATCGAAGGTTTTTTAGGCAAATAGGTATAAGTAGCTAAACCAGCTATCAAGTTAACCAAAAAATTAAGTGGACTATGATGGCGGGAGTGTTCTATTTGACATATATTTTTCAGATGGTCATTGACCGATTCAATTACAGCACGTTTGCGTAATAAAATCTTGTCAATCAGTAACGCCTTTGACATTTAGTTGGTTAACTTCGGAAATAAAAGAATTAAAAATTCTACCAGCGCAGCACAGAAGTAATCCCAGAGTCGTCAAGAAAACTCGTTCAAAGTTTCAAAGCAAAAAAATATCATAGAAATATAAGGCAGACAATGCCAATTTTACACCCTATACTCAATTGAATTGTTCTAGCAATGTTTCAACACTAGCATTGTGATCCAGAAAAGAAAATAAATGCCAGTAGCGGAGTTTTCCTTCTTTATCTAATACAAACTGTGCTGGTAAAGGCGCTCCCAGTGCTTGTCCTACTTGATAGGTACGAAATACTCTACAACTAGGATCGCTCAGTAATGGCATTTGCAAGCCTAAATCTCTCACAACTATTTGACTCTGACGTTCATCGGTACTAGTAATCATTAAAACTTCTATACCAAGTTTTTTAAATTGTTCATAGTTTTCATTTAACTCTTTGATATGAGGAAAACAAAAGGGACAATATTGCTTTTCGGTAAAGATGCGAGTAAAGGCAATTACCACAGGTTGCTTACCTTTATAATCAGACAATTTTACTAATCTTCCGTTGGTAATATCTGGTAGTTGGAATTCTGGTGTCCCCACTCCCAATCTGAGTTTGTTGCTAGCTGGAACTGGTAAAAAATTACGGAAGAAACGCTCATTTAATAAGCCACTAAAATCCGTTGAAGTAAGCATATTTTTAACCCTCATGATTTAAATACTATTTTATGAAAAAACCACAGATATATACGGAGCTTGACACTGTTTAATGTGTATCTCTGTTTATCTGTGGTTTTCATTGATTTTGCTCTCAACTCCAACGGTATGGATTGGAGTTTGCTAGCTAAATTTAGACAGCAGAGAAGTAGACTTTAGACTTCACTGGGTCAGGATTCATTGTCTTGTCACCAGGTTGCCAACCAGCTGGGCAAACTTCATCAGGGTGAGACTGAACATACTGAATTGCTTGTAATGTCCGCAGGGTTTCATCAACGCTACGACCAAAAGCTAGATTGTTAATGGTGGCGTGCTGTATGATACCATCTTTATCGATGATGAACAGACCACGCAAGGCAATGCCTGCTGCTGGATCAAGAACGTTGTAAGCGGCGCTAATCTCTTTCTTGATGTCGGAGACTAGAGGATAATTCAGGTCGCCAACGCCACCAGATTTACGATCTGTTTGAATCCAAGCGAGGTGGGAGAATTCACTGTCAACGGAAGCCCCAAGGATTTCCGTATTGATTTTCTTGAATTCTTCGTAGCGATCGCTAAATGCTGTAATTTCAGTAGGACAAACAAAGGTAAAGTCTAGTGGGTAGAAAAACAGGACGACATACTTACCGCGATAATCGGAAAGTTTGATTGTCTTAAATTCCTGGTCTACCACAGCGGTTGCTGTGAAATCGGGAGCTTGTTGACCAACGCGGAGGCTTCCTTCGGTTCCGTAAGTAAGGGACATTAACCTAATTCTCCTTTATCGGTTTAGTAGCGTTGGAATTCGGGTCAAGTAAAACTCACCCATCCACGCTCTCACAGTTTAATTACGATCTGTTACGACTATATCATACTCATAACGATTTTGAGTAGCAAATGCCTGATTTAGATACAAGAGAATGGTTGCTTACCAATGGCTTAGGAAGTTTTGCCAGTGGTACTGTTTCTGGTGTCCGCACGCGTACTTATCATGGTTGGCTGTTTGCCGCGACAAACCCGCCTTCTGGGCGGACTCTGCTGTTTTCGCACCTAGAAGCTAGTTTGGAAGTATTAGGCAGCGTTGTGTCACTAGGGACAAATTTTTGGGGTAAAAATCAGATTGAGCGGACAGGCTACGAACTGCTACGCAATTTTGATATTAACCCAGTTCCAAAATGGACTTGGGGTCAAGATAACTGGCAGTTAACCAGAGAGTTGGTGATGCCTTATGGGTTGGTGGGGGCTGGGGAAGAAGCAGGGAGCAAGGGAGAAGAGTTTTCCCCTCCGCACCCCGCACCCCGCCCCTCTGCCTCTTTTAAATGCCCAATGCCCAATTCCCCTGCCCAATTTTGCCATCGAATTTTAATCCGGTATCGCTACGAGGGAAGTTATACAGCAATTTTACGGTTGCGACTGTTGATAGCAGAACGTGACTTTCATCACCAGCAGACATCTAGTCAAGAATTAAAGTTCTCACAATTACTAGGGCAAAAGCAAGTCTGTCTACAAGCAATCGATTCTGGACATTTCGGTATACCTTGGCACTTGCGCTGGACACAGGGAAATTATCAACCAGATGCCGTTTGGTATTGGGATTATGGATTGTCTGAGGAGACGAAACGGGGATTAGGCGACAAAGAAGACTTGTACAGTCCTGGTTACTTGATAGTCACACTGCAACCAGGAGATACAGTAACTCTAGAAGCACGAGTAGGTTTTCCCGACTCGGTGTCAGGTATTCTCACCCCCGAAACCTTTGTAGAAGCCGTGGAGGCAGAGCAAGAAAGGCTCTCAAAGATTTTTGGATGGAGAGGGGCAGGGGAGCAGAGGAGCAAAGGAGCAGAGGAGCAGGGAAATAATTACGAATCTCCAATCCCCCATGCCCAATTCTCACTCAGTCAACAATTACTCAAAGCAAGCGATCAATTTATCGTCTATCGAGCCTCAATTGCAGGCCCTACGGTAATTGCTGGTTATCACTGGTTTAATGACTGGGGACGCGACACATTAATCGCCTTACCGGGGTTGGCACTAGTTCCACAACGCTTTGATCTGGCAAAAGGAGTATTGCGAACTTTTGGGCATTATTGTCGCCACGGTTTAATTCCTAATGCATTTCCTGATGTCAATGGTGAACCTATTTATAACAGTATTGATGCAGCCTTGTGGTGGATTGAAATTTTAGGACTTTATTTAGAAGCAACTCAAGACTGGGATTTTTTGGCAGAGCAATTCCCGATAATACAGCAAATCTACAAAGCATTTGTCGGTGGTACACATTTCAATATCCAGGTCGATGCTACTGATGGGCTAGTTAGTTGGGATACTCGTGGTGTAGCCCTCACTTGGATGGATGTGCTAATTGGATCGCTTCCCGTTACTCCTCGTCACGGGAAGCCAGTGGAAATCAATGCATTGTGGTATTCTGCTTTATGCTGGCTGAGTCAGTGGGCAGAGCGCTTGAGCCAGCTTGAGTATGGTTCGCCAGTGCGTCTCACGAAGCAATCACAGCGTTATGCTCAACAAGCACAACTTGTAAAAACCTCGCTGCAAAAGTTTTGGAATCCTCAGCTAGGTTATTTGTACGATACTATTGAGCCGGACGATCGCCGGAATTTTCAAATTCGTCCCAATGCTGTTTTAGCGCTGTCGCTGCACCATTGTGGGTTTTCTGAGCAGCAGGGGTGTCAGATATTAGATTTGGCAACTAGTAGCTTGCTTACTCCCTATGGTCTTCGCAGTCTCGATCCAGGAGATCCTGAATATAAAGGGAGATATGAGGGCAACCAAGAGCAACGCGATCGCGCTTATCATCAAGGTACTGTTTGGACTTGGCTAATTGGGCCATATATTCGGGCTTGGCAACGTTTTTATCCGCAACAATCGCTGCCTTTTGATTGGCAACCCCTGCTAGATCACTTCCAATTTGAGGCTTGTCTTGGTTCTATTTCTGAGATTTTTGATGGTGATTTACCTCACACACCCAGAGGAGCGATCGCTCAAGCTTGGTCGGTTGCCGAAGTAATCCGCCACATTAAATAATGATAAATAATGATGAGTTAGGAGTTAGGAGTTATGAATTCTCCCCCTGCCTGCCAATACTTGTCGGTTAAGGGGAAAAGGGGAAGGTGGGGACTAGGCTAGACTGTTGACTTTGATGGAATTTTCCCATTTTTAGTTCATGTAACTTTTGTGTCATTGCGAGCCAAATGAAATGTAGCAAAGCAATCCCCAGCGATTGCTTCGCTCCGTTCTCTACGAGACGCCAAGGGCGAACGCTCCAATTCAAAATTCAAAATTCAAAATTCAAAATCTATGAGGTTGCGGTGGATAATACAGCCCACCGTAACCTTTAGACTAATAGATTGAGTTAGATTGAGTTTAACAAAAGCGATCGCTCTACACCTTAAACTTCTCGGTAATCCGCTTCATCGCCTCTTCGACGTTCTCACGGCTGTTAAACGCTGAAATGCGGAAGTAACCTTCACCCGCAGCACCAAAGCCAGAACCAGGTGTCCCCACAACGTTGACGGTTTGCAGCAACTTATCAAAAAATTCCCAACTGGATAAACCATTAGGTGTTTTTACCCAAACATAAGGTGCATTCACACCACCATAAACTGACAATCCGGCGGCTGTGAGTTTCTCGCGGATAATTTTGGCGTTTTCGAGATAGAAACTCACCAATCCTTTGATTTGCGCTTGTCCTTCTTCGGAGTAAACCGCTTCGGCTCCCCGTTGGATGATGTAAGAAACACCATTAAATTTGGTAGACTGGCGACGATTCCATAGTTTCCATAGTTCGACATCGGAAGCATCGGCGGCTTTTGCTGTGAGTGTTTTCGGTACTACAGTTAACGCGCAACGGGTTCCTGTAAAACCTGCGTTCTTCGAGAAAGACCGAAATTCGATCGCAACTTCTCTTGCGCCTTCAATTTCATAAATTGAATGGGGAATTGATGGATCGGTAATATAAGCTTCGTAGGCTGCATCAAAGAAAATAATTGAGTTATTAGCTTTGGCATAGTCTACCCATGCTTTGAGATACTCTTTGGTTGCAGTTGCGCCAGTGGGGTTATTGGGAAAGCAGAGATAAATTAAATCGACTTTCTTTGCGGGAATCTCGGCGGTGAAGTTGTTGTCAGCCGTAATTGGTAGATAAACTAAACCTTCAAATTCGCCTTTATCGTTGGCATCCCCAGTATTTCCCACCATAACGTTAGTGTCTACATATACGGGATAAACTGGGTCAGTCACGGCAATTATATTGTCATGACCAAAGATTTCTAGAATGTTGCCCGTGTCGCACTTAGAACCATCGGAGATAAAGATTTCCGAAGCATCTATATCGGCTCCCCGTGCTTGGAAATCTTGAGTAGCAATTTTCTCTCGCAACCATGCGTAGCCTTGCTCAGGGCCATAGCCTTTGAAGGTATTGCGATCGCCCATTTCTTCCACAGCTTTAATCATCGCTGTGCGGCAAGCCTCTGGTAGAGGTTCGGTAACATCACCAATGCCCAGCCGGATGATTTTAGCATTACTGTTTGCTTCTGCAAAGGCATTCACCCGCCGAGCAATTTCTGGAAACAGATAACCCGCTTTCAGTTTCAGGTAGTTGTTGTTAATAGTTGCCATTATGTAGATTATGAAAAACGCCCTCAAATAGCTTACTGCTAATTTATGAGGGCGGGGAGTGGGGAGTGGGGAAGAGGCAGGGCAAGGGGGAGAATAACTAATAGACCTCTTGCAAAAGTGCCTTTTGCACTCTTGTCGGGAAAGGGGGAAAGGTTAAAGGGGAATGTTAATTCTATCCCTTTTCCCTTTAACCCTTACCCTTTACCCGACTTATGCAAGAAGTCTAATGACTAATTAGACATTTAGCGGCTGTTTATTCTCGGCTGAATAACTGTTGCGATCGCTAATTACAAATTCCGTGAGGGTTTCTTTTCCTGTAATCAATCTTGCTCCACGATTACGGGTGAAATAGCTCCATGCCCACTGAATCATTACTACTAATTTGTTGTTAAATTCAATTAAGAAGTAGATGTGAATAAATAGCCAAAACAGCCATGCAACGAAACCTTTCAGCTTGGTAAAGCCCAAATCTACCACGGCAGAATTGTGGCCAATCATCGCTAAACTACCATGATCGGTATAAGCAAAGGGCGGTAAGCTGTTACCTGCAAGCCGCTGTTGAACTAATGTTGCTACATATTCACCTTCTTGCTTGGCTACAGGTGCAACACCAGGTAGGGGTTTACCATTTTGATGAGAAAAGTTTGCTAAGTCGCCAACTACAAAAATATTTGGATGTCCCTTAATACTCAAGTCAGGTTCAACGATAATTCGTCCAGCGCGATCGCACTCGGCACCTGTGCGTTCTGCTAGCACTTTGCCCATTGCAGAAGCTTTCACACCTGCTGCCCATAATACCGTTTTTGAAGCAATTTCTTTAACTTCATCACCTTGTTTGAGGGTAACAGTATCATTTTCAATATTTGTTACCAGTGTTTTTGTCTGGACAACCACCCCCAAGCGCGTCAAGGATGCTTCCGCTTCTTGTGATAACTCTGGCGCAAAGGGTGGCAAAATCCGATCCAAACCTTCTAATAGCAAAATCTTGGCTTCTGATGTGTCGATGTTGCGGAAATCTTCTTTGAGAGTTTGGTTTGCCAATTCTGCGATCGCACCTGCCAACTCTACACCAGTTGGGCCACCACCCACAATTACAAAAGTTAACCAAGCACGGCGTTTTTCTGGATCGGTTTCATTTTCTGCGGCTTCAAAGGCCGAAAAAATACGGCTACGCATTTCTATGGCATCTTCTACAGTTTTCAAGCCTGGGGCGAATTCTTCCCAGTTATCTTTGCCAAAGTAGGAATGCTTTGCACCTGTGGCGACAATTAACGTATCGTAAGCTATTGCTTCGTTGCCCACAGTCACTTGTTTGGCTTCTGGATCGATATTATTCACCTCTCCCAGCAGCACTTTCGTATTCTTGCTCTTGCTGAGGACAGAACGCAACGGTGAAGAGATATCAGCAGGAGATAGCGCACCTGTGGCGACTTGATATAAAAGGGGTTGAAATAGATGAAAGTTACGTTTATCGATTAGGGTAACGTTTACTGTCGCCTTGGCGAGTGTTTTTGCCGCATAAAGTCCACCAAAACCACCGCCAACAATAACTACTTGATGGGGTGGATTATTGTCAAGTGAATTTACCATAAGAAATGTTATCGTGTATGCCGACTATTGTAACTATTCTTAACAGATTTGTATCAAAATTGTCATCATATATTTTGTATTGTTCTTTACATTTGAAAAAGTATTAAAGTAATTGAGACTACAGGATAAACAAAATTGTTTAAAAGAAAGGTACAGATAATAAGAGTTTGAAATATTTCAATCCCTGTATATCTGTGTAGATTTATCAAAGGTAGATGTCAATACTTCTCGGTTAAGGGAAAAAGGAAAAAGGAAAGAAAAAACCTTTAACCCAAACCCAGTACCCTTTACCCCAAACCCGATTCCGAGTTAAAAATGCTTAACCAAGAAGTATTGAGGTAGATGTAGGGTTTATGCAGATTCACTCAGAAGTAGTTGACTCTGGTGTTTGTGTCAAACGTGGGGAATGAGTTCGCCGCCAACGGGTAAAGCCATAGATAAGAGCAACAAAAATTAACAGATAGGGACTGTAAACGATTAACCAAATACCCAGCTTGAGTAAGCCAATGGAAAATGCACTTAGAGAATGGGTAGAGTTGTTCCAAGTTTCCTGAACTTGTAAACCGAAGGCAGGTTGGGGACTGGTGCTAGAAACTGCTGCTTCTAGATTCAGCGTAATAGTGGAATAAGCAACTTGATTTTTGAGGTTTTTCAGTTGGGCATCAATTTGTTCTATGGTTTGCCGGACATTACTCAGTTCTTGAGAAACACTAAGCACATCTCGAATAGAACCTGCCCGATCCATAATTTTTTGCAAATTGGCTTCAGTTTTCTGCAAATTAGTTAATCTAGCTTGGAAATCGACTAGGCGATCGCCCACATCTTCGGCAGTGATATTACGACTCTCGACAGTGCCCAATTTAGCTAGTTGTTCTAGAGTAGGTTCCAGCAGGTTCTCTGGTATCCGCAATTGTATGGTTGCTGTGTAACGTGGGTTGTCGTTTTTGGGTTGTTGTTGTTTCAACCCGATTAAATCCCCTTGCTGTTGATTGATAATTTGCGAAACAGCATCAACAGTCTTATCTACAGAGTTGACAGTCAAAGACATTGCTGCCTTTTTGATGAGTTGGGGACGAGAACGGGCTATTGGTGCAGCTTCCGCCTTTTGGGAAATACTGCTTTCACCATTCGGTGCAGATGCTCGATTTGCCACCCCATCGGCGGCCATTTGAGGTAAAGCCGAATTTTTTGAGCGTTCGGAAGAAGCGCAACTGGTGAAAATCACGCCTCCCAATAACGCACTTAAAAATAAAGCAGATGTGCGCGGTAATTTAGTAGAAGTATACATAATCTATCCCCAGATGGATGAAGTTAACCCCAGTATTACTGAATAAAAACTCAAAGCCTGTATTGTTGCGATTTATGTAACAGGGTTAGTCATTTTTATTTACAGAGCTTGATGAGATATTTCAAAAAGACTATTAGCAAGTTATTTGACGATTATTTCAAAAAATATCTGCAACAAGTTTGTTTGCCTGTAGGGTCGTAAAATTGCTTTCTGGTAGTTAATATTTTTGAAATTGTTTGATTTTGAAAACAATTTGGATCTGCGATCGCTGCTTGCAAATCTGTCTTTATACCAATTCAGAATCCCTTACGGTATCTTGTGGGTCAAAATTCTCTGGCATTTTCAGCAGCCTGTCTCAATGCTAAAAAAGCTTCTTTGCTTTGTTAAACTGAGAATCATAAGTGAAATCTCGTATACTTTGGCAAACTTATGGAGCCAGTATCACTGACAGCAGGTGCGATCGCAACTTTGGTAATCATCAAAGCTTTTGAAAAAACTGGGGAAATCATCGGCGAAAAGGCTTGGAACGAAGGCGAAAAGTTGTTAGTTCTGCTGAAACGCAAGGAACCTAGCACGGCGAAGCTTATCGAACAGGCTAAAACACAATCTTTAGATTATGGTCAAGCTTATCTCATTGGGCAGCAAGTAGAGGAAGCGGCGAAGAAAGATCCTGAGATTGCTCAAGCCGTGGAAGCTCTAGCCAATGAGGCACAACCTCAACTGACGAACACTATTATTGAAAATTGGCAGGGGATAAATATTAAAGGTGGAACTAATACCATTTCTGGTAACACCTTAAACTTCTGACTAAAGTCGCCCCAAGGGGAATCGATAGTTTCTACTGAAATACCGCAAAATTTGCCCCTGAGTGGGGTGGCGGAATTTGTCGGGCGTGAAGAAGAATTAAAAAATCTTCACCAACTTTTGCAGGATAATAAACAAGTTGCGATCGCAGCAATAGCCGGTATGGGTGGAGTTGGTAAAACAGAACTCGCCTTACAATATGGCATCCAGCACCGCGAAACATATAACGGTGGGCTTTGTTGGTTGCTGGCAAAAACTGGGGATGTGGGCATTCAAGTTGTGCAGTTTGCTAGAACGCAGCTTGATTTAAAGCCGCCAGAAGATTTTGATATAGTCGCCCAAGTGCAATACTGTTGGCGGCGTTGGCGTGAGGGTGATGTGCTGCTAGTTTTGGATGATGTCAGCAACTACGAGGAAGTTAAGTCTTACTTACAGTCGCTACCTTCTCGGTTTAAAGTTTTGATGACTACGCGCCAGAAGTTGGGACGCATCGCACAGTTATCTTTGGATGTGCTGCAACCAGAGGCGGCGCTGGAATTATTAAAGTCTTTACTCAAAGAAACACCGGGGCAAATTGAAAAAGAATTAGCTTTAGCAAATCAGTTGTGTGAATGGCTGGGATATTTACCTTTAGGTGTGGAATTAGTGGGGCGCTATCTGGCGCGGAAACAGGATTTATCTCTAGCAGAAATTTTGCTGCGGTTGGAGAAGAAGCGATTAGATGAGCGTTCTCTTTCTAAATCTAAGTCGGAAGCTGACATGACAGCACAACGAGGTGTGTTAGCAGCCTTTGAGTTGAGTTGGCAAGAATTAGAAGACGACGATAAGCAACTGGGCTGTTTATTGAGTTTATTTGCCGCCGCACCTATACCTTGGAAGTTAGTGGAACATTTTGTAACAGAGGAATACGAGGTAGATTTAGAGGAAATTAGAGACGATCGCTTGCTGAATCTGCATTTACTCCAGCGCAAAGGTGAGGGAGTCTATCAACTACATCCCTTGCTGCGGGAGTTTTTCCAATATAAGCTTACAGGTTTAGAACAGACAGAAGAATTTAAACGTTTTTTTTGTTGGGTAATAGTAGTAGTTGCCAAAGGTATTCCTGAAACACCGACCCTTGAGCAAATCATCAACGTCTCCCCCGCCATACCTCATTTAGCTGAAGTAGCGAATCATCTCATTGAATCTATCAGCAATGATGATTTACCTTGGGTATTTGTTGGCAACGCTCGATTTTACAATGGTCAAGGATTATATACTCAGGCTGAACCTTGGTATCAGCAGTGTCTAAAAATCGTTAAACAACGCTTGGGAGAGTCACATTCCCATGTCGCCTCTAGCCTCAACAACCTAGCATTACTCTACTACTCCCAAGGCAGATACAGCAAAGCTGAACCTCTTTTGATCCGAGCATTGGCACTCAGGCTCAAACTGCTGGGAGAAGAGCATCGAGATGTCGCCACTAGCCTCAACAACCTAGCATATCTCTACAACTCCCAAGGCAGATACAGCGAAGCCGAACCCCTTTACATCCAAGCTTTAGCACTCAGCCGCAAACTGCTGGGAGAATCACATCCAGATTTCGCACAAAGCCTCAACAACTTGGCATCTCTCTACGGTTTCCAAGGCAGATACAGCGAAGCCGAACCCCTTTTCATTCAAGCTTTAGCACTCAGGCGCAAGCTGCTGGAAGAATCACATCCAGATTTCGCACAAAGCCTCAACAACTTGGCATCTCTCTACGGTTTCCAAGGCAGATACAGCGAAGCCGAACCCCTTTTCATTCAAGCTTTAGCACTCAGGCGCAAGCTGCTGGGAGAAAAACATCCAGATGTCGCCACTAGCCTCAACAACCTAGCATATCTCTACAACTCCCAAGGCAGATACAGCGAAGCCGAACCCCTTTTCATCCAAGCTTTAGAACTCAGGCGCAACCTGCTGGGAGAAGAACATCCAGATGTCGCCATTAGCCTCAACAATCTGGCATTACTCTACGACTCTCAAGGCAGATACAGCGAAGCCGAACCCCTTTTCATACAAGCTTTAGAACTCAGGCGCAACCTGCTGGGAGAAGAACATCCAGATGTCGCCACTAGCCTCAACAATTTGGCAAAACTTTACTACTCACAAAAACGTTATACGGAACCCGAACCATTGTATCTGCAAGCTTTAGAACTCAGGCGCAACCTGCTGGGAGAAGAACATCCAGATGTCGCCATTAGCCTCAACAATTTGGCAAAACTTTACTACTCCCAAGGCAGATACAGCGAAGCCGAACCCCTTTACATCCAAGCTTTGGATATTTTTGAGCGTCGGTTAGGGGTGAATCATCCTAACACTGTCAAGGTTCGTGAAAATTTAGCAGATTTGCGCGATCGCCTCCCTCCAAATCCAGAATAAGCTAGTTTTGTGCAAAGCGTACCGTAATAAAACTGAAAAACGCGATCGCCTGGACTAAAATTCATATTGAACTAAGTAAAAATGCCATTTGACTTACTCAAAATGAGCTTTTACTTTCTCAAAAGCAGCTTTGACTTACTCAAAATAAGCTTTTACTTTCTCATTTTGGTGTTTTCCGCAAGCAAAAGCAGCTTTGACTTACTCAAAAGGAGCTTTTGCTTTCTCATTTTGGTGTTTTCCGCAAGTAAAATAAGCTTTGACTTACTCAAACCCCAGTTTGCTTTCTCATTTTGGTGTTTTCCGCAAGCAAAAGCAGCTTTGACTTACTCAAACCCCAGTTTGCTTTCTCATTTGAGTAATTCACGCATTTATTTTGGTATATCATTGAGCCGAAAGCTATTATGCAGTTGTAAATGATGGAGAGCAATGTCTCCCACAACAAAAAATCAGCTACGATAAATCATATAATTCTCTTCACAAACATAGCAATGTTAATTACATACACTGCAAAATATACAAAAACTAATAGCGGATATATGGGACAACTTATTGAATGGCAAGAAGTCATCACAGAAGGAGAAACCATAGAAGAATGTAAAGCTATGTTACAAGATGCAACCAAAGAAATGGTTCTTGCCTATCGTCAACAAAATAAAGAAATTCCCACAGGTGGCTCTTTGCTGGAACAAATTCCTATAGAGGTCTGAGTGTGTCAGTCAAACGAAAAGAGCTAATTAAATACTTAGAGCAAAATGGCTTTTATTTATTAAGGGAAGGAGAAAATCATTCTATATATACTAATGATATGAAAACTCTTCCGGTAAAATGGCATCGTACCATTGATCGTATTACTGCTAATGAAATTTGTAAACAAGCAGGTTTATCACCTAATTTTTAACTGCCACTTAGAACCGTCGAAGGTAATGAAATTTTGGGCGGCTTGTAAACTCAGTGAAGGCGACTATTTGCAAGTTAAAGAAAAACTATTTGCTCCAGAAACGGTTGCCAGTTTATATGCCAAAATCAAAGAATATCAAGATAATGAGACTCTACTTTAAAGTGTAAATCGACAAGCGATGTCTACGACGGGCTATTCGGCGTCGCTATTATGTGGTTGTGAATGATGGAGAGCAATATCTCCCGCAACAAAAAATCAGCTATGATAAATCATATAATTATCTTCACAAACACAGCAATGTTAATTACAATTTAGGATTAATCAAATAAATCAAATCCCTTTTCGCTTCTTAACTTTCTGTCAAAAGTCACTGTTGAACTACAACCAGAATGTTGAGCAATTGCCCCAATTAAATAATCCGAAAAATCTGCACTTCCCTGTTTAAATCTTTGTAATGCTTGATAAACTAAAGAGCGATTTTCTAGCTCAAATACCGAACATTGCAGCATTAATTCTATAGTGTTACTAATTTCTTCTCTACTAAATTGATAAGGATTACCTCGTAAAACCCAAACCAATTCACAAATCACTATATTAGCAACAAAACATTGCTCTCCCCCTTCGATAATTTCAGCAGCTTGCTCCCACTGCTTTTCATCATCTTTTGTTAAGTAGCGCACTAAAATATTTGTATCAAGTCCAATCACTTGAGCCTTCTTTAATTGCAGCTTCCATTTCTTCTAAAGTTGCGCTTTTCATGCCCGCACGGTGTAAAATCCCTGATAAACTTTGGATAGGGACATTTAGGGGAATTAATTTAACTATTCCATTTTCATCAATAACAAAATCAACCTTACTACCTGTATCAAGGTTAAGATAATCTCTAATTTCTTTAGGAATAGTTACTTGTCCTTTAGTGGTGATGGTCGCACTAGCCATTATCCAAGTTCCTTACATAAATTCCTTACCTGATTATAAAGTCTACTGCGCCTAACGCACCGCCATAGGTAAATCGGCACAATAAAACCTTTAAAATTATGATAGCCTCGCCCCAACAAAACTATCTTACTGCTGAAGAATACCTCCAAATGGAGGAACAGAATGATATCAAGCATGAATATATAGACGGCTATATTTACGCAATGGCCGGAGCGCTAGATCCACACGTTACCATTGCTCTTAACCTGGCATCTCTCCTCCGTAATCATGTGCGCGGCTCTGGTTGTCGTGTTTACATGGCTGACATGAAAGCCAGAATTGAATCTCTGAATCGCTTTTATTATCCCGATGTGATGGTTACTTGCGATCGCCGAGATCAAGAAACGCCAGGTTATAAAAGATTTCCCTGTTTAATTGTCGAAGTTTTATCTAATTCTACCGAAGCCTTTGACCGGGGCGATAAATTCGCCGATTATCAAACACTCGAAAGTCTGCAAGAGTATGTTTTAATTAATACAAAACGTCAGCGAGTCGAGTGTTTTCGCCGCAATGAGCAAGGGTTATGGGTTTTACAATCTTACACAGCAGAGCATCAATCATTTCGACTCAATAGCGTGGATTTTGAGGAAACAATGACCACACTCTACGAAGATGTAGTTTTTGAATAATCAATTATTATAGGGTATTCGACGCAATATTTAGTAAACTATATAACTGATAAGCCTTGAAGGCTTCCTTACCAGACGGAAGCGTTGATGAAAGCAGGCACAATTGATTAAATAAAAAGTTATGGCGCTCATAGTTCAGAAATACGGTGGTACATCTGTCGGTTCAGTGGAACGTATTCAAGCTGTTGCACAGCGTATTTATAAAACTGTTAAAGCTGGAAACTCTATTGTCGTAGTAGTTTCGGCAATGGGAAAAACCACCGATGGACTCGTCAAACTAGCTACTGAAATTTCTCCAAATCCTAATCGCCGGGAAATGGATATGCTGCTTTCTACTGGCGAACAAGTAACCATTGCCTTACTGAGTATGGCTTTGCAGGAACTCGGACAACCCGCAATTTCCATGACTGGCGCTCAGGTAGGAATTGTTACCGAAGCTGAATACAGCCGCGCTCGAATTTTGCATATTGAAACTACTCGCCTTAGTCGCCACATAAATGAAGGGAAAGTAGTTGTAGTAGCTGGCTTCCAAGGTATCTCTAGCGCCGGAGAGATGGAAATTACGACTTTGGGTCGTGGTGGTTCTGACACCTCAGCAGTGGCGATCGCAGCCGCATTAAGAGCGAATTTTTGTGAAATTTATACAGATGTTCCAGGTATTCTCACTACAGATCCCCGCTTAGTTGCCGAAGCCCAGTTAATGGATGCCATCACCTGCGATGAAATGTTGGAATTAGCTAGTTTGGGCGCAAAAGTGCTGCATCCCCGTGCTGTGGAAATTGCCCGTAACTATGGTGTTCCCCTGGTAGTTAGGTCTAGTTGGACGGATCAGCCAGGTACTTGGGTGACATCAGCTAAACCCCAAGGGCGATCGCTAATCAATTTAGAAATTGCCCGTCCAGTAGATGCTGTAGAATTTGACACTGATCAAGCGAAGGTTGCTTTGTTGCGCGTACCCGATAAACCAGGCGTAGCAGCAAGATTATTTGGCGAAATCTCTCGGCAAAAAGTAGACGTAGATTTGATTATTCAATCAGTTCATGAAGGTAACAGCAATGACATTGCCTTTACTGTCACCACACCAATATTAAAACGGGCAGAAGCAGTAGCAACAGCGATCGCTCCAGCACTGAGGAGTCAATGTAACCCCAAGTTGGAAGAAGCCGAGGTAATGGTAGAACATAACATTGCCAAAGTCAGCATCGCAGGCGCGGGAATGATTGGCCGTCCTGGTGTTGCGGCAAAAATGTTCGCCACCTTAGCCGAAGCAGGCGTGAATATTCAAATGATTTCCACCAGCGAAGTGAAAGTAAGTTGTGTAGTCGATGCTGCTGAATGCGATCGCGCCGTCTTAGCACTCCGTACCGCTTTTGAGATTGAGGCAGGAGAGCAGGGAGCAGGGAGCAGGGGAGAATTTCTAACTCCTACTAACTCCTCGCTCTTAACTCCTCACTCTCCACCTCCCGTTCGCGGTGTTGCCCTCGATTTAAATCAAGCGCGTCTTGCTATTCGCCAATTACCAGATCGGCCAGGGATGGCAGCGAAGTTATTTGGATTATTAGCGCAACATAATATTAGCGTTGACATGATTATCCAATCTCAGCGCTGCCGGGTGATTGATGGTGTTCCCAGACGAGATATTGCTTTTACAGTCTCGCGGATCGATGGGGAAAATGCCAGAGAAATGCTCACCCAAGTAGCAGCAGAGTTAGGATGGGGTGAAGTTGTTTTAGATAGTGCGATCGCTAAAGTGAGTATTGTCGGTGCAGGGATGGTAGGACAACCAGGTATTGCCGCTAAAATGTTTGAAGCTTTAGCCCAACAACAAATCAACATTCAAATGATAGCCACCTCAGAAATCAAAATTAGTTGTGTTGTGGCACAAGAGCAAGGTGTTAAAGCTTTGCAGGCCATTCATGCAGCCTTTGAATTGGCTGGTAGCGAGAAATTTGTCGTGCCAGCGTAAAACTTAACTGAATAATTCGTAATTAACCGTGTGGTCTATTTACTCTTTTGGTAAGTAGGCGTGAATAATTAAAGGTTTGTAGTCAGCGGCTCCAGCCCTATTCGAAGGACTGGAGCCGTTTATACTAAATTCTATGTGAGGCTGCGCTTTATTCAGGTAGGGGCAATAGCGGGAAGCCGCAACTCTTAAAGACGCACTCGCGTTCGCGTCTACATGAATTGCCCCTACAGCTTAATAAATAAATATTTATATTTTAAAACCAATAATAATAACACGTAAGCTATAATCGAACAATTTATCAGACTATATTTATATTGATGGATAGTCATTTCCTAGATGGACATTATCAAATACTAAAAATTCTCAATGATCGAGAAAAAGGAAAAATCTATCTAGTTGAAGATGTTAATCTTCCTAGCAGCCAATTTATAGTAAAGCAGTTATCTCCTCCTAATAGCAATCCTCAAGCTTTAACAAGCTTACACCGCTTATTTGCCAGTAAAGCAGCAACTTTAGAAAAACTCGGACAAAAACACGAGCAAATTCAAAAGCTAATTGCTTATTTTGAAGAAAATGAAGAATTTTATATAGTCCAAGAATTCATACCTGGGAATCCTTTAACTGACGAAATTATCCAGGGACAACCTTTGAGAGAAGACCAAGTAATTACTCTTTTATCAGAGATATTAGAAACTTTAGTTGTTACACACAACTATGGCGTAATTCATCAAGATATTAAACCAGCAAATATCATTCGCCGTGAATCAGATAAAAAGTTAGTTTTGGTTAATTTTGGTACTGTTAATGAAGCCATCACTAATACTGTTGAAAATTCCGAGTATATGCCGATAGAACAAGTTAATGGCAACCTCAAATATAACAGTGACATATATGCTTTAGGTATGGTTGCGATCGCAGCACTTAAAGGTTTACCTACAAAAGAAATATCTAATTTACAAAACCAGAGAAATAAGCTGACAGGTGAAATAATTTGGCGCGACAAAAATCTCAAAGTTAACCGAAAACTAGCAAAAATTATTAATCGAATGGTGCGTTTTGACTATCGTAAGCGTTACCAGTATGCAACCGAAGTTTTAGACGATCTGAAAAAAATAACAAATGTTGATGACGAGCAACAAAAACAGCTTCAAAAAAAATTATTACTAGTTCTAATTGGGATAATTGTCTGTATTACCCTTGGTGTTGCAGCATGGCAATTGAGATCGCCCAAACCTGTACGTGATGCTCAACAGACATTGTACCAAAAGGGAGAAAATAAATATGAGGAAGGAAACTATGAAGGAGCAATTGAAGATTTCAATCAGGCTATTAAATTAGATCCGCAAAACGCTTTGGCTTATAATCGGCGAGGTGATGCTTACTATCGATTAGGAGATTATGAGCAAGCACAAGCAGACTCTAGCCAAGCCATTTTACTGAATCCTCAAGATGCTAATGCTTATTTTGACCGAGGATTTGCTTTTTCGGAATTAGGCAAATACAAAGAAGCGATCGCAGATTATACTCAAGCAATTAAGCTAAATTCTAAAGATGCTTATGCTTACTATGGCCGGGGATTAGCTCGTACTCAATCGAAGGATAATAAAGGTGCAATCGAAGATTTTAGCAAAGCGATCGCTCTCAAGCCTGAATATACCGAAGCCTACTTACAACGAGGAATTCTCCGTCGTCGTCTCAGACAAAGACTTGAAGCTATCCAAGATTTTGATAAAGTAATTAAGATTAATCCTAGTGATGCCAAAGCTTATTATCAAAGGGGTTTAACTCAATCGATTAATAAACAAAAATATGCAGCACTTAAAGATTATACAGACGCAATTAACATCAATCCTAAATATATAGAAGCTTATCTGAATCGTGGTGATATTTACAGCGATTTGGGCAATAAAGTAGAAGCTACTGAAGATTACAAGACTATTTTACAGATTGACCCGAAATTTATTGCAGCTTACATTCATAGAGGTATTCACCGCTTTTCTTTCGGAGATTATAAAGGCGCTATTGAAGATTATACCGCAGCGCTAAAATTAGATACAAATAATCTAGCAGCTTACAACAACCGTGGTAATGCCTATCTCGAACTGGGAAATAAAAAAGCTGCAAATCAGGATTATTCACGAGCGATCGCAATTAATGCTAACAATGCCTTAGCGTATTATAACCGGGGCGTGATTCGCACCAAGCAGAAAAATAAACCAGGTGCGATCGCAGATTTTAAAAAAGCTGCAAGACTATTCCAACAGCAAGGGGAACAAGATAGTTATCAAGATGCACAGCGGGAAATTGCAATTCTGCAAAATAATTCAGCGCCAGCGCCAACTACGCGTCCTAAATCTGGAAAAATAGAAAAAAATTGAGCCACAATTCAATATAATATTGACTGTCAACTGTCAAAACTCTTAGAGAGTGATTGTGCTATTTAAATGTGTTTTATTTTACAAATTTACGACTATTACTTTATCAAACTGGTTTTGAGAGGTGGTAGTAAGTTCTTTAGTCCTTACTACTTAGCGTTATATAAATTATTGCTCAATATGAGTCACCGTATTTTTTCACGACTCAATTAGGATTGCTATATGCTAATTCTCCTGACTTTTTATCCAGATAACCTGGAAATATTTACTAGTAGGGATGTCGATACGGTACTGAAAAGAATTGATGGTTCTCACAATATTTGGTTGCGCTGTGTTCACTTTCGCGATCGCACTGGAACAGCCAGGATTATCAAGCACTTTGGACTCAATCCATCTCGTGTTAACATGATTTTTAACCATTCCCCTCTAGGAATTGATGAAGACGTAGAAGATTGTTTATTTGACAGCTATGAAATTTTAACTTCTCAAATAAAAAATAATGAGTTTGAGGTAGTGCGTGGCAATATTGTCGTTGGAAATAACTTCATTATAACTTTTGAAATCACTGAATTAAAAATTTTAAGTGTTCTAGCTGATAATCTCCAAAAACGAACTCTAGATATTCAAAAATTGGGAATTGACTATCTTTTTTATCTCATATTTAAAGATGTTTTGAATAATTACGAAACTGTATTTACCTATATTTCTAGAAAACTTGATGATTTAGAAGATGAAGTTTTAGAAAATTCTGGTGATGAATCAACTTACCAAAAAATCGCCACAATGAGGCAATCTACTCGTTCTGGACGCCGTAATTTTCAAAGCATCAAGTTACTTATGGCTATTATGGATAATAATGAAGATTTCCAATGGGTCGGCCAGCCAGTGAAAGAATTATTCAATCAAGAATTGGTTCATCACGTTGATAAACTCTGGCAAGAATATCAAGCTATAAGAGCCTGGATGTCAGAATTAATGGAAATTCAGCGTGATAATATTGCTAGTAAAACAGGCGAACGAATTAATCGCCTGACTATCCTTTCGACAATATTTTTACCAATCACTTTTATGTCTGGTTTCTATGGTATGAACTTCAAATATATGCCGGAATTAGAACAACCTTGGGCTTATCCTGTGGTGATCTGTATGATGGCATTAATTGTAATTGGCAGTATTGCCTATGCAAAAAAACAACGTTGGTTGTAGTATCTATAAAGTTACTAATAAAAAGATTATCGACTCATTAAATAATTTTATCTCAGTCTGTTGGTGCGAAGCAAATTAAATCAGATTTATACATATACTTTCTTTAAGTAGACTGAATCAACCCTAAATCGGCAAACAAACGTGAATTTACCATTGATGATTCGTGCTGAAGAATATAACGAAAAAACAGCAATTGTGACAACGGACGGAGCATTTACCTATGGGGATTTGCTGCACACTTCCAGTCAAATAGCAACAAGTCTTCTTCAAAATACAGAAGATTTACAAGAGCAGCGAGTTGCCTTTCTCATTCCGCCTGGGTTTGAGTATGTAGCCACTCAATGGGGAATTTGGCGTGCTGGTGGCATAGCTGTACCTCTGTGTGTTTCCCACCCACGTCCAGAATTGGAGTATGTAATTACTAATTCTGGAGCATCGATTATTATTGCTCATCCTAATTTTGAGGATATACTGCGTAGTTTACCGCCGCAGGCATCGCTCGCCCAAGAACACAATTTACGATTTATCCTCACTTCAGAAGCGCTCCCATTTAATATTGCTCCGCTCCCAGATATAGATATCACCAGACGCGCCTTAATTCTCTACACCAGCGGTACAACAGGTAAACCCAAGGGTGTAGTTACAACTCATCAAAATATTCAAGCGCAAGTAACTAGCTTAAACACTGCTTGGGAATGGACATCGGATGATCGCATTTTACATATCCTGCCACTACATCATATTCATGGAATTATTAACGTACTGACTTGTGCTTTATGGGCTGGGGCAGAATGCCATATATTGAGCAAATTTGATGCCGAAACCGTTTGGAACCGAATTTGTGACAGTAACTTAACCTTATTTATGGCAGTACCAACAATTTATGTAAAGCTAATTACTGCTTGGGAAACTGCCTCTAAGGAACGCCAAAAAATCATGTCAGAAGGCTGTGCGAAAATGCGCCTGATGGTTTCTGGTTCGGCAGCATTACCAGTTCAAGTTTTAGAAAAGTGGCAAACTATCAGCAGCCATTTTCTGCTTGAGCGCTATGGGATGACTGAAATCGGTATGGCGTTATCAAACCCTTTACATGGTAAACGGTTGTCTGGATATGTTGGTAAACCTCTACCTCATGTTGAAGTCAGATTAGTGGATGAGAACGGAGAGTTAGTCCCAGGCGAAACCCCTGGAGAGATCCAAGTTAAAGGCCCTGGAGTATTTCTAGAATATTGGCAAAACCCTGAAGCAACTGCCAAAACCTTCCAAGATGGCTGGTTCCGTACTGGAGATACCGCCGTAATCGAGAACGAAAATTACCGCATTCTGGGACGGATGAGTGTGGATATTATCAAAACCGGAGGGTATAAAGTTTCAGCTTTAGAAATTGAAGAAGTGCTAAGAACCCATCCAGATATTCAGGAATGTGCAGTGGTTGGGGTTGCCGATTTAGAATGGGGTGAACGAGTGTGTGCGGCGTTGGTATTGCAAGGTTCACAACCTTTAACATTAGAAGCTTTCAGGAGTTGGGCAAAAGAAAGATTAGCTGTTTATAAAGTGCCAACCCAAATTTTGATAGTTGAAGAATTACCGCGCAATGCGATGGGGAAAGTTACTAAGCCGACAGTGGTTGAGCTATTTTGCTGATAGCGATCGCTACAAAATTTTGGATTTGAGATTTTAGATTGAAAAGAGCAATCAAGTGAAATCGACCTATGAGTGACTTAGTTTTTTTACCCGCTCATCAACTTGCTCAGATGATTCGCGATCGCCAAGTCTCAGCTGTCGAAGTGTTCGAGGCTTACCTAGCGCAGATTTCTAAACACAACTCAAAGCTGAATGCAATTTGCACCTTAGATGAAGACAATGCTCGTACTAGAGCAAAGCTGGCAGATGAAGCCCTAGCTAAAGGAGAACACTGGGGCGCTCTGCACGGTGTCCCGATCACAATCAAAGACATTTTTGAAACAGTAGGACTACGTACCACAGCAGGTTACATTCCTCTCAAAGACTACATTCCTCAACAGGATGCCACCGTTGTCGCCAGGCTGCGGGCAGCAGGAGCCGTGATTCTCGGAAAAACGAACATGGCAGAACTGGCTGGTGATTTTCAAAGTACCAATTCTCTGTTTCCACGAGTAAATAATCCCTGGAATCTTGACTATACAGCAGGTGGCAGTTCTGGAGGTAGTGCTGCTGCTGTTGCAGCCGGACTTTCAGCATTAGATATAGGCAACGATCTTGCAGGTTCAGTGCGCCAGCCTGCAACTTTCTGCGGCGTGTATGGATTAAAGCCAACAGATCGCCGTATTTCCACCGCCGGAAGTATCCCTGAAGTACCAGGAATGCCGCTATGCTTGCGACAAATGTTGACTATTGGCTGTTTTGGGCGATCGCTCGAAGATATTCGCCTTTGTTTCTCGCTGATCGCTGGTGCGGATCTGCGTCGCCCAGATGTGCCACCAATTCCCCTTGATACTCCATCAGGCAAGTCTTTGCAGGATCTTAAAATTGCTTGGATTGATGAATGGGTAGAGGTTCCCGTTGCTGGGGAAATTCGAGCCGCAGTACAGACAGTCGTGCAAAAACTTGCTCAAGCAGGTACTTATGTTGAACGCTGGCTTCCCAAAGACTTTAATCTATCGACAGTGTGGAACCTCTGCGGGCGCATGGAAGCATATATCAACAACTACGCCCAACCCAAGGATCGCTATAATGTGCTACGCAACTTAGAGTTACTCTTTCGCACGGCAACTCAAGGCGACAAAAAACTCCGAAGATTAGGAAATTTCAGCAGCTTTCTGCCAGAAATTTTGAATCCCAGCTTAAAAGGATATTTTGAGACACTCACCGAGCGCGATCGCTTCATTGCCCAAATGGATGAAGCCTTAGAACCGTGGGATGTATGGCTCACTCCTGTGACCGCAACCCCTGCATTTAACCATTGTCCGGCTTGGAGCGCCATTGATATTGAGGGCAAATCCTATCCTCATGCGGTGGCAAACGGAGCTTACACTATGCCATTTAATCTCAGTGGTCATCCTGCGGTGGTGATTCCCATTGGGCAAACTCACAATGGCTTACCGATTGGAATACAAATTATTGGCAAGCGATGGCGCGAGATGGAACTGTTAGCGATCGCTCAAGAACTTGACAAAGTGGTTGGTGATTTCCGGCATCCATTGGGCTATTGAGTAATGGCAGCAATTAAACTTCACTGTTATAACCCAATACGGTTGGGTTTCGTTCCTCCATCCAACCTACGCAGTTTATAGTTTTTGACTTCGGATAACATGAGAAAGTTAACAGCTTAATACCAGATGAGCGAAACTGTTTACATCAAAACCAGTATTGTTGGCTACTTGACTGCTAGACCCAGTAACAACTTGATCCTGATGGCTAATTTAGAAGCTACGCGGGAATGGTGGGACACACGTCGCGATCAGTTTATGCTCTACATTTCTCAAGTGGTTTTGGATGAAGTAGCACGAGGCGATACAGAGATAGCAACGAAGCGACTTGAAATAGTGCGTGATTTTCCTTTGCTTGAAGTCAGTGAAGCTGTTCAAAATTTAGCAGCACAATTTATCGCAAAAAGTAGCCTTCCACCGAAGGCTGCTGATGATGCACTTCATATTGCAGCGGCTACAGTTTACGGATTGGACTATCTGTTAACGTGGAACTGTAAGCATATTGCTAATGCTCAAATCCAGAAAAAGCTAGCCCAAATCAGTCTTGATGCCGGATACGAGTTGCCAACCCTTTGTACACCCTACGAACTAATGGGAGAGTAGATATGTGGAAAGATGAAATTCTTGAAGAGATTTATAGAATTCGAGAAGAACATGCAAAGGCTTTCAACTACGATTTACAAGCAATTTGTGATGATTTGCGACAAAAGCAAGCTGCAAGTAAGTAAGTCGTGGAGAAAATTTATAACTATGTAACAAACAATTAAGGGGAAGAGTTAGAGTTAAATCTTATACGTTGTGTACTGTAATTTCCCTTCTCTGCTCTAGCTTGAACTCCATCAATCACAGCATAGGCAAGGTCTAACTCATCTTCAAAAGTTTTCGAGGCTAGTTCATCTTTTTTGAGGTGTTGCCACTCCAATTCAATTGGGTTCATTTCCGAACAATATTTGGGTAGAAAGAAGATGTACAAACCCATCTCTTCCCACTTTGGCCATAACTCCTGCACTTCTTTACATCGATGTATTGGGCCGTTATCCTGCACTATGACTCTTATGCGTCCCGTTTTTTGTGCTTCTAGTGCTTCAAGCTCCATCATTTGAATATAAGATTTGCGTGAAACGCCTCCAATTACCAGACCGTAAACGAAACTAATTAACGGTTGAAGAAAGCCAATAATACTTAACCTTCGACCTCGACGCTTGCTCTGCTCTAAACGTTTTTGTTTGCCTCGGAAGTAGTAGCTGTAACTCGGTTCACTCCAAGCACAAAACCCTGATTCATCTAGATACTTTAAATCGATTTCTCCTGCGGCGCAGACAATTCCAACATTTCCAAATCTGCTTGTTTAACTTGCTGTACTACTGGATCTTGTTTTCCTTTATGGCTTTTTCTCGTTCGTTTCCAAATGATCCCCTTTTTTTTAGTACCTGCCTTAACCAGTCAGGACTCAATGTTACCGAGCGTTCTTGTTCTAATCTTTGGGCTAATTGAACGCTGTTATATGTACGAGGTTCTTTCTCTAAACATTCTTCTAAGAACACCATGTCATCTTCCGTCCACCTTGATTTTCCTCCTCGCCCTGGTTTTTCCCAAAGTCCCTCTAAACCAAGATGCTCCCATCTATGCAAAACTTCTCGCACTGTTTGTGCTGTCCAATTAAAGTGAGCCGCTATCTTCTCTACATACCAACCATTTGCGCTCAATCTAATCACTTCTGCTCTGTCTTTAACTTTCTGGGGTACATCTGCCGTTCTCAGGTTAAACAAAGTTCTATCTTGCTCACGAGTCAGAAATGCCCTTAAACGGCTGCCCATACCCCTGTTACCTTGGTAGACACATTTATGTATTTACTTATCTTTACACAGTTTGGTTTTTTCACCTTGTTCTACTTAATCGGCAGATTATTTCACAGCCACTCAAACAACCCAATCGTCTGCATAGCAAATTGTAATAGCCAACTAGCTAAAAGTTATCTATTGGGTGTTGCGGTTTATCTGGGGTGATTGGGAATGTTATGCCGTACAAGATTTTTGGGAATACTATCTGGTAGCTAATGACTAATTATTGTAGAGACGGCGATTCATCGCGTCTCTTGCCTTAACCGAACAGTATTGCGGCTCCTATCTAGTTTCCCACCCCTTCGGAGGTTTGGGCGGACACCAAAATAGATTTTTACTGGACACACCAAGGGATTCCAGAATTCCTCGCATCACCTCTGTGCAGTACATCCAATGCCCCAAATCGTCATACATGCGATCGGGATTAAACTCGACATTGTAATGCAGCACATTGGGAAGGTCTAAAAACTCATCATCGCTTTGAGGAGAAAGCAGCAAGAGATGAAATGGCTTTCCCTGGCATTGTTTTTGCAGCTTGTTCACCAAATCTATCACACCACCGCGATCGCTAATTCCTGTGCGAACAAAAAGCACTTTGTCGCAATGGCGCAATGCATACCAAAACCTTTCAGAGCGTGCTGTGTAACGAACGCGCATCCGTTCATGGACGGGAGACATATCGTTTTTTGGGTCGTCTGTCTCCTCAACTTCATGGGCAAAGGATAAACCCGACCACTTACTATGGTAAATTCTACCTGCGTCGGGACTGTAGTGTAGGAAGGCAGGGTTCCACATATCATCAAAACCGTGTGCGATCGCATCGGCAACATCTCCAATATTGGTGGTGCGCGTCAGATCGAAGGGAAAGGCGGGGCCATCATATTCCATCTTATATAACATCATACGGACGGCACAGCGATCGCCAAGGGGAAGAATGGCCACACGGCTGATATCCGATAACTCACATTTATATTGGAACAACACCGCAGACTTAGGTGGTGCTTTCACCCGACTTTCTAACCCATCCTTACCAATCATCATGGTGCGAAAGGGGGCATCGGGATAAAGCGGATCTTCATAAACACCCGATGGCATAGCTTTAAGTGCATTGCAAACCTCCGTCCACATCGGCTGGATATTGTACTCATTGTCTGATTCGTTGATTATCCAGAGGTGGCGTTCATCTGCTTGCAAAATCCCCAAATGCCCGTCATAGAATAAAACGTTGTTTGGCGAAAAGAGATTGAAGGCGGCGCTATATTCTAGATCGCTACCAGGAGGAATGTTTATTGTAGTTGCGATCGCACCATCTTCTACAGCCAAAAAGGGGAGCGTCCCTGGCTGGGTATCCTTGGTAATGTAAATACCTGGTATCAATCCCCCCTTACTTTGCAGTGCAGTTTGTAGTTCCTGCCAATAGGGAGCGATCGTATAGCTGTATTGTGATGGATTAACAATCCGCAAACGCTTCTCTTCGATACAGACAGAGAGATGAAAGCCACCATTATCAAAATAGATGGGGAATTCATTCGGTTGCTGGGAGCGTTGTTTTTGTTTTGCTAATTCGTCTTTGTCGATATCGAATAAGTGGTGGTCGATCTGCTGATACATGAGGCTATGACCGACTGTATTCGGGTGAGCCGGATCGAAGGATGTCCCTGCTTTCCATCGTCCTTGCCCATCATCGACGGCTGCCAACCAATCCAATACAGTCACACCCCAACTTAGCATCCGGTTATGTGTGTCTCGAATCAGCCAGTAATGTTCCTGGGAATAATCACCGTTGGGGTAAACTCCGCCCAGAATCGGGATAGCGCCGATGTCCCGCGTCATTTTCACAAGCTGCTGCAAGCCACTTTCAAACCGCCGCTGTACCGCCCGACGTTCGTGAGGGGGACAGTAGGCTAATCCTTCGTTGCCCAGAGACAAGGCAATAATTACGATATCTGGTTGTTCGGGGATCACAACTGAGCCAAATCGAGCGATCGTTCTGCTGACATTCGCCCCCACCTCCGACACATTCATGAGTTCATGCCCATATTTTTGCTGTAAAGCCTGTGCCAACAACCAAACCCAACCTTGCAAAAACCAGGCTTTATGACCTAATGCAACGGAACTACCAATGACTACGATTTTTAACCCTTTAGACTCTTCATCCAGGGGGATTTTAACAGCAGGCTTATCAATATATCCGAATGGATAAGGTTGTAAATAACCAAATGCGCCATCATCCACAATAATTGTGCTGGCATCATCATTAGAATCAATGGGAATCCAGCGGTTTGTATCTAGTAAGCTTTCCCATGTTGCGTTACCGTTTGCATCAAGACGCACATACTTGTATTCAAGTCTCTGTTGACAGCCTGACTCTTGAATGTCAATATCTGTCCACCATAAAGGATAGCGATCGCCACTTGTACGCAGATGGATACATTTGGTAATGTCCCACAATCCCAACTCTGGAGTAGAACCGACGATACCAATGGATTCGCCTACTTGCGTGTATGCACTGATTTGGAATCGATACATAGAGTTTATCCTGATTTAGTGAGTACGATACCAAACAGTCAGGCTGAATCTTTAAACCTATTTTGAGAATATCACATAGAAATCTTCAGAATCCGGTATGAATCTTGTTAAGTATACTGAAGCTCTGATTTACATCACTCAAAGCGATAGCACCCAAGATTTTCCAAGATTAAATCGGATTTTTATAAAAGATTTAATACTGATTAAACAGAATATATTGTATTAAAAGTCTTCGCACAACTAAGAACAAATCAAAAACAGGATAAGATTAAGTTAAATTTTTACTTCAGTAGCACTGAAATCCAAGAGTTGCTACGCTATATTGCAACTTCCTGCCTCCTTCACAATTAGGTAAGTCTGCAATAGATGCCCAACAATTGAGACTATCAAGGGTAATTTTTGGCAAAATTTTATAATTGGTGAGCGCGCCGTAGGTATCGCTCTTATTAATCTCTGCTAGTTTCAGATTAAGGTTAGATGCCTGAATATGAGCATCAGAAAACATAAATAAATATTAATATCCCCATAGTTATATATGAATGAATAGTTAAATACTTTTAGGAGAGATAAAAATAGCTGGGATTTGCATCGGCAGTGATTCTTGCTGGATAGAGTGATGCAAATACTTTCTAAACCTAAACCTAGAATAACAATTTTTTAGCTGGACTTGACAGGCATCGTGAATCGGTGACTGCCGAGAAACCTTGCGCTTGAACATGAAGGAAGCAACAATGAGTAGCAATCTAGCCATCAAACTCCGCTCTGGAACTCAACAAGCCCACACATCAGCGGAAAATGTGGCATTCATGAAATGTTTTTTGCAAGGAGTTGTGGATAAAGACTGCTTTGCCAAGTTCTTAAGCAACTTGTATTACGTCTACAGCGAACTAGAAGCGGCATTAGAGAGCCATGTAAAGCATCCTGTAATTAGTGCAGTTTACTTTCCTGAACTTAATCGCCAATCTTCGCTCGAAAAAGACATGGTGTTTTATTATGGGGATAATTGGCGAGAGCGAGTTACAGCCTCACCAGCTGCCCAGACATACATTAGCCGCATTCGGGAAATTTCTGCTAGTGAACCAGCCTTACTGTTAGGTCATGCGTATACTCGCTACATGGGCGATCTTTCTGGGGGTCAAATGCTACAAAAAGTTGCTCAGTCTGCCCTGAAACTTTCGGGCTATGAAGGCACATCCTTTTACAACTTTGAGCAAATTCCTGACAAAAAGGCATTTAAGGATAAGTATCGTCAGGCATTAAATGCATTACCCGTTGATGATATAACAGCAGAACGGATTGTTGCAGAAGCCAATAATGCCTTTGGGTTCAATTTACAAATGGCTCAAGAGTTAGAGGGAAGTTTAATTAAAGCACTCGGTCAAGTCCTGTTTAATAGCCTCACTCGTTCTCGGAATTCAGGTAGCACTGAAGTAGCTGCGACTAATTAATTTTGTCATTTGTCATTTGTCATTTGTCATTGGGCATTAGAAAGAAGCTTGTTCAATAATTCTCCCCAATCCCCAGTCCCCAGTCCCCAATCCCCAATCCCCCTTCATTCATTGGAAAGCAACTCAATGGTTTTTCTATTACCTGGTGTCAAGTTTGATCTGGATCTGATTCAAAAGTACGACACTCGCGCACCTAGATATACCAGTTACCCGCCCGCTACAGAGTTAAGCGAAACATTCACTGAAACTGATTTTAAGGCCGCGATCGCAGCATCGAATCAACGCAAAACCCCTCTTTCTTTGTATTTCCATATCCCCTTCTGCCAAAGTGCTTGCTACTTCTGTGGCTGTAACACAGTAATTTCCAACAACAAGAATATTGCTAAACCTTATGTGGAGTCTTTGGTTCAAGACATCAAAAACACCGCAGCCTTAATCGATCCAGATAGAAAAGTGTTGCAAATCCATTGGGGAGGTGGTACTCCTAATTACTTAGAACGTCACCAAGTAGAATTTTTATGGAAAAACATCAATCGCTATTTCAACATCGACCCCCAAGCAGAAATCTCAATTGAGATTAATCCCCGCTATATCGATAAAAACTACATTTTCTTTCTAAGACAGATTGGCTTTAACCGCATTAGTTTTGGCATTCAGGATTTTAATCGCCAAGTTCAAGTAGCTGTAAATCGTGTCCAGCCTGAAGAAATGCTCTTTGATGTCATGAGTTGGATCAAAGAAGCTAAATTTGAAAGTGTGAATGTAGACCTAATTTATGGTTTACCTTATCAAACCCGCGAGACATTTCAAGAGACGCTGAAAAAGACGATTGAATTAGATCCTGACCGAATTGTAGTCTTTAACTTTGCTTATGTGCCGTGGCTCAAACCGACACAAAAAAATATTCCTCAAGAAGCGCTACCCCCAGCAGAGGAAAAGTTAGAGATTCTGAAAATGACCATTGAAGAATTGACGAATAACGAATATCTATTTATTGGGATGGATCATTTTGCTAAAACTAATGATGAACTAGCGATCGCTCAACGCAATGGCACTCTCAAACGCAATTTCCAGGGCTACACTACCCACGCTGAAACAGAATTGTTTGGTTTTGGTGCCACATCTATCAGTATGCTAGAAGATGCTTATGCCCAAAACCACAAAGAATTAAAGGATTATTATCAGACACTTACAGCAGGTACATTACCTGTTAGTAAAGGTATTAAACTTACTCAGAATGATATCATCAGACGGGATGTGATTATGGGTATAATGTCTCACTTTCAGCTTCATAAGCAAGACATTGAAAACAAATATCATATCAGTTTTGATGAATATTTCTCTGAGGAACTAGAGGCATTAAAACCACTAGAAGCCGATGGACTAGTCAGTTTATCAAAAAATCAGATCCAGATTACAGACATCGGTAGATTACTAGTAAGAAATATTGCTGTCATCTTTGATACTCATACAAGGACGCGAGAGACAAAATTTTCCCGCGCCATTTGATATCATTTCTGCAAATGTTGCTGCCCAGATCGCCGACTTCTGAATGAGTCGGCGATCTAAATTTATCTGATATTTTTATTAATCAATATTTTGACGCATCTCCAAAAAGTTAGATAATATTTTAAATCTTAAGATAGATATAAGAAAATATAAATTAAATATTGTACTGTTGAGCCTAAGAAACTTTTAATAATAGTAGTAAAGATAAATTATTATCCAATCAATCTGGATATATTTTTTTGTCTAATTTACAAACTATTTTGTCTAACTTTTGGATTCAGCATTTACCCCATCTGGTAGAAAGAATTTGAAATCAGAGTTGATAACTTAAATACAGGTGAGATTGTTGAGGCAGTTATGAGTATTATTGCTTGGATAGTTTTAGGAATTTTGGCAGGTGCGATTGCTAAATCTATTTATCCTGGTTATCAAGGTGGCGGAATCCTTTCCACAATGATATTGGGTATCATTGGTGCTTTCGTTGGTGGAACTCTATTTACCTTGTTACGAACAGGAACTCTACAAATTACTGCGGCTGGCGCTGGTTTAACTCTTCCTGGTATTTTAGTGGCTGTGCTTGGCGCAATTGTTGCTATTTATCTATGGGGATTAATCAGAAGAAGCAGCAATGTCTAATCGCTAACTGGCAGTTATCAAACCTGAGATAACTATTGTACTTTATTCAGTCTTCTAGTTCACCAATTGCAGAAGCTATCAAACATCAAATTAGCTCTATCTGGAAAAAGACTAAAAGATAAGTCGATTCATTCTGTAACACCAAATTTTGGGAAGTGTAAATCTATGTTTTTTCACAAAAAAGAGCCTATTCATGCAGTTAACGTTAGTGAAGCAAACCCTCGTTTTGCTCAGTTGCTACTAGAGCAGTTTGGCGGAGCTACTGGCGAACTTAGTGCAGCACTTCAATATTGGGTTCAATCATTTCATGTCGAAAATGCTGGCATTAAAGATATGCTTCAAGACATTGCTATTGAGGAATTCAGCCATTTAGAAATGGTTGGGAAACTCATTGAGGCTCATACTAAAAATGTAGATCAAACAGAGGCTTATAAAAGTACTCTCTTTGCAGTTCGAGGTATTGGGCCTCATTTTCTAGATAGCCAGGGTACTGCTTGGACTGCAAGTTACTTGAATGAGGGTGGAGATGTGGTACGTGATTTAAGAGCTAACGTTGCAGCAGAAGCCGGTGCCCGTCAGACTTACGAATCATTGATCAAGTTGGCAACCGACAAAGGAACCCAAGAGACTTTAGTGCATCTGTTAACACGAGAAATTTCTCATACTCAGATGTTTATGAAAGCTCTAGATTCACTGGGTAAATTGACAGATCCATTCTTTGGTAATATTAAGCCAGATGACACTGTTGCTCTCTACTACAACCTATCGACAAACGGCGATGGTAAAGACGAGCGTGGCCCTTGGAATTCTGAGCCAACATTCAAATACATTGCTAATCCCCTAGAAAGTCACTCTTAGAGTATAGATTGATTTTGAGCAAAGGATTTTTGGCATATCTGAAAAAATCCTAATCATTCGGTGGGCAAACAGCCCACCTTTTTTAGTAATTTTTAGGCTGCTTATACCATTTTGAATTTTAGATTTTGGATTGGGAATTGCTTTCTGTGTCTGGGTTGCGTGAAAATTTAAAATTTGGTGGTGCAACAATTTAGTCGCGGATCTCTTGATTCTGAATTCTGAATTCTGATTTCTGATTTCTTCTTCAACAAACCTCGATCTCTCAGGACAATTTGTATAAAAAAGAGCCAGAGAACTAACTCTCTGGCTCAAAGCTGGAGACAAAAGAATCATCAAATAAAGGCTAACTTGGGTAAAAGCCTATATTCTTCCCAGGTTATGCAGCCCTAAGACAACGCCCACGCCTAAGATATGACCAAAGGCGGTAGTTGCTAAAAGGGCAGGTAAACCAAAACCACCAAATAAATTGGGTGAAGGTAGTGCTGGTTCTGCGTTGGGATACTTGATGCTAGATTTGCCAAAGGCGATCGCAACGATATTAGCGAGAATTATAATCAGACCAACTGTTGGACTCCATTCCAGGGGTGTAGTTGCAGCAGCGAGTAAGGTCGAAGTAAACACCTGATTTTGCTCCTGAAATTTATTAATGGTTGAAAATATAATCTGAAACTTTCCGAAGCAAATTCAATAAATTACCCGATTTTGCATCAATATTTAACAGTTATTCTTACTACTTAATACAAAATGAGTTCAACACGGTGAGTTAACTGTGGTAGATGGTTTGAACTTCAATATCTAAATTGAATATATACTTATTAAAGTTAATACTTATTGATACGTTGTTTTACTGATATGGCGTCAAGGCATCTATAGACCAAAAAATCCTCGACTTCTTCAGGAAGTCGGGGATTTGAGTCTCTCGGTAGAGAGCAAATTAAAAAAGGTTGCTATATCTATGAAATTAGAGCTAGGCATGAATTAAAAATATAATTTTCATCTATCAAAAGTATGAGAGGCAATAACGATTTTCTACATCTAAAGAAATTAAAAATAAATTAAATATAGATTAAATATTTGTATTTAATCTAAAAGTATACTTCTGACAGAGGATGTAAAAAAAAATTAGGTATAGTAAATTAAAATCAATATTAATCAAAGTTCCTAAACAATTCAGGCAAGTGTTTTATTCACAAGCCTGGAACAGCCTAAAACTTTGTTAAAATCAGCCACACACAAACTATGAACTCTACCACCGAAAAACGTATCGCCTTGATTTCCGTCCACGGAGATCCGGCGATTGAAATAGGGAAAGAAGAAGCTGGGGGACAAAATGTTTATGTGCGCCAGGTGGGTGAAGCACTAGCGCAGCTAGGATGGCAAGTTGATATGTTTACCCGCAAGGTGAGTCTAGAACAAGACTCGATTGTTGAACACAGTAACAATTGTCGAACTATTCGTTTAAAAGCTGGCCCTCTTGAGTTTGTGCCGCGAGATGAGATTTTTGATTATCTACCTGAATTTGTGGATAATTTCCTCAAATTTCAAGTAAAAAATGAGATTACATACCAGTTAGTTCACACTAATTACTGGCTCTCTAGTTGGGTGGGGATGGAGTTAAAGAAAATCCAAGGGAGTCAACAAGTTCACACCTACCACTCCTTAGGAGCGGTAAAATATAACACTATAGAAAATATTCCTTTGATTGCTAGTGTGCGATTAGCAGTAGAAAAACAAGTGTTGGAAACAGCAGAGCGAATTGTGGCGACAAGTCCACAAGAACAAGAACACATGCGATCGCTAGTTTCCACTAAAGGCAACATTGACATCATTCCCTGTGGTACAGATATTCAGCAGTTTGGTTCCATTGGGCGAGAAGCAGCCAGATTTGAATTTGGTATTGACCAAGAAGCTAAGGTTGTATTGTATGTAGGGCGTTTTGACCAACGCAAAGGTATAGAAACCTTGGTGCGTGCAGTCAACAAGTCTCAACTACGCAACTCGAAAAATATCAAGCTAATTATTGGTGGTGGTAGCACTCCAGGTAACAGCGACGGAATTGAGCGCGATCGCATTGAGGCTATTATCAACGAATTGGGAATGAGCGACTTTACCATTCTTGCCGGTCGTCTAAGTCAAGAGATTTTGCCAACTTATTACGCAGCCGCCGATGTTTGCGTTGTTCCCAGTCACTACGAACCCTTTGGACTCGTAGCGATCGAAGCAATGGCAAGCGGTACACCAGTTGTAGCTAGCGATGTCGGCGGACTTCAGTTTACTGTAGTTCATGAAGAAACTGGTTTATTAGCACCACCACAAGATGTAGATGCCTTTGCGTCTGCCATTGACCGAATTCTCTTAAATCCAGAGTGGCGAGACGAATTGGGTAAAGCTGGTAGAAAGCGCGTCGAAAGCAAGTTTAGTTGGCATGGTGTAGCAACTCAGTTGAGTGAACTTTATACTCAACTGGTACAACCAGTCCAAGAACCCCTATTGCTTGCTAAATAATCTTCTCAGCAACTCGATACGGTTTGGATAAGATTATCTACATAGCGATAACTTTTGTAGAGACGCAAATTTTGCGTCTCTATTAGCTTTGGAAGTGATGGTGATGCCTACGCACCAAAGATAATCGATGGTACGGCTACTCCTGAAGAAGTTGTGAGAGGAATAATGATTGCAAACCCCGGATTTCTCACGCATAGTGTAGGCTTCAGGGGAAGAGGAGTGGGGGGGTAAGACTTCTTCCCCATCCTCCCACACCTCCCACACCCATTGGATTTATCACAAGTGAGAAAATCCAGGAAACGTGAGTGCCTCCCGTAGAGAAGGCGGGCTACACCTACGCTAATATCAATATATAGAAGTATACTGAGCATCGACCTTTGAACGCGAATGGCTATGCAACCAGTTGACTTCACCACCCTTACAGCTACCTGTAGCGAAATACGCGCTAACTGGCTGCCCTCGCGGACAGAACAGGTTTATCAACGCGATCGCTACACTATTGCTATAGCATTACGCACTCTGAAACAGCGGGATTGGCTACAAATTTCTTGGCATCCCCAAGCGGCACATATTTGTATTGGCGATCCACCACCGCGATCGCCTGATACTTTCACCTTTAGTCAACAATTAATACACCAATTGGGTGGTTTGGCATTGGTGGGTATTGAAGCGATCGCCCCTTGGGAGCGGGTTATCGATTTGCAATTTGCCCGTCGTCCCGGAGAAAGCGCCCTATATCATGTCTATGCAGAAATCATGGGCAAGTATAGCAACGTCATTCTCACCGACGCTAACAATATAATTATCACCGCCGCCCATCAAGTCAGTCAGCAACAATCTAGTGTCCGTCCCATCCAAACCGGACAACCTTATGAAACACCACCAAAACTGACTGGAACCGTCCCCAGTTTGAGCGAATCTCAAGAACGTTGGCAAGAACGGGTAAGTTTAGTGCCAGGAGCAATCAAGCGGCAATTACTCAAAAGTTATAGTGGCTTGAGTGCAGCGCTACTGGAGTTAATGCTGCTAGAAGCAAATATTGCCCCAGAAGCATCTACCGATACTCTCAACCCCGACGACTGGCGACGGCTGTTTGAGCGTTGGCAAGAATGGCTGCAAGCTTTGGATTCCAAGAAATTTCAACCCGCTTGGACAAAAGATGGTTACACCATAATGGGTTGGGGTGCAGTTGAAAAGGTCAAAAATATTCAGGAGTTACTCAACCACTACTACAGTAATCAGATCGATCAACAGTTATTTTCGCAATTGCGCCATCAATTGAGTCAGAAATTGCATAATATTCTGGCCAAATTACGGAATAAAGCTCAAACCTTTCAGACGCGCTTGCAGCAATCAGATCAAGCTGATGAGTATCGGCAAAAAGCTGATTTATTGATGGCTCATCTGCAAAACTGGCAACCGGGGATGAAAGAAATTATCCTGGCTGATTTTGAGACAAATTTGCCAGTTGCGATCGCACTCCAGCCAGATAAAAATGCCGTCCAAAATGCCCAAAGTCTTTACAAACAGCACCAAAAGCTGAAACGCGCTCGTGCTGCTGTGGAACCGCTACTATTAGAAGTACAGACAGAAATTGAGTATTTAGAACAAGTAGAAGCTGCGATCGCTCAGATAGATACTTACCAAACAGCAGAAGATTTACGAGCTTTAGAAGAAATCCGCGAAGAGTTGATTGGGCAAAAGTATCTAGAAGATCCAGAATATCGTAGTCGGAGTGCCAATGAAGCTCCCAGCACCAATTTTCATCGTTATCTTACTCCCAATGGCTTTGAAGTATTAATCGGTCGTAACAATCGCCAAAATGACCAATTAACCTTTCGTGTAGCAGGGGATTATGACATCTGGTTCCACGCTCAAGAAATTCCAGGAAGTCATGTGTTACTACGTTTAGAACCGGGTGCTGTTGCAGAAGAAACTGATTTGCAATTTGTAGCTAATCTTGCAGCATACTACAGTCGCGCCCGTCAGAGCGAGCAAGTGCCAGTAGTTTACACTCAGCTAAAACACGTCTACAAACCCAAAGGAGCCAAACCGGGAATTGCCATTTACAAGCAGGAAACCATACTTTGGGGAAAACCACAATTAACAATTCAAAATTCCAAATGACGCTCTCTACTTCACCAAAACCTAAATCAGTTATTTTAGTTTTTCTTTGCTTGCTTTTTTCTCTGGGTGCAAATTGATTTAATCAATCAGCTTTGAGTTGCCCGTAGATATTAGCAGTTTCTTTTTCTTGGTTATGCGCCTGCTTTTTCTAAATGGGAATTTACCGTGCCTTCAAGATGATGTATTTTTTGATTTTGAAAATATATAACAGCTTGCTCAAGTTGCTTACTGCCCAAAGAGAATATATCATAACCTTCTTGCCAAGCAAATTTTTCTGATGTAGGGTAGGGCAAAGATTGTGGTTGAAATGGTGAGAACTACTTCCTTTAATTTTTTTTACAAACTCTGCGATCGCGATTGTTGGCGGGATAGATACTACTAAATGTATGTGGTCTTCAATACCTCCAATGGCATGGAGTCTACAATTTAAACTATTGGATTTATCAATGATGTAATTATAAAGATCAGTTTCTTTATCGGAGGTAATTAGAAGTTGGCGTTCTTTTGTTGCCCAAGCAATATGATAATAAAGTCGCCACAGAGACATAATATTTTTTAAATTTTGTATTTACTTACATATATTTATGTTTCCCATACAGCACTTCCGGCAGCTATGAGGTACATCCTCAAATCTGAAAGCTTTGATAGGAGAGGACAAGGAGAAAAACTGTATTGCATAATAGCCGGAAGCGCTGTATTGCTGGAAAAAATTATCATATTAGCAGTGTCTGTCAGCCAGGCAAAAAGCAGTAGCCAGCCAGGGGATCAGGAATAAACCAGAAAATCAGCCAGTTCACGAAGCCAGCCAGAAGGTAGCCAGGGAATGAAATTCCCCGTCTAAAAGCTAAAGTCGTCTGAAGACAACTTTGTGAAATTAGTAAACAATTAAACAAAGTTTTTTCTAGTCCTCTTCTAGAGGACTTCCAGCATTAGACAGGGAATTCTATTCCCTCTGAATACCCCTCTTCTTAATGCGGCAAACCCTCAACCCGCATCAAATCTAATTCGCGTTCAAATATTTCATCAATTGGTAACATTTGACCATCAACAGTCATAAATTTATGGTCTTTTGTTGCCCGAATTATTGAACCATCTTCCAAGCAATACTCAAATACCTCTTGTTCACCGCGATCGTGCCACTGTGCCACAGGTTGCGTATAGATATTCCCATTATTGTCAACACTATATACAGTACATTCGATGCGTTTTTCGACAATTTCTCCAATCGGCATTAATCCATATTCTACAGTCAATATTTCTGTGTCATAGCTTAAACAATATTCCGCAAACTTTAACATTTGCTCAAATAATTCATCCGCAACTTTTTTCTGAACGCCATTTTTAGCTGCGCCATCTACGAATTTTTCTCGCTGCTTTTGCATCTCAGAAACTTTCTTTTTACCCATCGCCCGACGTAGCAAGTCAGCTTGTCCTAAAGAATATCCAGCCATATCTTGAGCAATTTTCATGATTTGCTCTTGATAGACCATAATTCCATAAGTTTCGTCTAATATTGGTTCTAGAACTTGGTGTTGATAATCAATCTTTTCTCGACCATGTTTGCGGTTGATAAACTTAGGAATTAGTCCTGCATCTAATGGGCCTGGTCGATAAAGTGCCAAAATTGAAGAAATATCTTCTATATTAGAAGGCTTCAAATCTCGCACGATCTGACGCATCCCAGAAGATTCTAGTTGAAATATCCCTTCTAACTCACCTGCTTCTAATAAATCATAAGTTTTTTGGACATCTTTTGGTAAAGTGCTATGTTCACCTTTAGCTAATATTCTCTGGGCTTTTCTTTCCTGGCGGGGAATTTCATCAGGATCAATCCGATATCCTTTCGTTTCTTGAATTAAATCAACAGTTTTTTGAATCAGGGTCAGGTTCCGTAAACCCAGAAAATCCATTTTCAACAAACCCATTGATTCCAGGTCTTCCATGAAATATTGGGTAATCACAGAACCATCATTATTCTTTTGTAACGGGACAATTTCATCAAGAGGATCGGCGGAAATTACTACACCTGCTGCATGAACACCAAAGGTTTTGTTAGTTCCTTCAATTCGCATCGCCATATCTAGCCAATGGCGAACATGGGGTTCTTTATCATATTTTTCCTTAAACTCTGGTTCTGGAGTTTTATCAGAAACCATCACCTTGAGTTTCGTTGGTTTCCCCCGCACCACAGGAATCATTTTCGCCATTTTGTCAGCTTCCCCGTAGGGAATATTTAATACTCTGGCGACATCTTTCAAAACTGCTTTAGAAGTTAGGCGGTTAAAAGTAATAATTTGGGCAACTCTATCTGCACCATATTTCTCAGTGACATAATCAATAACTTTATCCCGTTGTTCAATACAGAAATCTGTATCAATATCAGGCATGGATTTCCGTTCTGGGTTCAAGAAACGCTCGAATAGTAACCCATGATGTACAGGATCAATATTAGTAATTCGCATTGCATAAGCAACTAATGAACCAGCCGCCGAACCCCGACCTGGCCCTACAGGAATATTATTATCTCTAGCAAATTTGATGTAGTCCCATACAACTAAAAAGTATTTGGAAAAACCCATCTGCTGAATCATCTTCAGTTCGTATTCCAATCTTTCTTTATAGACGGAATCTACTTCCTGACGAGATTTGCGATTTAAGCGTTCTAAAAGTCCGCTCCATGCAACATCTTCAGCGTAAGTGTCAGCAGTATGACCAGAGGGAATTGGGGGTGTAGGAATCTGAGGCTCACCCATAATATGGTAAGGCTCAACTTTATCAGCGACTTCTTCAGTAGTGGCGATCGCTTCTACAATCACATCATCTGGTAAATGGTCACGAAATAGCTGCCGCATCTCTTCACCAGACTTGAGATACTCTGTGCCGCTATAACGCATCCGCTTATCTTCAATAATTAATTTGCCAGTTTGAATACATAGCAAAGCGTCGTGGGCTTCAACGTCAAAACAAGAAATAAAATGTGAATCATTAGTCGCAACAATTTTAATTCCTAGTTCCCGCGCAATTTTGACGATTTCAACATTCACAATTCGGTCTTCTTGAGAACCGTGGTCTTGAATTTCTAGATAATAATCATCACCAAATACCTCTTTATACCATTGGGCAACTTTGCGGGCGGCATCTGGTCTATTACTGAGAATCGCTTGGGGGACTTCTCCACCCAAACAAGCGCTGGTGACAATCAAGCCTTCATGATATTGTTTTAATAAATCTTTATTAATACAAGGACGAGAAAAAATTCCTTTGCCTTGAACACCTTTGAGGTGAGAAATTGTAGTTAATTTAACTAAATTTTTGTAACCTTTAGTATTTTTAGCTAAAACAACTTGATGATATTTGGGGCGGCGTTCTTGTTTCTCAATATCACCGTTAATTACATACATTTCATTGCCGATTATCGGCTTAATATTTTGGCTACGGCAGATTTTGATCAGTTCAACGGCTCCATACATGACACCATGATCGGTAAGGGCGATCGCTTTCATCCCCAGTGCGATCGCTCGATCCACCAACTCTGGTAGCTGACTTGCCCCATCGAGCAAACTATAGTCGCTGTGAATATGTAAAGGAACAAAGGACATAAGCATCTCCAACCACAAGCCAAGACACCTCTAGGGGCCTACCTTGTGGTATACCCTTTCGAGCTAGATTTTGCAAAGCAACGGAATCTTAGATTAACAGTTTTTAACCAAAATTAAAGCTGTTCTTTTTCGGGAATTATCACTATCATTAGTGTTGTTTTAATAGTTACAGCAGTTAACCAGTACCTAGCCAATGAGTCAAACAGAGAGAACTACTTCGCCTGCAACCAAAGCTAGCCCTTGGTGGCAGCGTATCCCTCTCACCTTACAAATAGTCATCGCCTTAGTCGCCGCAGTCAGCATCGGAATTGTCCTTGGGGCGGGGAATCCCAACCCCAGCAACGCAGCTTTAATCAACAATTTAGCAATTCCGGCTGAATTGGTGCTAAAAGCTCTCCGCGCCTTGGCTACACCTCTAATTCTGGTAGCCGTGCTACATACTTTGATGACTACCAATATCCCTGGTACAGCTGGGCGGCGGTTGGCAGTGTTACTTTTAACCAACACAACTGTAGCTATTTTAGTGGGACTTTTGGTAGCCAATATTCTGCGTCCAGGGACTTGGGGCAATGTAAACACCTCAACAACTACGGCAGTAACTGCTCAGAGTCTCGATCCTTGGGGAATACTCAAAGATGCTGTCCCGGAAGCAGTTCTCAAGCCATTGGTTGATAATAATGTCATCCAACTGATTGTAATTGCCCTGAGTTTTGGCATCGTTCTGCGGGGATTAAAATCTGAACAAATCGCCCAAGGCAAGAATGGATTCCAGCCGATTGAGGATGTCATCGGAATTTTATTTGAAGCGGTAGTCCGCATCCTCAACTGGGTAATTGCCTTAGTGCCGTTCGCAGTCTTTGGAATTGTAGCTAAAACTATTGCGATGCAGGGCTTTGCACCGTTTAAATCTTTGGGTGCATTCATCGTAGCCGTATTGTTAGCACTGGTATTGCAAGCTTGCTACTACCTCACCAGAGTAAAATTTGGTTCTTGGGTACACCCGCTAAAATTCCTCGCTGGCGGTTCTGATGCCTTTTTAACAGCTTTCTCAACTTCTTCCTCAGCAGCAGCAATGCCTGTAACCTTTGAGGTTTTGCAAACAAAAGTCGGTTTAAGGGAATCTTCTGCTGCCTTGGGGGCATTAGTTGGGGCAAATTTCAATAATGATGGTACTGCTCTCTACGAAGCAATGTCTGCGTTGTATATTTCCCAACTAATTGGGCAACATCTGAGCTTGACACAGCAGTTAGTTGTCATCCTTACCTCGATATTTGCCTCGGTAGGTGCGGCAAATATTCCTAATGCTGGACTAGTAACGATGACACTGGTGTTCACTTCTGTAGGCTTACCTACCCAGTACATTGCTTTGCTAGTTACTGTAGACTGGTTTTTGGATCGCTGCCGCACAGCAATTAATGTTATGGGAGATATGACTGTCAGTGCTTTACTTGACGGCAAAAAGCCTCGTTCTGTGGACGAGGCTTAGTTTGCCAGCTTTTGAGATATCTAATGCTGTTGAGGCCCTTTGGCGTCACATTCTTTAGTCCAGCAACGTTCTAGAAGTTGCAGACGCCAGATCAAGACAAAGCGTTGGGGATTCAATACTAATTTAGTCTCGCGGCTAAATAAGGGCTGGTTCAGATATTGCCAAAGAGGAAATTTAATTTTGGTGTGTTTTGGAGTCATAAGAACAAAAAATAATATAAAAGTTTTGTCTAGAAACTACCTGATAGTGTTTTTCTAGTTAAAGGCTACACTGTGCTTTTACAATTGTCTTTGTGGCAATTGCGGAATTTCAGCAGGTGAATTTATGTTGTTTCCGCTTTAATACTGAAATTGCACGCACCATTTTTTTGATTCCACCGGACAGAAGGCGACTGGTTCAAATACTCCTGGTGTTTAGGCGATGAAAATTTCGCCGCAGGGTAGAAACAACCTTTGACTCTGAGCGATCGCACTCAAGAGAGTTTATAGCCAGTGGTTCCTCATTTCAGGAATTTACCAGAAGTTCTCGGAAGTTGGCGATCGCTAATGGTGTAGTTGACCACACCACTGACACCAGTTATGGTGAGGCTGCTAGCATCGATGATCGTTACCCAGCACCGTATTTACTTGGATACTCACAGCAGTATTTTTAGCAGTGCTAGCAGTATCCCTGACTGCAATAGGTGCATCGTTGACTGAGTTAATGTCAGGTTAAAAGTACCAATGGTACTGCGGTTACAAACTTTATTCGGGGGATTTTAACTTACGAGCCACCTTTTGATAGAACTCAAAGGCTTCTTTCAAAGAAGAAATATCCTTTTCAAAAATATTATCTTTTCCAAAAACCTTGGGGTATTCCTGATGTTCAAGTATAGTGTCCACTGCGCTCTCTAACTGCTCTATTAAGGTATTTATTTGCTCTTCTAAGTGTTCTAATTCTGTTATTATATCTGAGCAACGCTCGATAATAGCATTCATTTTTTCATGAAGAGATATAGCTAGTTCTAAATCTTCAATAGGCTTGAAATTTGCAATCATGATACAAATCTTGTCGATATTGTCGATATTCGTATCGAGTTCAGTGGTGCTATTTTTGAGAGCAACGTTCTTATCATAAATGAGTTTTTTAAGCTGTGCTAACTGCACGGGATACATTGCCTTACTTTGTATTCTTTTATGTTTAATAGCTGAAGCCTCCTCTTGTGCATCATCTAAATACCCTGATTTCTTAGCTTTACCTGTGGCAATTTGTGCCCGAACATTGTCCCGAACATTGTCCCGAACCTTGCCCTTAATCTTTCTCGTTCTCCAGTTCTTGATCTGACTGAACTTATGCTCACTACCTTCGATTTGCTCTGGATCATTAATCTCTAGTAGCACTGATTGCGGTTGCAAAAGAGGAACTATATTTTTAAATGATTCAAGTTGACTAGCTAGGTTGTCAATTAACTTGTTTAATTCCTCCATTTTATTCAATTGATTGGCTTTTTGATTAGCTTTTTGACTCTCTGTTAGAGGAAGTGCTTTCGAGCGTTTTTTGATAGATTTTATGAACTGTGGATTGTCTTTGATACTTCGAGCATAGCCCAGTTGATCACGTTGATTTTGTAGTTCCTGCTGACGTTCTTCGTCAATTTTACCCAATTCTTTATGGGCTTCAGGATAATTTGTAAAAAGGCCTGGTCGCAGATCAGGGATTTCAACACCTAAAATATTGTATAGCTGACTAGGTGAAACTTTATCCTCTTTGGTTATGTCCTTAATTCGTGACTCATATTTTTCTACTTTGCTTTTGCTGCTTTCAGGATCGAGAAGCTCATCTTCGTCTCTTGCATTGTATAAGTCAAACAATTCTCGGAGCGAAATTCCACCATAGTTATCTGCTTCTCTAATGAGAAACTGAATATCTTCTAGGTTACGCAAGGCTTTTTCTTCATCAAAGACTTGTTGCTTTTCTGGTTTAGTACCGGACTTATCTTTATAGGTAGCTGCCTTAAGTACTTTTTTTAAGTGTTCTTCATCCATATTTAAGATGCGTTTTTTAGTGTCCTCAGTAAGAATTTTATTCGCATTAGGTAATCCAACAGGAAACGAGCTTGAGTATTCGCCAGTTTGATTCCTATTCACTTTCGCGATTCCATAATCATCATTATCAATCTTTTTTAAGTTACCTTGATCAAACATATATTGGGTATACGAACCGTCCTTATATTGAAATAGCATATCTAATATTACGGTATCCTGAATTTGCTGCTCATCTATGTCCAGTTCCTTAACTTTTGTCTCAAGAGTAAGTTTTTGTTTAGCTGTTTCTAATTGTTCGTCAAAACCAAATTCCTTTTTGAGGTCAGATATTTCTTGATCGGAAATATCTAATGTTTTCTTACCTGTCTTTTCTCTTACAAATTTATCAAATTCTTTATCTACTAATTCATCCGCATAGTAAGGGTCTGATGCCATAGACATCTTTTTATCTCCAGCTTTTCCTGGTGCTAGAGTAGAAAGAAGATTATTCCGTTTTTTCTCCCTAGAATCTACCTGACTCTGTGGCATTGATGTAGTAAGCGGCATGTGTGTGAATCCCAATTCATGAGCTACTAAAGGGATAAATACAGCTCGTTTACGTTCTGATTTTCGTTCATCATAATCTCTGTCACCAGGCCCGCCATAGTTTTCTTCCTTGATTACATGAGTTACAGGATTGGTATCTGAACTTCCTACTTTTTTATAGGGATACACCGTTCCAAAAGCCCCTTTACCTATCGCAAAACCTGCTTTCTCAAGAGCATTTTCATTAGTCAATTGCTCAAGTTCTTGATACTGCTTCAGAGTTTCTTTATTTTCCAAAGTTTTTAGGAACTCATGCATTCCTTTTGTTCGCCCAGGTTGAGATGAGATTATGTTCTGATCAGGCTCACTTGTCTGATTTGATTTTTTTCGTTTTCTTGGATCTGGAAAAGGCTTTAAATCTTGTGGTCTCGGATGTTCCTTCAACCACTCTACCGGATCTATTGTTCCGACTTGATTAATAGCAGTTAGCTCTGGGTTAAAACTATCTTCTTTAGCAGCTTCTTGGGAAGTGAGACTATCTACTGAGTTATCTGGTAACTCAGCTTTCATATTTGTATCAACAACTTCTGTCTGATTAATAGATTCTTCCAAATCAGATGGTGTTGTCATATTACCGTCTAACACACGCTGCACCATCGGTTTGTTTTGAAGTTCTTCCCTCGGCATTTTCTCTTGCTGGAGATTATTAGTATCTGACTTAATTTGCAATCTGTTTTCATCTTCTGACATCTTCTCTGGCTGAAGTTTATTAGTTTGTGGTTGATGAATCTGTTGCACAACTTGATATGCTGTTTCATCTGCTTGTTGTTCATATTTATCCCCAGATGCCCCAATTGTCAGCTTTGCCTGAATTGGTATTGCTTCATTAGGTCGCCTTAGTGAATAATTGGCAATGTTATGACCAAACTGCTGTGCCGTTTTCAATTTTGACAGCAATAATCCATTTATATTGGCTTGCAATCCATCTAATCGTTCCTGTCCTTGTGGGGTTATTGTGCCAAACTTTGCTTGTAGCTCTAGCTTTGTTGCTTCCATTTTTTGCCCAGCAAAGGTTTCACTCTCTATGTCCTGTTGTGTCTTTGCTACAACTAACTTGTTTTGTGCTTGAATTCCAAAGGGTCTGGGTGCGAGCTGTGATGATGTCGCTGGTGTTTGGGAACTTGAAAGGGTAGAATTTTGGAGTTTTTGGAGTTTTTGGGCCTTTTCTAATGGCATATTGCACCTACATTTTATTTTTAGCAGATGGTATTTAATATCTGTACCTTGAAGTTAGTAATAATTCAAGATCAGGACTCAATACTGCTCGGGTTTTGAATTTTCAACTCGGAATTTGATTTTGGGAAAAGGTTAAAGAATAAAGGTTAAAGGTTTTTTCTTTCCCCTTTCCCCTTCCACTTTTCCCCAGAGGGGGCCCCACCTTCCCCTTTTCCCCAAAACCCGACAAGTATTGGATCAGGACTTACGCAAAACATTAGAAATCTCCGAAAAAGACTGTAGAGACGTAGCAGTGCTACGTCTCTACAAGGGTTATGGGTGACGCATATTTAATTTCTGGAGATGTCTATTGATAAAAAGCTTAATTTATCGAACCGCGAAGAGAGAGCATCTCACTTTTGTAAAAACATACCTATCGTGGGTTTCAAATTCTTTAAGTCCGCGTAGGCAAACTACCTACGGGAAGCTGCAAAGCGTCTATGTTTGTGTAGCGGCGATTTCTAATTGCTTAATTTCTTCATAAATGCATGTGGTTTATACATAAAATAAAACCCTGTACAAAGTTTTACGTTATTGTACAGGACTGTCTATTATTCTATATATTTAAGACAAGCTCATTGTCTAATAATGAGTGCCAGTTTTACGATGGTTGATGGCAGTAACGGCATCAGGCTTGAGTAATTTACCTTCGTCTACAGTTGCATAGATGACCCAATGATCGCCACATTCTAGACGTTGATTGACTGAGCATTCCAAATATGCTAAAGCGTCGGTGAGGACGGTACAGCCATTATCTGCAACTGCTGTACTAAAGTTGGCAAATCGATCTTCTCCAGGGGCGAAAGATTTACGGAAATGTTTCATGTAATCTTGATGATTGCCTTCAGGTAGAATATTTAAGGCAAACTTACCGCCTGGATACATCAAAGATTCGATCGCTCGGTCTTTAGCGATCGCAACAGTTAGTCCAGGTGGGTTGAAGGTGGCTTGAGAAACCCAAGCGCCTAACATCCCCGTAGACACTTCTCCAAGTTTCGCTGTCACCACACAAACGGAACCAACAATCCGACCAACAGCTTGTTCCACTGGGGTAGCGGCTTGTTGCGGCACGCGTACCTTTTTAGCCTTTCTCAGTGCTTGGGCAAAGTCTGTACCTAGTTCTTCACAGAATTTGAGAGTGACATCATCAGGTTTAAACTTCACCTTCAAGGTGTCAAAGCCAAAGCGATATCCGGCATCCCGGAGTTTACCTTCGATTAAGTCAAATGCTTCGCCACTCCAGCCATAAGAACCAAAAACCCCGGCGAGTTTGCTATTGTCACCACTCGATAGCACAATTCCTAAAGCGGTATGAATGGGAGTTGGTGCATGACCACCGATGGTAGGAGAACCGATGATAAAACCCTCTGATTGCGCTAGGTTGATGCGAATTTCATCAGGGGTAGCAAATTCACAGTTGATTGATTTAACTGCAACTCCACCTTTAGTTAGTCCCAGAGCGATCGCATGTGCTAAAGTCGCCGTATTTCCGTAAGCTGAAGCGTAAAGTAGGGCAACGGAAATTTCGCGATCGTTGTGAGAACGGCTCCACTCTCCATAAGCTTTGGTAAGTTCAATTAAGCTGCTGCGTACTAAAGGCCCATGACCCACAGCATACATTCTCACCTGCAAATCTGAGATTTTCTCCAAAGCTGCTTGCACATGAGGAGTTTGGGGAGCCATCAGGCAGTTAAAGTAGTAACGCTGGTCTTCTTTGAGCGCTTCCCAGTTATCATCAAACACTTCATCACCACAGAGATGAGTTGCAAATAACTTATCTGTGTAGAGAATTTGGGTTTGCTGATCGTAGGTACAAAGTCCTTCCGGCCAGCGCGGACTAGGGGTGGGCAAGAATTTCAAAACATGACCCTTACCTAAATCCAGAGTTTCTTTCCCCCGCATCACCAAGACATTTAAATCTTGTTCTAAGAAAGCAGCACGCAAATTGTTCGCACCGGGAAGAGAACAAACAAAAGTTACCTGTGGTGCTAGTTCTAAAATTGCTTTGAGGGTTGCAACTCGATTAGGACTAAAATGACCCAGGATGATATAGTCCAAACGTTGCAAATCTAAAGTCTGCCGCAATGCCTCTAAATAAATTTCGGTAAAGCTTTCTGGTGGTGGATCAATAATTGCGGTTTTATCAGCTTCAATTAAATAGCAATTGGAGGTTGTACCTCTTTCAAGTGCGTATTCAATTTCAAACCGCAGACGTGACCAACTACGTGCCCTGATAGCTTTAGTATTTGTAGCAATTGGTAAAACTTGTACGTCGCGTGGCTTGGAATTGGTCATAGCTGTTTGTGAATGGGGAATGGGGAATGGGAAATGGGGAATGGGGAATGGGGAATGGGGAATGGGAAATGGGGAATGGGCAAAGACTTGTACAAATTCTCCTCTGCCCATAAGCTCCCCCGCGTCTTTATTCCCTACTCCCCACTCCCTATTTCTTAGTAGTAATTACCTACTTTGCGATGGCGAACAGCGGTCAATCCATCGTTTTTGGAGACACGACCTTCTTGGACGGTGCAGTATAAAATCCAGTGGTCGCTGCATTCCATACTGGTCTGTATTTCACATTCCATGTATGCCAAAGCATCTGTCAGAATCGGGGAACCGTTTTTCGCTGTTTGAGTTTTTACTCCTGCAAAACGGTCAGCGCCAGGATGCAGGCGTTTGAGGAAGTGTTTTTTGAGTTCTTGATAATTGCCTTCTTCCAAAACGTTGAGGACGAAGCGATCGCCTACTTGCATTAAGGAATCAATGGCGCGGTCTTTCGCAACGGCAATTGTAAATCCTAATGGTTGCAAACTCGCTTGCGTTACCCAGGATGCCAACATTGCACTTGAGACGTTATCTTTTTTGGTGGTGACTATATATAGTCCGCTGCTAATGCGACCTAGCGCCTTTTCCATGTTGACATCAAGGGACTTAATTTGCTTGATGTTGCGATCGCGCACTAGCAATTGTCCGATGTCTTTACCCGCTTCTTCACACAACTGGAATGTTGATGCTGTGGGAGCCTCTTTAATCCGAATGGGTGGGAAAGCTTCTTTGATGCCAGAGTCAAGAAATTGTTTGCGGAGTGTATCAATGGGTTCGTCATCCCCACCGTAACATTCAAACAGCCCAAGAAATTGCTTGTTCTTGGCGACAGCTAGCACCGAACTGATACTAGCTTGGGCGGCGGCGGCGGTAGTCGAGGGCATACCGATAATTATCCCAGCTGCTCTCCCGGCTAGTTCTTGAATTTCTTGGCTGCCAGCAGTACTCAAATCCAGTACTTCTACGCCAACGCCAGTTTTCAGGATACCTTCGGCAATTGCGTGACCAAGGCGTTCGCCATATCCATATTCTGAGACAAAAAACAAGCCGACAGTGGTTTCTGCTTTAGCTTGTTTTTGGCTCCAATTTTCGTAGCACCCAGTTAGAACATCTAGATGGTGGTATAATAAAGGCCCGTGACCATTGGCAATAATATTAATCTTCCCTAGTTCGTTCATTCGCTTCATGGCATTCACCAAAGAACGAGCGTTAGGGCCCATCAAACAGTCGTAGTAAAATCTAAAGTCAGCTTCGATCGCTTCTAAATCTTCGTCAAAGGTGCGATCGTCACAAAAGTGCATCCCAAAAGCATCACAGGTGTAGAGAATTTGGGTTTTGCGGTCAAAGCTAAAGATTGTATCTGGCCAGTGTAGGTTAGGCGCACTCACGAATTCGATTTCGTGTCCTTTACCAATATCGATGCGATCGCCAGTTTTGACAACCCGCTTAGAAAAAGGATCGTGTACTAAGCCTTCTAAAAACTGAAGTGCAACTTTTGAGGCTAAAACGGTAGCTCTAGGAGCTAACTGGAGAACATCTTCTACTAAGCCGCTATGGTCTGGCTCTGTGTGACTGACAATTATATAATCAATTGTCTTGGGGTTAACAAGACCTTTGAGAGTCTCTAAATACAGATTGCGAAACTTCTGATGAGAAGTATCAATCAAAACTGTTTGTTCGCCCCTAATTAGATATGAATTATAGGTTGTGCCGTTTTGCAGTCCGAATTCGATATCGAAGCGATCGCGATCCCAATCAAGAGAGCGAATCGCCGTTGTATTAGGGGCAATTTCGACAGTTTGTATAGTTAGCCGATGTTGAACGTTCTCTGCGATCGCTACCATTATTCGTCTCCGAGCGCAAATTAACAGGTTTTTCTTCTGCCCCCATTGTCTCTATTATTTAATGTTGAAGTTGTAATGAATATCAGTTTTTGCAAATTTTAACTTGTATCAATTATTGCTGTTTTTTAGCAATAATTATGAATCTTCAAAATCTACTAAATATTAATTAAATCTATCAACTTCACTGAGTATTTAATTTTGCTGATTTATCTCGTCTCATCCTAATTCAAAAATATCATACCAATTATGTTTTGTGACTACAAAGGCATAGTTTAAACAATATTTTATTGCTATTTGATTTACCAACCCTAAATCAATACGGTTCGGTTAAGGCAAGAGATGCGATTTATCACTCGCATCTTTGTGTCTGAACTGTATTGCCTTAAAAATAATTAAGAAAGGTAGGAAAGGTAGGAAAAGTGGGTAAACCTTTTTTAGGCTTTTAATAAGCATCACATAAGCTGTTAACACTAGTTAATCCAATGAGTGTTGAATATGTTGTTGTCTTAATCAAAAATCTGGTGACGTAAAATATAAACTTTGTGTAAAGTAGAGAAAATAAATATTTTTTTGGAGATAACCAAAGCAAATTTATACAGACTAGTTGCACAAAAAGAAACGAGGACTGTATATCTTTTTCTACTCATCCAAAGAAAAACTAGTGTCAAAATCATTTTTAAAGTTTCGATAAACCTCCGTAACCATACGAATAATCTCAGAAATTTAATGATACAGTCCTTTATTATCGACTTTAAACATTAATCAGGGCTAACACCAACAAATTATTCTTGTCGTAGCTTGAAGCTGTAGCTTATAGCTACGACAAGAATAGGTTTGCCTGTATTAGATAGGTTAATGGTGTTATCTGTGATATACCTAACTTTTTAGAAAAATCCATTTTTGATGATAAATTGCAAACCTTGATAGCGTTCTCAAGGAAATACTTCTCGCGTAGTAGCAGGCAAAATGCCAATTTCCTTAAAAACTTGTAGTCAAGCTTTTAAGGTGTGCTAATCAATACTTCATAACTTAAGTGTCAAGTGTGAATAGACATAAAAAATGTAAAAGGTTATTGTTTATGGGATGCCGATTAAAAGTGTTTCTAACTGAAGAAGAAAAGTTGACTTTAGAAGAGTTGAGAAAAGCCAAAGATGTTCCTCAACGTACTAAAGATCGCGCTCAAGTTTTACTGCTGAATACTCGCGGCTTAAAAAATGAGCAAATTGCAAAAGGTTTGAACTGGGCGATTTCAACAGTGCGTCAAACCCTTCATCGTTGGGAAAAGATGGGTTTAGCAGGTTTATGGGATGCTCCTGGTCGAGGGGGAAAACCCCGATATACAGAATCAGATTTAGTTTATCTCGAAAATTGTTTGGCTCAAGAGTCAGAGACTTATAACTCTAAACAATTAGCGAAAAAACTGGCGTCTGAGCGTCAAGTAAACTTGAGTGCAGATCGCTTACGACGGGTATTGAAAAAAAGGGGCAGGAGGTTTGGAAGCACACGTACACAAACCCAGGAACAGCATAATTAGCTGATTAAACCATCTTGGACTCGAATTACTCGTTTCGTTTGAGCAGCGATCGCCAGATCGTGGGTGACAATGACGATCGTCATGCCTTGTTGGTTGAGTTCGGTAAATAAATTCATTACCTCTTGAGATGTTTGAGTGTCTAAAGCCCCCGTTGGTTCATCAGCTAACATCAGTGCTGGTCGGTTAACAATAGCACGAGCGATCGCTACTCGCTGTTGTTGTCCTCCAGAAAGTTGGCTGGGAAAATTGTACAAGCGATCGCCTAATCCCACCCTTGTCAGTGCTTGAATTGCTTGCTGGCGGCGTTTTTGCTTAGGGATATTGGCGTAAACCATCGGCAGCATAACATTTTCAAGCGCAGTAGCACCTGGCAACAGATTGAATTGCTGAAATACAAAGCCAATGCGCTGATTGCGGATATGCGCCAGTTCGTCATTGCCGAAACTAGTCAAGTTTCTACCTTCTAAAACGTAGTGTCCGGCCGTTGGACAATCTAGGCAGCCAATCAGGTTCATCAGTGTAGACTTTCCTGAGCCAGATGTGCCCATAATGGCAACATATTCTCCTTGCTCAATTGTTAAATCAATCTGCTTCAACACGGGTACTGTCACTTCACCCAAGCGATAAGTTTTGCTAATCGCCTGCATCCAAATCATAGTTGTCATCTCAATCACTCCGTAAGGCGGCAATTGGGTCTAACTGAGCCGCATTCCGAGCCGGAATCACCCCGGCTAATAACCCGACAATGAACGATAATCCAAATCCACAGACAACTGACCACATAGAGACGATAAAGGGAAAATGGAAAATCATCGCAGCGCTAAAGGCAATGCCAATGCCAATTCCCATCCCAATACCGCCTCCAGCAGTAGAAATCACAACGGATTCGGCTAAAAACTGATTTAAAATAGCGGAATTAGTTGCACCAACGGCTTTGCGAATCCCAATCTCTCGTGTTCGCTCAACCACCGAAACCAGCATAATATTAGCGATGCCAATGCCTCCCACTAACAGAGAAATACTAGCGATCGCTACTACCATCATCGTAAACAAGCCCACCACAGTCGTGAAGGTATTAACAACATCTGTCTGATTTCTAATGCTGAAATCATCAGATTGAGATGAATTGAGGTTATGACGTAGGCGCAGAAGATTCACAACCTGAAATTGAGCCGTTGCTGACTGCTCTTGATTGGCTAGTTTTACATAAATGCCATTGATCGCAAAACCTTTTAAAGCATTATTCCCCACGATGCGACTTGACATATTAGTTAGGGGAATGAAAACTTGATCGTCCCGATCCATCGGGCCTTCTGAACCTTTCTTCTCAAATACGCCAATAACTTCGTAAATATTACTTTGAATCCGAATCTGTTCGCCGACAGGATTTTTCCCAGTGCCAAATAGTTCATCCCGAACTGTCTGCCCCAGTACAACTACTGATTTAGCGTTGTCCATTTCTTCTTGAGTAAAAAACCTACCTTGGGTAAGGGAAGTATTTCTGGCTTCGGGATAGTTCAAATCGGTTCCGACAATATTAGTAGAATTATTTAACTTCTCATAAACCACCTGCCCCGGACGCTGGAGGTAGGCAGAAACCACTTGAGCCGCAGGAGCCTCCTCCTGGATAGCTTTGGCATCCTCCCAAGTAAGAGTTGAACTAGAACCCATCCCTTGACTGATCCCACCAGAACGGGCGGCTCCTGCAAAAACCTGCAAAACATCAGTTCCTAAAGATTGAATTTGCTGTTCTGTCGCTTTTTGTACACCCTGTCCAACGGAAGTAATTGCAATTACAGAAGTAATGCCAATAATTACACCCAACATCGTCAAACCAGTACGGAGTTTATTGCGCCATAATGCCTCCATTGCCATTGATAAGATTTCGATTACTGATACAGTATGGGCACGACGAGAAGTCGCTATTCTGCGAGGTAAGCGAAAGGAAATAGCCATTTTTTGTACCTTGAATTAATGAGCGGGAGGAGCAGCGCCAGGTGGTGGCCCCATTGGCGGTTCTTGTTCAGAACTGCCCGCTTTAGAGCTTCCTGGTAAACCTGGAAAAGAAATACCAGACTTATTTTGAGGTTGGGGCGGGGAGCTAATCAATACCTTTTCTGTACCGTTCAGTCCAGCCTTGACTTGGGTACGATTGTTAACCGTTGCTCCAGTTGTAATCGGAGTGAATACAGGTGGTTGATTTTTACGTGCCACAAAAACACCTGTTACCTTTTGTTGACGTGTCACTGCGATCGTTGGTACAGTTAGGGCGTTTTGCAACTCACCAACATTGAACTCCAAAGATACATTCATTCCAGAGCGCAATAACTTCTTGGAATCTGAAAGCAGAGTAACTTTCACTTCAAAGCTAGTAACATTTTGCTCTACTGTTGCCTGAGCCGCGATTTGTGACACTCGTCCTGGAAATGTTTTACCAGGGTAAGCATCTGCCTTAATTACCACTTGTTGATTGATCTGAATTTCAGAAATGTTACTCTCCGAGATATTTGCCACAACCTGATTTGTATCAGCTAATGCCAGAATCGATGATGAGGTTGCAGAAGAAACCGAACTACTTGCTGTCATTGGCGTGACAAAAGCCCCTGGGTCGGCATACTTGCGAATCACAACCCCATCAAAGGGTGCGCGAATCAGTGTGTCATCAATCTGAGTTTGGATGTTTTGTAAGGCTCCGCTAGCAGATATCACCTCTGCACGGGCTTGGTCGATATCTTCTTGACGGGTTCCCGCTTGTTGCAGAGATAGTATTTGTTGTTGCTGCTTTACTTCTGCACGGGCTTGGTCGATATCTTCTTGACGGGTTCCCGCCTTTTGCAGAGATAGTGCTTGTTGCGCTTCCGCTACTTGGGCTTGGGCGCTGGCGAGGTCTGCACGTTTTTGGTTTAAAGCTTGCCGAGAAATAGCTCCAGCATCGTAAAGTTTCTGATTGCGCTGAAAGTCGTCGTTTGCTTGACTCAAAGTAGCTTGATATCTCTCTAAACGGGCTTGTGCTTGAGCAATATCCTGAAAGCGATTACCTGTCATGAGTTTACGTAATTTTGCTTTTAGTTCCTCCAGTTTGGCTTGCGCCTGAGCAATATCTTGAGGGCGATTACCTGCCATAAGTTTGCGTAGATTCGCCTTTGCCTGTGCCAATCTCCCCTGCTCTTGGATCAATTGTCCCTGCAAATTAGAATCATCCATATAAGCCAACACCTGCTTTTCTTTGACATAATCACCTTCCTTAACTAGCAGCCTTTTTAAAGTACCTGCCGTTTTAGGACTAAGATTGATTGCCCGCTCAGGTTTAACAGTCCCATTGGCTGAGACAGTGATAGAAAAATTTGTCCGTCTTAAGGGCACTACTGCCAAGCGTAAATTTGCTTGCTGTTGTTGTTTAACAAGCTGGTGATGAATAAGATAACTGACACCCACAAGTAAAAATAGGGAGATAAATCCAATTAACCATTTTGTTAGGCCTTGTTTCTTAATGGGTGGGAGTGAAGATGTGGAGTCAGTTAGCTTGGGTAAATTTGGGTAATGATTAAATGCCATGTTCACTCCTTGAGTAAAAACCAGACCCGCCTCTGTTTGGCTGAGTTTATGTAGCCATAGTTAGCTTAGATTTGTAATAGATTTTCCCACACAATTATTGCTGAGAAAATTTTAAGCATATCTACTCTTAAAAAGTTCGAGAATTTGCTTAGTGCCTTCAACTTCCTTCTTTAATTCTTCTTGCTTTTCTGGCTTAATTTTACTGCCAGCTTGTTCTAGGATGTTTTTTAAGGCTCTCTCTAAATCAATTTGAATTTGAGTCATTTCATGATGAATTCTATGATTATATTCCTGCTGATTAACGCTCATATCTTTTACCTAATTGATATATTTTCCAGATAATTGGTCGCAAATAAAAGAGGTGAAGTCTGCGATATCAACACATCTTTTTAGAGCCATTTTGGTAATCTTCACCTGATGTAGCCATCATCAATCTAAAAGCTTATGATGATTAACCCGATAATTTTACTTCATCAATTTTGCTTTCACTTAGATGGCTGTTTGTCGGCACATAGTCAGGTTGAACCTTACCATAATCGAGCTTAATAATTTGGTCGGCGAGGTGAAAATAGCGATCGTCATGGGTAATCACTATCACAGCTTTACCACGTTCCTTGAGTTTGACAAGACTCTGCCTATAAAAGAGATCGCGAAAGTGTGGCTCTTGGTCAGATGCCCATTCATCGAATAAATAAATCGGGCGATCTTCTAGATAGGCTGTTAGTAATGCGAGGCGCTTTCTCTGCCCTTGAGATAGATTAGTTGTTGATAAAACACCATCTCTGACTTTAACTTTATGGTCTAACTGCAATTGCCTCAAATAACTTTCAACTTCTCGGTCGAGATTCGGATGATTGAACCCTAAACAGCTATCGAAAAGGTAGAAATCAGAGAAGATAGCAGAGAAATGCTGGCGATACCATTCCCGATTTTCATCTGTAATCAGTACTCCATCGAGATAAATTGAACCATTTTTAGGTGGATACAATCCCGTAATTAATTTAGCTAGTGTTGACTTGCCACTACCATTACCACCCACAATATATGTTATTTGTCCCGGCTGCAAAGTTATACTAATTGGGCCTAATAAAAACCCTTTTTCATCGTCAGCAGGAGGATGCATATCTCTAGGCTGATGTCCCGGCGGCCCTAAGAGAAACTCTTTTTCTTTGCCACGAGGCGGATGGATATCTCTAGGCTTACGTCCTTTTCCAGACTTATGTGCTGGGGGCAAAGATGGATTGTTTGGCCCTAATAGAAACCCTTTCTCATCATTACTAGGGTGATAGAGATAGCTCACGCGATCAAGTTCGAGTTTCAGTTCAATTTGACTAGGTTGTTTGACAATGTAGGAGTTAACTGTTGTGTCAACTTCTGCTTGGCTGGTTAATGACAGCTTCATCATGTTAATTTTCTGCAATGCAACATTACCTTGTAAAAGATCGGGTAATCTGCGTAATAGGTTCTGGAGTGGTAGGGATAGATAGGTAGTAGTGAGAACATAGGTTGACAACATTGCAACTGGGATATGCATAAACCAGGGCAATATGAAAAGCATCAAAGCTAAAGTAGAAAGCTGTGAAAATTGCCCTAATCCATTAGCGATCGCAAAACTCTGCATTGCGGTAGTATTCTTCTGACGCAGTTTTGTGGCACTACCTTGCAAGTTCTTAGAGGAAAAGTCTTCTCGTCTGGTTTTGTGCAGTTTTAGCTCTTTAGTACCTCTAGTGATAGCTTGAAAATGCTTGAATAAATTATCCTCCTCTTCACGTGCTATAGAGAACAAATGTTGTGCTTTGCCGAGTCTGGTTTGCACACACCAAATAGCAACAGCAGATGTAGCGATCGTCAAGACAAATATAGTGTTGGAAATCAAAGACAAGTAGAATAAACATCCCAGAACAGTAGCGAGATCGATACAGATACTCGGAATTGCAGATACAGCGTGCGAAAGAACTCGAACATCATCAGTTAGTGTTGCAAGTAAACGATTTTCTCCAAGTCTTTCTAGATGTTCTAAAGGTGAAGATAAGATATTGTGACCTAACCTAACTCGCAATTGGTAGATGGCATTTTGCGAGAGATTAATCAGCATAAATTGCGCGACAGTACTTGTGAAGAGAGTACAAATAGCTAATCCTGCAAAATATAATAGTGCATTGGGGATTGATACTTGACTGACAGCCCGATTTATGAGCGAAATTAGCATTGCATTACTACCACCGCTAATTAAGCCTGTGATAGTTGCAATTAAGATACTCCGCCATGATATTTCCCAAAGAAATCGAATAAATCTCATACTTGTGTCCTTTCAGATGGCTCAAAACTGTGGCGTTTATAATATCAGAATGATTCTTTTAAACTTTTTGAAATAGAATTCCTTCTATTCCAACTCCTGGTGAAAATGAAAAGGCAATTCCAGTTAATGCTTTTGTTTGTTTAGTTGAATCTTTCCAATGGTGATTCGGGTTGTCTAACCCCACATATTCTTTATCAGCAGAAGAATTATTTTCACTGCTAAATAACATACGTTCCAGGACAAATAGTACTGAGGGACTAAGCATATTGCCATACTGACGAAGTATCTCCCAACTATCAGCAACTTGACTATCAGTGAGTCCCAAAGAATCTTGTGAATTTTGAATAATACGTGTGCCACCAGGATGAATAGCCCAAAGATCGATATTCTCTTTAGTAAGCTCATGGCTTGCTAAAAAACGTTCGATAATTGGATTAACACCAGTCTTAATATAGTCAGGTAATTGACGCGAAAGCTGACAAGTAATTCCATTATCTCGTATGCCAAGAACGATGCCGTCTTCGGTATCTTCAACCAGGTAACTTAGGTGATCTCTAATGATGACTTTACCTTGACCGATTGCTTGCTCTGGCTGACAAGCTCCAACAACTACTGCGGCACATCCATCACCAAAAATGCTATGAATAATCACATCATTCATGTCATCTTCAAACACTGCATTGATTGAGCTTAATTCCAGGCATACTACAAGGGCTTTGTGTGTTGGATTAGCTCGTACATGATCGCTAGCAACACGAAGTCCATTCATTGCGGCTGCACAACCCATAAAATTCACTGTTACTCTAGCTGTGTCCCGTCTGAGTCCAAGGCTTTTAATCAATTCTGTATCTATTCCTGGTGCTACGAAGCCTGTACTCGATACAAAAACAATCAGGCGGATGTGATCTTCGATATTCGTATCTGAGTACAAATGATTGTTAGTCTTCATACTTTCAGAGGCGCTTAGGAGTGCTTTTTTTGCAACCCGTTCAGCTAGGGGAATAGCAAACTCTTGATACATCTGCATCCGAGATTGAATGGTCTTACTGTGCCCGTGAGCGATCGCTTCATCGGATAATAAGTTTACCGCTAGGTGTCTTGTATCAATTCGAGTATTTTTATAAAGCTTATCAATCCGGCCTCGATTTTGCTCCAAGCTAGGAATATTTGCAACTAATCCAGCCGCGTCAGATTGTCGAACGATGGTGTCGGGGGTACCAGTTGCAATGCTCTCAATGATTGGTAAAAACTGCTTTAACCTAATCGTACCAAGTTCAGAAGCATTATATTTGGCTTTAATTTCGGTTGGTTTAACAACAGGCAGATTATTTACTTCGTTGTGCATTACTAAGGTAGTTTGAGTATTCATAATTCTTTTTCCTAGTTGCAGTTATTTCTGGAAAATTTGAGGATTTTTGTAACACAGTTGTTATGAATAACAACTGTGTTTTCTGATTAGATGGAACCGATACCAAGAAATCCTTGGATAACGTATTTCGCCGATGTCATTAATTGTTGTGGGTGAAAGTGTTCTTTCAATAGTCCAAAGTTATTTTCTTTTGCCGATCTTGATGGCCCTAACAAGTAATGTGTTACCAAGATTGGCAGACGATCAAAGAAAAAGTTTTTTGGTTTTGACCAGACAACATTAAATTTCTCTGCTTCTTCTCGGACAATATCTTCGCTGATAATATTTGCAAAACCACTTTTTTGGTATGGAAGTACATGGTGTACGCGGTGTGGACTAAGACCTGCTGATAGAAAGCAGTCAATGTACTTGTTCCCAATCATAGTCAAATCATAGGAGTTTCTAATTTGAGATACTGCCCAATCTTCTGACGGATCGACTTCTTCTTCTTCAAAATCATGACTAGCAACAATCATGAAGGTACTTATCCATAGAGTCAAAATAAATTGTGCTAGCCAAGCTCCAAAATCACCATTCATCCAAAATAAAATCAACTCGCCAACAAGAATTATTCGCATAGAAAAGGTGCCGATATAATGAGGCAGACCTCGTTGCCAAGAGCCATACATATCTTTGACACCAAACTTGAATGCCAGTGTACATATCTCAATCAATCGCACGAACATCCCAGTGAGAACATGACCAAGTTTATGTACAGTATGAACCGGAATTCGATAGAAACGAGGAAGTTCCAACATGGCTGTAAAAACATTTCTCTTGATATCAACTTGACTTTGGGTAAATGGATGATGCATTAAAGTATGACCATCAGTTACTACGAAAGCCATTGGAACGTAGCTAATATCAAAAATATTTGCAAAGACTTTATTGAGGCGAACTTGGGCGCGATGGATTAGATAGTGACCTGCACCTGTGAGAGAGATTCTCAGAGCCGCCATTAGTGGAACAAAGAGATAAATTGGCATATACTGCATGAAATTTAATCGCAGCACTTGTACCAGGATATAGACAACGAGCAAAATGATTGTCACCACATCAAAAATAAAGTCCATTTGCTCAATCTTTTTTTTCATTTCTGGCTCGTTTATCCTGGTCTTAATTCGATTCAGCAATTGCTCTTGGTTTTGAAAGTTAAACTTTGGTGTATCTCTCCAGCCGTCAAAACCTTCACGAAACAAGAATGGTGGAGCATTATATTTGGGATGAACATCTTCCGGTCTAGCTTTTCGCCCCAAAGCATATTTTTTGAGGACTCTTTTGGACTTTTCGGGATTAGGATGAAAAATATTAACCAGTGTCGTGATATCTCTATTCTTCATACGTCCAATGAAGAATTCACCGCCTGGATGCCGCTTAATAAAGTCGGATAGATCGTATACTTCACCATCATAAATCCAGATATTAGGTAACTCAGGTGGAGGCTCTTTGCCAATTTCACCAGGAGGTCGTTGTGGCTTTTCCTGACTGTTGATATCAGGCATAATAGCTGGAGGTGCTTTAGCAATTTCATCAGCAGGTAGTTGTGGCTGTTCCTGAGTGTTGACATTAGGCATAATAGGTGGAGGCGTTTTTGTGTAGGCGTAGTCCACCGCAGGCATCGCATCAGCAGTTAGTTGTGACTTTTCCTGGTTATTTACACGACTAATATCTTCAGAGATGCTTGCATCGTGAGCAAAAACAAGCTCGGAAATATTTTGATCTTTCTCTCTATTCTTGAATAATTGTATGTGCTTAAAAGCCTGTACTATTGCATTCATAACACCTGATACTCCTGAATTTTTTTGAATGTGATTATGCTGCTGATGACGCATCTTTTATGAAGCATGAGTGCAGTTTTTTATCAGTTGATGCGTTAAATGTAAACTTATGCAGGCATCTAGCTAAGATGCAAGCAAACACAGAAATTAAGTTTGAAAGCTCTTATTTAACCTGAGAAGCTCAGTAGGGGTAATTTGACTTATTTGGAAATAAATCTATTTACCAACGAAAGCGATTTACAAGGCGAAGTCTGCGTGTTTATATCGCCGTTCATAGTAGAGACACACATCTGTGCTTCCAAAGTGCGTGTTGTATCTAAACGAAAACTTCACGCCATAAACTGCAATCCATACTTCTTCAAAACAGATTTTATTTGATGCTTTTAACATTAGAAATTAATCGGGGAGAAGTAGGGGAGGTGAATCTGTAATTGGTATTTTTGCAATATTACCCATTGAATTACAATGCACTTTTCTGTAATCCTGCATACATGATGATGCACGGAGCAAGCACATCTAAATTTGAGTATTAAATGTATTAAGTAATATGCTAATCAGCGAAAGACATCTGGTAAAATTAATTACACTTTATTCAGAACCATTCTAGAAAGACCTTGGCGCACCGAGTTCCCAGTCTAATTTCGCATCTTTACCAAGGATTTTGGGCTTAACTGAATGGTATTGCTTTAAGTTAGCTGTGCATTCTAGAAAATTCTGATGTGAGTTTCCTATAAAACAAAGTCCACTTAACACATCACAGTGTCAAGTGGACTTGTTAACTATTTTTAGTGGATCCGAGCAGAGTCGAACTGCTGTCCAAATTGGGTATTGACCCCCCGCTCATTCACAGGTTTAGCCTTTCTGACCCTCAAGGCGGGAATCGTTCATTATCCCGAACGTAGGATGCTCTGATTTAATCTTAGCCAACAAGCCAACCAGAGAACGCTTGCTAGAGCATCCGTTGGGGTTTGGTCTTCAGTCCTTAACGGAGTCAAACCGAAGACGCTCGAACCTATAAGAGGTGTTTAGGCAGCTACTAGAGCATCCTTACGAGCAAAGCTAACGATGTTATTCGCATTTACTTTTTGTTTGAGCCTTTGATTTCCGAGAGGAGACTCACTCTCGACCTGAATCACAGAGCAGCGTTCGCCAACCTGTCGAAACCGTGACGGACCCATGCGCTTCATATTTCAATTATAATACGCAATTGTTGAATTCGTAATTCGTAATTCGTAATTAACAAAGTCAGGATGTATGGCAATACCTTTAGGTTAAGGGGAAAAGGGGAAGGTGGGGCCCCCTCTGGGGATAAGGGGCGGGGGAAAAGGGAAAAGAAAAACCTTTAACCTTTACCCCAAACCCAATTTCAAGTTAAAAATGCTTAACCGAACAGTATTGGGATGTATAGCTCCAATTACTCAAAATAGCCAATCGCTAATTTTAAAACTATTAGCAATTGGCTATTTGTCACGAGCCACAACAAGTATTTTTCTAAGTTAGTGCTTCAGCACCACCTACAACCTCAAGGAGTTCTTGAGTAATTGCAGCTTGTCGAGCTTTGTTGTAAGACAGGGTGAGGGTGTTAATTAGTTCACCAGCATTTTCACTGGCATTACTCATGGCTGTCATCCGCGCTGCTAGTTCACTAGCTGCCGATTCTTGCAGCGCCCGCAATAGCTGGTTACTCAGGTACAGGGGTAATAAAGAATCGAGAATCTGCACTGGATCTTGCTCGAAAATCATGTCAGGAGCCAATGGACGGACTTCCTTAGTTACTTTCTCCCGTTCGACTTCAAATTTACCGCCACGGGTTGTTAAGCGGAAGACTTCATCATCGGCTGCTTCTAGACCTTGTGGATCGAGGGGCAGTAAGGTTTGGATCACAGGACGGGAGCTAACTAACGAAAGGAATCTGGTATAGATTAATTCGATGCGGTCAACTTCTTCTGAAAGGAACAAAGAAAGTAATTGGTCGGCAATTTGATTGGCTTCCGCTGCGGTAGGAATTTGCTCTAAGCCGCTGTAGGTGGCATCAATTGGCTGATTGCGGCGTTGAAAGTACTGTGTAGCTTTGCGCCCGACGATCACAAATTGATAGTTTAAACCTTCTGCCTGGATTTCTTTGGCGCGGTTTTCTGCACGACGGATGACGTTATTATTGTAGCCGCCGCATAGACCGCGATCGCCTGAAATAACCAACAACCCAACTGATTTAACTTGGCGTTTTTTCAGTAGTGGTAGGTTTGCTTCTTCAAAGCGCAGACGGCTTTGCAAACCATACAATACTTGTGCCAAGCGATCGGCAAAGGGACGAGTTGCTAGCACTTGTTCTTGCGCCCGGCGCACTCTAGCCGCAGCTACGAGGCGCATGGCTTCTGTGATTTTTTTGGTGTTTTTGACCGACTGGATGCGATCGCGTATTGCTTTTAAATTGGCCATAACTTTAAGTTCTGAGTCCTGAGTTCTGAGTCCTGAGTGACAGAAAGTGCTGAATGCCAAGCTTCATAGGAATTGGAAATGTGAGAACCTGTAAGCATCATGCTCATCTATCTTCACTCTTTACTCCTCTTCTCACTCAGCACTTAGCACTCAACACTCAGCACTCTATTACGCTGTAGCTTTGAAGGTCTTCTTGTATTCGGTAAGTGCTTCCTTCAAAGCAGCTTCTTCGGCATCACCTAATGCTTTCGATGCTTGTACTCCTTGGGCATACTGGGTCTTGCCAGTCTTTAAGTACTCACGTAGACCAGCGGTGAAGGTGGTTACTTGATTTACAGGTACATCATCTAAGTAACCATTGATGCCAGCATACAAAATTGCTACTTGTTCGTATACTGAGAGTGGCGAATTTTGTGGCTGCTTAAGAAGTTCGCGCAACCGTTGACCTCGTGCCAACTGGTCTTGAGTGGCTTTATCTAAGTCGGAAGCAAATTGTGCGAAGGCTTGCAGGTCGTCAAATTGGGCTAGTTCCAATTTAATCTTACCGGCAACTTTTTTCATTGCCTTGGTTTGAGCGGCAGAACCCACGCGGGATACTGAAATACCGGGGTTTACAGCGGGACGGATACCAGCGTTAAACAAGTCAGAAGATAGGAATATCTGACCATCGGTAATAGAAATTACGTTGGTGGGGATATATGCTGAAACGTCACCAGCTTGGGTTTCGATAATTGGTAGGGCGGTCATACTGCCTTTACCTAATTCGTCACTCAGCTTGGCGGCTCTTTCTAACAAGCGGGAGTGAATGTAGAATACATCTCCAGGGTAAGCTTCGCGTCCTGGTGGACGACGTAGCAGTAGGGACATTTGGCGATAAGCTTGAGCTTGCTTGGAAAGGTCATCATAAATTACCAGGGTGGCTTTGCCTTTGTACATAAAGTACTCAGCAATAGTTGCGCCTGTGTAGGGAGCTAGGTATTGTAGGGTTGCGGGTTCACTGGCGCTAGCGGCGACAACGATGGTGTAATCGAGTGCGCCTTTTTCTTGCAATGTTTGCACCACGTTAGCAACTGTGGAAGCCTTTTGACCGATCGCAACGTAGACACAAATTACATCTTCTTCTTTTTGGTTGATGATGGTGTCGATCGCGATCGCAGTTTTACCGGTTTGGCGATCGCCAATAATCAATTCCCGTTGACCACGACCGATAGGAATCATTGAGTCAATAGCTGTGATACCCGTTTGCATGGGTTCGTGTACAGACCGACGGGCAATAATACCGGGTGCTGGAGATTCAATCAAACGGCTTTCTGAGGATTTGATGTCTCCCTTGCCATCGATGGGGCGACCCAAAGCGTCTACAACTCTTCCAATTAAGGCTTCTCCTACTGGAATCTGGGCAATTCTACCAGTAGCAGTTACAGAACTACCTTCTTGAATTTCTAACCCTTCACCCATCAACACCGCGCCCACGTTGTCTTCTTCTAAGTTCTGGGCGATGCCAATTGTGCCATCTTCAAATTCCAAAAGTTCCCCAGACATAGCCTTTTCCAGACCATAAATCCGGGCAATACCGTCACCAACTTGGAGAACAGTACCAACGTTAGCAACTTTGACCTCTTGATCGTATTGCTCGATTTGTTGTTGGATAATGCTACTAATTTCGTCAGGTCTAATTGATATGCTCATGTGTCTATCTTTTTTGCTTTCGAGACGGAAAAATTCAAGAGTTAGGAGTTAACAGTTAGGAGTGATGAGTTAAAAATGCAAAAATTACAAGTTAAAAGTCAAAATAAATTACTATTTACTTAACTCCTAACTTCTAACTCCTAACTCCTAACTCCTAACTCCTAACTATTAGTTAAGCGCAATGAAAGGCGGCGCAATTGACCCCGGATACTGGCGTCAATTACCTGTGAACCTACTTTAATGATCACACCACCAATTAACTCGCTGTCTACCCTGGTTTCTAGTTCTACCTGGCGAGCATTGGAGATGGCGATGACCTTTTGGATGATTGCCTGCTGTTGAGCTTCTGTGAGGGGAACGGCTGAAATTACTTCCGCTAATACGGTTTGATTCAGCTGCCGCAACAGCGCCAGATATTGTTGAAAAATATCTTCCAAGAATGCAATGCGCCGCTTATCTACCAGTATCAGCAAAAAATTGCGTAAGTAGGGGTTAGCGCCTTCACCGAGTATTTGTTTGATGAGAGCTTTTTTGTTCTCAGATTGAATAAACGGGTTGCTGAAGAAGTTGTGTAGCTGTTTGTCTGCCCTGAGCAGTCCCAGGAAAGTCCGCGCATCTTCACCGAACTCTTCGGTCAAGTTTTTCGATTGCGCTATTGACAAAAGTGCCTGTGCGTAAGGTTGGGCTACCTCGGCTGCCGCTACCTGACTTGTCATACATTGCCTCCCAGTTGTGCGATGCTACGGTCAATTAAACTTTGTTGAGCATCGTCGGCAATCCCGGTTTTGAGTTGCGATTCGACTTTTTGCAATGCTAGTGTAGCAACCCGTTGCCGCAGTTGAGCGATCGCTCGGTCAGTTTCAGTGTTTAAATCTGCTGCTGCCGTTTGTTTCAAGCGTTCTACGTCTTGCACTGCCTTCGCTAACAAGGCTTCTTTCGCTTTTTGAGCGTTTTCTACAGCAGATTGGCGGATGCGTTCTGCCTCTGCCTGAGATTGCTTCAATTGCTCTTGCGCTTGGGAAAGGGCAGTCTTTGCCTCTTTTAAGCGCCCTTCTGCTTCCTGAATTGCGGTGGCAATATTGGATTGTCGCTCGTTCAGGATATTGCTTAAAACCTTACGTCCGAAGTAGAATAATATGCCAATCAGAATCGCTAGATTTATCAGGTTGGTTTCAAAAATGTCTAGGTTTAGACCGAAACCACCTTCTGCTGCGCCTTCTGCCAATTCAGAGTGAACAGCGTTCGCTTCTGCGGCAAGTAATAAGAATGTGCCCATGATACCCATTTACAAGTGCGCTGCTCGCTTGCTAATACGTTGTATTTTCCCAAGGGGGAAATAAAGTATCTTTTCCCGTAGTAAATAAAGTATCTTTATCTCGTTGGGAAAAAGTGCCTTTTTTGACACTTAAATTTTGCGCTCTGGACTAGGGCCCAGTTGCGCGTATGCTTTCACAGAGCCAGTCTAGTTAGTTTATCTAACTGGAGTTGGCCCCAATAGTTTTTCTAGAATCTGCCGGCTTAGAGCATCGACTTGTTGTTCTAAGGTGCGAAAAGCTTCTTGCTTTTGTTGTTCTATTTCAACAGCAGCTTGTTCTCGTTGAGTCTGAGCTTCCTTTTGGGCCTCAGCGATTTTCTCGGCAGTAATTTTCTTAGCTTCGAGTTGAGCTGCTTCTACAGTCGCTTGCGATTTTCTGCGAGCGTCTGCAAGTTGCTGCTCATATTCGGTAGCCAAGCGTTCGGCTTTAGCCAAGCTCTCTTTCGCCTCCAGGGTATTCGTTCGGATATAATTATCGCGATCGTCTAGCACCTTGGTCAGTGGCTTATAGAAAATTGCATTCAACAAAGCTGCTAATAGCAGGAATTGCAATGCCATGAAGGGCAAGGTAGCATCGAAATCAAACATTTGTCTCCTCTTTGGCTGGAGTAGCAGTTTTCGTGGCTAGCAACATCATCCAACCTTTCATATTTTAGAGACCCATAGCCAATAAGGGTCAACTGAACATTAGAACTATTAAGATATCCAAAAAGTTCCGATTGTAGAGGCGTGATGGTTCACGTCTCCACACTCACAAAAACTTTCAGGTATTAGGCGAAGGGGTTAGCAAACAGCAATACCAGGGCAATTACCAGACCATAGATAGTCAAGGATTCCATGAATGCCAAGGTTAATAGCAGAGTACCGCGAATTTTTCCTTCTGCTTCAGGTTGACGAGCAATACCTTCTACTGCTTGTCCAGCAGCGTTTCCTTGACCAATACCAGGGCCAATTGCAGCTAAACCAATCGCTAAAGCAGCAGCGAGAACTGAAGCAGCCTGAACTAATGGATCCATGTTGATTTTCCTTGCTTTGATTACAAAACTAACAGACATTACGTTAACGATTAGAAACGTGGTTTTCACGCTGCACATGAGTTCTTTGATCGCGCTTTGCGATGTTTTGAGCGAACATGCTCTTGGAACTGTGCTATCAACTGAGAAGTTTAATGCTCCTCATGTTCTTCTCCACCATGTCCCTCCATTGCCTCATGAATGTATGCTCCGGCTAGGGTGGCAAAAACCAGGGCTTGAATGGCACTGGTAAATAAACCCAAGGCCATTACAGGCAGAGGTACAAATAGAGGAACTAGCAGCACCAGCACCGCTACTACCAATTCATCCGCCAAAATATTACCAAATAGCCGGAAGCTTAGGGAGAGGGGCTTGGTGAAATCTTCTAGAATTGCGATCGGCAACAAAACGGGTGTTGGCTCTATATATTTCTTAAAGTAGCCTAAACCCCGTTTGCTAAAACCTGCGTAAAAATACGCCAAAGATGTTAGCAGTGCCAATGCAACAGTCGTATTGATGTCATTGGTGGGAGCTGCCAATTCACCTGAAGGTAGCTTGATGAGCTTCCAGGGAATTAGCGCACCTGACCAGTTCGATACGAAAATAAACAAGAACAATGTGCCAATAAATGGCACCCAAGGGCGGTACTCTTTCTCACCAAGTTGGTTTTTGGCCAAATCACGAATAAATTCTAGGGCATATTCCATCAAATTCTGGATGCCTTTGGGAATTCTTTGTGCGTTGCGAGTAGCAGCTATTGAAGCCACTACTAGAATGCTAATCACAAACCATGAGGTGAGAAAAACTTGCCCATGAATTTTAAGATTGCCCAATTGCCAGTAGAAATGATGACCTACTTCTAGTTCGGCGAGGGGAAAAGAATTAAAGGCGTTTAAGACACTAAGCATTTGCATTCTTCAAGCATTTTCCCCAACGAGCGAGGATGGGATTACTATCTTTGTGAGCCTGACTTTTTAAGAATCAGGAATGAACGCAATTTGCACCATATAGACGAGAAGCGTGGCTTTGTAAGTTAGAAATCCCAAAAATATGGGCAAAATCTGTAGCTCACGCCATTGAGTTGCCACGATCATGACTCCCATAAATAGAGCAAAACGAGTTTTGCTCAAACTGGTTTTCTCACTACCGAGCTGCTCAACGTCTCTAGCCAACATTTTTAAGTAAACCACACCTGTACACGCCCCAATTAAATAATTTAGGGCAATGTTTAAGGAATAAAAAATCCACACAGAGATAAAAATAACCCCCGTCAAGACAAGCGTGATTACCAACAATCGCTGAAAGAGTTGATAAAACTCTTGCATAGAGTTACCTGATTCTGTGTCTCCAGAACCAGTTTTAGCATCTTGTTGCGTTGTCGGAGTGGGCGCAATTGATTCGTCAGACAAGCTCACGAGACTTGAAACCAGTACAGCTAAATTACGATGACTGCACATTCAGTCAGCTGAATCATATCACGATCCGGTAACAATACTTTAGGAAAAAACAATTAACTTCTTGGCAACGTTAGAAAGTCAGCAAAATCACGCTCTAAGAAGCGAGAGAGCGGCTGATGATTTCAGGGAGTGAGGGGGGTAAATAATCAATGAATCGCTGCCTGTAAATTCAAAATTTCTTCCAATTCCAGCTTTTTGAGTAAATAATTGTCCTCCAAAGTCGTTACATAGCATCTTGGTGTTTGAATTAAGTCGGTGTCAATAAAATTAACTGGTGCTTGAAGGGTGTATGGGCTTACCGCAAATCGGAAATTGTAGAGTAGCGGCTGGTTAGTCAACGTTGCACCACTAGTCAATTCCAGAAAACTCCAACTTTTGAGATGCACGATAGCCCATTTTTTGGGCACTTTCTTAATTTACATTAATTTGCCAAAAGTGGTGATGGACGATCGCACTTCACCACGAGTATAAATCGCTTTTTTTTAACCCCGCGTAGTGTAATTAAGCTGGTGTCAATAAAATAAGCTGCTGCTGGAGAAGTTTTCTTACCTCATCTAATCCCAGTTGCACACCTGCCAAAATCTCTGCCACTGTGGAATTAGAATCACATTTTTGCATAAATTCAAACTCTGCTACAGATAAATTAACAATCTGGTAATCGTAGTTAAAGAAACATTGACTGGGAAACCCTTCAATACAAGGATTAAGTTCGGGAATCGCAGCCAGTAGAGCGTTATCCTCTGACCAGTCAGCTTTGATGAGGGGAGGACGACCAAGGAAAAATTCGTAATGAGTTACTTCTGGATCTAGTAATTCTATCAGGCGGTAAAGCTGGCGATCGCTCAATTCTTTTGCCCGTTCTACTAACTCTGGTGCTTTAGCCAAAAGTCTATCTAAATCCCAGAAACTCGGATTCGAGAAACCAATAAACTCCAATCCCGAAGCATCAATTAATTCAAACAGCGTCTCAATGTTGTAGTCAATTTCCTGGGGATGAACGTACATATCAGCAAAGTATTCATCCTTGTTGTTTTCTAATGACCAACGTTGTTTATCGTATTTGACAATTCGGTTATTTTCTGGTAAAGAAGCAAATATTTTTCGCCCAACTTGCACACCATCGCGGTAGTCGCCTTTTTTGTCACCTTGAATAAGTGCGATCGCTTTTTGCATGAGTTGAATTTCCCAGCGTCCCAATTCTCCATACACAAAAATGTGCATTAAGCCGCCTGGGGCTAACTTTTTCGCCAAAGCTTGAATACCGCGAATGGGATCGGGAGTATGATGCAAAACGCCAACACAGTTAATTAAATCAAACTCACCCGGTAACTGTTCCACATCAAACAAACTTAGGTGATGAAATTCAACGCGGTTAGCCCCGGAACGCTGACAACGTTCTTTGGCTACAGCTAAAGCGCCAGTACTGAGGTCAATTCCCACAACCGAAGCTTGAGGATTGAGGTGAACCAAGTATTCTGTACCCACACCAGTACCGCAACCTGCATCTAAAATCCGAATATCTTGCCTTTGGGGTTTTTGACCTGTGCAGAAGTTATGAGCAGCTAGCCAATTCCATCGCCAGTTGTAGCCTGGAGGTGGTTCATCCAACAGGGCTTCCGGTGGAAAGGGGTAGGTGTTGTAGAGTTTGGCAACAGCAGCAATAACAGTTTGGGAATCGGACATGATGAGGAATAACGCAGCATTTCTGAGTTTAGCGAATGCTGGACACTTCAGGTAGACAAATAATTGCGTAGGCGCAGCCCGTCGTAGACATCGCCATCAGCCCATATATTTTAGGTAGGGAAGTTGTTTCAGTAAAAGCACTAGTGTTTAAGTATCTATTAGCTAATAAGATTTAATTATATATTTTGTATAATAATTTACTCAATCAGGAGCATTAAATGGCTGTAGGAATGCCTGAATTCGTTGAAAATCCAGAAAATCGTTGCCCTGTAATTCTGTTACTCGATACTTCTGGCTCTATGTCAGGTAAGCCTATCCAAGAGTTAAATCAAGGACTTGCTGCTTTCAAAGAAGATGTACAAAAAGATTCCCAAGCATCGCTGAGTGTGGAAGTAGCCATGATCACATTTGGCCCCATAGTTAAACTCACGCAAGACTTTGTAACAATTGACCAATTTACACCGCCTACATTGGAAGTAGGTGGTGTTACGCCAATGGGTGCAGCGATTGAGTATGCTTTGGATTTTCTAGAAAACCGGAAACAGACTTATCAGAACAACGGTATTCTCTATTATCGCCCTTGGGTGTTTTTGATTACAGACGGAGCGCCAACTGACTCCTGGAATTCAGCAGCGCAAAGATTGAGACAAGCAGAAGCACAAAGCCGATTGTCATTTTTTGCGGTTGGTGTAAAAGATGCTGATATGAATATCCTCAAACAAATTTCTCCTCCTGAACGTCCACCAGTTACACTAAATGGCTTAGATTTTCGTGAACTGTTTGTCTGGCTTTCTGCTTCGGTGAAACGGGTTTCTAGTGGCAAAGTAGGACAAGCTGTAGCTTTACCGGCTATGGGATGGGGTCAAATTACTAGTTAGAGGAAATTTTGTGAATTGGAAAGCTGTTGCACGTTCCGAGATTGGAACAAGTCATCAAAAACAGGGGATAGTTTGTCAAGATTATGGGGATTCTCGCATCTTTAAGGATGTGATTGTAGGCGCTGTTGCTGATGGTGCTGGTAGTGCTAAATATTCTGATGTTGGTTCTCGGTTAGCGGTAGAAACAGTACTCAAATACCTGGGAGGAATTAGTGAATATCTTCAGAAGCGCAAACGCTGTTGGCAAAATATTTCTCAAGAATTTTCGCAAACAGAAGCCGAGAATTTATTTACTAAAACTGTAAACAAGGTAATTGCTGAATTAGGCAAGAAAGCAGCTAAAGAAAATTATTCTCTTAATGATTTAGCTTGTACATTGTTGGTTTTTGTGGCAACTACTGACTGGGTTGCAGCTATGCAAATCGGGGATGGATTTATTGTAAGGCGTTCTGAAGATTCAGAATATCAACTGTTGTTTCAGCCCGATAAAGGTGAGTTTGCTAATGAAACAACTTTTATTACCTCAACAAATGCACTAAAAGCAATGCAGGTAAAGGTCTTTAACCAAAAACAAGAGTTTATTTGTGCTTCGACTGATGGACTAGAAAAAGTAGCAATTCGTTTGAGTGACTGGCAACCATTCTCGCCTTTCTTTAAACCTTTGGAGGAATACTTGCACGAACCTGTTAATGGGGAGGATGAAGATAAATATTTGATGGAATTCCTAAACTCTGAACGGCTAAATTCTCGCACTGATGATGATAAAACCTTACTTTTGTGCTTGTTTGATAGAGAGTAAAATTCGATGACAGTTTTCACCTGTGCCAGTACGGGGCAATCGATTACTCTGCTGGGTGAACCTAAAATTAGTGGTGAAGCTAAGGTTTGGCGAACTAATCGCAATGGTTACTTAGCGAAAATTTACCACGACCAAACTCCTGAGCATGTGCAAAAGTTGGCAGTGATGATAGCGCACCGACCCAAAGAGCCAAACTCTCACCTCAATCATATTTCTTTTGCTTGGCCTAAGTCGGTATTGAAAGATGCTCAAGGTAATTGTGTCGGCTTTTTGATGCCGGAAATTAAAGAAGCAAAAGAACTTATTGATGTATACAATACCAAGCGACGTAAGGCTTTGAAACTTGAGGTTGATTGGCGTTTTCTCCACACAACAGCGCTGAATATCGCCTCAATTATTGAAGCAATTCACATTTCTGGCTATGTTTTAGGTGACATCAAACCGCAAAATATTCTTGTAAACGATCGCGCCTTACCTTCAATTATTGATACTGATTCTTTTCAGGTTCGGAATCCGAAAAATAATAAGGTTTATCGTTGTTCAGTTGGTTCAGATGGCTTTACACCACCGGAACTGATTGGCAAAGATTTTGATAGCATTGATCAAACGGAAATACACGATCGCTTTCGGTTAGCAGTAATTATCTATCAGTTGTTGTTTGGTGGTCAAACTCCTTTTGCGGGAAAGTGGACAGGTACGGGAGACACACCACTACCTAATGAACTTATCCGTCAGGGTTTATGGATGTATGCACCAAACAGTTTGGTTCAACCTGTAGAAAGGACAATTCCTCTTGAGATTATTCACCCAGAGGTTCAGCGATGTTTTCTCAGATGCTTTAACGATGGTTATAAAAATTCTAACTTGCGCCCAACTGCTGGGGATTGGGTAAAAGCGCTCAGACTTGCTGTTAATGACTTAACTATCTGTGGAAAGGTAGACAGCCACTACTACAGCCAAACTTATGGTAAGTGTTATTGGTGCGATCGCTCCATAAAACTTGGTATTGATATATTTCCTAAAAAACAAACCTCTTACAAAGATAAAGATGCCGATGCCTACAACAACCGGGGACTTAGCCGTTATGTATTGGGAGATATAAAGGGCGCAATAAACGATTACAACCAAGCTTTGCGTATTAATCCTAATCATGCCGATGCCTACAACAATCGGGGGCTTGCACGTTCTACACTAGGAGACAAACAGGGAGCAATAAACGATTACAACCAAGCTTTACATATTGATGCCAACTTTACGCAAGCCTACATAAATCTGCTAATTATCCGTTATAAAATGATTGCTCTTATTTTAATAGGTTTAATAGCAGTTTTTTCACTTTCACTGATTATTTTTGCTAATAATTTGAATTCTGAAACAAATTCTAACCTTGATAAAGACTACGTTAACCGTTGTTCAGAGCATTTTCAATTGAAAGATTATACTGAAGCAGTAGATGACTGTAACGAAGCAGTTAAGATAAATTCTAATAATGATGAAGCTTACTTTTTACGAGGTGCAGCATATTTCAAATTGAAAGATTATACTGAAGCAGTAAATAACTGTAACAAAGCAGTTAATATAAATCCCAATAATGATAAAGCCTACTTTTTACGAGGTGCTAGTCATAGTATGAATAAGAATATGTATCAAGGAATGGAAGATTTTCGGAAAGCTGCAAGCTTAGGGAACGAAGAAGCTAAGGAAATCCTCAAAGATATTCAACAATAGAAGAAGGAATACATAAACCTTGACAGTCTGGTAAACCTAGCAATGTTGCTTTAACTGTACCATCTGGTTGATTTTCAATCAGCACATCATACATAATTTAACTTTGGTGCAGTTATCTGAGAGGTAGTTTTTACAGCTATATTCATAATATTTTTATATTTTAAGTTTTATATTTATTATAATATCTAGGTCAATTTAGCCTTGAGACAAATTAAGATCACTGACTTGGTTAATTTGTGGTTTGATTTTGATCATATTGTCTTTTGCGATCGCACCAATGATTTACAACCAATCAGAGTTTAATTTACGCTGTGAATGGGGGCCACAAGGAGTTGCTCAACTCGCTCCCATCAGTGATGTAATTGTAATAGTTGACATTCTCTCTTTTTCTACTTGCGTGGAAATCGCCACCAACAACGGTGCAATAATTTTTCCCTACGCAATGAGAGATGAATCTGTCATAGATTATGCCAAATCAGTCCGAGCAGAGTTGGCAAGTCATAGACAACGTTGGACTATAAGTGGATATTCTCTCTCGCCAAAATCGGTACTTCAGATTCCTGCTGGAACTAGACTAGTTTTACCATCACCTAATGGTTCTTTTCTGACTTTACATACAGGGAATATACCAACTTTGGCTGGTTGCTTGCGAAATTGCCAAGCGGTGGCGGAGTTTGCTCAAAAGTATGGTGATAAAATCGCTATAATTCCTGCTGGTGAGAGGTGGAAAGAAGATGGTAGCCTACGCCCTGCATTTGAAGATTTAATTGGTGCTGGGGCAATTCTCAGTTATTTAGATGGCAGTTTATCACCAGAAGCCGAAGTTGCTGTCACAACATTTCAGGCTTTCCAGAAGGATTTACTAGGATACTTGAAAAAATGCAGTTCGGGTAAAGAGTTGATTGAAAAAGGTTTTGAGTCAGACGTTGAACTGTCAGCCGCTTACAACGTTAGTGATTGCGTACCTTTCTTTACTGATAATGCTTATGTAAATTACACCCCACAGGCTTAATCAAACTCAAAAATTACGAATTATGTTAGCGAGTCCGCGAGCGTCATTACGAATTACGAATTAATTAAACGTCGCACTGATTAGTTTGGCAATATTTGGCATTATCTATAAACTCTTGCAACTTATTCAAGGGAATTATCTGTAATGATGACCCACCTTTTACCTCAGCAGCGATGTAAGCAAACTTTTGCCCACGATAAAACTGGTCACGTCCAACTTTGGTGATATATCGGGACTTCTGGAAGTCATTGGCAATATTAGAATTATAAATATTTTGTAACAGTTTCACTGCATTGGCATTTTTTGTGGTGAATTTGAGGCGTTTATCACCACTAACGGTTATGCCTTCTTTATTCACTGTCCCATTTTCAGAAGTGACATCAGCATAGAAGTATAAATTTCCCTTTGTACCCTCGTAACCGTGGGCTTCGCTGTTGTATCTCAGAGTTGGTAGCTGAGGTCTGGTCTTTGCCCACTTCACAACGGTGCTGATATTTTGCTCTGGAAGCGCATTTGCCGGAGCGACAGCTAAAATAATAGCGATCGCAGACAAAGTAACATTGAATAAATAGTTAAATTTACAACTCTTGTGCATAGTATTTACCCTATATCCAAATGCTGATAGTTACAGATTAAACCACCACAAATTAAGAATTATTTCCGGTACGGTGTTAGATGTGAATATGAATTTATCAGTAGCAAAAACAACTTAACATCGACTAATAACCACTGTCCAGTGACTAAGTACAAAATTTTATGAATTTGTAGCGAATTCTTTGCGTGCCTCTGCGCTTACCTCTGCGCCACTTTGCGCTTAAATAAAAAATTAATCAGCACACAGTTCCCAACCTACTACTTAGTTACAAAACTTAGACTTAATCTCAGACAAACTGGAGTATGCACTTTTAAGACTGGAGACATTTAAGATACATGTTCTACATACTTCTTAATAAATCCGCCTTGAGAACGCAAAACGTTCTAATCTAAAAGCTAACTGGGTTAATTTACTGGCAGTTTTGCAGGCAATACTCTCAAGCTCATAAAGCATAGACACACCGATGTGTCAAGCCTCAAAACAATCCAGACTTAACACATAAACGCTTATGATGGGAGTTTTACAAATCCGATGAGTGTTAAGGCGAGTGGTGGAAGCTCGGTTGCGCGTCCGCAACTATATCAAACCCTAACTGTAGCCACAATTACCCAAGCAGAGCAGCAAGACCGCTTCTTGGGAAATGGTGAATTAAATGAACTGGCAAGCTATTTTGCATCTGGTGCAAAGCGTCTAGAAATTTCCCAGACGCTAACGGACAATGCCGAGATTATTGTGTCTCGGGCTGCCAACCGGATTTTTGTCGGTGGTTCGCCAATGGCTTTTTTAGAAAAGCCCAGAGAAGCAGAACTAGTAACTGCTGGTGGTGGTAAAGATGTTAGAGAAGACCTCAGACTAGGAACCGTAACCTACGTTGAAAGTCGTGGTGGGTTCCTAGAAAATTTACGCTCAATCTTTAACTCATCCCCCAGCGGCCCGACACCCGCAGGTTTCAGACCAATTAACATTGCTCGTTATGGCCCAAGCAACATGGCCAAGAGCTTGCGGGATTTATCCTGGTTCTTGCGCTACGCTACTTATGCGATCGTTGCTGGCGACCCCAACATCATAGCGGTGAATACAAGGGGTTTGCGGGAAATCATTGAAAATGCCTGCTCTGGTGAAGCAACGCTAGTAGCTTTGCAAGAAATCAAAGCTGGGGCACTTTCCTTTTTCCGCAACGATGCTGAGGCTACAGAAATTGTGTCTCAGTACATGGATGTTTTGTTAACAGAATTCAAAGCAGCCACACCTTCAAATAAAGTGCGCCAACGCCCCTCTAGTGACCAGCAAGGGTTACAACTGCCGCAAATTTACTTTAATGCCGCAGAACGTCGTCCCAAGTTTGTCTTGAAGACTGGGTTATCAGCCACCGAAAAAAATGAGGTAATCAAGGCTGCATATCGGCAAATCTTTGAGCGCGACATTACCCGTGCTTATAGCTTATCCATATCTGACCTGGAATCCAAGGTGAAGAATGGCGACATCTCTGTGAAAGAGTTTGTCCGTCGTTTAGCTAAATCTCCCCTTTACCAAAAACAGTTTTACCAGCCTTTTATTAACAGCCGAGTCATCGAACTAGCTTTCCGTCACATTCTAGGACGGGGGCCAAGTAGCCGAGAAGAAGTACAAAAATACTTCTCGATTATTTCTAAGGGTGGTCTGGCAGCTTTAGTAGATGCCTTAGTAGATTCTGCTGAGTACAGCGACTATTTTGGTGAAGAAACAGTACCCTACCTGCGGGGTCTGGGTCAAGAAGCACAAGAATGTCGCAACTGGGGGCCGCAGCAAGACCTGTTTAACTACAGTGCGCCTTTCCGCAAGATACCTCAGTTTATTACCACATTTGCGGCTTACGAGCAACCGCTACCAGATCAACATCCCTACGGTTCTGGTAATGACCCATTGGAAATTCAGTTTGGGGCGATTTTCCCGAAAGAAACTCGCAACCCCAGCACCAATCCGGCTCCTTTTGGCAAGGATACCAAACGCATCCTGATTCACCAAGGGGCAGGGATTAATAACCAAAATAGTAATCCCAGAGCGCGGGGTGAAGCTCCTGGTACTCTTGGGCCTAAGGTATTCAAGTTAGATCAACTGCCTGGTACTAGAGGTAAAAAGGCTGCTAAAAATTCTAGCGTCAGATACTCCGAAAGCTCCACGCAAGCATTGATTAAAGCTGCTTACCTGCAAGTTTTCGGTCGCGATCTTTACGAAGGTCAGCGACCGAAGGTATTGGAAATCAAGCTGGAAAACGGCGACATCTCGGTGCGAGAGTTTATCCGTGGTTTGGCTAAGTCAGATGTGTTCCGCAATCTGTACTGGTCATCGCTGTATGTTTGTAAAGCGATCGAGTATATTCACCGCCGCTTGTTGGGTCGTCCGACTTATGGTCGTCAAGAAATCAACAAGTACTTTGATATTGCTTCAAAACAGGGCTTTTACGCGGTGGTTGATGCCATTATTAACAGCGTAGAATACAGCGAAGCCTTTGGTGAAGATACAATTCCTTACGAACGGTATTTGACTCCTGGTGGTGTATCCGGGCGACAATTGCGTGTTGGTAGTATTCGTGATGATATTGCCGCAAAAGTCCAGAAGGAAGTAACACCGAGCTTTGTGACACTAGGTACTGTAACAGAAAATCGGTCAGAACCAGATATTCAGTTCCGCATTAACCAAGGTGTCAGCAAGCAACGGGAACAAACCAAAGTCTTCAAGCTTGTGGCTAATACCAGTGACAAAGTTGCAGTCAAAACTTTGATTAGCGCTGCGTATCGTCAGATTTTTGAGCGGGATATTGCACCCTACATCGCCAAAAACGAATTTACAAAGTGGGAAAGCAAGCTGGGGAATGGCGAAATTAGTGTGAAGGAATTTATTGAAGGTTTGGGTTACTCTAACCTCTACCTGAAAGAGTTCTACACACCTTATCCCAACACCAAAGTGATTGAGTTGGGAACCAAACACTTCTTGGGACGTGCGCCACTAGACCAAGCAGAAATCCGCAAGTATAACCAGATTTTGGCTACTCAAGGTATTCGTGCCTTTATTGGTGCTTTGGTAGATAGTGTGGAATATAACCAGGTGTTTGGTGAAGATACAGTGCCTTACCGTCGCTTCCCGACCTTACCTGCGGCAAACTTCCCCAATACAGAGAAGTTGTACAACCAGCTTACCAAGCAAAACGATGACGTGGTTGTACCAAGCTTTAAGCCAGTACAAGCCCGTATCGGAGCTAGTAACGATACACCGCTAGTGCTACAGGCGATCGCAGATATCGCAGCACAAGCAAATGGTAAGCCATCCTTTGCGGAACTGGGTCGTTCCTACAACGATGGTAGCGGACAATCAGTGGAACAAGGTGTGCGTAAACATGCACGCATTTACCGTCTAACCGAAAACACCAACCAAGCCGAAAAACAACAGGCAATCAACGCCATTTATCGGCAAGTGTTGGATGTATTTAGCGGTGAAGTACCTGATAATTTCCGCCGTACTGACCTAGATAGCAAACTCCAGAATGGTGAAATTTCCGTCCGCGATTTTGTGCGTGAACTAGCTAGTTCCCAAATCTATCGCCAGCGCTTCTTGTCACCTTATCCTCATGCCAAGGTCATTGAGTTCCTCTTCCGTCATCTGTTGGGGCGTACACCCGCAACTCAGGAAGAAATTAGCCAGTACAACAAGCTGCTAGCCGATAGTGGTTTGTCCGCTGCTGTAGAAGCCATAGTCGAAAGTCCAGAATATAGCCGCTACTTCGGTGAAGATGTTGTGCCTTACAACCGCTTCCCATCTCTGCCAGCAGGTAACTACCTTGGCAGTGTAGCGGTTGATTAGGGAATAGGGAGTAGGGAGTAGGGAATAGGGAGTAGGGAATAGATTATTTCCCATCCCCAATCCCCAATCCCTGGTCCCCCATTCGTAACCTTTCGTAATACTGCTCTCAGATTGCTGCTAAAAGAGTAAATTCTGAAAAGCAATATTACAAAGTATTAAGAGCAGTCATAAATGCTCAACAGAATGCCGGAAAATGTTTTGCGGAAGGTAACTGAGTTTAAAAGCTAGTTGACTTATGTTGACTCAAGCAAACTCGTAATTTATTAGCCGTAGCAGTTGTAAAACGGTTGTGTCTAAAAGAACGAGAAAACAAACTCAGTAAACCAAATCTAAAGTCGCACCAGTTTAATCAAATCCTGGTTTCATTCGTACTGGAGGAATCCATTAATGAGTATTGTCACGAAAGCTATCGTGAATGCTGATGCAGAAGCCCGCTACCTCAGCCCTGGTGAGTTAGATCGGATCAAGTCCTTTGTTGCAAGTGGTGAGCGCCGTGTGCGGATTGCTCAAATTTTGACAGAAAATCGCGAACGTCTTGTTAAGCAAGCTGGCGATCAACTGTTCCAAAAGCGTCCTGATGTTGTGTCTCCTGGTGGTAACGCTTACGGTCAAGAATTGACTGCTACCTGTCTGCGTGACCTAGATTATTACCTCCGCCTCATTACCTACGGTATTGTTGCTGGTGATGTTACCCCCATCGAAGAAATTGGTGTTATCGGTGCCCGTGAACTGTACAAGTCCTTGGGAACTCCTATCGATGGTGTTGCTGAAGGTATTCGTGGGCTGAAGAATGGAGCTGCTACATTGCTCTCTGGTGATGACGCTAGTGAAGCTGGTGGCTACTTCGACTACCTAGTTGGCGCTCTTCTAGGATAAGTTGAAGCTGTTTACCTACTTAAACAGAAGTATTGCAATACGGTTGGAAATAAGGAATTAACAACATGGCTCAAGACGCAATTACCGCTGTCATTAACTCCGCAGACGTTCAAGGTAAATACTTAGACAACGCTGCTTTAGAGAAGCTAAAAGTTTACTTCTCCACTGGCGAACTGCGGGTACGTGCTGCTAGCACCATCAGCGCTAATGCTGCTGCGATCGTTAAAGAAGCTGTAGCAAAATCTTTGCTATACTCTGATATCACTCGTCCCGGCGGCAACATGTACACCACCCGCCGCTATGCTGCCTGCATTCGTGATTTGGACTATTACCTCCGCTACGCTACCTACGCTTTGTTGGCTGGAGATCCTTCCATCCTAGATGAGCGTGTGTTGAACGGCTTGAAGGAAACCTACAATTCCTTGGGCGTTCCCGTTGGTGCTACCGTGCAAGCTATCCAAGCAATCAAGGAAGTAGCTGCCAGCTTGGTAGGTTCTGACGCTGGTAAGGAAGTCGGTGTTTACTTAGACTATATCTCTTCTGGCTTAAGCTAAGAGCTAGTTTGCGCTTAAGAATTTAGGTGCGGCTTTATTAAGGTCTGGAAATCAACCGTGAGTGCTAGAACGTTAGATTGCTTATCTTGGTAAATTATCAGTGATGAGTGTTAGTGGTCTAGTATTGATGTTTGATTTCCAGCCTTGGAATAATTAAAAGATTTGCACTCAAGATTTTGAGATAAAAAAAGTTTTCACAAAATATACAGGAGATTTTCAAAACATGGCCCGTTTCTTTAAAATTACTGCTCTAGTTCCCAGCCAAACCCGAATTCGTACCCAACGCGAACTGCAAAATACTTACTTTACTAAGCTAGTTCCTTATGAAAACTGGTTCCGTGAACAGCAACGTATTCAAAAAGCAGGTGGCACAATTATCAAAGTGGAGTTAGCAACTGGTAAGCAAGGTGCTAATACTGGCTTGTCGTAATTCTGTAAATAGAATATTATTTTAGGGAATTGGTAAGAGGTCGAAAAAGACCTCTTTTTTGTAGCTCAGATTTTTGCAAATCAAAAGTTAAACATATTTAAAAGGCGATACCCACGAGTGTAAAGTGGAACTGGAGCGTCAGGATTCTGTCTATTCTTAGCTTGTTCAACAGTTTCATCAAACACAATTAGCGTTTCTTTCCCAACCTTCAGCCAGTCTTCATAAGGCACACTCATATCTTCTTCAATACCACCAATATTAGGTGCTACCATTGCGCGATAAGCTTCATTGAATTTCCTGCGGAACCGGAAATCTACTGAGATTCTTAGACCTTCAGTTTTCCTTCTTACTGTTTGATGCAATCCACGGGCATCATTAAAGTACATTGTGCCGTGCTGTAGTTGTGCTTCTGTGTAGGAGACAACCATTGGAATATCCCGACCTTCAGCGAAGTCTGACATCACGTGCATAGACGGTAGTTCCATTTCGCGGGGCATTTCACCTGCTTCGATGGTGATATTATCGATGTCACCAAATAGTGGCAGAACCACTACAGTTGCATCAGCAGCAACACCTGCCCAGACATCACTGTGACATTTTGAGCTAGCGAAGGGCAAACCCAACTTCTTGGCATCAGTCTTACCGTAGACCATGCGGAGATTGACTGGTAAATCCACTGCATCAATCAGGTCATTTGCTCCTAGTTGGTAAAAAGCCTCTGCGACACTTTTTTGAAAGAGGTTAAATGCCAAAATGTGTTCTCGCTTGGGCATCAAAAGACCAGTGCCGGTGTAGTTCGGTAAAGTACTTCTTGCTGCTAGTAGTCGTTCCAGCATTTCAGCTTCCGAAAGAATGATGGGACTATTCAGACACGCTGAAATATAACCAGCAGCAGCAATTCGGATTTGTTGGAATAACTCAGGCTTTAATGTGTGTTCAAACAGTAGTCGGTACTGTCGCTTTGTAGCAATTTTATCAGCAAGCTCATCAAAGAGGCGATCGCCTAGCTCCGAAAATGCGATCGCACGTTCATATTGTAAGCGATCGCGCACTGGTGATTCTGCTAACAGTTCTTCTAACATCATTTCTTCCAACGTTATTCTAAATTGGCTAAATAACTCATGCATCCAAAGCCATTTCGTTTTCAAAACGAATCTTGGCTATTACAAATTAACAAGGTTATTCTTTTTATACTTCGTAAAATATACTGTTTTATTTCTCTTATCTATCTTGATTAAAAGAGTTAATTTTAACTTATTTAATAAAGCATAGATGAAGTTGGAGCTTAAAAGCCAAACTATCTATATGTGAAGTTGCTGTTAACTAAGTAACAACGCAAGTTCATGAAGTTAAATATCATTTAGGTGTTTATATTTAAAGAAATTAACAAGATGGCACTTTTCAGATTAGCTACTTCTTTTAAAAGGCTAGTTTTTAAACGCAAAATCGACAAGTAAGCCAAAATCGGTAAAATCAACCTTATCAGTAAAACAAATTCATTATTAAATAATAGATATTCATGATTTTAGCCCGCTCGGACTAAATTCAGTAAGCGTAAATTAAGTATAAATCAATACCGATAAATGTCAAATGTGAATAACAAAAACTCAACTAAAAACTTATATAATCGCACAGCATCAGAATGGATTAGAGGAGAACCTACTTCCTTATCAGACTTTACCGCACGTCCTTTTGTACTAGAGCTTTGTAAGCCTGTCGCTGGGTTGCGAGTACTTGATATCGGTTGTGGTGAAGGTTATTGCAGCCGAGAATTAAGCCGACGTGGCGCTGCATGGGTACATGGAATAGACCTTTCCGAGAGTATGATTGCAGCAGCAAAATCGCAAGAAATAAAAGATTCGTTGGGTATTAGCTACCAAGTAGGATGCGCTACTAATCTCAAGCAGTTTGATGATAGCGAAATTGATTTAGTGGTCGCAGTGTTTTTATTTAACTATTTGACAATTGCTCAGACCCAAGAATGCATGGCAGAAGTTGCACGCATTCTTCGTCCGGGCGGTCGATTTGTATTTAGTGTTCCCCATCCATCTTTTCCATATATGCGGGAAGCAGCATATCCGTTTTATTTTCAAGTTGAGGGTTCAGGCTACTTCAGCAAGCGAGATCAACAGTTTCCTGGTCGTATTTGGAAACGAGATGGTTCTTGGCTAAATGTGCAATTGATTCACAAAACTCTTGAGGATTACTTTAATGCTCTGAAAACGGCTGGCTTCAATACGATGCCAATCTTACAGGAATTGCGTGTTACTCCAGAACATATCGCAATAGATGAATCATTTTTTAGCCCTTTACTCGATCAACCCCTCCATCTAGCCCTACAAATATCACGATGATACAGACATCTTCTTTAGTTAGAAATTCTTTTCATGAAATAGCAGTTAATCATCCTCTATGGAATCATGAATTCTTAACTCGCTGTCGGACTGGAAATTTATTTTTACCAGATATACAGGTACTAGCTGTTCAGATGTACAAATTCTCCAAAGAATTTAATCGGATCTTGGCTAGCATCTTGTCTTGCTGCCAAGATGAAAGTAGCCAGTTAGTCATCTTAGAAAACCTGTTTGACGAAATGGGACAGGGAGATATAACTCAGTCTCACCCAGAATTGTTTCGTCAATTTACCCGCGCCCTTGGTATTCACGACGAAACTCTGGCATCGCTACCCACTGCACCTGAAACTCGTGCCCTGATTGAAACTTATTTACAAATGCCACATAAGTACGGCTATTTAGCTGCACTTGGTGCCGTCTGTTATGCTTCCGAAGGGATTGTTAGTTCGCTATACACACAACTATATAAAGGAATTGTTGGCGCTGCTCCCTTACCCAAAGAATCCCTAATCTTTTTTGAAGTCCATATTGATGTGGATGATAGTCATGCAGCGAAGCTAGCAGCAGTGATTGAACCTCGAATCACTATGAATGAAGAGGATATCAAGGTAAAGCTAGCGATTGCAGAAGCTATGGATGCCCGTGTCCAATTTTTTAACGGCATTCAGCGTCAAATCTCCAAATATAGTTTGTATCCTGATTCATGGCTGCCTTTTGATGAATCGTTGTAGTTAGCCTGTCAAGATTAAGGTGAGCAAATTTGTAGTAAGCACTAAAATACTTACTACAAAACCTCAAAGCCATCTAGTAGTCTGTCCCATTAATTTTGTGGGGCTACTAGATCCCCGACTTCTGCGAAGTCGGGGATCTGAACATCACTAACCTCTCAAAACTTTTGGGACAGACTACTAGGTAAAAGTAATAAGTGAAAATACGGTTGTAATAATGAGCATTTGTAGCATTAGAATACAAACAGTTTTCCCTATTTTTTCGGTTTTTAAAGCTGTATAAAACCATTTCAAGGTTTGATTACAGAAAATTTTGTCATTTACAGCAGTTTTTCATGTATTTGAACCACATCTGTCGTAGGGGCAATTCATGAATTGCCCCTACTGTGTGGTCTATTTAGCTGAAAATAGCTGTAAATTAAGCCTTTTAAGAAATTAGTTGTCGAGTCTTGGGCAAATTCACAAAGCAAAATTAGGTGCAGCAAGAGGAGGCTTCAATGTACGGTTTAGTAAACAAGGCGATTCAAGACATGGTATGCAGTCGCTTTGGCGAAGAAACTTGGAAAAAAATCAAGCACAAAGCAGAGGTAGATGTAGATGTTTTCCTCAGTATGGAAGGCTATCCCGATGACATCACCCACAAGCTGGTAAAAGCTGCTAGTGTCATTTTGGATTTATCTGCCAATGAGATTATGCAAGCCTTTGGGGAATTCTGGGTTCAGTACACAGCCCAAGAAGGCTATGGCGAAATGATGGATATGAGTGGAGATGAACTACCTGAGTTTTTAGAAAACCTTGATAATCTTCATGCTCGTGTGGGTGTTAGTTTTCCTAAACTCCAACCCCCATCATTTGAATGTACTGATATGGAAGAAAATTCTCTGAGCTTACATTATCGCTCTGATAGAGAAGGGCTAGCGCCAATGATTCTTGGATTAGTCAAGGGATTGGGAAGCAGGTTTGATACAGAGGTTCATGTTACCCAAACCCAAAGTCGAGATGAGGGTGCTGAACATGATGAATTTTTAGTGATTTATAAACCAAATTGAGTGCAGCATGGCTCCTCCTCACCTTACACTTTCGCCAGAGTTGCTGGCGAAAGCTTTTCCCTTCCACTTTGCCTTTAGCCGTAATCGGGAAATTGTACAAGCTGGTGATGTCTTCGGGCGTATTTGTCCTGAACCATTGGTTGGTAAATTGATTGAGCAGCATTTCCAAATCAATCGTCCAAAAATTTTGGTCGATTTTGATGTTATCAGTAAGCAGTCTCGTGCCCTGTTTATATTAGAGTTTCTCCACAATGGAATGCATCTCAAGGGGCAGATGATGTATCAACCAGAGGAGGATGTGATATTTTTTTTAGGTTCTCCCTGGATTACAGATACAACTAGCCTGGCTCCTCTGGGTATTAAACTCAAAGACTTTGCAATTCACGATCCTATTGTTGATTTTCTGTTTCTGCTACAAGCTCAGAATACTGCTTTGGCTGATGCTAAAAAGTTAACAGGTGAACTGAAACAGCAAAGGGCACAACTACGGAGTGCGCTACAAATCAAGGAGAATTTAGCAGAAATTGCTGAGGCTCAGTCTAAAAAATTGGAAAAATCCCTCCGAGAGCTACAACAAACTCAAGCCCAATTAGTCCAAGCTGAGAAAATGTCTAGTTTGGGGCAGTTAGTTGCAGGAGTTGCTCACGAAATTAACAATCCTGTTAATTTTATTTACGGGAATTTAACATATGCAAAGGATTATACACAGTGTTTACTAAAACTTGTGTATCTTTACCAGCAATTTTATGCCAATCCTGTGTCAGAAATTAAAGAATACATTAAGGAAATTGAGTTAGATTTTTTACTAGATGATTTGCCAAAAATCCTAAATTCAATGCAAGTAGGAGCCGAACGGATCTCTGAAATTGTCTTGTCCCTGCGGAATTTCTCTCGTCTTGATGAAGCGGAGAAGAAAAGAGTTGATATTCACCAGGGGCTAGATAGCACTTTGCTGATTTTACAGAGTCGCTTTAAGAATAGTGTTGATCATCCTGGAATTAAAGTAGTTAAAAATTATGGGGATTTGCCTTTAGTAGATTGCTACGCTGGTCAACTCAATCAAGTATTTATGAATATTATTAGTAATGCAATCGATGCGCTCGATAACTATGATAGTAAACGCGCGATCGCAGAAATCCATGCTAATCCTAATACTATTACAATTACTACGGAAATCATTGAAACAAACTGTGTGATCCGAATTGCCGATAATGGTTCAGGAATAACAGAAGCAGTTAAGGAACGACTGTTTGATCCATTTTTTACAACTAAGCCTGTAGGTAAGGGTACAGGATTAGGTTTATCCATTAGCTATCAGATTGTAGTTGAAAAACATGGGGGAACACTCAGATGTGTATCGGAACCTGGGCAAGGAACTGAGTTCTGGATTGAAATTCCCTTATCTATGGATAAACAATTAGTCAATTACGTGAAATCATTAAGTTTAATTAAATAAATACTTTAAGTCAATTTTTGAGCGATCGCTCTTAACTATAACAATCCTGATTTTAAGTATAAAATATTACTTTTAAATTGCGGAGTAGCGATCGCAATTTGTCCTAAATATTGAACTAGCGGTGTATTGAAGTTGACAACTCTCAGATTTATGGTTGTAAAGCCTACTTATGAGTTATAAGTTATGATTTATGAGTTTTATTTCTAACTCCTAAATTCTAACTTTTTACCTGTACCGATCGTGAATCTACGCCGCCTGATTCCAATTTTTGATAGTTCAGTCTCCAACTGGGCCTTAGAAGCGCGGTTGTTGCGCTGGTTAACGTTGATTTGGCTGTTCGTCGGCTTGATCATGCTATTTTCAGCATCCTATCCCGTCGCTGACGCCCGTCAGAATGATGGGTTGTACTACTTTAAGCGTCAACTGCTTTGGGTTTTCGTTTCCTTAATCGGATTCAATATTATTGTTAATTCGCCGTTGCAGAAAATTTTGGGACTATCCCATTGGTTTTTGTTGCTGTTTTTGGGGTTAATTTTTGTCACACTAATCCCAGGATTGGGAAAAAAAGCTTTTGATGCAGCGCGTTGGATTGCGATCGGGCCAATTCCGATTCAACCTTCAGAATTAATTAAACCCTTTTTGGTGCTGCAAAGTGCGCGGCTTTTTGGTCAGTGGGAACGAATCAGTTGGCGGGTTCGCTTGTCGTGGTTAGGTGTTTTCGGTCTGGTACTTTTAGGAATTCTTGCCCAGCCTAACTTGAGTACAACGGCACTTTGCGGTATGACTATTTGGCTAATTGCTCTCGCAGCTGGCTTACCTTACAAATATCTGGGAGGAACAGCAGTTGGTGGAGTGATGTTAGCAGTCCTCAGTATTAGTATTAAAGAGTATCAGCGTAAGCGGGTGATGTCATTCCTGAATCCTTGGGCGGATGCTACAGGAGATGGATACCAGTTGGTGCAAAGTTTACTAGCTGTGGGTTCTGGTAAAACTTGGGGAGCTGGATATGGGCTTTCTCAACAAAAGCTGTTTTATTTACCAATTCAAGATACTGATTTTATTTTTGCGGTGTTCGCTGAAGAGTTTGGCTTTGTTGGCAGTATGGTGCTGTTGGTACTTTTAGCTACATTTGCCACTCTTGGATTAATTGTGGCGCTGAAGGCTAAAAATATAGTACATAGATTAGTTGCGATCGGTGTGACGATTTTAATGGTAGGACAATCATTGCTCCACATCGGTGTTGCTACAGGTTCTCTACCAACTACTGGTTTACCTTTGCCTATGTTTAGTTATGGTGGTAATTCTATGATTGCCAGCTTAATAGCTGCTGGGTTGCTGATTCGGGTAGCACGGGAGAGTAGTGAAGCTGAGGTAGTACCGTTGCGAAAACCTCAGCTTGAAAATGGGCGCAGACGCCGAGCTTTTCATAAAACCAGGAATTAAGTTAGCAAAAGCGACGATAGACAAAGTTTGATGCTCTTTGCAGGAATTGAATAGATTATGGAAGACTTAAAACAAGCAATAATCAGCTACTCTAGCACAGACCTCGAACAGCGCAAAAATTGGTATTCTCCAGCAGCAGAAGCTTACAATAAAGCAAGACCACGATATCCTCAGGATTTGATTCACCAAGTTGTGGAACTTGCTCAACTCTCCACTGACTCAAAAATTCTGGAAGTGGGATGTGGCCCTGGAACTGCAACATTAGGCATCGCTCAATTGGGTTGCTCTATAATCTGCTTAGAACCCAATCCAGATTTTTTCCAGTTAGCTCAACAGAATTGTCAACCGTATTCTAATGTAGAGATACAGAACACCTCCTTTGAAGAGTGGGAACTCAAGCCAGTGGAATTTGATGCTGTTTTAGCAGCGAGTTCTTTTCATTGGATATCACCAGAAGTTGGATATCTAAAAGCAGCAAATGCTCTAAAAGAGAATGGCTATCTGATTTTATTGTGGAATAAGGAACTTCAACCTAGCGACGAAGTTTACCAAAGTTTATCGCAAATCTATCAAGTACATGCTCCATCTCTGGATCGATATGAAGACCAAAAGACTCAAGAATATATCTTGAGACAATTAGGAAATATGGCTATTGATTCGGGACAATTCAAAGACTTGATATCTGGACAAGTTATATCAGAAGTAACCTACACTGTTGATGAATATTTAACGCTTTTGAACACTTACTCACCATATATAAAATTAGATCCACACAACAAAGAGTCTTTATTTTTGGGATTAAGGCGTTGCATAGAAAATGATTTTGGAGGCAGTCTTCAACTTTCATATATCTCTGCTTTTCACATTGCTCAAAAAGTTACCTTTGAGGTAAGGGAGTCTTAAATGGGTTATTACTAGGTGGCAGAATAGGTGGAATTGGGTTAATGCTAGGTACAGGAGTCGGCTCTACTTTTTTGATTACTGTGATTGCAAATCCTCGTTGCTGGGGTTGTTGCTTACCAGATATATCATTGACTAGCAGTCCAATTTGGGGGGGGAAGGCTTGATTGACTGGAAGCTTCATAGAGCCAACGGCTGGAACATCATTGCCGTATGGTAGAAGTTTAACCTGAATATTTTCTCCCTCTACTCTCCAACTCAAGGTAGCAGATTCGCCTTCGTTGAGAACCAGATTTGGTTGCTCGCTACCGTTGATTCTAAAAGAGACAATTTTAAATGGTTTGGGTAATATTTCAATTTTTGATTCAGTCTTTTTAAAACTAGTTTTTTGGCTTCCATTGTTAGGAAAAGCTTTGATTTCAAACGCATATTTACCAGCTTTATATGCTGGTAGAGGAATATTTATACATCGCAGTTGTTGATTTTGTTGTGTACATAGTTTTTGGAGTTTCGGATCGGCAAGATTACCTTGATTAAATTTATAAATAATTGGCTCACTATATAATGTACCATCATCTGCACTGCCAGCAATTTGAATTTTTCCTAATAATAATGGACGGGCAATTGTCCAACTTAAAAGAATATTTTGACCTTTTGTATATAGTGGCTTATCCGTTTGGAAACTAAGTACTTCCGCAATTTGTTTTTCAGCTATTTCTATTTGGGTTGTTTGGCTGGCTACTTGATTCTTGGGAGAAAATAATTGGATACCATTACGATAAAATGCTTGTAACTCAAAAGTGTAATTTCCTTTTGTTTTCACTCCAGTTTTAACGTTGCTACAAATTAGCTGTTGTTTATCTTGCACTTGACAAGGAGGTATTTCATTAGTATTTCCCTTACCCAGTGTTTCAGGAATGCCATTACTAAAGTCAAAAGTAATAGGCTGAATCGGTTGCGAACCCTTGGCTGTGAGAACTAACTTTTGTAACTGTTGATAATTGTGAATGTCCCACTTCAAAGATACTTCATCGCCTTCAGTAATTTGAGAGTCATTTGCACTAAAATTTTCTAATCTTAAAGGATCGGGGTTTAAAATTCGCCAAATGATGAATCCTATCCCTCCTAGTAAGCCTAAAACTACCAAAAGTAACAAAATAAATTGCCACAAAGGACGTGGTTTCCATACCAAAGTTCCTTGAGGTAATGTGTTAGGTAGGGGTAAACTTTGTTGGTCTTTGATGTCGAGTTGAAAGTTTACCACTAAACCTGCACCAAACCACGGTCGTCGCCACCAAGGTCTGGGTTTGACCGTCAAATTAGCTACGGCACTTCTATTAGGTAATAATCTGATTTCAGTAGGTTCAAATTTATAAGTATATAGTTCTTCTTCATCTCGACTTTTTAAGTTTAATATCAGTTCGCGGATAATATTGCCCCGATTAGCTAGTGATAATTCGTATTTGCCAAGACTACGGCTAACTTGTCCTAAGATGGTATGAAGTTCTATATTTAGGTGATAATTTATCGGAATTTGAATGTATACCAAATCCAGTAGCACTAAGTCTGGAGAGTTTTCCGAATATAAGCGGATTGTTGGAGAATAACTTCCCGCCAGAGTATCTCCAGGTGGGTGAAATTTCAAGAATATTTGACCTTGAGTACCAGGGTTTAGTTCTATTGCAGTCACGTCAGACACTAACCCTAGCCCCTCAAATCCAGTTGCAGGATAATTAATTGTGAACCAGTCATCATCTAAATCTGGGCAACTCAAGCGGAACCTATCTACAAGATAAGAGCGATTGTCAACTATTACTTCCACTTGCAGAGGTTCACTAGGATTGAAAATTAATGGTTTGTTGGGGTTGGTATTAGGTCTAAGGGAAAATGTCGGGTCATTTACCCGAATTGCTGTCTGTTCTTTTAGCAGAACCTTTATTTGGTTCGGGAAGGTTATGGGAGTATCTTGGGGATAATGTAGAGGTGAATCTACGACTAGTGTATAGTCATAGGTTCCGGGGAGAGCATTTGCAGCAATTTCAAACTCAAATTTTACTTCGTCGCTATTTTGCCCTGGAGCTAATGCTAAACTTTCTCTAGGAGAGGTAGACCAGCCAGTTAAATTTTGAAATACTTCGTCAAAAACAAAATATAAGTCAATAACCGCACTCTGATCTCCCTGATTGATTACAACAATATAGAGTTCAATAGTATCTCCTGGCATCCCAAATTGAATTCCAGGTGGGTTGATAATAACTTGTAGTGGATTGAATTTTGCTTGCATATATCGACTTCCTTATTTGATGCGATGTAGTTTGACCTGAAAATCTTCACCACCACTCACAATCATGGTTCCTTGATTAGTTTTCAAGTCGATACTATTGATTTTTTTAGAGCTTTGGTAAATTGTTTTACCTTCTGCTGCTTTTGTTTTGTCGAGTTTATGTTCGGAGGTTAAGTACCAAACTACAACTCGTCCATCATCGCCACCACTTACTAAGAGACTACCATCGTCACTAAATGCAAGAGTCCGCACAGATGTTTTTGATGCTGACCAACGGTCTAGTGGTGAACAATTAAGTTCATTTATTTTTTCGAGGGGATTCGGATTTTTGATAGTTTGACATTGATTTAAATCCCAAATCGTAATGAAGCCCGCAGAATCAGATGTTGCGAGGATTTTTCTGGTTGAGTTAGGAACAAAAGCTAATCCCCAAATATAGTCTTCACGCCCAACTAATGGGTCTAGTTTTTCTAGATTTTGTACTAATAAACTCGGAGATTGTTTATCAGATTGATTTGGATTCCACTGCCACAAGATGAAACGTTTGAAGTTTCCAGCAATTACGAGAGTTTTTGCATCTGGGCTGAGATTTAATGCCCGGACTTGGAAACCTGATAGTTTCAATGTACTTTGTACGTCAATGACTTGCGGTTCTGGGAGAAAATCACTGTTAGGCGCGGATCTTGACCATAGTCTCACTTTACCACTGCCATAACCACTAAATAAGTTAAGTGAGTTTGAGGTGAAAGCTAAATCAAAAACGCGATCGCCTTTTGCTTTAGGATCTTTAAGGTCTTGAAGTTGGCTAATCTTTGCACCTGATGGGACATCTCTGAGTTCAATGACGCCATTATCTAAACCAACAGCCGCACGATTATTTTGTAATGGCATGAAGCGTAAGACTTCCACGGCGTCATCAGTAATCGCCATCAAACCTTTGGGTTGTTGCGTTTGATCGCAAGCAACAGGCTGCCCAGTGTATTTTACTGTATCATCAGGGTCTAAGCTATCAGTACCGATTCTCCAAAGTCTTAAGGTGCAATCATCTGAACCACTGACCACAGATAAACCAATGCCACTAAAACGCACTGAGTTTACAGAACGGGTATGCATTACATTTCTGGGTTGAAAGATTAATGCTACGAGTGCGGCTAAAAGTGCGATCGCAGCCAATTGTAACCATAAAGGTATAATTGGCAGAGTCTCCACCTCTAATGTCTGGGTGGCTGGATCTGTACTCCCTAAACGTTGGTCGGATAATTCCGATTTGGCCTCCAGTAACAAAGTTTTACCGATTCCTACCCAAGGACGTTTTGTTTTAACATCAAGGATGACTTTACTTGTCTCTCCTAGATGGAGATTGGCAATTTCGGGAAGCTTTTTAAAACTACATTTTCGCCAGTCTCTACCCTGCACCTGGACATTAATTTGCTGATTGAGGTTGCTAGCATTTTTAAATAGTAATTCAAAGGAAGCTGTATGAGATTTCCAGTCGGGCAACCATGCCGATTTACTAGGAATTTTCAGGTGTTTTTCTGTGGTGGTAAAGTCTATAAAACCCACTGGTAAAACTTCAACATTACCTTCAGCATTAGTTGGATAACCATTATTGCTAACAGCTTCAATGGTAAAGGGGTAATTTTGACTGGGTGCTTGGACTACAGAAGGAGGTTGGCATTGGAATGTAGCTTCTGCTAAACCACCCGGATCTAAGAATAATCGGCGTTCTGCACTACCAGCTAGCCAAGATGAATCAATGCCTGTAAAACGTAATACGACATCAGTCGGTTGTTGCCCCAAGTTCCGCACCCGTACTGGTATATCTACAGAATTGCGAGGATAAACTTGGAACTCTCGCACAGGCAATTCTACACTTAAATGTGTTGGTCTATTGTCTCGCTCAATTTTCAGGCGTAGCACAAGTCTGCACTGTTGTGCTAATTGCGGTGAAAAAATATTTACCATCAGGTTGACAGTACCAACAAATCCCGGAATGGGTGTATTGAATACAAAAACTTGGAAGATGGTACTACTACCGGGTGGCTTGGCTGCTGCTACCTCTGGTTCGAGTCGATACCAGCGATAGCCTGTGTTCCGGGTTTCTCCGGCTGCGGTAATTTCGATCTGAAAATTGACAAAACGATCGCTATCATTATTGACAGCTACCTCAAATGATACAGGGGTATCACCTGGACGAAAGGTGAGATTTTGGGTAGAAAGGCTGGCATTTATAACACTTTTTTCCATACTATTACTTATAATATTTTTTGATATTTTGTCTGATTAGCACTATAAAAAATTAATGTCTACGAAAATGTGACAATAATTTTTTTGTTGGATTATTGAAATGTATATATTATTAAATATTGTGTAATAAATTGGTCAATTTATAATATTCATTTTCAGAAGCGATCGCTAATGTAGAGACGTAGCAGTGCTACGTCTCTACAAGGGTTATGGATAATGCATAAATTTTTGGATATAACCTATCAGCAACGCTTGAACTCAAATTAAAATCGCTGACCGATACCCAAATGTACTTTGCTTTCTCCCTGGTCATTAATGCCATAGTCAGCCCGAATTAAGCCTAGTGGTGAATTTAATCGCACTCCTGCGCCATAACCAAAACCATAACCTGGTTTATCTCTTACACCCGCAGGATCTCCTAATACAGTATCACCTGAGCCTAAGTCTGAGGCGAAGTCGGCAAACAATACACCGCCTACGATTGGTAAGACGGGAAAACGATATTCTGCCGAAGCTAATACATAACTACGCCCACTCCCAACTTCTCCAGAATCGTAACCGCGCACTGAGTTGGAACCACCCAAATTAAAGCTTTCGTAGGGTGGTAAATTACCAATGACAGTACCAGCTTGCAGATTCACTGCAAATACTTGTGGCTGTTTGCTATTAAATAACTGCACTGGCAAATACTGGCTGTAATTGGCTTTGAGGCGATTGAGGGAAATATTACCTTCGCCGATGGGTATAGATTGTTCTGTACTCAGACTCAGAACGGAACCTTGAGTTGGATTGAGGGGATTATCTCGTTTGTCTTTGGTGGCGGTGAAGGATACGGTTGTTAGGTCGTCAATACCAGTGCCACTCGCAGAGAGGGGATTGCCTTGAACATCAGTTGGGGTAATATTACCTTGGCGATCGCGAATACTAGTTCGGGTATAGTTTAATCCTAATGAGGTATTCCAGTCTTCAATTGGTCGTTGCAAGCTAACACCACCGCCAATTTGACCTTCTCGCACTTTATCGCCGTTGGCTAGCTTAATCTTGTCATCAAAGGTTTCCGAAAGTTCTTGACTACGAAAACCATTTACAGTGTATCCCAAGCGATCGGGGTTAGTTGTCCGATAGGGACTGGTAAATTTGGTATTAAACTGTAAGTCTCGGCTACTTACACCAACATTCACACCTAAAGTATCATTAACACCGCCGACATTCTGATCTTGATAGCTGATTGTACCTACTAAACCTTGATCGGCATTGTAACTACCACCTAAGTTAACACCACGCGCTCCAGTTTCTTTGAGTTGGTAGACTAAATCAAGTTTTGTCGCATCTCCTTCTAAGGCGACATTCACGCTCTCAAATAAACCAGTACGATATAGCTGTTGTATATCTTGCTTGACGATATTTTCTTGAAAGATTTGACCAGGTTTCAGCTTGAGTTGCTGTTGTAGGAAATCTGGTTTGGTGCGTCCGCCGACGGGATTACCCTTACTATCAACGGTTTTACCCTCATCGTTGACAAAGCGAAATTTGATATCACCCACCAAACCTTCAGCGATATTTACAGTGAGAATTCCTTGAGGATTGGGTTTAATTGATAGTACCCGCGCCAAGTTATAACCATTATCGGCGTACCACTTGTTAATTTGTGCTACTGATTGTTGCAGTCCCGCCGGACTGATGGTGGTTCCAATCTGAGATTGCAAACGTTGTAGGGCGACTTGATAAGTAAGTACTTTAGCACCAGATAATTGCAGCGATCGCACAATCACTGGTTGCACTTGGTAAACTACATTCAAGCCAGCAGGCGTGCTAAAGCTATTCACACTGACATTGCTAAATAAACCTGTATCTAAAATTGCTGCGACATCTTTTTGTAGCTGGCTTTGGCTGGTTTCCCCACCAGCCTGGGTTTTAATGACTTTGCGAATGATATCCTGTAATTCTTGATTGGCTCCCACTACCTGTACATCTGTAGCTCTGACTACTAAATTGCTTTCAGTAGCGGGGGATGAGGAGATGAGGGGGAGTTTTACTAGTGAATTACCCTGTAAGACTACAGAGGAATTTTTGCTTGCACCCGTTTGCACGATGACGGGATTTTGAGAAAATTGTTGTGCAACTATAGTTTCTGGGGAAGCAATTGTCTCTACTCGTGCGGGAGTGTCTTCAATTATCGGCACTACCAAGCTACCAGTTTTTGCAGTTGGGGTAACGGTTTTAGCAGGTGCAGCCGTTGCTTGCTGGGTAACATTGGCAGCAGCTAAAGTAGCTAAAGTAAAAAGTGCAGTAGCAGAAACTCGCATAATATTTAACCTAATTAACTGGGAGTTATACTAATTTTGGATTTTAGATTTTAGATTTTTGATTAAAAGTATTGACCAAAAGGCTGTTCGAGGAATTTCAAACAATTACATTCCTATCCAAAATTGGTATTAGTTGTAGGGAAGTAAAGAAATAGGGATAATACTAACTTCCAGCTGCTTCGTCGATTTCCCTATTTATACCTCTTACCTAAACAGACAGTTAATTTTGATATTTTGTTTCTATGAGTAATGTATCTCGGTCATCTCTAGCTTCTAACTCCCCTCCTTTGCGATTACTTGTATTAAGTAACGGTCATGGGGAAGATATAATTGCAGTTCGGATTTTGCAAGAACTCCAACGACAATCAAACCCACCAGAGATATTTGCTTTACCTCTGGTGGGTGAAGGACGTGCTTATGAACAGTTGGATATCCCCTTTATCGGTTCAGTCCTTAATATGCCTTCTGGTGGCTTTATCTATATGGATGGCCGCCAATTAGCGCAGGATGTACGCGGTGGTTTATTGCAACTGACCCTCAGCCAAATTAAAGCAGTCCGCCGTTGGGTAAGTTCTCAAAAAAAATTAGGTAATAAAAGAGCAATTTTAGCTGTGGGAGATATTGTCCCCCTGTTGTTTGCAACTTTCAGTGGCGCTAATTATGCTTTTGTCGGTACGGCGAAATCTGAATATTACGTGCGGGATGAAGCTGGATTATTGCCACGGAAATCTAAAAATGCGCGTTGGGAAAACTTTTCCGGTTCAGTTTATCATCCTTGGGAACGTTGGTTAATGAGTCGTCGACGTTGTAAGGCGGTTTTTCCTAGAGATGGACTGACAACGGAAACATTAAAACAATGGCCAATTCCAGCTTTCAGTTTGGGTAATCCTATGATGGATGGTCTAGAACCAACGTTTTCACGCCAACAATTTTATAGTCAGGATGTCCAACAGCGAGAGATAGTTCGACCTTTTGTAGTAACTCTTCTTCCTGGTTCTCGCCCGCCAGAGGCATATACCAACTGGGAAACGATTATGATTGCCGTATCTGCATTGATGGCAAGTTTCCAAGAGAGAGATTCGATCTTCTATACTTCTAAAACAGTGGTATTTTTAGGTGCGATCGCTCCTGGTTTAGACTCTAATATTTTATCCCAAAGTGTGCAATCTCAAGGCTGGCGCGCTGAATCAGTATGTCCTATCCAAATCTCCGATTCAAATGCCTTGACATTTAAACAACGGAATGCATATTTAGTGGTGACACAACAAGCCTATAATGATTGCTTGCATTTGGGAGATATAGCGATCGCAATGGCAGGTACAGCCACAGAACAGTTTATCGGTTTAGGGAAACCTGCGATCGCAATTCCCGGTAATGGGCCGCAATATAACCCTGCCTTTGCTGAAGCTCAAAGTCGTCTTCTCGGCTCATCTTTGATTTTAATTGATCAGCCAGCAGAAATTGCCAAGGTCGTACAGTCTCTCTTCAAAGATCCTGATATTTTGCAAATTATTGCCGAAAATGGCGGGCGACGCATGGGTAAACCAGGAGCCGCACTACGCATTGCAGAATGTTTACAGGAACGATTTTGAATGCGAATTGGGGATTGGGGATTGAGGATTGGAGGCAGAGGGGAAATAAAATTCCTAACTCTTAACTCTTAACTCAGCACTCAGCACTCCCTATGCTACCAACCCAGAACGTAACGCCCTGACAGCAGCTTGTGTGCGATCGTCAGCACACAATTTATTTAGAATATTGCGAACATGGGTTTTTACAGTACCAACTGTAATGTAGAGTTTCTCGGCAATTTGCCCATTGCTACACCCACCTACAATCAACTCTAGTATTTCCAATTCCCGTTGAGTTAGGGGGTATGTTTCTAAAACTTGCTCATATTCTGATGCCAGTGCCTCAATTTTTACAGTTTTTGGCTTGTCAGAACCTTGAATTTCTCCAGGAATACCTTGGCGCATCTTCCGCAATACCACGTTGGCAATTGCCGGATCAATCCAAGAGTTACCGCCGTGAGTTGCTTGGATCGCCTCAGTTAATTTACTGATGCTGGTTTCTTTCATATAATAAGAATCAGCACCAGCGGCAAAGGCTGCTAGTACAGCATCCTCTGTATGATCCATTGTCAAGATGAGAATCTTCGTATTTGATTGCCCAGTTTCCGCTTGGTAGCGTCTGAATTTACGAGTGAGTTCAATGCCATCCATATCAGGCAAGCCGATATCTACAACCGCTACGTCTGGCTTTGCCGTTTCTAAAAGTTTTAATCCTTGGGTTGCATTTGCTGCTTCGCCAATTACTTTCAATGCACTGTGAGACTGTAATGCCGCTCGTAGCCCCATTCGCGTTAAGTCATGGTCTTCAATTAAAATAATACTAATTTCATTCATCGCTACACTCACTCTTGCGCTGTTTGCATCTTTCAAAATATTACCTTTTGTAACTACTATCTCTTATTTTCCCAAACTAAAGATAGATGATATTTCAACCAGTCTGCATCCACCGATAGAAATAATAAGTAACGGAAATTTTTATATTTCGATAGAGGACAAATCTAGCTGGAGATATATGGATACTTACATAAAAAGTATGAAATATTGAAACGAATGCCAAATTGCTACTCCCTGCTTATAATTCAGCTTTGAGTTGCTATGTTCCATTTAGTATTATTTTGTATACAACTTTAAAAAAACCTTACAAAATGAAAAAATTACAACGTGTCGAAGTTGCTTTACGAGAAAATAAACGATGGTTTCAAGCGGTTTTTAAGCAAACCTTTGGATTCATTCGATTGATGGAGTCTTTGTCAGGAAGCTTCCTTAGGGGTTGAATATTGGTAATTTTAAGAACATTGTAATTACAATATATCTGTAAAAATACTAACAATTTGTCTAGCGATCGCTAAGAAAATTGTCGAAATTCCAGCAGGTAGAATGATTTCAGATTCACAAATAGGTATAGACAGTACTTTCTTATTTACCTAGTCTAATCAATCTAAAGGGCAAAACTGTTCAAGCTTATGGTACAGGATAATCCTATGCAACTCTCACTAATGACTGACGACGGTTACTTGCTCACTCAATTACAATTGTCTTAAGCTTGGTAAAGTATTCTATTTTACTTTATATCAGTTCTGTCTGCTGTCTTCAGATCAATAGTTTTCAGTTTGTTAATTGCTAATTTTTGGAGAGCTATCGATCGTTTACTAAGAGTTTTATTCTTAAACTCTGGTAAGTTAACCAGATTGAAGATACAACAAACTGAATTCAAGCCAAAGCAATGCCCCGAAACGTTGAGATTAGGGCAACGCTCAACAACTATTGGACATTATACAAAATGTCTTAGTCAATCAAGTTACAGATTTTAGATGTCCGAAAATATTATATTCTTGAAGTTGGATAATCTGAAAATAGAAATGTTATACATCAACCTATGTTTGGCGGCAAAAATAAAAACCGATGGAAGAGACGCTGAAAATTTTGGTTGTAGACGATGATGAAGTAGACCGGATAGCGATTCGTTCTGCCTTGACTAAAGCGGGTGTTCAGATGGAACTGTCTGAAGTAGGCGGTGCGAATGAAGCATTTTCTGCCTTAAGCACTACTGTATATGATTGTGTTTTCCTCGACTATCGCTTACCAGATCAGGATGGACTAACTTTGGTTCGACAGCTACGTTCTTCAGAAATTAAAGTTCCTTTAGTAGTCCTAACAGGTCAAGGAGATGAACACATTACTCTCCAGTTATTGAAAGCTGGTGCTACAGACTATCTCTCTAAGTCTAGAATATCCCCAGAAACTTTGTCGCAGGTTTTGCGGAGTGCGATTCGCATTTATCAGGCTGAAATGCAGGCGGATTTGGCCAGCCAGCAGCTTAGAGAAACTCATGAAGAACTAATTTCTAAGAAACAAGAACTGGAGAGACAACAGCAACAGATTCAAATGCAAAACTTCAAGTTATTGGAGGCATCACGTCTAAAATCACTCTTTTTAGCAACTATGTCTCACGAACTTAGAACGCCGATGAATGCGATTATTGGTTTTTCGCAAGTCTTACTGCGTCCTAAGTTCGGTCAACTAACGCACCAGCAAAGAGATATGGTTGAGCGGATCTTGAATAATGGAAAGCATTTGCTAATGTTACTCAATGAAGTTCTCGACTTTTCCAAGCTGGAAGGAGGAGGATTAGACTTAAAAGCAGAAATATTTAATATATCAAAGGTAATAAATCTCGCCGTTGGTGAAATACGCTCCCTAGCTGAGGCGAAAAATCTTTCGTTATTAGTAAAAACCGATTTACAAAATCCTTTGATATTTAACGATCCAGTTCGGATCAAACAGATTTTAATTAACCTACTCTCCAACGCCATTAAATTCACCGAGTCTGGTGAAATTTGGGTTGAAGTTAAAGAACTACCTGCAAATCGAGTGGTAATTATTGTTCAGGATACAGGTGTTGGCATAGCACCGAAAGATTTTAAACATATTTTTGAAGCATTTCGGCAAGTCGATCAAACTATCACTCGCAAGTATCCAGGTACAGGTCTGGGTTTGGCAATTATCGATTCACTGGTGCGAATGATGGGTGGCAAAATATTTCTTGAGAGCAAAGTAGGGGTTGGTTCAATGTTTAAAATTGAATTGCCACGTCAAATTACATTACCAACTCTACAAGCTGATGCTCCAACTTCTCAGTTAGATAATGACGATTTTTTTTACCCTGCTAAAAATCCTCCTCAGTCATCTTATCGAGGTAGGAAAGCATAAAATAGGATATCCTAAATTTAAACTATAAATTACTTCCAAAAAAACTGATAAATCATGTCTATAGTTGAAAATAATAAAATTTATCGTATCCTCGTAGTTGACGATACTCGAGATAATCTTATTTTAGTTCAAGCAATTTTAGAAAGTGAGGGCTATGAAATTGATTTGGCTTCAGACGGAATAAAGGCTTTGCAAAAAATTGACCAATCTCCACCCGATCTAATTCTGTTAGATGTGATGATGCCAGGGATAGATGGTTATGAAGTCACACGTCGGATTCGGAAGAACCCTGCAATTTCTTATATTCCAATTTTGTTGATTACTGCCTTTCACCAATCTAGTGTTGTCGAAGGTTTAGACGCTGGTGCTGACGATTTTATTCGTAAACCATTTGATACTGATGAATTACTGGCAAGAGTGCGATCGCTATTGCGTCTTAAGCATAGTCTAGACGAACAGCAAAAAATGGCCCGCCAACGAGAAGACTTTGTTTCCCGCCTGACTCATGATTTGCGAACCCCCCTAGTCGCCGCCGATCGCATGTTGAATTTGTTTGAAATGGAAACATTCTGCAAAATTTCGCCGGAAATGAAACAGGCGATCGCAGTGATGATTCGCAGTAACCAAAATTTGATGGAAATGGTTAACACCCTGTTAGAAGTCTATCGCTTCGAGGCAGGTAAAAAAACGTTGAATTGGGAAGAATGCGATTTACGTGAGATATCTCAAGAAGTAGTCAGTGAACTAAGTCCCTTAACAAATGAAAAAGGCTTGGGACTAGAAATAGATACCAGTAAATTAGAACCACTGAGTTCAAAGGCTGGTATTATTATGGGCGATCGCTTAGAACTACGGCGAGTACTAAACAATCTGGTTGCAAATGCCATCAAATTTACAGATACAGGAGGCATAACCATCCGCATTTTTGAAACACCATCTCAGCCAGGAAATCCAGATTTGGTAACAATTGAGATACAAGATACAGGATATGGGATTGCGCCAGAAGATCAGGCAACCATTTTTGAGCGATTTCGCCAAGGTAAAAATAAACGCTCAGGTAGTGGCTTAGGATTACATCTATCTCACCGGATTGTTGAAGGACACGCCGGAAGTATCCAGGTCGTTTCGGAAGTAGGTAAAGGTAGCTTATTTACTGTAAAACTACCTAAAAATACTTAAGTCTACTTATTAGCGATCGCGAGATTACTTCAGGTAATTCTCTCACAAATTACATTCAATCTGAGTTTATTTTTGACTATAAAGAAAATATTGATATCAGATTATGGGATATTTTACCTGATACTAAAGGAATAGAAAATGTCTTGAAAATCTGCAAATTTAGTTTTATATAACACCATCAAAAAATCACTAATACCATATATGTAGCAATATTTAGATCATTCTATGGATAGTAGAAATAACTATTTTACAAAGTTATTATTCAGCTTAATTAATGCCTGAAAAATGTGTATGCACCCCGGAATAATATCCAGGGTGTTTTTTTATAAAAACTAAATTAATCTGGGATATCTGCTTAAGCACTAAGTATATAAAGGTTTAGCTGAGTGCTAAACCTTTTTTTTGGATCAAGCAAAGATAAAAAATTTTAAGCTTGCCATGCCAGTAGACATCGCTCTCAATACTGTTCGGTTAAGCATTTTTAACTTGAAATTGGGTTTGGGGTAAAGGTTAAGGGGTAAAGGTTAAAGGTTTTTCTTTTCCCTTTTCCCCCGCCCCTTATCCCCAGAGCAGGGTGGTTTCATACAAAGAAAGAAAAAACTCTATCGAGTTGGTTGGAGAGTGCGCGTTGTGCTTGAGGAATAGTTCGGAAACCGAGTTTGCGTGCGATCGTAATAAAAAAGTTGTGTAAGATAGACCAATTCACAGGGGCATTGCCACCACGCCGTAGTGGAAAGTCTTCTTTGAATGTCACATCTCTTACCCAATGAAGTCGATTTTCGATTCCCCAATGCCCTTGAATGTCGGCAAGTAACTGTTGAGCTTCGAGATATTGACTACAGATATAGAATTGACGCTCGTAAAATGGCCGACCATTGCGCTCACCCTGACGCTCGACAACAATAAAAGTTTTGAGTCCAGACCATTTTTTTTGAATTTGTTCGGGGGCAGCAAAAACCTTGCACTGACGTTGAACTAGCCGAGAATGAACATTCTCTACAGTTGTGGCACTGCTAAGTGGAACATCTTGTTGTAACTCGGTTTGAGCCATTTTGTAGAGTGTCGGTTGATTTTCTTTTAATCCAATCAGGTAGTCATTGCCACTATTGACAATCAGTGATACAGTTTTTTTTGGCAGTGTAGAGCATCAAGTGTAAAAACGACTTGTTGACCACAAAACTCGAAGATTAATTGTTTTACGATCGCTACTTCACTAATTTTTTTGTTGGACATTGGTTGCATCCTGAGTACAATACCTCGTTCATGACTATAAACCGATACTGTACTGATAAAGTTTTGGTAGGACTGACTGTAATCTGTGACTGTGCAACGAATGCCTTTTCCGTCAATTGCCAATCTTTCTCCTGGCATCGGTGGAACAAAAACTAACGCCCAATTATTAAATAAGTCGGTGAATGGCTGAAAATCTACTGTTTTGAGTACTCGTCGGAACGTTGAATAGGATGGAAACTTCATTGTTTCATCTAGGTTTAACAGCTCAATTAAGCTCCGTCTGTGTACTTTGGTAAAATCTTCCAGTGGCCGGTAGCCCCAATACCCAGTCATTGCTCCGAGCAATATGAGCAATAATACCAACCATAATTCATGCCTTCGTCCTCGGATGTGTCTATAGTCTGGGACTTGCTGCAATTGTTCGACGAGATTCATACTTGTTAGTTATCCATTTTTCTCCACCCTCTATAAATCATTATTATTTTTCTCTCGTTGTATGAAACCACCCTGCCTCTGGGGATAAGGGGCGGGGGGAAACGGTTTAAATCTCTTACCCTTTTCCCTTTCCCCTTTCCCCAGTCCTCACTTAGCATTTTTGGGTTGGCAGACCACTAGAATCCTTACGGAGTCTAGGGGATTAGCTGCTAGGTTCAAGCCTAGATAACTGAATAACTTTGTAGGTGTGAATCCTACCCCTCAAGTGCTGAGGTGAAAGCTCTTTCCCTACTGTAGAGACTAGCCATCAATCAGGTAAAGCGGGAATGAACGGCGCTCCTACTGGGAGCCTAAACCCGATAATCGCCAAGCAAGATATCCATGAGTACGAAAGAAAGACACGTTTGAATCATCGATAATTATAAACAGCGCAATCAGGCTGATACGCTGTGCCAAAAGGCAATAGGAATGGTCACATTAAGAAGTGTATATGTCTAAAACACTGAGCAATCAGATGGTGGAATGGAACGAGATTAACTGGCGAAAGCTGGAAAAGAACGTTTATAAGCTTCAGAAAAGAATATTCCAAGCCTCTATTCGTGGTGATACTAAAGCAATACGCAGACTCCGATCTATAAATTCTTGTAGTTCCCCGATCTTAGCTTGTAGATGCTGGTTTATCATTGTTCGCTGTTAGACAAAACTCTACCTCCGTATTATCTCGTAGTTTTTTCAGAAATCAAATATGATTCCTATAAGATATGCTGACGACTTTGTAATTCTTGCCAACAAAAAAGCTCAAATCTCTGAAATCAAAGAGCTAGTCATAAAGTGGTTAGCAAAAATGGGGCTGGAATTAAGTCCTAGTAAAACCAGAATAGGGAATACATTAGACTTATCCTTAATATAAACAAAGTGGGATAATAAAAAACGGAGTAAAAATTATATGTAGATAATATGACAAACCCTTTAGCAAGAATTGAATCACATCCCCACGAAGCAAAACGATTAATAGGGATTAATTATGACCAGTTTTTAGCATTGGTATCCTTAGCGGAAAAAAGGCATAGAGAGAAACAAGCAGAAATTGAAAAAAATAAAGTTCGGATTATTGCCAAGGGAGGCGGACGCAAACCAGAGATGTCACCGAAAGAAGGAATATGCTTGTGTCTAGTTTACCTCAGACAAAAACCAATTTTTGAAATTTTAGGGTTACTCTTTGATATTTCCAAAACAAAAGCGAATGATGCTTTTAACTATTGGGTAGATATTTTGAGAGAAATTTTACCAGCATCTCAAATAGAAGAAGCGTCAGTAGATAGTCAAAAATATCAAGAATTGCAGCAAATGCTGTCCGAGTATGAATTAATTGTTGATAGTGCAGAACAGGCTACAGCGAGACCTGTAGACTATCAAGAACAAAAAGATATTACTCTGGTAAGAAAAAAATGCATACTCTAAAAAACCAGTTTATTGTCTTACCAGGTGGTGAAGATATTGTAGATATCTGTGTGGGAATGCTGGGAAAAACAAGTGATATTAATTTATTTCGAGATACTCGGAATAAATTTGCTGACTCACAAAGGTTTATAGGTGATAAGGCCTATATTGGAGATGATGCCATTACCACACCTCATAAGAAACGAAAGAATACAGAAATTTCGGAATTCCAAAAACAAGAGAATAAACAACTTTCGTCTCGCAGAATTGCCGTTGAACACATGATATGTCGGGTAAAAATATTTCGAGTAGCCTCGGAAAAATTCCGTCTCGCTCGTCATCGATATAGTCAGGTAATTCTGGCAGTTTGTGGGCTGATTAGGTTAAGACTTAATCGCTTAGTATCCTTAACCATTAATACTTAATTTTTTATCCTGAAATTGATTTCATCGTTTTGTACTTTTTACTCTAATTTTAATTTTTTGTCTCAGAATGCCGCCAAACACCTATTTTCTCGTAGAGTAAGATAGCGATCGCCTATTCAATCTGAATTGCTCAAACCCATTCACAGTAAGCATTTACATTTTGCGGATAAGTCTATTACTTAATCCCGTAATTCCCGAAAAAGAATCAGAAAACTACAAAGATTCTGGATTCGATTTCTTAGGGTTCAACGTCAGACAGTATGAGGTGGATGACAATCACTCAGCAAAGTCATCACAGGGTAAATTACTAGGATTTAAGACACTCATCAAACCCAGCAAGAAAGCGATTAAGAAACACTACGATGCAATCGCAGAAATTATCGATGCTTACAAATCAGCCTCACAAGCTGCACTAATAGCTAAACTCAACCCTATTCAACGGGGATGGACTAACTATTACTCAACAAAAGTAAGCTCAGAAACATTCTCGAAGCTTGATTATCTAGTAGAGTTGTCGGGAAATAAAGCAATAAATCCTTGGAAGCCTTAATCTATAAGGCTTCCAAGCAACTTTACCATAAATACCTATAGTTCCTGTGTCGTAAGGTTTTCAGCGATTTTTCTCGCTATTTCCCGACAGGTCTAGTATATCAAAAGCTTTCCAGATGGGCGAATCACCGCCACCCAGGCAAATCTGCGTCATGGGTAGCCAGAAAATACTGGCATACAGTAGGCGGTAAAAATTGGGTATTTTCAGTAACCAGAGATGGCAACCTAGCCGAAACCTTAATCAGCCACGCTAGCAAGAAAATTGTTAGACATACCAAAGTTAAGCGCGCAGCATCGCAATTCGATGGAAACCTGAAATACTGGAGTTCTAGAAGAGGAGAACACCCCCTAGTTCCTACCAAAGTCACAAGACTTTTGAAAGCACACAAAGGTAAGTGCGCTCACTGCGGATTGTATTTTAGGGAAGACGATTTAATCGAAGTTGACCATATCATCCCCAAATCCCTTGGCGGAAAGGATAAGTATAGCAACTTCCAAGCATTACATCGTCACTGCCACGATAGTAAAACTGCTAACGATAACTTAAATTCCAACAGACGGAACGCCGTGATGGAAGAGGATGAGTTAGCCGCATGGTAGTTAGAGGTTCCTATGACAAAAGGTCAGGTCATTGAGGAGCTGGATGAGGTGAAAGTCTCATGTCCGGTTCGTGCGGTTCGTTGATTGAAACCGAAGCCCTTTAGGAATTTGGAGGAAAATCGTCTCTACACCGCCTTGAGTGCAAACTCAGAAATATAGTAAAGATAACTTTAGTTTAGTGTGAGTGCGTCAAACCCAAATTTGACAAGTCTCACCCGCTAGGAATGGCGTGATGCCAAAACTGCCCACATAGATGGAGAATAAACTCTAAAAAAATGAAGCTGGGGACAGAACGAGAATAACAAACCTGAGATGGGGGCAACTCGTATAGGTAAGTAGTCATGGTTAAACACTAGTTAAACTCTCGGAAAAAGCGTCTGAACGTGAACGACCGAATTCAAGGTCGGACAACGACACAAGATAACACGTAAAAGTGTGAAAATACCCGCATTATTTTGATCTGAATAAATGCAATTCTGGGGAATTGTAGGCGAAATGAGAGAACCTAAAACTACAAAATAACTAAACTAAGGAACGAATAAAACTGCTCTGTCAACCTCCAGTCATAGAGATTTAATCTCCGAAAAATGTGGACTCCTTAAATAAGAGTTAGCGGGTAGAGTTGATAAGATGTACTCGAAAATTTAACAAGTAAGGACTGTTAGACAACTGGGTAAGGTTTACATAGAAGATGTTCAAAATGCGTAGAGAATGTTATGACAACGGAGTTACAGCAATTTGATATCAAACCCACCACAAAGCTCGTAAACTGTAAAAATGTAAAGAATAGTATTTAAAGATGGCAGCATATTCAATTGACTTACGACAAAAGATATTAAGTGCGTGGCAAAACAAAGAAGGTAGCCAAAGGGAATTAGCAAAACGATTTAAAGTCAGTTTGTCTTTTATTCGTGACTTTTTATGTCGGTATCGAGAGACGGCAGAGATTGCTGCCAGATCCCAAGGAGGAGACCGCCGCTCGAAGCTTAATAGTATTGAGCAAGAATTGTTAAAGGTAATCGTGACAGAGCAAAGCGATATATATTTGCGAGAAATTCAAGAAGCCATAAAAGAGCGCACAGAAATAGACGTAAGTATATCCAGTTTATCCCGCACTCTTAAACGCTTAAAATTAAATCGGAAAAAAAAACTTTAGTAAGCTGTTCAGCATTTAAATTGGGTATAATAAAAAACTGAATTCAGTCAAAAAATGGAATAATGCCAGCAAAAAATCATTTAACTTCTCAGCAGATAGAGAAACTACAAAAAGCTTTAAAACTGGAAGAAAATGGAGAAATAAGAGAAAGAATACTAATTCTCTTGTTGCTTAATGACGGGAAAACACAAGCTAACATAGCAGAATTTTTGGGTTGTTCTTTAAATAAAGTATCATATTGGTGTGTACATGGAGACCCAGAGAATCTAGAAAGCCTAAAAGATGAGAGGATGAAGGGAAACCATAAAAAAGCCACAGATAAGTATATAGAAATATTACTAGAAACTATAGATAAAGAACCAGAAGAATTAGGATACGAGTTTGGCAGATGGACAGCGCAGAGATTAGCAACATATTTAGAGCAACTCACAGGCATACAATTAAGTGGTTCTCAAGTAAGGAGGATATTAGAGAAAAAAAAGTACGTCTACCTCTGGACAAAATATAGCTTAGAGTCCAAGAGGAATCTAGAAAAAAGAAAAGCATTTAAACAGAAAATAGCAGAGTATTTAAGAATAGAGAAAGAGCATCCAGAACGATTACAGGTATGGTTTTGGGATGAGAGTGGCTTTAGTTTAAGGGTGATAAGAAGAAAATCATGGTGTAAAAAAGGTCACTCTAAAAACGTGAGAGGAGACAGAAGAAAAGGGAGAATTAATGTGATGGGAGGATTAAGGTATTCAGATAAGAAAAGATTTGTAGAATTTATTGATAAAGGGAATGCAGACAATTTTTACAAAGTCCTAAAAATCTTTTATGAAGAAATAGTTTTCGATTGGGTAGAAGCTGGTAATCAAGCTAAAGATTTTGCGGAGAAGGGAGCAAAAATAGTTATTATTCTTGATAATGCAAGTTTTCACAAAAAGCAAGAGTATATTAATAAAATTGAAACAGAAATGCCGAATATTCATTTAGAGTTTCTCCCGGAATATAGCCCAGATTATAACTTAATTGAATTGGTCTGGCACTCGACAAAAGAATATATTGCTAATCGGCTATTTCAATCAATTGAAGACCTAGAATATTTATTACATCAACTTTTAAATGAAGGAGAGTTAATTATTAAATGGGGACGAAAACTCAAAAATAAAGGCGATGCTGTTATCACAATTTAAATGCACAACAGCTTATCGACTGAGCAAACTACAGAAAGAGTACAAAAATTGCGCTATGAATTTCGACTTTGGCTAGATACGATAGATGTCAAAAACCTGATATTTATTGATGAAATAGGTGTAAATCTGTCTATGACAAGACATTATGCCAGAGGAATTGACGGCGGAAGAATCTATGATGAGCGACCAGGTAATAAAGGCAAAAACATCACCGTAATTGGGGCTATGAGTGATGAGGGATTAATTGCCACTATGACTTTTCCAGGTAGTCTGAACACTGCTAGCTTTTTAGTTTTTATTGAGCAAATATTACTACCTCAGTTATGGATTGGAGCAATTATAGTCATGGACAATTTACCCGTTCATTATGCTGCAACTGCAAAATCTTTAATAGAATCTGTTGGCTCAAAGGTTAAGTTTTTGCCTCCATATTCACCTGATTTATCGCCAATTGAGTTATGTTGGTCAAAGCTAAAAGAAATTCAACGTTGGTGCTAAAACTCGAACATTCGATGCTCTAGATGTTGCAATAACTATGGCTGTTAATGCCATTACTGACGATAATGCTCTAAATTGGTTTAATCATTGCGGTCTCTTTTTTGAGCCTATTTAGATAACTCTTCTTGTGGTGCTTTTGATCACAAACTGCTGTAAATCCAGTTGATAAATGGAAATCGATTCCTTGGCGCAAGCTGCGGAAAATCGTGTTTCGCCTACAAGTAAGAATATTTAAGGCTCAAAAGAACGGTAACGTGCCTCTGGTGCGTAAACTTCAAAAGCTCTTATTAAGCTCTAAAGCAGCAAAATTGCTTGCCATCCGACAAGTAACGCAACTGAATACTGGGTGGAAGACCGCAGGGGTGGACGGAAAGAAAGCCCTCGAACCCTCTCAAAGATTGGCACTACTGGAAGTGTTAGTTAAGAACTGGAGGCAATGGAAACACCAGCCATTAAAGCGAGTGTTCATCCCTAAAGCCGATGGAACTAAGTAGAACGAGGTGAAAAAACCAAACTATGTAAAGATAAGTAAATACGTACAATGTGTCTACAAAGGTAACAGCGATATGGGCAGTCGTTTAAGGGTATTTCTGACTAGAGAGCAAGATAGAACTATGCATGAACCTGAGAAGGGCAGATGTACCCCAGAAGGTAAAAGACAGAGCCGAAGTGATTAGATTGAGCGCACATGGTTGGTATGTAGAGAAGATGCACACTTGAACTGGACTGCCCAAACAGTAAGAGAAGTTTTGCATAGATGGGAAAAACAAGGTCTAGAAGGACTGTGGGAGAAAGCAGGGCGGGGAGGAAAATCAAGGTGGGCGGAAGCTGACATGGCGTTCTTAGAAAAATGCTTGGAGCAAGAACCACGTACATATAATAGTGTTCAATTAGCCCAAAAATTAGAGCAAGAACGCTCCGTGAAATTGAGTCCTGATAGGTTTTGGCAGGTACTCAAAAAAAGGGGGTCATTTGGAAGCGAACTTTGAAATTGTCATAAGGGGAAACAAGACCCGGTAGTACAGCAAATCAAACAGGCTGACTTAGAAATACTGGAATTATCTGCGGCTGTTGGCGAAATAGATTTAAAGTATTTGGATGAATCAGGATTTTGTGCTTGGAGCGAACCGAGTTACAGTAATGAATCCAATTGAATTGGAGTGGCAACACCTCAAAAAAGATGAACTTGCCTCGAAAACTTTTGAGGATGAGTACCACCATTGCCTATGCTGTCATTAATGGAGTTCAAACAAGAGGAGAAAAAGGAAACTACAGTACACAACGTGTAAAATTTAACTCAAATTCTTCTGCTTAATTGTTTGTTACATAGTTATCAATTTTCACCACGGCTTACTTACAGCAATTAATTGTGCTTGATTGTGTTTCATAATTAAAATTCCTTTGCTTGATAGAGGTTTTAAGTTGTATGATTTTGCTGTTACGCGAACGCGCTACGCCTGAACAAGTTGAACAAATGCTGCGTTCTCACAAGTTCTACATTAAAACAGCAGTCGATATCGAGCGTCGGGTGCTGGTTGGTGGTGGAGGTCTACACGCTGATTGTGAAGAAAAATTGCTAGATGACGGTAGTAGACAACAAGATATTTGGGCTGCCAGTTTTATGCCAATAACTGGAAAAATCATTTATGAGTCGATGGTTAATCTTCGTCTCCGGCAAAATCGCTCAATGGAACTTTTAGACCCTAAAATTAGAGAAAGGGTAGCTCAACTGATTAACGAGTTCCTAGGAAATTTATGATCGAAGTGACACCAAAGCAACAAATTTTTATGCAAGATGATGTGACTACACGTTTACGTCGTCTAGCTACACACTTGTCACAAATTCAATCTTTGTGGACTCAAGGCTCATCAGAGGATTTAATACTGGCTTTGGTTGATGAAAGCCGATACTTTATTGAGTGGACTGTGCCAGACATGGTAAAGGCAGATGATATTGACCGAGCCTGTGAGTTAGTTGATTTAGTTCGTCTTCTGACTCGTTGGCTATTTCATTGGGACAATATTTGGACTGATGCTGAACAAAAGCAATCTGCTTCTCTTGAAATTTCATATTGGTTACAGCGAGTTTTGGAAATATCACGTACAGAACCGGAATCACTGAGTGCCTGAACTCTATGAAGTCTTCCGTTGTTTAACCAACAGCGAACGCAAGTACTGCCGACAAGCTGCTTCTCCCCGATAAATCAGAATCCGCAGCGCCTGTACTTCCTGCATTGGAGAAACACAGATTTCAGCGATGGCTGCAATCAGATTTTGTTGCTTTTGCACATAATCTTGATGCTGCCGCTCTAACACAGCAATTTTGGAGTTTAACTGCTGTATTTGCCGCAATGCTTGAGTTAAGGACGATTCTTTATTTTGAGAACGATTATCTAGAGTTAACGTCATTTTCTTACTCCTCTAAATTGAGATTCTTCCTGTTTACTGTTGAGTGGCTTGTTCAACCTGAACAATTGCGTCTACAACTTCTCCCAAAATATTAAACGCATCATTTAAAACCACATCGTTTGATGTAGAAAAATACTCGGACGATTGAAGTCTACGATAATCTTTACTACTCCCAACAAGCCGCAACGTATATTGACATCCTTGTAAGATAGTCCGAATCTCTGATGTAGTTAATTTAATTTCCATCGTTGTTCCTCCTAAAATTTATCTCGTTGGATACTGAAACCCGCTCCAATCAAAGCACTGCCCAAGAAGCCTGAAAAACTAACTAACATTATCCCCAAGCAGGTCTTTTTCTGTTGCTGCCAGTAATGAGAACTCGTAGCAATCTCCATTCCCCAGAAGCCTGTTGCTCCTACTCCCGTAAATCCGGTAAAAAGTAGAGAAATAATTGCAGTTGTTTTTATGGTGCGATCGATGAAAATCCTGGGGTTGAATCTTTTTCGAGTCCGGCGGCGAAGAACTAATTTACTCTTGTGGTTTAATTGAGATTGATAAACGACTTGTTTGTAGTTAGTCATTTGACATCCTCCAATTCAACAAAAAATCCCGCACCAGTATTATTAATCTTCACCAACTTTCGATTGACTAATGTTTGAATCACGCTAAGACTAAAGTTGATACTGCATAATCGAGCGCTGCCACCGCCACAGTGGAGGTATTGTAGACACAGTGAGGACTGGTCAGTAGGGGTGGGATAAGTGGATTTTCTCGGCATAATCTTGACTAGGACTCTATGATTTGTAAATGATGTGCATTGAAAAAGATTCCCTGATCCGTTGGCATATCTGAGAAATGAACACAAACCATGCCATGTCCTGAATACTGGATTACTGTACCTGTTTGTCCTAACCTGGGGTCTTTTTCTACAACTGTTTTGATGACTTTGACAACTGAATTAATTGGTGGAAGATTAGCCATTTTTAATCCTTTAATGAACAGCTTATTATTGATTAGTAATTTGAGTTTTCGCCGATACCATATTGCCATTTGAGAAAACTGACGGGAGTACAGATTTCTGACCAATCACAAGCTCCCATTGGGGCATTACAGTCTTGTCGATATTCCTCTCCAAAATACCCCAGTTCCCAATGCCAATCGTCATATTCCGGCTGTGACTCCCATCTAAACCAGAGAGCAACATTCACTTTAAGCAGGTATAAAAACTTAATCATCCATCCGCCACTGTCATCAGAAATAAAATCGTAAAAGTCTCCTAGAAAGCGTTCATTTCTTAATGTAATTAAATCCATTCTTGACCAAAGATTCATCAGCTTAGTACCTTCTTATTGTGTTGATAACTAAAATTTAATTGCTGTGATTAGCTAAGATGATGGTAAAATTTATTCATATTTGACAAAAAGTGTTCATGTTTGATAACACTTGCAAATTTATTGCTGAAATGTATTCTCCTGATTTCGCTACTTGGCTGTTAGGAAAGCCTATTACTTTGACCAAATTAAGTCCTACAGAGTTATCCTTAGAACCTATTCGTGCTGATGCCTTAATATTGTTGCAATCAGACGAAGTTGTTCTCCATATTGAATTTCAGACCAAACCTGATGAAGATATGCCTTTTCGGATGGCTGATTACCGTTTGAGAGTATATCGCCGTTTTCCCAAGAAGCGAATGCACCAAGTCGTAATTTACTTAGATAAAACTGAATCAGAGAAGGTATATCAAACTACTTTCATTGCTGGAAGTTTACAACATGAATTTTCAGTGATTCGTTTGTGGGAGCAACCGCCAGAGGTCTTTTTGGCAGCACCAGGATTACTGCCGTTTGCGGTTTTGAGTGCTACTGAGAACAAAGTTGCTACATTACAACAGTCATCTGCGGCTGTTGACAAAATTGCTGACAGGCGAAAACAAAGTAATATTGCTGCTGCCTCTGCAATTCTTGCTGGGTTAGTATTAGAAAAAGATGTAATTGAACGCAAAAGTGTTGAATGTTAAGAAAAATCCGATAAAAATAGCCCAAAATATGTTAAATTTTGGGCGGAAGATTAAAGTATATCTATTTGATAGTGATTATAAATTCATTTCCCAAGATTGTCAAAGATATCTTGAGAGGACTGCCAAAAAACGATTATCCAGTATTGAACAGTCGTCTATTCTTTGAGGGAAAAGCTATCTTATGCTATGGATAACAGCTTAACAAGTATGCGAGATTTATTTAAGAGATTAAACAATACAGGATTTGAGGTAGATATTTCTACTTTTTCTAAAGCAAATTTACATCGAGATCAAAAACCATTTCAAGGAATTTACCAAAAATTAAATGAATTAGTACAGAAGAAAGTTAAAAAAAGTTACACGATAAATATGCGATTTGTCCAATTGATTCAACAATTATCACTCTCACCAGTAAGTTGTTATGGATACTAGGATACCATCAAGTAAAACTTTTTAGTTCCCTAAATTTAGCTACTGGAAGTCCATCAGATAACTTCATCAATTTTGGACATGACCATGATTATAAATTTGGTTCTAAAATGATGTCTAGTCTACCGATAAATGCTGCTGGGGTAATGGATAGGGGTTTTGCTGGATTAAAATTTATCCAAGAATTAGTACAAGAAAATAAATATGGTCAAAGTTGGTGCATCTGATGATGCACAAGCTTATAGAGTAATTAATTTTTGTGATTTAGAGGCAAAAACCGAGTTTCGTCTATTTACTAATTTACCAGCTTTGGGAGAGGCTGCCGTTAGTGATGATGAAATTAGGGATATTTATCGATTACGTTGGGGAGTTGAATTGTTGTGGAAGTTTTTAAAGATGCACTTAAAACTTGACAAATTAATTAATAAGAATGTCAATGGTATCACCATACAAATTTACGTTAGTTTAATAGCTTATTTAATTTTACAGATATTATCTATTCCACAACAATGGGGACATACGCTATTAGATAAATTCCGCTATTTACAATCTTGTATGTGTCAGAAAATCAGTTATGTTCATTGGTTTGAGGAGATGATGTTATGTTGACTGTTTTCGGCTTTTTAGAGTTGTGTAACTAGATATGTAAAGTTTTGTATTAGGATTCAACATTTCTGGGGTTTACTAAATATTAGTTGTCAATTATCTTCGCTAGTATCAACCATCTCAATGCTGAGTCTTGTACATAAAACGCTAGCTTTTACACCAATAATTCCTGGCTCAATTTCAGGAGACAATTCTTCTATAATTGAGTGAAAGCCAGGGTCTTCATCATTAATTTCAACCTCAATTAAACCTGCTTTGTTTGATACAATAGTTGCCCAAGTTGGGCTTTGCTTTAGGAATACTGGTTGCATAGAGTTTCATACTTCTGCGTCCTGATTAAACTTGACCTCAACGATTTCTTCCACGCACCCCATCGCCTCACCCAAGTAGTGCAGGACATCGCCCAAATGAGTTGTGGCTTCTCTGTCAATCTTTTTGTTTGCAATCAATAAGAGCCAATTTTCATTTTGGGCGATCGCCTGAATCTTTGCGTAGCACGAGTTAAATTCTTGTAGAATTTCTATCGGTTCCATTGGTTTATTCAATGAGTTGTGGTGTTCTATTTGGATAAAATTTAAGTTTGCTCCTTGCCACACAGGTGGGTTTGCCCGACCCACCCGTTTCCTTACGCTGCAACCAAATCTCTAGTTTCTGGAACGTATCTTTTCAGACGCTCCCACTCCTCAGTTGTCAGCGCAATCGAATTCTTTATCCAATAACTCTTCTTCCGTGGGCGGTTGTTCTGTAGCCGTTGTTGATATCCTCGTCACCTTCATGAAGTCATCAAGTCCAACTGCTGCATCCACCGATTTGGCGTATCGAATTTTATCTACAGCATTTGACCAGTGTGTGAGGTGTTGAAATATTACCCCAATCATTGAATTAGCTTTGTATACTCGATAAGTTCTGGGGCAAGCTCCGTCAATGTAAACCAGCTTGTATCCAGTGATTTGTGTTACCTCTGCATTGGGGTCAGTTGGAGCTAGAAGTATTTTCTCTGTTGGATCATCTGACTGGGCTTCTTGAACAGAAAGTGTGGTAATCATATTTCATGTGCCATGATGATTTCGATTGTCTAAATTTCGGTTGAACGGCGATTGATTTTCTCTTGAACTGCGATGCCTGCGGCGGGCTGCGCCTACGCCTTTCTCACTTGCAGTACTAGTGATTCCTTACACATCTGCATTCACATCTGTCGGAGGTAGGAGAATTTTCTCTTGACACTCACCTACTTGAAGTAAGAGGTTACTTGCTGCACTTTGTGTCATGATTGTTATTTCTAAAGCAGCGATTGAGCTTTGGAGGCGATTGCTCTTGTCTTGGGGGAGCAATCGCCTTTTCTACCTTCAGCAACTTACGCCGCGACTGCCGCTCGGACTCCCAACAACGCAATCACATCTTTGGCACAGCCAGCAACCCGATTTACCCCGTACTGTCTTGGTCGAGTGTACCAGCCTTGTTGATTGCACCCGATGAAGCCAACAGAATGCCCGTCTTGGTAGAGTTTGGTGCTAAACGAGAGCCAGTCAATCTCTCCATGATATAGACCAAAAACAGCGCAGGCTTCCTCCATCGGTGAGAAGTTAAGGTTATAGAGCTTTTGTCAATAAGCAATAGTACTTAAAATTTGGGTGAAATGGGGCTAATCAACAGAATTTTTGGGCTAGCGATCGCGTCATATTTAAAAGGATCATTCGTTCTTGCATCCAAATTCAGTAGAAAGCTTTATTTAATACTCACTTTTTTAGCAAATTTTCCGCAGAGTTACTAATTGACAAAAATGATTTCGTCTTAACCTCTCACGAATGCCTTGTGACTGGAATCACCTACAGTTCAGTAAATGGCTCGTTGGTGAAGTTCTCGTTGATAGTTAAGGCACGGTCAGGGCATGAGATTGCGATCGCAAACTTTTTCATGGTGGGCGGTCGCCTTTGTTTTCTGGCAGAGTGCTGTGTTAGGAACAAGGCACTCTAATGAATTCAGCTTTGCTGCAAAAAAGATTTCTAGACAGGGTGATTAGCAAATAACCAGTTTTTTAAGACTTGGTAGGTCATCGAGATCATCTTCGTTGGCTTGAGCATTACAAGTTTGGCTTCCGGCTGCTAGTCCCGGTGGCAATTGGTTTTGTGGTTAGTTGAATGAGTGAATGTTTGGTAATTTGGCTTGCGAACCCTTGATTGCGTTCGGGTGCAGACGGTTCGTTTTTCTTACCCTCATGTACACAATATTAGTACACCTATTGGTAGTAGTCAATAAGGTAGTAGTTACTTTTAGTATAGAGATTTGTAATACTACTATTGGTTGCACATAAGCAACTCCAATACCAATAGATGTAAGTCCTATATGTTTACATCCAATAGTAGTACCACTATAATAGGAGTATTATTTGGAGAGGATGATTGTGTTTATCGCATTAAAAAAATTGAGAGAGGCTGCGGGTCTTTCTCAAAATGACCTAGCTAGAAAGACTGGTTATAGTCCTCAGTTCATCCAAAAAATTGAACAAAATAAGGTTAAATCACTGACATTAGATGCAGCAGCAAGATTCTGTGAAGCCCTTAATTGTAAGCCTGGAGACTTGCTTGAGGAAGGTGAGCCACCCAAAAGATTAAGAATAGAAAAAAGTGTCACTCTCAATTCTCAAGCAGAAACAGAGACTTTAGCTAATAGAAGGAAAATTCTGGGCGAAAGTGCAGAAGTTGATCTACTAAAAGCAGCGTAAAAGCTAAAAGCGACCGCCCGCCGACCAAAGCAATGCGATCGCCTGCTCAATCCGTTGATCACAAAGTGAGCTTATTATAATGCTGACACATTTTTGTGCAAATACCCTTCAGTATCTTCTCAGTTCACTTTGGTTAAACTGCAACACCCCAACTTTCAAGCATTTACCATACATAGTGGGCAAGAGATATGCTGACACTAGACAGAGAACAAACAACGGCACTCGATTACAGTGTTGTCAACACCAGCATCCAGGAAACCTTCACTGCCATCGATAGGTTCGAGTGGCAAGCAATAGATGAACTACGTCTAATGCGAGACAACCACTATTACAAAGATGGTGTATATCTCAGCTTTGAGGACCATTGTGAAAAAGAGCTAATCAAACATGGCGGATATCGGCGGGTCAGAGATTTGCTGTCTGCGAAGAAAGTAGTTGATACTCTGCCAGAGGAACTTAGGGAAAAGATTACTAAACCCTCTCAAACTCGCCCCTTACTCCGGCTGGTTAAAACTCCTGATAAGTTACAGGAAGTCGTAGCGATCGCGTCCCAAGAAAGCTTATACGAGATGGAATCACTACGGCAGTTGGAGACTGAGAATCAGCAACTCCTTTCTCGCATTCAGGAATTAGAACACGCCGTACAACAGCATCCGGTTCAACAGTGGGGGAATACGATGACCCAGCAAGCGACCAAAGTTTTGAACAAGCAAGTCAAGCTTGCCTTGGAGAAAACTATTGATTTGCGATCGCTAGCCCAAGAACCACCCAAGGAGAACGCCCAAGAATGTCTGCGGCTCATGGGCATGGCACTGAAAAACCTTGCCAGTGCTATGAACAATACTCAAGCATTGGAGGCTGCGGCGATAATTCTGGGGAGTGAACCGACACAATCCGCGATCGCCTATCGAGCCGAACAACTGGAAATGTTGCCTCAGGCTGTTAGCGATATTAGGGCAGTGCTAGCTAAATCAGGGTGTACTTGGCAGGATTACTGGGCAGTGGCGCAAGAATATGAGGTAATTAAATCAGATTATTTGGCAGAATTGACCACCCAAGAGATTGATTTAATTACTGCTTTACAGAAGGCATCCTCTCAACCAGACACCATTGGCATCGGCTCTATCGTTGCCCATGCAGACCCCTACCGCACTTTGTATGTGGAGAGAGGCTAGGTGATAGAAGAATTAGAAGATGAGGTGATAGTGGCTTGGGATCACTGGAAGGAAAGATCAAAAAAGACTGATAGGTATTTCCGAGACGAGTTGCGGTTTTGGCAACCTCAATAGGTTTTCAGTGACCCGGTGACTTTTTAGATAACCAAATACAAGTACCAAGCCCCGCATCACAGTGGGGGAAATTTCCGTGCGTCAACATAACAGGAGATTGTAAAATGACTGCAACTATCGCAAGACCCAAACTCAAAAAGGCTGCTGTTAGCAAGAAGGAATCCCCGTATAAGCGGCTTCATGTAATTATTCCCATCGAAGATTTGCTCTGGGCATCGCAACACAAGCCTTCAGTTACGCAATTGTGGCAGGAGTGCTGGACGGTTGACCCCTATGGTTCTCGGTGGATGCCGCTAACTTCTGCTTTGGGGTACAGTACTTTTATCTCTGCGAGGAAAATTCTATCTGAAAGCGGGTTGTTCATTTTCAAACCCGACAAGTCGATTCAGGATGGTAGGGAAACGGCTAGCTGGATGGTGAAGAATTTACATGGTAGTCGGATGAAGGAATTTTGGGAGAAAGCCAATGCTGAAAATCAGCAATCAGATTCTCAAAAACAAGAACCAGATTCTCAAAAACGAGAATCAAATGCTGAGATTTCAGATAAAGATGCTGGCTGTGAAGGAATGGGTGCTTTGAATCAAGCATCTATTTTAGGTCAAAGTGAGTCAGAGCAAGGGTTATGTGAACCCTCACGAACTGCCCAGGAACATCTCACCAACTCATTTGATGAGTTGGTGAGATGTTTCTCTGACACGCTAAATGAGATTTTGGACTGTGAGGAGACGGCTCATGCGCCCTTGGGAGGCGCGTCGCCTCGGTCTGTTCAAGGCGTGTCAGAGAAGGAGGAAGAAGTAGAACAAAGTAATTCCGCTTCGTTGTCGGGAGAAAATCAAGTCTCTGGTTTTGAGCCGAAAGACTGTAATGAAGGCACTTGTTCCGCCGCGCCCGTGTCATTAAATCAAAGTGAGATATTTGAATGGTTGGATAGAGCAAACGTTGGAGAATGCCCCCCATTGTGGGTAATTCAATATTTGCTAGACAGCAAGTATTACGCCAGCATGAGGGCAACAATCAGCAAGTTTGAGAAGCAGTGGAATCTATCTGTAATCAATTATCAGGTGCAAAAATCTAATGAGGCGTTGTTTACCGCAGAAGACATCGCCATGAGATCCAAAGCTAGACTATTGCGAATGGAGAAACTGAAGAAGGCTTCTCTGATTGGGGAAAATCCTGGTTTTGACTTCCTCCAACAATGCTGGAATGATGACCCTGCCTTGCAGATCATATCAGCTATTTCTTATCAACGATTTATTACTACGGGAGCTAGGAAAAGATTTAGCAACATTAATCGATATCACCTTCCATGAAGTCGAGCGCAAAGATGTATGTCGCATCACCGTAAAACCTTCACCACGTCCAGTATTGTATGACTTGAAGAAGATTTTGGACAGATTTTGGAAGGAGAAGTTGGACAAGTTGCAAGCTGAAATAGTTATAACTTCGTTAAGGTCTTAATCAAGCGATCGCAACTTTGGATAAAGAAAATGGACATAATAACAAAAATGGAAGAAGGATATGGACGCAAATCCATATAAATAATATTCAGATGTCAACTTTTCCCTAACTTCTGGGATTTCTTACAGTGTTGCGATCGCTTGCCGCCCTTGTCATCGCTATTAGCAAAACCTTTATCTTGCATATAGGGAGATAGTTTGAGCAGTTTAGCTTTCTTTTATGTTATTTTTTGGACGTTTTTGGAACGTAAAGTTGGACATACATTTTTGGAAGGTAAAGGTGGTCAAACTGTCCAAAATCTTCTTCAAGTCACATATTGATTTAAGTCAAAACCAAGGGTCAGAAAAAACAACCCTGTTTATTTGTGCGGAGTGGAAATTTAACTAGTAAGCTAACAACAGACGAAGATATTGAAAACTATTGCAAATCTCGCTGGGAAAAATTATTTTGAAGTTTCTGGAGCAAAAAGTGAATGTCAGTCTTGGAATATGTGTTAGCTCATGAGATTGTTCACTTGCTGCACCGCAATCATGGTAATACTTTCTGGGAAGCGCTCTCTCGCGTAATGTCCAGACTGTAGGGAGCGTAAAGCTCACCTCGAACCTTGGGAAGCGTAAATATGACTGGGGGATGTTTTACTGGGGCTGGCTTTTTACTATCAATGAAAGTGAAAAAGTCATCGCCTGGACAAATGAGTTTACCTTGGGACAACCCCTTTGGGGAAGTCAAAAATCAAAAGTCAAAAAAGAAGTATTCCTATAATGCAAATATACGTTATCACTGTAGTGTTCAAATTTATTTGTGAGGTTCTTAATTTTGACTTTTGACTTGATACTTTTGACTTCCCCGAAGGGGTCGCCAGGTATCGGATTTATGAAATGCTGATTACTACGTGGAAAATAAGGCAGAAATAAATGGTTACAAACTTTTGAAAGCCTTATAGCAACGCGAGAAAAGAAGGGAGTGGAAAGTTAGCCCTGAGGGACGGGCCTGAACACTAGGTAGCCCTCCTCTACCATACGCTGAGTTTTATTTTATATGCTTTATTAAATCGTAGTAGCTTACAAAACTACCTCTTGAGCGGCTCGTAGTGTCCTCTATTTTCTCATCATACCATCCTACTGCCTTGGCAAACTGCAAATAATTTTCATTGTCTTTGTCGTTCCAGTCTTCAGATTTTACACCCAGCCTATTCTTAGTGCTGATTCATATTTTCTTTTGCACACTAAAGCCAAAACGGTTATCAGAATTGCTGATCCAAAGCTGGTCTATTTTTCGCAGGTCGTCACAAGAGAAACTATTAATTTGTTTATAATCTAAATATCTTTCTGTTTCTCTTTTAGCAATATTAAGCATGAGATTATCTGTTTCTCTGTCAGCCAACTCCCAATTTTTTGCCTTCAGAAAATATCCAAGTTGAGCATATAAATGTTGTGTTAGGGATTCTTAAACCTGTTTTTTTAATTCTTTATCTTGAAGGCTGAGTTTAATTAAACTCCGATGAACTGATTCAATATTTTCGCCTGTGAGCAATTGATTGTCTTTAGTGAAATCAGTTTCATTGGGATTAGCTTTTAGGATATTAAATGCTTGAGTATAAGATGCTATGGCATTCTGGGTTTGTTTGTTTTTGGCTAGTAAATCACCTTGACTTTTCTGGACTAATACCTTAACTTGTAAGCCTTGCTTAGATTCTAAAACTTTATGATCCGCTTTTTGTAATAACCCCTGACTTTGCTTAATTTCTGATTCTGCCTCTTTCAGATTTTTTAACTGTTGATGTGCTTGTGAAGTAGTAGCAAAAACTAATGCTTGTTTAAGTTGATGATTACTAACGTTAAAAGATAAGGCAGACAGTCTCAAAGCTTCATTTGAATTAAAAGTAATTCCTTCAGAATTAGAGTCAGTATTTTTCTCTAATACTCCAGCTAGTTTGTTTAAATTTTGAACAGCTACAACTTCATCGTGAGTTTCATCAAGTTGTTTTCTACTGGACAATCCTACAATTGCCGATCCTATTAATGTTACAATTAAAGCAATTGCTCCAATACTAGTTATTCGTTGAGCTTTCTGATTAGCCTTACTAAGTAATTGGTTTCTGGCTTGTGTTGCATCCTTATCTTTCCTCTCTCTTTCTAATGTAGCCTCTTGTTCCTTAACAGCAATCTCCTCCTGAATTTCTTTCTCTTTACTAGCTGCTAAATACTGCTTATCCTGATAACTTAAGTTCTTATCTCTTGCCCATTCTTCTGCTGATTGTAAAGCCTTGCCTCGCAGCAGGCGTGAGTCATCAGCACCTCCAGAAGCCACCCAAAAGCGAAAATTCTCAGAATAGGGACGCAGGTTGTTTAGTTGGTTTTCAATCCAATTAAAATCAAATATCTCACGATAAATCTGGTTATAGATTCTCAGCTTCCCTTGCTGTCTAACAACTAATCCTGAAAGCTGTAACTCGCTTTGCTCCAAAGTATCATCTGCTATTATCTCAACTTCTTCAAGGGGCGACAAGCGAGCTAAAGAGCTTGCTGTATAAGCTTCATAGCCCTTAAACCTTGCTGATAATATGCTTTCTTATTGCGAATGAAACTGACCAGTTCCTCGACCCATGCTTGACACTCATGCCAAGCTACTATCCAATTTTGACCATATAAACCTATCCAGAAATTACTGTGACGTTTTTGATTTCTATTTTTTTCTTGGCTACGACAAATATATGATTCTTGTTTTTGAAATTTAGTCCTTTGTCCATGTAACCAAGCACTAGTCATAGCTAAAGCAATTAAGAAAATCAAACGTACAAGTCTATCAGGGTTGGCTTGAGAAGCTTCTAGATTATAACCACCTGTTTTGCAATCTTTGAACATCGCTTCAATGCCAAAACGTTGACCATATATTTTGAGGGCAGTGTTTAAATCAGGTAAATTAGTTAATAAGTACCAAGCTTCTTTTTCTTGTTTACCTCTATACTTTCGTTTCCAGTAAACTCCTAAGTTAAACCTACCAAAACCCCGTTTTTGAGTAAACTTAACATTGGGATAAAACTGGCGGATGCCTGGATAAATCTCAATACTACTTAAAGGCTGAAATTTTTGCCCTTTTTGGCGGTAAGTAGTATCCTTTTTCTGACGAAATACAAAACTGAGGTTCTGCTTGTGGAGCCAATGCGCCAGTTCTACACTGTGAAATTCTCTATCTCCAATAATTACTAATTTGTACGTTTTTAATAAACGAATTACTGGGCGTAATACTTTTTGCTGTTCAGTGAGATTACTGCAACCATCTTTCTCTAACAGACACCAATATATTGGCCACGCTCTTTTTTGGTAAATTACGCTAACCATCAACACATTGTTTTCTTTCCACTGTGTTCTATCCATTGCAATGGCTAATTGTGACCCTACTTGAAAATGTCGGTTAATTATTGCTTCAATGATAGGAAACCACAGCAATACTACACTCAAGGCATTTAGTGTTAAAAACCTTTGAATATGCCGTCTACGACTGTTTTGTTGTATAGGTAAAGGTAGGGTCGCTGCCAGCCTTTCTATCTTCACCTGTTTCTGATTTTGTAACAACCACACCAACATCTTCAGGGTGATTAACTGTGCTTTATTTAGGTATTTTTCTAAGAAGTTTTGGTAGAATGATGCCAGCATTATGACGACGGTCTTGGTCAAATTACGAGACCGTTCTTTTTTACCATTAAACTGTACCCTACAGGTAACCCCTTAATAACTGTACAGTTCATTCTCAATAAACACACAAATTTTTTCAGGGGTCTGTGCCTCCCAAACCTTTAGCTTGCACGGTTGAGAGGCGATTGTCGCCCCTTGAACTCAACTTCTTTCTCACTCAATCTGACTTGTTGGTACAGTTCTAGTAAATACCCTGCCCGTTGTTCATCCCGCAAAATCCTTGCTTGGATTGTTCGCAGATGTTCAGGTTCATCAAGTGATTCCCAGTTTTCAATAATCCGCGATCTAACAACTTGTTCTACTGAACGAGGATTTTCTTCTTCAGATTCTTCAACCATGAACTGACAGAGCTTTTGAGTCAGGAATGGTTGCCCCCCAGTCCACTGCAAAATCTCCTGTATTATCGCTTGGGGATTATTAAACTTCTCATGCAAACCCTTTTCTAATGGTTCAGCTTCATGCAATTGAAAACTCTTGAGAGAGATAGCTTTACCAATATTAAACGGAGTACGCTGTTTATCTGCAATCAAATTACTCGGTGATGCTACACCTAATAAACAAAAAGTTAGGCGATTATATTCAGGGTTATCAACACGCTTGTTATAACAAGCACGAATCAATGCAAAAAAGTCATCTGTGGGAAAATTTAAACTGAGTACGCTATCAATTTCATCAATAAAGATAACGATATCTTCTTGAACTTCAACAAGTAATACTTCTTCCAAAAACTGTAAGGATTCAGGTCTAATATTGAGGAAGTAAAGAAGGGCGAGACTCAGAATTATTAGAATGAGCAATTAGAGCTTGTGCAAAAAAATCAATGACAGACTTACCTTGACGGCGACAAGTCTATACTACCGTCAACAAATTAGCAGTGTGTTGAAACCGCTCCATCGAACGGGAACCACCACTAACTTTCCGTTTTGTCACAGCCAAACGCAGCGAGCGCTCGGCCTGATTGTTATCAGGAGGAACTTCAGGATGGTCAAGGAAATACCACCATTGATCAGCTTTAATGCGTAAAGAGCGTAAAAGCTGTCCGGCTGTAGCTCCTGCCAAGTTAATCCATTTATCCAGTGAAGAATGCAACTTAGGTTTGAATTGAATGACCCAATCGTTGTAACTGTTGGAGTTGAGAGTCTCAAACCATTGGGCATAATTCTTAAAAGCTTCATCAATTAAATCAACAAAAGCTTCGCCAATCGCTTTGTTGTGAAGACCGGGAAGTTGAATTAGTTTTTTGAAGTGACGGCGTAGATGAGCCAAACATTTCTGTTGAGCAAAAGCTTGATAACCATTGTAAACACTAAAATCGTCGCTGCTGATTACCCCTGTATATTTAGCCCCCAGAATTGTTTCTAATTCGGCTCGTGAACGAGTATCAGCCGCAGTAAACAGGCAGAAATCAGAATTGGCAACTACCCATAACCATTCTTTAATTCCTTTGACAGACCAAGGTGTTTCATCTACATGAATGTTAGGTTGTGTCTGTTTTATCCAACTACTTAACTCAATGACGCTCGGTTCAATTGCCCCAGTTATCCGTTCATTGGTTGCAACTAACGTCCCCAGCCCAATATCAATTTTCCCCAATTCCCATAACATTTCTTGCTGTTTTTCGTAGGGCATATGTGCATAATTATTTGCCCACCCTAAAAATGCTTGTAACGATGTTCCTAAATCTTGCCCTGGAATCATTTCTTGTGGCCAGTCGGCTGTTTGTAAATTGCCACAACACTCACAGATGCAGGTGTGACGTTGATACTCCACTATTTCTATAGGACGTTCTACTAGTTGCGCTACCGCTTGTTTTTCTACAATTAATGCTAGGGGTGCAAATGCTTTTTGACCACAGTAAACACAATCCGTAGGACGCAACATTTCATAACGATCTATTCTGCCAAAACCCTTACGAGTCTTACCTTGATGTCCTGGCTGTCCACCTGGTTTCTTTCGAGGCTGATTTGATTCTTCTTGTGGGGGTGATTTTTTGTTTTCGCTCTTTTTCAAAATGTCCCCAGACTGTGGTTTCGACGAATTAGAGCTATCCAAATCTTGACTAACTTTTAAACGCTCTATTTCTTGCTGTAGTTCTACAATGATTTTCTGTAACTCACGTATTACCTTACTCTGCTCAATAATTATCTCTACCAGTTCTCCCTTCGACAACTGGTTCAAGCTTTCTCGGTCTAAATCTTGAGGTAGGTTTTGGTTCATATTTGTGATACTCCCCCTCAAGTGTTCCCTTTGTCAATACTCTGCTACCTGAATCCTTACCAAAAACTTGCGGAATCTTGTTACTAATGAATTTAATTGATTCGCCTCCCACCAATCACCAAAATCTAAATCTAATCCAAAACTGTCAATAAGCGTGTCAATTAAATCTGCATACCATTGTTCGGGAGGGACATTCTGAATACCTCCAGCAGAAAGGTCAACTGCGGCACACTGTACGCCATCATCTCTCAATCGCTGCATGGTTCGCACACGCAAACTGGATTTTCCACTCTGTCTTGAATTTAGTACGTAACAAAACTTTCCCGCCTTCAGACCTTCATATAACTGTGAATCAGCTTCTCGTATGACGTAGGTGCTGGCATTTTCAGGTAGACTTCCAGAGAATATGTAAGTAAGTCGGCATGGAAAAACCAAACTATGTAAAGATAAATAAATACGGAGAATATATCTACCGAGGTGACTGAGTATGGGCGCTCGTCTAAGGGTGTTCCTAAGCTATGAGCAAGATAAAACCCTGTTAAACCTAAGAACTGCGGATGTACCACAGAAAGTTAAAGACCGAGCAGAGGTCATTAGACTAAATGCACATGGCTGGTACGTAGAAAAAATAGCTGCTCATTTCAATTGGACTCCTCAAACGGTAAGAGAAATCTTACATAAATGGCGAAAACTTGATTTAGAAGGGCTTTGGGATAACCCAGGTAGAGGAGGCAAAACCAAGTATAGCGAAGAGGATATAGTATTTTTGGAGGAATGTCTCAAAGAAGAGCCACGTACATATAACAGTCGTCAACTAGCTCAAAAATTAGAGAGAGATCGCTCTATTAAACTGAGTCCCGACAGATTAAGACGGGTACTCAAAAAAAGGGGTTATTTGGAAACGAGTCAGAAAGAGCCACAAAGGGAAACAAGACCCAAAAGTCCAAGAAATAAAGCAAGCAGACCTAGATATGTTAGAACTGTCTGCTGCTAGTGGAGAAATAGACTTGAAGTATTTGGATGAATCAGGGTTTTGTGCATGGAGCGAACCGGGTTACACCTATTACTTCCGAGGTGAGCAAAAACGACTAGAACAAAGTAAACGTCGTGGTCGTAGATTAAGCATTATTGGATTTTTTCAACCAATAATCAGCTTTGTTTACGGTTTGGTTATTGGTGGTGTTGACAGAAAATCTTATATCCAGATGATGGAGCAAGAAGCGGAGTCAGCCCAAAAGATCGGGCGCATCAGAGTAATAGTGCAGGACAACGGGCCGATACATCGATGTCTTCAGGTGCAGCAGTTATGGTCAAAGTGGGAACAGATGGGTTTATACATCTTCTTTTTGCCCAAATATTGCTCCGAAATGAATCCGATTGAATTGGAATGGCAACACCTTAAAAAGGATGAACTAGCAGGACGAATGTTTGATGATGAGTTGGATCTTGCTTACGCAGTAATAGATGGTGTTCAAGCTAGAGGAGAAAGAGGAAATTATAGGACACAACGTATTAAATTTAACTCTAATCTCTCTGGTTAAAATTTTGTTACATACTTATAAATTTTCCCGCCGACTTACTTATTGGTCAACCACGATTTACCTACTCCAAACGAGTTGAGAAATACTGACGATACAAATCACAACCAGGAACGCAATCATTACTAAGCTGTTGTGCATTTAAATTGTGATAACAGCATCGCCTTTATTTTTGAGTTTTCGTCCCCATTTAATAATTAACTCTCCTTCATTTAAAAGTTGATGTAATAAATATTCTAGGTCTTCAATTGATTGAAATAGCCGATTAGCAATATATTCTTTTGTCGAGTGCCAGACCAATTCAATTAAGTTATAATCTGGGCTATATTCCGGGAGAAACTCTAAATGAATATTCGGCATTTCTGTTTCAATTTTATTAATATACTCTTGCTTTTTGTGAAAACTTGCATTATCAAGAATAATAACTATTTTTGCTCCCTTCTCCGCAAAATCTTTAGCTTGATTACCAGCTTCTACCCAATCGAAAACTATTTCTTCATAAAAGATTTTTAGGACTTTGTAAAAATTGTCTGCATTCCCTTTATCAATAAATTCTACAAATCTTTTCTTATCTGAATACCTTAATCCTCCCATCACATTAATTCTCCCTTTTCTTCTGTCTCCTCTCACGTTTTTAGAGTGACCTTTTTTACACCATGATTTTCTTCTTATCACCCTTAAACTAAAGCCACTCTCATCCCAAAACCATACCTGTAATCGTTCTGGATGCTCTTTCTCTATTCTTAAATACTCTGCTATTTTCTGTTTAAATGCTTTTCTTTTTTCTAGATTCCTCTTGGACTCTAAGCTATATTTTGTCCAGAGGTAGACGTACTTTTTTTCTCTAATATCCTCCTTACTTGAGAACCACTTAATTGTATGCCTGTGAGTTGCTCTAAATATGTTGCTAATCTCTGCGCTGTCCATCTGCCAAACTCGTATCCTAATTCTTCTGGTTCTTTATCTATAGTTTCTAGTAATATTTCTATATACTTATCTGTGGCTTTTTTATGGTTTCCCTTCATCCTCTCATCTTTTAGGCTTTCTAGATTCTCTGGGTCTCCATGTACACACCAATATGATACTTTATTTAAAGAACAACCCAAAAATTCTGCTATGTTAGCTTGTGTTTTCCCGTCATTAAGCAACAAGAGAATTAGTATTCTTTCTCTTATTTCTCCATTTTCTTCCAGTTTTAAAGCTTTTTGTAGTTTCTCTATCTGCTGAGAAGTTAAATGATTTTTTGCTGGCATTATTCCATTTTTTGACTGAATTCAGTTTTTTATTATACCCAATTTAAATGCTGAACAGCTTAACAAGTTTTACTAATCCCAAGCTATGCAACTTAAACGAACGCAACTTCAGTATCTAACCTCACGGGTGCATTCGTCATCACTACTTTTTTATACCCTATATCAAGCTGAGGTTTGTGTTGTAAATGCCACAGTTGTTGTCGCAAGTGGTCACTGAAGATTCCTTGCTCTGTTGGTGCAAGTCTTAACAATTCTTCTAAGGTCACTTGCTGACTTTTGAGGTGGGCGAGCGCAGATTGTATCAAGTAAGGATGCCCTCCAACTAACTCCATCAACTGAGCCAAATCTTCTTCTCTCAGGAATCCTAAATCTTGTTGTTTGGCGAGGTTTGTTACTTGTTGCAGATTAAATTCGGGTAAGTCAATTGCCAATCCCACATTAAACGGGGAATGATTACTGTCTAAAGAAGGGTAAGATTAAGTTGAATGAACTACCACTAACCGCAGTTTCTTCCAAATATTACCAATCTTGTCTCCTTGTTTCGTTGCCTCATACCATCCCCGCAGTAATAAGCAGAATTGAGGAAAAATTTCTGGATATTCAAAAAGTCTCTCAAAGTTATCTATAGCTAAAACTAGAGGAGTATCAGTAACCGATAATAGATATTTTTGAAAATAACGAGTACAGTTTTTATTCAGTCCAAAAACCTCTTGCCAATGTTTATCTAGTTGGGGTTCTAGCTCCAAACTGTCAGCAACATCAACACATAACCATTGTAGAAATGTTTTTAAGTTAGCCAGAACATCAATATCAGCCAGTTGTAAATCTAATTTTGCGGTTTGATAACCCTGGTGTCTTGCATAGTCTAGGGTTTTCTCCAGCAGTAATGTTTTCCCCATTCTTTGCGGGGCTTTGAGACGAATCAATGCTCCTGGTTGTACGATTGCTTTATAGCATTTGTCCTCAATTGGTGGTCTTTCAATATATATACTTATGTCTGTTTCTACCCCAGAATTATCAGTAACTTGCAAGTATTGTTCAATTGCATCCAACTTGTCACCAAGCTCGTTCAGTGTGCGTTCTTCTGACTGAAGCTGGTGTTCATATTGGAACTTGCGCGTTACATCAGTTTCAATAACCAACGCTGTTCGTAAATTTGCAACTTTCTGGCTTTGAAGGGTGTAAGCTTTTTCGAGTGAATTTCTTTCTTGTTGCAATCGCTGCCGTTGCTTCTGTGATTGGACTGAATTACCTGACATCAGCGTATGCTGCCCAAGGTGAATGTTGTAGATGTCGCCGCTAATTCGCTCAGTGTTTACTGTGCCACCGTTAATCAACCCACCGCCAAACTGGTCATTGCGTAAGTCGTTGTCATTGACTTGTTTGGGGCCTTCTGAATCTGGCATGGATTTAGCTTGAGCGTTTTTAAGTGTCGTTGTTGTGAATACTAGCACCATTTTGTTGTGTGTCAGTAATTCAAAGCTCGAATCAAAATGGTGTAAAGTGCAAAAACTAAAGTATAAAGAGCTACTAAATAAGCCTACCAACCTCGCAGACAATACGAAAACCAATCTTGTCGGTGTGGTTGTTGCGATCGGTGCTGAAGAGGCGATACGCGGAACGGCAGTTATTAGGAATGTTGTACCAAGAACCGCCCCGCATTACGACTGCTCCAAGTTTTTGAGAAAGATGATCATTGTTTTTATCAAACCAAGGACTGCTATCATTGGGTGCGCCTTCATAGTTATGATGCCAATCATCGAGACACCATTCCCAGACGTTACCGTGCATATCGTATAACCCAAATGTGTTAGCGGCGTTAAAACTGCCTACAGTTGTAGTCTCCTCTTTGTAGGTTCCTTCTACACGCCTGGCATAAATGTAGTTAGCATTGTAGTTTACCAGTTCTGATGTAATTGTCTCACCAAAATGAAATGGTGTTGTTGTTCCAGCTCTACACACATATTCCCATTCGGCTTCGCTGGGAAGGCGGTACAGCCGAGTTGTATAGGCAGTAAGGCGTGAGCAAAACTCAACCGCATCATACCAAGATACTTGCTCTACAGGCCGTCTATCCCCTTTCCAACTTGATGGGTTAGCTTCTAGGTTAATGTTTACCTGTGGTAATTCTGCTACGGCTTTCCACTGTGCTTGAGTGACAGGATATTTACTGATACAAAAATTCTGCATAGTTACTGGATGCTGAGGGCTTTCATCTTCACTACGCTCTAGTTCATCTTCTGATGAACCCATAAAAAATTTGCCACTGGGAATGGACACCATTTCTATGACTACACCATTACCCAATTTTTCAGCAAATAACTCAGCACATCCCCGACTGCTGGTGACGATTTTCCCTTGAGCATCCACCTTTACTATGTCAAACTCAAACTGATTTGCAAGACTTTTGGTAATAAATTGTTGTCCAAGAATTTCATCATCTCTAACTTGATTTTGCTCGATGAATTCATCTAATTTTTCCACAGTTGGCTTGGGTTCATCAATAATCTGTTCACCTATAGGTGCAACATTCAATTGGAAAGGCAACGAGTTTAATATGCGTTCAGCAGGAATAATACAATTACTGCGATTAATTCGCCGTTTCACTTTCTGACGATATTTTATCCTGGGGTCATCTTTGGGCGACTTAGCCAAAAAAATCCGATAACCGTCCAAAAAAAGCATAATCACTGTTGAGGTGGTGTTTATACAAAGCTACAAATGCACAATACAGGATTCCAGACCGAATATAGCAGTCTCAGTAAATTTACGATTTCTGATAGAGCTTGCCTAAAAAAATTTCAGTTTTTTCACCAAATAGTCGCTTTATCACCAGTAAACAGCAATTTTTGTGCGATCGCAGATCAGAAGACTTGTTCGAAAACTCCAAAGCCAGACTGTTCAAAGCTTTAAGAGCAAGCTTTGATATCTTCGTGAAAACGTAATCATAAGGCTTTGAAATAGTTACTGATAGTTTAGAGCCATAAATAATACTTCCTAGTTATCTAAATTAGCATTACTATTAATAGTAATTAATTTGGTAAAACTAAACTACCAATTCTTAGCCTAACTAACCCACAAACTGTTAAGATAATCTGTTCATAAGTATCAATTCTTAAGCGAAATCTTTGTGAGGCTATGCGAAATATTTTCAGCAACCTAATCAAATGCTCAATAAATATACGATTACTAGACAAAGCCTTATTTTCATCTTTCTGTTGCTGGGTTAATTCTTGTTTAGGTTTTCTTTTATAAGGGGTAGTAATATTTTCACCACCTTGGTATGCCTTATCCCCTGAAAATGGTTGAGACTTATCAAATTTTTCCTGAGACTTACGGAACAAACTTATATCTGCTGTTGTCTCACGAGAGCCTACGTCTACCTCTACAATATCTTTAGCTGATGGCAACCCGATTACTTGATTTTTTAAAGTATGTTGCTTCTTCTTTCCTGAAAAATATTTTTGTTGTTCTTTATCGTCAGAAGGTCTATTTATAGGCTGTTCCATGCTATCGACCAATAATCTGAAGTTCGTTAAGACTTCTTGAACAAACAGTAAATTGCTTTCATTATTTGAGACTTGTTCTAATAAGCTAGATGGTAAGATATCACGAAGAATGGGTATCCAATTATGGAATGTATCATTAGCTCCTGTCTTAGAAATACCAAAGAACATTCCTAATACTTGAAATGTGGGCATTTGTCTTAAATAAAATAAGCATAAACATACCTGCTCTTGGATTAATAATTTTTCTGGACAACGGGCTACGCCTACGCTCTGTTTGTTGATTTGACAAAAAAGCAGGCAAAAAACTTCATCAACTATCTTAAAAAGCATTCGGAAAGGATTGTCAACTACCTGTATTTCTCTGAAGAAGCCTTATGTTCCATTGGTTCTGGCGCTGTTGAATCTGCCGTCAAACAAATTAGCAAACGTTTAAAAATTTCTGGTTGTAGTTTATGACTTGCTTGAGCCGGATGCGTTGCAAGGCGCAAGTCCGGTTCTGAGGGGGCGGGATTATAGCGATATAGTCCTGCTACCCGACCACGGTGATGCCCTATTCCCAGATATGCGAATCAATTTACACTGGTATTTTAATGACAAATTCTGTACCCTTTCCTGGAGCCGAAATACAGTTTAACTGACCTCCATGTTGTTCTACGACAATCGAATAGCTAATTGACAATCCTAAGCCTGTGCCACTGCCTATAGACTTCGTAGTAAAGAATGGTTCAAATATCTTATTTTGTACTGATTCGCTCATCCCTGTCCCGTTGTCAATAATGTGAATAGAAACATATTTTTGCTCTTGAATTTCAGTACGAATCGTAATAGTTGGTTTGTGATTGACATCTAATTTTCTTAGGGCATCAATGGCATTATTGAGAATATTCATGAATACCTGATTTAAAGCAGATGGATAACAATTAACTAAAGGCATTTGACTATATTCTTTAATGATTGAAATCTCTGCATTTTTGCTACTATTGTTGAGCCTATGCTGTAAAATTAACAGCGTGCTATCAATACCTTCATGAACATCTACTGCTTTGATTTCAGCTTCATCCAAACGGGAAAAATTACGCAGTGAAAGAACTATCTGGCGAATGCGTTCTGCTCCTGTTCTCATCGATCCCAGCAGCTTTTGTAAATCACTTACCAAAAAATTTAGTTCCAACTCAGCAATTTTCTCTTCAATTTCTGGTATTGGCTCTGGGTAGCTTTTTTGGTATAAATAATTTAATTCAATTAAGGATGTAACGTATTCATCTGCTGGTTTTAGGTTGCCATAAATGAAATTAATTGGATTATTAATTTCGTGGGCAATACCAGCAATTAATTGCCCCAAACCAGACATTTTTTCAGCTTGAATTAATTGGGCTTGAGTCGCGTAAAGTTTTTTTAGGGTTGATTCTATTTGAGTTGTTTGTTGTTGCAATTGCTGAGTGCGTTCAGAAACTTTTTCTTCCAAAGTATGGGAATACTCTTCTAATTGGCGATATAGTTGGGCATTTTCTAAAGATATGGCAGCTTGAGTTGTCAGGAATTTGAGAACTTGCAGGCGATCGCGCGTAAATGCTCCGATAGTGAAATTATTTTCTAAGTAAAGAATACCAATCAATTTTCCTTGGTTGATGATGGGGGTACATAATATACTCTTTGGTTGCTGCTTTTGTAGATATGAATCTGAAGCGAAGGAAGCTTGAGCCATTGCATCATCTATAATTAAGGTTTCACTTGTCCGAGAAACATACTTAATTACACTGACAGGAATCTCTGTGCTAGATTCTACTGATATCGATTGCAGCAAAATGCTATGAATTTTTGTGTTAGCTGTTTGTGATGTAGCAGTTATTTCTAGAGTTAAATTATTACCTTTAAATAACATTAAAGCGCATTTATCTGCTCCTGCATTTTCCATCACTATCTGCATTAAGTTTGATAGTAGGTCTTCTAGTTTAATTTCACTAGATAGTGCTTGTGATGCTTTTAAAACTGTTGCTAAGTCTAGGGTATTAGAAATACTTGTACTGTTAGATAAAACAGTTGCAGAAGCTATATTGGCGATTGTGGTGCTAAGGTTTACGGCGATTTGTGGCTGTTTGAGTATGGTTGCTAATAATTTGGGATAACGTTTTTCTAAGTCTGCAACTTTGGCTTTTGCTCCCCAGCTAGCATAACCGTAGTAAGCTTCTTGCATATAACCTGCAGCGACTTTCTCTTTACCCCAGTCGAGGTAAAATTTAGCAGCGAGTTCGTTGGCTAGGGCTTCTTCTTGAATATAGCCGTTTTCTTTAGCCAAAGCGATCGCACGATCGTATTGCTCGATTGCATCTGTTTTTTCCCCCAGAATTCGATACCGTTCGGCTTCAACCAGATCGTACTTGTGTTGAAAATTACTAGGAGCAAACTTCGCCCAAATCTTTAATTGGTTTTGATTGGCAGCAACGCGATCGCTTTCGTGCGAGGTTAATATTCCATTCGCCAACAATGCCAAACTGTAATAAAAGTTATGCTCTGACACATAAAGGGTTCCCATCGCAGCTTGTCGGTATTGCCACCCTTTTTCTCCAGCCTCAACAGCCGCCATATAATCCTCAAATAAATAGGCAAGTCGCGTCTGGGCTTCATAGAAACAGAGAACCAAAAAAACAAGATTGTTTTGCAACCATTGAGATAAAGAAGTTTCCCCGTCTAAAATTGAACCCTGAAGATATTGCGGTTCCTCCGTTTCTCCAAGAAGATTGGCAACAACTTGTTGATTGATGCGAAGAAAGCCTTCGTGAAATTCATATTGTGCCTTGATAATTACTGGGAGGTAGCATTGTTGAGCTTGTTGTACCGCTTCTAATGGAATTCCCCGATAGAATATATAGTTGCAATAGTGAACAGCAGCATAGAAAGCGTATTCTACATCGCCATTGTCAAATCCACTTTGAATTGCTTCGGGAAGATCCGCGATCGCGTTCTGGAGATGCTCTTTCCAAGGTCGAATGAATACGTTAAACATATTAGTAACCTTGGCTATCAGAGTACGACTGTTAAACTTCTCTAGCAATTGTAAGGAGAGTTTGCCAAACTCGTATCCCGCATCAATTTCATTATAAACTCCGCATAAAAGCGCTCCATACCAGCTGTAAGCCGACGCTGCGAGGGGAGAATGCCCGTATTTCATACATTGTAGAACGGTATGAAGAACAATCGCAGGGTAAATATTTGGATCGGCGATATAAGAAGCAGAACTGGCATTGGTCAGAATGCGAATTGCCGCTATTTTGTCTTCATCGTTAACTACGTCTAGCAGAATAAGATGGGCAATTTCTGGCGTTGGTAAGGCAATCTCTTGGCGAAGCGATTCAATTTCTACTTGAATTTTCCGCGATTCTTTCGGTAGAGTAATATCGAGAAGAGCGAGAACATCAATAGCGAGACAAATCGCCTCATTCATTTTATTTTCATTGATTTTAAAAAGAATTTGCAATTCATGAATTTTGATCCGATCGCGCAAAGTATTGGCTTTTTCTAGGGTTTCTTGCGACAGTTGTTGAGCAACTTGCAAGTTATGGTTAAAATATTCAGCCTTAATGGTTGCGATCGCGAGTTCAAAACGGAAAGAATAATCCTCTTTCCAACTGTCATCACTCATAAAAAGTTGCCCGGAGTAACAATAGCGGCGACTTGTTTCATAAGCAACAGAAGCTTGGGCTTTTTGACTGGCTTGGAGATTCAATCGTGCAACGCGATCGCGCTCCGATCGCTCAATAATTAAATCGCGCCCGACATTCAGATGATTGACAATGGTAAAAAGCTGGCTTTCTTGCTCACTCTGGGAAAGATTATGCCAAAGCTGACGGCCAATTTTCAGATGGGTTGCTTGCTTTTGTTCTTCAGCAATCAAAAAATAAGCTGCTTGTTGAACGCGATCGTGCAAAAACTTATATTGTGCTAATAGTTGACTGGTATTCCCATTTGACACCGCCAATTGCTGCGGATCTTCTTCCTGATAAAATTTATAAACTTCACTTTGGGGTAAAATCAAACCTTCTTGTAAAGCTGTCCACAAATCCGCAGCTGTTTCAATTTCCGATTTTTCCGAAACAATTGCCAAATTTGCTAAATCAAACTGGTTCCCTATACATGCAGCTAACTTTAAAACTTCTTGTGTTGATTTTGGTAGTTTTTGTAACTGCAATGCCATAAATTCAACCACATCCGAAGTGAGCGATCGCACAGTCACTGCTGCGATATCACATTGCCAACAACCTAAATCAAAGTCAAATTTAATTAGTCCATCTTGATGCAACGCTTTGAGAAATTGTGTCGCAAAAAAAGGATTACCTTGAGTTTTCTGATATACCAATTGAGAAAGAGGTAATGCTAAAACTTCTGTACACTTAAGTGTCTCAGCAACTAATTGATTTACCTTACTTTGATTCAGTGGAGCTAAAATAATAGTATTAATAGTTGCTACTGTTTTTTGAATTTCACTCAAAGTCAACATTAATGGATGAGCGGGATTGACTTCATTATCTCGGTATGCACCAATTAATAAAAGATGTCCTGTATCAGCCATTAACAGCTGCATTAATTTTAACGATGCCGAATCAGCCCATTGTAAATCATCTAAAAATATTACTAATGGATGTTCAAAACTTGTAAAAACTTGGGTGAATTTCTGGAATAATAAATTAAATCTATTTTGTGCCTCCGTTCCTGATAATTCTGGCGCTGGTGGTTGAGTACCAATAATTTTTTCTAACTCAGGAGTAACTTCAACAATTACCTGCCCATTCTCACCCACAGCCTCTAAAATTTTGGTTTTCCATTGTTGGATTTGAGCATCACTTTCTGTTAATAATTGTCCCATTAAATTTCGGAATGCTTGCACAAATGCCGAAAAGGGAATATTACGATTAAATTGGTCATATTTGCCTTTAATAAAATAACCGCGTTGACGAATAATAGGTTTATGAATTTCGTTGACAACCACAGTTTTACCAATACCCGAAAAACCAGCTACCAGCATCATTTCAGTTGTGCCCGTACTAACGCGATCAAACGCTTTGAGCAGGTTTTCTATTTCGGTTTCTCGTCCATAGAGTTTGTCAGGGATAATAAATCTATCACAAATATCTCGTTGAGCTATTTTAAAATATTCGATTTTTCCTGTTTCTTTAAGTTGATAAAAACAATTTTCTAAATCATATTTCAGACCGAATGCACTTTGATATCTGTCTTCAGCATTTTTTGCCATCAATTTGATGACGATATCAGAAATAACTTGAGGAATTTCTTTGCTGTCAGCTAAAAATGATACTTGTTTAGCAATATGATCGTGTACCAATTTAATTGGTTCGTTTGACTTAAAGGGTAACTTTCCTGTGAGTAATTCGTAAAAAGTTACACCCAAAGAATAAAAGTCAGTCCGGTAATCAATTCCCCGATTCATCCTTCCTGTTTGTTCTGGAGAAATATAAGCAAGTGTACCTTCTAATACATTAGGGCTGATGAGCGTTTGGATTTCTCGTGGTAACAAAGAGGCAATACTAAAATCAATTAGCTTTATTTGTTTGGTTTCGGGGTTAATTAAAATATTGCTGGGTTTAATATCTTTATGAATAATTCTCTGACGGTAAAGAATATCTAAGATGTCACATAGAGATATGGCTATTTGTAAAAATTCATCTAGAGACGCGACATTATTATTGTTGGCGAAATAATCCTTGAGGGAAATTCCCCCAAAGTCTTCCATCACCAATATATAACTATTCTTGTACGGTTCTAGGCTGTAGGTGTGGATGATTCCTTTTAAGTTGAGATTTTTGGCAATGGTGTATTGATTGCGAAATTGTACGAGTTCGCTAAAGCTGGGATAAGGATTTTTCAGCAGCTTGATAACTACTCTTAAGGAGTCGGTTTCTTGATACCCCCGATAAACAAGGGTTCTGGAACCATTGTAGAGTTCTTCAGTTATGTAATATCCGGGAATACTAATTAGATTGCTAACCATGCTGGTAAATCCTGACGATTTCTGGATTTAGTATTCCCATATAGGACTCCTATCAATACTGCTCGGTTAAGGAAAATAGGGGGGGGTAAAGGAGTAGCAAGGACATTAGCTTTGTGCTGCGTCAAAAGCAAGGTACTTACATTCGCCAAGAAAACCAGCCATATCAACGATTACAATCTTTGGAATTAACTCCTGGTATCTCGTTCTTCTTCCAGGGTATCGCGGTTGTTGCCCCTGGTGTCAGCCATACTATATCTACCCCTAATTGTCGTTCAAATGCCATTGGGTTGGGACTCAAAGCAATGGACTTGGAAACTTAGCAACGAGACGATTACGTACATCATACCCCCACTTGGAAGCTGCGCCATTCCATCACCTTTGCCTGGGTGACTCTAACTCAGGGTAGTTCAATCTACTCATCACGCCATACTTTTGGCTTCCATTGTTCTTGTAATGCACTCATTAAAATGACATTCGGGACTATTTTGTATGGCGTTAACGTGCCAGAAAAGATTGACTCAACCAATATCCAATTGTCGCAAATATAATTATTGATGTTACAGGTATAAACCATACCCCTAAATTGGGATTTTCTGTAGTCGCTAGATGGAATATTTGCCATTCAATGTAAACAAATATCCAAACCATCTCGCTTTTTAACCAATCCAACATTGAACAAGCAATTTGATACTGCTTTAAAGCGTTTTCTTCAGTAATTACAACTGGATAATTAAATGTATTGGGATAACGACTAATAAATGTTAAAAGTCCATAAATTGCTAAACCGATGATTGGTAACAACCACAGAACTTTTTTACTCCCCCAACCATCCGCTTGTCCATCAAATCCAAAGTGGACTGGTATAGTATCTGGTAATCTTGACCAAGCGTGAATAGCGATGACGAATAATCCCACAAGTCCTACCAGTGCGCTCAAGTTTAGCATCTGTGCTGAATCAAATCCAAGAATTATAAGATCAGGTCTAGCATAAATAATGCCAAATAAATTTGGCTTATTCACTTATATCCACCGAATAATATAATTCGGGGGTTTTACGCTAAAATTAACTCTTTGGAAGAGCAGCACAGGTTAATGGTTGTTGCACCTGATTAAAAGATTTATTTGCAACTAACTCAATTTTCCCCTCAGCATTACGATGCCAGGAAGTAGCTTGGACGAGAGTTTCAGGAGATGCTGGTATTTGTACTGTCACTTCGCCAGTTTTGCGGGATGCAGAGAGATCGCGGATATCAGACCAAATGCGATCGCTCATCACTTCTTGATTTGGATTTTGTGGTATTCCACCCCGTCCTGTGGCAACAAATCGGCTACCTTGATTTGCAGAACAACCACTGACTATTTGCTGGGATGAGTCGGTAACATTTGCAGGTAGTTCGACTAAGCCAGAATTGGGGTCAACACCAACGTTATTAATCTCTACCGTACCATTCACCCCAAATTGTGAACTAGCGGTAATATCACTTTCTCTTGTGAGTTGATTGCGAAACTCTAAGCCAAAGATGCCCTGAGTAGTAATGTTGATATTGCCACCATTACCATTAAAAGCATTGGCAATGATATCGCTGTTTTCAAAACCACCGATAATTGGCGAGTTAATGGTGATGTTGCCACCATTTCCCGTACCTAAAGACTCTGTATCTATTTTGCTGCCACGACGCAGAATCAAAGAGTCTTTTAAATTAATTGTAATATCACCACCTTCTCCAGATTTGGTCGCAGCAGTAATACCACCTTTGCGATCAAGAAAAATCGAATTAGCATTGACCTTTAAGCTGCCAGCATTTCCCGTACCATCATTTTTTACTGTCACCTGCGCTCCATTCACGACTCGCAACACAGGTGTGTTAATAGTCACGTTTCCCGATTTTCCTGTTGGTGCAGGAGGAAGCCTTAAAGTTTGACGCAATGATTCATCTAAGAGATTTGCAGAAGAGATAATTAAACTCGGATTGATTGAACCCGGTACAGTTCCATTGACTTCGATAAATTCTCCAGCATTAATCGTTACACTATCGGCATTGCCGCTTGCAGCACCCGAAGAATCGACTCGTCCACCATCACGAATTGTTAATCGATCTGTATTTATTTGAACCTATCCCACTAATAATATTTTGTTAATCCAGATGTGGATAGTAGCAAGGTCAATGAATGCGTCAAAGTAAAGCTTTTGACGTTCCCATCTGACAACGAGACGGCGGTATTTGCGTTGATACCAAGCAAAACACCGCTCCTGTTGAAATCTAGGAACAGAGGTTTTGATGGGTCTTCCTCTGTTTTTCTTGGTTTTCCAAACTCGTTTTGGGATTTGAGGACGAATACCTCGCTTGCGTAAAGCAGCACGTTTTTCCTTTGAGTCGTAGCCTTTATCAGTAGCCAGCACTTTGAATCGTTTACGTGGTCTACCGCGCTTCAAAGTTTTTAATTTTACCTTATCAAGCAGAGGTAAAACCTGCTCTCTCTCATTACCGTTAGCTGGAGTAGTGGAATTAGTTAAAGGCATTCCATTGCCTTCAGTCAGAGTGTGAATCAGAATACCTTTGCCTTTGCCACCATACGCAACTTCTTCACCCCCTCCTTTCCCAGGGGGAAAAGACCCGTCAACCGCGCCAAATTCCCAATTTATCAGTCCTTTTTCATCTGCGTAGGCGTAGCCCGCCGCAGGCATCGCTAGAATACGTCCTTGTAAATGTTCAAATGTTCCATCACAACGCCATTTTTTCAACCATCGGTGGGATGAGCTTTTCGATGCCCAAATGTCCCCACGCGGTATGTCACACCATCTACATCCAGTAATCAGGATGTACAACAGGCTATTTAAAACATGACGATATGGTGTATGAGGCATTCCTTTACCACGCTTAGATGCCTGCTTAGGAAATATATCTTCAAATAACTTCCATTCCAGGTCGCTCAAACCCTCAAAACGTCCAGCCATCAACGGATACACCCAACTCAAGTCAAAAATATATTACCACAATCTTGATATTAGTGGGATAGGTTCATGTGTTTTGTTGCTCATTATGAACTGTATTGGATGGTAAGCGATCGCAAAAGTGATTCCCAGTCTGAGACTGGGAATGAGGCAAAAATCTTAATCTTTTGCAGAACTAATTGTTTTTTGACTAAAGGGGATATTCTTTCTACCTTCACGAGACACACCCCCAAGACTGCGGAAATACAGTCCTCCAATGGTGAGTAAAAATGTCACATATCCCACTGCTTGGACAAGATAGAGATTGTCTCTATAGCCAAATAAAGATTTGAGAATAATGCCAGGAAACTGTTCGTCAGGCAAGATTGTGGAAGTATTGGAAACCATTGGCCCCAAAATACAGGAGTGGACTTTTGTAAAACGTTCGTAATAAAAACAAAGGTTTTCTGTGGCACGACTGCTTAGGGCAAGATTCGCTACAGCTTCGTCAAAGTGTTTCAAGGCTGAAACTACTAACCCAGCGACAATCAACACTAATAAAACGCCCATTACCTGGAAAAACTGGCGGATGTTAATTTTGACACCCCATTTAAATAGCAGCACTCCAATGGCAGATGCCGCTACCAAACCACCAATAGCGCCCAAGGCTGGCATTAATCCCTGTTGAAAATTAGCGGCAACAAACAGAACAGTTTCAAAGCCTTCGCGGACAACTGCAATTAAAATTAAGGTAAAAACACCCCAGCCAGCATTTGAGTTTTGTGTCAGCGCTTCTGTTACTGCTCCCTCAACTGTCGCTTTCATGAATCTGGCTTGTTTAGTCATCCAGATTAGCATCCAACTGAGCATTGCGATCGCTAATACACTAAACACACCTTCTAGTGCTGGCTCAACTACAGTGGTGTATTGAGGATTCGCGGCTCCCAGTATTTGAATTAACCAACTGAATAGCACACCTATTAAGGCACTGACGACAATGCCAACGCCGACACCAGCATATACCCAAGAGTTCAGTCGGGATTGTTTTGCTTTTTTCAGCAAAGCTAGCACAATGCCAACAACAAGGGCAGCTTCCACCCCTTCTCGGAGTGTTATGACAAAAGTAGGTAGAGCAGTACTAAAATTCATCTTTTATCCTTTGTTTTTTGTCCTTTGTCATTAGTCTCTAGCCAATAACCAATAGATATCTCCAGAAATTAATGATGCTTTATAAAGAACTGTTGTAGAGACGTAGCAGTGCTACGTCTCTACATTTTTTTCACAGATGTCTAATGACTAATGACTATTAACTAAAATCACGTAGCATCTTTTTCAGTTCGAGATTATGCATCTCTTCTTGTCCAATCATACCGCGAGCGAATTCTTCAAGGTAAATGCTGGCATTTGTGACAGTTTCAAGCAATTTTTTATACAGTTCCAATGCCTTTTTTTCATGGGATAAGCTTTCTTCCAAGATATCCTTGACTTTATGCTGGTAGGTTTCTTCCATTGGGGCAATTTTCAGGGAGGGATGCCCATCTAAACCGGTGAGAATTTCTCCCACTTGTTCGGCATGAAGTAAAGACTCACTTGCCTGTGCTTTGAAAAAAGCCACGATTGGAATGCGGTTAGGGCCTGTTACCATCAAAGAATAATGTGTATAGCGCACTACCCCTGCTAGTTCAAATTCCATGATGGCGTTCAGCAGGTCAATGGTCTTTTTATAGTCAAGTTCTTGCATCAGTTGTTAGTTCAAGTAACGAATGGAGTGTAATTAGTTAGGAGTTAGGAGTTAGAAGTGAGGAGTTGAAAGTTAGGAGTTAGTAGTTTGGGATTCATAACTCATAATTCATAACTCCTAGCTCTTAACTTCTAACTATTTTAAACTCCTTAACCTATACTTACCATTAAATTAAAGTGTTATCGCTGTGCTTGGGTATTGGATTTATCAACCACTTTTTGAGAGTTTTCCTCAATGGTTTTCACTAGCTTGGTAACATCATTAGGAGTTTTAACTGCTTTTGCTGGTGGGATGGCGGCGGGCCAAACTTTTATTAATTCAGCAAAACTAGTGTCGATTGCTTTGTGTGCTTCGGGATCTGCTTGAGCTACTTGACTAGAAATTCCTTTGTATAATTCATTGGCGTAAAATACAAAACCACGGGAGTCTTGATACTCAATTGGCGCTGTGATTTTGCCATCTGCGATCGCAGCGCGATATTCTGAGTTGGCTGAATCTAATAGTTCGTTAATTACCTGTAGTGTAAATCCTGGTTTTGAGCGTTGAGCTTCTGGCAAAGCTGCGATCGCTCCATCAACTGCTTGTACTGAAGAAGTAAAACTAGTTTTAACTTTGCTATCTTTGGGACTAGATTTCACTAAATCTTGTAAACTCACCAATGTTGTCTTAAATTCTTTGACTTTGCGCTCATTAAGTTGATCTTCTACATCAACGTAAATTTCTTCAACTGGATGTCCAATATGAGGTTCTGCTTGTTTTGGCTGATTTTGATCTAGCAATTCTCGTGCTACTAAAAGATGCCCTTTCATTAAGCCTAATTTAGACATATAGTCAACATCTTTTGCCTCACCTGTGAGTACCACTTCTTGAACACCAACCTGGTCTTTAATTTGGTCAAACTGTTCTTGAGTAATTACTTTTTTAGTAACTAAATCTTCTGGGCTACCATAAGGACGATTTGCCTGGATTTTGTTTGATAAAGCCGGAACACCTAATTTACCTTCAAACTTATCCAATTCTGACAATATAGCAGTGTTAATGTTAATTTTTTCTTTGCTACTGTGACCACTATGACTGTTATTACTTACTGCCTCTGTAGCCGGAGGGCTAGCAACTGGTGCTGATGGATTTTCTGCGGTTGGCGTACTACTACAGGAACTCAAGGTAACTATTAAGGTGGCTGCTGCTGCTAAACAGATATAACGAAGTTTGATCATCTTTTCTCCTCGCACAACTAAAAAAGGTATTAATTGAAACATTTCAAACTATTACTAAAAAGTAGTTTGTTTGACAGATTGTCATAGATTTTACTGTTGCATATAATGATATTTTTTATCAACTAGTTACCTAAAATTTTTATGAATTAATTACAAATTACTAAATAATCTAGTCAAGAATGTTTAACAGGATTTTGAGAGTTCTTTTCAGCAAGTACTTCAAATTGACCCATACAGCCGTTTTCTGCGATCGCATCCTGATGAGGATGGAACATATACTTACCTGGATAGCGAAAAGCAAATTCTAAAATGTGCCTTTCTGCGACACCCATCGTAATCACATCAGCTTTTTCACTAGGAGTCATAGTCATGCCATAGCGATAGACATCAAAGAAGTTGGCGTGGAGATGAAACGTCACGGCCGGATCGTATTCAATGATGTTGAGAACATACAGCCGAATCAACTGATCTTTGTAAATGCCAATGGGATGATGCATGTAATAGTGGGGCAGACCGTTGAAGGCGTAATAATCGTTATGGCTATCATCATTCACGTCATATCCACCCATCACTAATACGATTTCATCAGCCGGGGGACGGGGAGTCGGTGGATCGATGATAAACATTCCGTACAGTCCCTTGGCGATGTGCCGGGTGACCGGTTCAATATGGCAGTGGTATAAATGAACACCATAAGGTTCGGCATCGAATTCGTAGATTGTCGCACTACCATTGCTGATTGGGCGAACACCATCCATTTCTGCTGGATGAACGCCATGAAAATGCAAAGAGTGGGAATGTCCGGCATTATTGAGAAATAGTACCCGGATGCGATCGCCTTGTTTTGCCCGTAGCGTTGGCCCTGGGATGCGACCGTTTAAATCCCAGATGTTATAAGAGACAGCACTATTGAGTTTTATGATGGAAGTACCAGCAGTTAACTGAAATTCTCGGATAGTCCGCCCATTTTCTTGCTTCACCGTCCCATAATCAAAATCCCTCAACATCTTCATCGGATTAGTAGCGTCATCTGGTGCTTCTATATTGAGTGGTGGCACTTTGACGGTTGACTTACTTTGTAGATTTAGCATCTGCCAAAGTCCAGCGGCACCAGTCACTCCAGCACCCGCTAGGCCCAGCTGCAATAATTGACGGCGGCTCCAAGGTTTGCCGTTACCCAGAGCGAAGTTGTTGGGCATGACATTGTAGTTACGGTTAGCGCTATAAAAGAATTGCAAAAGATTTGCAATTGCTTTTAAATATTAGAGGAATTAATAATTATTGTCAATAATTTTAGAGTGCTTCCCTATTGCTAGTGTTAAGTTATTAAATTTAGAGCAAGCGAGAATCATTCTCTAGAAACCTAGCAAAATTTTCTTACCGTTAACAGTATTTATACGTCTATTTATGTATAAATAATCTTGATAAGAAGCTAACTGTTCCATGCCGATTCCTGATATGCTTATTGTTTGAGCAGTACTGAGAATACAAATAATGTGTATAGTAGCACCTTAGAAAATATGGACGCAAGCAAGAAACTGTCGCTAGTCTGTAGCGTATTTAATTGGCTCAGAGATAACATAAATTTCGTTTATTCAAGTCATCTTTGATGCTTGACAATATAAGCATTTTTAATTTTTATCTGTTACCTTCGTATTATTAGCATTGAAAATGCTGTCACTCTAAACCATGTGTCATTCTTTTGTTATTTGTATGGACTTTGTGTGTAGAATTCTGCATCGTGATGGGCCGATGTTCAAAGAATAGTATAGTATTCACTAAAGCCGAATCACACAATACATTTGATACACACTTGTCAAATACAAAGTTGATCGTATATCTTTTTCCAATCAAGGGGTGTCATACCCTTTGATTGATGGATTACCCAAATTTATTATAGGATGTCAAAAATGACTACTTTTTCTCATATTTCAATATTGCAGAAGACCGCAGGTATTACCTTATCCAAGCCTGTGCAGGTAACGCTCTATATGCTGCTATCTTCTTTAGTTATCTGGACTGTGTTGTTCTCCACCTATCCTGCGGTTCATAACACAGCACACTCAACACGTCACCATACATTGGGCGTTGCATGTCACTAAATTATTATAATCCCAAGATTTTTGAGGTGCATGAAGCTTTGCTAGGTAACATAGCGCGGATTTTGCGCCAGTGTTTTTGATTGGAAATGACTTTTAGGTTTTGTAGAGATGCTTTTTTCGCATCTCTACATCACCTTAACTTAATTTAAGATGATGTCTGATTTATGATTAATTATTACACTTAAATTATTTTACTTAGTAATAATAATCTGGAATAAATTTCATCTACTGCTATTAAGGTTTCAGTCACAGAAAGTACGTAAACTTAAAATTTACCATAAATTTTTATGAAAAAATATCGACTTTTTGGAGTTATCAGCGCTGTTTGCGTCACTTTGTCAATACTTTATTCCTTTGTGGGAAATTCCCAAATTCCTACATCCAGAGTGCTACTTTCCACCAACCCACCTTTAGAACGTATTCTGCCTTTTGAAGCAGAGGCAGAAAAACCACAATCTCCTGTTAAGCTGACGCTACAAGCTGTTGATGCTGCGGGTAAATCTTTAACAAATGCCAAAATTAGTTTACAAATTCTGACACCGCCGCGTAATCCTTGGTTAACAACGGATTTTCCCATTGTCGAGGGAACAAAATTGTTACAAATGAATGCTAATGCACTTGATGGTAAGCTAGAAATTCAGCAGATGTTACCCATACGTGGTAATTATCAACTATTAGTTAAAGTGTCACCTTTGGTAGTAAATACTTTTGTTGCTTATGAACAAACTTTAAATCTGCATGTCCGAGAAAATCCAGTCAAATATAAATATTTTGTTGCGATCGCAGCTATATTACTGTCACTTGGATTGTTGGGTGGTTGGGTTATTGGTGGACAAGAAGAACTACGACAAGGAGAAATAGCACCCCAGTCAGTCCGGCTTTTATTAAGTGCATTGACTGTAGTGGCTATAGTAACCCTATTATTTATCAATATTAGTGCAGAAGTTGCTGAAGCTCATGGCAGTGAACATCACCCAAGTAGTACTGAAGTCATCGCACCATCATCTCAAAAATCTCAGGGATTGGAAATTAACCTTGAGGGAGATAAAAATGCAACTGTCGGAAAACTTGCAAATTTAGCGTTACAGGTAAAAGATACCGCAACCGGACAACCAATCATAGATGTAGCATTACAGGTGAAAGCGATCGCCACAGAACATAATTTAACAGTCTTTGACTACAAAGGTATTCCCGACGATCAAGGTAAGCTAATATGGCAAGAACAATTTTTTGATGGTTCACCCCACAAAATCGAGGTAGAAGCAACTCCTATAACAGGATCTAACCGTCAATTTACACCAGTGAAGGTAGCGCAAGAAGTCGAAGTTGAAGCGATCGCACCACCAATTTATATCCGATTGATTGGTTTATTCTACTTTACAGCCTTTGTCGGTATTGGTATGGCGATTGGACTGCTAATACAAAATCGACGAAAACCACAAGCAAGGGCAAATTAGTCATATTCACTGCTTGACTGTATTAATCGGTCAAAATAGTGTGGTTTTTTGACCACACTATTTTTTTGTATTTAGCAATTTTAACCACTCTTGTAGTGTCTGCGGTTTATCTTGCAGTTTTAAGCTTATTTCTGCGATCGCTCAAGCAGATGGCAGGTGTATACTATATTTCCTCATGTAGGCAAGATATACGTGAGGGATTACCAAGAAATAATATTACCACTACAGGGTGGACATCTTGTCTGCTCTTGGTTATTATGGGCGGCGAGACGCCCACTCCACAAGAGAAATTGGATGTTTATAATTTTACCTCTCATTTCTTTAATTGCTATTTTTTTGTTAATTAATAAAAATTCTCGTGATTGGCGGGAATCGATGATAGTAGCCTTTACTTACTGGGGAGTTTTGCTCACTGTTATCACAGAAATTTTGAGTTTTCTTAAATTAATTACTTTTGGTGGGGTATTAGTAACTTGGGGATTAATATGTATAATATTAATTTCTATATATCTGCGCTTAAATTCTCAAAAAACTCAGACTTTAGAGCCAAATAACTCTTTTCAAGTAAATGAAAATATTAAAATCCCATCAGTTATAAAATTCTTGCTATCTGGCGTGGGTTTTGTTGTAACGACAGTTGGATTAATTGCAATTATCGCACCACCCAATAACTGGGATTCTATGGACTATCACATGAGTCGTGTTGCTCATTGGATAGAAAATCATAGTGTTGCTCATTATCCAACAAGTTATACTCCACAGCTATATCAAAACCCTTGGTCAGAGTTTGTGATTTTGCATTTTCAAATTCTTAGTGGTGGTGACTACTTTGCCAACTTAGTTCAATGGTTCAGTATGATTGGCTGTATTATTGGAGTGTCATTAATTGCCAAACAACTCGGAGCAGATTTACGAGGTCAAGTTTTCTCTGCGGTTATAACTGCAACAATTCCTATGGGAATATTGCAAGCGTCTGGTACTCAAAATGATTATGTAATTGCCTATTGGGTAGTTTCTCTTGCCTACTACTTGCTATCAACTATCGAAGCCAAAAACAGCAATATCTGGACGAGTTCATTCCATATTGGCAGTAGCACCGGATTAGCTATTTTGAGTAAGGCAACTGCTTATTTTTATGTCTTTCCCTTCTTAGTTTGGTTTGGTTTATACCAAATTAAACGTTTGCGTTGGCAAGTATGGAAGCCTGCTTTGATGGTAGGAAGTATATCTTTATTACTTAATATTAGCCACTATTTACGCAATTATCATTTATTTACTTCACCCCTTGGTGAACCAGGTGAATATAAAAATGAATTACACGGTATTAATATACTTTTTTCTAATGTTATCAGAAATCTGGCTTTGCATATAGGCACACCGATTGGTTTATGGAATGGAATAGCAAATAAACTAATTCAAATCATACATAAATTTATTGGTGTAGATATTAATGACCCCAGGATAACTTTTTCCAAAACATTTTTTGTGCCTGGAGGTTGGCCAACAATTGGGATACCTGGTAATGAAAATGGTGCTGGTAATTTTGTACATTTAGCATTGTTAATTATATGCGTAACTATTTTTATCACACGAAAATCTATCCGTAAAGACAGTTATCTAGTTGCTTATTTTATTGCTACCATATCTACATTTCTGATGTTTTGCTACTTAGTCAAATGGCAAGCTTGGAATAGTCGTCTTCATTTAACTTTTTTTGTATTAATTTCTCCATTTTTAGGGATTATTTTATCTAAGCTGAAAAAGCAAAAGATAGCAGTTTTTTTAGTGACATTTTTGCTCATATCATCTTTGCCGTGGCTATTTTTTAATCGATATAGACCTATTATTGATAGCAACAATATATTCCAAACCAGCAGAATTGAGCAGTATTTCAGTAATAGACCATACCTCAAAGGTACTTACACAGGAGCAGTTGAGTTTTTAAATTCAAAAAAATGCTCTAATATTGGATTATTAATGGGAAATGACCCTTGGGAATACCCTTTGTGGGTACTGTTACAGCAAAATAATCAAGAAGTAGTTAAAATTCAACATGTTAATGTCACTAATATTTCGTCAAGTTTAGAAAAAGAGGATTCCTATAAAGATTTTCAGCCTTGTGGGATTATTGCAATGGAAACTAAAAAAAGTAAACAAAAGAAATCTCTAGAGGTTAATTTTAAAGGTAAAACTTATACTCGCTCTTGGGATTCCCCAGAACTTGGTGTATTTATTAAGTAGAATTCAGGAGTCAGGAGACAGAATGGGCTAAACCTTAGCTATCCGCTAACAGAATGAATTATGTACGACTGGCGGATAGCGCAGCGTAAAGCCTGCGGCATGGCTTTGCTTAGAACGAGTGTTTTCGAGTCGCATCTTGATTCTGACTTCTGAATTCTGTATTCTGACTCCTGTTTTATTTCCAAAATTATAAAATTAAGATTTACTGAGAAATTAATCAAATAATGCTGACAAAAACTGTTGTTGAAAAAATTCTGGAACGTGCCTTGATGGGGTACGACTTATCTCCCGAAGAGGGAGTAGTGTTATTACAACAAACTGAACCGGAGGCGATCGCAGCAATACGTACTACATCCGACACACTCCGCCATAGTCAAGCAGGTGATACTGTCACCTACATAATTAATCGTAATATCAACTTTACTAATATTTGTGAGCAGCACTGTAGTTTTTGTGCTTTCCGTCGAGATGATGGGGATGTCGGTGCATACTGGTTAGATTCGGCGCAAATTTTAGAAAAAGCCACAGATGCAGTGCGACGAGGTGCGACGGAAATCTGTATGCAGGGTGGGTTAAATCCACAAGCGCAAATAAATGGTAAATCTTTGCCCTACTATCTCAAGGTAGTGGAAACCATTAAACAGGAATTTCCCCAGATACATCTGCACGCTTTCTCACCCCAAGAAGTGCAATTTATCGCCAGACTAGACGGACTCGAATATGCTGATGTGATTATTGCTTTGCGCGATGCCGGAGTGAATTCAATGCCGGGAACAGCAGCAGAAGTATTAGACGATGAAGTGAGGCGGATACTGTGTCCAGAGAAGATTGATACAGCCACTTGGCTAGAAATTGTCAGCACCGCTCACAAATTAGGCCTGCATACCACTAGCACTATGTTATCTGGGCATATTGAAACCCACGAACAGCAAATCGGACATTTAGAAAAATTGCGATCGCTCCAAAAAACCGCCATCAATCAGGGATATCCAGCAAGGATCACAGAGTTTATTTTATTACCATTCGTTGGCCAAGAAGCGCCCAAATCCTTACGTCGCCGTGTCGGACGCGATCAACCAGTTTTAACCGATGCATTGCTATTAGGAGCTGTAGCGCGAATTTACTTAGGTAATTGGATTCCCAACCATCAGCAGAGTTGGGTAAAACTGGGGCTTGCAGGGGCAACAGAAGCCTTAGTTTGGGGTTGCAACGATATCGGTGGCACATTGATGGAAGAGCATATCACCACAATGGCAGGTGCTTTAGGTGGTACATGTATGGAAGTGGAAACCTTGGAAAATGCGATCGCTTCTTTAGGACGACCTTACCAACAACGAGATACCCTTTATCAGAAAATTAGGAATTAGGAAAAAATTTCTCTTCACTCTCCTTACTCTGTGTTCTCTGCGCCTCTGTGGTTAAATAAATTACTTTTAAACCGCAGAGTCACAGAGAGATCAGAGATAAAAAATAGATTTTACGAGTCAGCTTCAATATTTTTCGGTTAAGACAAGAGACGCGATTTATCGCGTCTTTGTGATTATAATTTTCATCAAAAAACCTTAACCTAACCGTATTAGAGTAAGTTTGATTGGCATCACATATTCTTATTATTAATATGAACATTAATAAAATCAGGTTAAGTTCAAATTAAGAATATATGATAAAAAATTTTATCTTAACCTTGTAGGTAAGATAATCCCTGCTCAGTGTTAGCAAGCTCTAATAATTTAGAGGTGGAGCATTATGAGAATTTTGATAGTAGAAGATGACGATCGCATTGCCAAACCATTAGCTGAATTTTTAAGAAGACAACATCATATTGTGGATATAACACCCGATGGTTTGGCAGCTTGGGAGTGGTCGCAATCAGCATTATATGAGCTAATATTATTAGATTTAATGCTTCCTAAATTAGATGGAATTACTCTATGTAAACGTTTACGCGCTGCTTCATCTAATATTCTGATTTTAATGCTGACGGCACGAGATACAACAGGCGATAAAATTATCGGACTCGATGCTGGTGCTGATGATTACTTAGTTAAGCCATTTGAATTAAAAGAGTTAGCAGCACGCATTAGGGCTTTAGCTCGAAGAACTCCAGAGATTCGTCCCCAGATATTAATCCACGGTGATTTGCAACTAGATCCAGCAACTCAACAGGTTACTTATGCAGAAAATATCATATCATTAACTCCTAAAGAATATATGATATTAGAATATTTCTTGAGAAACCCAAATCAAGTTATCACTCGTTCGGCAATTCTTGACAAACTGTGGGATTTTGATAAATCTTCGGGAGAAGGAAGTATTAAAACTCATATTACAAATTTGCGGAATAAACTTAGAGCATCTGGAAGTTCGGAAGACTTGATTGAAAATATCTATGGCATTGGTTATCGTCTAGGACACAAGTAAAGTAACTTAAGATAAATATAATGCTAGTCATTTTTTTAAATCAAAATTAAAATTTTACAGCGATAAATAATGTGTTTCAAAGAATCAGATATCGTTTGTTGTTGTCTTACTTAGTTGTGTTTGCATCGCTGCTAGGAATATTTGCGATCGCAGTCCGATTTGCTTTCACTCGCAGCTTGACTGAACAAATCACAGATAAACTCATAGCCATAGGGAAAGGTGCAGCTGCAAATGTAGAGTTTGAAAAAGGTCGTCTGACAGTTGAAAGTGACTTTCGTCCACAAGACTTAATTGCTTCTCATCAAGCTTTGCAGTGGTTTGATACTCAAGGAAATTTGATTACCCAACAGGGAAAAAGTGTTTTAACTTTACCTTTTTTACCAAACAAAATAGTACAATTTCAGACTGGTAAAATCCCCATCCAAGCAGTAAATGTACCAATTATTGCTAGTGATAATGGTGAGTTAGTTGGGTATGTGAGGGTGAGTCAATCTCTAGAAGAATTTGATGAAACCCTCCAAAAGCTGGACTGGGGATTAGGCGGTGGGATTATTATAACTTTGGTTCTGAGTAGTATTGGCGGAATTTTACTAACTCGTCAAGCAATGCAACCCATTGAAGAGAGTTTTGAAAGACTCAAACAATTTACTGCTGATGCTTCCCACGAACTACGCAGTCCGTTAATGGCTATCAAAATTAATGCTGAGTTACCGCTAGAGTATCCAGAAGAAATAGGTCCAAAAGATGCAGAAAAATTTCAGGCGATCGCTAACGCTACAAACCAGATGACTCGTCTCACAGAAGACTTACTTATGTTAGCACGCACTGATAGAGTTTCCAATCAAAATAAGGATACTCTCAATTTAACGTCAATATTAGAGAATCTAATACAACTGTATAAACCTCAAACTGAAGCCAAACAAATTAACTTCAAATTTCAATTAATTGCTAATCTTCAGCTAATAGGTGATTCAGTTCAATTAACGCGACTGTTTACTAATTTAATTGAAAATGCAATCTACTATACACCATCAGGAGGCGTAGTAGAAATTAAAACCAGTCGTGTGGGTTCCCAGCTTTATATCAACGTGCAAGATACAGGTATGGGAATTGCGCCAGAGTATATCGACAAGGTTTTTGAGCGTTTTTGGCGAGCAGATCAGTCTCGTTCTTATTGGTTAGGTGGTTCTGGCTTAGGGCTAGCGATCGCTCAGACTATTGCTCAAAATCACAATGGATTAATTAGTGTTACCAGTCAATTAAAAGTTGGTAGTTGTTTTACTGTGCGTTTACCAACTTCTTGACTATCAAAACTTGATAAACATTTGTTATGTTCATCCCAACCATGCAACAAATTTAGCAAAATCATCTACGTAGTAGCCCTCTGCTTTCCAGCACGCTGTCGTCTGGTAGGAAACAGTTTTTATCATAGTTTGGATAGACTTGGCTGGCGGCTTTTGGCTCTTCAACCAAGAAAGCATTTGATCGAGATCCCATCCCTGATGCAGGCAATTATGAACAGCGTCACCAGTAGGTGAAATGTCATCTGGCATATATACAGCAATATAACTACCAAAGAAATTCATTAGAAAGTGGGAAAAACAACGCATATCTGTCTGAACAATTTCGTCAAACAAAAAGTGATCCCAATGAACATCCGTGCTGAGAATAGCTACTCGCCTTCCAATAAACATAGACATACAGTAGGGGCCATTCATATAGAGATATCCATTTTCCTGCAAATATTGCTCAAATGATTCAGTAGGTTTTGGCTTGTCGATCCAAGTCCAAAGATTTTCACCTTCTAATTCATGAGGAGCATCCCAGTCTAACTCATCAACTACCTCCCAAACCCAATCATTGTTGTCCCTGCTCAATAGATTACCAGAATAACCATGACTGATCCGCATCTGAATTTTGTCAATATGATCTGCAAAGTGCTGGTTTAGGGATGTTGGTAAATTAGAAATCTGAATTGTGTCCAGACTATGCCCAATTGCAACGTATAGATCAGTTCCCATCCTTCTATCTTGTTTTCATAAAGTTTATTTAGTATGCGCTACAACAGTTTTTTACTGGACTTCTATACTGGCAACTAAGGTAATATGATTTTAAGTTTTCTACCTACTTGCCATCATCATTAGTTTCTTGAACTTGAATACTACTCTTAGGACGAGTAGCTTCATTCTTCTCATCTGATTGATTAGCATTCTCAGTATAGAGAACTTTCCCATTACCAGCATCGACCTTAACATCTTGCTGACCAATTTCTACAATATAAACTAAGTTGCCATCTTCATTTTCGAGTTTGACACTTTTCGCCTTACCTCCCACAGATGCTTCAACTGCTTGCTGTGCTTGTTGTGCTGTAATTTTAGCTAGCAGTTGCAGTTTTGCTGCTTCTTGTGCATCATCATTTGTTTCACCGTCGCCATCACTGGCTTCAGCAACTTGGATATCACTATGATGCTGATGTGCAATTGCTACAAAAGATTGTGGTTGTTTTGCAGACACAACTCTCGACAATCCAGCAAGTCCCAAACTACCAACAAAAGCTGCTGCCAAAATTATTTTTGTGGAAGTCTTCATGCTTGTAAAATACCTTTAATTCTGGGTTTGTACTTTCACAGTAGGTAATAAAAGTCAAGAAATAGTCAAGATTAGTTTGAGTTAAATAAACTCAACATCAAATAGTGAAATTAATTTTTAATGAGACATTTCAGCTATTTTTAGTGCCTATTTTAGGAGAAAATTACTTTTTAAATAAAATCTTGACTATTTCTTGACTTTTTCTCTCTATTATCAACTCACAAGTTCAGATTAAGTAGAAGCAATAATGAACAAACTTCCACAAATCACGGCATTTTTTTGGATTATGAAAATTTGTGCAACGACTTTGGGAGAAACAGCGGGAGACCTTTTGTCAATGACGCTAAATGTCGGCTATGCGGTTAGTTCTCTCATCTTAATTGGAGTATTTTTAACTACTCTTGTGTCTCAATTGATATCGAAAAGCTATCACCCATTACTTTATTGGACTGTCATTCTTTCAACTAGCACAGCTGGTACAACGATGTCAGATTATATGGATCGCACCTTAGGGCTGGGCTACGCTGTGGGGTCTATGATTTTAGCCACCATTCTCTTAGCTATTTTGGCGTTCTGGCGATTTAGTGTTGGATCTCTATCTGTGAGTAACGTCAAAACACCTAAAATTGAGTTGCTTTATTGGACTGCAATTCTATTTTCCAATACTTTAGGTACTGCCTTGGGCGATTTTTTAGCCGATAGTTCTGGTCTGGGATTTGCCGGAGGATCGCTCTTAATTGCTGCTTTGCTGACCCTGGTATTGGCAGCATATTATTATACTCAAATTTCTCAAGTCATGTTGTTTTGGATTGCATTTGTCCTAACTCGACCATTTGGTGCAACACTAGGAGATATTCTGACAAAGCCACACGCCAAAGGTGGCCTCGATTTTGGTACTATCGGCTCATCTATAGTTCTTGTGTCAATACTGGGAGTTTGTATTATCTTCACAACTCTCAAGCAGAAAAAACTAATAGTGGCTAGGACTTCAAATGATGAATGAAATTTAAGTATGCTCCGACAAATTTCTAACTTATGGTTACGTCATATACCAGAAATGTTGAATCCTAATACAAAACTTTACATATTTAGTTACACTAACTCTAAAAAGCCTCAAATAGTCAACATGACATCATCTCCTCAAACCAATGAACATAACTGATTTTCTGACACATACAAGATTGTAAATAGCGGAATTTATAAGAGTATTTGTCACAGGACACAGTTTAGGTGGAGCGCTAGCAACATTAGCAATTCCAGATATTCTAAAAAACACCCCATTTAAAAATTCTGATAACGTTACACTGTACACCTTTGCTAGCTCAAGATGCGGGGATAGACAATTTGCAGCGAGTTTTGAAGCTCTAAAAGTTTTGTAAGAGATAGCGTGGTTAAGCTGTTGTGATTATAGTTTGCACATTGAGGCGGCAGGGGAGCATGGTGCAGAGAGCAAGGGAGAGGATTTGATGAGTAATTAAAATCTTTTATTAGTTGAAGGATTTGAGTTTACAGCAGTTTTCATCTATTTGAACCACATCTTTCGTAAGGGCACAGCAATGCTCATTGGTGTCAAATTAAGTTGAAACTCCTTTAAAACCTAGTTTACAGTCGGGGACAGGGAACGAGACAAACAAGAAATTACAATTAGCTAAAGAAACCTTACCACCGAGGATTTTGCATAATTAATGCCTCGGCTGCCGAGTTATTTAATGGAAGTGAAAAAAAATGTCCCTGGCCATATTCACAGTTCAACTTTCTGAGAAGTGCTAGTTGCTCTTTTGTCTCTACTCCTTCGGCAAGCACATCCACACCCAACTTATGTGCCAAGGTGACGATTATCTCAATAATTTCTAAGTTTTTACTATTGGCGCTCATCGGGCTGATAAAAGAACGATCAATTTTCAACACACTAATCGGAAAGTTATAAAGACGACCTAATGAAGAGTAGCCCGTACCAAAGTCATCAATTGATAACTCAATGCCCATCTCTCGAAGTTGTAAAATTACAGCACTTGCTTTATCGCCATTTTCCACAATTACGCTTTCAGTAATATCTAGCGCTAGAGTGCCAGCATCAAGACCAGTTGAGTGCAAAATTTTCCCAATCTGCTCAATCAAATCCGGCTGAGAAAATTGCTTGACGGAGAGATTAACACTAATTTTTTCTAGCAAGTTGGAACGATGGCATACTTGCCAAACCTGCATCTGGCGGCAGGCTTCATGCAACGCCCAGTTACCAATAGAGAAAATTAGTCCAGTTTCTTCTGCTAAGGGAATAAAATCTGCTGGATGAAGCAGACCACGTTCTGGATGCTGCCAGCGCAACAGAGCCTCAAAACCTAAAATAGAGCCACTAGCAAGTGAAACAATCGGTTGGTAATAAACTCGAAATTCTTCGCGTTCAATTGCTCGGCGCAAATCGGTTTCTAACTGCAATCTTGCTAGAGCGTTAGCATACATCTCTGAGTTGAATAGCTCATAACGCGCTCTGCCTAACACCTTGGCTCGGTACATTGCTGTATCAGCATCCCGCAACAGTTCTTCTGGATGTTTATAATCTACTGTCGAACTCAACGCGATGCCAATACTTGCCGTGATGAACATTTCTTGTCCATCAAGCTCAAAGGGTAACGCTAGTTCATGCTGAATCCGTTCAGCTACCGTGATAGCATCTGACACATCCTGGATTCCCTCAAGCAGGATTGTAAATTCGTCTCCCCCAAGCCGTGCCGCTGTATCTATAGAGCGTACACACACTTCTAGCCTACTTGCAATAGCAAGCAGAAGTTGGTCTCCATTTAGGTGTCCAAGACTGTCATTGATCACCTTAAACCGATCTAGGTCGATAAATAGCACAGCAAATAGATAATCTGAATGCCGTTTTGAAAAATTTATCGCATGTTTTAGGCGGTTCATAAATGCAGCGCGGTTTGCCAGACCAGTTAGCGCGTCGTGAAAGGCAAGGTGCAACAGTTGTGACTCGACTCGTTTACGCTCTGTAATTTCACTTAGCAATTTTTGATTTGCTTTTACCAGTTCTGCTGTCCTTTCCGCTACCCGGATTTCTAACTCACTGTAAGCTTGATGTAACATTTCTTCAGCTTGTTTGCGTTCACTAATGTTGCACAGCAGCCAACGCCAGCCAAGCTGTTTCCCCTCAAGGTCGTATACGACTGAGGCTTTTACACTAACAGGAAAAGGCTTTCCTCTGCGTGGTTGTAGGTTAATTTCCCAGTTTATTAGCTCTTGCAAATTGTTCATGTGAGAGCTAAAGGACTGCTGGTATTGTTGAGCAATAAAGATAATTAATGGTTTACCTACTAAATATTTTTGTGGGATACCGAGCAAGATTGCTGCTACATGGTTAGCCTCTTGGATTGTCCCAACAGTATTAGTTACTAAGTAACCATACGGAGCAAACTCAAACAAATCTTGGTAACACTGGCGCTCTTTCTCTATTGCTGCTCGTGCTTCTTCTAACTTCTCGGAAGCTGTCAATAGTTCTTCCATTGCGGTATTAAGTTCCTCAAAAGCCTCCGTTACAATTTCCTGTTGTGAGTTTGACTTAGTTCCATCACATTGCAAGATTTCCTGTATCTGTGAGCGCAATTGCTCTATCTGTTGGCTAAATTCATCCACTTTCATGTTGCTCAACTCACAAAACTATGAAGCGTAGCTAGCTGTGAATGAAGAAAGCAGGAGAAACAAACCCCATACTTTCCTCAAGGTTTCAGACCCTATTGAGCAGGCAAGGATCGGGTTACTTACAAGAGCTGACACATTGTAAATAAAATAAATGTGGCAGAACTTGTTTTATTGATTTACTAACTTATCTATTAATGATGAGGGAGCAATCAAATTTGTACACGCTCAAATCAAATGTTTGCCCTATTCAGTGCCACAAGTTTGTCTATTAATTACAAAAGTGCAAAGTTGCAGCAAGCCCTACCTACTGAAATTTTTATTTTATTAAATACAAGATGTCAAAGTTAAAACTTGATCAGTAACAGCATATTTGCTTTCTCTATTTTTGAAAATACTTCTTAAGATAGATTCGCTTTTATTAATTAAAGAAAAAATAAGGATTTCAGTCAATGCTTTTAGGCTGACGGCTCTGCCTCCCTTGCTGGCGGCAGGGCATCTAGGACGGTATTCCTAGTCTGAGACTGGGAACAAGACAAACGTGACAATATCCAAAAGCTGGTTCTAGCCTAGCTTTCACGGCTACCCCAGTGATGGGTTTTTGTGTGATTCTCGCGTCAAAAATAGATGCTATCAATACACCAACTAAGGTTAATAAAAATACTGATAGTGCTGATAATAGCCATGAAATTATCAATAACCCAATTACCCAATGCATCTGTAGTCCAGCTTTAGCACCTGTAAAGTCAGCATCTTTAAGAATAGCGTTGGTAAAGTCTGTGCCTTTAATATCCTTACCTCTAAAGTTAGCCCCAGTCAGGTTTTGACCTTTAAAAGAGCGACCTTGGAGATTTTGAACGGCGTAGTCTGGCGGCATAATTGCGTCAGCAAGAGGGTTTCACTGAGATTTTATACAACTTTACTGTGCAATATTCCAGATTTTGGCAAAATAAGCAAAATATAAAAATTTTGGATGCAATACGTGATAAAGACGCGCTATTCTGCGCTCTTATCTTTGAATATTAAAATATATTAGTAATACTTATCTTGGTGGCATTATAATTAACCTGTGTTTATCAAAATTACAACGTTGGTCATTAACATTACAGTGTTTCTCTTTAACACTACAACCTTAAGAAGAAATGTTGTAATCTTAGTTACCAGCATTACAACTGATGACTCTGCGGCAATTTTAAAAAGAGGAGCGTAAAATCCTGCGATCGCAACTAAGGGAGACACCACCAAATACTGTTACCTCTAACAAAACTGTTGCTTATCCATATCAGCTATCACAACAGTCAAACCTTAATGTCCTAAATCTTTCTTTTGCGATCGCACCTACTCAACTACTCTAAAATTAGATTACCTCACCAAACAACAACCTCAAGATGACCAGAGAATTTAACGTCATTATAGAACGCGACTCTGAAGGTTATTTTGTTGCCTCCGTGCCTAGTCTGGCAGGATCGCGTTGCGACCCAAGCCAAATCTCTAGACGAACTGATAGAGCGGATTAAAGAAGCTATTGAACTTTGTTTAGAGGTTGAACAAGAAAATGCCGAAGCATTAGAGTTTATAGGTGTGCAGAGGGTTTCCGTTTAAGTATGAGCAAACTACCGAGTTTGACTGGCGGGAAGTAATTACAGCTTTAAAAAAAGCAGGTTTTGAGGTAGCAAGAATACGAGGCAGCCACCATTTTTTGATACACGGTGATGGTCGTCGAACTGTTGTTCCAGTGCATTCTGGTGAAACAATTGGTTCTGGTTTGTTATCACAGATACTCCGTGACTGTCAGATCAGCCGTGATGAATTCCGGGAGCTATTGTAAAAATAGGTAAAACTTACCCTTTCGGTGTCATGGATTCTTTTACATATATGGTCTGAGATTATTTGATTTTTTATTTCACCATAACTACTACAATTACTATTGATGCTAGATAATGGGAAGGCTTTGACATTTTCTTGCCAATCTAGCCCAGGAAACAATAATTAACACTTATGCGAACTCATTATTGCGGCGAACTCCGAAAAGAACATATTGGAGAAACAGTTACCTTTTACGGATGGGTAGACCGTCGCCGCGATCACGGTGGTGTGATATTTTTAGATTTACGCGATCGCTCTGGAATTGTCCAAATCGTCAGCGATCCGCAACGCACCCCAGATTCTTATGAACATGCGAATGCTCTACGAAATGAATATGTTGTCGAAATCACTGGTAGGGTAACACAACGTCCCGAAGAATCGCTGAATACCCGCATCCCAACAGGCGAGGTAGAAATCTACGCCGATAAAATTAAACTCCTCAATGCTGTTCGCAAACAATTACCTTTCCAAGTTTCCGTAGCTGACACCGAGACAGTGCGGGAAGACTTGCGGCTGAAATATCGTTATTTAGATTTGCGACGCGATCGCATGGCGCAAAATTTGCAACTGCGTCATCAAATTGTCAAAGCTATGCGTCGTTATCTGGAAGATTTGGAAGGTTTTATTGAAGTCGAAACCCCAATACTTACCCGTTCTACCCCAGAAGGGGCGCGGGATTATGTTCTACCCAGCCGCGTCAATCCTGGTGAGTGGTATGCTTTGCCCCAATCACCCCAGCTATTTAAACAACTGCTGATGGTATCTGGCTTAGATAGATATTATCAGATTGCCCGTTGCTTTCGTGACGAAGACTTACGCGCCGACAGACAACCGGAATTCACTCAATTGGACATGGAAATGAGCTTCATGTCCCAAGAAGAAATTATCGAACTAAACGAGAACTTAGTTTGCCATATCTTCAAAACCGTTAAAGGCATTGAGTTACAGCGCCCTTTCCCTCGTCTGACTTACGCTGAAGGTATGGAACGCTACGGGAGTGATAAACCAGATACCCGCTATGGTTTGGAATTAGTTGATGTCTCAGATATTGTGAAAGACTCTGGTTTCAAAGTCTTTCGGGACACTGTTACTAATGGTGGTATCGTCAAAATCCTCCCCATTCCCAACGGTAACGATGTAATTTCCAATGTCCGCATTAAACCAGGCGGCGACTTATTTAGAGAAGCTAGCGAAGCCGGTGCTAGAGGTTTAGCGTATATCCGCGTCAGGGATGATGGCGAAATAGACACCATTGGAGCGATAAAAGACAACTTAAGCGAAGCACAAAAACAAGAAATTTTACGCCGCACAGCTGCAAAGGCTGGACATCTGCTGTTGTTTGGGGCAGGGGAAGCTGCTACAGTTAATAAAACTTTAGATAGATTACGACAAGCGATCGCTAAAGAGTTTAACTTAATTGATCCAGAAAAAATCAACTTACTCTGGATTACAGATTTCCCAATGTTCGAGTGGAACGCTGACGAAAAGCGTCTAGAAGCACTACATCACCCATTTACAGCACCACATCCCGATGATTTGAGCGATTTAAAAACTGCACGCGCCCAAGCTTACGACTTAGTACTCAACGGTGTAGAAGTTGGCGGCGGAAGTCTGCGGATTTATCAGCGAGAAATTCAACAGCAAGTCTTTGAAGCGATTGGTTTATCTCCTGAAGAAGCACAAAGTAAATTTGGTTTTCTCTTAGAAGCATTTGAATATGGTACACCGCCGCATGGTGGCATCGCCTACGGTTTAGATCGTTTGGTAATGTTGCTAGCTGGAGAAGAATCTATTCGAGATGTCATTGCTTTTCCGAAGACACAACAAGCGCGTTGTTTGTTAACAGATGCACCTTCGAGTGTAGATGCTAAACAGTTGAAAGAATTGCACGTTGCTTCAACTTATAAACCAAAGTCTTAGTGAACTGGGAAATTGTCTGAGTAAGATTTGCTTGGGGTCTAAATCCCCATTCAATCTTCCCAGTGCGCTACCCCCCAGAATACTTTATGAGTGAGTCTATCACCTTAACAGATGCCGGCTTATTACCAGAAGATTTGTTACCAGATGTTAGTCTTCTGGTGACAGAAGATGATGAACCCTTGGATAATCTACCATCAGAAAAACAACAAAGATTATTAACAGAAACCCTTTACAGTTCTTGGAATGGTGCAAGTAATGCCCAGAAACCCTCTAGAAAGAAAAAACCCGCCGTAGCGGGTTAAACAACAAAACTATGAACAATGAAAACTTGATTTAGCTGGAATACCTCATCTCAGCTTCTAGTTGACGAATCAGTTGTTCGTCGCCTTTTGCTCTGGCTACTTCTAAGCGATGCTCTAGGCTTCTTTGAATATTCGCTCTGTGAGCTTCTCTTGATTTGCTCAAACTTTGTAGTCTATTTTGACTCATAGTGATTACCCTCTTTAATTTTTTGCTTTATGTCTTGCATCCTTAACATAACATACATTTTGTAGCTGTTGCTACAGAAAATTATAACTTTATAGATATTTTATCTTAAATTATGTCTAAAAAGCAGATAGATCAACAACCACTTATAACTTTACTCAGTGATTTCGGCGATCGCGATGTTTATGTAGGCATAATGAAGGGAGTCATAGCCCAAATCAATCCCAGGCTGACGATAGTAGACTTAACGCACCAAATCCCGCCGCAAGATATCGCCGCAGCTAGGTTTAGCTTGATGAATGCTTATCCCTATTTCCCAGTTGGAACAGTGCATCTGGCAGTAGTAGATCCGGGTGTGGGAAGTAAGCGACGAGCGATCGCAGTAGAATTTGCTCAAGGGTTTCTGGTCGGCCCGGATAATGGTATATTTAGCGGGGTACTCAGTCAAAGTCCTGCGATCGCCGCCGTTGAACTTACAAATCTTAACTATTGGCGAACTCCTCAACCAAGCAAGACTTTTCACGGTAGAGATATCTTTGCACCAGTGGGAGCGAATCTTGCTAGTGGTGTCCCCTTCAAACAGCTAGGACAAGAAATTGATCCAGCAAGTTTGGTAAAACTGGATATAGGCAACTGCAAGCAAACAACAACTGGTGTAGTAGGTTGTATTCAATATATTGATAACTTTGGCAACTTAGTGAGTAATATTCCAGGGAGTTACGTACAAGCCAAAACTTGGTATGTACAAGCAGCTGGGTTGACTATACCAGGTTGTGAAACTTACAGTGATGTCAAGCTGGGAGAAATAATAGCTTTAGTTGGCAGTCATGGCTGGGTAGAAATTGCCATTAATAGCGGTAATGCTCACTCACAGTTGCAGTTAGATTGCCAAGAAATGCTTCAAGTGGTGCTAACTTAAATACCACATCTCGATAGTGCCCCATCCAGAGAAACACCAAAGTTGTATCCTCTTTCCACAGTTGGTAGATGTCCTGGGGGGAAGGTTTTAAAGTTTGGTTCCTTACCAGGTTTATACTCGTATCTTTTAGTTTGCTGATTATAGTTCCACTGAATCAGCCAGTCGCCTGTTAAGGTTTGCCATCCCACCGCGTCATACATCTTGCGATAGTCGTTTTTTTCTTCCTTCAAAATTTTTTCTTGAGCGCTAAAGCCCAACTTACCATCACTAGCTATACTCCAAAGCCTGTCAATGGTTTTCAAATCAACACATGAAAGTGCATTCATTTCATCTTTGCCAATCGCACCCTCAGCTTGTGCCTTAGTCCCTGCGACATCTAGCATTCTCAGGTAAGTTTCTCGGTCAGATCCTTGCCAATCTTTGCTTTGTAAATATTTCTGCAACTGGCTGTAATCGACATTGCGGGCTGTGGTAATTTCTATTTGCTTCAATGAGCTAGAATTAGTAGTTGTGTTGACTAAATTAGTGTTCCCTGGACTTTTGCTCTCAGACTTAGACCTTGTTAACGAATATCCAATCCAGGCTAAAACAGCAAATATACCTATAAGACTTGCTGTAATGAGTAAAGTTAGTGCCAGAACAGTCTGATTATTCTTTGCCATTTTTGGATACTTCTGATTACTTTGAATCCCCAGGTAAAATTTAGTCTAACCATTACCAGATAATAGATGTATATTTTAGCTTTTTTGGATAATTGTCAAGATTAATACATATACAAAACAATCTTCATTAGCAAACTATGACTACACAAACACTCTCCGCACCAGAAGTTTATCAAGGCCAGTTTGGGGAATTTACAATTACTCAAAGCGATCGCACTGGTGTAATTATCTACCGGGCTGGGTTGATGGTAGCAGCACTGAGCTTTGCAATTGGCAGCGCTTTGGTTTTACTCAACAATAACCAGACTGTTATAACAGCACTCACACCTCTATATGCTTGTTTTAGTCTCGCTCTTGGTGTAAGTTTATTTACCATTCATATTTACATGGCATCACTACACCGAACGTTGCAAATTTTTTGGGCGATCGGTACTATAGCATCAGTGATTCTGGCCATCACTAGTAGTGAACCTTTAGCTGTTACTGTTTACAATCAACCGCTTACCTTATTTGGAGTTGGTTTTATCTTCGTTGCTTTGACAGGTATTTATTTTAAAGAGGCTTTTTGCTTCAATCGCCTAGAAACCAAAGTATTAACCCCAATAGTACCGATACTATTGTTAGGACATCTAGTAGGAATTTTACCAACTCAGGGGGAGAGTGTTTTATTAGGAATTTGGGCAACGTTATTTTTGGTATTTGCCCTGCGAAAAACAGTGCAAGCAATTCCTGCTGATATTGGAGATAAGTCTGTGTTTACCTATTTAAAAGAACAACGTTTAGCTAAGGTTTAATGCAGACAAGAAATCGTCGGTGTCAAAAATTTCCCAACATTAAAATAATCAAGCGTCAAGAAATGTGGACACTTACGGCTCAGGGGTGGGCAATTGCGATCGCTTTGATTGCTTATTTAATATTTTTCGTTTTTACTCATGTACACTCATTTCTCGCCGTAACTTCCCCAATTGAATCAGCAGAAGTATTAGTTGTTGAAGGATGGCTACCAGATTACGCTATAGAAAAAGCTTTGACTGAATTTCAAACGGGTTCTTATCGGCAAATAATTACTACCGGAGGCACATTAGGAAAAGGCAGTTATCTTATTGGATACAAGAACTTTGCAGAAGTGTCAGCTGCCACTTTCATAAAGCTTGGTTTAGAAGCAGAAAAAGTCGTAGCTGTTCCGACACCTTTCGTAGTTAAAGATCGGAGTTATGCCTCTGCTGCCGAATTTCATCGCTGGCTATCCAATTCAAATTTACAGATAGAATCAATTAATCTTTTTTCCTTAGATGTTCATGCTCGTAGAAGTTGGTTTCTTTTTAGAAAAATACTTACCCCTGATATTAAAGTTGGTGTGATCGCTGCCAAAACGCAAGATTACAATTCAACAAATTGGTGGCGTTCTAGCGAAGGTGTGCGAACAATTCTTGATGAAGGTATTGCTTATCTTTATGCACGATTTTTGAGTTGGAAAGCCTAACAATGATATTTTAGATTTTAGATTTTAGATTTTAGATTTTTTATTCAATCCAAAATCCAAAATCTAAAATTGTCTTACTTACCCAGGATTTGCAATAATGCTTCCCGATAAATTTTCAGACCTTCTGCATTTAGATGATCGCCATCACTGGTTAAATTTTCTTTAAGAACATTATTTTCATATAATGGTGCTAGTCCTGCTGCTGCAACTGGCACTTTTTCTGTTTCAGCAACTTGATTAATCAGAACATTAATTTGTTCAACTTTCGGAAGCGGTGCTGATACAGTTGGATCTAAGCTGGCTGCAACTGTTGAATAAAAAGCTGGAATCAGAAAAATCTCTTTAGTTCCCATTGTGCGGATAAGTGCGATCGCCTCTTGCAGATTTTTGGTAAACAACTCATCACTAATCCCATACCAAGCATCGTTTCCACCTATAGCAATAATCGCTTTTTCACATTTAACCTTGGTAGGAATTAGACTTTTCAGTTGTTCTACTAATGAGATTGTACTCAAACCATTTAACCCAAAATTAAAAGTACCATTCCCCAAAGTATTACCAAGTTCAGCCGAAACAGAATCGCCAAATAAACAACCTGAAAACTGTTTATCTTGGGCAGCGAGTATCTGATATTGCAGGGCAATTTTCCCTAAAGGTGAAGAACTTACGTCGTCTTTCGGCGGTGCGTCAGCAGAACCAGAAGATAAATTTGCCATGCCGACTAGCTTCTGAATTTTTGACACATCAACAACTAATTGACTGCTGGGATAAGCTTTTAGAAAGCTAGTTATTCCCAGACCTTCTGGTGATTTTGCTCCTACAATAATGGCAGATCGTAGCGCTTGTGTACTCGCTTGATCGCGACGAGCGATCGCTTGGGAAGCAAAAGATAAAATTTGCTTGCCCATTCCTGTATTTATCAGCTTATCTAAAGCTGCAATATCAAGAGACATTTTCACTTTCAGAGCATCTTGAAACTTCTGTTTCTCCTTAGGGCTGAGGTAATTTAAGAAAGATTGCAAATCGCTAGAAGCCTTTTGTGTCTCGTCATAGTTGCGTATATCTGCCACCGGAACCGATTGCTCAAACAATCCGTATCTGAAAACAATCTTTTCGGCTGCCAAACTAGGCACACTATGCACCAGTAAAAATATTAAGCACCCAGATAGGCTTATTAAAAGACGATAAAAATATTTCATCACAAAAGATCAAAAAATAGATAGTCAATAGTTAATAGTCAAGAGTCAAGAGTCAAAAGTCAAGGGGAATTGGGAAAGAAAAAGCAGAAGTTCTTTGTAGAGACGGCGATTCATCGCATCTCTTGCCTTAACTCCACCTCGCCATCAACAGCCAACCCTAATTTAACGTGACGTGAGTTCGATGAACCTCTCCCTCCCAGCCTCCCTCTCCGAAACGGAAAGGGAGGAGCAAGAAAAATCCCGCTTTTTGCTCCCCTCTCCGTGTCGGAGAGAGGCTGGGGGAGAGGTCAAATAAGACTTGTCGAACTCACGTTAATTTGGGAATACTCAATCCAGTAGGTGTGAGGATGGAACGGTGGTAGAAGAAGGTGCATATTGGCTAGCTTGGGCGCAAATTTCAGGGATTGGCCCGGTGTTACTGCGACGACTGCAACAGCATTTTGGTACACTGGCAACAGCTTGGAACGCTACCAAAGCACAGTTAGGAGAAGTGGAAGGTTTGGGTTTTCAAACACTAGAAAAAGTAGTAAAACAGCGATCGCGTTTGCACCCAGAACAACTATTCATTCAGCACCAGCAGGAAAATTCCCATTTCTGGACACCAGCAGATGCAGATTATCCCCGCTTACTGCTAGAAACTCCCAGTCCGCCGCCAATTTTATACTATCGTGGTGAAGTCGAACTCCAAGAAAATCTCGGACAAAAACCAATGGTTGGAATTGTCGGAACCCGCCAACCTTCAGAATATGGTATCCGTTGGACTCGGCAAATTAGTACAGCTTTGGCGAAAAATGGTTTTACAGTTGTCTCTGGGATGGCAGAGGGAATTGACACCGAAAGCCACATTGCTGCCATGAAAGCAGGTGGAAGGACGATCGCAGTTTTGGGAACTGGTGTAGATGTGATCTATCCACATAAAAATCGGGACTTGTATAAGCAAATTTTGACGGCTGGTTTAGTCGTAAGTGAGTACCCCACAAAAACCCCACCTGATCGCACTCACTTTCCCCGTCGCAACCGAATTATTGCAGGCTTAAGCCGCGCCATTTTGGTAATGGAAGCGCCAATAAAATCAGGTGCCTTAATTACTGCTACCTACGCCAATGAATTTGGTAGAGATGTTTATGCCTTACCTGGAAGATTGGACGATTATCCATCCCAAGGGTGCTTAAAGTTATTGAGTCAGGGAGCAACTTTCATTCTTAAGGAATTAGACGAACTCTTAACAATGCTAGGAGCAATACCACAACTAGATGGAATTGAGGCTTCAATAGCACCACAACAGTTAAGTTTGCCAACTTTATCGCCAGAATTGCAAACGATAATGGATGCGTTCGCCGTAGGCGTGCCGGAGGCACTCGCAAGCGATCCTTTACCCTTTGATTTTATTGTTCAACAAACCGGTATGGCTGCTGGCTCAGTTTCCGGTGCTTTATTACAGTTGGAACTTATGGGTTTCGTTTCACAACTACCAGGGATGCGGTATCAAAAAAGTTAAGGCTCTCAATAAACTTTTGACGACTTCACCAATTTTTTTTGCTGAAGTTTGCATAGACCTCAATATCTCACCTATGGATAATTGTGGCAAGGAATTGCTGAGGATAATATGAGTTCCCAAATACTCATACTAAACAATCTTCACTTTACTTTTTACATTCTCAAATTCTGGAATTAAATTGCAGGTGATTTGATGCTGGAACCCAGACAAAAAATTACATCTGTCGATTTTGACTTGACCACATTACTATCAACACTCTAACTAAAGGAAAAAAATGGCTACTTTAGTTATTGGTCAGGAGTTTTTGGGCATAGGGAAGAAGTTACCAATGCCTCAAGCGACGGGGTGACTATCCCTCTACAGACACCAGGAGATGGAGTTTCCCGTCGCTTTCAATAAACAGATCCAGCAATCATCCCAGCAAGTAAAATAAAACCAATCCACACATTTTGCCGAAACATCTGACCATAAACAGGATTAGGTAAGTCTTGCTGTATTAATCGTAGAGACTGCCAAATCCAAGCAATAGTAGCAACAGCAAGGCTAATCCAGAAGGCTAAGTGCAGATGTATGACTACGCCTAACCAAGCCAACAATAAGATTGTGCCAGCAAAGAAAATTCCAATGGCGAGAGGGGCAGAATTCCCAAAAAATAGGGCGCTAGAATTAACACCAATGCGGCGATCGTCTTCCTTGTCGCTCATAGCATAAACAGTATCAAATCCTAATGTCCACAGAACAGTTGCACCCCAAAGTAACCAAGTTGGTTGAGAGATGGTTTGTGTGACTGCACTCCAGCTAATCAATACCCCAAAGCCCCAAGCGATGGAAAGTACCAGTTGTGGTACAGGAAATACCCGCTTTGCGCCTGGATAAAGCAGAATTATAGGCACTGCTGCCACACATAACCAGAAACTCAGGGGGTTAAGATAAAACGCCAGGACTGCCGCACATGCTAGCGATACGATCGCAACTACAATCCCAACTTTCACAGATAAAGCACGAGAAGCGAGGGGGCGATCGCGTGTTCTCTCCACTTCTGGATCAATATCCCGATCCCACAAATCATTGACAACACACCCCGCCGCACTTGTAGCCAAAGTACCCAATATAATTACACCAACCAGAGGTAAGGGCGGTTTCCCGGAAGCTGCCAAAAACACAGCCCAAAGGGCAGGAATCATTAAAATTAACCGTCCTTCTGGTTTATGCCAGCGCAAAAGCCGGATAATTGTAAGCCAAGTTGGTGACTGGGGGCGTTCTGGCGTCGTTAACATAGTAGTTGGGAGTGGGGAGTGGGAAGTGGGGAGTGGGGTATGGGAAGTGCGGAGTGGGCATTGTGTATTTATGATTGATTGCCTATATAAGAAAACTTTTCTCTAGTCCCTACTCCTTACTCCTTAGTTCACACATCTTTACATCTATAGAATAACGTTATTTGTTATTTGTAAAAACATCAACCAAAGTGGCAACTTTAAATACCTTTAAATAGTCACTAGGTTAGAAGCAGTAGGGTGAATATACTTAGCTCAGTTTTCCTTGAGCAAATTGAGTTTAGATTACTAAGTATTTTTTTGGATTTACTCAGTAATCAACTTGAACAAGTGTGTTGTAATAAATATCAGTGCCAGCTACCCCGACATACCATCGTTTGCCATCATTTCTTAAGAAAGAGAGAAAACTAGATGCTGAATTTAGTTTCGGCTAGCTGGGAGAGTGTTCCAACTCAACCATCTAAGCAACATCGGATTATTGCTGCCATTGACTTGGGAACGAATTCTCTACACATGGTAGTAGTCAAGATTGACCCCACACTACCAGCTTTCAGCATTATTGCCAGAGAAAAAGAAACTGTCAGACTTGGCGATCGCGATCTCACTACTGGGGAACTCAAACCGGAGATAATTAAAAAGGCGATCGCGGCTTGTGGACGTTTCCAAGAAGTTGCCAAAACTATCAACGCTGAAACTATCATCGCGGTGGCAACTAGTGCTGTGCGAGAAGCCCCCAATGGGAAAGATTTTTTGCACCAAATAGAAACAGAGTTAGGTTTAAGCGTTAACTTGATATCTGGTCAAGAAGAAGCGCGACGAATCTATCTTGGTGTACTATCGGGCATGGAATTTCACAACCAGCCTCATACCATTATTGACATTGGCGGTGGTTCCACAGAATTGATTTTGGGCGATAGTCAACAACCGCGTACTCTCACCAGTACCAAAGTTGGTGCAGTGCGACTCACTGGCGAGTTAATTACCACTGACCCCATCAGTAACACCGAGTTTCAGTATCTCCAAGCTTATGCACGCGGAATGTTGGAACGTTCTGTAGAAGAATTGTTAGCAAACCTAGAATTTGGGGAATCTCCGCGTTTGGTGGGTACTGCGGGCACAATTGAAACCCTGGCAATAATTCATGCACGAGAAAAGTCGGGTGTTATTCCTTCTACTCTCAATGGCTACCAGTTTAGTCTTAAAGACTTGCAAGAGTTAGTAAATCGCTTGCGGAAACTGAGTAATTCTGAAAGGGCTGATATACCAGGGATGCCAGAGAAGCGCGCTGAAGTTATACTCGCGGGTGCAGTCATATTACAGGAAGCAATGACCCTTTTGGGTGCTGAGTCGGTAACAGTTTGTGAGCGTTCTCTGAGAGAGGGCGTCATCGTAGACTGGATGCTAACTCACGGTTTAATTGAAGACAAGCTGCGCTACCAAAGTTCAGTTCGGGAACGAAATGTTCTCAAACTCGCTAATAAGTACCACATCAATTTAGAATACAGCGATCGCGTGGCGAAATTTGCCGAGAGTTTATTTGATCAAACTCAAGGTACTCTACACCACTGGGGATCTGACGAGCGACAATTGCTGTGGTCAGCAGCAATATTACACAATTGCGGTCACTATATCAGCCATTCCTCTCACCATAAGCACTCTTACTATCTAATTCGCAATGGAGAATTACTCGGTTATACAGAAACCGAGATTGAAATCATTGCCAATTTAGCGCGTTATCATCGCAAATCGCCGCCCAAGAAAAAACATGAAAGTTACCAGAGTTTGCTGACTAAACACCAGCGACAAATGGTCAGTCAATTAAGTGCAATTTTAAGATTGGCAGTGGCGTTAGATAGACGACAAATTGGTGCGATCGCTCAAGTGCAATGTGAGTATTATCAACAACTCCGGCAGGTCAACTTGCTAATTTTCCCATCTCAACCTGATGATGATTGTGCTTTAGAACTCTGGAGTTTAGATTATAAAAAAGGAGTGTTTGAGGAAGAATTTGGAGTGAAATTAGTAGCGACTTTAGAAAAGTTTAGTGTTGCGAACTTGTCTTAGAAAGTAGTGGTGTGGCAAGACTCAATTGTTGCAAAAAAATTGTAGGTTGGGGAGCCACTGCGTTGCGCGGGTTAAGAGCGTTGTAGCAAGTGGGGTTGGAGGCTTTTCCAAAGCCAACATATATCAATCAAGATGTTGGGTTGCACTCTGCTGCACCTAACCTACATCTACCTCTAATGAACTATTTGAAGCTTGTCACACCAATAGTGTGCGTTAACACAGTGTAACGCACCTAAACATATAGAAATCCGCTTTGATTCGGAGAATTTACTTGCATGGACAGGGAACAGGAAACAGAAAAAAAGGGATAGATACGTAGTGAGTCTTGTTAAATCAAATAGGAGTCCCATAGCTTGTATTCTATTCTCGTGATAATTCATTAGCTTGAAAACTCAGGCTGAATATAAAAGCTTGAGCTAAAAATCAGATTAAATTTATCTAGTAACAGTTCAAGGTGGTATAGTAAGCAAACAATACCACCTTGAATAAAACTTTTTATTAAAATATCCATCTAACTTTGACATCCTACTGAAGGATGAATTGATAACTTACTTAAGACGCATTTAAAAACAAAAAATAGTAATTATAATAGAGTTAACAATCTATTTTATATAGGTTATGTTGCTATTGGATATCTAAGCCGGGAAAACTTAGATATCCTTATATAAAATTTCAATAAAGCAGGCTCAATTGTTCGGTTTTATGCAATAGAGAATGCTCATACAGTTTTACTTTATTAATGATAGAAATACGTTGGTAGTGCCACAGCATTTATTAGAGGATGTCTGAGTAAGAAAGCCTACATAACGGTATCCTGTCATGAGAAAAAACACTGAAGTATGAGAGCGATGAATCCATCGTACCCAACCCGAATTTCTCACTCATAGGGTAGGAGGTGTGGGAGGTGCTAGGCTGCATAAAGCGATCGCTTAAAGCACCCATTCTCAATCGCTTCCCACACTCCCTGAATTTATAACTTGTGAGAAATGCAGGCCAAGTAATCTGACTTTAGAATAGTGGGAAATACTATCAGGACTAATTCCTAATCTAAAAAGCGGACAACAGTATTTTCCACAAGTTCTGTTGCAATTCTCTCATCGATCTTTTTGTTATCAATTATTGATCGTTCTCTTAGCGATCGCTGGCTATGCCCGTCTTCTACATAACAGCCTTCTTACCTCTAATCGGAATCTGCCAAATTAAAACACTCGTGATACATTTTCAGCGGCAATATATCAAGTGTTCGGTAAAAAAATCCGATAGGATTCGCTGTCCATCAAAATTCTGAAACCCAGCCACATCAGCACGAAGGGGAAAATCTTGCTAGCATAACGGCTGAGTACCAAAGCGATACCAGGTAGACGAGTCAGATTGTAGGACATAAATAACCAGCAGCAAACAATAAAATAGCAAACTGGTACGATTACACTAAGATTTTGGATTGAGCTAGTGGCAAACAGAGGGATATAGATCCCAAGATTGTTGCCGCCGTTGGAAATTGTTACCGCAGAGACACGATAAGTCTGGGGATCGCGAATTACATCCCAGAGCGATCGCTTTCTGGAATCAAATCCGTGAAATTTAGAGTTTCTTTTCAGATTGGCTGACTTATCTTCGGCTGAATCATCCTTATTCAGGTTGAGCAAATTGTTCAGGCCAATGAGTATCGGTAAAATCCCTAGTAGACCAGTCCAAGTTGAAGGAATTGCTAGACCCACTAAGAACCCAATTAAACTTACTATCACTAAAGCCGTGAACCCCAGAATCTCACCAACTACAACATGTTGAGGACGAAAAGTCCGATTAACCTCGCTAAAAAAAGCAGTCAGATAAATATTGTCGTCAAACGTTGTTGCCACAGCCGTAGCTAGCCCGATTTTAATTGTCGCAATTAACCAATCCATCACCATTCCTCACTCAACACCTATCTGATAACCGAAACTAGCGATCGCTCAACCTTTGTAGAGAATTACCACAATATCGATATGATAATGTGAGTATCGCATATTAGGTGTAACTCAGAGCAAATCTGGTAGCTTATACATATCAAGTGGTGCTTTGACTTTATCCCCCATTTCCAATTCATCTGGCAATTTTCATCACCTATATTTATCTATTTCTCAAAGGAGTCATTATGATTAGCCGTTTGATTGACCTTCTGCCTAAATGCACGGGTCAAAACATCTTACGGTCGCTCAGATCAGCCACTCGTAGATCGGCTACCTACAGGTTTGCAGTTTTATTTTCCATCGGACTTGTCTCGATTTTGGTCTTACCTCTAGTTTTTGACGGTCATGCTATTGCTGCTTCTGAATCTGGTAATCAGTTCCAACTATCCAAAAGCTCCACAATCCAGTTAATCGAAACCGTGGGACTGTTTATGGGGGGGATAATTTTCTGTATAGTTTTGGATCGCTGGTTTTCTCAGCGTTCTGCTCAATCTAGCAACACGCCCTTAGCAGAGCAAGCGCGGCGGCTCAAGCAACTCAAAATTGGATATCCAGAGGGGATGACAAATCTGGAAGTTCTCCGCGATCAAGGCTTGCTGGAAAACCGTTTGCGACCTTATGGGCTGATTATTACCTGGACGAGTTTTTTATCAGCCTCTTCTCTGATAGAAGCACTGAGCAATGGGACAATTGATTTCTGCGGCGGCGGTGGTACAGCCAGCATCTTCTCTCAAGCGGCAGATCATGTATTTGTGCGGGTGGCTAAAGAAAAATATACTGCTCCCAAAGGTCAAGCAATTTTGGTGCCGGAAGATTCGCCGATTCAGACACTAGCAGACCTGAAGGGTAAAAAGATCGCTTTTGACAAAGGCTCAAGCGCACATTATATACTTGTGCGATCGCTGGCAAAAGTCGGCCTCGATTTTAACGACATCGAGCCAGTTTATCTTACCCAACCGGAGGCGCTGCCCCGATTCCGTCGAGGTGAACTTGATGCTTGGGTGATTTGGGTTCCCTACACAGCAACTCAAGCCCGAAGCGCTTACCCAGGGCGATCGATTACAGACCTAGAAAGCATATTTGGTGACAAAGCCTCCGTGGAAGTTCCCACTTATTACTATGCAATTCCCGAATTGGTACGCGACTATCCCGACTTACTCAAGGTGATTTTAGAAGAGGTAAACGAAGCTGGAACTTGGGCTAAGAAACAGGAATTAGAAGCTGTTAAACGATTGGCAAAACACCATGAAATCGATCCATCGATTGTAGAACTTTTACAAAAACATAGTGGCGAACGCGCTATCATCCCGATTGACGACCAATCGCTCAATGCTTTACAACATCAGGCAAATATATTTAGAGATTTAAATCTAATTCCTGAGCGGGTAAATGTGAAAGATGGAACCTATAGTTTGCAGACTAAGCAAAACTGGACTTATTAATCCAATTTTTGTACCTTAACCTCGTCTATTTTGAAACCTGGAGTAATTACAGCCTTCATACCATTTCAATTTATGGTTGATACTTTCTAGCCAGAAGCTAAAAACAAGGTCTTAAAAAAGTTTTGGCTTTATTATTTTACAAAAAACGAAGCAATAATCTGGCTTCATCTGCCAGTTCTAAAGCATGGGTAATAGCGATCGCTCTTGATGTGATAATTTCGTCAAAAGATCGCCCAAAGCGCTGCTCAAGCCAACTGTGACGAGATTCGTTTTGTACTAGCTTTAACAACCTCCCTGCTATTAAACCAAAATGAACTGCCGCGATCGCCGAATATGTAAAGCGTACTACACGCTCATCCCCATTCCACCCAGCCGAACGCAACCCCGCCAAGTATCCCTCAAGCACAATTTTTTCTAGCGGTATCAGTGATGAACCATCGACGAATAGCAAGAAAATGCTGTCTAGCACAAGATTTACGATGTCTTCTCCTAGAACGCCATAGCCAACAAAAGACCAATCGATGAGAACGGTTTGGTCATCGCCATGCGCGTTATACCGAGCAAACAAATTGTTGGGCGAAATATCAAAGTGGCAGAGTGTACGAGGTGCTTTGTCCACAGCATCAAGGAGAATTTGGCGATCGCTCCACAAATCCAGCACGCGATCAGCTATTGTTGTGGAAAATATCTCTTTTAGAAGTGGGTGCTGCCATGTAGCCGGTTCTCGCCAACCTTCTAAAGCAGTAGGATCGATATTAGACACCCATACTCGATGCCAGTTACGACTCAGCCAAGGCTCAGAAGGCAATGATGGCGCTATTACATAGCTTCCTTGTAAATAACCAAGGTGACGAGCCGCCACACCAAAGCGCTCTAGAGGCCACGCAGTACCGGGAATGCCTTGAATATCTTCCAGCCACAACCAGATAACATTGGCAGATGGTTTTGTAATCGCGTAGCAACGGGGGGCTACTAAGTCGCCAGTCAAATTATCAAGGATTCCCGATGTATATATCAGCGCCTCGCGTTGCCAGTAATTCCAGTGTGTGGGGTCTTGAGAAGAATTGAAAATAGAGCCAGCATTCTTTGGTTGGAGGTGTAAAATTTTTAGAATTACTGACCAAGATAATTGTTCGCTACCATTGTTAGCAATACCAGTGATACGCTGCAAACCAGCTGTGACGTTATTAATAATATGATGAGCGATCGCTTTAGCTTGCCATTCAACTAGCGTAGCAGTTGTACTCTCAAGTATGCGATGTACAACAGTCGTTAATATTGCCTCATCAATTAGCGGATGTGCAGAAGATGAATTCATTGGGGCAATTACTTGATATTGATTAAGTCGTAGGGACACACCAATGAGTAATGCTGTGCCCCTATCGCGTGGTCTATTTACATAACAATAGCTGTACTTTATCCTTACCCAACTTCTGCAAGAAGTCTATTCATAGCAAAGAATTCAAAAAGGTAATATTAGAAAGAATCGTTAAAAGGTAATCATGTCAGCTATCCAAACAACTGTGGTTCTTGCCATGACGGCCGATGGAAAAATTAGTGCCGTAGATCCGAAAGCGCCTCGTGAATCCGATGTAGCCGATCAAGCACACCTGGAGTATCAAGTTTCTCTTGCCGATTTAGTCCTAGTAGGAGCAGGGACAATTCGGGCTGAGGGAGGAACTTTTTCAATTCGCAATCCTGAGTTGTTGGCAGCACGTGAGGTTCGAGGTCAGTCTCCTCAGCCTATTACCTGTGTTGTCTCAGGTTCCCTAGACCTATCGCCAGACTTGCCTTTTTTGAGTCAGGATATTGAGCGATGGATATTCACAACACGGACTGGTTTAGAGCGCAATTCTGATACAACAATCCTGCACAAACTGGCTGAATTAATTGATTTGGGAGATACAAACCTAGACTGGGATCGGGCTTATACCTTGATGGCGGAGCGGGGTATTCACAAAGTTGTTGCTTTAGGAGGCGGCTCTTTAACAGCTGCTCTATTGCAAGCAGGACGAATTGACGATTGGTGGTTAACTATTTGGCCAGTCATTTATGGAGGAAAGCACGCTCCTAGCCCAGTAGAGGGAGAGGGTTTTATTCCTAGTGCGGCTCCTCATCTTCAACTCATCGAAACTCGTCAGGTTGGAAGTGAGCTGTTTTTACACTACCGCACACTCAAGTGAGAAAGCGCTGGTAAAATTAAGTATTTTGATCAGAGGTAGAGGGCAAGGGGTGCAGGGTAAAGGTACAAATCTCGCCTCTCTCTACAAGACGCTACGCGATCGTGGGCAAAAGCTCCACTGCTTTTTCACTGTTGATACTAAAAAGCGCCCTCCTTTTCAGGAGAGCGCTTTCTTATTTAGCGAAACTTCAGAATTAACCGTTGATAGCAGGAGCGGTTAAAGCTACAGGAGCAACATCACCAGCAGCTAAATCTAGAGGGAAGTTGTGAGCGTTACGCTCGTGCATTACTTCCATACCCAAGTTAGCGCGGTTGATTACATCTGCCCAAGTTGCAATCACACGACCTTCAGAGTCAATGATTGATTGGTTGAAGTTGAAACCGTTCAAGTTGAACGCCATTGTGCTGACACCCAAGGCGGTGAACCAGATACCAATTACAGGCCATGCTGCTAAGAAGAAGTGCAGTGAACGGCTGTTGTTGAAGGAAGCGTATTGGAAGATTAACCGACCGAAGTAGCCGTGGGCTGCAACGATGTTGTAGGTTTCTTCTTCTTGACCGAATTTGTAACCGTAGTTTTGTGATTCGGTTTCGGTTGTTTCACGAACCAAGGAGGAAGTTACCAAAGAACCGTGCATTGCACTGAACAAACTTCCGCCGAATACACCAGCTACACCGAGTTGGTGGAAGGGGTGCATCAAGATGTTGTGTTCTGCTTGGAACACGATCATGAAGTTGAATGTTCCTGAGATACCCAAAGGCATACCATCAGAGAATGAACCTTGTCCGATGGGGTATACCAAGAAGACTGCACTTGCTGCTGCTACTGGAGCAGAATATGCGATCGCAATCCAAGGACGCATACCTAAGCGGTAGGATAGTTCCCATTCACGACCCATGTAGCAGAATATGCCAATTAGGAAGTGGAAGATTACCAATTGGTAAGGACCGCCGTTGTACAACCACTCATCTAGAGAAGCTGCTTCCCAAATTGGGTAGAAGTGCAAGCCGATGGCGTTGGAGGAAGGTACTACTGCACCAGAGATGATGTTGTTTCCGTAAATTAAGGAACCTGCTACTGGTTCACGGATACCATCGATGTCTACTGGAGGTGCGGCGATGAAGGCGATTACGAAGCAAGCGGTTGCTGCTAGCAGGGTGGGGATCATGACTACGCCGAACCAACCGATGTAAATCCGGTTGTTGGTGCTGGTGATCCATTCGCAGAATCGATCCCATACGTTGGCGCTTTCGCGACGTTGTAAGGTTGTTGTCATTGTTTTATGATTGCGGTTGTTTATTTATAATTTTGATAAGCAAATTTGCTTACCTATGTCTATTACATTAGAAGCAAAATGGAGATTTGTAAACAAATGTTACATACCTATTGATTATGACAGTGATATCTTTTACTGATGAATTGCGTCTATAGACGCAATTCATTTGGTTTTATTAGCCAGGGGGCCAATCCAACTGCCGTCCTCCTAAAATATGTAAATGTAAATGATGGACTGTTTGACCACCGTCATCACCAGTGTTAATGACAACTCGATAACCATTTTTCAGTCCCGCTTCTTCTGCAACACGTTTGACGGTTAACAAAAGATGACCCAACAGAGCATGATCCTCAGATTCAGCATCAGCTAGTGTGGCCAGGGGTTTTTTGGGAATGACCAGGATATGAGTTGGTGCTTGAGGATGGATGTCTTTGAATGCCAGGGCTAAATTATCCTCATAAACAATATCAGCGGGAATTTCCCGACTAATGATTTTGCTGAAAATCGTTTCTGTAGTTTCACTCATGCCAATTTACCTACTCATCTCTTAGAGATTTTATATTAGACAGATGAGCAAAAATAATGTAGGCAGAATACCCTGCGGAAAGCCGCTCCGCGTCTACATGAGTTCTGCCTACGAAGGATTTTGAGCAACGTATAGTTAATTTTTGAAGATGGCTATTAAGTTTGTTAACAAATTTTGAATAATCGCGCACATCTTAGCTTGTCGCTGCTGATTTTTTGCCATTTCCGTTGCTGCTAATGTCAGCAACAAATGATGGTTGCTGCGAGATGGTAGTTGGTGACTTGCCTCGTAGTCTCTTATGACGCTGGATCTTAGGCACTCCTCCTGCCATGCCATACTCTATACTGCTTTTGCCATATCGAGTACCAACTCCCATCAACATGTGTTCTGTCATATCTCCCAACTCGCTTTCTGTTTGGAGCATTTCAGAGTACAACTTATCTAGGTTGGAAAGGGCAGTGTTGTAGGCATTTTCTTTAGTTCGCATCGTTTCAATGAGGGCTGAGAAAGCTGATAGGGTAAGTCCATTGCCCACATCTAAATTTGGATCAATTGAGTTCATACCAGCGGCACGACGCACTGCTTTTTGTAACATTGGAGAGCTTCTTTTTTTACGAGCCATAAAACTACACTTCGTAATACAGTACTGTTGATATTCTTTACCTTAAATAACTTCAGTATTGAACAGCCTGAGAGAATTCCGGCAAATCTGCGATGGTTTTTGCTACATAGCGATCGCTCTCATGAGTGCTGAAATTACTTAAATCAGAAAGCATTTACAGCAAATGAGTAAGCAAACTCCAGTTTGCTTGCGGAAAACACCAAAATGAGTAAGCATTTACAGCAAATGAGTAAGCAAACCCCAGTTTGCTTGCGGAAAACACCAAAATGAGTAAGCATTTACAGCAAATGAGTAAGCAAACCCCAGTTTGCTTGCGGAAAACACCAAAATGAGTAAGCATTTACAGCAAATGAGTAAGCAAACCCCAGTTTGCTTATTAAAATCGACTTAATTGATTAAAGCCTGTTTACCTTTCTGGAACGTTAAGAGCGATCGCAGGCTATCTATAAATGTAGTGAGATGAAACTAGACAAGACAGATGAAACTAGACAAGACACTAGTACTGCAAGGCGGAATTTAAAATGACGCTCTTTACGAGACGCTGCGCGTAGCTTGCTTCCCCGCAGGGGTACGCAGACTCCCTAACACTGCGCTAACAAAATTCAAAATTCAAAATGAATGCAGCGTAAGCGTTTCATCGATTTTGAATGGGTGGTTTATTTACGCCGTGTTGTACTAGCTTCTCAATTTTAGAGAAGCTAGCTACTACTACGATTGGTGAATAATTTTATTTTCTCCTTAATCTAGAGAATGTTCGGCTATTTTGGTTGATTAGGGCGATTTTCTTGGGGAGAAGTTACACCATCGCTAGGAGGATGAGGTGGAATACCTAGTGCATCGATCAACTGTTGTTCTGTAACTCCTAACTTTGCGGCTGCGGCTTTCAAATCAGGTCTGAGTGGACGTTGATTGCGATCGCCTGCATTTGGAGGATTAGCAGGAACTCCTAACGCAGCCTTTAACTGTGCTTCAGTGACTCCTAACTTTGCGGCTGCGGCTTTCAAATCAGGTCTGAGTGGACGTTGATTGCGATCGCCTGCATTTGGAGGATTAGCAGGAACTCCTAAAGCAGCCTTTAACTGTGCTTCTGTAACTCCTAACTTGGTGGCTGCGGCTTTTAAATCAGGTCTGAGTGGACGTTGATTGCGATCGCCTGCATTTGGAGGATTAGCAGGAACTCCTAAAGCAGCCTTTAACTGTGCTTCTGTAACTCCTAACTTGGTGGCTGCGGCGGCAAAATCCGGTCTGAGTGGACGTTGATTGCGATCGCCTGCATTCGGAGGATTCGCAGGAACTCCTAACGCAGCCTTTAACTGTGCTTCTGTAACTCCTAACTTTGTGGCTGCGGCTTTTAAATCAGGTCTGAGTGGACGTTGATTGCGATCGCCTGCATTTGGAGGATTAGCAGGAACTCCCAAGGCAGCTTTTAACTGTGCTTCTGTAACTCCTAACTTGGTGGCTGCGGCGGCAAAATCCGGTTTGGGTGGACGTTGATTGCGATCGCCTGCATTTGGAGGATTAGCAGGAACTCCTAAAGCAGCCTTTAACTGTGCTTCTGTAACTCCTAACTTGGTGGCTGCGGCGGCAAAATCCGGTTTGGGTGGACGTTGATTGCGATCGCCTGCATTTGGAGGATTAGCAGGAAATCCCAAGGCAGCTTTTAACTGTGCTTCAGTGACTCCTAACTTTGTGGCTGCGGCGGCAAAATCCGGTCTAGGTGGACGCGGCTGTTCATTTGATGGTTGATTGGGTGGTTGTTGCGCCTGTGCTATGCGATCGAATTGATTAGCGGCATTTGCTTGATTGAGTGAAATAAAACCAAATGTGCCAACCAGAACAGGAATTGCTGTCACTACTAAAACTCGACGAATATTCATCATTAAATCTCCAAAAGTTTATGTTTCTAATTAAGTCATCTCAAAATGACAGCCTAACCTCTTTTTGAATTACAGTTTTGTAATTTTAGTCAGGAATGCTCTGACAATATCACCGAACAAGGCTAAAGTAAAAAGTTAAAAGGCAAAAGAAAGAAAAAGAAAAATGCTCACAGAGCAACTAAATTTATTTATGGATTGAGCCACCTCAAAATTACAGCTTGTCTATTTTATAAATTACAGTTTTGTAATTTAAACAGAAAATAATGAATTTAGAATGGAATAATATATGAACTCATAAATACTTGTGAACGTTCTATTTGTCGAAGATGAAGCGAAAATTGCCAACTTTGTCCGGGCTGGGCTGAAGGAGCAGGGATTTGTTGTAGATTACTGCGATAATGGTGATGAAGGATATCTGCGAGCATTAGATAACGAATATGATGTGATTTTACTCGACATTATGATGCCGGGAAAAGATGGACTATCGATTCTAAAACTATTGCGGCGGCAAGGTCGAAATACTCCAGTAATTTTGTTGACGGCTCGGAATGAACTAGACGATCGCTTGCAAGGACTCAATTTGGGAGCCGATGACTATATCGCTAAACCGTTTTTTGTGGAAGAGTTAGTGGCTAGAATTCATGCCGTTGTGCGCCGGAGTGTGAGCGAACGCCAAAATGTACTTGGCGTTGGGCCGATTAAACTCGATCGCATCACCAGAGAAGTCACTTGCAATCACCAGGCGATAGAACTCACCAGCCGCGAATTTAATCTTCTAGAATATCTGATGCGCTCTCCCGGACGCGTTTTCACTCGGACTCAAATTCTAGAACACGTTTGGGGTTACGACTTTAACCCTAACACCAACGTTGTGGATGTTTGTATTCAGCGAATTCGTAAAAAAATTGACCCCATTGATGAAGCAGTCTGGATTGAAAGCATTCGAGGGGTTGGATACCGATTTCGCAAGCCAGATTCTTCCTCATGAAACTTGATTCCTTTCGACTCCGCCTTGCTCTGTTGTCTGCGGCTTTAGCTGGAAGCACATTAGTCGGATTTGGTGCAATTTCCTGGTTGCAGATTTACAATGCTAAGATTAGCCGTCTGGATGCAGAACTATTAAATCAATTGCTGCGGGTAACTCCGAACTCGCCTCAACGACAGGAACCTCCCGTTCCCGGAAGTTTTTTCCAATCAGGCGATCGCCAATCTTACAAAGATTCATTGTCTTATACTTTTGGAACCAATACCAAAACTCCCGTCGCCGTTCTGGTGCTTGATTCAAACGGCAATATACTTTATCAATCAAACTCCTTACCTGCCGATCTTGAAGTGAATCGTCTGTTGCTGGCGCGTCTCCAGTTGACACCAGCACCCCCGAAAAGAGAACCACCGCCTTTATCCCCCAATACAAATCCACCCTTCGAGCCGCCGCCGCCGATTCGTCCACGTCCACCTCAACTTGTCACTGAACACACGACAAAAGCAGTCTGGCGGATTGGGGCCACTAAATTTCCCAATGCTCAGATTGCCATTGCCGTTAGCTTACAAGCCGTCGATCAAGAAATGGCTAGCATTCGCAATATCTTTCTGGTTTCAATTCCGGGAGCGCTGTTGCTAGTTGCAGTGGGAGCATGGTTAGTTTCTGGTGGTGCTTTGCGTCCCATCCGTCAATTAACGGGTGTAATTCAACAGGTGACTGTCAAAGGCTTAGATCAGCGGATTCCCATTGGAACAACTGATGTGGAATTTGTCGAACTGATTCAGGTGTTTAACTTGATGTTGGAACGCTTGGAACGCAGTTTTACTCAAGCTTCCCGCTTTAGTGGTGATGCGGCTCATGAACTAAAAACCCCACTAACTATTTTACAAGGCGAACTCGAACGAACACTACAGCAGGTTGATTCTGGTAGTGAAGTACAACAGCGCTTAAGCAACCTGTTGGATGAGGTGCGCCGCCTGAGTGGAATTATGCGGAAACTCTTGTTGCTATCTCTGGCAGATGCAGGAAAAATGAGCTTGTATTTGGTTGAGGTAGATATGTCTGAGTTGCTCATGGAAATGCTAGAAGATATGGAAATGCTAGCTCCCCAGTTGACTGTGCAAACTGACTTCACTGATGGACTGTGGGTAAAAGGCGATCGCGATCTTTTAATTCAAGTTTTGCAAAACCTGTTCAGTAATGCCATCAAATACAATCTTCCCGACGGCTGGATCAAAATTCGCGCTCATCAAACTCCAGCAACCCTTAATGTAACCATTGTCAACGCATCCCAAGATATTCCAGCGAACGAATGCGATCGCATTTTTGACCGCTTCTATCGCGGCGATCCCTCACGTAACCGCAAAATAGAAGGAATCGGACTAGGACTCAGCCTATCCCGCGAAATTGCCCGCGCCCATCGTGGCGATCTCACCCTTGACTCAACACCTTTAGGTCAAACAGCATTCACCCTGACTTTACCATTGAAGTTATAAAATTGAGCTATGCCTGCGGCGGGCTTTGCCTACGGTACTGATATAAAATTAAGACACAGCCCTTAGAATGACTGGTTCCTAGCCTAAAGGCTGGGAACCGATTTTGAGAGGCTCTGCCTCCAGTGGCTTGATCAGACAGAGGCAGAGCCTCTGGGAACGAGGTGACACATGCCTTTCGGCTTTTATTAGTGCCATTCATTGCTGATATTAATGAAGTGGACGCAGAAGTGTAATTTTGCCTATACTCGTCTCTTGACTGAGTTGTGCCACATAGAGATTTCCATTGGCAGGATTCTCAACCAAATCCAATGGACTTGGGTTAAAACCAGTGAAGCCAGTAATACCCGTTTGGAAATTGACAATATCCAAGTTTGCACCGCCTGGTGTTAGCACAATGATGTCTTTCCCAGCACTGAAGCGTGTCACCAGCAGTTTACCTTGCAGCTGACCACCTAAAACATTACTACGATATTCAATGACACCATTTGGTGAAAAATGCTCTCCAAAATCGAAGGCAATACCCTTCCAATTTCGGTCAGGTAAAGTACCAACAGGATATTCATTTATCTGAACTGGATCTATACCAGCGGTGGGATTTCCTCCACTCAACACCCACTCACAACGCTTAGGATTGGGATGACCATAATAACCATTTTTAACAACGCGAAACAAAAAGTCTCGCTGCGTACCTATACTGCTAAGTCCAGGTACAGATGGACTCGTATAAATCCCATTAGTAGCTTTATCAATCCGGTTTTGGCAGGCAAGAGGTAGGGGAATAGGTGTATTTGGCGTATTGCCACCTGCTGCTGAACCATTCATTGGCACATATAACTGACCATTGGTGTGCCAAACCAGATCGTAGGCATTACGTACACCGCTAGCAAAGATAGTTACAGCTGCTCCGAGACCAAATGGGTTATAAGTACCTCCATCCTCCGTTTTAACGCTCAAAGGAGGTGAGGTAATTTTGGACAGGTCAACTCGTAATACAGCACCAGTTAACAACCGTTCAGGACGGTTACTCCAGGCTGTGTTTGGAGCGCCCGTACTACTATTACTACCCTGCAACACATACAGCACATTTGGCTCACTGGGCTTAAACTCAATGCTGTTGGTTAGATGATCTCGGCTCGATCGCGGTAAATCAACCACATAGTCTTGTACTGTCTCTAAGTTGATACCGCTCAATCGAGTAATTTTACCAGTCCACTCTGGCGCGTCAACAGTTGAATTCCAATAGTAGTTGTTTGTTACCCATAGAATTAAGTTGCTTGCATTTGTTGATGAAGGAGCAAAGTGCATACCAATGATAGTTCGATTACCACCATTTGCAGTCTGCAATGAAGAAATTGTTTGTGGCGTACCCAAAGTGCCATTAGCATTGATCGGGAAACGCAAAATTTCACCTAGTAAGGTAGCAGCATAGAGTTTATTGTCAGGCCCAATCAATACTGTGGTGTAAGGTTTGGCAGGTACATTTGCTAGGGAAACTTGCTCAAAAGTAATATTGCTGACTGGGTTAACGAAGATGCCTGTTGTGAAACTGATGCTGTAGGGTAAGAATGCCACACCATTACTATCTTTAACTCCATCGGTGATTTGTAAAAAATATTTAGTATTGTTCTTCAGACGATTTATCGGGGACAATACAATCACATCTCCACCGCCCGAAGTGTTGTAATTGACATTGACTTGTGTATTAGTGCTGCTATCGATCAGCTTGATGGTTGAAGCAGAAATGCTATTAACTGCAATCCCACTGTTAGGCAGATTTACGTCTGCGGTAATCGAGATATCTGGCGACACATTTGTTTGACTATCAGTGGGATTGCTTATTCTGACTGAGGGCTGATTACCTGGTGCGATCGCAATATAATTAAGTTTGGTATTCTGACCACCTCTAGCATCAATTGTCAGCTTGCCATCAGCAACATTTACAATTCGGGTAACTGCGGTAAACTTTTTGGTTGCTGTTGGTACAAAGCCAGCAATAGCAGGCGTACCCTCGATATTAATCTGGTGGTTACTATCTACAGCATTACCAGCATCACCGACACTAACAGTCACATTGTACGAACCATTAGACAAAGCATATTCCCAAGCAGCAGGGATCTTCACTGCTGCTCCCGAATAGGCAACAGGATATTGTAGATGAATCAGTCTATTAAGTCGTTGATCGATGCCACTTTGGTTGCGATCGCGTGTATTAAGTTGAATATCAAGGGGAGTAGGTGTAGTATTACCTAAGCTATCTTCACGCACCCAACCAAAACCTCGAGTATTATCGTAAGCTTGACCAACGTCTTTAATATACCCAGATGGTACAGAAACGTTATTTGGTTGAAAAGCAATTGCTTGAACAGTAACTAATAAAAGTATTTTGGGTTTAATATTGTAAATCATACATGCCTTGCCGTTGTAGTCGTAGTTGATATACGAGTAACCCATTGACATTGGCCAAGTATCTGCAATGATTAATTCCGGCGATCTTTGACTAGCCAAAAACGAATGTAATGACCTGCAAGATTGAGGGAAAGCATTATTTTGATCGGTTTTCTGGTTACTCTTAGAGAATATTTAAAAAGCCGCAAAGTATACTAGACTGGACTTACACAAAATCATGAAAAAATGAACTGCATACTCTTAGTGGTCTGTCAATAAATAATTGATCGATAGATTCCTTATAGAGACGGCGATTCATCGCGTCTCTTGTCTTAACCGAACAATATTGGGGTTATAAAAGTTTAGGAAAAAAACAAGCATCCATTGACTCGCCCGCCTCTTGACTTCAAATATGTGGAATATAGCGACTTAGCCAATCAGCATTTTCACGTAGGATATGCAGAATACTTCCGTGAACGACCGTTTCCAAATGTAGCCGCTCCTTTAAAGGGAAAGAGTAGTAAACGTTAGGGTGTCTAGATGATTCCTCTACCTCTTCGACTACATAGCGATTAGGGACATGACTTAAAATGTGGGCAATTAGCTTTTGCCGCAATTCATGAATTGAAAAAGCTAATTGATAAGGATGTTCAGGATACTCATTCAAGACATTATCTATTTCTTGAATGACGATTGGCAATGTTAAATTGATTAATGCGTGCGACATTTTTTAGCAACCTAATTAAAAAGAAAAATCTTAGGATTTACTTCTGATTTTCCTAGTCTTGTTTATAAAACAGAATTCAGGAGTCAGAATTACAGTAGATTGGGAGTTGTGAGGTAAGCTAATCGTCATTCAAATTGCATCATTTTCATGCTAATAAAAGCTGCAAACCCTCTCCCTTGCCCCCTGCACCCCTGCGATCTCAATGTGCAAACTAAGAAAGCGATTGAGGGTGAGGTAAACCAGGGACATAAATTGTATGTTACTTAATTCTTATTTCTTACTTGCAAAGTGCTGTGATTTTGTACGACTAGCGAATAAATAACTGGGTTTAATACCCCCATAAAATAAGAAAATTTGGTGGTCTTAACTAGGTGACATAACAAGCACGAACAATCAGTACTAAGTCTGTCACTCACTTTCCGCAAGGTATCTCCCACTGATAGCACAGTGGTAGCGAGTCCGTGAGCATCTTGATTCCGAATTCTTCTTCAAAAAACTGGCATCTCCTGACGGCAACAGCTACAACGCCAATAAAGCCCTCCCATGCTGATGTGGCGGAGTAAAACAGTTGAACATCCAAGGCAAGTATGCCTGCTGTTCATGCAGTGCTTGATTGTTTTTATGAAATAGGCTCTTGAGTGCGATCTAGTTTTAAATGCTTTGACAGCAGCATTAAATTGCTTAATAAAGCATTCACTAAAAAACCTGGATTGATTTTGATAACTGTGTAACCTCTAGCCAAAAAGCTTTCACAGCTTGCTCTAATTGGTCTTATAAGGAACAGAATAACAACCAGATGTTTGAAATCGAGTATTTACAAGCGTTTGATTTATGCTTGAATTGTATTAATTAAGCAAGAAGTTTAGCTTTTTCCTATTGATAGATGATACTGCGATTCATTTCATCTATCTAAGGGCAGATTATTGCTCTTGTAGTAGTTTTTGATCACATAATATTAATTGGATCTACATCAATGGTTAAACTCACAGACGAAGGACAAAGCGATCGCACTTCTTCCCAATCTGGCAACTTTGGTAAGGCATCGGGGTCAAATTTAATCAATATCTGCCAGCGATAACGATTAGCTACTCGTAAAATACTTGCTGGTGCTGGGCCTAATATTTCAAATTCTTCTTCTGTACTCAAGGTTGTAGCAATAATTTGCGCCGTATTTTGCACTTGAATCGGGTCGAGACTACTTAAGCGCAACAAAATTAACCGCCCATAAGGGGGATAATTAAGTGCTTGGCGTTGTTCTAACTCAGCTTGAGAGAAAGACTGGTAATCGTGCGATCGCACTGCTGCAATTACCTGATGCTCTGTAGTATAAGTCTGCACAATCACTCTACCCGGATCTTCGCCTCTCCCGGCACGCCCAGCGACTTGAGTCAAGGTTTGAAATGCCCGTTCGCTGGCACGATAATCTGATAAATTTAGCAGTCCATCGGCGGCGACAACGCCCACAAGTGTCACCTGTGGTAAATCCAAACCCTTGGTGAGCATTTGCGTACCAACTAACAAATCTGCTTCGCCGTTGGCAAACTGCGTGAGTAGGGTACGATGTGAGCCTTTGTTGCGGGTGGTATCGCTATCAAAACGAATCAAGCGCAACTCTGGAAACTGTCGCGCTAATTCTTGTGTGACTCGTTGAGTACCGCTACCGAAAAATTTCAGGTAAGGGGAACTACAATCAGGGCAAAATTTGGGGTGCGATCGCGCATAATTACAATAATGACACCGCAATAATTCTGGCGCTTTTTCTTCGGTGTGGTGATATGCCAGCGACACATCACAATGCGGACATTCCAACACATATCCGCAACTACGGCAAGAGACAAAAGTACTGTGTCCCCGGCGATGAATAAATAAAATTCCCTGTTGTTTTCTTTCTTGCAACTCTTGCAAAGCTGCTTGCAGCGATCTACTAAATATAGAACGATTTCCCTGCTGCAACTCTTGCCGCATATCGACGATTTCCACTGGCGGTAAAGGGCGAGAGTTGATGCGCTCAGGCAAACTTAAATAATGAGTGCCGAGTGAAGAGTTAGGAGTTATGAATTCTCCCCCTGCCCCCTGCCCCCTGCCCCCTGCCCCCTGCATACTTACCCAACTCTCCAACGAAGGCGTAGCAGAACCCAACACCAAGGGGCAATTTTCTAATTCGGCTCGCCATTGGGCAACGGTGCGGGCGTGGTAGGTGGGTATGGGGGAATCTTGTTTAAAGCTGCTGTCGTGTTCTTCATCTAAAATAATTAAACCCAAGTTGGGTAAAGGGGCAAAAACAGCGCTACGAGTCCCAATGACAACTTGGGGTTCTCCTGTGAGCATAAGCCGCCAAGTATCGTAACGTTCACCATCGGAGAGGGCGCTGTGATAGACGCTGACTTTATTACCAAAACGGGCACGAAAACGATCGGTTAGCTGGGGTGTAAGTCCAATTTCTGGGACTAAAACTAGAGCAGATTTACCTTGGTTGAGGAGAGGTGCGATCGCTTGCAAATATACTTCGGTTTTTCCTGAACCTGTCACCCCATGCAATAAAACTTGAGCAAATCCATCTAGTGTCTGGATTGTCGCTAAGGCGCTAGCTTGGGCTGTAGTTAAAGATTTAGCACCATCACCTACTAATGTTGGGCCTTGTTCTGTTCGCAATACTTCCCGTTCTTCAACAACGATGTAACCTTTTTGTGTCAAAGTTTTGAGAATAGAGGAACTAGCATTGCAAATTTGCAGTAATTCATTTTGCCATAACTCCCCACCCTGTCGCCGCAGCACTTCTAAAATCTCTCGTTGGCGAGTAGTTAACTCTTGGTCAATTGTACCTGTGAGCGTGACTGCTTTTTGCAACTTTGGTCGAGTCAATCGCGGTGGTTCTAAGTAGCTTTCTACTAAACCAAATCGTAATAATTCCCGAATTCCCCGATAAGCAGATTTGACTTTTTGCTGAAGGTAAACAAAACTGTAGTCCCCCGCCGGCTGCCCTTGCAAAAGTTCCCAAACTTGCCGCGCCGTCGGAGTCAAAAAAGCCAAAGGATCGGCAGATCCCAGCAAATAACCACTTCCCCCTGCCCTCTGCCCCCTGCCCCCTGCCTCTCTCCCTCCAACCAGGCGGATACGACGCTGCGATCGCCCCAGCAACCCTGGTGGCAGAGCAACCCGGATTACTTGAATCAGCGGCGTATAGTAATATGCAGCTACTCGGTTGAGTAATTCCCAATAAGCACTTGGGAAAAATCCAACGCTGACTATATCTTCTACTTCCCGGATTTTTTCTGGTGGTAAATCGATATTTGGTTGTGCCAGTAACCGAATAGCGATCGCTCCTAATTGTTGTGCCCCAAATGGCACGCTCAAAATATCCCCTGGTTTGATTTCTAACTGGGCTGGCAATCGATAAGTAAATAGTCCTGTACTTCCTGGACAATCTACTAATACTTCAACCCACCGATTCAGATTTGCACCTGACTGGTATGATTCACCTGCTTGGGCCACCACTAGAGGAGATAAATTTATTTCATTAATATACATACTTGTTGACTTTATCTTTAGATATTTTCCTCACCTAGCTGGTTAAAATCAACCTCGCTCACTCAGCTCTGATTTTTCTTTTTCTTAAATTTAAATGGTATTTCTCAATACTGTTATTCTTCATAATACTTGATAATTTTCCTCTTATGTAATCTACTAGACAAATTCGTATCAACTATACATGCAATAAATATTTGGTGCCCACTATACAAATAAAAGCATGTCGGCTATTACTGCAACAGTTGCTCTATCTACTAAATATGGAGTAGCCTTTTTCCGCCTATCGGTAGATATTCAACTTTATCTGCTTATGAGATGCTTTTATACAAGGTAACATCCTACCAAAATTAATCTGCCATTCCTGTAATTTGTCTCCTGTAGGCACTTTTAAATCAAATTGGTAATACATAAATTGAGTAGTAAGTTTTTCTCTTATCTAGTGACATCTAGCACTTAAGATATTAAAAATATTTAGAAAAATATATGAAAGTTTAAGAAAATTGAATGATTAACTGAGATTTTTATATTTGTTAAGGTTGAGAAAGTTTGAGGGGGATTTGACATATTTGATAATTCAGAAAAAAATGAAGAATATATCTGTCGGGAATCTGAGAAGAAATGTTTTTTTGGGTGCTAAGGTAAGTTTCGCTATAGGTTGTATATAACTGTAACCTATATGTGCTAAGTAGATGCCGATTTTTATTTCTGTAGATAAATTAGCATCAGCCTGTATTTCGCTATCTAAAGGGGTGCATCGTCCATTAGGGAAAACTACCAAGCCTCAAAAGAGTAGGTGTAACTAAATTCTGTACCAAATAAAGCAACAATCCCTAAAGGAAACTATGAATATTGTTGAATTAGGAAAAATGGAAATAATGGAGAATGCTGCTGATATTGAAGAACCATCACTCGATAGTTTAAATGCAGTAGCAGAAGAAGAGTCTCCAATTGTAGTAGAAAATCAGGAATCAGACGAACGCGATGGAGATGAAATGGCGGCGGCTCGTCCTTCGGGATACAACAAAACCGAACATGATGATGCTGTTGGCGCATTTTTTAAAGAAATGGCGCGTTATCCGCTCTTAAAAGCTGATGAAGAAGTAGAATTAGCGCGGCGAGTCAGATTTCTAGAAGAAGTCAGAGAAATACAAGCGGCTTTAGAGTTAAGACTGGAACGTGAAGCCAGCAAACTAGAAGTAGCTTCCGAGCTAGAAATGACAGAAAAGCAATTAGAAAGTCGCTTGTATCAAGGGAGAGTAGCGAAACGCAAAATGATTCGCTCAAACTTAAGATTGGTAGTATCTATTGCCAAGCGATACCTAAATCGAGGAGTGCCTTTTCTGGATTTAATTCAGGAAGGAGCAATGGGTTTAAATCGTGCTACCGAAAAGTTTGATCCCGATAAAGGATATAAGTTTTCTACTTACGCTTATTGGTGGATTAGACAAGCAATTACCAGAGCTATAGCTAACGATGCACGGACAATTCGGCTACCTATACATATTGTTGAAAAGCTGAACAAGCTGAAAAAAGCTCAACGGGAACTCAAACAAAAACTGTCTCGTAATCCCACTGAAGCTGAAATGGCAGAAGCTTTGGAAATGAGTGTACAACAACTACGCCAGCTACAACAACTACGGCGACAAGCACTTTCTCTCAACCATCGTGTCGGTAAAGAAGAAGACACAGAATTGATGGATTTGCTAGAAGATGAAGACAACTTGTCTCCAGAAGCAAAAATGAATGAAAACATGATGCGTCAGGAGATTTGGGAAGTCTTGGGTGACGTGTTAACTCCACGAGAGAAAGATGTGATTTCTCTGCGCTATGGTTTGACAACCAGCGAACCCTGCACTTTAGAAGAAGTTGGCAATATGTTCAATCTTTCTCGTGAGCGAGTGCGTCAAATTCAAAGCAAAGCCATGCGGAAATTGCGCCGTCCTCACATAGCTAAACGCTTAAAAGGTTGGTTGGTTTAATTACATTACTGATGCAATACCTAAGCTAATTAGTTTTGCAATTCTCAAAAATCAGGCGTTTTGTAGCTTTTTTCGGCTCTTATTTAGTCAATATTCAAAAAAATTGCCCAGTTACCTATAGACTATGGACTATCAACTATGGACTATAGACTAATGACTCCGGGTAATAATTTGATTGTGCGTTTTGCCGAACCAGCCGATTACAGCGTACTGTTTAAATTAATTGAAGGACTTGCAGAGTATGAAAAATTATCTCACGCTGTTACTGGCAATGCTCTAGCACTTCAGGAGCATTTATTTGGTTCACGGAGATATGTAGAGGCAATCTTAGCGGAATCTGCGGGTCAAGCTGTTGGTTTTGCGCTGTTTTTTCATAATTATTCAACATTTCTGACTAAGCCAGGAATTTATCTGGAAGATTTATTTGTTTTACCAGAATATCGCAGGCAAGGTATTGGTAAGGCTCTCCTGACTAAAGTAGCTCAAATAGCTGTAGAACGTGATTGTGGCCGATTAGAGTGGAGTGTCTTGGATTGGAACGAGTCAGCCCAAGCATTTTACCGGAGTATGGGAGCATCTATATTAGATGATTGGCGAATTTGTCGCGTTACAGAAGATGCGCTGATTCACTTAGGAGCGATAAAATAAAAATAAAGGATGAAGTATAAAAGATGAATAAAAAAAATTTCATCTTAAATATTTCATCCTTAAATTTTGATTATTTTTTGATAAAATATTCAAAATTATATAAATACGAAAAATACGAATAATTTAATATCGCTTTATTCTAAATGTAGTGTTTTGTCAAGAGGCATCTTCTCCTAAGAGATTACTCTTTACTAACAACCCTAAATCTAAAAAACCTCAAAGATTCAAAAACTAAAAATTTTATTTAATAAAGCGAAGTTTGACAGCCTGTCGTTTGACTATGGTAGCGGCTCAACTGACAATTATGGAGGATATTGCACCGAATAAGCCGTTATTGCAGAGGGAACACGAAATGAAAAAAATGATTACAGTCATGCTGTTAGGCATAGCAATCTTCACCTTTGCCTTCAGTAGTCCAGCTTTGGCAGGGGATGCTGCTAGTGGAGCTAAAGTATTTAGTGCCAATTGTGCTTCTTGTCATGCGGGAGGAAAGAATTTGGTTCAAGCTGCCAAAAACTTAAAGAAGGAGGCTTTGGAAAAGTATGGTTTGTACTCAACAGAGGCAATTATTGCCCAAGTTACAAACGGTAAAAATGCTATGCCTGCCTTCGGCAAACGTTTGAAGCCTGAACAAATTGAAAATGTAGCTGCTTATGTGCTTTCACAAGCAGATAAGGGGTGGAAGTAGACTAAAATCTAACTTAAAAATTTAACAATTAGCGGGGCTTTTTGTCCTCGCTAATTTTGTTACTACTGAAATGATCAAATAGGATGCTTATACCAATTTTGGCTTAAGAGTCTTTACAAAAAGACTGTTCCAAAAATATCAAACAATACTACCTATCCTAATTTGGTATTATGAGTAATTTCTGGCGATTATTCTTCAGTATAATTATCGCTTTACCTCTGACTTTTTTAACTTTACCTGCACATTCTGCACCCATTTTAATTACCCAAATTACAGCGGGTGGTTTCTTAGAGTTGGGTGTAGATAAGATGCGGCGAGGTGATTATCAGGAAGCAATAGAGAATTTCAACCAGGCAATTGCACTTGAAAAAGATTTAGCTGTGGCTTATAGCGATCGCTGTCTTGCTTATCTCCAACTACAAGATTACCATCAAGCGATCGCAGATTGTACGCAAGCCATAAATTTTGCACCGGATAACTTTGAGGCTTATCTAAACCGAGGAGTAGCACACTACAGACAAGGGGATTATCCTACTGCCATTGTCGATCATAACCAAGCGATCGCACTTAAACCCTACGATTTTCGAGCTTACTACAACCGAGGACTAGCCCGTGCTGGTGATGGGAAAGACTCAGAGGCAATTCTTGACTTTAATTTAGCCCTAACTCAAATTCCTCGAATCAGTAGCTTATTGCTTGCAGATATCTATAATGACCGAGGTTTAGCGCATTTTGTCTTGCAAGATATCCAAGCTGCGATGCTCGACTTTAGTTTAGCAATTCGCCTCAATGCTAACGATTATAGAGCGTACTTTAACCGAGCTTGTGCTTGCGGACGAAACGGAGATGACTTTGGTGCAGTGCGTGATTTTTCTCAAGTAATCAGACTTAACCCCAGTAATGCCCAGGCTTACGTTAATCGGGGAGTAGCTCAGTATCGCTTAGGATATCATTTAGCTGCGATCGCTGATTTACAAAAAGCATCTGAGTACTTTGAAAATCAAGGAAAGAGAGTTGCCTACGAAAAAACTCTAGATTTACTGAAGAATCTGCGACAAAAAATCTCCTTTGCAACGGAAATCGCTCTTTTATAAGATTTTTAGTACTATACAGGGTATCCACCAGCTTGAAAAATCTGTTCGGCGGTTAAGTTCAATTCTGGGAAAAGAGGTGAGATAATGCGATCGCTACCTCGAAACTGACTGACTTGGTATTCTCCCTCAATTAAAGTGTAAAGCGAGAAAGTTGGTTGTTTAGGGTTGCCAATAAATCGCCTACCGCCTAAAGCAGCATAGTCTACAATCCAGTATTCTGGGATGCCTACAGCCTCATAGTCAGCAGCTTTTTTTAAATAATCATCACGCCAATTGCTACTTACTACCTCAACTACTAAGGGTATTGATTCCGCTTGGCTTACAGTAGATTCTTTCTTCCACAGAGGTTCGTTTACCAAATTAGGGAGATTTAATATCAGCACATCTGGTGAGTAAGCCGATTCACTTTCAAGCGGCTTTACTAATACTGTTTTTGGGATGCCATAGGGTAGGCTGATGCGAGTATATTCTAGAATAAATTTCTGGAGTAAAAATACTATAATCTGTTCATGGTAGCCTGTAGGTTGCGGCATCTCTACAATTACTCCATCATGCAATTCATAACGTTTTCCTGTGTTGTCAGGATATTTAGCAACGAATTCATCGAATGTAACTAGTTTGCGTAGGGCTTGAATCATAAATTATTGTCTTCTATTGTGTTTGTGAAGCGTCTATTTTTCTCAATGCTAACGTAATTCGTAATTGTTACATTTAGCGCTTCTCAGTATAGTTCAATACAAACCTAACCCACAGCCCTTTCCCTACAAGGAAAGTAAGCTTCAAAGTCTCTCTACTTTTAGGCTACGGTGTACACATAAGTGGTATCTGCAAGGGTTTCAAGCTTTATAGACCCAATAAATTGTCATTACGAGCGAAGCGAAGTAATCGCATAATCTCGTAGTTAAAGCGATTGCTTGTCTACGACACGCACTTGCGTTCGTCGTTCCTGCTCTCTACGAGACGCACTCGCGTTTACAATGACAGGCTTTCGGAGCGATCGCACAATCCTATTGCTAGATAACGAAACCACGTACTAGTGGGAATTTTAAGACTTGTATGTACACCGTAGACTTTTAGGAGAGAGGTTAGATCATATTACCAGTAGAACCGAGATCACACTTCAATAAGTTCATCTCGGCTAAACTAAATATTTATACTTAAGTATAACAAATACTCATATAGGAACTTAAATTATGGCAATGAGGAGAGGCGATCGCAGAGATTCTAATTATGACAACGCTATTAATAATCCTCGCTCACAGCAGAAAGAACCAGTTTCTTATCATGAACTTAAACTTTCATTGATGACTGTTCGTGCGAATCTTGAGGAAGCTGCATCTGAACGTGATAAATGGCAAGAATGTGCAAAAGAATATCAAGAAGCTGCATCCCAACTGGTTCATGTTCAGCAAGAGATTCAAACTTACCAAATCGAAACTAATGAGCTAAAAGAGCAAATTACTCAAAATTATCGCTTCTATATTGATGAGCAAGAAAATCATCAAAAGACGCTCTACCTTTACAACGAAGAAAAGGCAAAAATATCACAACTAGTTCATGTTCACCAGCGAGAGATCCAAACTTGCCAACTCGAAGCTAATGAGCTAAAAGAACAAGTCACTCAAAATTATCGCTTCTATATTGATGAGCAACAAAGCCATCAACAAACACTCTGTCTCTACAATGAAGAAAAAGCTAGAGCAACTGAATTTCTTACCAAATATGATGCAGCTAACTCTGAACGAGAAATGTATTTGACTTTATACAATGAGGCTAAAGCAGAACTCAAACATGAGCGTCGTTCCAAAGCTAGTATTAAGGGATGGGAAACGCGCCGGAAAGCCGAAAATGAAAAACTAAAACGAGAAATTGCCCAGATGGTTGTGCTATTGCGTGACTCTTTAGCTAGTAAGGATGAAGCAGTAAATAGTCTTTACCTTGTAGCAGAGCGTATGGATCGGATTCAATCTCTAGTTGATTCGGTGGAAGAAGAAACAACTAACAATCCTATAGGTTTAGTACAAAAGTTTAAACGCATCTGGCTGGCAATTAAAGATATCCTTTCTGAATAAACAAGTATATTGATGAGCAATAAATCACTACCATCTACGCAAAAAAAAGGTAAAGCGAAGTTGGGAGATCAAATTCGCAGTATTGCCGATCGCCTTAAACAAGAGACTGATGTACAGATACAAGCAACTTCTCGGATTTTAGGGGCTGCTGCTCAAATTGCCGAAAATCATGACCGACTTATTAATGAAGTAGTTGATATGGTTGAGTCAGACCTAAATGTAGAGAAACAGGTATCTCAGAAGCATACTTATAGTGTTGATATTCTGAAGCAACAGTTTAAAACATTACGGGATGCAAAGGCTCACTTTAATCTGAAAGTTACTAGTTGGGAATCACTAGTTAATAAATTAAATACTGCATCTTGCCAAACAAACATAATACAGAATCAACCTCAATCAAATCAGGGTTTGGCAGACACCAATATAATAAATAGTGAAGATAATTTTAATAGTATTGAAAAATTTACAGTTTATTTAGAAGCTGATGTAGCAGAAATGTTTCCCAATTCGGAAGCTGTAAATGAAGCTCTGCGTTTTTTAATTAGAGTTACAAGTAAAAATAGTTGAAGTATTTTAGCAACTTTATAGAAAAATATATTTTTCTATAAAGTTGAGTATCTTTTCTTCTCTTATGACTAACCGATTAGGCGTAATACCATCAAAGAGCGATCTGTGACTGGTACAGTTTGAGAACCTGAAACTAATTTTCCCCGATCTAAAAAGCGAGGTTCATTAGTGTCAATTACTATCTCCCATACCTTATCTTTAAATTCATTGGGTAAAGCAAACTCAATTAACTCGTAGTGAGCGTTAAAAAATAACAGAAAACTTTCATCAATAATCCGCTCACCACGATCTCCTGGAGTAGCAATTCCCTGCCCATTCAAAAAAATCTCCATTACTTTAGCATAACTAACTAACCACTGCTTCTCAGTCATTTCACTGCCATCAGCATTAAACCAAGCAATATCATTAATGCCTGAACCGTGAATGGGGCGACCTTGAAACCACTTACGTCGTCGGAATACTGGATGTTGATGGCGAAAATTAATTAGTTCGCGTGTAAAGTCTAATAAATCCGAGTTCGCTTTATGCAAATCCCAATGCCGCCAAGAAATTTCATTGTCTTGGCAATAGACATTATTATTTCCCTTTTGACTACAACCAATTTCATCCCCCTCTAATAGCATTGGGACACCTTGAGATAGCATTAGGGTTGCTAAAAAGTTTCGTCGTTGCCGTTCGCGCAAACGCATTACTTCTGGATCGTCGGTTTCACCTTCTGCACCACAATTCCAGGATCTATTATGGCTTTCACCATCTCTACTGTCTTCCCCGTTTGCCTCGTTATGTTTTTCGTTGTAGCTGACCAAATCATTTAACGTGAAACCATCATGAGCAGTGATGAAATTAATACTTGCATTTGGGTTGCGTCCATTGGTTTGATACAGGTCAGGGCTACCGGTAAAACAGTAAGCAAATTGTCCTAAACTATCATCTACACCACGCCAAAAATCTCTGACTGTATCCCGATATCTACCATTCCACTCAGACCAACGCAATGGAAAGTTCCCGACTTGATAACCACCTTCACCTAAATCCCAAGGTTCAGCAATGAGTTTTACATCTGCCAAGATTGGGTCTTGATGAATAATATCAAAGAAAGCTGATAGGTTATCTACTTCATATAATTCCCGCGCCAGCGCCGAGGCCAAATCAAACCGAAAGCCATCTACATGCATTTCTATTACCCAATAGCGCAGGCTATCCATGATTAACTTCAGAACTTGAGCATGACGCACATTCAGAGAGTTACCGCAGCCTGTAAAATCCATGTAGTAGCGAGGGTCATCTTTTACCAAACGGTAATATACAGAATTATCAATACCTCGCAAAGATAGCGTTGGCCCAAAATGATTTCCTTCGCCAGTGTGGTTATAAACTACATCTAAAATAACTTCAATTCCCGCAAAATGTAGTGCCTTGACCATTTGCTTGAATTCAGTAACTTGTTGTCCCCCAGTTCCACTAGCACTGTAACTAGAATAAGGTGCAAAATAGTTGATGGAATCGTAGCCCCAGTAATTCTTTAATCCTTTATCTTCTAAATGTCCTGGATGAGATAGAAAATGATGTACTGGCATCAATTCAACTGCTGTAATTCCTAATTGCAGTAAGTGTTGAATTGCAGCTGGATGCGCCAAGCCAGCATAAGTTCCACGTAATTCTTCTGGAATAGCTGGATGTAGTTTAGTAAAACCTTTGACGTGAGTTTCATAAATAACAGTTGTATGCCAAGGTGTCGCAAGCAGTTGATCGCCTTCCCAATCAAAAGATTGATCGACTACAACGCACTTGGGCATTATTTTGGCATCATCTAATTCAGAAAAAATTAAGTCTTTTTCTTCAGCGTCTAGAGAGTAGCCAAAGACAGATGGATCGTTACTAAATTCACCATCAATTGCTTTAGCGTAGGGGTCAATCAATAGTTTGTTGGGATTAAATCGATGACCTACTTCTGGTGCCCACATCCCATACACTCTAAACCCATACTTTTGACCTGGGCCAACTCCTGGTAAATAACCATGCCAAACAAAATTGTTTTTTTCTGTCAGAGGTAAGCGAATTTCTTCGTCATCATTATCAAATAAACAAAGTTCTACCCCTGTTGCATTTTCCGAAAATAAAGCAAAGTTTGTTCCTTTACCATCCCAAGTTGCACCTAAAGGATATACTTTACCTGGCCATAAAGTTACATACATAAGTAAATCTTGAATGATTTGTTTTTCGCCAAATAATTGACTTCGACTTTTTGAATAATTAGTTAAAATTGGAAGTTACTAATAATTCGTTAAAATCACTAATATTCAAATCTAACTGATAAATAATGTGATCTACTCTATCATTAGCAATATAAATCTCTATTCCTTAAGTCAGAAAAATTCCAGATATCAGGCGATCGCACAGCGTAGGGTAGTTGTGGAAATTGCGATCGCTTCGGCGGGACTAACCCCGGTAGAGATTGAAAATTAATATAAATCTTATGTACGATACATTCATATTTTACAATTGTGTGCTATTTGACCATTCCACATCTATCTTAGGTTAAGTTAATTTATTAAATTATTCCACCGATTGATGGATGTAAAAAACAATACCCTGTTGTTAGTTTATGTAATAGCTGAATCAACTACAAGCTTGAGATAAAAACCATGAGTATCGAAAAAAGAATAGAAGCTACTGCAAAAAATATTGAAGGAAAAATTCAAGAGGTTGTGGGTGAAATAACGGGTAATCCACAAGAGAAAGCTGAAGGACAGGCAAAGCAAGCTGAAGCCCAAGTTTCTCACACTGTAGAAAACATTAAGGACGAAGTTAAGAAAATTGTAGACTAATTTAGAGTGGTGTTCAGATCCCCGATTTCTTGAAGAAGTCGGGGATCTAGCAGCCCAACAAAATTAATCGTACAGACCACTAAGTAAGTCGGCATGGAAAAACCAAACTATGTAAAGATAAATAAATACGGAGAATATATCTACCGAGGTGACTGAGTATGGGCGCTCGTCTAAGGGTGTTCCTAAGCTATGAGCAAGATAAAACCCTGTTAAACCTAAGAACTGCGGATGTACCACAGAAAGTTAAAGACCGAGCAGAGGTCATTAGACTAAATGCACATGGCTGGTACGTAGAAAAAATAGCTGCTCATTTCAATTGGACTCCTCAAACGGTAAGAGAAATCTTACATAAATGGCGAAAACTTGATTTAGAAGGGCTTTGGGATAACCCAGGTAGAGGAGGCAAAACCAAGTATAGCGAAGAGGATATAGTATTTTTGGAGGAATGTCTCAAAGAAGAGCCACGTACATATAACAGTCGTCAACTAGCTCAAAAATTAGAGAGAGATCGCTCTATTAAACTGAGTCCCGACAGATTAAGACGGGTACTCAAAAAAAGGGGGTTATTTGGAAACGAGTCAGAAAGAGCCACAAAGGGAAACAAGACCCAAAAGTCCAAGAAATAAAGCAAGCAGACCTAGATATGTTAGAACTGTCTGCTGCTAGTGGAGAAATAGACTTGAAGTATTTGGATGAATCAGGGTTTTGTGCATGGAGCGAACCGGGTTACACCTATTACTTCCGAGGTGAGCAAAAACGACTAGAACAAAGTAAACGTCGTGGTCGTAGATTAAGCATTATTGGATTTTTTCAACCAATAATCAGCTTTGTTTACGGTTTGGTTATTGGTGGTGTTGACAGAAAATCTTATATCCAGATGATGGAGCAAGAAGCGGAGTCAGCCCAAAAGATCGGGCGCATCAGAGTAATAGTGCAGGACAACGGGCCGATACATCGATGTCTTCAGGTGCAGCAGTTATGGTCAAAGTGGGAACAGATGGGTTTATACATCTTCTTTTTGCCCAAATATTGCTCCGAAATGAATCCGATTGAATTGGAATGGCAACACCTTAAAAAGGATGAACTAGCAGGACGAATGTTTGATGATGAGTTGGATCTTGCTTACGCAGTAATAGATGGTGTTCAAGCTAGAGGAGAAAGAGGAAATTATAGGACACAACGTATTAAATTTAACTCTAATCTCTCTGGTTAAAATTTTGTTACATACTTATAAATTTTCCCGCCGACTTACTTAGTTATCGAACTTCGATTTGATTTATGAAAACATACTGAGACTGAAAAGCCTGTCTTATAAGGGTTTTATGTGAAATTTTGTTCAAAAGTCAGATATAAGTCCTATATAATTTATTAGTAATAGTCTAATATTAATTACTCCACTAACTTAGAGAAAGTGGAGTTTTTTTATTAGCTTAAAAGCGAAATCAGATATTCAATTCAATACGGTTAAGTTACAGCAGTTTTCATATAAATCATGATCGTAATGATCGGAAATATCAAATTCCATGACTTTTACCAATTACCCAATTACGCCGGAAAAATCGGGCTAATGCTGATTCTTCTAAAGATAAATAAATTGGCCGTCCGTGGGGACAGGTGCGGGGGTTACGAGTGTGTTGCCAATTATCTAAAAGTGTCTGCATTTCTTGTTGATTCATCGGTGTACCGTTACGAATGGCACTGCGACAGGCGACAGCTACTTGGGCTGTTTGTAAATCGCCTCCCCAACTAAGCTCTAAAATTGCCTCTGCACAGTCGTCTCGCTGTCGCAACGGTGCGGGTATGTTTCTGACAGCCCAAAGTTGCTCGCCAAAGGGTTCTATGTCTAAACCGATGCGTTGCAGTTGCGATACCTGCGCTGGCGACAATTGATAAAGAATGATTGGCGGTTCTACGGGGACAAGTTGCCAATCATCGCATAATTGTTCATACAAAACTCGCTCATGGGCAATATGCTGTTCGACTAACCACATCCCACCTGAATGTTCCGCCACAATATAAGTGTTGCTAACTTGAGCGACAGCTTTTAAGGAGTTAGGAGTTGGGAGTGAGGAGTTAGGAGTTTTGGGATTTTCGTTAGGATTTTGAGGATTGAAATTGTAACCGCCTTTAGCTTCTGCGGCTTTGAGTAATTTACTAACTCGTGTTGTGTGAACAGCTTCTTTGAGATTGGTAGAAGAAATGCTGAGTGCTTGGTTAATTGCTTGGGTAATTTGCTCTTGCCAATAAACGATTTCGTTGAGGTAAATTTCTGTTTTTGCGGGATTGCGATTCCAGTTAATTTGATCGGGGGAAATGGCAAGATGTAAGAAACAAATTGGATAGCGATCGCGCGGCAATGTTCTATGAAATGCTGATAATATCGTTTGCTCTAGTTCCGGTGTCTTCACCATCCTGCCGTTAATGGCTACACGTACCCAATCTGGACGATGACGATGACAGCGATCAGGTAATCCTACCACTAAAGTGAGTGCTGAGTGGGGAGTGGGGAGTAGGGAGTGGGGAGTGGGAAGTGAGTAGTTAGGAGTTAGGAGTGGTGAGTTAAAAGTGCTGAATTCTGAATTCTGAGTTCTGTGTTCTGAATTTAGTGGGTTGGGTATTTCGAGTTTTATCTCTTGCAAGTCACCTTGTCGCACTTGCGGTAAAATCTGCGGTAGGAGTTGTCCTGTTGTGGCAGCTGGACAGATGGTGAACCATTGACGATCGTTTTGCCAAATCTGCCAGGTGATGTGGGGATGACAGAGGGCGATTTGGTGAATTGTGGCTTGCACAGCTTTCATTTGCTGTGCTGTTGTGGGTAATCCCTGACGACGAGATGAGCAATTACCGAAAAGATGAGAAACTGTCACCACTGTACCAGGTGCGATCGCAGTTGCTTCAACTTGCACAACTTTCCCACCATCGCCATAAGTCATCCGCCATCCCAATTTCCCGCCTACAGGACGACTCAAAATTTCCAAATCTGCCAGAGTCGTTAAACTGTGCAACGCCTCACCACGAAACCCCAAACTGTGAATTTTCCATAAATCGGCACTAGAGCGAATTTTACTTGTGCTGTGGGCTGTGGCTGCTTGTTGTAAATCATCTAGATTCATTCCACAACCATTATCTGCCACACGAATTCGCCATTGCTGCGGCCATAGAGAAACCACAATTCGCGTTGCACCTGCGTCTAGGGAATTTTCTACCAATTCCCGCACCACAGAGGCTAAGGAGTCGATTACCTCTCCAGCTGTAATGAGATATACGACTTCTGTTGGTAGAGCTTGAATAGTAGATGCCATAAATTATAGTTTATAGCTTCTGGGGGAGATAGGAAAATGGGGAAGTGAATCTTATGAGAGATTTTTATTAATTATCTCTAGATGGTCGTTAATTACTTTCCCTGATTGCCAAAACTTTAGGTGGTTCGGGTTTGAGTAAACCGTTCAATAGGGATGCAGGAGGTTGACTATAAGGCCAAGCAAAAGCATGACGGAAAGCTGCATCTTGACAAGCGTGTAGTTGTTCAAAACTAATAATGTTGTAAGTCAAGAGATTTTCATACTCAAATGGTAGACGTACATTGTGCAATCCAGCATTATCAGTACAGATAGCGATATCGACCCCAGCATCAAAACAACGGTCAAAGACTAATTTGAGTTGACGTATATCCTGCAAAGTACCAGTTTTTAGGTAAGTTGTGGGGCAAACCTCTAAACACTGTCCGCGTTTAGCCACATCATTAAGTAACTCTGGATATAGTAAGGGAATTTGGATGCCGTGACCGATTCGCATTAGATAGGGTAACAGTTCTGGGTAACAACCAGCGGTAGTTTCATATAGATGTCCCGTGGTGTTAACGCCTAGCGATCGCGCATAATCATATAGACTAATCCATTCTTCTAAGCGATCGGCGTAATAGCTATCACCTCCCGCTACATCGACTGCACAAACATACTGTTGATTTTGCGCCGCCAAATCAACAATCGCCTTGTTCACCTCATAAGGTAGACGCGTGTGCATACAGAGAATTTGGCTAGTAACAATCGGATATTCTGGCTGGTGGCTGGCAAGTCCTACTACTTGCACAATTTCTGCCATCTTGTCAATTCTTTCGGATTGACTCAAATGCTCAGGTGTCCGCAGATAAGGAGTGTAGCGCAGTTCCAGATAAGCCAAATTTTCAAATATGTAAGCACCGCGCACCAAGCGATAGATAAAGTAAGGCAAAGTCTCCACAGTTTGCACACTTTCTACCAGGGTGTGTAATTCTAGATACTCATCTAGGGTGTTACGTGGGCGGGTATAAAAATCTTCAAATTCTGAATAGTCAGCAAAGCGGGAAATCAACTCCGAAGCATGTCGCTCGAAATATTGCCATAAAACTCGTGGTACAACCGAGCCGCCTAGATGTCTATGTAATTCAGCATATAAAGCCATAGTGGTATTTTTATCTAAAAATTTCAATAATTGTAACAAAAACATAGACAGAAAAAATCTGTCCTCGTAAAAATTTAGCTCTCAAGAATCCCCAGACATGACTCAGCCAAGTATTTGCCTTTGGTGCGGACGGCGGATTAATAAATTCCCAATGGAAGGAATTTACTCTGAATCGTGTTACATCAATTCGGCAGAGTATCAGAGAACACAAATACTTAGATTTGTGGTTACAGACTTTAAATTTCAGTTAGGCTGGATTAAAATACTGTAGCAATTCGATTTGATTTTTGAACTTATTTGCGTAGGTAGGGAGTAGGGAGTAGGGAATCAGCCCTTTCGAGTTGTGCAGAGTTTTTTCAAGAATCAAAAAATCAAATAGGAGTCCTAGTAAATGAATAGCAAAGAACTAGCGCAATACATCGAAGCAACCAATAGCATTACTAAACCTTGGCTTTTAGTACAACTGCGTCTTAAGAAATTACAAGAGCGTCGAGCTATGCTTGCAGACGATGTTTATACCAAAGAATTAGAAGATATTCACCTAGACTTGATGAAATTAGGTGAATGGTGGCGTGGTATTGAAGATGAGGTATTTTAAAGTGAGGAGTTAAAAAACTCTTGAAGAAAAATTCAGAATTCAGGAGTCAGAATTCAGAATAAAGATGCTCTATAAGAGAGGCTTTGCGAACGCTATCAGTAGGAATTTTAAACCAGTCTATTCAGACGCGCTATGCCGCGCTATCTGCTACTCGTACTGAATTCTGACTCCTGACTCCTGAATTCTGTTTCGATAACTCCTCACTTTTTACTTAAAACGCAACCTGATGGCTCAAGCTCTCGATCAAGTCGATTACGATACTCTCGATGCTGCAAAACGACGCTTCATCGATGCTGCAAAACGTACACTAGGCTTTGCAAGCACATACGGCATAGTACCCGCGTCGGGTCTAGGAGCCAGCGCCAACGCTTTCAGCTTTAACCTGGCTCCATTTCTAGAGGCGGGGGCTAGAGAACTTTCGATGACACTTGTACCCGAAGGACTGGGCACCGCAGACGATACCCGCCCTGACGACCTCAGTGAAGAAGAACTGCGACGATTCTGGTGGAATATTGGGATCAAGATCATCTCGTGTCTCACGAATGATGCTGCAACTTCCGGTATGCAAACTATACTTCTCGGTCTTTATCTGCCGTCGAGTACTCCTGAAACCATCTTTACCCCCGCATTTCTTGATGGGTTTCTGGATGGAGTAGTTGAAGCGTGCAAACGAGTCGGGTGTGTTTATCTCTCAGGGGAAACTCCTCAACTAAAAACGAAGATGATTCCAGGGCGGCTCGACATCGCCGGCTCGGTTTTTGGGGTTATGCCGGCTGGTGTTGCTCCGATTGATAGCTCGCGTCTGGATGCCGGAAATACCATTGTTCTCGTTGAGAGTTCGGGTCCCCATGAGAACGGCTTTACCCCATTGCGAAAGCTGGCTGAGTCGCTCCCTGATGGCTATAGAACAAAACTCCCAAGTGGCCAGGAGTTTTGGGAAGCGATGAATGCTGCATCATATCTCTATACGCCGCTTGTACAAGCGGTGCTTGGCGAGGGGATTCGTCCCACAGCGATGGAGAATATTACTGGTCATGGCTGGCAAAAGCTGATGCGTTCGGTGAAACCGCTCCGGTATGTTATCGAAACGATGCTCCCAGTACCAGAGATATTTACCTTTGTTGAGGGTCATCTTGAGGGCGGGTCTGAGACAATGCTTTCGGTGTTTAATTACGGTGCAGGATTTGCATTCTATACAGAGTCGGAGCAGGATGCAGAGAAAATTGTGCTACTTGCAAGGAAACATCAACTCTCGGCTGTGATTGCCGGAAGGGTTGAAACTTCCCTTAGTCGCGAGGTAGTAATAGAACCTTTGGGAATCACCTTGAAGGGAGATTCTTTTGGGATTGCGCGAGGGGTTTAACTTAAGGAGGTAGAGGGCAGGAGGCTCAGTTGGAATCCCCATAAATAAATTTAGGGGATTTAATAAGAACGCTGTGTTTCTTGCGCTGCACCACTCGAAATACATATTTATTTGTTTTCCATAAATAAATTTAGGGGCTTTAAACCCTTGATTGCTGAGGGCAAAAAATATATTTTCTTCCTCCTGGTTGAGTCGATGGGGGATATTATTCCCCGCACCTCTCAGTTATACCAATTCTCCAAAATAAAGCTACAGATGGGATAATAAGATTAAATGAGATGAAGGATGAACAATGTCAGGGGTATATCACCTAGAAATAAAAGAGACTCCAGAAGAACTCAAAGAGTTACTGGCAAACCAAAAAACAGCAACAGGTTTTGAAAGAGTGCAGTTACTGTATCTACTCAAAACAGGGCATGGTCAAACAATTTCTCAAACCGCAGAGATTATTGGTCGGAATCGGGTGACACTACACAAGTGGATTCGACAGTACTCTTCTGGTGGAATTGAAGGACTATTAAAACAAAAATCTTCACCAGGAAGACCGAGAAGTATTCCCACATGGGCAGAAACAGCACTCTCTAAAAGATTGCAAGAACCACTGGGATTTAATGGTTATCAAGAAATTGTCGAATGGCTAGAACAAAAGTTGGGAGTAAATACTTGCTACAAGACAGTTCACAAGCTGGTGTATTATCGTTTGGAGTCATGCCCAAAAGTGCCACGCCCCAAAAGCTCTGAACAGTCACAGGCACAAGTAGAGGCATTTAAAAAAACCTTGCAGACAACCTAGCAATGCTCCATTAGACTTATCCGCAAAATGTAAATGCTTACTGTGAATGGGTTTGAGCAATTCAGATTGAATAGGCGATCGCTATCTTACTCTACGAGAAAATAGGTGTTTGGCGGCATTCTGAGACAAAAAATTAAAATTAGAGTAAAAAGTACAAAACGATGAAATCAATTTCAGGATAAAAAATTAAGTATTAATGGTTAAGGATACTAAGCGATTAAGTCTTAACCTAATCAGCCCACAAACTGCCAGAATTACCTGACTATATCGATGACGAGCGAGACGGAATTTTTCCGAGGCTACTCGAAATATTTTTACCCGACATATCATGTGTTCAACGGCAATTCTGCGAGACGAAAGTTGTTTATTCTCTTGTTTTTGGAATTCCGAAATTTCTGTATTCTTTCGTTTCTTATGAGGTGTGGTAATGGCATCATCTCCAATATAGGCCTTATCACCTATAAACCTTTGTGAGTCAGCAAATTTATTCCGAGTATCTCGAAATAAATTAATATCACTTGTTTTTCCCAGCATTCCCACACAGATATCTACAATATCTTCACCACCTGGTAAGACAATAAACTGGTTTTTTAGAGTATGCATTTTTTCTTACCAGAGTAATATCTTTTTTGTTCTTGATAGTCTACAGGTCTCGCTGTAGCCTGTTCTGCACTATCAACAATTAATTCATACTCGGACAGCATTTGCTGCAATTCTTGATATTTTTGACTATCTACTGACGCTTCTTCTATTTGAGATGCTGGTAAAATTTCTCTCAAAATATCTACCCAATAGTTAAAAGCATCATTCGCTTTTGTTTTGGAAATATCAAAGAGTAACCCTAAAATTTCAAAAATTGGTTTTTGTCTGAGGTAAACTAGACACAAGCATATTCCTTCTTTCGGTGACATCTCTGGTTTGCGTCCGCCTCCCTTGGCAATAATCCGAACTTTATTTTTTTCAATTTCTGCTTGTTTCTCTCTATGCCTTTTTTCCGCTAAGGATACCAATGCTAAAAACTGGTCATAATTAATCCCTATTAATCGTTTTGCTTCGTGGGGATGTGATTCAATTCTTGCTAAAGGGTTTGTCATATTATCTACATATAATTTTTACTCCGTTTTTTATTATCCCACTTTGTTTATATTAAGGATAAGTCTATTGGTTTTGTTTGGCAGTTTTATGCACAACGAAAACAATTCGCTTCTGTTGTGAAGATGAAACTCGAATTGGATTGAAAACAATCACAGGTAGGAAAATCACGGCAAGTGGGATTAAACCAGTTGGTGTAAATCAATGGCAATTCAAAGCAACATATTTATATGGAATTATCGAACCACTGACAGGAGAGAGTTTTTTTTGGGAATTCTCACATCTTAATACTGACTGTTTTCAGATATTCCTCAATCTAGTTTCCCAACACTTTGCTGATTCAGTACTCATTATTCAACTCGATAATGGTGCATTTCATAAAGCCAAACGTCTTCAGATACCAGATAACATCATTTTATTATTTCAGCCTGCACATTCTCCCGAGTTAAATCCCATTGAACAGGTTTGGCAATATATTAAGCGCCGACTGCGTTGGTTATTACCCAAAAATATTGATGATTTACGTATTGCTCTCTACGCTGAAATTGGTAAATTAACCAAAACAATTATTGCATCTATTACTGGAAGGCAATATATTTTGTCAGCTTTATCTGTAGCCGGATTTTAGAGAATTGGTATTAGATCCGTGCGTACCCGTTTCCGTGTACACGGCTCCCGATGTTCTCAGCTTACGCTTTTGCTCATGTGTTTGTAATCGTGGCAACTTTCATGAATTGCTTCGAGATTATTTTTCTTCCAGTTGGAGTGATTTCCATCGATGTGATGCAGGTGAACCCGTTCCTCATCAATGAACTTTAATCCGCAGGAAGCACATCTATGGTTTTGCTTATTAAGGGCAATAGAAGTTTCGCCGTCGTAGAGCTTACTTTTGCGTTCGCTCCAGTAGGCTGTGTCTCCGTCGTAAGGTGATTTAGTTCCTTTGACAGAAACGTGTTTGTTTTCGGAGTAAGAAACCTTTGGGAATGCTTTGTCTAGTAATTTCTTGCTAGAGTAGCGGTTTTGTTTGGTTTCCTTGTTGAATACCGTTCAATATCGAGTTCAATTACTCGCTTATCTATTCCGTTAGCTTTGGAGTTAAGGTTTTGGAAGACGTACTTTTGTGCATCATGGGCGGAGCGCCCAGTTCTGAACCCGTAGCTCCTGGAGTGGAAAGTGACAACGCGCAAGCTGGTTCGAGTGCATATTTTTCTAGGCATTGCCAAGCTCTATCCGCGGTGGTTGGTATCTTTAGCATTCTAGTAGTCCCGTCCTTTTTGGGGATGAGGATTTCCCGTAGTCCTTGATGTTTCCAATTTCCACTATTCATTCTCAGTAGTGCTTTAAGGTTGAAGCGTTCTTCAAATGAGAGGGATTTCTTACCATCAATACCAGCCGTCTTTTTACCAGCATTTAGCTGAGATACAAGTCTAATTGCAAGAAATCGAGCCGAGGTAGATTTTAGAATAAGCTTTTGGAGTAACCTAGCTTTCCGCTTGTCTCCAACTTGAACAGCTTTGTACACGAGCTTTTGAAGGCGGAAAAGATTTCGGCGGAATTTCTTCCACGGTAGGGCTTTCCAAGATTCACTAGTAGTCTGCCAACCCAAAAATGCGCTTGTGAGAACTGGGGAAAAGGAAAAGGGTAAGAGATTTAAACCTTTTCCCCCCGCCCCTTATCCCCAGAGGGAACCCCACCTTCCCCCTTACCCTTTACCCCGCCAAGTCACGAAAGCGAACTACTAGACCCACAACTCGTTTTTATTCGTTCCCTCGGAGAGATTGATTGTTCCGTTAGATGTAGCCAATTCGACTACTGGATTCCCTGGACTCTTAGCGCTATCCAAGTCCAAAATGCGGCGGGAATTGATTGATTCTCCAGTGTGGTCAGGGGATTTTGAGTTGTGCCCTGCCTCTCTTTAAGTCGCTTTTATAGGCTCGGTTTCATCGTAGGAACTCCCTATTAGCGCCAGTGTCAACCCGCAACGGTCGTCTGATTGCGCCCAGTTAAGAGCTTCACCCTCCAGAAACCGAGTCTGGTCAGTGTGGGCAGATAAGGAGTCAATTCTGAGTCTGAATGGCAAGACTTGCACTTGCATCTGACCGAGAGTTCAACCCTTTAGTGACAGTAATCTGCTGTCGGGCTGGTTTAGTTATGTACGGACTGATTACCGTGATTCACTAAACAACGAATCGCACGACTTGAAAGAGTCATTTACTATTTGTCCTCCTTGTCTCAATACTTTTCGGATAAACCCAACAATCTCTCTTTTGATCTGGGGAAAGGTTAAAGGGGAAGGGGTAAGGGTTTGAATTTACCTTTACCCTTTCCCCTTTCTCCCAAAACCCGAAAAGTATTGCTCCTTGTCTCCCTTGTCCCTCTTTCATACAAGGCTGTGAAACTTGTTTCATCAGGACTGCCTTCAGTAAAACTGCCTGATTTCCTGAAAGTGCCTTTAAATTTCTCGAATCCAAAATGCCAAGCCTCCTCCCCGGCCACGAGCCGCAATAAAATCTTCTGTCACTAAAAAAAAGGCAAAGAAGGGTAGTTTAGCTATAGACTGGTTATAAAAATCTTCTGTTTGAACTTTACCAGAACGGATTGCTCTGTTATAAACAACACCACCAAACAGACTGATAATCATCTGGTTAAAGTCAAACGCCAATAAATTTTTCTTACCTAAATATTGCACTGGGCCTGTGAGTTTCAATAAAAATGGGCTAAATTCAACCTGATTAGCAATTTCGCCTCTGCCTAAATCCTGTTCCAAAGCAGCATTAAAGGAAATATGGATTGCTATAAACTTAGGTACATACAAACCCTTGCCTAATACAATTCCCCCACGCTGTCTAACTCTCTTAGTGCCAGTGGCAAAGCAAAGTTGCCATTTACCTAAAAGAGACTCAAACGGATAAGTCAATCGTTGCCGTTTGGCAGCTTTTTCTGCTTGTAGCAAAGCATTTACTAATATTTCAGCATTAGGGCGTGTATTTTTCTGTCCTCGATATGCAGCTTTAGCCTGGGATAGCACGGTAAGAAAGTCAAATGTCGCTGTAGATGTCAAATCATCTGTCATGTAGGCACAACTATTTCTTGGCTTTTCTGATAGATTGTAGCGTTGATCTGTTCAACGAAGAGGCAGGGTAAATGACCCCTGCCATATACCGGAGTGGAACATGTTCTTACGTCCCCCACTTCTCCACTAGTGGTCTGCCAACCCAAAAATGCTAAGTGAGGACTGGGGAAAGGGGAAAGGGAAAAGGGTAAGAGATTTAAACCCTTTCCCCCTTCCCCCTTCCCCTTTACCCCGCCAAGTTCACTTGGCGAACTACTAGTGGTTCTCGAACAGGAATGGGTTGAATCCCAATTCTTTTCTATCCCCCTTGCTCCCTGCTCCCCTGCCTCCTTTTCAACTTCTAATTTTGAGCGATTTCACAAAGCCTTCGGCACTAAGTAAGGCAATGCCCAATGTGACAACACCAATCCCTACACTCTGAATCACATTTAAAGTTTCATTAATGCTTATCCATGCCACTAGCGCCGTCAATGCTGGACTGCTAGAGCCAATTATGGAAGCGGTAGATGCGCCAACCATCCTAATCCCCACATTGTTTAGAGTGTGTCCGAGAAAACTGACAAGACCGGAAAATATACTACCAATCCATAGGGGTGTCCAATCAAGTTGGGCGCTTTTACCTGGCCAAAACAGTAAGCTAATACCGGCAAGCAGTAGAGTGCAGGCAAAACTGATCCAGGTAAAGGGAATTGGATGGAATTTTTCTAAACATTTTTGAGCAATGATGCAATAAAAGGCGTAAACAATCCCAGCGCCAAAACTAGCGAAAATGCCGATCGCAATGCTATGACTGCTATAAGTAGCAGAAGATTGAGGAATGGTGAGAGCGCTTCCTACCAGAATAATAGCCATTACCAGCCAACGGAATAACGTGGGGCGATCGCCAAAAAACCTCCAAGATAGCAGCGCTGTAAATACGGGGTAGGTGAAGAAGAGGGTCAAGGCAATGCCTGTGGGAATCAAGCCAATAGCAATGTAGAGTGAGGCAATATACACAAACATCAGCACCCCACAGCCAAGAGCTTGGATTAGAACATCCCTACGCTTGCGGGTGAACAAGTCTTGGAGTTCTGTCCAAGCAGATGGATATAGCTTGAATGATAGAGATGCCATGAGTGGAACCACCAGCAGCATTCGCATGAACATCAGCAAGAAGGAATTCTGCAAATCCGGTTTAACGTATCCACCGAGTAAAAATAAACCTAGTACGAGATGTTCTGAAAACAAAACTCGGACTGTAACGTTGTGAAACGTTAAAACAAAGGAGGATAGTAGAACCGTTAAGATGCCCAACACGATAAAAAGTTTCCTTAGAGACGACTTGATTGTATTGTTAAAACCACTGGAATAACAAACCAGATGAAGTTTGAGGAAATCAAAGCCGTCGCCTCAAAAGACGCCATAAATCGCCGTCTCTACAAGGAATTTATCCATCAATTATTACTATGCCAAGGAACCGGCGCTCACAGGTTCAGGAGCAGTTTTTGTGGTGAACTGGTTCACTGGACGAGGCAAACCAAGATTTTCGCGCAAAGTACTACCTTCATACTCAGTACGAAATATTCCTCGGCGTTGCAGTTCGGGAATTACCAAGTCTACGAATTCTTCTAAACCCCCAGGTAGCCAGGGTGGCATAATGTTAAATCCATCAGCCCCACCATTAACGAACCAATCTTCTAACTGATCGGCAATATGTTCTGGTGTTCCGAGAATCGTTCGATGTCCACGCGCTCCTGCAATCCACAAATACAGTTGTCGGATTGTTAAATTCTCTCTGCGGGCAAGATCGGTTATGAGTTGCAAGCGGCTTTTGCCACCGTTGGTATCTGGCAGATCCGGCAGCGGCCCATCTAGGGGATATTTAGACAAATCATGGCCACCTACTAACCCAGAAAGCAGCCCTAATCCGACCAGGGGATGGATCAACTCCTGAAGTTGCTCATATTTATCCTTAGCTTCTTGCTCAGTCTTACCAATTACTGGGAATACTCCTGGCATAATTTTGAGATGGTCAGGTGAACGTCCGTATTTAGCCAATCTCCCCTTGACGCTGGCATAGAAGGCTTGAGCTTCTGCCAATGTCTGTTGTGCAGTGAAAATCGCCTCTGCTGTTTGGGCAGCTAAATCCTGTCCAGCCTCGGAAGATCCAGCTTGTACGATTACTGGATATCCCTGCGGTGGACGCGCCACATTCAGCGGGCCGCGCACCGAGAAATATTTTCCCTTGTGGTGGGGAACATGCAACTTTTCTGCATCAAAGTAAATACCTGACTCCTTATTGTGGAGGAAAGCATCGTCTTCCCAACTGTCCCAAAGTTTGGTGACAACATCCACAAATTCCCTCGCCCGTTCATAGCGTAGCGAGTGTTCTAGGTGGTTTTCTTGGCTAAAATTCTGCGCTGCGGCTTCAGCAGCAGAGGTTACAAGATTCCATCCGGCACGACCACCGCTGAGATAATCTAGTGAGGCAAACTTACGGGCGAGATGAAAAGGTTCATCATAAGTCGTTGATGATGTCGCCACCAATCCGATATTTTCTGTCACCGCAGACAGAGCCGACAATAAAGTTAAAGGTTCAAAGTGGACACTGAATTGTCCTGAACGGCTAAAAGCCTCAGTCCCTTGCCCTCGATCCCAGACGGCTAAACCATCAGCGAGGAAAAGCATATCAAATTTACCCCGTTCAGCCGTTTGTGCCAGCTGCTTGTAATGTTGGAAGTTCAGACCTCCATCAGCCGGGGTGTTGGGATGTCGCCATGCTGCCACGTGATGACCACTACCGGGTAAAAATGCTCCGAGTTTAAGTTGTTTTTTCGTACTCATGTTTGTATTTGCGAGAGCGTACTTATGCTTTTTTCGTTCTCTTGTTTGGAACAAGAAAATGTTAGTTATTAAGGCTCTGGTCTTGTTGCTTGGATGGAGGGTAGTTTAGAGAATTCATCGTACCAACTAGCAAGTTTTGGATATTTTTGCCGCCATTGCAGATCGGGAAAACGGATCTCTAGTCCCAGTGCAGAGGCGAGGGTTATATGAGCAAGTTTAGGAGTTTGGTCGAGTTTATCTGATATCTTCTCGAAGTAGTCCAGAATTCTTAATGCTCGCTCACGCTCAAACTCAATCACCCCAGGAGACTGCTCACTGTGGGGACGCCTTAACTCCCGAACCCAGACAGCAATGCCATCGATGAACCCACCAGTCATACCTTCAAGTTGCTGTAAAAAGCCATTAGAAATGTCAGCAACTAGTTTGATCTCAGGATTTAAATGATTCAGATAGACACAAATTATACGTGTTTCACTCAAGATAAATCCGTCGTCAGTCGCTAGGGTTGGTACTTTACCTGTAGGATTGTAATTCAGTAGGTCGCTGTTTGGATCTCGTGCAATGACTTTTTGCGTTTCGATGCGAGCGCACAGATTCAGTTCTATTATTGCTACCCGTGCAATGCGTGCATAAGGTGAGTTAGGTGTATAGAAGAGTTTCATAAAAAAGTGCGCTCGTCATTAGATACTGGGTTCAAATGTCTATCGTCTTAACATTTGAAAAAATCTAGTAAATAAATTAGGAAATATCTTTCAGTGATATTTACTAGTCTGTCAAGTTTAAATTGATGTGTAAGCAATTTCGTAGCAAGGACTTTAGCCCTTATTTTCTAAGCACTAAAGTCCTTACAAAAAATCCTCAAAACTAGCTTGACAAAGTACTACTTTTAACGCAATTCTCTATTACGCAGTCACCGCTTGACGACGGTTGTATTCAGAAGCATCTCCTTTGATAGCCTCACTTTGTTTACCATCGATGCCAACTGGGAGATCGCCGACAATTGTCACGCGTTGAACGTGGCGGGGCTGATCGCCGTAATCTGCGATCGCATAATGTTGAGTAGCCCGGTTATCCCAAAAGGCTACGTCGCCAACTTGCCAACGCCACCGGACTGTGTTTTCAGGACGTGTGATATATGCTTGCAACAGCCGCAGAATGTCATCTGATTCAGTTGTTGATAAGCCACGGAACTGACGCACAAATCCGCCGATAAATAGTCCTCGCTCTCCAGATTCGGGATGGACGCGTACAACTGGGTGTAGAGTCTCGTATACAGTCGAGGTGAAGACAGCCCGATGAGCCTTGACATCTTCAGGTAGGTCGAATGCAGTGGCATAGTCGTATTTATTGCTATGTACTGCCCAGAGTTGGTCTGCAAGATTACGCAAATGGATAGGTAAATCTTGGTATGCAGTCACGGAGTTTGCCCAGATTGTATCGCCACCAGTTGGCGGAATGTCAAGCGCTCGTAAGATAGAACCGAGAGGAGGACGATCTACAAATGTTACATCGGTATGCCAGTTATTGGCGCGGGAAGTGGTGCGCCCATAATTCAGGTCTAAGACTTCTGGATTTTCTGGCAGCGATGGTACGGTAGGGTGGGCTGTAGTGACTTCACCAAAACGACGAGCGAAAGCAACCTGTCCATCAGCATCAAGCTGTTGCTGACCACGGAAAAAGATCACTTTGTATTTGACTAGAGTCTTGCGAATATCGCTGATGATGTCATCGCTGAGTTTAGAACTCAGATTAACACCGATGATTTCAGCACCGATACGTCCTGCAACAGGTTTGATATCAAAGTATTGAGAACCCATGATTTTATCTCCAAGAAGTTTATGTTTTTACAAAATGTAGAGACGCGATTCATCGCGTCTGCTAAACACCAGGGGTAGATCCGCCATCAACGATAATCTCTGTTCCTGTAATTGATGCAGCAAGATCGGACACCAAAAATAGCGCCAGCGCGGCAATTTCTTCTGGCTGGGCGATTCTTTTTAAAGGAATACTCTGGATATTTTGTGCCTTCACTTGCTCAACAGTGATGCCTTGCGCTTGGGCATTTTGCCGCGCTAAAGTCTCAGCACGCTCGGTGGCTGTAGCACCAGGAGAGATAGCGTTAATGCGAATCTTGTACTCGGCTAGCTCTTTAGAAATGCCCTTTGTGAAATTCAGCAAAGCAGCATTGCTTGTACCACCAGCTAGAAAGTTTGGACGAGGTGTCCGTCCTGCACCACCAACTATATTGACAATCCGCCCATCACCGCGACTTTTTTGATGGGGAACGACGGCTCTAACTAGGCGGATATAGCCCAATAATTTTAAGTTCCAAGCATCCAAAAATAAATCATCAGTGGATTCTAGGAAAGACCCAGCACGGGCTGATCCGGCATTGTTAATCAAAATATCAATTTGATTAAATTGGGCTAATGTTGTGGAGACAACTTTTTCAACATCCTCTGCTTTCGTTAAATCAGCACTGATGGCAATAACTTTCGCGCCTGGGGTAGGTAAGGACTGGATGTCAGCTACAGCGCGATCTAAGCGTTCTTGATTGCGAGCTGCGATCGCCACATTCACACCCTCGCTATAAAGTGCTTTGGCGGTGGCTAAACCAATTCCCGCACTTCCTCCAGTAACGATCGCTGTTTTACCTGATAGTTTTAGTTCTAAACTCATACAAACTTACCCTCGAAAATGTAATTAATTTATTTGCGAACCAATAATATTGCTGATTGAGAGCCTATATTCTGGATGTCCAAGATGGCTTGATTTTCCTCAGAAGTGCAGCCCAGAAGTATTTTGATTTCTGCATCCCGCTTTTGCAAGTCAACACTACAAATGACGGCGGTAACTTTTTTGCTAGATAAACTACCTATCCAGACATCAATATCAGCTCCATCTCCAGAGCGAGTATTTTCCAAATATCCATAGTTCAACGGATAAATAAAGGATGGATAACGTGGATGTGATGTCCCTTTTGGGCGATCTATCTTGACATTACTAATGGCTACAAGCTGATCTAGTTTTAACCAGAATTCAGTGCTATCCCTCATACCATCTGCGATCGCTCAATTTGAAATGTGCAACACAGCTTTGCCAGGAAAACGCCTATCGAGTAGTTGTTGGGCCACATCAGCTATTTGTGTCCAAGAAGCTTCTAAGTCAATGTGAGGATGTAACTCACCTGCTTCTACTAGACTCAAGAGCCGTTTTAGACCGACTGCTGCTGATTCAAATCTCAATTCATCAAACAGACGTAAACCATACAAGCTGACGCTACCAGTCCCAAAAAATTGAGCTGCGTTGAATGTCACTTCAGCTCCCCCAGATACTCCATACAGCACAGTTTTTCCATCCTGTGCCAGTAAGCCAAGGGCTACCCCCAAAGTCTTGCCACCTACTGACTCTACAATTAGATTGTAGGGGCCGTACTCGCTGGCGGGTGAAAGGTCTTCGCCAATCACCACCGATTGCGCCCCCGCTTCTCTAACTAGAGTTTCATAGCCAGCTTGACGAATATGTGCCACAACTTGCGCTCCTGACAGTTGCGCCAATTGAATAGCGAAGTAACCTACGCCTCCTGATGCACCTGTAACCAGAACTGTTCGACCCAAAAGTGAACCACCTTTTAACACTGCATGGTATGCAGTTAAACCTGCTACAGGCAGTGTGGCAGCTTGAGCAAAAGATACTGATGGCGGCACTTCTGCTAAGGCGTTGGTGGGAACAGATACAAGTTCTGCCCAAGCACCAGCACGGCGCAAGCCTACTACACGCGCCCCTTGAGGAGGCCCCGATCCATCGGCGGCGGGGATTTCCACTACACCTGCCAAGTCCCAACCAGGTTGCCAACCAGCCTCAGCAGTGGTTGAACGTTTTACCTCTCCCCGATTGAGGGAAATTGCTGCTACCCGCACTAGAGCTTCATCTGGGGCTGGCTTTGGTGCAGTCACTTCGCTCAGTGCCAAACGCCCCGGCACATTGGGATCAACAATCACAGCACGTATTTTGCTCATAAGGTTGCCCTGGCTTAGAGATTAATTTCTAGTTTGTTGGTTCGCAATGTATTGTCTGTAATAGTGTGTAATAGATAGATTCGCTATTGATTCTTAACTGCAAATTCCTGGAACTAGGTTAATAAAACCCATAAACTACGGTATTTTGATAAACTTACAGTATTTACAGAAGTAAAAAGTAAGTTATCACAGGCAGCTAGAAGAATCAAGCTTTTTGTGAAAAGATTTGTTTCATCAATGATTGGGGACTGGGAGGAGAATAATAACTCAGCACTCTCAAGTTTTCGAGACGCGATAAATCGCCGTCTCTACAAGTGTTTTGTTGCTCATTCTGAACTGTATTGGGTTATAACTCATTTTCTGTAGCGATCGCTTTTGGGATATTGCCAACACTTGCCAATTGCACCGTAAAGGTAGAACCTTCATATAATTTACTTTTTACAGAAATAGATCCGCCACAGCGCAGCAGTAATTGCTGTACAATTGTTAATCCCAACCCAGCACCACCATAATCTTCTGTTGCTGCTGTACGCACACGATAAAACCGATCAAAGATTTTGGGAATTTCGTTTTCGGCAATACCGATACCTGTATCTCGGAATTCTAATTGGACATAATTGCCTTGAGTACGGGCACGCACCCATACTTCTCCTCCATGAGAAGTAAACTTGATGCTGTTGTGCAGTAAATTAATCACAATTTGCCTCAGCCCACCACTCACACACCAAACAGATGGGAGTTCAGTAGGTACGGTGTAGGCTAACATAATCCCTTTTTCTTGGGCTAGAGGTTGGTAGGTACTGACTACTCCAGGTACAATCTCTGAGAGACGCACCGACTCCAAAGTAGTCCCCTCCAAATTGTGTTCTAGCTGCACCAATTCCAACAAACCAGTAATCAGGGAATTTTGCTGATCGCACTGGGTATTTAACATCTGTAAATAACGTTGTCGCTGGGGTGGCTTAAGATTAGGGGAATTTAATAACGAAAGTGCTGTCTTCATGTGCGTTAGGGGTGTACGCAATTCCTGACAAACATTTTTCAGGTATTCATCTTTGAGCTGCTCTTTGTTGTGCAGTTCTTGATTTTGCTGCTGCAACTTAGTAGTACGTACTTTAATGATTTGACGATTAATCTCATCTTGTCGCAGGAGTTGCTTTGCGAACAATTGATTCATGAGTAAAGCTTGGGGGACAGCTGGGCAAATAAAACTAGCAGGTAAAATTGGGGATGATTCTGGTGTAATTGCTTGTTGGATACCATCAAATACTTGCTGAATTACTCTCCCTTCAACAGTATTTATAATCAGCAACGGCTGGTTTTTATTAGTCTTTACCTTCCCCGATGTTCGATTTTTGGTTTTTTTAAGTGGCCGATGAGCCAAAATTAAACTACAAAACTGGGGCGATAACACCATCAGAAAGTTTTCCCGTCGCAGTTGGCTATCGGGTGGCAGATGAACAGGGACATAATTGAGGGATGAGGAAGATGAGGGAGATGAGGAGGCATTTACTCTTCCTTCTCCCTCATCTTCCCCATCTCCCCCATCTCCCGCTACTCTTTCCTCAATCTGGCAGGTATAAATGAGACTAGACGCACCTACCGAAGATTGATAACGCGCTAATTCTGATTGCCAAATTTTTTCTGGTGGTAGCTTCACCCATAAAGTAGCTGCAATTTGCTCCTCAATTAGTAAATCAATTTGCGCTCTCACTAGTGATAGCAGAGTAGCAGGACTGAGGGACAATGGTTTAGGAGGCGCTTGCACTCCCATTACCAGTTGATAAACAGACAGATCCTTAGCTAGAGAAACATTCATGAGTCAAGCACAAAAAGGATGAAGCAAGAAATAATTCTGTCTTCGATTTTCACCTTTATGTGTGCATTTTTTACAAAATCCCCACGGAAAGAAACATTAACTATAAAAAATTTCATCTACAAGGGGATTGGGGAGGTAGGGGAGCAGGGGGCAGGGGGCAAGGGGAAGAATCAAATAATTACCCTCCTTCCCCTCTGCTCCCTCCCCCTCTGCCTCTTGTGTGCCCCATACCCAAATTAATGTTGGATTTTCAGTCTTTCGTGTAAAGCGTCGCGTGCGTGTTCTCGGTCGTCAAAATGGATTTTTTCAGTGCCGAGAATTTGATAATCTTCGTGACCTTTACCGGCAAGCAATACTCCATCACCGGGTTGTGCTTGTAAAATAGCGGTACGAATTGCGATCGCCCGATCGCAAATTACAGTTGGCTGCACTGTGTCAGCTATTCCCGCCAAAATATCTTGCAAAATCCTTTCTGGGTCTTCAGTCCGGGGATTATCTGATGTCACTACTGCTACATCAGCTAACTCAGCGGCAATTTTACCCATTTTTGGGCGCTTGGTGCGATCGCGATCGCCTCCACAACCAAATACACAAATCACTTTCCCCGGTATAAACGGACGTGCAGCCTTCAGTAAATTTTCTAAGCTATCGGGTGTGTGGGCATAATCCACAATCACGCTAATATCTTGGTCAGTATTAATTTGTACCCGCTCCATCCGTCCAGGAACTCCGGGAAACTCAGGTATTACAGATGCCACTAACTGTAAATCTAGCCCTAAGTGTAAAACTGCTCCTACGGCTGCGAGAAGATTTTCTAAATTATATTGTCCGACTAGGGGCGATCGAAAAGCCACATCACCCTTTGGTGTATGTAATGTCCCACTAACACCATTGGGCTGGTAATTTAAATCACTCATCCATAAATCAGCGCTGTTGTCGTTGACGCTGTAACTCCAAACACGCTCAGAATCTAAAGAAGCAATTAACCGTTTGCCGTAGGCATCATCAGCATTAATTATTGCCCGTCCCTTGAGATAATTCGGGCTAAACAACAAGGCTTTGGCAGCAAAATAATCTTCCATGTCGCTGTGATAGTCGAGATGGTCTTGGGTAAGATTACTAAACACCGCTACCTCAAATTCACACCCCAATACTCTACCTTGGGCCAAGGCGTGTGAACTGACTTCCATCACCCCGAATTCACTACCAGCATTGACGGCCTCTGCTAGCTGCTGTTGCAATTCCACTGCAAAGGGCGTAGTGTGGGCAGCAGTTTGCTCAAAACCTGCCCAACGAGTGTAGAGAGTTCCCATCAAAGCTGTCGCTAGATTAGCTTTGATGAGTAAAAATTCGATTAGATGAGTAGTTGTAGTTTTACCATTTGTACCAGTCACGCCCACCAGCTTGAGTTTGCGTCCTGGATAACCGTAAAAAGCACTGGCTATTTGGGCACAAGCTTGAGTTATGTTACTGGCACTTATAACTACAGCCTCATTTGTGGGAGGATTTTTTTGTGCTGCTTCAGGAGAGACGATCGCAGCAACAGCCCCCGATGCGATCGCACTTTGCCAAAATTCCCCACCATCAACCCGCGTCCCCGGCATCCCAATAAACAAATCTCCCACACGACAAGCATGGGAATTCGTCTTCAAACCCCTAACTTCCACATCCTCTAAAGTTGGATGGGTAGGTAATTGCTCAACACTGTCTACCGCTGTTAGTAATTCCCGCAATTTCATCTTGTGAACCTCGTCACATTCTTGATCTTGCGCTTATTCTGCATTATTTTTTTCTAATTGGCTAAATATTTACGCAACATTTGCTCCAACTGCTGCACACTAGCACGAGGAGAAGGACGTGGCAATAATTTCTCACTCCCCTCCGCGTCCTCTGCGCCTCTGTGGTTCGATAAATAAAGTACCGGCACTTCATACTCATACGCAGCAAACCATTCTTCACGAGTCGTAATATCTCTAACTTCCAACTCGAAACTGAGATTTTGGATTTGTTCTAGCTTTTCTTGCAAGCCTTCACATAAATGACAGTCGGGTTTACTGTATAAGATTAATCGCATTTGAGTTGTGGTAAGAAGTTATAAGTTTAGAATAACTAACCGCAAAGGCGCAAAGGGCGCGAAGGAAGAGAGATGACAAGAGAAGGGTTTGATGTGGGTGAGTATGTTGATCAAATGGGGTTGTTGTTGGATTTAAAGATCGCAGATGAGTATCGTGATGGGGTGGTGGTAAATTTTGAGAGAATTAGGGCGATCGCTAATCTTGTAAATTCTTTTGCTTTACCAGAAGATGTTGAAGTTGCACCAGTTTTTGAACCATGAATGATGCTGTATCAATAGCTGCTGCTGTGCGTGAAGGCAAAGTTAGCGCAGTGGAAGTTACTAAGGCGGCGTTAGCAGAAATCGCAGCAGGGGATAATCAACTCAACTGTTTTACGGCTGTGACTGCTGAGACAGCTTTCAGGGATGCAGCACGCATTGATAGAGAAATTGCCCAAGGTAATCATCCTGGAATACTTGCTGGTGTACCATTTGCGGTGAAAAATCTCTTTGATATTGCTGGGTTAACGACTCTGGCGGGATCAAAAATCAATGCAGAAAACCTACCAGCAAGCCTTGACGCAGCCGCAGTAGCCAAGCTGAAAGAAGCGGGTGCAATACTAATTGGCGCTTTGAATATGGATGAGTACGCATACGGGTTTGTCACGGAAAACTCTCATTACGGTACTACTCACAACCCCCATGATTTACAACGAGTTGCTGGTGGTTCATCGGGTGGTTCGGCGGCGGCGGTTGCGGCTGGGTTAGTACCGTTGACATTGGGTTCTGATACTAATGGTTCAATTCGGGTTCCGGCGGCGTTGTGTGGCGTTTTTGGTTTTAAGCCGACTTATGGAAGGTTATCTCGTGCTGGGGTAGCTTTATTTTCTAGCAGTTTTGACCACATTGGCCCTTTGGCGCGTTCGGTGCAGGATATTGCTACGGTGTTTGATGTGCTTCAGGGAGAAGACGATCGCGATCCAGTTTGTACTAAGCGTCCGCCTGAATTGGTTTTACCACAACTTAAACAAGATATCTCTGATATCAGAATTGCCATTGCAGCTGATTACTTTGTTAAAGGTGCAGAAGCCGAAGCTTTAGCAGCAGTGCAAAAGGTAGCTGATGCTTTAAATGTCACTGAATACGTAACTATACCAGAAACACACCGCGCCCGTGCAGCAGCCTTTGTGATTACAGCTAGCGAAGGTGCAAATCTGCATTTGCATCAGTTGCAAAGTCGTCCTGAAGATTTTGATCCAGCAACACGCGATCGCTTTTTGGCTGGGGCGTTAATTCCGAGTAGCTGGTATCTCCAAGCACAACGATTTAGACAATGGTATCGCGATCGCGTGCGGGAAGTTTTTCAAAATGTCGATGTCATTCTTGCCCCAACCACACCTATTTCAGCACCGCTAATTGGTCAAGAAACCATGATTTTGGATGGCGAAGAAATTCTTGTCCGTCCTCATTTAGGGCTATTTACTCAACCATTATCTTTCATTGGTTTACCTGTTTTATCAGTACCAATTAAGCGCCAAAATACCTTACCTTTAGGTGTGCAATTGATTGCAGCACCATATAATGAAGCATTGATTTTACGGGTTGCAGCTGCGTTAGAGGCGAAGAGTGTAGTTTCAGCAAATATACCAGGCGATTAGAAATCGCAGCTAAACGAAGTCCGCCTACGCGGACTCAAAGAGTTGAATAGCTTAACTGTTGCCTTTGTCACCTGCTAGGGAATAAATTTTCAAGCTAATAGCTTAAGTCTGCTGAAGTAGACTGGAGATTTTTGGCGATATTTAGTCATCTTCAGATGACTTTATCTATGAGGCGGGAATTTTAATTCTCGACGGACAAGTGGTTTCGCGTTAAGTTGACACCAATGCGTCAGGGCAGGCTCCTACGGTGTGTTTCATCCAAATGAGAACCGCTATGATATTTCAAGGCCAGATCAAATCTAAGTTTATCTATGACCACAAAGCCTTGGGATGCTCAACTTGCTTACAGGCTAGTTAAACCTTTAAAAGATAGTTGGGTAAACCCTAATCATCTCACTACAGTCAGACTTGTAACTGGGTTAGCGGCTGCCATCGCGATGTCTACAACTGGCTACACCTATGCAGTTAGCAATGTCATCTGGGCTAACATTGGAGCAGTACTGTTTGCTTTATCCAACTTTCTAGATCATACAGACGGTGAATTAGCCCGTTTGAGTGGAAAAAGCAGCAAATGGGGACATCAGTATGACCTTGCTAGTGATGCCATCATCCATATTCTTTTGTTTGTTTGTATTGGATGTGGTCTTAGGGAAGGAAGATTTGGTTGGTGGGCGTTGGTGATGGGTATAGTCTCTGGCGTGTCTGTTGCTTGCATTTTTCATTTGCGAAACCAAATGGAACAGCGTTCAGGTAAAGAGGCTAACCGTCAACCAAATTTCGCCGGGTTTGATATTGAAGACGTGCTATATTTGTTTCCCATAGTTACCTTACTAAATGGACTAGAGCCGCTATTAATAGCAGCGACAATTGGCGCACCAACCTTTGCTGTATGGGTAATTTGGCAATTTCTGGCACTCCCGCAGCCTGAATCAAACTAGTAACTTCATTTTGACGGTTAGAGAGACGCGATAAATCACCGTCTCTACAAACAATTTATCCATCAATTATTTATTTATTGACAGACTACTATTACCGCCAAGCGGACTTAAAAATTAAAAATTAATAAATGTTAAGTCGATTATCTCTTATAAAAGAAGCTATCCATAAACGTGGGGAGACTTATGGGCTAATAGCGATCGCCTTTGCGATCGTTATAGTGCTGGAATATTTGACACCCCCTGAGTATGTATTTGGCTATCTCTACACAGGGACGATTTTGTTAGCAGATTCCCGCTTGAATCGGAGAGCAGTTTTGGGGATTACTCTTGCCGCTACAGGGTTAACACTGTTGAATTTGTTTGTCCCAGGAGGAGAAATAATTGCTCTGCCAACGTTGGCAAATAGGTTGATTGCAGTATTGGCATTATTAGTAACAGGTTGGTTAAGCGATCGCAACCACCGCAATGAAGAAGCGATCGCTTATACTCAAGCACAATTACGCTCTCAAGAACAACTAGCGATTATGCGTGAAGATTTTATCTCTACCCTAACGCATGATTTGAAAACACCCCTATTAGGAGCAATTGAAACACTGAAATACTTTCAAAATGAGCAATTTGGTGAAATCACGCCTATGCAAGCAAAAGTCCTGCAAACAATGGCTCGTAGTCATCGGAGTACACTGCAATTAGTCCAAACTCTTTTAGATGTCTACCGCAATGATGCCGAAGGGCTAAAACTCCAGATATCACCCGTTAATTTAGTCACAATAGCAGAGGAGATCATCGCTACCCTGAGTGAACTAGCGAGAACACGTCAGGTTTATATTTCTCTGCATTATGGTGAATCAGATTTTCGGAGTTTTCTCTGGGTAAATGGCGATTCTTTACAACTTGGGCGAGTCTTTACCAATCTTCTGAGTAATGGCATTAACCATACCCCTCGTGGCGGTAAAGTGGAAGTAGTATTTGAAGGTTATTCTAGCGATCAAGTGGTAAAAATACTCGATACTGGTTCCGGCATTACCGAAAAAGAATTACCCCACTTATTTGAGAGGTTTTATCAAGGAAATAGCGATCGCCACGTCTCCGGTTCTGGGCTAGGGCTTTATTTGACCAGGCAAATTATTACTGCTCATGGGGGTACAATTTGGGCAGAGAATCGCTCACCACGCGGCGCACTCTTTGGTTTCCGACTCCCTGCTTGTCCACCGCCGGGGAGTTGAGGGGAGAAATCAATTAAAAATTAAAAATTAAAAATTAAAAATTAAAAATTAAAGAACTTCTGCCTCCTGCCTCCTGCGCCCAATTACTAATGACAACAAAAATCTTACTCGTTGAAGATGATGAATTATTTCGGCTTGGTTTGCGGATGCGGTTGCAACAAGAAACCAGTTTGGAGATTGTCGCAGAAGCAGAAGATGGGGAACAAGCTGTAGAATTAGCAAATCGCTATCCTCTGGATTTGGTCTTGCTGGATATAGGTTTACCGGGAATTGGCGGGATTGAGGCTTGTCGCCAAATCAAGCAGAAGCACCCAAGTTTACCAATTCTCGTTTTAACATCTCGTTCTGAAAAGCCCTTGATTTCGCGGTTAATTGCCGCTGGGGCCCAAGGTTATTGTTTAAAAGGTATTCCTGCTGAGTCTCTGATATTGGCGGTGCGATCTGTTGCAGCAGGCGCTTCTTGGTGGGATCAAACGGCAACCACAGAAATTAGAGCCGCTTTTGAGGGCAATTCGATGGCGATGCAGTCCGCAAAAATGGAGGAATCCTTAGAAAATCCCTTAACGAAGCGCGAACAAGAAATTTTGGCACTAGTAGCAGCTGGCAAAAGTAATCAAGAAATTGCTGAAATTCTCTACATTGCCCCTGGTACAGTAAGGGTTCACGTTCACGCTATTTTACAGAAACTAGAAGTACGCGATCGCACTCAAGCCGCAGTTTTAGCTATCCAAAAAGGATTAGTAGCACCAGAATTGTTAATTAATTAGATTTTATCGGGCATTGGGCATTGGGTATACAACCTGGATTTCTCACAAGTGAGAAATCCGGGACAAAAGGCTTGTCAAGCAGAAAAACTCGACACGTAAATCTTTACGGACTTTGGCATCGAGCGCGCCAAAGTGTTCATCTAAAAGTAATACACTTGGTTCTACTGCTAGCGCCCTTGCTAAAGCTACCCTCTGTCTTTGACCACCTGATAGTTGTGAAGGATAGCGATTGCCCAGTCCACTTAATTGCACTAGTTCTAATAACTGTTCTACCCACCCTTTAATTTTATTTGCAGGCGCTTTGCGAATTTCTAACCCAAAGGCTATATTTTGGCACACGGTCAGATACTTAAATAAAGCAGAGCGCTGAAACACAAACCCAATATTTCGTTCTTGGACGCTTTGGTTTGTTGCATCCTTACCTGCAATAATAATTCTGCCACTATCTGGTGCTTCTAAACCAGCAATTAAGCGTAGTAAAGTAGACTTACCAGATCCTGATGGCCCCAACAAGGCTACGAGTTTGCCACTTTGGATTTCTAAGTTTACCTGATCAACAGCTTTGAAACTTCCGAACTGCTTGGAGATTCCGCTTGACTTCGGGCGGGGCTTTTACCATAGTGCAAAAGTACTGAGTATTCAATCGTCTTTACTCAGCACTCAGTACTGAGTATGGTAAACCTTTAAGTACTACGTAAGGATTCAGGAGTCAGGAGTCAGAATAAATGAGACAACAAGCCTTGCACATTCCAAGACTTGATAGTTTGGCAGAAAGCACATAAGTTTGTTTTATGTGTATATCAATTTACTGGTCAGTTCCCTAAATCGGAAATATATGGGCTTACCTCTCAGTTTAGACGAGCAGCAATTTCTATTCCAGCAAATATATCTGTTCGCGGAGCGTCCCGTAGGGAAGGATTCAAGAAAAAGGGAGCAACAGACAAAGTACGGTTTATGAACATTGCACAAGGCTCTGTAGAAGAATGCCGCTACTATCTAATTCTTTCAAAAGACCTTGACTACGGTGAGGCAGCGCGGTCTTGGGGGTTTCCCCCATGAGCGACTGCCGGTGACACATCAGGATTAATGCTTCAACTTGAGGAAGTTAGTAAATTACTAACAGGGTATGCTAATTCCATTCTGAATTCTGACTCCTGAATTCTTACAGTAAGTACTACTACAATTCCAAAGAGCATGACCGAATACTGACTGGTGATGACGGAGATTGCCGGGGGTGGTACTGCTGTTGACTCAAAGGCAGCGGGGAGCGGGGGGTTCAGGTTTTATCTATGTACTTTACTTAACTGAAATATACTGTATTTTACAGCATAAAACCAAAAATTATGACAAACAATATCATTGACAGAATTCATCACTTTAACCTTGGACGCAACCCAAAATTACTTGAATTAAAATACAAGGCAATGCGTTCTGATGTTTTTACTTTTTATCGTGGCACATGTCATTTATTTTACGAAGACTTCCCTAAAGATTCCCCACTGAATGCAGCCCCGCCAGTATGGATTTGTGGTGACTTGCACCTGGAAAACTTTGGTAGTTATAAAGGTGATAACCGATTAGTTTACTTTGATCTTAATGATTTTGACGAAGCATGTCTTGCTCCTTGTACCTGGGATGTGGTGAGGTTTATTACCAGTGTGATAGTTGGCTCTCACGCGCTGAAGGTGAATGAATCAGAAGCATTGCATTTAAGCAATTCCTTTCTTGATGCTTACAGCAATGCTTTAGCTAAAGGTACTGCTAGAAGTGTAGAAAAGGAAACCGCTTCGGGCTTAGTTAAAGATTTATTAAGGAGTTTAAAAGACCGCCTTCGCCCAGAATTTTTAGATCAGCATACCAAGGAAAAGAAAGGTAAGCGGCACTTAATTATTGACAAGAAACGCGTTATGGAAGCCACAGAAGCAGAACAGCAAAAAATCACAAAACTCATCTCCAATTGGCACAAATCTACACAAAAAGATGCTAATTTTTATCAAGTTTTAGATGTACAACAGCGAATAGCTGGTACAGGTAGTTTAGGGTTAGAACGTTATGCAGTTTTGGTAGAAGGTAAAGGTTCTCCTGATGGCAATTATCTCTTAGATTTGAAGCAAACAAAAACTTCCTCATTACAACCCTATTTAACACTACCTCAGCCGGATTGGTCGAGTGAATCTGCACGGGTAGTAGCTATCCAACAACGGGTGCAAGGAACCCCACCTGCTCTTTTAGGGGTAATAGTTGAGGGGAATAAATCTTATGTTTTGCGAGAGTTGCAGCCAGTACAAGATCGGGTGAGTTTACAGGCGTGGGATGGAAAACTGGAACGTTTAGAGAAGTTGATGCAGACAATGGGTGAAGTGACAGCGTGGGATCAATTACGCAGTGGCGGTAGACAAGGTTCTGCGATCGCAGATGATTTAATCAAGTTTGCTCACTCATCTGATTGGCGTAATCAAATCCTTAAGTATGCAATCAGCACCTCTTTACAAGTAGAACTAGATTACCAAGAATTCTGTCAAAAATCATGATTGTGCAAACTGCCTGCTGAAAAGCAATCGCACTCAGTGACTTTAGTCATGTTTAAGTGGTGACATTTGCTAGATATCTTTTCTTGATTATGCAGAATATATTGGCAATATACAAGTTAAGTAAAACAAGGATTAAAGGATATATGAACCGCTTAAAATCTATTCTTCTTGGTGGTTTATTAGCTTCTGTTTCAATTGCTGCTCTTTCAACTCATGCTAATGCTTCTGTTGTGAATTTTCGCAATGAACATTTAAATACTAATACTATTGCTTTTAATAACGCTAAACTAATTCGTGAGCGTCAATTGCATGAACAGCAGGTTCGTGAACAAAAGGCTCGTGAATTGCGTGAGCGCCAAGCTCGTGAACAAAAGGCCCGTGAATTGCGTGAGCGCCAAGCTCGTGAACAAAAGGCCCGTGAATTGCGTGAGCGTCAAGCTCGTCTTCATCACTAAAATTTGAATTTTTACTCGCTCTGCGATCGCCCCCACCCAATTCTTAGAGGATGCATAGCGATCGCCCGACCCCCAAGCGTGATGGATGCTGACGAACCTCAAAGTCCGCAGCCCAGGGCGACCAGTCAATCGTCAGACCATCGTGAACGTCGGCAGCTGACCAGTGTTGTCAAAGAGGCCAACGCTATAGCTGCCTCCATAGGGCACGATCATCGCGTTTGATCGCACAGCGGCCCGCGCCCAGTCTGCGTTACCAACTGCCGACGCTGCAAGCGCCGCCAGCCCAGTAGCCTGTATGCACTGCAAGAAATACGCGCTGGTCACGAGGAGCAGGTCATAGGTGGGCTGGTCGTAGTTAGCGATCGCGAGGAACACGTTTTGGGGCTGCCATGTTGCCTTGCCCCGCACAACCCCGGCCGACTGGATTGCCAGGAGTGAGTCGGCACCACCAGCACCGTTGACAATCTCAGCATAGCGACTGCCCGGCCGACTTGCGGCTTGCTCGGCGCGCTTACGCCACTTGTCGAGCGCTCGGATCTCCTTGACAGCATAGGTGCCATCGAAGAGTAAGGTGTCGCGGTAGATGAAATAGCCCACAGGAGCCATCGCATTCGTCGGCTTTGAACCGGTGAGGATCTGCTCGAGGTAGCCCGCGTTGTACCCGTAGCTGTCGGTGAGTCCTTGGAGCTGCCCGCCCCGAAGACTCCCCTCAGCGTAAGCGATCGCCCCGGCATCGTTGCCGTTGAATGCTGTGAGCGCGGTATTAATGCGCGTCACAATCGCGTCAAAGCTATTCGCAGTCGGGGGAAATCCGAGCCGTGGGTTCGCCGAACCCGGCACCGGAAAGCGGATGAAAGCATCGCGCAACCACACGCCGCCGAAATACCCAGCGAGGTGCATCAGCCACAGCAACGTCGAAAGCGACGGGTCGCCGGGTTCGGACGGTCGGAGTGTCTGCTCGAACACGTACACCGGGACGTAGCGTGAGAGGAAGTCAATCGGATTCTGACTCGCCGTCGGGGTCGCACGCGCGTAGGCGCTCACGAGTCGGTCGAGGAGGGCTTGATCCTCGGTCATGACGGTTCGGAGGTTGTCAAAGAACGGGTAGGGAGGCAGGTTAAGCCGCAGCCTCTTTTGGCTTTGTGCAACAGCGATGCTGCCAAGAACTCCGGTTCTTGAGAGGGACATGGCGGCAAGTCCGGTCGCTCCCGCTCTCACCGTGCCAATAAAGAACGCACGGCGCGAGATGTGGTTGTGCATGATGATTCTCTCTTCCCTCTGATACTGAATTTACTGAATTAAAATACAGTAAATTTACTAAATCTCCAATTTCAAGAATTTTCCATATAAATTAATGGGCTTATTTATCAACAAGCAACTATCAAGTAAATATCAGGTATAGAGGATAGTAGCTAAGAGCGATCGCCCACCCAATTCTTAGAGGAAAACCAAGAGCGATCGCTCCCTCACAGGCAATTGCTACAAAAGAGCTTGGTTATGAGATGACCAAGCTCTTAGCTATCTCAATCAATCATTGGAGGTAGAGTAGTTTCGCACTATGCAGCAGGAAGTTCAAGATTAACCTTGACAACTTTGTTCTTTTCTTGCTCAGTTTTTGGCAGTGTCAAATTCAAGATACCGTCTTTATAATCTGCGGTGACATTGGTATTTTGAACCCGAACAGATAGAGGAATTACACGTTGGAATTTACCATAGTAGAATTCGCTTCTTGTAGTGCCATTGTTTTCGGTTTGAGTTTGGGACTTGCGCTCACCGCTAATGTGAACAGCATCTTGGGTGACTTGAATATCTAGGTCTTTAGCTTCCAGTCCTGGCAGTTCTAACTTCAGATGAATCGCATCATCAGTTTCGTGCAACTCAGCAGCCGGAACTTTGATAAAGCCTTTTTCAAACCGTGTAGAAGACACTCTGGTATCTCCAAATAAGCCATTGATGTGACTTAAGTGAGCGTTCAATTCTTGCCAGGGGTTGTAACGAACTAGCATATTAATTTATCCCTCGTACCAATAGTAGTTTTTTGCTCAACCAACTTCGGATTTAATTCCTTGCTTTGATTACCATATTATTGAGAACGAATAAGCTTGTAAATTCGGTTATTATCACCAAATAATTGATGATTACCCAAGAATTATTAGGTGAATTACAAGGTGTATAAAACTGCAAATGTTTTGGTTCGGTAAACCCTATAAATGCTGACTTGAATTTGACTACACATCACGTTCTTATTTCAGCCAGAAGTGGGCATATTTTGTTGTCGGCACAGCCAAAAAGCAATTGTGTAATCATTCTACCAAGCGCTGTTCAAGAGGTGGAATGATGAAAAAGCCATCCTCTAGACGTGTACCGTACTCCAATACTTAAGATTTTCATAGTCTTTCGTTAAGATACCTTGAATAAATTGAGGATTAATCATCTCAATCAAGTTAGGGCATTTTACTTAGGGAGGACAAGTGAGTAGATATTTAAAATTCAATGGGATAAACAAAGCATTTGAGTGGCTATGGCAGACTTTGAGACATAAGTTACTTATGCGCCTATCCATTGTGGTGCTTGTGACTTTTTTTTTCAGCTTAACTCTACATTCCATAGTGGCTAAAACCGCATCAAGTACACCACACCCGAAAGTGATTTTGATTTCCCTGGATGGCGCAACACCAGATTTTGTGGAACAGTATCTTAAAAAAGGTGTGCTGAGTCGAAGACAGGGATTGGGACTTCTGAAAAGGGAAGGAGTTTACGCAGAGCGAAATATTACTTGTAGTGCATCCCTAACTGCGGCTTGTCATATAGCAATTGGTACAGGTTCAACCGCAGCGCGCAATGACATTAACAGTAACACATTCCACTTGGTTGCTAGTCCCTTTACTTCTAATATCAGTGGTTTTGGCGCTCCCATCGGTGGTTATTCAACTTTTGGGCCTGCTGCCAGTTTACAACCTACTGCTGAACCTGTGTGGGTTGGACTCCAGCAAAATGGGAAGAAAGTTGTGGCTGCTACCTTTCCCGGTGCAGATGGAGTTGATGTGCGAGTACCGGGTTTAGCCAATAGCCCAATTATTCAACCTGCCAATAGAAGAACTGTATCGTACACAGTTCCCTTTGGTGCTTTTGCTGGGGTAGGGGCGAGTGGTTTTAGTTTAACCGCCGCTAACTTTAGTCCGGCTTCTAGCCAAATAGTTAGTCAACTCAATAATGCCGGAAGAGTTTCCTATAGCCCGATTCAGCAAGCTGCTTTAAACGATCGCTTTACTGTTGGTGGTATTAGTTATGATATCCAAGTTGCGGCATTAGATACAAGCAACGATCGCAAGACCAACTATGATACCCTAGTCTTCTTTGATGCTCAAATTGGGATTCCAGCCGGGCCTTTTAGCTTACCTGCAACTGGCCCTGCATATATCAAAGCGTGCGATCGCCGTTCTAGTCTATTTTACTTAGAAGGTAGTTCCAACCAGGCAGGAACAGCATTTTACGTCAGCAATCTTGCCCCTGACCTGAACATCGTGCGGATTGCCCGTTATTCTGCGAATGCGATTCCTCAAAATCCGGCAGCACAAACTAGTGTTAATGATATTCTCAGCAATGTTGGCTTCTGGGTTCCTCAGTCTGATTTTCGGATTCCAGAACGCCTCAGCCCTGGATTTACAACTTTCCCCGACAGGGAGCTAGAAGCTATTTACGAAGACCAAGTTCAACTGTTTGTAGACTATCAAACTCGACTGGCATTGAGAGCAATCAACCAAAACCCTGATGCCGACTTAGTTATGGTTTATATTGAACAACCAGATGGATCGGAACACCAGTTTCTCTTAACTGATTCTCGCCAGCCCAGTGACCCCACAAATCCATCCTCTATTGGCGTAGGACAAGATCAAGCCAAAGTCACTCGATATAGAAGCTATCTAGAGACAGCTTACCGGGCTGCTGATAATGCTGTAGAACGCATTATCAACGCAGTAGGTACAAATCGTCAAGGTCAACCTAATAGTAACATCATAGTTGTTTCCGACCACGGTTTTTCTGCCTTCCATACAGAAGTTAACCTTAATAACTACCTCACAAGTAAAGGTTTTGACTTAACTAGAGTCCGTGCTGTAACATCAGGGCCAGCCGCCAACATATATATCAATCTTCAAGGGCGTGAACCCAACGGCGTTGTCACTCGTGCTGAATATGTAACTCTACAACAACAAATTATTACAGCTTTGCGAGAATTAGTAGACACCAATCCTAACTATGTCCTTGGGCGACAAAAAAAGGCAGTTTTTGACCAGATATACCCTCGTCCCCTACCAACTAATTTAAACGACCCAAGTTTTGGACTGGGTACAAGTGAATTTGTTGGTCAAGATACTGGTGATGTCTTTGCAATCATGGGTGAAGGATATAACTTTGACGGAAGACAAACTCCGGCTGTAACTCGTTTAGGCGACGCGGATAATTCAGTTTTTTCTGTGCCTAACTTCTATGGGGCGCATGGCTACGATCCCAAAATACCTAATCTCAGTGCCATTTTCTATGCCGCAGGCCCCGACATCAAGCGCCGTGGCAATATCGGCACAATTCACAATATCGATATTGCCCCCACTATCAACAGTTTACTAGGTGTTCCCTCTGCCCCAACTGTTCAGGGAAAAGCTCTCAAGATTAGAAAGTAACTACTTCGTCCTTATAGGAGTGCTGACTTCTCCACCGCCTGGGATGCGGAGTCAAACTACTATTCAGTAGCTTGACCGCTCCCAATTCAAAGAGGAAAAAAGAGCGTTCGCATCATGCCTTATGTCAAAATCAATGCCCCCATATAGGCATTTAACTAAGACTTATGAGTAACTAAAGTATGTTTACTGTTATTTAGCAGAGAAGTTATTTAGCAGAGAAGGTGGAATAACCTCATTACTTTTTTTAACTAAACGGTTGTCCCCACAATTGCCAATTCTCCTTATTGAATGGACTGCGCCACTTCAAAATTAAACTCAATTCCAATTCATGCCGTGCGCGTCGGTCAACCGGAGTGTCCCACCAAAACGTGATGTTGACTGCTGTCTTCATCTCATAGCGATAATGCAAATCCTGATAGCTGGCGATGTAATCCTTGCAGGCGTGAATCGCTTTCCACCGCTTGAAACTTGCAGCAAGTTTCCCCCACATATAAAATCAGGTCAGCCGCAGAGTCAACGATGAAGTACAGACACACATCGCCGGGGCTATCAGCTGGCATTCTCCAAAAAGAGAGCGATGCCTACGGCGGGCTACCCCTACGCACCTGTAACTGCAACGGATCAATCCGGTCTGGGTTGCAGTGGTTGGGTGCAATGTCAAATAGTGTCACCTGCTCAGGTGGTTTGTTCTCTCTCACCTTCTGCTGATAATCCAAAATCTGAGATTTCCACTTCAGCAGGGCATCAGCACTCATCACCAGCACCTCTGTCAAAAGTGCTAGTGTGGGTTTCACTTCTGGAAATAGGTTTAGCTGATTTGGTTCCAAGGAGATTACAAAGGGTGTGACCGACTAGCTGATTATCCCCCAGAACTGAATTAAGTAAAGCTGTTAAGGGGTTTAGGAGTGCTATCGCTCTAATTCAAGCCAGGAAAACCAAGAGTAAGCGTAGCCCGTTGCAGACATCGCCTATATTCAACAATTGCAATAAAAAGTTCAGTTTAGTAGAGTGTCACCCCACTGTTGTAAGCGTTCACGAAACTGGTGTAGTCGTACTCGACTTGAGTTGCATAGTCTAGAGCAAAGTTAACAATCTCATCTTTGAATACAGCCTTGTTACCGCTAGTGATATCAGTCACTTGCTTGTCAACGCTTTCTGAAACAATGCTAGCATCGTAATCTTGATCAGAGATAGCATGGTTTTTAGCGACAACCTTACCTGCATATCCCATCGCATCCATGAATTTTGATTTAGTGGTTAGTAAGGTATAGTCAAAGTCCACCTGGTAAGGGGATTTTTCATGCAGCATAAAGGGGATACCACTGACCGTAGTGTAGCCAACCAAGGGGTCAGTATTAGAGAGCATCGCTTTGGTGGCGATTGTCACCCTCGCTCCTTGATGATTTCCATAGACTGAACTTGGTAGTAAACCTGGAACTGCGATCGCTACGGCGCTAGAAGCTTCCTGCTTCATCTCCAAAATCCGGTCATCATCGGTTGCTGAAGTTGGGCCCTCAATCAGCAAGTAATACCGATACTTACCAAGACTACCAGTACCGGAACCTAATTTGAGACGAATGTCTTTTAGGGTGTAGTAACTATTGCTGTAACGCTTACTGCTAGGAACTGAAGTAATGTAGCTGCTCATCGCCCCAGTAATATTTGAGTAGGTACTGCTGGATACAGGCTGGAGTTCCGAAGTTGTCTGAAAAACTCGATTGCTACTACTATTTAGCAGCGTGTACTTATTTAGCAAACTAGAGCGGCTCTTGGCTGCTGCCTGTTGAATTAAATCCTTGACCACACCGTTGGTATTGCTCTCTTCTAAACGGTATGAAAGCTCGTCGTTAGTCCCCTTAAAGTCGCTCATCTTGTTGAGGTAAGCATCCAGGAAATTTCGGACAATATCTTGAGCATCACTGGAGCTTAGGCCGTTCTCTTTGGCTGCTAAGAGAATCGAGACTACCATACGTCGCAAATCCCAAACGTAGGGGCCAAGATAACCTTCATCAAAGTCAGTGGTGTCAAAGACGTTATTATCGTTGCTATCCCTCATTCCCCCAAGATTTTGCAGATGCATATCTCCTTCTAACCAAATGGCATCAGTAGAAGAATTGACAAATCCTGAACCCGGTAATGTCTGCATATCGCGGTAGAAGATGTGAGCCGTTCCTCGATAAAAGGCGAAGGGGCTAGCTGTCATCTTTTGCATCTTCGTTGCCAGTTCTTGCGGTAATTGAGAAGCAAAGGGATGGTTGTATTGGTAAATTTCATTTTCCACCCAAGTTGAACGGGGAGTTGCAGCAACAGATGTAGATGCAAACCCCACAGTTAAAATGAATACGCCTGCGATTGCAGATATGTGTTTGAGCATGAAAGTCTCTTAGATGGTAAAGAAATTAACTCTTGCTGGACTCTTGTGTAGACACAACCATCCAACAACAATTCTTTTACCACCTTGAGTCATAACTTATAAAGTGATTTAAAGCACAATGTAACAACTATTCATAGCCAGTAAAAAGATTGCTGTCAAGAATTTTACGCTGCCCCCAATCAAGCGAACGCGAGTAGCGTCTCGTAGAGAGGAAGATAGAGCGATCGCCCTACCCATTTAGCGCTGTGGCTACACTACTGAAAAGCTTGAAAAAGTTCTGCTATTTTCGCCTTGAGTGTTGTAATTGTCTCTTCTAAAGTTTCACTTGGTTCCGTATCTACTTTTTGGAGCGTCCCCCACATCAGCACTCGACCACAGTCCTGCCGATACCGCACACCCCAGTCTTTAATCTGAACGGGTGACAAGATGGCTAAACAGCTTGTTTCATGAGGGATAGAGCCTGAAAGCCTCGTTGAAAAAAGAGGCGTTTATGAGGCTTGAGTGCGTTTTACAATCCTTGAAGAATTGCTCAATCCAATCCGCCACTTCTTTGAGCGGCTGTGCTTAAATCTGGCATGGTCGCCATTGAGCTTCGCGACCCCGCACAATCAGTCCGGCACGCTCTAGTACCTTTATATGTTTGGAGATTGCAGGAAGACTCATCTTAAAAGGCTTGGCTAACTCACTTACCGATGCCTCACCTTTGGCGAGGTGAGCCAGAATTGCACGCCGCGTAGGATCAGCAAGGGCAGCAAAGGTAAGGCTCAGTTGTTCGTTAGACATTTTTATTTAACCTAATGGTTAATTAACTACTAGGTTAAATGTACTATTGAATCATGTCAAGCCCCTATTTAAGGGAAATCCAAGAAATAAAATGCCCATTTGGGCAATATATACGTTGTGCTACGTAGTCTTGGCATCAAAGACATTGTTATACAACACAGAGAAAGAAATAAGACAACATCAAGGAGTACAGTTTCGTAACGGGAGCAACACCTAATGCCGCAGTTGTTTTGTTTGGCGCATTACACAAAGGACAAGGGCTTTCAAAATCTAGCCAAGTATTACTGCTGTAATTGATGACACAGACACCCACAGGTTTACAGCGCATTCTGTTACCTGATAGGGCAGTTACTATATTAAGTTCAATAAACACTTAGGAGTATGGGAAGATTCGTCAAGTATCCCCCCTAGTGAATGGACAAAACAGCATAAGAGAAACTAGAATAAGGGAATTTGACCTAAAATATTTCCTTTTCAACTAGATAAATTAAATCTCAGAATTAATGCTAATTTAATTTCATCTTAAATTTAACAATGTAGTTTACAGTGGTTACTCTGCTTCCGAAAAAGAACTGAGATTAATAACAATTCAAAACGGGTAAAGTAACTTATTAGCTTCTTACTTAAAAAGGGGCTAATTGTCTGTTGATAAATTAGAGAAAATGAGCATACATATATGTTGAGAACAATTAGATATCCTTGGCAATTGATTGCCGGAATTAGTAATGGATTAGCAGTATTAACGAGCGTCGCTATAAGCAGCCAATCAGCGTTAGCAGCCACAGTGCCAACTTTCGATCACATCGTCCTCGTCATTGAAGAAAACCACGGGTATTCACAAATTATCGGTTCGAGTAGCGCTCCATATATCAATTCACTAGCAACGCAAGGCGCTCTCTTCACAAATTCCCACGGTGTGACACACCCAAGCCAACCCAACTACTTAGCCTTGTTTAGTGGTTCTACACAAGGTGTGACAAACGATAATTGTCCATTAACATTTAGCGGAGCTAATCTGGCTACTCAGTTATTGGGCATTGGCAAGACTTTTACAGGTTATTCGGAGAGTCTGCCTAGTGTTGGTTATACAGGTTGTAACTCCGGCGGGTCTAATGGTTACTATCGTAAACACAACCCTTGGGTTGATTTCACTAATGTTGCTAGTTCTGTAAATCAACCGTTTACAAGTTTTCCTTCGTCTGCGAATTTTGCCAATCTGCCTACTGTCTCCGTTGTTGTTCCTAACCAACTAGATGATATGCACAATGGCACGATTCAACAAGGTGATACCTGGCTGAAAAATAATCTGGATGCCTATGCACAGTGGGCTAAAACTCACAACAGCTTGCTGATAGTTACCTTTGATGAAGATAATGGCACAACCAGCAATCGGATTGCAACTATCTTTTATGGCGCTCACGTTATAACGAGACAATATAGTGAGAATATCAATCACTACAATGTGTTACGCACGATTGAAGCAAGCTATGGATTACCTGGATTGAATAATGCCACTAATGCAACCCCAATTACTGATTCCTGGCAATAAGTAACTTTTTTGCCCTTGTTTAAAATTTCAGACTAGATGAGTGTATGCGATCGCAATCAATCCCCCAGGTGTTCAAGCACACCCTCTATTTTTTCTTTGACAGCCTGCCATTTAGTCTAAACTCCAGTAATGAAGATGGAGATAATAATTGGGGGGTATGGACACAGAGGCAGAACTCAGTGACTCTTGGTGGGAGCGGGTTAAATATTATGCTCGACTGGCGATTGAACGATGGGGAAAGGTATGGAATTTTCCCTTCCCCTTTAACATGCAAACATGCACCCCAACATCTTGGCATTTGTTACTTTTGCAAGATGTCTATAACATTGCGGTGAATCTTTTGGATTTGGTTTCTCTGGAGAGAGGATTGGTAGTCTTTATTGCTTAAGGATTCTCCAATTTACTTTTAACTTGGACAATTGATTGCTCCTTGAGGACAATCACCTTGTAAGGCTTGTAAAATATTTTGAGATGCTTCTATAGCTATGTCATATCGTAAATCATCCACCGCAGATCCTAAATGGGGAGTAAAAAAGGTTTGGTCTTGTTTCTCTAACAAAGATGGAGGAATTTTTGATGGGCGATCGCTACGGGCCCAATCTTCTAGTTCAAAGACATCAGCTGCATAACCTGCTAAATGTCCAGAGGCTAAAGCATCACTCACCGCTTGTTCATCAACTACTGAGCCGCGACAGGGATTGATTAAGAAACTCCCTGGTTTCATACGTGCTAAAGATGTTTCATTTATCAGATGAAACGTTTCTGGTTGTAGAGGAACCATCAGCACAACAAAATCACTGGTTGCCAATAGCGTATCTAGAGAAACCTGTGACAAACACCAAGCTGCTGCTTTTTCCTTAGATAAAGGTATTGCATCGGTGTAAATCAAGTTCATTTCAAAACTGGAAAGCCTTTGAGCGAGAGCTTGTCCTAGACTGCCCATACCAACGATTCCCAGTGTTCGGTTTGCTAATCCCATACCGTATAGATGCGGTCGCCAACCTGCAAACGTGCCTTGACGAATCAAGCGATCGCCTGGTAACATCTGGCGGGCTAACCCGATAATCAATCCAATGGTCAACTCAGCCGTTGGTACAGCTAATAAGCTAGGGACGATGGTGAACCAAATACCTTGACGAGTACAAGCATCAACATCAAAGTTATCGTAACCTTTCAATGCTCCGGCGATAATCTTCAATTTTGGACAAGCTTTCAGAAACGCCTCATCGATTCGATCTGGCATAAAAACCATCAAAGCTTCAGCGTCCTGCGCCAACTTGAGAATTTCTTCACGCGGTAAAGTATCTCTAGTTGGATTTGCAACTACCTCACAATGCTCACTTAAGTTTGTAATAATTTCCGGGTGAACCCAGTGGGTAATTACAACTTTGGGTTTCATCAGCAAACTCCTAAACTAAACGTTTTCTAAGATAACTACTAAAACCATCAACCAGAATTACCATAAGCAAAATTACTAGCAACACTGCTGAAACTTCCCGATAATTGATCAGGCGAAGTGCGCCAATTAGCTCAAACCCAATGCCACCAGCCCCGACTGCTCCCATAACTGTGGAGGCGCGAAAGTTATATTCCCATCGATAAAGGGTCAGATCCATCATTTGTGGTAATACCTGCGGCAAAATTCCGTGATAGATTACTTGCACCTTGTTAGCTCCAGCAGCTCTTGCTGCTTCTAAGGGTTCTTCGTTGACCAGTTCGATATATTCTGCAAAGAATTTGCCGACCATGCCAATGGAGTGAAATCCCACTGCCAAGGTTCCGGGTAATGCCCCAAAGCCAACGGCTGCCACAAAGATAATACCCATAATTAGCTCTGGCACAGAGCGCAAGCCGTTGAGAATCAGCCGTGAAACTTGAAATAACAACGGATGGGGAGTTGTATTCTGAGCTGCTAATAAAGATAGAGGCATCGAGAAAACAATAGCGATCGCTGTGCCTGCAACACTCATAGCCAGCGTATCAAATAAAGGTTTGACCCAGTTTCGGGCATCACTAAAATCTGGAGGCAGCATTTGATGCAGCAAGTTTAAGATACTGGGAATCCCATCAAAAAGGCGTTTCTCGTCCCAAAGTCCAACCAGAAAGCAACATATAGCTATAGCCAAAAGTGCGATCGCCCAGGTTACTATCGTTCGATACCATTGCCGCCGTTGTTGTTTCAGTAGCCGATCAAAAGCTGGTTTAGGATTAGGAAGTGTCACGTTGCTTCGCTCCAAATTCAAAATATCAGGAGGTCAGGAGTCAGAATTCAGAATACTCTACTCATAAAGTGATAGAGTTTTAATCAAGAAAACTATTTATAGCAGAGTACTAAGTAAAAACAGAATTCATACTGAATACTGAATTCTGATTCCTGAGTTCTGAATTCTTCTTATAAATTACTTTTGCAACTTGGCGATATCAAGATTAAGTATTTTTGCTAAGTCTCTGATGCTATCATAATCTTTATCTTTTGCGGCTCCAAAACCATCAGCTTTGAAGGGTTTAAGAACCTCTTTATCTTTCAGTGCAAAAAAGGTTGCACGAATTTTTTCTTTTAGTGGCGGTGCTAAATCAGAACGCATTGTCCAGGGATATTCAGGATACTCTTTCGATTCTGCAATCACCTTGACTTTACTAGAATCAATTACTTTGCGTTCAATTAAAGATTCAAAGATGGGTTTACTCAAGCCACCAACTTGAGCATTACCATTTTGAACTGCCAATGCTACAGCATCATGTGAACCTGTGAACGCCTCTTGATAGTCTTTTCCGCCGGGTTGCAATCCGCTATTTGCCAGCATTGATTTAGGAATCAAATGACTGGAAGTAGACGCTTGGTCTCCAAAGGCTACCGTTTTACCCTTGACTTCTGCCAGTGACTTGACACCGCTAGCTGTGTTAGCAACGATTACAGACTGATAAGTAGTTTTACCGTTTTTCTTCAAAGCTGCAAATGGCTCAATATCACTCTTTGTTTTCGCCAAAACGTAAGACAGTGGCCCAAAATAAGCTAAATCAACACGCTTGTTACTTGCTGCCTCAATCATTGAGGAGTAATCAGTTGTAACGACAAGTTCAATATGTTTTTGTAGCTTTGTCTCAAGATACTTTTTAAATCCTTCATTATTTTTAATTACAGTAGAAGGGGATTCATCAGGCAATAAAGCTACTTTCAAGGTTTGAGGGTCAGCCGAATCTGATGCGACTGCTGGACTATTGCCAGAACCTGATTGCTTATTTGCAGATTGGTTGCTAGGACTTTGACAACCGATTAAGGTAGCCATGATAAGTGTCATTGAGACAAGCGATCGCTTGTTTAGTAAAACAGTCATTGAGGTTATCCTAAATTAATATAAAAACAGTACAGTAAATTTAGCCATTAGGAATTAATAGTTTCCTGAAAGCCTTCATCATAAGGACTATTTTTGTCACTATAAAGTTGCTTTAATTCGTAGGCACTGATATCTGCTGGCTTACCATCTAAGACAACCGTTCCCTGGGATAACCCAATAATTCGATCCGCGTAAATTCTCGCGAGATCAATCTGGTGCAGACTGAGAATTGCGGAAATTCCATCTTCTTGACAAGTCTGGCGCAGAAATGAGAGGACTTTGTGAGCGCTAGTAGGATCGAGACTAGCAACAGGCTCATCAGCCAAAATCAATTGTGGTTTTTGTGCTAAGGCGCGTGCGATACCAACCCGTTGCTGTTGACCTCCGCTAAGAGCATCCACTCGTGTTAGAGCTTTATGCAAAAGTCCAACCCGATCTAAACATTCTAAAGCAATATACTGATCTGCTTTGGGCAAAGGAAAGAAACTTCGGAGTGTTGAATGGTAAGCTAAACGACCCACTAATACATTTCCAAGAGCCGTTTGCCGACTAATAAGTTGATGCTGCTGAAAAATCATTCCTGTGCGCTTACGATGTTCATACAACACCTTACGGTTATGTAGATTTCCAAATCCTTCAACTATCACAGTACCAGTTGTGGGGCGATTAAGATAGTTAAGACAACGCAGTAAAGTTGATTTACCAGAACCAGATGCTCCCAAAATAACAGTAAATTGCCCTTTTATAAAGCTCAGAGAAATAGGTTTAATCCCTATTACTCCGCCTTTATAAGTCATACTTAGACCATCAAGTTGAATCATACTTTACTAATCATTTTAGGGACAAAATGCCAAATTTTGTGGTAATTTTTTTGTAAAAATTTTGTTTAAGTTTTGAGTTTTGCTGTAGCTATCATCAATCCCCACACAACACCAAAGCGAATTTTGGTTGCACGACAGACCACAAAATTTTCATCTTGAAGAAAGCGGTGAAATTCATTTTGGGTATAACACTGCTTATGAGCCGGATCAAAAATCTTAAGTACTAAATCAAATATTTTACAAATTAAATAATCTTTACACCAATCTAAAATAACTACTTTACCATCAGGCTTCAAAACACGTCTCATCTCTTTTAATGCAGCAAGTGGCTCATCAAAGTAATGAAACGAATTAGCAGACACAATCACATCAAAAATATTGCTGTCAAATGGCAACCTTGATGCACTTGCCATCTGAAATGATACTTGAGGATAAGCACTACATTTGAGTTTAGCGATCGCCAGCATTTCCTCTGAAATGTCTATACCGACAATTTGTTGCGATGAATACTCAGCTAGTAGTAAACGTTCAAACTCACCAGTACCACACGCAATATCAAGTACAGTATCTGTTGGTGATATTTCTACCCAGGTTTTAAGGAAAGACAGTGTGTTAACTATATAATGTCTCCAGCGTAGATCGTAAACGGCAGCTAATTGGTTGTACTGTTTGCGAACTGTGGTTTCGCTCATACTGGTTTCTGTAATCAGGGTTTCAAATTGGCTGATCTTTTTAAGAATTGTATTGTAATATACATTGCATTACCTTAACAAAAGTAATTCCTATTAGGCAATCTCAATTTCACTGAAGAAGAATTCAGAAGCCAAAATTCAGCAATCTTGACTTTACGTTTGTTTTGAGATGGTAAGAATAATTAACGCCTTCAGAGGAAAGGAATTAAAATGATTTTCCAACAGAATCGCATAACACTTCTCTATTTGCCAGTAGTATGAAAAACACTGAGCGATCGCTAATTTAATTTGGGTACTGAATGCTGCGGAATGTTTAGCCAGCACTGAGTAAAAATACTAGTCTATAATCCCCAATCCCTCTTTCATGTGTTCTGCTCTATACAATTCATAATGGCTATTTACTTATCAAGTTGAGAGAATGTACATCATTTTGGGATTAATAAATGTGAAACCTCTCTGAAGAGAACAGGCTCCAAAAGGATAAAAACCATGCACCAACAACTTTTTTGTGAAGTTGTAACCAATATTCTTGGTAGAAAGACTGCTTTTTTTACCTCAGTATTAGCGATCGCCATATTTGGCATGGCCTGTACTCCAACTCGTGAAAGTTCATCTGCAACTCAGCCAAACACTGCTCAGTCGCCTGCTAGCACGACCACCGGAGAAGAACAAGCAACCATTACAATGGCGGTGATTCCCTGGCAGGTTTCAGCCGAACAAGAAAAGAAACTCCAACCTTTGTCTGACTATTTGTCTAAGGCACTAAAACGACCCTTTAAATTTGAAATTACTAAGGACTACGAAACAGCAATTGATTTATTAGTCCAAAAAAAGGTAGATATTGCCTATCTTGCACCCACCAGTTACATCGAAGCTCATCGCCGCGATCCCAAGATTGAGCCATTGGTTGCTCAGATTAATAAAGAAACAAAGCGACCTTGGTACACAGCTGTAATTATTGTCAGCAAGGCAAGTGGCATCAAAACCCTCAAGGATTTGAAGGGTAAGCGATTTGCTTTCGTCACCAAGTTATCGACATCTGGATATGTTGTACCAACAGCTCATTTTCAGGAAATAAATATTAATCCTGAACGAGACTTTAGCTCGGTAATCTTCGCTGGCAGCCATGATAAAGCAAAACAAGCTTTAGTCAATGGGGAAGTAGATGCGATCGCAGATGATCGCCGCTCTTATACCGATCAAGTCAATGAAGGAAAGATTGACCCCAAAAAATACATAATTATCTGGGAATCTGTCCCGCTTCCTAGCGTGCCTCTTGTTGCGTCTAGTAAAGCCTCCGTTGAATTGAAAGATAACTTAAAAAAAGCATTGATTGACGCTCCGGCAGGTCTTGTAGACCCTACAGGCGGTATTGGAGTTGGCTACACTTTGGTGCAAGACGGAGATTACGACATCGTTAGAGAGTTACAAAAACGAGTTTCCAGCAAATGAGGCTAATCAAGATATGCGGATAACGACCAAATGTATTGGCTCATCTGCGATCGTTCTGGGATTGGTTGCCTCTACCCAAATTGGAGGCGACCTCTTCATCAGGCAAGCAGAACAAAAATCACAGGATACCCAGGCAAAAACTACTCAGGCTTTGACGACCATCCTGCAAATAAATCTCTCTTTGAATAATGAAGTAGCCGCGCTTAAGGACATGATCTTGCTCAAACGCGATGCTTCCAATCTGGTGAAATACCAGGAAGCTCTATCTGGATTCACTAAAAATCTGGCTGAGTTAAAAAATTTAAAGCCAGAGCTAAATTCAGAGTTAGTCAAGATTAGCGATCGCCATAGCTTGCTTGCTAATCTAATAATCGAATTAACTAATCAATCTAACACAGATAAGCCCTTAGAATTAGCTGAATCCCAACAAGATTTTCGAGTAATCAACGCTTTTTCTCGCGATATTGAACTTTACTTAAAATTATTAACTCAAAAGCTTCAGCAACAGGATAGCTTCGCAAAGCAAGAATTTAATAACTTTAAACAGACTACTCAACTTGCCAGACAAATTCTGCTGTTGTCCATTCTGCTAGTTTTTGTGGGTCAGTTATTACTAATCCTTTTACCAGTAATTCGCTCAATTCAAAAGCTCCAACAGGGAGCAGCAAAAATTGGAGATGGCAATCTAGAATACCGACTGAATATTCAAACCGAAGACGAAATCCAAGAACTCGCAGAAGCTTTTAACCGAATGGCAGGAACTCTAGCTGAGTCCTATCGCTCCCTAGAGTTAAAAAAAGAGCTTGCCGATACGGCAAATCGTGCCAAAAGTGAGTTCTTAGCTAACATGAGCCACGAATTGCGAACTCCTCTTAACGGTATCCTGGGTTATGCTCAAATTCTCCAACGAGATAAAACTTTAACTGATAAACAGCAAGACGGCTTAAGAATTATTCACCAATGCGGTTCACACCTATTAACATTAATTAACGACATTCTAGATTTATCCAAAATAGAAGCCCAGAGAATGGAACTTTACAAAAGTGACTTTCATTTTCCGGCGTTTCTACAGAGTGTAGTAGAAATTTGTCGTATTCGTGCTGAACAAAAAGGCATTTCATTCATTTATCAACCAACTTCAGAACTACCTATTGGCATTTGGGCAGATGAAAAACGATTGCGACAAGTATTAATTAATCTACTAGGTAATGCCATTAAATTTACCGAGAAAGGAGGAGTAAGATTTACTATTAGCTTTGTAGACCAATTATTAGTCAATGAAAGTAACCAAAAACCAATTCATAGAATTCGATTTCAAATTATCGATACGGGAATCGGTATGAGTCAAGAACAGGCTGAGAAAATATTTTTACCATTTGAGCAAGTTGGAGAGATTAAAAAGCAATCAGAAGGTACTGGGTTAGGTTTAGCTATTAGTCAGCGAATTGTGCAATTAATGGATAGTACAATCCAAGTAAAAAGTGAAATAGGTCAGGGCAGCACTTTTTGGATTGACTTGAATTTACAAGAATCAGTGGATTGGATGCAATCAGGTAGAGTGCTGCCTGCTGGCAAAATTATCGGAATTGCCACTGGAAAGAGGAGAATCCTAATTGTGGATGATAAGTGGGAAAACCGTTCTGTTGTTAGAAATCTATTAGAGGAGATTGGATTTGAAATTATAGAAGCAAGTGACGGTCAGGAAGGTTTAGATAAAGCTATGCAATTTTTGCCGGACTTAATCATAACAGACCTGACAATGCCTGTCATGGATGGTTTTGAATTAACACGTCGCCTCCGCCAGCAAGATGAGTTTCAGGAGTTGACCATCATAGTTTCATCTGCTAGCGTGTTTGAATCTGACCAACACAAAAGTTTAGGAGTTGGTGCAGACGATTTTCTACCTAAACCTGTACATGCTGATGATTTAATTCAGAAGTTAGAAAAATATTTACAAATTGAATGGGTTTATGAAACTGTACCAGAAAAATCTGGAAATGGGACACTAAGCACTATCCATAACCAAAATAGTTCTGTCGTAACTCCTGAAAGCATAATTGTTGGGATTACTAGCAATAAACGGAAAATTTTGCTCGTAGATGATAATGGGGAAAACCGTTCTATTATTGTCAATTTATTAAGTGATATTGGTTTTCAAATAACGGAGGCAACTAATGGTCAAGACGGCTTAGATAAAGCAGTCAAGTTAAAACCTGATTTAATTATCACTGACTTGTCAATGCCAGTCATGAATGGCTTAGAAATGATCCGTAACTTGCGTATGTTGCCATTTGATGATTTACCAATCATTGTTTCATCTGCGAGTGTATTTGAATCTGATCAGTATGAGAGTTTAGAGGCTGGTGGCAACGATTTTCTGCCTAAACCAGTGCAAGCCGATGAATTGTTCCAGAAGTTACAGAAGCACTTAAAATTGGAGTGGATTTATGATTTGCCCCAGAGTCAAGAAGAAGTCAACGAAACCCAAAATCTAAAAGTTACCTCTGCTGATTCCTCGCTATCAGACACTTGCTTAATTTCTCCACCACCTGAAGAAATCGAGAAAATATTTGAGTTGGCGATGAGAGGTAATATCAAAGGCATTCGAGAGCAAGCCCAAAAATTGAAAGTTTTGGATGAGAAGTTTATACTATTTGCCGAACAATTAGAGAAACTTGCTAAAAGCTTTCAAATTGAAAAAATTAGGGAATTTATCCAACCATATCGAGGAGAACAACAATGAATATACCTGTTATGGAGACAGGGGTAATTTTGATTGTGGATGATAATCCCAATAATTTGGAAGTACTATCTGAAACATTAATGGATACAGGGTGGGAGATATTGATTGCTGTGAATGGTGAAGGAGCGATCGCTCAAGCTGAATACGCTTGTCCTGATATCATACTTTTAGATGTAATGATGCCTGGAATTGACGGATTTACAGCCTGTCACCGTTTAAAGTCAAATCCTGTAACCTGTGATATCCCCATAATTTTTATGACAGCTCTCTCTGAAACTGTCGATAAAGTAAAGGGTTTGAGTTTGGGAGCAGTAGATTACATTACTAAACCGTTTGAGCATGAAGAAGTACTGGCTCGTATCAAGACACATCTAAAAATTCGTAATCTAACTAAGCAACTCCAAAGTCATAATCAGCAACTTAAACAAGAAATAGCCGACCGTCTTGCAGTCGAAACCAAGTTACAAAAGCTGACTCAAGAGTTAGAGCAAAGGGTAGAAGAACGTACTTTGCAACTATCTCAAGCACTTGATAATTTTCAGCAAGCTCAAGTTCGTCTGGTACAACAAGAAAAGATGTCTACCCTTGGTGAGTTGGTCGCTGGAATTGCCCATGAAATTAACAATCCAGTCAACTTCATTTTAGGAAATCTTAATCATGCCTCTGAATACACCCAAAATTTTATTGAGCTGTTTCAACTTTATCAAAAATATTATCCCAATCCTGAAGTAGAAATTCAGCAAAAAATAGATGAGATTGATATTGATTTTTTAATGCAAGATTCTCCGCAAATTATGTCGTCTATGTACAAAGGAACAAAGCGCCTAGCACAGATGATTCATTCTCTTAGGCATTTTTCACGTCGGGATGATTCAGCAGTACAACTTATAGATATTCATGAAGGTATTGACAGCACACTATTGATTTTACAATATCGCTTAAAAGCTAACTCAGAACGTTCCGAAATTCAGATTATTAAAGATTATGGAACTTTGCCATCTGTAGAATGTTTCCCAGGTCCACTGAATCAAGTTTTCATGAATCTCCTTGCTAATGCAATAGACGCTATAGAGGAGTCATTGCTAACTAAGAGCAACTATGTTGCAAACCTTCCCCAAATTGCAGCAAATGACGTTAATTTGTTATCGGTAGAAGATAACGGAAAAATCACGATTCGCACTACTCTACATCAACAAAGTTCAGTTGTAGTAATTAAAATTGCTGATAATGGCATCGGTATGACAGAAGAAGTCAAACAACGGTTATCTGAACCAATGTTTACTACCAAATCGATAGGAAAGGGTACAGGGTTGGGTTTATCTATAAGTCGGCAAATTATTGAGGAGAAACATGGTGGGACTCTCTCTTTTGTATCTGAGCCGAGGCAAGGGACAGAATTTTGTATTGAAATTCCTTTACTAAGTCAAAAAGCATAAATAACTACGCAGTTACAAAACAGTCTAATCAACGTCAAAATGCGGTTCTTCTGACGAGGCGATGAAGGAATTTAAAGCACTGGCACTAAAGCATCGGTATGTTATCAAAAATTACCTTCACGTGACTATCTCAGAAAAACTTACGGTTCTTCGGCTTCTTTTATGGAATAAATTAAATTAATTAAAATTTAATGGCTATATTTTTAAATTATTTTAGCCTAAAACTGCTACCCTGCAAAGCTTTACAAGTCTTTAGATATGTTTAAATAGTGAGAGTATTATAATTATATTTATAAAATTAAAAAGTTTTTGGTGAGCATTACAGCGCTTCCGGCTATTATGCAATATAGTTTTCTCCTTGTCTCTCTCCTATCATCGCTTTCAGCCTTTAGGATGTACCTCATAGCTGCCGGAAGTGCTGTATGAAATTTCCCGTAGACCAAATACTGAATCTTCCAGAGATGAAAGTGTTAGATTTTCAACAAATTGAAGGGGAAGAAATAATTATAACAATAGAAAAAGCTGTTAACTATTATGATTGTCCATGCTATGGAAAGATTACTCACAGTATACATCAAAATCATTGGCGGATGATTCATGATTTATCTTGGAGTGAAAAACCAGTGCTACTAAAAATAAATCGTCGTCAATTCAAGTGTAATAAATGTCAAAAAGTATTTAGTGAAAAATTAAATTTTGTAGATAAGAGTAAAGGATATACTAAAAGATTAGCGATGGACATAGTTCAACAAGTATTAAATAGCAATATTCATAGCGTCGCCGAAAGAAATGATTTAAGTGATGAAGAAGTCGAATCGATGCTAAAAGGACAAGTATCGCAAATATTAAACATAAATTTAATTCATCTAAAAAGGTTAGTATAGATGAAATTGCTTTATTTAAAGGACAAGGAAACTATTTAGTAGTATTAGTAGATTTAGATACTCATAAACCAATTGAACTAGTGAACTCACGACGAATAGAAGAAATCAGGGAAGTCCTTGTAAAATGGGAAGTTGATGTGCTTGAACAAATCGCAGAAGTGAGCATTGATCTCTGGTTACCTTATAAAAGTTTAGTGGAAGAGTTAATGCCTAATGCTAATGTAACTGCTGACAGATTTCATGTGATGAAACAAGTAAATAATGAATTAGATACTATGCGTAAAACCGAAAAGAAAACAGCAATGTCCTTAGAAAATAAATTAGAAAGAGATCGAATATTAGAGGGATTAAATAAAAGCAAATATAGCTTCATTGAAAATGAAGATTCTTTCAACGAAAAGCCAAAAGAAAAATTAAAATCTGCCCAAGATGTTTCACCAATATTGGCAAAAATGCATCAACTAAAAGAAGAGTTTAGAGAGATATTTGAATCAACTAAGTCTTGGGGAGACAGCGTAATTAAATTATTAGATTGGATGCATGATGCACTTTCATATTTCCCCAAAAGTATAGGTACAATAGTTAGATGGTTTGGTGAAATAGTCGGCTATTTTGACGGGAGAACTACAAGTGGTTTTGTAGAAGGAGTTAATAATAAACTCAAGTTAATTAAAAGACTAGGATATGGCTTTCGTAACTTTAGCAATTTTCGATTACGCAGTTTATTAAATTGGCATTTTACTATTAATTCTCCATAAAAATAACCGAAGAACCATTAATATTATCCGCAATAGAACTCTTGCAAAAGTGTTTTGTGGTATAATAGAAAATTTGGTAATTTGCGATTAGGACTTTGAGGAGCAGTGAAAATAGAGAAAGCTAAACACCTGACTGCGAGAAAATTTAAGCGCATGGCTGGAGTAAGCCGTCAAACTTTTGAGTTATAGCTATAGCCATCAAGATTAGGACGTAAACTATAAGAGTTCCTACATAGCATCTAGCCCATTTAAATGGCTAAACCCTATAGTGATGATTTCCGGCAAAAGGTAATGCAAGCGATAGAGTTGGACAGTCTCAAGAAGTGTGAGGCAAGCCTTCTGTTCAATATTAGTCGCAACACAATTAACTTGTGGTGTCAGCGCAAAGCCGAAACGGGAGATGTCAAACCCATTCTCTCAAATAATCGTTTTTTGTTTTTCCCTCCTTTTTGTCATATATTCTGTAGTTTATTGGTACTGAGTTACCATTAATATCGCTGTAATATAAAGTCGCGACTTGCTCCAGCACCAGTTTGATCGCCTGAGTGAGATTGAGCAGGAAATGCTGTTTGAGTTAGCGATTAATCGGGAACCTGTCTCGCTTTCCAAGTTGAACCAGGATTTGGTAACTCAGGCTGCTAGGCGCAGACTACCTGATGCAATGCAGTCGTTATTGCGGCGATCGCTGATTGAAAAGGAGGGTGAGCGGTTTTTTCTCCAGCCCGTTGTGATGGAGTATGCCACCGACCAACTCGTGCAGTGCATCTTTTGGGAAATTGCCAGCCAATCACCAAAGCGTCTCAAAAGCCATGCCCTGATCAAAGCCCAGGCAAAAGACTACGTGCGAGAGATGCAAAAACGATTGATTGTAGAGCCGACCGCTGAACAATTGCAGCTTCAGTTTGGCAAGTCACAAAGCCTTGAACAGCAATTAAAAAACCTGTTGGAACAGCAAAAGCAAGCACCTCAGCCCAATTATCTTGCTGGTAATCTCCTCAATCTGCTGGTGCATTTGCAAAGCAATTTACGAGGCTGTGATTTGTCGGAGCTAGCTGTATGGCAAGCCGACTTGCGGCAGGTCAACTTGGCGGGTATCAATTTTCGCAATGCTGATCTAACCACATCTGTGTTTGCAGAGACCTTAAGTAGCGTCATGTCAGTCAGTTTCAATCCAGATGGTAGTCTGCTGGCGATCGGCGATTTGGACGGTAAGATTTACCTGTGGCGCGTGGTCAATGGTCAACCGGTTTTGACAGTGCAGGGACATGCGGGCTGGATCTGGGCGGTCACCTTCAGTCCCGATGGAAAAACGCTCGCCAGTTGCAGCCATGACTGGCTGATTCGGTTGTGGGATGTGCAGATCCCCGGTCTTGAGCATTCCAATTCTGCAAACCTAGATATGGCAAGTGATTCTAGCCATCGCCCTGGAACTTGTCTCAACACACTGCGGGGTCATTCTCATCGAGTTTGGACGATCGCCTTTGCTCCGCAACGCGATGCGAACAGCCCCGATGGTCAGACTCTAGCGACGAGTAGCATGGACGGCTCAGTTCGATGGTGGGATGTGCGAGACGGAAGGTGTCTGACAAAGTTAAACGACCATACCAATGGAGTTCGCTGCGTTGCCTTCAGCCCTAATGGTTGTTTCCTAGCCAGTGGCAGTGACGACCAAACGATTCGGCTGTGGGATGTCCGAGACGACACCTGCCAAAACGTACTGCAAGGGCACACCAGTCGGGTCTGTTCGGTTCAGTTTAGTCCGATCGACGTTAGCCTGCCATCCGGTTCAGATGCACTTTTGGTCAGCGGTAGTCAGGATGAAACCATTAAGTTGTGGAATCCGACAACAGGTGAGTGTCTCAAAACGCTGAGAGCCGATCGCTTGTATGAAGGCATGAATATTCAGGGTGCGACCGGGTTGACAGTAGCTCAAAAGTCTACCCTAAAAGCATTAGGGGCAATTGAGCATTAAGGTGATCTCAGCAACTGCTCTTGTGTTCGATCTCATCTAATAACTCATGAAACGTATTGAGTGGAAGTTGCGAATATCCGTAAATCTAGCTGGATGCCTAAGTCAGGAGGGTGACTTCCTGACTTAGGCATCCAGCTAGGTCGATGATTACTTGCAGTAAACATCTGTTTTGATAGCAATCCTTGTTAGAAAAATGATAAGCTTTGCCACTGATTGCAGAAATCATCCACATCCCAGAAGATTTGCGTGATATCAAGGCGAGATACAATGGTAGACATAGCCGAGACCCTTATTTTTCTTAGATATTTTTAGTCTCGGCATTTTTTTGTGATTTTTTGGCTAATTCTCAATTAATCTTAGCGTAGGCGAAGCCCGCCGCAGGCATCGCTCTTTAGTACCCAGTTTCTCGCACTTCATATCTAGCAAGCTTTTTGCCTTTTTCTAACCGTCGAACTCACGTTAAATTAAACAGGGTAAAAAAACATCTAATTTACACCTACTCAATTAATTCAAAAACTTCTCCACACATCTCACAAATATTTCCACACCCATTCCCAACGCCGTACTTGTAGAAAATATTTCTCATTCCCTATCCCATATTCCCTCTATGGAAACCACCAGCCTCTACCATTGCTGTAAAACTGAAACCGTCCAAAGCCAAGAAATTGACCGTGAGATTTTTCACCCACAGGGAATGCTGTGACACCCAATAAGTAGACACCAGAAAAGCTCGGATTACTTACAGGACGGAGAGCGATGGTAATTGTCTGTCCTGGAGTTACAGGCGGGTCAAAGTTTACAGAAACCGTGCGTGTGTTGCGGTCGTTTGTAACTGAGCCTAGCTTCAGTTGCGTTTCTTTGCGTAGGCATAGCCCGCCGCAGGCATCGCGTGTTCCGATAAATGCACGGGTATCATCAAGATTGTAGCGGATGTTTTCTGACCCCTCTTTTTGTGCGATCGTTACCTTCTGGAGAGATTCTCCAGCATTCTCTGGCACATTGATAGTGAAATAGTAAGTTGCGCCCCAAACATTCACCTCTTTGTAAGTAGTTGTCGCGTTAACAAGTTTTGGCGGTTGGACAAAATAGACTAAGCCATCTCTAAGCTGCACAGCTTGAGTCATCGGAAGCGTAACTTCTCCAATGCCTATTGCTAACGAGAGTGTTATTCCAAACAAAGTTGCAACGCGCATGATTCAGATATAAAAAAACGCACTTATTCTCATTCTAGTTCCTTAGGAATCAATGATTTAGGAATGATTGAAGCTTGTTTTTCCCCAACTGAAGATTTTGTATACCACCAAGCCCAAGCAATTAAAACAGCTTGAAAGGGAAGTCTAACTACGTGTACCCAAGGGGAGTTTGGTATATGTTCTAGCTGAATGTGATTAACCGCCATATTGATATTGGCAGGGAAAACCGCAATAAAAAGAGCAATAAGTCCCCATGCGGCAGCTTGACTTACAGGCGGAACTAATAACCCAATACCACCCAAAATTTCATAAAAGCCACTGAGATAAACTAATCCTAAAGGGTAAGGAAGTTGGGGTGGCATAATTTTGACATAAGGTTCTGGAATCACAAAGTGTGTCACTCCAACCACAATGATGGATATAGCAAGGATGACACGTAATATTTCCTTATACTTATTCATGGTTTTTGCCTCATTATATACTTGCCCTTACTACCTCAGCTTGATTGATGGATGTTAATCTGCAATAAAAATGTTCTTAACTGTCTTAACTGTCCTTGTAATTTTAACTATGATCGTATTAGTATAATAACAACAGCATATAGGCTTGTTATTTGCTGCTTAACAACACTTTCGCCAAGCGTTTGCTTGATTATGAGGCAAAACGTAGAACCTGCACTCTGACGTACATAAGAATTAAAACTACTTCTACAAAACCATACAGAACAAAAATTTCTTGACTGAATTTTTTGTTAGATGGCAAAAAGGAGCGTTTAAAATCTTGGGTTTGTTCTATGTCAAGCCTTGTAAATTGGCGAAAGTATTGTTAATTGTGTGTATTTTTTCCGCAATCAAATCGCATTGCGATAGGTTTGCTTTGACTAAACGATCAAAAGTTTGGAGGAAAACAATGACAACTACAACAACAACCAATACTAATAGTCTATACAATGTACAAAATCAGTGGGGTGGTGCTTCTGCTCCGTGGAATCCTGGTGGAGTATGGGTAATTGGAGCTAGAGCAGATCAGCGCATTGTCCAACTCAAAGTTTCATCCACTGACAACGGCAAGACACTTACTGGAACCACAACATATTCTGGTGAAGGCCCCATCGGTTTTAAGGCTACCTTAACTGGGAGCGACAACTACAACGTAGAAAACCAGTGGGGAGGTTCATCTGCTCCGTGGAATCCCGGCGGGACTTGGGTACTTGGCTCTCGGGGAAATCAAAATGTTGTTGCGATTGATATTACATCCAGCGACGGCGGTAAAACCCTGACTGGAACTATCACATATTCTGGTGAAGGCCCCATCGGTTTTAAGAGTGCTGCTGTTGATGGCCGTGTCTATACTGTGGAAAACCAATGGGGAGGTTCATCTGCTCCTTGGAATCCTGGTGGTACTTGGGTACTTGGCTCACGCGCAAATCAAAATGTTGTTGCGATCGATATTACATCCAGTGACGGTGGTAAAACCTTGACTGGCACTATCACATACTCTGGTGAAGGCCCCATCGGCTTTAAAGGTAACATTGTCGGCAGCAACAACTATACAGTAGAAAATCAGTGGGGTGGTAATACAGCGCCGTGGAATCCTGGTGGGACTTGGCTAATCGGCGCTCGCGTGGAACAGAATGTAGTGGCGCTCAACGTCACATCTAATGATGGTGGGAAGACCCTAACTGGAACCACGACATATTCTGGTGAGGGCCCTATCGGCTTCCGATCGCATCAAATCTAAAAAGGCGATCGCGCTATACTGGCTCTCAGTTAAGTGAGCTACAATAACCCCAACCCTAACCCCCTCCCCACTGTTTGGTGGAGGGGGATATTTTGCATATATCACATAGTGGGTAGAACTTCTCCCAGGAATGCTCTTGTCGTTGAATCTCGACAGCAAAAATTGTAGGGTAGGGTAGCGATCGAAAGCAATTAAGTCCCAATACTGCTGGGGTTTTGTATTTTCAACTTGGAATTAGGTTTGGGGAAAAGCTTAAAGGGTAAAGGTTAAAGGTTTTTTCTTTCCCCTTTTCCTCAAAACCCGACAAGTATTGAACTAAGTCCTATCTACATCACGGTTGGATAACTGAAGTCAAACAGTTGTAGAACAGCAGATAGCGGTAGAGTAATGGAACTCGTTGATCCATGATTCGAGGATTCTGAAATACCAAGGAGTAGTTCTTACTAAAACTTTTATCCATCAAAAATATGAGTGATGCCTTTAACCGACTTGCACCCTTCATCCAAGAATATATTTATCATCACCAGTGGACTGAATTACGTCCAGTTCAAATTGCCGCTTGTCAAATTATATTTGACACTGATGCTCACTTGCTAGTTACTGCTGCAACTGCTGCTGGTAAAACAGAAGCAGCCTTTCTACCAGTTTTGACTCTATTACATGCCAACCGTTCTACCACAATTGGCGCATTATATATTAGTCCAATCAAAGCTTTAATTAACGATCAATTTGAGCGTCTCAACGACTTACTCAAAGAAGCAGATATTCCAGTTTGGCACTGGCACGGCGATGTTTCCCAAACTAGAAAAAACAAACTTTTAAAGAATCCTCAAGGCATTCTCCAAATTACCCCAGAATCTCTAGAAAGTTTGTTAATTAATAAAAATAACGACCTACTTCGCTTATTTGGTGATTTAAGATTTGTCATCATTGATGAAATTCATGCCTTTATGGGTTCAGAACGCGGTTGTCAAATCATTTGCCAATTACAACGTTTAGCAAAGTTGACACAAACACAACCACGGCGTATTGGTTTATCGGCAACTCTTGGAGATTATTCAATAGCTGAAGAGTGGTTGCGATCAGGAACAGATAAGCCAGTAATTACACCAAAAATTGATGGTATAAAACGCCAAATAAAACTAGCTGTAGAACATTTTTATATTACTGATGAAGTAGATGAAGAGGTAACAGCTGATGAACAATATATTTTCAACCTCAGCAAGTCTCGCAAATGTCTAATATTTGCTAATAATCGCACACGTACCGAATCTGTAATTGCATCTTTGCGAAAAATTGCCACAAAACAAGGACTACCAGATATATATCATGTGCATCATGGGAGTATCTCTGCTAGTTTGCGGCAAGCTGCTGAAAATGCTATGCGTGAACCTAACAATCCAGCTGTTACCGCCGCCACTCTGACTCTAGAATTAGGTATAGATATCGGTCATTTAGAGCGAGTAATTCAGTTAGAATCACCCTTGTCGGTAGCTAGCTTTTTACAGCGCTTGGGACGCAGTGGTAGAAGAGGTGAAGCTGCTGATATGCGCTTTGTCTGCGCTGAAGAGAAGCCATTAGCAGAAGCTTCTCTACCAGAACAAATTCCCTGGCAACTTTTACAGTGTATTGCGATAATTCAACTTTATTTAGAGGAACAATGGATTGAACCAATTAGACCAATAAAATATCCTTTGAGTTTGCTTTATCACCAAACAATGAGTATTTTAACAGCAGCAGGTGAAATTTCAGCTAATGCCCTAGCTAAACAAATTTTTAGTCTGCCGCCCTTTACTGCAATTTCCAAAGAAGATTTACAAATATTACTACGCTACTTAATTGATATTGGTCATATTCAGCATACTGAAAAAGGTAAATTAATCCTGGGTTTGGCAGGAGAAAAGGTAGTAAGAAAATTTCAGTTTTATGCTGTATTTGCTGAACAACAAGAATATATTGTTAAGCAAGATACAACAGAAATCGGCAGTATTGTCACACCGCTTCCTGTTGGCAATCAATTTGCTTTAGCTGGCAGAACTTGGGAAGTTGTAGAAGTTGACTTTAAGAAGAAGGCTATTTTTGTTAAACAAGCTGAGGGTAAAGCTAGTATTTATTGGCGTGGCGGTGGTGGTAATATTCATACCAAAGTTTTACAGCGAATGCAGCAAGTTTTATTTGAGAATGTTGAGTATAGTTATTTGCAAAAAAATGCTTTACAACGTTTACATCAAGTTCGTCACTTGGTGCAGCAGGTTGGATTAGACAAGCACAATATTTTACAACTAGAAAAAGGTAAATGCTGCATTTTTCCTTGGATGGGTACGATTGCTTATCGCACCTTAGAAAGATTACTCAATTCATACTGTAGGGAATCGTTGGAAATCACAAGTATAGGCGGAGTAAATCCCTATTATTTGACACTTAAATTAGGCAAGGATAAACTTAAATATCTTTATCGTGAAATTGCTTCCTTGTGTGAACAAAGAATTACTTCAGAAGATTTAGTTAGTACTTCAGAAGCACCAGAACTTCAAAAATATGATGTTTTTATTCCTCATCCACTTTTATGGAAAGCTTTTGCTAACGATTATTTGGATATGAGCGAACTTAAACAGCAAGTGACACTGTGGAGAGAATAAGCTCCAATACAGTTCGCTACCGCTGCGCTAGCAACATAAGAGCGTCATTACGAATTATTTAATTAATCCGTAGAGCGATCGCAAATCATAATTTAAGATTTTTCCAGTATTCAAAAGTTGATATCCGGCGAAAAATAAAGCAGATGATGCCACAACAACTAAAAGATTAACTGACGCAAATACATTACCAGTAAAAGCTATGACTACAATTCCTACCGCTATCAAAATCCATCCTAAGTTAGGGTTGATTCGCTGCTGACAAAGTACAAAAATACCGGAAATACATAGCAATAAACCAGGAATACCAAAAAATATACCAACATGAATATTTGCAGTTAGAATGATGATGCCTGCAACCATCAAGGCAAAGCCTATATACTTGGTTTTCTGATTCACCAGAGGTTGTTTGCTGTTAAGAGCAATTTGAGCCTGCATTTTTGTAGAATTTGCAGGAGAAAGAAGATTTTGTTGATGTTGGATCTTATCTTGAAATATAAATGTGACCTTTTCTCCTTGACCAAGGTCTATTCTGTCTCCTAAATTTATTTTATAAGGTGTTCTAGGTTCTAATCTAGTGTTGTTGACAAATGTGCCATTAGAACTCCCTAAATCTTCAATAAAATAATTATTTAGATGAATTTGAATCTGTGCATGAATGCGAGAAACTACATCTGCATCTGGCAAGTTAGAAACATCAATATCTGGCGGGATTTGGTCGTTGGCTTTACCAATATGAAACACCGCAGTATTTGGTGGTAACTCAAAAGCAGTGTTAGTTTGGACATGAAAAAGCTCTAAATTCAGTCCTATAATGTTAGATGTAGTTAAATTTTGCATAGTTTTTAGTCAATAATTTCTCTAGACTTTTGACTCTTGCAAATCAGTAGGCAATTTAAATTTGTTATAACTCACCGATTCCCCTACCTGATATAAAGGAATCTCAATCCAAAACTCGGTTCCTTTACCTAGTTCTGATTCGCACCTCAGTATTCCAGAGTGTTTTTGCACCACAATCTGATAGCTAATCGATAAGCCTAATCCCGTTCCCTGACCCACAGGCTTAGTAGTAAAAAATGGATCAAATAGTTTCTTTTTCACTTCTTGGGTCATACCTGGCCCATTATCTGCAATTCTCACGACTACTCGATTGTCACTAATCAGTTTAGTACTAATTATAATCTTACTAGGATTGCTCTCAATCTCTTGCAGAGAACATTGAAGATTGCACATATCAAGAGCATCGATCGCATTATTAATTACGTTCATAAACACTTGATTTAACTGTCCTGCATAACATTCTACCAGAGGTAACTCACCATATTCTTTGATAATTTCAATTTTGGGATGCTCTGGCTTGGCTTTCAATCGATTCTGCAAAATCAGCAGTGTACTATCAATACCTTCGTGAATATCAACCTCTTTCATGTCTGCTTCATCCAGATGAGAGAAGGTGCGTAAAGATAAGACTATCTGCTGAATTCGTTTAGATCCAATAGTCATTGAATTGAGAATTTTTGGTAAATCATCTAGCATAAATTCCAAGTCAATTTCTTCTATTTTTTCCTGAATCTCTTGTCCCGAATTTGGGAACTCTTCTTGATAGAGACGTACTAGTTCTAGCAGTTGTTGAGTGTATTCACTGGCATGGACGATATTACCAGAAATGAAGTTAACGGGGTTATTAATTTCGTGTGCAACCCCAGCTACAAGCTGACCCAAACTAGACATTTTCTCAGTTTGAATCAATTGGGCTTGAGTGCTTTGGAGTTCTTGTAAGGCTTTCTGGAGTTCTGATTCTGCCTGTTTGCGTTCAGAAACTTCTAACTCTAGGCGTTGATTCATTTGGGTTAATTCAGTGTTCTTCATCAGGGTTTGACGAGATTCAGCTAACTTCGATGACATGTAGTTAAATGACTTAGCAAGGTCTTCTACTTCATCCCCTGTGTGAATATCTAGACGGTAATCTAGGTTTCCGGCGGCAATTTCTGCTGTTCCTAATTGTAATTTTTGCAAAGACTTAATTGTTGGACGCCAAATCACTATAAATTTAACAACAAATAGAATTATAATTACTTGCACAACGGCAAAAGAGATAATTCTCTGTATTTGATATAGGTTTTCTAATTCGTCTTCAACCAGAAGATGCTGCTGATTAGCATGTTGAATCACCTGACTGAGGAATAATTCAATATCTCTATCAAAAGAATTGATGGCTCTAAAGTATTGCTGGGAATCTGCTAAAGAAGTATCCTTAGAATTCCAATTAGTTAGTTGACTTGATAACTGGCTGAGAAATTGGTGACGGCGGCGAATAACCGAGATTTCTGTAGAATTTGGCATCAAGGTTTCTAACTTATCAAGGCAGTCTAAAAACTGTTTTGAAGATTTGACCATTCCTGCGTCTTGACTCTTAAGTAAGACAACATCTTTGAGTTCAATAATTTCAGATTTTAAGGCATTTTCCGCAGTTAGAGCAACTTTGAGAGTTTCGGTAGTTTGATTACTTTTCTCACGGATAGTCTGCTTTATTTGTTGCACAGCTACAGTATTACCAACGAGAATAGCTATTATCAGTCCGACAGACACAACTGAACCTGTAAAAAACTTTGTCGAGATTTTCATTTTACCGGAACAGAAATTAAGTTGAGATATTTTCGGAGTTGCTCGATAGGAGCATAATCTGAAGGAGTAACAAGGGTGTAGCCGGCTGACTCAGTTCCTAAAATATCCTCAAGACCTTCTGGGCTACTAACAAAAGCCTGTTTTAGCCGTTGGATTAACTCAGGTGATAGTTTTTTAGAAACTACTATTGGAGAATTGGGTATGGGGGCAGATTCCCACAGAATTCTGGAGTTTTGAGATGTTAGATTGCCACTTTTTTGCCGTTTCAAGTAGGATGAAATATTAGTTGCTGCGGCATCAACAATGCCATCTTCTAATGCAGTCATACTGTTGCTATGACTACCAGCATAGAGGACTTGAGCAAAATCCCGATCATAATCAATTCCTAGTTTTTTGAACGTTACCAGCGGCATCAAATACCCAGAGGTTGATAATTTGTCTACAAAGGCAATACGTTTACCTTTGAGGTCTTTTAAGGTTTTGATGAGACTATCTTTTTTGACAATGATACACGCACGATACCAGGGTTGTCCCGTATGTTTATCAATGGGAGCAACCAATGGTTCGACTTTAGCACCCCTGTCTACTGCCTCAAGATAGCTCATAGGCCCTAAATAAGCCATATCCAGCTTATCCTGTAATAGCCAGTCAATGATTTGCTCATAGTCTTTAGCAATCTGAAAATCTACTGAACTGGCGATCGCACCCTGCACTTTTTCAATATCTGATTTTTTGTGTCTCCCTTGTCCCCCTATTATCTTTGATTGCGACTCAGTATCAACCTTTTGTCCAAGGGATAGCTCTAGGTATTCTTTTAGGGGTTTAATCATCCGTTCTTGCTCTGTCTGGCTTTGTGTAAGTAGCACCCCAATTCTTAAAGTTGGTAAGTTCTGTTGACTTGAGACACTATCCACAACAGGCTGATTTTTCTGAGATGCTTTTCCAGTACAGCCTGTACTTAGTAACGCTATAATTATCGCTACAATCAAAACTCTACTTTTACTGAATAAGCGATATCTAGTAAAGAGCCACGGTGCTACTAAGCACTTGTTCATAAAATTAAATTTAAGTTATAGATAGTTGATCTCAGAGTACTGAATGACTGGAAGTCAAGGCTAGGAGAAATCAAGGATTTTGTAGTTTATAGTAAGCCGCAATTATAACCGTTAAGTGCAGAGGGATATTTTCATGTTTTCCCCTAAAAATGTCAAAATACAGACATTAAATTGTGGCATTTTTCAAGACGGAATATTTTTAAATTGGAATTTGAATCCAGAATTCTGTACCTTTTCCTGGTTCTGATAGACAATTCAAAATTCCTCCATGTTTTTCTACTATAATTTGGTAGCTAATTGATAATCCTAAGCCTGTTCCTTTACCTACAGGTTTTGTGGTGAAAAATGGATCGAATAACCGCTTTCTAACGTCTTCTGCCATTCCTAATCCGTTGTCGGCAATTCTAATGACAACAAATTTACTGTCTAAAATTTCAGTACAAATTGTAATTTGCGGTTTATGATTTGTTCTGATGCTGACCATTGACTCTTCTAAAGCATCAATTGCATTAGTTAAAATATTCATAAATACTTGATTAAGTTGCCCAGGATAGCAATCAACTAAGGGCAACTTACCATATTCTTTAACTATAGATATATCTAACCCGATTCCATTATCTTTCCAGCGGTGATGCAATATTAATAATGTATTTTCAATTCCTTCATGAATGTCAACTTGTTTTTTGTCTGCTTCATCATGGCGAGAAAAATTTCGCAATCCCAAAACAATTTCACGGATACGATTAGTACCCATATTCATGGAAGATAGGAGTTTATAAAGGTCACTAGTAATGAATTCTAAATCAATTTTTTCAGTGAAATCTTCAATTTCTACTTCCGGCTGGGGATAGTATTGCTGATAAAGATGTAAAAGTGTTAACATCTCTTGAAAGTATTCGTTAGCATAGGTTAAGTTACCATGAATAAAATTAACTGGATTGTTGATTTCATGGGCAACTCCAGCGACTAATTGTCCTAAGCTAGACATTTTTTCATTCTGGATCAGTTGAGATTGAGTTTCCTGTAATTTATGCAAGGTTTCGGTGAGTTTTTCAGCTTGAGTTTGAGCGATTAAAGTAGCAGCGCGACTTTGGGTATAAAGTTGTGCATGATCAATGGCGATCGCCAGTTGATCGCAAACAGCTTGTAGTAGGCTAATTTCACTGTTATTCCAAATGCGATCGCCACTACAATGACTGCACACAATTGCCCCAATTTCACCAGAATTACTCTTAACTGGTAGTAGTATTTGAGATGCGATCCCAAACTCAGTTAAAAATTCCTGCATATCATAATCGAGATGTGATTTACTGTTAATATTGTCGGTACAAATTACCTCTTGAGAAAGAAGTATATTTGTTAAATATTTGCTTTTTTGCAGCGGAATGTGACCTAACATACTTGCTAAATTAGGGTTTCGTGCTTCATAGGTAATAGTCAGATTTGGCTGGGATGGGTGTGGTAAATAACAAAGAAAGTAGCAACGATCAATTTGTAATAAGCTGCGAATTTCATTAACAGCAGTTTCTAGGATCATATCTAGGTCAAGTGAACTGCGGATTTGACTAGCTAGACGCAGCAATAAGGCTTCCCGACGGCTGAGGAGTTCTTCTCGCGCCCAGATTCGGTCAATAGCTACAGCAATATTATTAGCAATCCAATTTAATAGGTTATGAGTTGGTTCGGTAAATAATTGCTTGCTAAATAAAGCGATTATACCGATTATTTGTTGCTCTACTATCAGAGGATAAGCAGAAAATCGAGAAATTGAAAATGTAGAATTTACAAGTTTTTCTGAATGATTAATTGATAGTTCTTGGTTAAAAATAGCTTGATGGTTTTGAATCATTAAGCCAATAATATTATTGACCAAAGCGATATGTTCTGGAAAATCTTGGGTATCGCTCAAAGTACTACAAGTCATATCTGTGCAATGAACGCCAGCTTGTAATTGTAGCTGGTTTGTCTGTCTTTCAAAAGTCCAGATACAAACAAAGCCGATATCAAGGTATTGGGAAATCGTATTTGTACAATTTTGCAGAATTTCTGGAAGTGTGCCACTTTGAGATAAAGCTAAACTGACTTCTGCACTCAAAACTGACAAGCGCGATCGCTCCAATAAAGCTAACTCTGAAAGCTTACGCTGTGTAATATCTGTACGAATTGATACATATTGATAGGGTTTTCCATCTTCTCCTAACATTGGCGCAATCAAAGTATCAACCCAATAAAAAGTTCCATCCTTAGCTTTATTTTGAATTTCTCCTTTCCATATTTTCCCTTGGGTAATGGTTTTCCATAAATTTGCAAAAAATTCCTTTGTGTGGTATCCAGAATTGATAATCCGATGGTCTTGTCCTAGCAGTTCTTCTAAAGAATATTTAGAAACTTGACAAAATAGGTCATTGACATAGGTTATTCTTCCAGTTCTATCAGTAATAGCTACTAGTGAATGGGCATTTAAGGCGAATCTAAAAGCTTCTAATTCTTGGATAGATTTTTGTAGGGCTATCTCATTCTGTTTATTAACAGTGATGTCACGAGCTACTGCATAAATCAACTTTTCTTCAATGAAGCTAGTCGCATTCCATGACAACCATTTATAGGAACCATCCCGGCAAAGATAGCGGTTTTCAAAGTTAACTGCATCTACAGTTCGTATAACTTTTTGGGCTACTGCAATAGTTAATTCACGATCTTCAGGGTGAATAAATTCGATGAAGGGTTTAGCAATAAGTTCCTGAATTGACCAACCCAGTGTTTTTGTCCATACTGGATTTAAATACTTAAAATAACCATCAAAATTAGCAATACACAATAAATCTATAGAAAGTGAGAAAAATCGAGAGTATTTTTCTTCAGATTGTTTGTACTCAGTTTTAACTACTTCCATCAGCTTTTTAGGTATGAATCTTTTTGGAGAAAAGTTAATACGTTTATCCTTAGACTCAGAGAACCATTCCAATAGGATGTTTCAATCTAGAGACTGCCTAATGTCAGTTATGACAAAGACTGTTTACTTACGAATAAAAACGTAATGAACTTGATAGTAAAGCCAATAAGTACCTACTAGTTTTTACTGAGTAAGCTAGTTGTTAACTTAGTTCTCTACTAAATAAAGGTTTCCCTAAAAAGCTGTAAAGTAAACATTTAGAGTTTAAATTTAAGATAAGAAGTGTTACGCAAACTGAGTTAACCAGAACTTTTATCTTTCATTATCCTGAAACAGCGAAGTACTATCTTAATAAATGTAACAATTATGAATATTGTTGCATTTCCTCAATTCTTACTGATGCTTCAATCTCCACTCATCTAAAAATTTACCATTTCATAAATATCACTGAATGAAATTTGAAAATTTATAGAAGCAAGTGTTAACAAGGCATCGGGAGATTCATATTCAGTTAGTACCCATTTACTATCTGAGTTTTTAGCAAATTGCTCAAGATAAAATTTGTATTGGTCAATCAGAATATATTCTTGAAGTTCAGGAATTGAACGATAACAACGAAACTTATCTGATTCGTCATAACTTCTGGTTGATTTTGACAAAACCTCAATAATTATTAAGGGATTTGTAACAGTGGTAGTGCTGTCACTCTCATAGACTGGTTCTCCTGCGATCGCCATCACATCTGGATATGTGTATCTTCTGTAGCCGAGTATCCACAAGCGCACATAGGGTAAGTATTTAAAAATCAAGTAGTAGTATTTTCCAGGCAATCGGAATTCCACAGCCACGGTAAACAATGCTAATCGCTTGTAATAACCTTGGATATTTCTGCTGATCAAAGCTAGATAATTATTTCACCTGCAAAAATACACCTTTGTTAAATACCTACCCTTGAAAGTTCCTGCCTCCTGCCTCCTTGACTCAGCACTCTTCATTTGACTTCCACAGCAACTTCCGCAGACATCCCCGGAGTAATTCGCGATTCATACCCTTGAATACTCTTTTGGTCGAAAACTACTTTTACTGGGATGCGTTGGACAACTTTGGTAAAGTTACCTGTAGCATTATCCGGTGGTAATAAAGCAAACTGAGCGCCGGAAGCTGGCGAAATACTGTCAACATGACCAATAAAGGTGTGATGGGGGAAACTATCGAGCTTAATTTCTACTGCCTCTCCTGGGTGCATCTTTTCTAATTGAGTTTCTTTGAAGTTCGCAACTACCCAATAGTTGTTATCCACGATCGCCATTAATGGTGTTCCCGCCGCAACTCGGTTGCCAACTTCCACGTTTTTCCTACCGATGCGTCCGGCACTGGGGGCGGTAATATTGGCATAAGATAGTTGCAATTGGGCGTCTTTGAGCGATGCTTCTGATTGCGCGATCGCCGCTTTTGCCGCTTCGTATTGACTACGTTTAACTGTTGTATCTTGTCCGCCTGCGGTAGCTTGTTGCAATCCTCCCTTGGATGCTGCCAATTTAGCTTGGGCGTTGGTGACATTCTCTTGCGCCTGTGCTAATTGAGATTGGGCTTTGGCAACACCAACTTTCGCGGAGGCTAATTTAGCTTGGGCTTGTTCTACTCCCTGAATTGCAGCGTTTTTTTGTGCCGTCGCTACATCATAAGCGGCTTTGGCTGTATCTAATTGCTGACGAGCGATCGCACCTGATTTATACAACTCGTTGTAACGATTGTAATCTGTTTTAGCTTTTTCCAAATTGGCATTTGCTTGCGCTACCTGCGCTTGGGCGGCGGGAATCCCCGCTTGGGCGAGTCTGACTTCAGCTTGGGCTGCTGGTATCCCTGCTTGGGCTTCTTGTACTGCTGCTTGGGCTGTAGAAATTGCTGCTACTGCACCACTGACATCACCTTGCGCTTGAGTTGTCTTACCAGTAGTGGTTTGTGAAGTTAAAGCAATATTTGCTTGAGCCGCTTGTGCCTGACCACGAGCATTTTCTAGGGCGGCTTGTGCTTGTTGTGCCTGACTTTGATAGTCCCGTGGATCTAACTCCACTAACAATTGTCCTGGTTGCACCAGTTGGTTATCATTCACTAGCACCTGACTTACAGTTCCAGGAATGCGGCTACTAATTTGGTGAATGTTTCCCGCAACGGTGGCGTTATCTGTTTCCTGGTGGGTGGAGGCATATTGCCAGTAATGATAACCAAAAGCACCTGCGGCGATCGCACCCACGCCTAATCCTGCCAAAATTAAACCAGTCGGTCTTTTGCGCTTCGGTGGAACTTCTTTTTCGATCTCAGGAGTTACAACAACAGGTGCTTCTGCTGTTGCAGATGTCTGTGCGGTAACAGTTTCTAAAGTCTCTGAATCAGGAATCACTTCTTTTTCTAAAATTGGGGTTTTGTGTCCGTTGCGTCCGTTCAAAGTATTAGTACCCATGATTCTTCACTCCCTTCCTCGTTCGATAATTTGATTGATAATCGTTTATTTAGAATGCGTAGTATTTCCTGAAAAATTTTATTTCCTTAGTATGCGTAATATTATCTCAAAATAAATGTTTACACTGCCTCCCCCGGTCGGGTGATTGTGGGATCATCTTTAAGATAGGTTAGCGATCGCCCGATTCAACATTTGAGAAAACAGTTCTCGGTCAGCAAAAGAAATACCTTCCATCGCTTCATCACGCACAGCTGCGGCGATTGGCGGTAACACAGCTTCTAGTTCCTTACCTGCATCTGTGAGCCAGATTCGCCAGATGCGGCGATCGTGGGTGTCGCGTTCTCGACGCACTAAACCACGTTCTTCCATCCGATCTAGTACGCCTGTTAAAGTGCCTCCCACTTGTTTGAGTTTATCCCCAATACTAGAAGTAGGTAAACCATCTTCTTGCCAAAGACAGCACAACACCAGCCAGTGAAATGGCGTCAATCCAAACGGTTCTAGCCTTTCAGTAAACTTGCGACTGAGCAGTTGTGAGACTAATTTGATTCTATAGCCCAAGTTGTATGGTGCGAGATTTTGCTGCCACGACTCTAATGTTGGGGAGTGATTAGATGTAGAAACCATTTAGTAAAATACTTAGTGTGCGTACTATTATAACTAAATTAGTCTTTTTTAGCAATAGATGCATTGCATCTATCTTAGGAAAGAAATTGAATTAACTGATACTCTTTAACTGTACTGATAATACGGTGGGGCCGAGACAATTTAGGGGACTGGTCAGTATATATCCAAGCATAGCTCAAAGCTGGTATTTGGGAAATAGAGGCTACTTGTTTGGCATGAATAGGAAGATAGAACTCAAACAGTGCTTGGGTTTTCTGGTCTATTTGCACATAGTAGGTAGGATGAGATTGGACAATAGAGGCGATCGCACTTTGTTGTAAAAAAGTTCTCAAAACAGGGTTATAGTCACTGAACATACCAATGCTACCCATCGTCGCCAAAGCCAACCAACAGGGAATTAACCATCCTGCAATCCAATAACGTGCGGTGAGAAACTTTTTACCAAAGTGGTAACGACTAATCCAGACTACAGGTAAAATTAACCAACCCAAGCCCATAGCCAAGCCAATAGCTGCATACTTGCGGATATCATAACTACCCCAAGTCAGAATAATAGTACTTGCAATTACAAGTAAAACACCGAATCCACCAAAGCCATAACTAAGATTTCGAGGAAGATTATTCCTTGCAAAAAAGTTTAATATCTTATTTTTACTTTTTTGAAGAGGAAATTGTGAGTAAATCCCTGTCTGGTAAATATTGCCTAACCAGCTTAACCCCACAGATGCAAACAAAGCTACAAAGGGATAAAGACAAAGACCATAGTGAGGGTAACGAGTGTTAAAAAGACTAAGTTCTACAAATAGAGTAAGTGGAAAGCCAACTAATATTAACTGGTAACGCTTAATTGGACGATGGAGAGTCAAAAACAAACCTAAAATTCCCAAAAAAGCCCAGGGAAATGCTTTTAAAAGAATATTCCATACATAAAACAGTGGCCCGTGATTATAAGAGTCATCAGAACCTAGCTGTACAACAAACTTAAGTAACTCCTCAAAACTATTATTGCCGTAGCGAAGCCAGCTGAAACACAGCCAAACAAAGGTAGGGATTAAACCTACTAAAAAGCCTAGATAGAAAATTGGGTTAGCAAGATGACGATGACGGTGATGTTCCCAAATTAAATAAGGCAATAAAGCTATAATTGGTAAAAAAATCATAAAGCTTCTGACTAAGAAGCCTAAACCTAAACTCAAGCCAGCGATAAAACTCCAAAAATAGCGATATTTGGGGTATAACTCCGTTTTTATTAAAGAATAAATAGCTAAAAGTACCAAGAAAATCATTGGGACATCAGGTGTGCTTAAACGGCAGTATTGTAGCCAGAGAAATTCCACACTTAAAATTGCAGCAGCTAACCAAGCTATTTTTTTGCCTAGCATAATTCTGCCAATTTCATATACAAGCCATAAGCTAAAAATGCCAGCAACCATACTAGGAATACGCGCACTAATATCACTCATCCCAAACAGCTTGTAGAAACTGGCAATTAACCAATAAGGGCCAGGGGTTTTATGATGTGCATTTTCCCAAGGAGTCATCCAATTACCAGAATCAAACATCAAACGGGCACGCGATGCGTAAAGTGCTTCATCATGTGCCATCAGACTATTGTTACCAGAAGTAAACAATAATAAGGGCAGTATCCAAGTGAACAAACTCAAATAGGGTAATAATCCCACTAGGCGGATTTGTCGCAAAAGATACTGCAGCAAGTGTAGTTTATTGAACATTGAATTGATAAAATTGAATGCTGCTATTTAGACTCATTTATCGTCAAATTAAGGGTTTAAGACCCCTACATTTATATGTAGTATCAGTCTCAGTAGGAGTTTAAATTCCCGTCTGAAATGTCTTGAATTTTGAATTTTGAATTTTGAATTCTTAAATGTCCTGCTGTTATTAAAATATCTTACATAGTGATTTTTGAAAAATACCTGAGATTGCCGTAATTTTCCGAAAAGTTCTCCAAAACAGAGATTTATGCAGTTAAGACCGAATCAACGCCTGAAATTAGACGATACAGATGATAAGCTATTCTATGCCTATCCCCGCTTCGTCACCCATGTCGATGAAGGATTTATTCAACAGCTAACGGATTTATATCGCGATCGCCTGAAACCCAACACCCGCATTTTTGATATGATGAGCAGCTGGGTATCTCATTTGCCAGAAGAGATGCCGTTTTCCCATGTAGAGGGACATGGACTCAACGCCGAGGAACTGGCACGTAATCCCCGCTTAAATCATTACTTCGTGCAAAATCTTAACGACAATCCGCAGCTACCATTACCAGATGAAGATTTTGATGCTGTTCTCAACTGCGTATCTGTGCAGTATGTCCAATATCCAGAAGCCGTATTTTCTGAAATTTACCGCATCTTGAAACCCGGTGGTGTCGCAATTATCAGCTTTTCTAACCGGATGTTTTTTGAAAAGGCGATTCAAGCTTGGCGGGAGGCTTCAGAAACCGCTCGAGTGGAATTAGTCAAAGAGTACTTTGCCTCAATCCCCGGATTTACAACCGCAGAAGTTATAGCTCATAAGTCAACATTACCAAATTTCTTACAGTGGTTAGGTGCAGCTGGAGGAGATCCATTTTATGCCGTCATAGCTTACCGCAGTTAAAAGTGCAAACCCACCTCTGTGGGTTTATTTTCTTTAGTCAGCTAAAGCGGACGAGAGTTTGTATAGCCGTTACTTCTATTCACCCTGGCTCTTTGAAATACTTTTGTAATGTATCCATAAATTGTATAGATGAATTATTGGCTAATGAAATCAGAACCAGAAGTCTATAGCATTGCTGACCTTCAACAGCAAAGTAAGACTATTTGGGATGGTATTCGCAATTATCAAGCTCGCAACTTTTTGCGCCAAATGGATGAAGGAGACTTAGCTTTTTTCTATCATTCCAATACTAATTCTCTCGGTATTGCGGGGTTAATGCGTGTGGTGAAAAAAGATCTTGTTGACCCCACTCAGTTTGAACCAAAAAGTAAATACTACGACCCGAAGTCAAGTCCCGAATCCCCTCGTTGGCAAACAGTTGTAGTAGAATTTGTTGAAACTTTTTCTAACCCTATCTTGCTATCAACACTCAAAGAGAAGTTTACCGCCGAAGAGCTAATGGTGGTGAAACAAGGAAATCGGTTATTGGTGATGCCCGTTCCTGAAGCAGTAGCGTTGAAGATTCTGGCGATGAAAATCTCCTAGTACTGCAAGGCGGAATTAAAAATTAAAGATTAAAAATGAATACAGCGTAAGTATTTTATCAAACAGAATTTAGGAGTCAGGAGTCAGAATTCTTCTTCAATCATTTGGAAACTGCTGTATTTTCGATTGCAATTCTTGTAATACCCTCTGCAAAAACTTACCCCATTCCGCCGCCAAAGGGATTTCTGTAAACGGAACCCGCACTGAGTTAGTAGATTTGGAATATAGAAATTCTAATTCTATAGAACGACCTTTCTCTGGTGGATTGTTTACATCTACTGATTTCTCATCTACTAAAACTTGGATTTGTTTGATATCAAGCAAGGAGAATGTTTCTAGTTTAATCGGTCCTTGAGGCGTGGGTTTTCCCCAAGTTATATTGTTGCCTTTTTGACCTAATACAGCATAAATATCATACTTAGCCCGTTCAAATTGCTCTGCCCAAATGCGATAAGCTTCAACTTTTTGATACTCTTTCGAGCCTTGCCAAGCTAACCAGAAAAACATTACTAACAGGGGCAACCACAAAAGACCACGTTCCATCGTTAAAAAAATCCTGAGTCATGAAGTGAGACTTGTAACTAAAAGTGCAAAATCTACCAACAATTGATGCAGATAAGTTATGGTAGTGAACAAACTGGCAAAAAGCGGTGATGAGTTAATATGAGAAAACTTATATTATTGTGCTTGTTTGTCATTGGGCTGGGAACTACCATATTTGGTTTCCTGAATTTCCAGGGATTGGCAGCTAAAGGAGAGTTTGAGACGATTTTGCTTGATTTTCGGGAAGATATTCCATCACTTGTGGTGGAACAGGATCTACAAGCGATCGCCAAACAATACAACGTTACACCCCAATTAGACAACAAGTTTTCAGAAAAAGATCATGTTTATATTATCAAGGGCGATCGCCAACGGCTGCAAGAACTGAAAAAATCTCAGTTTGCCCAAGCGACACAATTCATTGAACCAAACTATATCTACAGAAAGATTCCCCAACCAGGTAAAACCGCTTGGCTAGGTGAATTTTTAACACCCCAAGAAGATGAAGAAGCAAATCCTTCATTAACTGGCCCCAATGACCAATATTACAGCAAACAGTGGAACTTGCACAAAATTGGTATTGAAGGTGCATGGAGTCAAACTAAAGGCAGTGGTATCACAGTCGCAGTCATTGACACCGGGATTACCAAGGTTCGCGACTTGTATGAGACAAAATTCGTCAAGGGCTACGATTTTGTAAACGATCGAGAAGAAGCCACAGACGATAATGGTCACGGTACTCATGTTGCCGGAACTATTGCCCAAGCCACAAATAATAAATATGGTGTTGCAGGAATTGCCTACGAAGCCAGCCTGATGCCGCTGAAGGTACTCAGTTCTTATGGCGGTGGTACTGTTGCCGATATTGCCGAAGCGATTAAATTTGCTGCTGATAAAGGCGCAGATGTGATTAATATGAGCTTAGGCGGTACTGGTGAAAGCCAGTTGATGAAACAAGCGATCGAGTATGCCCATAGAAAAGGTGTTGTTATTATTGCCGCAGCTGGAAATGAAAACACCAACGGAGCAAGCTATCCAGCCCGCTATCCCTACGTCATCGGTGTTTCGGCAATTGGCCCAGATGGCGAAAGAGCGTCCTATTCTAACTTTGGTGCTGGGGTAGATATCTCTGCTCCTGGTGGTAGTGAAGCTGGTAAAATTCTCCAAGAAACCATCGATGAAAAGGGTGAAGGCGTATTTCTAGGCTTCCAGGGTACAAGTATGGCTGCTCCCCACGTTGCTGGTGTTGCGGCATTAATCAAAGCTGCTGGCATCAAAGAACCAGATGAAGTTTTAAAAGTCCTCAAGCAGTCAGCACGAGTCATTCAGGATGATGGTTTGAACTATTATGGCGCTGGACAACTCAATGCAGAAGCAGCAGTCAAACTAGCCTTTAGCGGACAAATCAGTTTTCCAGATTTCTTTCGGTGGTTACGGGATAGCGGCTATCTTAACCCCGGCTTTTGGATTGATGGTGGTGCGATCGCACTCTTACCCAAGATTTTAATGGTAGTTGGTTCCTATTTGCTGGCTTGGTTTTTACGCGTTTACTTCCCCTTCACTTGGAGTTGGTCTTTATCCAGTGGACTAATTGCCGGTAGTTCTGGGTTATTCTTCCTCAAGGGAATCTATATTTTTGATCTTCCCCAATGGCCTTTCCGGGTTTTGGGCAGTTCAATTCCCGAACTAGGTAATACCCTCCAGGGAACTGATGCATTGAATCCCCTATTTGCCAGCGTACTGATTCCCATTGTGTTAATGGCATTGTTGCTGGGGCATCCTAGCTGGAAATTGTTTGCCATTGGTTCAACATTAGGTGTAGCAGCCTGCTTGACAGTAAGTGCATTTTTAGATCCATCTGTTTGGGGTTTAGGAAGTGGTAACATAGCACGCCTCTTCCTCATCGCCAACGCCCTAATCTGTTATGGACTTGCTCGTTTAGCATTGAAAAACGAACATGCTTAGAAAAGACTACCTCACAGCCCAAGGTTTAAGGCTTTACAACCAAGTTTTGAGTAGCATTTGAGTAGAAACTAAAAATCTGGGCAATCTGCCTCCACTACCTGTGGATGGCAGTAATATCTCAAAACGGTTTCTACCTTGTCCCCAATCCATCGGGTGAGAATATTTAGAGTGATTTTCAAAGGCTTCTATAATTAAATCTCTCTGGCTCAGGGTGAACGCTCGACGGTCTTCGCTGATAGTTTTTTTCTTAGGTTCCTTGGTCTTTAACTTTTTAAAAGGGTTGTCAGGTATCAGTTGAGATGTGACGGCCCACTCACAACACTGGCTGTAATGATTGACCAGTATCCAAGCCATTTTTCGCGTAGTGCTACCCAGCAACCAATCTCTAATTTTCACCGCGTCATCGAGGAAATGCGTAGGAAGTCGCTGTGTGAATAGAAGCACGCGGTTGTAGCGATTCAGGATGGTTGTTTGCTCAATCTGGGTTTCTTGGTAGTCGGTGAACTTGTTCCAAAGTTCCAGAAGGTTATATTCGTATTTTGGCTTCGGAGCGATCGCCTCCGTGACCACCACCGAATTTTTCCCGCTGCTCTAAACCGACATTTCCAGTGTTGAGTCAAATCGCTCCAGGGCGATGTCATTAGCGATCGTAGTTCCCGGACAAAGCTGTTGTCTTTTGTCCCTACCTTAGCCGCTCCATTAAGATATCGGTCTTTGATGAATAATGCCATCTTCTCGATTAACTCCCCATCCACTAAACCAGAGTGTAGCTTTTGTGTCCACACAACCGAAATGAAAAACAATATCATGTTCCTGCTTTAGGAAGTGTGGACTCATTCCATATTTCTCACCTTCAAGGGTACGGTGAAAAACTACGATTCATCTAGCCAAAATTTTGTCAGCATAGTATCAATATCAGGGCGATCGCACTCAACATACTTCGTCGAAATGGTTATACTTCCATCACAATTGCCCAGAGATTTATCTCTCATGATATTGACAAACTGCTTTACCTTGTGGAATGAAACAGCCCTGCTCTTGTCCCTCTTGTCCCCTGCCTCTTTTCAATTCCCAATGCCCAATGCCCTATTCAACTTGTTAGCAAAATAACTTTCCACTATAGGTCATAAATGAGATGATGGAGAAATTAGAGAAAAAGGTGAACAATTGTTATTTTTCTCCCTCCGCTTCTGGTTGCAGAATAGCATCACAGTATTGAATCAGGGTTGTCAAGCGATCGCTAATCGCTTGAAGTCTCGTTTGTGCAGTCGATGCTTGCCGCGCTCCTTGCAAAAACATCACATCTATTGCCAACAAGCGCAATTGCTTGCTCATTTCCGTTTGATAAGACTGCACTCGCCAGTTTTCATCAGCCAAAGGCACAATCTGCTGCCCGAAAAACTGCTGCAATGTGGCTACACGCTGCCGCAGTTCTGGCGCAACGATTTGGGTAGTTGTGGCATCGGAGCGTAATTGCTCTAACAAGGTTACGAATGCCACATATTTCTCAGGGTTTAAAGACATCCAGTGCTAGTTAAGATAGTATTAATGTCAAGTAATTTTTCTTCTACAATAAACTTTCTTAAAGACTTATCACCATTAAAAGCCTCAAATCATGGTTTGAGGCTTTGTTTGCCATCAATGGCTGTTCTTTTTTTTACGATCCATGAAACTCAAATTGGATGACTACCATAAGCAATTAGAGAATCATCCTGACACTGCTTTTTCTACCCTTCTCTGGGTGACAGCATCTTCTTAAGGCGATGCTGCCAGTTTTATTTATTTTTCACTTATCTACCGATCCACTCTAAACCCTATCTTATGAGCAGTCTAGCTATTAATTCATCAGTTGATCTAGCCATTCCGGAATGGTTGAAAAAATGTTTGAAGGAGTCATCGACAAGTAACGACGCAGCTGAAGATGACCGAAGGCATAGTGATGCAGTATTAATTGGTCGCGCATTTGAATTTGCTTACCAACTGCATCAAGGTCAATACCGCAAATCTGGAGAACCATATATTGCTCATCCCATTGCTGTAGCTGACTTGCTGCGTGACTTGGGGGGTAGTGCTGCTATGATAGCAGCTGGATTTCTCCATGATGTTGTCGAAGATACAGAAGTCACAAGTCAAGAAATAGAAGAACGCTTTGGTCCAGAAGTGCGCCAATTGGTGGAAGGTGTCACCAAGCTTTCTAAGATTAATTTCACCAGCAAAACCGAAAGCCAAGCCGAAAACTTCCGGCGGATGTTTTTGGCAATGGCGCAAGATATTCGGGTAATTGTGGTGAAATTGGCAGATCGTTTGCATAATATGCGAACTTTACAATATATGTCAGAAGCCAGCCGCCGCCGCAGTGCCCAGGAAACGCGAGATATATTCGCGCCTTTAGCCAATCGCCTGGGGATCTGGCGAATTAAATGGGAACTGGAAGATTTAGCTTTTAAGTATTTGGAACCGGAAGCCTTTCGCCAAATGCAAGAGTATGTTTCCGAAAAACGGACGGCGCGAGAAGAGAAACTGGCCAAAGCTACAGACATTTTGCGAGAACGTTTGCAGCAAACCGGAATCGTCTTTCAAGATATCAGTGGTCGTCCCAAGCACCTTTATAGCATTTATCAAAAAATGCATCGGCAGCAAAAGGAATTTCATGAAATTTACGATTTGGCGGCACTGCGGATTATTGTTCAGACCAATCAGGATTGCTATCGGGCGTTGGCGGTGGTTCATGATGCTTTTCGCCCAATTCCTGGGAGATTTAAGGACTATATCGGATTACCAAAGCCTAACCGTTACCAGTCATTGCACACTGGGGTGATTGGATTAACTGGCCGTCCTTTAGAGGTGCAAATTCGGACAATTGAAATGCATCACATCGCCGAGTATGGGATTGCCGCCCATTGGAAGTACAAAGAAACAGGTGGCTCTAGTATTAGCCATTTGACAGGCACAGATGACAAGTTTACTTGGCTGCGGCAACTGCTGGAATGGCAAACCGATCTCAAGGACGCACAAGAATATCTTGATAGCGTCAAAGATAATTTATTTGAAGATGATGTCTATGTCTTCACCCCTAAGGGGGATGTTGTTCCTTTAAGTCCTGGTGCTACAACTGTAGATTTTGCTTATCGCATTCATACAGAAGTAGGAAACCACTGTTCAGGGGCGCGGGTGAATGGGCGAATGGTTCCACTGTCAACGCGGCTGCAAAATGGTGATATTGTCGAGGTTCTGACTCAAAAGAACTGCCATCCAAGTTTGGATTGGTTGAACTTTGTTAGAACTTCGGCGGCGAAATATAGGATTAAACAATGGTACAAGCGATCGCGCCGAGAAGAAAATATCGCCCGTGGACGGGAGTTGTTAGAAAAGGAACTTGGTAAAACTGGTTTTGATAGTTTACTGAAGTCGGATGCGATGCAGATTGTTGCTGAAAAGTGTAACTACCATAGCGTGGACGATTTACTCGCTGGTTTAGGTTACGGAGAAATTACGTTGAACCTAGTGCTAAATCGTTGGCGAGAAGTAGCAAAGGGACAACAACCAGTTGCCACTGTGTCGCCATTTATCCCCAAAGAACCAAGTTCAAAAGCTTTGCGAGATGCGCCTCCAAGTACTTCTCGCTCCACTGATTCGCCAATTGTTGGGGTGGAAGGGTTGATGTATTATTTAGCTGGGTGTTGTACCCCGATTCCTGGCGAACCGATTATTGGTGTGGTGACGCGAGGTAGGGGGATTTCAATTCATCGCCAAGGCTGCAATAATCTGGAGTGTGTGGAGTATGAACGCCTAGTACCAGTTAGATGGAACCCAGTCGCCGAAAATAGTGGTCGTCCGCACACGTACCCAGTGGATGTACAAATTGAAGCCCTGGATCGTGTAGGGGTACTAAAGGATATTTTGTCACGCTTGAGTGACCAAGGGATCAACGTCCGCCATGCCCAGGTGAAAACCTCTATTGGTCAACCTGCATTGATGGACTTAGGAATAGATATACGCGATCGCTCTCAATTAGAGCAAGTGTTCGTCCAAATTAAAAAAATGAGCGACATTTTGAATATCCGCCGCGTTGGTCAAATAGACGAGTAAGTGTATTAATTGGTAAGGTGCGTTAACGGAATGTAACGCACCAATTTAGGAGTCTAACCGCAGAAGCACAGAGGGAATAAATACACCGTGTTATTGCTTAGACAAGTGTATTTTATTTGATAATTTAAAATCAACGACAGTATATTTTATATCCTTACTAGGCGCTGTCTGTTATCACCTTTGTTAAGACATACTTTGCGCGTGATTAGGTCTTTGGGGTGGACGATGGAAGTGGACAGACTTCCATAGCTTGAATCAAGCCGTGTTCAAGGGTGAATCGATGACCCACATGCTCATCGGCAAGAACTGCTCCGGCCAAGTCACGCACGACCTGATGCACATCGACCAAAATGCGCCCCGACTCCTCCGAGTAAAAGGAAACCGGCTCGACGTGCGGATTGATCTCGCTCCATTGCTCCGTCCAGTAAGCGCGAACTTCTTCAGACCCACGGACAAAACCGCCTTTGAACGCTTTCGGCCAAGCCACGTCCGCAGCCATGAGGGCAAGGGCAGCATCAATGTCTCGCTCGTTGAAGGCTGCGTAAGCCGCACGGAGCAGTTCGATTTCTGGTGCAGGTTGATCTGACATAAAAGGTATGGTGAAGGAGATGCAGTATGGATTTTAGATCAATATAAAGAAAAGAAACCTAAAGACCCAACAATTGCTGAAAAATTCAATACATATAGCTATGAGACGGGAATTTCAATTCCCGGTGGACAAGCGGTTTCACGTTAAGTTGACACCAATGGGCATGTTCCCTACACCTTGCAATGTAATACAATACCTTATGTGAATGGGAACCGCTATATTGCTTTGCAGATTACAAAGAACAGGTAATAGATTTACTATAAAGAGTCTGCACCGTCAGCGTTGAAACAATGCAGATTATTCAACAGATTCAGGTGTAATCGATTTGTGATTTTTCGGGAACAGACTAATCAATGTGCGTAAAACCTGATTGACGAGCTTCTCCATTAGTAAAATACTCTCGTACATCGGGATCAAGTATTACCGCCCCATCTTCAAGGGTAAAGTGCTGTATAACAGTCGTCTCATCAGCTTGATGAATTTTAACAGTATGTCCGCCTCGATAAGCTTGGTAATACTTGCCGCGATCGCCATCAGTAAAATCGTATTCTGGAAGCATATCGTTATCTGCGATCTCCGGCGGCTCAGAATTAACTTTGTTCATAAACTTTCCGTTCTGCTTTTGTGGCTTGGCGGCAACTGATAAAGTTCCTCGCACCGATGTAGAATATACCTCGGTAATGATGAATGATTAATTTAGTGTACTTCTGAGTTCCAATCCCCATGCAACAGTTATTTCCTGGAGAGGTATTCGCCAACACTGCGGATTTTGACACTGGTATTCGCCAACTGTTACCGCGATACGATGAGATGCTGGAAGTAATTAGCCATTGTCTACCTTCGACAAGTCGGCGTATTTTAGAATTAGGCTGTGGCACAGGCGAACTTAGTCTCAAGATACTCAATCGCTTTCCAGACGCTCAAGTAATTGCCCTAGATTACTCACCTCGAATGCTGCAATTTGCCCAAGATAAAATCACAGCAGTGGGATATAAACAACGCTGGACTGGCATACAAGCAGACTTTGGCGACTGGGCAAATAATCCAGAGAAATTGGATATTGATAGCAAATTTGATGTTTGTGTCTCATCCTTGGCAATTCACCATCTCCAAGATGAGATGAAATTGAAGTTATTTGAGCGAATTGCTGCTAGCCTTACTCAAGACGGCTGTTTTTGGAATGCAGATCCCACCTTACCAGAATCACCAGCCTTAGCAGAAGTTTACAAAGCGGCACGAGAAGAATGGGCAGTTGAACAGGGAATTAATTTGATAGAGATTCGCGCTAAACGTGCCACTAGCACTACTCAAGGTTACTCCAGTCAAGACCAACTAGCTAGCTTAGATGTTCATTTACAAATGTTGAGCAAAGCTGGATTTAAGACAGTTGCAGTACCTTGGAAATATTATGGTCTGGCGGTGTTTGGTGGCTGGCTGTGAGCAATTACGGTTTTGAATGTCTAGATTTGAGATTCACCTATCTCCAATGGGGATTTATCTGATTAACAGCTTGATAGTAACGAAACAGTAATAAATAACATTATTTCTCTTGATAAGAACTAATATTTGAAGAAGAATTCAGAAGTCAGAATGGGCTAAACGCCCCGCTATCGCTAACAGGAGTCAGAATCAAGACGCGACGCTTGAATACTCGCGACCGCTGCGCTATCGCAGACTCGCTCATAGCGTTACCATGCTGTTCGCGCGTTAGCGTCTCTGAAAGAGAAGGCTTTACGCTGCGCTATCCGCCAGTCATACATAATTCATTCTGAATTCTGAATTCTGACTGCTGACTGCTGACTCCTGAATTCTGTTTGATAAACGCATTAGGTCTGTAAAGGAGGTTTTGCCAACTCACACAAGGGTTTCGCCTAAAACTTACGGTAATTAAGCCTACTTTGTGTTTTTATACAATATTTCCCCATCAAAAGTACCAGATGAGGTTACTATCAATCATCGACAGATTAATCCGAAAATACAAAGTAGAAAAGTTACTTCAGATAAAGAAACCAGGGGTACACAATTGGGATTCGTTTTTCTGTTCCTTTCTCCAGTGGAGTTAAAGCCGCTGTTTGCCATCACTTAGTTTTAAAAGGAGAATATCTTGGATGGCTCGAAATAAAAAGAAATCAGCCCGGTTCAAGGATGGGCATTCACTTGACTCTAGATGTCCTATTTGTTGTATTGTCCCGCCCCACATACTAAAAAATGTCGTGGTGAATGGCAATCCCCAGCAGCGTACTTGGGCTTTTCATACATTAAATATTTCGGCGCAATTTTTGGGACGAAGAAATGTCGTAGGTAATATCTCGTTTGCGCCTTCTCCGGGTGAGAAGCGCCGCACCATCTACGACGCCAAAAATGGACAGCAACTCCCTGGTACGCTGGTGCGTAGTGAGGGAGACCCACCCAGCAGTGACCCATCAGTGAATGAAGCTTATGATGCGGCTGGTGCTACCTATGACTTGTTTCATGAGATATTCGATCGCAATTCCGTTGATGACAAAGGACTGCGTTTAGACTCCACCGTGCATTATGGCGTTAAATATGATAATGCCTTTTGGAACGGCGACCAAATGGTTTATGGTGATGGCGATGCAGAACTGTTTCAACGCTTTACGAAATCAATTGATGTGATTGGGCATGAGCTAACTCATGGTATAACTCAGTATGAAGCTGGTTTACAGTATTATGGCGAACCAGGCGCACTGAATGAGTCGTTTTCTGATGTCTTTGGTTCCTTGGTGAAACAAAAGATCAAAAATCACACAGCAAAAGAGGCAGACTGGCTGATTGGTGAAGGTCTTTTGGTACCAACTATCAAAGGTGTTGCCCTCCGCTCCATGAAAGCACCAGGAACAGCTTATGATGATCCAGTATTAGGCAAAGATCCCCAACCAGGCCATGTGAAAGATAAATATACTGGTACTGATGATAACGGCGGGGTGCATATCAACTCAGGAATCCCTAACCATGCCTTTTATCTAGCTGCGGTTGAGATTGATGGCTATGCCTGGGAAAAAGCTGGTAAAATCTGGTATGTAGCTTTACGCGATCGCTTAAATGCCAAAGCAGATTTTAAAAAAGCTGCCAACGTCACCATTCAGGTTGCTGGCGAACTCTACGGTAGTGGCAGTAATGAGCAAAAAGCTGTGCAGAATGCTTGGCAAAAGGTAGGAGTTATTTAGATTTAGGAGAGACGCGATAAATCGCGTCTGTACAAGAGTGATGAGTAGAGACGCGATAAATCGCGTCTCTAAATAGTCAGTACTCAGGACTGATTAATCTATTGTTTGTTGTTGCTAAAGTGGGAGGTGAGAACTATCATCTCCCACTTTTTGTATTTATCTCAACTAAATAACACAACGGAGAGCAAAAAAATGCGAGTATCATTTGAACGCACCGGCGGCTTTGCCGGCATTAGCAAGAAGATAACCGTTGATACAGAAACTCTCCCACCAAATGAAGCGGCGACACTACCCCGATTGGTGGAAGTTGCTGATTTATTTAGGCTACCGGAATTAATTCCCTCACCAAATCCCCAGAGCGATCGCTTTCAGTATAAGTTAACAATAGAAGATAACGGTAAGCAGCATACGGTGACTGTCAGCGAGTCAGCATTGCCAGGAACCTTAAGACCTCTAATTGAATGGTTCCAAACAATGGCACAGAAAAGGTAATTTGCTGAATTAGCAATTGAATTTTTAGAAGAAAATCCAGTTAACACAATCTAAAATTCAACAGGAGAAAGTGAAGTTGTGGGTGAAGAGAATATAAATTTTAATTCCGTAGAAGAAAACCAAACTGATGATTTTTTACACCTAGCATCTGTAAAAGAGGATTGGGGTGGAGACGGAAGAGGGCGCATGAATCTATCAGGAAGGCGCACAGCAATCTCCAAAGAGTATGTACCTCGCCAGTACCAATTTTTTGATACAAATGCCGTACCAGAAGAACACAGTTGGCGAGTAAATGGAATGCCGGATAATGTAGCATTTGGAAGCCGTCGCTTACTTACTTGGCATGACAATGGTGCATCAACGTCAAGAGTTGTAATACCACGGCAATTTGAAGCACCGTCTGGCTTCTTTACTTCTGATTTGGAGATTTTTGTGCTTAAGGGTGCAATCCAAGTGGGAGAGTGGCAGTTAAGCAAGCATGGTTACTCCTTTATCCCGGCAGGTGTCAGAGTAGGCCCTTGGAAAGTGCTAGGTGATGAGGAAGCGGAAATCCTCTGGATGGAAAATGCTTCTCTCAAGTATAAATATTCACTAAATGATCATCCAGATGCTAAGTTAAGTGGCTTCATCCCAGCATTGGATAGTAAATTGCTACCGTGGGGCAAGGCAGATACAGTTCAATTTATACAAGCAAATAAGAAGTGGCTAAGAAAGGATAGTAACGGGGGTGGAGCCTGGCTGCTTGCTATCTTGCCACATTATGATGGCAAGTCCCAAATGATTCAATGTTATAATGAGGAAGGCTATTGCCTAGCTGGATACTGTGATATTGGAGACCACCGATTTGTAAAAGATTATTTTGCTTATGGCCCTAGTTTTATCACCTCTCCTTGGCATAGAACAGATGATGGCGGTTTATTCTTTATTAGAGTTGATAGGGATTTATCACAAGTTGCAACAGTTTTGTCATATCCACATGGAAACCTATAGGCATTTTATGGAAAAAGGTTTGTGCATCAATAATCTAATTTCTTTTTAAATAACGTCCAGTAGGTGAACCCAAAACTTGTCCGTTGTTGTAGATAAGAATTCCACGTAAGAAGGTACTTTTTACCCTTCCAGTTAACTCCATTCCTTCAAAAGGTGTATAACCTTGTTGTGATTCTGACTCAGCCGCCCGTACCACAAAGCTTTCATTGGGGTCTACTAATACCAAATCAGCATCATAGCCAATAGCAATATCACCTTTTTCTAACAAACCAAAGCGCCGCGATGGGTTCCAAGATAACAACTTAGCGATATGGTTGTAAGACATTCCTCGCTTACTACCTTCACTAAATACACCAGAAAGTAAATATTCTGTACCGCCAAAACCAGACTTTGCTAACCAAATATTATTCGGGTCTTTAGCACTTCTTTTTTGTTCAGCAGAACAGCAAGCATGGTCGCTAACTATCCAATCTACTTGATTGTTGAGTACTGCTTGCCATAGGTATTCTACATCGGCACGAGGACGAATAGGAGGGTTGACTTTTGCCCAAATTGTATTCGGGGTATCGACATCTAGTAACAAATGTCCGACGGTAACTTCTCGCCGAAAGTTGATATGAGGAAAAGCAGTTTGCATAGTCAAAGCTGCTTCCATTGCTTTACGCGAACTCAGGTGCAACAAATTGATATTTGCACAGTTAGTCTCATTTGCTAAATAAGAAGCAATGCAAATTGCTAAACCTTCAGAATGAGGTGGACGCGCTGCACTGTAAGCGTGTAATCCACTCAGACTAGAATCATTTTCAACTATTTTGGTATAGGCGTTGAGAATTTCTGCAACTTCGCAGTGCAAACTCAGACTAATAGTCTCTCGCGCTTCTGGATGTTCTGCCATCAAGCGAGTTAGACCACGCATAATAAATTCAAAATGGGCAAAATCGTACCGTTCCTCTTTATTAATCATCAAAAAGAGGTTTTGCTGGTCTGACAACCCATGTAACCCATAGCCTCCATAAAACATGAAGATTTTAAACGAAGAGACACCGTGTTCCTCAAATAATAGAGGTATTTCATCGATATGCTGGCTAGCTATAGGTGCAATGTGATAGCTATAATCTACAAAAAAATTACCTGCGGATAAGGCCAACACCTCTGGAAAAAAATCACGGTAGGAGCCGCCTTTGTTAAGATAATACTGCCCTGTACGGATGTAATTCAGGCTGGTAGTGACGCCTCCCATTGCAGCTGCTTTGGTTTCAGTCACAGCATCTTTGTCGAGGGGTTGATAGATACCGACGTGCATGTGGGCATCTACGACCCCAGGAAAGCCCAGCAAGTTTTTGCCATCAAATACCTTTTTGCCTGTGTCTGGGCTAATATTAGGGGCAATCTGAGCAAATTTCCCATCCTGAATTCCTAAATCAAGTAGTTCTATTACATCCTGATGGGGACGAACTACTCGGACATTTTTGATAATTTGATCTAATACGGGAGTTTCAGACACAGTATACCTCACACTAAAATGAGTTAGTCAGGAATTCCAACATCGAATCGGGACGAAGACCAAATCCCATTATCATATAACGGTTTTTTATGGAATCAGCTTCAGAAGAAAAGACAATGGAAAGTTTTAATGAGTATCATATAGACCCAAAAGAATTTACTTTTCTCAAAAGTTTTCAAGATAACTGGCAAGCAATTAGAGACGAGTTTACACACTTTATTAAACAGGCATCTAATGAGGATTTAAAACTGGCTTACGATATTCTTGGCCCTAAAAGTAAAACGATTCAAACTAAGGGTGATGCCAAATACAGTGCCTTTGGAATTTTATTTCAAGGTATGTTTATCGAAAAATATATTCAAGTATATCAAATAAAATATCCTGATTATGGGTCAGAAGAAGCATCACAAAAAGCACTTGCCTTAAGAGAGAAATATTTCCCAAATTTGGCGAAATTAATAGAAAAAGTCAACTTTAATGATGATGAGATCATCAGAAATGTGTATTTTGGGACATTCCATCCAGGCTTGGATATCAAGCTACACGTGAACTACAACCCTCATACAAATCGTGGCTATCTAGGATTGATTGTACCAGAGGGAGATGTAGCTATGAAAATCTGCCATGAGCAGCTTTATTGGCATGAAGGCAAATTCCTAGTTTTAGATCATAGCTATCCACACTGCCCGCATAATTATACTAATTATGATAGAACTGTTTTGGTTGTAGACTTTTTTAAGCCAGACAAACCAAGAGAAGAAGTTATCCAATTTGAGAACGAGCAAGTCACCCAACGTATGCAAGAAAATCCTTACAGCTTAGGTGTTTTTGGTAAAAGTGATAAAGCGAAAGTAGAAGATTTTATCAAGTACGGTTTAACTCATCAATTAGAGTGGGATAAAGCTTTATAAGCTTGTAATGCCCACGGCAATTGTTGTAGGTGTGTGATGCTTTCAGCTAACGCACCTAAATTTATATTTATGAACATAGCTTCAAATAATTTGCCCTAATTGCTTCTACCAATGAATTTAAAAACTTACAAAAAGTTAAGAGCAAAACAACTGAATCCAGATTTTAAATCTGCTGTTGAAATTGTCGAAATTCCTATTTCCAAACCTGCTGTTAATGAAATTCTAATTCAAAACAAATTTGCTGGTATTAACGGTGGCTTTGACACTTTACTTTGTCGTGGTGATGTTCCACATTTTAACTTAATTCCTCCCTTCGATTTAGGTGTGGAAGCTGTGGGTGAAGTTGTCGCTATCGGTGAAAATGTCAAAGATTTTCAAATAGGTGATGCTGTCGTAACCACAGCGCGTGGTGGCGGCTATCGAGAATATCAGGTTATTGATGCAAACTTAGCGGTGAAGGTGCGGGAAGCAACGCCAGAGTTGCTAACACTAATGCCTACAGGTGTATCAGCTTTAGTGGCACTGGAACAAGTGGGGGAGATGAAAAGTAATGAAGTGGTTTTAGTGACAGCAGCAGCAGGGGGAACTGGCCATATTGCGGTGCAATTGGCAAAGCTAGCTGGGAATCATGTCATTGGTACTTGTAGTTCTGAGGCGAAGGCAAAATTACTGAGAGAATTAGGGTGCGATCGCATTATCAACTATCGCACAGAAAACCTCAATCAAGTCCTCAAGCAAGAATACCCCAATGGGATTAATTTGATTTTTGAGTCTGTGGGTAAAGAAGTATTTGATACTTGCGCTGAAAACTTAGCAGTGCGGGGACGTTTAGTAGTAGTTGGTTTTATCTCCGAATACGCAAATAATGTTGAGCAAATTACACAGCTACGCCTTTATCACCAACTATTTTGGAAAGCAGCTTCCGTGAGAGGCTTTCTCATGGCTCATTATAAAGAATATATGCCAGAGGCAAGCGATCGCCTTTTAAACCTGTATTACACAGGCAAACTGAAAGTTGCCGTTGACCCAACACAGTTTCAAGGTATGGAATCCATACCCGATGCTGTACAATATCTCCTCAGTGGTCAAAATTGTGGCAAAGTGGTTGTGAAATTTTAAGTAACACAGTATTAGCTTATATCTTCTAGTTGGAAGTGAGAATGACACAAGATTCAGAAAATACTTTAAAAGTTGCTCGACAGGCATTTGATAATCTGACGCATGGCATGTCAACTGGAGACTGGGAAGCTTTATTAGATATGCTCACAGAAGATTTTACCCTTTGGTTTCCAATGGGTAAATTTCACGGTTTAAATGTGGGAAAAGAGCGAGCTAGAGAGTTTTTCGAGTACGTTTTTGAATCCTTCAATCCTGGGCTAAAACTGACTAGCCTAGACCATATTACCAGTAATGAAACTACTGCTGTCTTTGAGTTTCGGGACGAAGGCCCTTTATTCGGACAGCCCTACAAAAATCGGGTAGCAGTCTCTTTTGATGTGCGCGGAGACAAAATTTGTGGCTATAGAGAATACTTTGGGAGCGATGGAAAATCTTATTAAATAATTCGTAATTCGTAATGAAGCTCTCTACGAGACGCTAAAAGCGAACGCGGACTCGCTACCGCTACGCTAACGTAATTCGTAATTATGAATTATTTAATTTAATTTTGTTAGTTTCTTTCAGGGTTGAGTTCGTTGATTTCTTTGCACTTTGCCTCTGCGGCTTGATATGCCGTCAAATAGTCTTGACCGCCCAACATTACATCACCATAATATTCATAAGGTGGATCGCCATAAATTGGCAATGGGTCATCTTCTGGATAATCTTCTTTTGATTCTTCAATGATGGCTTTCAGTTTTTTAATAGTCAGACTATGTGCTGCAAAATACCAGAGTTCTTGGGGATTTTTGTTCAGATACGGTAATGTAGGATCGATAATACGGATATCAGAAGCGTCGCTTAGTTCAATCCAACTGTGTTCAACAGGTCTGTATGGCTTCCCAGCAAAAGCCAAAAATCCCTGAATATATCTTGCTCCTTCAGTAGACAATGCAGCTTTGTAAGCATTATCAAACGGAGTACTAGCCCTGCTGTTTATCAGTTCAGCAATTTTGATTGACAGCGTTTCATCCAATAGTTTGTTCATCAATAGCAAGGATTAGAGCAGCCATGAAAATATATTACCACTGCTACTTACCATTTTGCTTGGGCATTGGGCATTCACTAATGACTAATGACTAATGACTAATGACAAACTCTACTTTGTACTAATCACCATCTGTAAATTTATTAACAAGTCGCTTGAAGTGTAGGGCTTAGACAGAAGGGTTTTGACACTATTACCAAGGTTTTTAATCATTTCATGATTAAAGGCTAATCCACTAACACCAATAACTTTGATAGCTGGATTAATTTTTTTTAAAACATTGATAGTTGTTGGTCCATCCATATATGGCATCATCATATCAACCAACACCACACTAATTTCTTGTTGATGTTCTGCGTATAGTGCGATCGCATCAATACCATCACTAGCTACTAAAACTCTATAGGCATTTTTTTCTAACCAGGTTTGAGTCACCTCTCGAATTGAATCTTCATCATCAACAACAAGAATCAATTCTCCATGCCCTGCTGGTAATTCCTGATTTCCAGCCAGTTTCTCATCTGTATCCATTGTCTGCGTTACGGGTAAGCAAATTTGAAATTCAGTGCCTTTGCCCACGTCAGTAACTACATTCACAAAACCGCTGTGGCTTTTTATAATGCCAAGCACTGTTGAAAGACCAAGTCCTGTGCCTTTACCCAGTTCCTTTGTTGTGAAAAATGGCTCAAAAATTCTATCTACTATTTCTCTAGCAATTCCTGTGCCTGTATCACAGATACCAATCATCACGTAAGAGCCGACCTTAGCATCAATATTCATTCGGGCATAGTAGCTGTCAACCCAGAAATTCTTCGCATAAATCTTTAGGATACCGCCATGAGGCATAGCATCACGAGCATTAATACAGAGATTCATTAGTACTTGATGTAGCTGAGTAGCATCGCCAAAGATATTCCACAGGTTTTGCCCAGGAACATCAATGCGGATTTCAATTGCTCTGGAAAATGTTTGCTTAACAATATTTTCAATTTCTGAAATTATATTCTCTACCTGTAAGGTTTTAAAGTTACCTACAGAGCCACGTGAAAACCACAGCACTTGTTTAACTAAATCTGCTGCACGTTTAACATTTGTTTCCATGATTGTCAGCCATTGCTGACTTTTTTCATCGGGGAGCTTTGTTTCTAAAAGTTGTACTGTCATCATTATGGGAGTCAGTGCATTGTTGAGATCGTGGGCGATGCCACTTGCTAGAGTGCCAAGACTCTCCATTCGCTGGGCCCGGAGAAACTGCGCTTCGAGTTGTTTTTTCTCTGTAATGTCGGAGTTGACAATCAGGATGGATTTAGCTTGTCCCTCATCATCATTTACTAATGTCCAGCGACTAGCAACAATTATCTCTTTACTTTGTTTTGTAACTTGATGTAACTCACCTTGCCATGAACCACTCTCAGCTAATATTTTTTGGATATTTTTCAGTTCGCAAAGACTTTGCTTTCGATACAAAAGCTGATTGGCATTCTTGCCTATTGCTTCTTCTGCCATCCAACCATAGAGATGTTCAGCCCCTTTATTCCAAAATTGAATTTGGTTAACCAAATTTTGAACGATAATCGCGTCTGTGGTGATATCAAGTAAAGCTGCTTGCTCACGGATTTTTTGTTCTGCTTCTTTACGTTCGCGCAGCGCGGCTTGTTGTTCGGTAATATCAATTATAAAACCCGCCATTCGAGCAACTTTCTCTGTAGAGTCTAAAAAGATATACCCGTTGTCTTCAACTGTGATATAAGTACCATTTTTGCAACATATCCGAAATTCAAGATGGAATCGTTCTTTTGTGCTTAAAATGCGTTTAACTTCTTCACTAAAGAAGTTTCTATCATCAGGATGAATCAACTCTAGCCAACGATTCAAACCTCCTAACATCTCAGGTAGAGAGTAACCTAATATTCCCTCTACATTACCACCGTATTGAATATCGTTGGTATGCAGATGCCAGTCGTAGAGAATCTGACCACTCGCTTGAATTAGTGCTTGATATCTATTGTTCCATTCGTCTAAGGCATCTGAATGACATCGCAGTTTTTCTTCTACCTGCTGACGCTCCAAGATTTCCATCTCTAAACGTTTATTTTGCTCTGTAAGTGTTTTTGTCAGGTTCCGTAAACGTAAATGCGTATTTATCCTAGCTAAAACCTCTTCATGTTCTAGAGGTTTAGTAATGTAATCTACTGCACCAAGATTCAAACCTCTGACTTTATCCACCTTGTCATTCATGGCAGTGATAAATATTACGGGGATATCTTGAGTAGCTGGATTTGCTTTCAAAAGTCTACAGGTTTCAAAACCATCGATTACTGGCATTAATATATCTAATAAAATTAGATTTGGTAAGGCATATTCTGCCATACCAACGGCATTTATCCCATTTTCAGCTACTAAAACTTTAAAGCCGTAATACTCTAATAAATCGATCAATAACTGTAAGTTAACCGGGTTATCATCAACTATTAAAATTACGTCTTTTTCATTGTTATTTAAATTCATAACTGCCTCTTATAAAATTTCTTTTAAAACTTCTCGAACTTGTTTGCCTTTAAAATAAAATATTTGGCACTATAAAATAGAGCTTATAGCTTGGAAAGATAAGTACTGCTATGTGCGTAAAAAATACATAGCCTCTGAGTTATAGCACTACAAATTGTAAGTAGTGCAGGATATGCCTATGCCAATACTTGTCGGGTTTTGGGGAAAAAGGGAAGGGGAAAGGGGCAAGAAAAACCTTTAACCTTTACCCTTTAACCTTTTCCCTAAACTCAATTCCAAGTTAAAAATCCACCAACCGAGCAGTATTGATGCCTATGCTACTTGTAATTTTAGCTATAAGATTGTGGCGATCGCACTTTCCTTTTCCAAAAGCAAATAAATATATATATAGAAAAGTAGGGGCATACAGCTAGCTGTATGCCCCTACAATGTTTATCTATAAAATCACGAGTTTGTGGAGGGATCAAGTTTTATCCTGACCGTCTTGGGACGACAGGGGCTTCCCCAACAAACCTGCCCAGAGGGCATATTAGTAAAAACACTACTACGAGCGCCAATTACGGCATTAGCTCCGATTTGCACTCCTGGCCCAACAAAACAATCTGCTGCTACCCATACACCATTATTAATAGTGATACTTGCTGTTTTTAACCCAAAGGCAGGATCTCGCAGATCGTGGCTACCAGTACACAGGTAACTTTTTTGGGAAATTACGCAATGTTCACCGATGTGGATCTGCTCCAGGCTGTATAAAACTACGTTATCTCCAATCCAACTGTAGTCGCCAATCGTAACTTTCCAAGGATACGTAAAGCGGGCGGTAGGTCGAATTAATACACCTTTGCCGATCCGAGCGCCAAATAGTCTTAGCAAAGCGCAACGCAGAATATTTAACGGTTGAGGAGTGAGGGGAAAAGCGATCGCTTGTACAAACCACCAGAATAAAACATACCAACCTGGACGCCCCCGGTCAAACCAAGATTGATCATATTTGCGTAAATCTACGAAAGGTTGATCGTTAGTCATTTAATTTTAGATTTTAGATTTTAGATTTTAAATTTTTCCTTCAATCCCTTCTCCCAAGGGGAGACGCTGCGCGAACGGGTGACGCTCGATGACTCGCTAACAGCAGTCACTCATGGGGGAAACCCCCTTGGCGCTAGCCTCTCCCTTTGGGAGAAGACCGTGCTGCTTCACCAAAATTCAAAATTCAAAATCTAAAATTGGTACATTTAGGAGTCAATGGTTAATAGCTTTCCTTCTGCTTCTCTGTTCCCCTGCTCCCCTGCTCCCTCCTTCGGGATAGTTGCAGTATTTAAGTGACCACCACAGTTACGTAATTCGTAAAGTTTAACGCCAATTTGATATTCATATTGACTTAGCAAGCGTGCATAAATATATCCGGCTTTGCCATCTAAAAAACCGCGTTGAATAATATAAAACAAAACAAATCGCAAAATTGGTTTAAATGGTAGGTGTACCCACACTTTTTTCAAAAAGCGCTTGCGTTGCACGGCATCACCAAATAGATTTGCGCCAATAGTACCGCTATCGTCTTTACCTGTGAGAATATTAAAATAAACACTGGCTTCCCAGTTAGAATAGCGGTTATGGCGTTCTAACCAGTGATAAAGGTCGCGGAAGTCCTCGTGGAGCATATCATTTTTGAGATACCCAACTTTCCCCTGTAAAATCACGTGTTCGTGAACTTCGTTATCACCAGTATTCGGAATATCTTCTGTATTTAGATTTTCGTAACGACCTTTTTTATGTTGAAATAAACGTAGATTCCAATCAGGATATTTACCACCATAGCGAATCCATTTGCCTAAGAAAAATACGCGGCGATTGAGATAATAACCTGTATATTCCTGGTTTTGAATTGCTTGCTCAATTTCTTCCCATAGTTCTGGGGTAATGCGCTCATCGCAATCTACAATTAGTACCCATTCGTTGCGAAAAGGTAGATTATCTAAAGACCAATTTTTCTTTTTGGGCCAGCGACCATTAAAGTTGAATTGCACGACATTTACACCGTGACTTTTAGCAATTTCAATACTGTTATCGGTACTTTGAGAATCTACTACAAATATTTCATCTGCTCTGCTAAGGCTAGCAAGGCACGCAGGCAAGTTTACTTGTTCGTTTTTTGCTGGAATTAATACTGAAACTGGTATTTTAGATGGCATAGGAGTATAAATTATGTTATTGGTTATTTCTTATTTGATGTAGATAAAAGACCCTGAATAGCAGCATTTAAGTAACCAATCTGACCGTAAGCATAAACAAGTTTGTCAAACCGTTCTGCTGGATCGGAGAAATATTGCAATGCTTTATACAAGCCGCGTACAAAGCGTTCGCTACCTCGCTGCAATTGAGCGAACCCAGCTTTACCAGCGAGTTGTTCTCGATAGCATTCGCTGATACCTTGCCACCAACCTCGGTTTAAAAACCAGGAGCGCTGGAGGCGTTCTGGGGCTACATTGTGAGCGACTAAGGCTTCGGGAAGATAAGCGACTTGCCAACCACGCTGTAGGGCAAATTCGGTCATTTGCAGTTCTTCATTAGATAATAGATTTTTCCCCACTCGACCGAGATGAGGATCAAAACCGCCAATTTCTTCCAAAAAACTGCGGCGGATAGAGTAATTTAAGCCTCTAGGTGTTGAGCCAGGTTGCTCAATGTAGATGTTGCTGTCACCTAAATCGTATGCACCTAAATTTGCAGCTAGCCCTGGAGATAGCCATCGTGGTTGTTGGATTCCTGGGGGCCAGATGAGAGTGACTTTGCCTCCGGCGATCGCTAGTTTAGAATTATTGTAATAGGCAAAATATAAAACCTGTAGCCACCCCTGACTGGCTACAGCATCGTCATCCAAATAAGCAAGAATATCACCACTGGCTACTTTTGCACCCGTGTTACGGGCGACAGATAAACCAATGGTGGGTTCAAAAACATACTTTAGGCGGGGATTTTGGGCTCTTTGTTCTACAACCTCACGAGTGCGATCGCTAGATCCATTATCAACTACTACAATTTCAAAGTCAGTAGCAAAATCCTGTGCTAAAAGACTATCAATTGCAGCCCCTAAATAGGTATCTCGATTGTGAGTACAGATAATGGCAGAGATTTGGGTGTCTGGCATAGATTTAATTTTGGATTTGAGATTTGGGATTTTAGATTAAAATCTTAAATCCAATGCACAACTGCTGAGAGCTAATCTAAACCAAAAGTTACTGACTCACCAACCGAGTTTCTTCGGAAATAATCTTTAAAACTTCACGTTTGTTGAATATGACTGTGTAAAACTACAAGAGTTTGAGCTAGTTGACTCAGGCGGGTTTCCAAGGATTGCTTGCGCCCTAACAGTTGACGTAACTTTTGGTAACGAGCGATCGCCATGCTAACATTGGGAACCTGATCTGCTGGACATGGACGCGACCAAACTTTACCAGTATCGTCTACACCACAGAGGCGATAGCCAGTCATAGATGATTGATAAGATACTTTCCCACCACTCGCGCAAATTTCTTCTACGTAGTTCATTAAGCGGTCAACTTCCGCATGGCGCAGTGTTGCAGTTCCTCCCGGTTCTGGTTCTTGGGGATTAGATTCTAACCAGCCATTGACAATTGGCCCTTCTAAGTAAATATCCTGAATTTGCTTCAAAATATTTTGTAATTCTATTTGCCAACCAGCGACAGTCTCCTGAATTTCTTGCAATAGATTCATCGCCAATGCTGGATTAGCACCGTGACGATGGTTACTAAAGCTCGGAGTTTTCAACTTTGGTAGGCTGGGTGTTCTGTTACCATTCTCTTCTGTTTGAAAGGTCTGCACAGATTCATGGTGAGGAAAGAAATTTTGATCAGTTGGATAATCACTCTCAGTATCTACACCCCAGTCAACAGTTTTTCCTTGTGATTTTACTTCTCCATGCTGAGAAGATTGAGTTGGTGTATTTTCTGTGGGTTCGTTGGCTCCGACACTGATTCTAAAGGAGAAAGGCCGTTTTGTTGACGAATCAACTGTTTCAGCGGCAGAGGCAGTACCGCGATTCCCTAAATCGTGTAGAGTTGCTTCAATGCGTTTTAAGCCTGCGTTCATAAAAATATCCTAAAGTTTGCTGTCCCCAGTGGTATTGAATAATTAAAAATGGGGTTGTTGGGATTTTTGGCTTTTGCCAGTTGTAGCATCGATGATGCTGGTGCTAATTTTATCCCTTAAAAGTTATTTGAAACCAAAAATCTCACCGATTAAGTAAAAACTGTGGTGATAAATTGCAACCGTAGATATATTGTTAAAATACTCAGTAAACAACTTTGGGTAAAATCATCTTAGTAACAGGGCCAGCACGATCTGGCAAAAGTGAATGGGCGGAAACTCTGGCCATACAGTCAGGAAAAGCTGTTGTTTACGTAGCAACAGCCACCGATAACCCAGATGACCAAGAATGGCATCAACGCATTTTAGAACATCAAAAACGTCGTCCCCAAGACTGGGTAACTTTATCTGTACCTGTGGAACTGTCTGCAACTCTCGCCGATGCCAAACCCTATACCTGTCTTTTAGTTGATTCTTTAGGAACTTGGGTTGCTAATCTCCTAGAACAGGACGAATCTAGCTGGGAAAACATTCTTGCAGAGTTATTAGAGACGGTGGATCTGGTTGCTGCTGATATGCTATTTGTAGCAGAAGAGGTGGGTTGGGGTGTGATCCCAGCTTATCCCCTTGGGAGAAAGTTCCGCGATCGCCTTGGTTCTTTAGTCCGCCAGCTAAGTACACTCAGCGAAACTGTTTATTTAGTGACTGGTGGTTATGTTCTCAATCTCAGCATCCTTGGTTCGCCGTTGCCAAACAGAGAAGATGCTGGAACATTCAGAAGTCAAGATTCTTAACCCTTGATTCAAATTAATCCAAAATCTAAAATCTAAAATTATCTTATGGCAACCAAACAAGAAGTTAGAGAATATCTTGCCTACTGGTTTCAGTTGGGTAAGAAAGTGATTACGGGCAACGGGGAGGCAAGCATTTTGCCGCTATCGGTGCTAAATGGCGATCGCTATAGTGAAGAATTTGAAGAGTGCTGGCAAAAAATTATCTCACCAGAATCCGGTGACTATTACCTAGAAGGTACTCATGAAACCATTGCTGAACTGCTGACACCAGCATGGGATATGCTGCCTTGTGGCCGTTGCAGTATGCCAGTAGCCGCGCGAAACGTCGGTATGCCGGCGTTGTTATGTCCCTGCAATGATTTACCTAACTGGCCGAATACCGAATTGCCAGCACCGCGAGAGCCAATTAAGACTCAAGACCAACTCAAAAAAATTCGCGATCGGCTCATAGATAATATTACATAAGCAGCAAAGAACCAGTTTGTAAATCTAACAACTCTTTTTTAATTATTTGATTATTTTTATTTCCTCTGTAGTGCCCTTGAGTTCCACTACAGAATTTTTGTTTGTCTGTCTGCACTTACTAACTAGGGAAAAAATAACTATTGGTTATTAACTATGCCCAATCCCCAGTACCCAATCCCTAATCCCCAATCCCTAATCCCCAATCCCTAATCCCCAATACCCAATCCCCAAAATCCTAAGTATTTTACTCATTAACCGTGCCACTATAGAAAATAGAGCTGCAAATTGAGCAATAGGAAGACTAAAGAACACTGTGCAGATAACATTCTTAGGGACGAGTTCCGGTGTACCCACGCGATCGCGCAACGTTTCCAGCGTCGCCCTGAGATTACCCCAAAGGGCAGAACTGTGGTTATTCGACTGTGGCGAAGGTACTCAGCATCAAATTATGCGGAGTGAACTGAAAATCAGTCAACTCTCCCGAATTTTTATCACCCACATGCACGGCGACCACATCTTTGGCTTGATGGGACTTCTTGCTACTTGCGGCTTGGCTGGCAATGTGGAACGAATTGATATCTATGGGCCATCTGGATTAAATGATTACATTCAATCCGCCTCACGCTACTCCTATACACACTTTTCTTACCCGATCAAAGTTCATGCCATCCGTCCAGGGGTAATTTATGAAGATGATGACTTTACCGTTAGCTGTGGTAATTTACATCACCGTATTACAGCTTTTGGCTACCGCGTAGCCGAAAAAGACCGCACAGGACGCTTTGATGTGGAAAAAGCCAAGGAATTGCAAATTCCTCCTGGTCGGATTTATGGTCAACTCAAGCGCGGTGAAACTGTTACCCTTGCTGACGGACGGGTAATTGATGGCGCTCAATTGTGCGGCCCTACAGAAATTGGTCGAAAGATTGCCTATTGTACAGACACAATTTATTGTGATGGTGCAGTCCAATTAGCTCATGATGCTGATGTATTAATTCACGAAGCAACCTTTGCTCATCAAGATGCAGACATGGCTTTTCAACGATTGCACTCCACAACCACAATGGCAGCACAAACAGCTTTAGCTGCTGGGGCACATCGGCTGATTATGAGTCATTTTAGTCCCCGCTATGCTCCCGGAAATACCTTGGAGTTGAAGGATCTCCTCAAGGAAGCCCGTGCTATTTTTCCCCGTACTGACATGGCTTACGATTTTATGATTCATGAAGTACCCAGACGACGGGAAGTAGAGTTAACTAAGGTAGGCGTTTAAATTTTAGATTTTGGATTTTCGATTGAACTTTTTTAATCTAAAATCTAGAATTAACCAGGCATTGTCTTGGAGTTTAGTAGCCAAACTCATAACGTCTAGCAAATAGACAGCAGTTTAGTTTTACTAAAATAAGTCAACTAGTTAACCAACAATTTAGGTTAACTAAGTGTATCAATCATATACAAGTACTATGGTTGAAATATTTCTCTTAATGTGTTTTTTAAATTACAAGTTATCAAAATAACTTTAATATATAGTAATGTTGTAAATTAGATAATTTTCTACTTAAATACTTAGGAAAAATAATTAATTTTTCGTCAAGATTTTTTCTTCCTTAAATAAAATATTTATTAAAATTTTATTCTTCCAACACTGATTAAGAGTTTATATGCGTGAATTGATGAACATGAAAGCCCCAATTGGCATAAGATTGTGCCAAGTGAGCTTGTCATCGTTGGAAGAAGAATTTAAGTATGCTATTGCAGCTATTAGGTGTAAAAAATCATTTCATATTTCTCATAAATCTTCCAAATAAATATATTGTTTCGATATTAGAGGAGTTTGATAGTGGCTAAGACTAGTCTGAATCCAGAGCAACAGGTTACTACTTCAGCACAAGGCGCATTTGACATCAGACAACTATCTACTATTTTGCTTCGCCGACGCTTTCTGATCTTGGGCGTTTCCTGTGTAGTTATGTCAGCTGCTAGTCTTTTGGCTATCATTACCAAACCGACTTACCAGAGCAATATGCAGATATTGGTGAATTCCAATTTATCTGAAGGGGCACAGGCAAATAATATCCCGGCAGAGGAAAATACTCAGGTTACTGATTCCAATTTTCCAGTTGTTGATTCCAGTACTCAGATGAAACTCATGCTGAGTTCTAAGTTACTTCAGAAAGCCGTCGATTTAATTCATTCTGATTATCCTAAGATTACCTTACAAGATATAAATGGTCAAAAAGAACAGAACAAAAAATCACCTCTAGAAGTAACTCCAGAAGAGGGAGGTATAGCAGCGAATAAAGTTTTTCATCAAGTATTTAAAGTTTCTTTCAATGATGATGATCCAGTCAAAGCACAAAGGGTACTTCAAGCTCTGCAAAAAGTCTATCAAGACTATAACAAACAACAACAAAAAGAACGCCTCAATCAGGGATTAGCTTTTGTAAATGCTCGCCTGCCTGAGATAAAAAAAGAGGTGAGTAAAGCTGATAAAAATTTAGAACAGTTTCGTAAGAAACATCAATTACTTGATCCTGAAATCCAAAGTAAAATACTGCTAGAGTCTCTAGCTGATATTCAACAACAGCTACAAACCACTCGTGCCAACCTTCAAGATGTAAATGCTCGCTACGATAATTTAGAGCAACAAATAGCATCTTCATCCCAGCAAAATACACTAATTTCTTCTCGTTTAAATCAGTCAAGCCGTTACCAAACACTATTGAGTGAAATTCAAAAGACTGAATTAACTTTAGCTAAAGAGAGGCTCCGCTATACAGACGATTATCCATCGGTACAAAAACTAAAGCAGCAACGGCAAAGTCAACTCTCGCTATTACGAGAAGAAGTCAAAGCTATTACTACTAGCACTAAGGGAGAACCTTTCTTAAAAGGGCAAATTTTGGGGGTTGATCCAAGGCTAGTAGATGAGTTTATGCTGGTACAGACAACTGTTTTAGGGCTAACTGCCAACGAAAAGAATTTGGCTGAGTCAGAACAGCGACTTCGATCTGAGCTAAATAAATATCCAAGCATAATAGCAGAGTATAACCGTCTGCTACCAAAGGTACAAAGTAGTCATAAAACCCTTGAACAACTGCTGCAAGCACAACAGTCTTTGGGACTTAAAATTGCTCAGGAAGGATATAACTGGCAAGTTTTAACAGAACCTTCTCCTGGTACTTATATGGGGAGCGGCAGATTATTTCTTTTGGCTGGGGGAGCAGTAATTGGGCCGATTTTAGGTATTTTAGTAGCCCTAATTTTGGAAAAGTTTAATGACGCCATTTATTGTGTGGGAGATTTAAAGAAACTGACGAATCTACGTGTATTGGGGTCAGTACCAAAGCTACCGTCCTATGGTGTCAAAAAGCGGCGGCTGGGACTATCTTGGAATGGGCGGCGAAGTTCAGAGTCTTCTGCAATAGAAGCTACTACTAAATTGCCTGTCCATGAAACCCTGGACATGATCTACCAAAATATTCAAATATTAAAATATCCCTTACCTTTCAAGTCGCTAATGTTTACTTCAGCACTACCAGGTGAAGGGAAGACAACCTTAGTCTTAGGGCTTGTGGCTAGCGCTATACGGATGCATCGACGGGTATTAGTTATTGATGCTAATTTGCAGAATCCTAGCCTGCACAAAATCCTGGAAATATCTAATGACTGGGGATTATCTCTGTTATTAGTTGATGAAACAACTACTGATTTTCAAGATTATATCCAGCCCATTCACCCCTCCATTGATATTTTGACTGCTGGTCCGGAACCGGAAGACACGGTGAAGTTGCTCAGTTCTCAACGGATGAAAGAACTAATAGAGTTATTTGAGCAAAATTATGACTTAGTACTGATAGATGCTCCACCTATTTTAGGGACGGTTGATGCCAGAATTGTGGCATCTTTTTGCAATGGGATTGTCATGGTAGAGCGCATGGGGAAAGTGACTCGAACTGAACTGACTCAAGCAACAGAAATTTTGAGTAAGTTGAATTTAATTGGAATTATTGCTAATGAAGTAAGCAATTCTCAAAAGGTATTGGCATCGTAGACTGGTAGGGGCAGTGGGCATTGGGCATTGGAAAGAGGTAGAGAAGAACTATTCTTTTCCCAATACTTGTTGGTTAAGGGGAAAAGGGGAAGGGGAAAGGGAAAAGAAAAAACCTTTAACCTTTTCCCCAAACCCAATTCCGAGTTAAAAATGCTTAACCGAGCAGTATTGATTCTTTTCCTGCCTTTCTCACCTGATTTCTACCTTATAGCTAAAGCAAAATGCATAATTAGTAGGAGGTGGCAACTTCCGGCGTTGGAAAAGTGTCCCATCTTAAAGTGGTAGACACCATAATCCAGAGCGTTAATTAGATACTAGTGTGATTAGATGATCGGTATGAAATTCCAACTTTACTTAGGCTCTTTATTTTCCCAGATTAAAGTACGTCATTGGTGGGTAAGTATCCTTTTGTGGATAGTTTTGGTTGCCCCAGCCCAAGCGTCTGTAATCCTGCGCGTGGCAATTGAAAGGGGCGTTAATCAGGTAAAAGTGGGCAGTTCCACTACTGGGATCGTCAAGGATAGTACTGGGCGGACTCTGGGACAGTTGCCAGCGATGAGTGCATATTATGCCCAAGCCGTTCCTGGCGGAGTGGCTTTAGATAAGTGGCAGTCTGGTTTATTTTGGATTGAGCCAACTGGTAAAGGATTTGTTTATATTGGCGATCGCTGGTATCGAGGCAGAACTCTAGTTGTCCCCACAGAAAAAGGCTTAACGGCTGTTAATTGGGTTGATGACCAAGAATATCTCTACAGCGTTCTCGGTGGCGAAATGGATGCTAGCTGGCCGCAAGAAGCGCTGAAAGCCCAGGCGATCGCAGCCCGTACCTATGCCCTCTACGAACGAGAAAAACAACGGAATAATCCCGTTTACGATTTAGGCAATACTCCCGATCGCTGGCAAATTTATAAAGGTGTCATCAGTGAATCTCCTGCTACTTACGCCGCAGTAGATTCCACACTAGGGCAGGTACTAACTTACAAAAACCGGATTATTCTCTCAGTCTTCCACGCTTGTTCTGGGGGACACACCGAAAACGTGGAAGATGTTTGGGGAAGTAAAGAACCTTATCTACGTGCTGTTCAAGACTACGATCAAAATATCCGCGAGTGTAATTGGGTGAAAACCTTCTCACCCAGTGAAATTAGCGCTAAATTTCCTGAGGTGGGCAGTGTGACAGCCATGATTCCAGAGACATACTCACCTTTCCGCAGTGTTAAAGTTTTAAAAATTGTTGGCAATAAGGGCACAAAATTTCTACAGGGCGAGCAAGTCAGAACAGCCCTCAAGTTAAAAAGTACCCGCTTTACTGTCACCAAGGGAGGTGATGGTAATTTTGTACTACAAGGGCTTGGCTACGGTCATGCTTTAGGTATGAGTCAATGGGGAGCGTACAATCTGGCTCGGCAAGGAGTGAACCACCTGCAAATTTTAGGACATTATTATCAAGGTGTAGCCCTAACGCCAATTCAGGCGAAATAAGTCCCCTGTTGTATTTAATTCAAAAGTCAAAATTGATAAATTTAGCCGTTTTAATATGGCTAAAAATGTTGGTCAACAAGGCTAGTTCTAGACTCATATCCCCAACTTCTCAAATAAGTCGGGGATATTTTTTGCGATTAATTTAACTATATTTTTCCGAATATCAGCTAAATCATCACTTTGAGTTGTTTCCTCTAAGACGACTGTAAATTGATGCGTGAGGAATTCTTCTATCTATTTTTTGGTACTTAAAATGAAGAATCTATCTTGGTTATAATCTAAGCTAGAAGGAAGCAAACGAGGTCAGGTAATAATGGCTGTACCTACAGAAATTCGTAAAAGAGCGATCGCTTTACTCGAACAATTACCCGGAGAATCTTTAGTAAAGGCTGTTGAATTTTTGGAAGCCCTTTCTCACGAGGCTTTACAGGTATCAGAAGCACCAAACTTTCAAGTCAGCGAAGCCGCTTTGCTTCAAATTATTCAACACCGTTTGTCTCCTGAAGAACAAGATAGATTGGCCTATCTGCGTCAGCAAAATGAGATTGGAGTAATTACAGACACAGAGCATCAAGAGCTACTAATATACGTTGAGCGCGTCGAACAACAAGATACTGAACGTGCAGAAGCATTGATAAAACTGGCTCAACTTCGCAAAGTTGATTTGAAAGTGCTGATTAACGACTTCTTGCCTAAACACAGCAACTTCGCCTAATGTCAGAGCGAACCCCAGAACCAATGAGGCGTATTGTTGCTGCTCGTGCCCGTGGTTACTGCGAGTATTGTCGTTGTTGGGAGCAATTTGCCACTGAGAGTTTTACCGTTGAGCATATAAAACCCCGACAGGCAGATGGGGAAACAGTTTTAGAAAATCTTGCTTGGAGTTGCTTTGGCTGCAATAGTCATAAACATACCAAAACCCAGGCAAGCGATCCAGAAACGGGAGAAAAAATTGCACTATATAATCCTCGGTAGCAAATTTGGAGCGAACATTTTAGTTGGAGTGATGATTTTACCCAGGTGATTGGTAAAACAGCTTGTGGTCGAGCAACAATTGAAGCTTTGCGTTTGAACCGCTTTGGTGTTGTCAATTTACGCCGTTTGTTGAGGAGCGCAAATCTGCATCCACCAGAGAATGTGGAAGGTAATGAGTAAGGTTTATCTTTCACGTTAAATTAGCGATACCTACGGTGAGCTACGCTAACGCACTACATATTTCAATCAAATATTAGATAGAGCGATCGCATTTTTCGGGTGATTGTGGTTATGTAATCGCTCTTTATGTCTGTTGGGAAAGTGCGATCGCCCAGCTTCGCAAAGCGATCGCTTCGTGAAGCTTGATAATTGAAACACCACTACCATCTACCAAATCAATTTATGACCCTCCAATTTGGTGTCAACAAGACAGTGGAGGGTACAAGCCCTCACCGATTGTAACTACGAATTACGAATTACTTTAACTCGTCTAACCTCCGTTGCCATTCAGCATCAGTTTTTGCAGAACGCTCAACTTCTTGGTCTAGTAAATCAGTTTCGCTAGAATACACTAGATCTTCGTTGCCAATGACTTTTTCTGTGGCAAATTGTTGAGCATAGTTGATTTTTTGTTGCAAAGGTGCATCAGGACTTGTCAATAAGCTGGCTCTGGAAAGGCGATCGCGGTTGCGATCGCCTATTTTGCGATTACGCCACCCAATCCAGAAATAACGCAATAACGGTATGCCTAAAAAACCTGCTCCGTAAGCCAATAGCAGCCAATAAATTCCTTGCACAAAAGCTACCAGTCCACCTAATTGGACGGCAATAGTTCCATCTCTCAACAAACTTCCCAGTACTAAAGCACCAACAAAATTTAGTACTCCTAACCCAGCACTCAGCATAATTTGCCCAGAACTTGCGGCACTAAAACGCCAGGGAAATTCCTCTAAGTGATCTGATATTGCATAACGGCGCTTTTTAACTGCACTCACCTGCAACTCTGGAAAGTAATAAACAATTTGCCCTTCTGGACTTACGCCTGGTTGCCCATTAAATCGTGTTAGAACGGGCAGCATATAATCTTCGTACTCTCTTGTGTATCCTTCGCCAATATCATCTAAATATGGGGCAATGTGTTCTGCTACCACTGCGCCACGATTAATCCGAATCACCGTAGCAATTTCTTGCCAGCGACGTTCTTCTAAGTTGGCATTAGGATTACCATCGCCAAACAAAAACGAAAATACAGCTTCAAAGAAATTTAGATTGCTTTCTTCTCGGCTTTCACGTCGCCGTTCTTGGTAGTGGGTGTCATAATTTGGGCTAAGATACCAAAATAAATTTGGAAAATAGAAAAATCCCCCACCACCAGAATTACTGCCCCGATTGTCGCCGTTCCGGTCTGAATTAGCAGCAGTAATGATAATGAAGATGGTGATAGTTATCAGGGCGATGGAAACAGTTAAGAAAATTCCAAAAGAAATGCGAATCAGGTAAAACAGAACACTCCAGACCTTTTTCCACCATTCTTGCAATCGTAGTCGGAGGTATTTATTACGTAAAATCGCTCGAAAATTTCGTGGAAAAAGGTAAACTATATCGCCTGAATCTGCTACCTGTAAATGTCCGCCAGCATCAGATGCCAGGGCTAACAAGCTTTGATTAGCTTCAGCGACATTCAATCCTGCCTGAGTTGCCACATCACCAACGGTGACACGGTAGCCCAGTTGTTCCACAGCCTGCATGATGCTGGGACTGGGAGCCATTGCTCTCCCCTCCTATTGAAAATTATTCCCTTCTCTTAAGTATAAAGTTTTATTTTGAGGGACTTGGTAAAGGTAAAAATAAAGAAGGAAATCATATTTTCATGTATTTGGCAAACCGATACTAAAATCGATGAGCCAGCAAATAACCTGAGACACAACATGTTATAATTGTTTGCCTCAGCTTGGTTAATCAGCAAACTTTTTGCTCAAATATGGTTCAATATACTCTCGCGCAAAGCCCAGAAATTATCCTTACTGTTTCTGGTAAAGATTCAGCCAAAGCCCGTGATAAAGCAATGGATCAACTGATGGAACTGATGGATGCAGGTAAGCTACCCACAGAACTGGAAGAAGGATTTGGCCCTCAACAATTAATTGAGGTTAAGGAGTCAACTATTGATACTGCTAGTGGTGAAGATACTATTACACAAGCTGTCCAGGTTTTGAGTAACCTAGCCACGCTCAAGTTGAAAGTTCAAGAGTCACGAGCTGAAGCGCTGGAAATTCGCAAAGCTGTTGATATTCTGTTCAGCGATGAGTTAGTGACTGAAGAGGAAATTACTCGACTCAAGGAAGGTTTTAAAGTTCTCAAAAATTTTGCTCAAGCTAATGTGCGTTATCAGGAAGCGCGATCTAAAGCAGAATTAGCTCGGCAGACTCTAGATCAAGCTCTCAAATCTCCTGACAAATAACTTTTACAGAACTAGATGCTTTGAGACTCATCTTAAAAATTTGATTAAATACTCTAAAAGACAGACTGTGAAGCCTGCCTTTTAGAATTACTGGGGCGCTAGGATTCGAACCTAGGGATGGCGGGACCAAAACCCGCTGCCTTACCACTTGGCTACGCCCCAACAACATTACTCTAGTTAATATAGCAGTAACTCCTGGGTTAATGTCAAGTACTTTAATAATTGATTTCAGATAATGAGGATATTGACTGGTCAGAATGCTTACACATCAGGCTGTTTCATCACTTTGGTTGAACGATTGAATTTTTATTGGCTCACCTGCTACGCCGCTTGATTGGATGAGAGGCTGTCTCTAAATAAATGTCGAGAGAGCAAAATCAGGCGATCTGAAGATGATTCCAAATATTGTGAAATTGTAGTAACATAGCACGGGCATTGATTATCTTCAGCTACATCTGATTGTTAGCGCCGTTAAATTTACTATTGATGAGAATATACCGTGAGCCTAACTCTTTATTTCCTCCGTCACGGACAGACCGAATGCAGTCGCAATAATTCCTTTTGCGGTTCCATAGACTCAGAACTTACCCCAGAAGGCTTGGAGATGGCAAAGGCTTTTGCATCTGCATATAGTTCTATGGATTGGACAGCAATATTTTGTAGCCCAATGCGGCGAACTGTATTGACAGCAAAACCCTTATCTGATGCAATCGGGATAGAGCCACAATTTAGGGATGGTTTGAAGGAAATCAACTATGGCAAGTGGGAAGGAAAAACCCCTGAAGTAATTAGCCGTGAATATCATGATGATTATATTCGCTGGTCAGCAGATCCGGCTTGGAATGGGCCAACTGGTGGAGAAATGGGTGTGACAATTGCTTCTCGCGCCATACAGGTAATTGAAGAAATCAAACTTCTTTACAGCAGTGGCAATGTGTTGGTGGTTTCTCACAAGGCAACTATCAGAATTATTTTGTCTAGTTTACTAGGGATTGATGTGGGACGCTTCCGTTTTCGTTTGGGATGCCCTGTTGCTTCGGTCAGTATTGTAGAATTTACCTCACATGGGCCACTGTTAAAGGTTTTGGCAAACCGTAGTCATTTGGATGAGCGTTTGCAAAATTTACCGGGGACATGAGGGGAGGAAAGAGTTAGGAGTTATTATTTTTCCTTACTCACCCTCACTCGCTGGCTCAGTATATTTGCATAAAATATTTATTCTAGTTTTCAGAACAACTACAGGATTGCAGGGTTGTTTTTATTTTGATAGATTTACAACTGATTCAATTCCCCCGATAGAAGATGATAAGTTATCTGGGTCTTCTTTTTTCTCTATTTCTGTAGCTTCTTCTGTACTTACACCCTTCCAAGGGAAGTTGAAATATCGCTGAATATTTTTGAGTTCATCAATGGATTCTAAGAAGAAATCTTTAATAGCAGATAGCTGATTTTCATGAGATAAAAACTCTCGTAGGCTTTTCCGATAAAATATAGCTGACCATGCTGGCAAAATGGTTAAATTCTCAGGAGTCCATATATTGGGTTTATCGTTAATTACTTTGTGCATAGATTCAATAATTTTTGGGCGTTCTACAAAACCAGGAGAAACCTCTAGACATATACCTAAATATGGATATTCCGTGAAATTGTCTGGATTTAAATTAAAATATCCAAGACCACACCAGAAATTATTGCCTGAAAACTTAGTATAGATAATATATCTACTAGACCATTTCCATTGAGTCATACTTGCTGCACCGTTGCTAACACCTCCAAAAGCTAGCTTAAATTTATCTTGCACTTCATTATTGAGGGTTGATTCCATGAGATTGAGAGTTTTGTTGTAATTCACCATTGTCAATAAGTCAACTGATGAAAATTGATTAATGTGAGACATTCCATTTTTCCTCATGAAAATTAATATTTCTTGGGCTAAGATATCAGATGCGCGTTCTTTCAAAAAGCTATAAAACTGATACCACCTCAGTTGGAAGAAATTTATCTTGGGTGATAACTCAAGGCAATATTCTTTAATTGCTGGTTTTGGATCACAATCATATTGTTTTATTTCTTCTTTTGGGTCATAATCACGGGTGATGTAAATTAAAATTCGATGTCTGACATTTGATAAATTACTCAAAATCTCAGCATATTTTTTTAACGCATTATTTCCATCCTTTGCGCCAATTTTTGATTCAATAAATATTACATCTGTGCTTAAACCATTTGATAATTCAACCACAATATCAAATCTACTATCCTCTGTATGGCTTTCAATTCCTTTATGTTCTTGTTGAGTTGAAATCTTAATGCTGGAGTAATTATCATCACTAATAATTGAGTGATGTTTTAGCCAATCAAGTAAAATATCATTATTGAGGGATAAAAAATAAGCAACAATTTCGGTAAAAAAATCTTCACGCGGTTTGTTTCCTGAATGTAGATTGAGTAAATTGCTAAACAAAGACATTAATTTTGAGCTATTTCAAATATTTATTTGCAGAAAATTTATACACAATAACTAGGGGAAATATACCCGGCGATTAGAAATCGCAGCTACACAAACAAAGTCTGCCTATGCGGACTCTAGTGAATTTGAAACCCACGGAGGTGGGTTTTGTCTGTATAGCCATGAATTCCATTCGCCAGGAACCTAGCGTTGCAGTAGTTATAACTTAGCGATCGCAGTTTGACAAGAGTGCTACACAGATGATACTTACAACAAATAGAGGTAAAATGTTTACCTCTACAAAGTTATGTATTATTTTAAGAATAGCTAGATAAGCTTGGTATTCTTAGGTTAAATGACCTTCTAGCAAAGATGCGATCGCTTCAGGATGAATATTCTTGTATTTCTTTTTACCAAGGTGTAAAACACAGTTGGGAGCGCTGCCACAGCATTTTTGGCAACTGGTATGTTCAATAGTAACTTTGTCTAACAAACCGCGATCGCACAAAGTTTTTTCTAATTCTGATAATAACCCTTTACCACCACGTTTCAGGCAACCGCCCTTTTGACATACCATAATCCTCGCTTTGCTTTGAGGTGGTAAATCTTGCTTTGGACACGCATCAATTGGTGTCACCTTATAGGCTTTAATTTTAATTTTACTTGTGCGTGAGTCTATCTTACTATGACCACAAATGCGAAGTTGCTGACCAGGAACTAAGGATGAACTTAGTAAACGGCGTAACTCTTTAGGCAGTTTAATGTCTACATTTCCAGATGGAACTGCCAATTGCAAGTATTTATATTTTCCTGGTTCACCATCAATAAAACCTAGTAACTGTCCCTCAAGGTTCAATTCTGATAACGTCAAATACTTATTACCCATGATTGATAAAAAGTTAGGAGTGGGGGATGAAGAGTTAGGAGTGAGGAGTTAGGAGTGAGGAGTTAAAAATGAACAACTAAGAGTTAATAATTCATAACTCATAACTCTTAACTCCTAACTATTTTTAAGCGAGGCGTTTAGCTTCTACTGTTTGAGGTAAATTTGCTGTGTCTGGCAAATCACGAAATTCTAATTCCCAACCATTTGCTAGGGTGAGAATCTTGCCATCATTTCCATCGGTTTGTTTGACGACTTCTTCTTCCAGGTCTTTTTTAGCAACGTAAACTACTAAAGTGCCGGCATCATTCATCCGTAGCATTACTTTCATGAGATTCCTCAACCGATTCTAGTTCTTTTTTCTTGCAGCCGACGACAAACCCTGTTTCTAAGAAATGCACAGCATATATATAGGAAGTCTGCAAATATGTGCCTATACTCGCTATGTAACCGATATCTCCCTTGTTAACTAAAACTTGGCCGACTTCCTTACCGGGAAAGGTACCATCGTTTTTTAGCAGTTTACGAACTCTGACTTTTTCACCAATTTCAAAAGCGGGTGGCAAGTTTAGTTCTAATTCATCGCGTTGCATGAGAGTACCTCTGTTCTCTGACCAAATTCAACAGTTCTTCTGTCGTCAAACTGCGTTTTTTCTGTACCGATTGATGGCGTACTGCGTCTAAAACAGATTGGGTTTCTTGGGAATTCAAGAAAATTCCATGCTGTTCTAGCAAGTTAGCAACCAAATGCCGTCCAGAATGTTTACCTACTACTAAACGCCGTTCCCAACCCACCTCTTCGGGTGCAAATGGTTCGTAGGTGATGGGATTTTGTAATACCCCGTGAGCATGGATGCCAGATTCGTGAGCAAAAGTATTTTCGCCAACGATCGCTTTCCAAGGTGGTACATCGGCTCCTGATGCGGCTGCAACTAGTTGAGACAGTTCCAGCAAACTGGGTGTGTCAATGCCCAAATCAACGCCGTAGATGCGTTTAATTGCCATGACAACTTCTTCTAATGCTGCATTTCCTGCCCGTTCACCCAATCCATTGACTGTGGTATTCACTGATGAGGCTCCGGCTTTGATACCCGCAAGAGCATTGGCAGTTGCTAGACCGAAATCATTATGCGTGTGGATTTCTAGAGGAATCGTCAACGCGGAAACCAGCCGTTGGACTTTGGTGTAGGTGCTGAAGGGGTCGAGAACTCCTACAGTATCGCAGAAACGGAAGCGGGATGCACCCCATTCTTGGGCATAAAGTGCTACATCTAAGAGGAAGTTTTCATCAGCCCTAGAAGAATCTTCTCCACCGACTGCTACCCAAAGACCTTGATCGAGGGCGAAGCTGATTGAGTCTTTGAGTTTTTGCAAACTTACTCGCCACTGACCATGAAATTTAGTGGCAATTTGGATACCAGAGACGGGAATGGCAATATGCACCCGATTCAAACCACAAGCGATGGAAGCCTTGATATCTGAGATGACAGCACGGTTCCAGCCCAAGAGTTTTGCTTGTAAACCCAAGTCAGAAATTGCGACGATCGCACGGGTTTCTTCGTCACCCATTGCTGGTATACCGACTTCTAATTCTGGAATACCAATGGCATCGAGAAATTTAGCGATCGCTACTTTTTCTTCTAGGGTAAAGGCAACACCTGCTGCTTGTTCACCATCACGTAGTGTAGTGTCATTAATTATGATTTGATTCATTGCAAATATCCCTCTCTTGGAAGTATTCTTAATATCCTTTCTCTCTACAATCCCTAGTGATGGTAAATGCTAAAAATATCACAATTCATAATGTAGGATACATGATCCTTAATTATTGACCTATTAGCAGCATCACATCTGTATGACAGGGAACTAAATCAATGTATAATTTACTAATCGTTTTTACCGATGTCAGTTGAAATATCTTCGAGTAGCAATGAGCTAATATAACTATTAGCAAATCCCGAACAAAGTAATACACAAAATCCAGCAATTAAGGATGTAATCATCTTCGTAACCTCATCTTTTCTAGTGCATTTGGGTGTAATTTAAGCAGGTAATGATACTCAAAGCTTAAAGGGTACAAACTAGCTAACTGTGGTCTGCTAGCCAATCAAATATCTTTCCTAGCTGCTCCAAGTCAACTAAACCATACTGCCAGAGGAGCATCGGTAGTGGGCCATTTTCTAATTCACGGTGTCGCAGAGCTACAGCAATATCAGCATTTGAAAGTTCAAGTTCATTGTGCAAAAAATTGAGGAGTTTTATATCTCTGTTCCGAGTCGCCATAATTGAACTTTCAATTTCTTAATTGGGAAAAAACTTAAAAATCAGAAATTCAAATTTTCATTTAGGAATTTCGTATTTTTAATTGTTGCTATATGTCAGGGGAATTTCAGATTTAGCAGATTCAATAAAATATCAAATCCATTTGTTCCATCTCAGTCTGCAACAAATTCTGCTAGCGTACAGTAGCTTCAAACTCTAAACCTATTTGAGCTTTGTGCATCTATGAACAAAAAGGATAAAGTGCAGTCTTTACGTCATGAATTCAAGATTAATAGTCTCTGAATTAGGTCTGACGCAAAAACTCAAGATTCATTACTGTAATGCCAGCAACGCTCTAGCCACTCTAATAATTCGTGACGAGAAGCAAGAAATTGCATAACTATACTGCGAATCAGAATGACCTCTAGCAAATTGTTCACTTGCACTCGCAAAGAACCATCGGGGGGACAAGAGCAATTAATTTTTAACTCTTGCAATCGGTGATAGATTCGCCAGCGATCGCTCAAAGGAATCTGCAAAACGTGATTTGTCATTTGTCATTTGTCCTTTGTCAGTTGTCCTTTGTCCTTTGTCATTTGCTAATGACCAATGACTAATGACTCTTGACTTTTAAAGTTTGCAGTTGTTTTTCGAGTTCTTCAATGCGCGAGAGCAAAGAACGAATTACGTCTGCTTCCACATCGGGTAGCTTGCCATGTTCTAAAGGAGAGAGGCTGGCGTTATCGTTCCGAGAAATAATTCGGCCCGGAACTCCCACCACAGTGCGATCGCTGGGGACATTTTGCAAGACAATGGAACCTGCGCCAATACGGACGCGATCGCCAATTTGCAGATTACCTAAAACTTTCGCACCCGCCCCAATCACGGCATTTTTGCCCACTGTCGGATGACGCTTACCAGTTTCTTTACCAGTTCCGCCAAGGGTGACACCCTGATAAATCAGTGTGTAGTCGCCGACGATCGCAGTTTCGCCAATGACAACCCCCATTCCGTGGTCGATAAACACGCCCTGACCAATCTCTGCACCTGGATGAATTTCAATTCCCGTCAAAAATCGCCCCAAATGAGAAATTAAGCGGGGGATAAAACTCACACCTCGACAATGTAACCAGTGAGCAAGACGATGCAAACATAGTGCGTGCAATCCAGGATAGCAAAACACCACTTCTAGCCAATTACGCGCTGCTGGGTCGCGCTCAAAAATAATGCGAAAATCACTCAATAATGGCTCAAATAAAACACCAGAGAGTAAATTTTTCAGCATGGATGTATGGGCAGAATCCTGCGTTTTGGTAGTCTGGCGGTTGCTAATACTGTCTAAAGACTGTTGCATCGGTAATGTTTATCTGGTAGAAAGAGCCATCTGCTATTTTTATGCTTATATCAGGTGACAGCCAACTCGATACAAAACCCAATGCTGATTGGATTTATTGGATTGATTAAGGTTGTACTCAAACGCCAAAACCCCTACCGCAGATAAATCTAAAATTTGTCTGGGGATAGGGGCGCTAGTATTTAACGATGGGGGTACTAGTATTTTTGGGGCAGGGGTTAAGAATTTCTGTACTCGCTACAAGAAACTTTACCTATAAGCCTTTGCAAACATTTCATCAAGATATTTTGCAATATATTAAGCTGTACTCAGATGCACTCAAACATGAGTTAGATAAGGCTAGAAATCAATATTCTGTATCTCCTATTACTATTATTATCTTATTATTTGGATAGGCGAAAGACAGGTTTCTTTATGTTCTCTTATGATTTGCTGTCTGTATGTATGTATACGTTTCGAAATATAGTTATCGCTCATAGTGACTACTTTATTATATAGATGTGTGGAAGGAAAGCATTTCAATGAGTGCAAATATAGGAATTTGATTTGATTACTGAATCACTCGAGTAAAACAACAGGGTTTTTCCTTGTGCAGCAAATTATAGAATGGACAAATGTACCTACCAAATTGGCGAAGTGTGCCAAATCCTTTCTGAGGACAATCCGAAACTATGGGTTAAAAACTAACTTTAGCTACTTTTATTATTTTTTCAATTATTCTAAATAAACAACAATCTACATCAGAATGCTGTTATATTCTTATTAAGAATAGTTACAGCTTCTTCACACAAGAGAATATTGGAGTGATGAGTGCCGTGTGCTGGCAAATCTTGGGTGAAGATTAGCTGTTCCAGGAAAAGAATATGTGGATGAGATACCGACCTCAGCAATTTTGGCAATTTGGCATATCATGAGTTCGAGTTGCAGTTTCAATGGAGATATCAACACAAAGGGACAGTAAAGAAGTTGTACGGGGGATAAGGTAAAACTTTCCGCTTCTGATGTCCCAACTATGCCAGTTGCCAAATGAGTGCTGTAGAATAACTCTACATAATTGATACAGCGCTCAAGAGAGTTCAGTTCCCGCTCTGCAACTGGCTAGAAATCAACAAAACCAAATATAGCCGAGATGCTAAAACCCTTGTCAGTGGTAGTGATGACGGGACTATCAAACTGTGGAATCTGGCAACAGGAGAGTAAATCCTCACCCTCGCTGGGCATTCCGACTCGGTTTGGTCTGTCGCCTTTAGCCCAGATGGCAAAACTCTTGTCAGTGGTAGTCGTGACAAGATCATCAAAATTTGGCGGTTAAAGTAGTGATAAAATCGCTACAGTCAAAAACTAAGCCAAAATTCGAGGGTGAAAACTGACAGCATCTTTTATCGTCTGTTTCAAGAATTTCCCCATATCTTCTTTGAACTGATTGGCAACTCAGGCGAAACAGCGAATTTATACCAATTTTCTTCAGTTGAAGTCAAGCAAACAGCCTTCAGAATTGATGGTGTATTTCTGCCCATTCAAGATCGAGAAGTGCCGATTTATTTTGTCGAGGTTCAGTTTCAACCAGACACAGAGATTTACTTACGCTTAGTATCAGAAATTTCTTTATACTTACGCCAAAATAGACGCAAAAATCCTTGGCGAGGAGTGGTGATTTATCCCAGCAGAGATATAGATATAGGTGATAAAGAAGATTTCATAGAATTCTTCCACAGCCAGCGTATCAGTAGAATTTACTTAAATGAATTCGGCTCAACTGCATCCTTACCAATAGGCATTGCTACGATAAAATTAGTAATTGAAGACAAAGATACGGCCATTAGCACCGCCAGGGAATTAATCAACCGCACCCAGCAACCAGTAAATTTACAATTACCACAAAAACAATTATTAGAATTGATAGAGACCATCTTGGTTTACAAGTTTCCTAACATGAGTCAAAAGGAGATAGAAGCAATGTTTGGATTAAGTGAATTGAAGCAGACGCGGGTTTATCAAGAAGCTAGACAAGAAGGTAAACAAGAAGGTGAACAAGAAGGTAAACAAAAAGCAAAATTAGAAGCTGTACCTAAACTTTTAGCACTGGGTTTAACTGTAGAACAGATAGCGCAGGCGTTGGATTTAGATGTTGCACAAGTCCAGCAAGTAGAACAGCAAAGGCTATCGCCGGAATAGCCAGAATAATTGCTGCGATCGCACATTAATCTTGATTATCTGGCTCTATGGCATCTCAGTTCTATGATAGAAACAAGCCACTCATTAAGTTTAACTTATGTCTTACCCTGTCCTGGAAAACCCTACGACTGCTGAGACTTTCTATGTTCTTCTGTACAATGTCAGTTGGGAACAGTTAGAACAGCTTGATGTCACCCTTACAGGGACAGGCGCACGACTAACTTATTTAGATAATATTCTCGAAATTATGTCCCCACATTCTGACGACCACGAGGACAGTAAAAAAAACCTGGCGATGTTGCTGGAAGTCTATATGCGGACGAAAAAGATCCGATTTTATGGACGGGGAAGTGCAACTATAGGTAAACAGGAAGACAAAACTCGACGAGAACCAGATGAATCTTATAATTTAGGCATAAAAAAATCTATTACTGATTTAATTTTGGAAATAACTGTTACGAGTGGCGGAATTAATAAGCTAGAAATTTATCGACGGTTACGAGTACCTGAAGTTTGGTTTTGGGAAGATGGTTTGTTATCAGTTTATTGTTTGCAAGGTGACAGCTATATAAAAGTCTTTAAAAGTACTTTATTGCCTGATCTAGATTTGGATTTATTAGCACAATATGCGAGAATGTCTGACCAATATGATGCTGTGACTGAATATATTCAGATAATAACTAAAGTAATCTAAACTAAAATTATTTATGTCTAAATCTGATAAAATTTATGGTTAATACCTATGATTAAACTTTCGATGCTCCATTGTCTTTACCTCTCGGTTTAAGAGCAATGCTGCCCCTACACCTTGCGATATAATTTTGTACCGCATTTGAGTGGGAACCGCTATATAAGACTCGCCGATGAGTATTAAATTCTCAAGAGACAGAAGTTTTAGCAGATTTGCTTCTACCAATAGCTTTAAAACGCTCGCCCAACTGTTCAGCAACAGTTTTTAAGCCTGGAGTCTTTTTTGATGCAGTCTTGACATAATCATAAACTGTCAAACTACTAGTCATAACTTCGCTACCAACTGCCATAAGAGTATCATCTACCTGTTCAGTGAGTTGCTGCATTGAGATTAAAAGTTCAGTAAGGGCAGTGGCTAATTGATAATCTCGAACCAGTTCTTCAACATCAAAAGTAGCTGGCAGAATTTCGCGGTTAGATTGAGCAGCAGTGACGCTATTGCTTACAAAAGCCAGACTTTTATCGCCCATTTTTACCAACTTGCGCCGTTCTTCAGTACTGAGAGTAACTAAAAAGGGTAGCTTTTGTTGGATTTTTTGTAGCGCGGCTTTGATTTCTTAAATATCTTGTGCGGAAAGAGAGCCTGTGATGTTTTGATAGGACATTGTATATTTACCTGAGTAATTCTGATTGTGAAGTAGCAATAGTTGCTAATCATAGAGTTACCATTCCTAAAAGGAATTGCACATTTTTTTGTAATTTTTAGTTTATCAAGGTGTGCGATCGCAGCCTAATACACGGAAAATACTTGGTAGCAAAAAGCGATATCTACAACAAGCTACATCTATACACACTTTTTTGTAATTTTGAGTATAGTAGGCTGGAACATCACTGAACTTAACTTAGATTTAAATCCTCGACTTGTTGAATAAGTTGGAGATATGAGTTATTATCTGCTCGGTTACGTAACAGTGGTTACAAGTAACATCAGGAGAAAAATATACTTAAGGAAGTATTCTCACAAACTAATATCCTTAAGTAAGTTTTGTTTTGACTCTCGAAAAAATCGGCAATTCGAGAGTTTTTGTGTAATTTACATCACTTCAGGCTAGAAGGAAGTTCAAAATGGGTGTGTTTTTCCTAAATCCAACAAAAATGCTCAGACGCATATTATCTACATCGCTAGTTAGTTTAATCCCTGCACTTACTAGTTTGATGTCATTAGAGGTCTTGTCCACCGCAGCCTTCGGTCTACCGCCTGCTGCGTCTGTTCAAACCAAGGTGAAAGTGCCTAATACAATGAACTATTGGCCTTTCAACATTAATCGTTACTTGAAAGTACCGCCCAACTTCTCTGCATCTGTTTATGCTCGCATTCCGAGCGCCCGCTTTATGGCAGTTGCTCCCAATGGCGATCTTTTAGTGTCACAGCCCAGTACAGGTAAGGTGTTAATTGTCCGCCCAAATGGCACGAGAGATCCGATTATCTCTAACTTCGTAACAGGTCTACGCAGACCACACGACATTGTGTTTCACAAGATTGACAACATCACATACGTTTATATCTCTGAGACTCATCAAATTAACCGCTTCACCTACAACTATGGAGACACAATCGGCAGAAATCGCCAAGTTGTCGTATCTGGCTTACCAGATAGCAGCACATCAGAACTCAGAGGTGCTTATGGTCACGAACTGAAAAATATCGCCCTTGATTCCAATCACAAACTGTACGTGTCGATCGCCTCTACATGCAATGCTTGTACGCAAGATACTGTCAGCAACCCAAAGCGTGGTGCGATTTACCAGTACAACGCCGATGGAACCAATCAGCGGCTTTTTGCCCAAGGTTTGCGTAATGCTGAAGGATTAGCATTCTTACCTAACACCAATGATCTTTGGGTAGTTGTTAATAATCGAGATAACATCGCCTATCCCTTCAACGATGGCAGTGGTAAATACGGTAGGGTTATCCCGTCATACGTTGACAACCACCCACCAGAGGAGTTTACGAAAGTTCGAGATGGTGGTAACTATGGTTGGCCATTCTGCAACCCCAATCCTGACACATCAAATGGTGTTAACAATATGCCCTTTGACCGCGATTATCAGTTCAATGCTAATGGACGTGTTAATTGCAATGCCTTGGACAGAATTAGCAAGGGTATCCAAGCACATTCGGCTCCCTTAGGACTAACATTCTTGCAAAATACCAGGTTTCCCGGTCTATACTCAAATGGGGTAGTGGTGGGACTGCATGGTTCATGGAATCGGCAGACTAAAACGGGCTACAGAATAGCTTACTTTCCTTGGAACAGTGCGACAAGAACCCCAGGGCAGGAGATGGATTTAGTCAGCGGTTGGCAAGTTCCAGGAACGCGAGATGTTTGGGGGCGACCGGTAGATATGGCAGTAGATCAGCAAGGTAATTTGTTAATTTCAGATGATTACAGCGGCACAATTTACAAGCTTTCCTACAACGTCTCCAACAACGTCCCCAACACACCGTTACAACAACAGGTTCAAGTCTACAGAGACGCTAATTTTGCTGGAGTTTCTCAATCTTTTTCTACAACTCCAAGAACATACCAAGCCAACCAAGGGGACTTAAATGTTGTTGGTAATGACGCTATTAGCTCATTACGTGTACCAGCGGGTACAGTGGTGCGTGTGTGCCAAAATGAAACTGGTGGTCTCTGCCGTGAGTATAGCGCTGGCAATTATAACTACGTTGGAAATGACTTGGATAACAAAATATCGTTTATACAAGTAAGGTAGTGCCCAATTTTCTTTGCAAATTTGGTATACCCTTCTGCTCCACCTAAACTGTAGAGATGCAAAATTAGAATCGGGTTCGCCCTGCTAACGCGTCTTTAGCAAGAAGTTTAGCCTTAACGGAACGGTATTGATCCATATCCAGCAATAGTGTAAAGGCATACATCTGTATGCCCTTACAACCGATTCATTTATTGCAAAGATATTTGAAAGCAATGTTAAGTTGTAACACAGCATTTTTTATACAACTTCCAAAAACTTTCCTAACGTTTTAGGCTCTGGTAGAGTTTTACCATCTGCTAAAGATGATTCAATCAGCATTTCTAAAACTTCTTGAGCATTTTTCAAAGCTTCTTCATAAGTCTATCCGTGAGTGTGGCAAAATTCTCCCCATTCAGGAAGACTGACCAGATGCAATTAAAGCTTGTCGTTCTATAATGCGATCGTCGCTGTTAAAATCTAGGATGCGTGTGGTCACTTCACCGATATCTGTTTGATGCTGAATTACAGCCTCATCTAGTCGAAAATGATCGCCCCAAGAGTCTCTGCGTGGGTTAAAAAACCGCACAAGTTCGCCAGTTTGCCAATTAATTGACCCTAAATCCGTGCCTTTTTGCAGGTTACAGAAACTACAGGCATAGCAGAGATTATCTGCTGTTGTAGCGCCGCCGTGTTTGACACTGATTATATGGTCAACTTGAGAGCTTAAGCCCTCTACTTCTGGATATAAATAATACTCGCATAGATGGGCAGCGCGATCGCTACTAAACGCTGCAATTCTGCATTAATATATGGACGAGACATTTTAAATACTTACTCCGCACTGATGTACTGACGAGCTTTTTTGCGATTTCTCTAGGGAATAGCTTGTAGTTAAGCGATAATAATTACATTTCCTAATGAAAGCATAGCTATGATCTGCTGCTTAAATCCAGATTGCCACAATCCGCCCAATAGCGATCGCACAATGTTTTGCTCTAACTGCGGTACAGGAATGGTAGTGCTGAGAAACCGCTATCGCCCGATTAAATCATTAGGTGGTGGTGGATTTGGTAAAACTTATTTAGCAGAAGATATAGACAAACTAAATGAGTATTGTGTCATCAAGCAATTTGCACCGCAAGTCCAGGGAACTGCCGCACTAAACAAAGCCACAGAACTATTTGAGCAAGAAGCAAAGCAACTGCAACAATTAGGAAACCATCGCCAAATTCCCACACTATTGGCGTATTTTAACCAAGATAATCGCCTGTATTTGGTGCAGGAGTTTATCGACGGACAGAATTTATTAGATGAATTAAAACAGCAGGGAATTTTCAATCAGCAGAAAGTTAGAGAATTATTGCTCGATTTGTTAGATATTCTCAAAACAGTTCATCAACAGCAAGTCATTCACCGCGATATCAAGCCAGAGAATATCATTCGTCGCAGTGACGGGCAGTTAGTGCTGATTGACTTTGGTGCATCCAAACAATTGACAGCAACAGTGATGACACAAATAGGAACAACCATTGGTTCTTTTGGTTATGCATCATTGGAACAAATGCAGGGAGGTAAAGCTTACCCAGCGAGTGATTTATATAGTGTAGGTGCAACTTGCTTTCACCTGTTGAGTGGAATTCACCCTTGGGAACTTTGGCAACGACAAGGTTATGGTTGGGTTGCTAGTTGGAGACAGTATTTGCAGCAACCAGTAAGTGAGGATTTGGGGCGAATACTGGATAGATTGTTGCAAGAAGAATACCAGCAGCGTTATCAGTCGGCGACGGAAGTTTTACAAGCGTTAAATTCAGAGCCAATACCAGTAACTCAGCCTGTTATACCTCCAGTTATTCCACCACCTCTGCAAAAAAATTCTAATTCTATATATCTTGTTGTTATTCCATTAATTGTATTGATGGGTGGTGGTGCTGTTTATTTGCTAAGACCGACAAATCCAGTAACAATAGAACAGAAAAGTAAAAGTGCTGAAGCTTACTATAATGAAGGATTAGAAAAATACAACAACAAAGATTTTCGCGGTGCAATTGAAGATTATACCCAAGCCATCCAAATTAATCCTAACTATGCAGTTGCTTACATAAATCGGGGTTTAGCTCGCTATGATTTAGGAGATAAGCAAACAGCAATTGAAGATTACAACCAAGCCATTAAAATTAATCCTAACGATGCAAATGCTTACATAAATCGGGGTTTAGCTCGCTATAATTTGGAAGACAACCAAGCAGCAATTGAAGATTATAACCAAGCCATTAAAATTAATCCTAACGATGCAAATGCTTACTATAACCGTGGTTTAGTCCGCTACGATTTAGGAGATAACCAAGCAGCAATTGAAGATTATAACCAAGCTATTAGAATTAATCCCAACTATGCAAATTCTTACATGGCTCGCGGTTTAGCTAGCTATAATTTAGGAAATAACCAAGCAGCAATTGAAGATTATAACCAAGCTATTAGAATTAATCCCAACTATGCAAGTGCTTACTACAACCGGGGTTTAGCTCTCTATAATTTAGGAAATAACCAAGCAGCAATTGAAGATTATAATCAAGCTATTAAAATTAATCCCAACTATGCAAGTGCTTACTACAATCGGGGTTTAGCTCGCTATAATTTAAGAAATAACCAAGCAGCAATTGAAGATTACAACCAAGCCATTAGAATTAATTCCAACGATGCAAATGCTTACTACAACCGGGGTTTAGCTCTCTATAATTTAGGAAATAACCAAGCAGCAATTGAAGATTACAACCAAGCTATTAAAATTAATCCCAATTATGCAAATGCTTACTACAACCGGGGTAATTCTCAGTCTAATTTAGGAAATAAGCAAGCAGCAATTGAAGATTTTCGTAAATCTGCCGATTTGTATAAGCAACAAGGAAAAGAAAGTGACTATCAAGATGCTCTAAAACGCATTAAACAACTTGAGTTAGGTTAGCAAGTCTGTGCTGAAGAAAATTCGCACATCATAACCTATTTATTTATCTGTTTTAGCGCCGATGCTGAGGGATACTGACCAGATGCAATTAAAGCTTGTCGTTCTAGAAGTCTTTCATCGCTGTTAAAATCTAGGATACGTGCGGTAACTTCACCGATATCTGTTTTATGCACAATTACAGCCTCATCTAGTCGAAAATGCTCACCCCAAAAGTCTCTGCGTGGGTTAAAAAATAAAAAACCGTACAAGTTAGCCTTCAGTTCTTGCGCGGTAAACGAGATTCTCTAAACGTTCTTTGGCTGAATCCGAGAGTTTGAAATCGATAACGCTTTGGGGAGTAGTGCCAGCAGCAATAAACTCTATAATTTCCTCGTAGACTTTGGTTGTATTTACAGATGTAGTCATGAGATTACCTATTTTTATTTAATTTTACTAATTTAGATGGGATAACCAGAAAGACCCTCATGTAGAGACGCGATTTATCGCGTCTGAAAAACTAGCACGTTAGACGCGATAAATCGTCGTCTCTACAGGAATATTCTCGTCAATTATTGCTTAATTGTGCCAACTTCTTCTGAGCAAATTCCCGCACTTGCTCATCTGGGTCATTCTCTGCGCGATCGCGCAACAGTGGCAAAGTCTGGTCATGCTGAGGAAATTGCTTGATAATTATCTCCAGTGCAATGCGCCGAGGATTAGTTTCATGCTCTTGCTTGCGCTCAAAGGGGTTATAAATAGCGCAGTTGTGGTAGATGTTAAACAACTCAGGCTGATATTTAAAGTATTTAGCTAATTCTCGGACTGCTACACCTCGCACATAGTTGTCATCATCATGGATAGCGAGTTCTTTGAGAAAGAATTTGGTATCGGGGTCATCTTTGAAGTTCTTCGCTAATTCTTGGATTGCTACACGTTGCACATAGTTGTCATCATCATGGGTAGCGCGTTCTTTGAGGAAGAATTTGGTGTCGGGGTCATCTTTGAAGTTCTTCGCTAATTCTCGGACTGCTACACATCGCACGTCGTTTTCATCATCATGGGTAGCGCGTTCTTTGAGAAAGAATTTGGTGTCGGGGTCATCTTTGAAGTTCTTCGCTAATTCTCGGACTGCTGCACCTCGTACATCGTTGTCATCATCCTGGGTAGCACGTTCTTTGAGAAAGAATTTGGTGTCGGGGTCATCTTTGAAATTCTTCGCTAATTCTTCGACTGCTGTATGTCGCACATCCCAGTTATCATCCTGGGTAGCGCGTTCTTGGAGCCAGGTTTTAGTGTCGGAAGATTCTTGCCAGGTCGTTGCAATTGCTGTGACTGCTTGAGTGCAAATTTCATGAAATACTTTAGCTTCTTCATCTCGATGGGGGACGTAATAGTACCAAAGATCATATTTAGTTAAGGCTTTTAGCTTGTCAAGTAATAGAGTAGCCGTTGACGCGATCGCCGAGCGATTTCTCACCTCTGCAAGACACTTAGCCGCTAAAAAAAGATTAACAAACTTTTCCTCTTCGCCATCTTGCGCCATTAAATAATCAAGAATCTCGCCAACAAATCTTGGCTCAATCATTCCCGCAATTAGCAGCAACACTTCATGCCAACTTTCATCTTGCCAGTGCTTGCCAAAAACTTCAGTTTTTAGAGACTCAATTGAAAGATTGCGTTCTTTCTCAAACTGCCAGACAAACTCCGAAGCACAAAAATATTCCAAGAATGTCCGATGCACAAAAGCATAATAATCTGCACCCAGGAAACACAACATAAAGTTGCGAGTCCGCAGTTGATTAATCATCACCCGCGCAGCTTCTCTGGGTTTATCAAATTCTATGGTTTTGAGATAGTCAGTCAGAACTTTGACTAAATCATTTTCATTCATCAAATTCCCTGCCAAATCTTTCTCCCCAGTTTGCATAAGATAAGCTACCTTACGCAGCATCGCTTGCTTATCTTTATAATTAATAGTCTTGGGATCTAACCTCTTATCTTCTGTCAAAGCACGTTCCACATCCCATTGATGTAGCAGTACCCGCGATGCTTGATCGTAAAGTGTAGCTCTATCTCTTGGTAGCTCTTGATTACGATTAAGAATTGCCATCATCGTCAACAGCAGAGGATTTCCTGCCAATTCTGCAATAGATTTGGAAGCTTCAATTCCTCTTTGTAGCCGTTCCCGTTTTCTCACTTTATCTACTGCATCGGTAAAAGTTAACTCATGCCAACGGTAGATAAAATCCTGAATTTGTTCTGAGTCTAAATCTTGTAAGATAAAGTGGCGAAACTCAGCATTAAGCAATCGTTGCGGTTTATAGCCAATAATCCGAGAAGTGACAATTACCTGCACATCAGGATAGTCATTAGTAAAGCGATGAATATCAGTAATTATATCCTCTCGCTTACCAGGGTCAAATACCTCATCCAAACCATCAAACATCACTAAGGCATTACCAGCTTTTAATTGTTTATCTAGTTCAAGTTGATTGAGATGATGAACAGCACCACTACATTGATGAAAAAATTCTAGAAAATTATTGCACTCTTTATCTTCCCATCGCCGCATATAAGTGCGTAACTCAATTAGCAATGGAATTGGTAATGAGATAACATTATTCAGTGGAGACTCAGCCCAATTCAAAGCCAGAAATTGCAACAATGTAGACTTACCTGAACCAGGATCGCCCAAAATCACAAGATATTTATAATCTTGCTTTTTATTGACAACATCTAAAACTGAACGGATCGGCTGTTCAAAATAAATCCGTTTGTGGCGTTCTAATTCTTCTAATTCCACTTCTGCTTCTACTTGGTCAGTTTCTCGCAGCCGTCTAAGATGTTCTTTAGGTAGTTCGTGAACTTGTGCTAAAACTTGATGAGTTTCCCGGACATTTTGAGCAGTAAAAATCCGCCATAATTTCAGTTCGTTATAGGCATAGCCGCTAGTATCTAAGCTATCTAATTTGAGATTGCCATAGCGTTCGCGGATTCCTTCTTGATATTTAACTAAATTAAAATCTACAATAACACCAGCAATTTCTTTGGTATTGATTTCAATATCAGATAACTTTTGTAATTCTAAGATATGGTGTAAATCTTTTGAATCTAAAAGAAGTTCTTGGACTTGTGTTAAATACTGCTCTGTAATTGATTGCCAGTTAAATTTAGATGGCAGAGGTTTTAATTGCAACCTGTTCCAACTATCTTCTAGGGTTTTAGCGTCTAGAGATTCACAATTAATATCAAAAGCCTGACCAAGAATTTCTGTAACCGATTTATCGCTGATAAATTTCTGGATGTCTGTGGTGTACTCTTTAATCTCAGTTTCAGCAAGTTTGCAACGAACCTTTAACTGCTGCTGCATGAGTTGCAAAAATTCCTTTAAGGCTTTACCAGCAGCAATTTCTATGTCTTCCTTCTTAAGTTTCTGGAAAATCTTGCCAGGGATGCCTTTTAATAAATCTTTAGCCCAATCTTTAGCAGCATCCTTGGCTAAGTTTTCCAGAATGGGTTTAAAAATCAACCCGGCGGCCTGAGTTACACCCCACATAGCTAACCAGTCCAGCATAATACTCGCTTCTGTTGAGAGTTTGATTACGAGTATATCCACTAGCTGGAGTAATGTTTCCGAATTTCAGGGTGATTGCAGAAATATCACAGGTATCTGGAAAACCTCTGCCTAAATCTCTCTTTTAAGATACAAGGTTGAATGGAGGCTTTGCGTAACCCAACATCCTGATATATGTTGGGTTGCGCTCCGCTCCACCCAACCTACGTCTAATGTACTATTTTAAGCTTGCCACGCCAGTAGGGTGCGTTATGGACACGCCAAAATAACAAATGCGATCAGACTACTAGTTCTTATCAAGGATATGTGTGCTTAATAACTGTACGAATTTTACCCGCTTCAATCAATTTCTTGACTTAGAACTCCGTTAACAAGTTTTGAGTCAAAGAATATAACTAACGAAGTATTGCAAAAACTAGTACCCCTGAGTAAGCTTCTTTCAAAGGGACTTCCAAATAAAAAAATATTCAACTACTTCTTGTGGGGTAAGCGTGAGGTATTGCCCGGCTTCGGCTAAGGGCAGGCCAGATCCAGGTATAGTTTATTTGTAAATCCCTAACTCTCAAAAAATCGATCAACTGAGAGTTATGTGTAATATACATCACTACCATAATAGAAGGAAGTTCAAAAATGGGTGTGTTTTTCCTAAATCCAACACAGATGTTCGGACGTATACTATCCGCATCGCTAGTTAGTGTTATCGCCTCACTTACTAGTTTGATATCCTTAGAAGTTTTTCCTACCGCAGCTTTCGGTCAACTCCCAGATGCATCTGTTGAAACCAAGCTGACAGTGCCTAATACAATGAGCTATACGCCCTTTAATATTAACCGTTACTTGAAAGTGCCGCCTAACTTTTCTGTTTCTGTTTATGCTCGCATTCCGCAAGCGCGCTTTATGGCAGTTGCTCCCAATGGGGATCTTTTAGTGTCGCAGCCCAGTTTGGGTAAAGTTGTAATCGTAAGGCCAAATGGCACTAATGACCCAATTATTTCTGACTTCGTAACAGGTCTACGCAAACCGCACGACATTGTATTTCACACCATTGACAACACCACATACATTTATATCTCTGAGAGTCATCAAATTAACCGCTTCATCTACAACTCTGGAGATATAACCGCGCAGAATCGCGAAGTTGTCGTAGCTGGTTTACCAGACAGCAGCACAGCCGAACTCAGAGGTGCTTATGGTCACGAACTAAAAAATATCGCACTCGATGCCAATCATAAACTGTACGTGTCGATCGCTTCTACATGCAATGCTTGTACGCAAGATACCGTTAGTAACCCCAAGCGCGGCGCGATTTACCAATACAACGCAGATGGAAGTAATCAACGGCTTTTTGCTCAAGGTTTACGCAATGCCGAAGGATTAGCATTCTTACCTAACACAAATGACCTTTGGGTAGTCGTTAATAATCGAGATAATATCGCCTATCCCTTCAACGATGGTAGTGGCAATTACGGAAATATTATTCCGTCCTACGTTGACAACCACCCACCAGAGGAGTTTACGAAAGTCCGAGATGGCGGTAATTACGGTTGGCCATTTTGCAACCCCAATCCTGACACGCCAAATGGCCTCAACAATATGCCCTTTGACCGCGACTATCAGTTTAATGCTGATGGACATGTTAATTGCGATGCGATGGATAGGATTACCAAGGGTATCCAAGCTCATTCGGCTCCCTTGGGACTAACATTCTTACAAAATACCAATTTTCCTAGTCTGTACTCAAATGGGGTAGTGACGGGGTTACATGGTTCATGGAATCGGCAGACAAAAACGGGCTACAAAATTGCTTACTTTCCTTGGAACACTACGATACAGACCCCAGGAGAAGAGATAGATTTAGTCAGTGGTTGGGTAGTTCCAGCAACACAAGAAACTTGGGGACGACCTGTGGATATGGTAGTCGATCCACAAGGTAATTTGTTAATTTCTGATGATTACAGCGGTACTATTTACAAGCTCTCCTACAATGTGTCGTCTACGCTACCACAAGTTAAGGTCTATAGAGATCAGAATTTTGCTGGAGTTTCCCAGTCTTTTCCGACAACTCCAGGAGTATACAAAGCTAACGAAGGTGGCTTAAATATTGTTGGTAATGACGCTATTAGCTCATTACGTGTACCACCAAATACAGTGGTACGTGTGTGCCAACATGAAACTGGTGGTCTATGCCGTGAGTTTAGTGCTGGTGATTATAGTTATGTTGGAAATGACTTGGATAACATAATATCGTTTATCGAGGTCAATCCTTCCTCCACGTCGTCACCACAAGTTGAGGTCTATAGAGATCAGAATTTTGCTGGAGTTTCCCAGTCTTTTCCGACAACTCCAGGAGTATACAAAGCTAACGAAGGTGGCTTAAATATTGTTGGTAATGACAGTATTAGCTCATTACGTGTACCACCAAATACAGTGGTACGTGTGTGCCAAAATGAAACTGGTGGACTATGCCGTGAGTTTAGTGCTGGTGATTATAGTTACATTGGAAATGACTTGGATAACATAATATCGTTTATCGAGGTCAAGTAGCACCAAATTTGCAAAGACAATTTGGGATGTTCTTCTGTTTTAGCTAACCAACTACTAACTGTTGACGCTCGTTCATCAGTATATACAAGTCTGCCTTTTGAACTAAACCATAACTCCAGAGGTAGCAAAACTTTGAATAACAGCATTTCGGCTGACTTGCAGAGTCTTTATTTGCAATTAGCTGGAAACTGCACTGTCTACGACGGGCTGTGACGCTCTCTGCGTTCGCGCAGCGTGTCGTAGACAGACGCTAAAAGCGTAGCTTGCTTACCTGTAAGGGTACGCAGACTCGCTATCGGCATCGTATGGGATTTAACAAGGATGCTAGGCGCAGTCAGAAATTTCCTAAAATGGAAATATCAGTCTAAAACTACACTTGTATGCCAGCTAGAGACCCATATCACAACAATGTCAAAAATGCTTTGATTAAAGACCCGCGATCGCTATTTGTGGATGGATCTAGGTTGGGATGGCGATCGCCGTATTCATGGCTGTCTGGTTCATATTGACCTGATTGATGGCAAAATCTGGATTCAACGGGATGGCACGGAAGAAGGCATTGCTGCCGATTTAGAACGGGCTGGAATTCCTAAAGAACACATTGTTCTGGGGTTTCGTTCACCGGAGTTAAGACCTTACACTGGCTATGCAGTTGCTTAAAAGTTAACACGGAACATTCTCTTTATTCTTCAGTGGTAAATACAACACCTTCATACAGCAATTCAATCGGACACTCAAATTCAATACTCGATAAGGTGACGATATCTCCAGCCGTGTAGGGATAGTAAAACCACATCCTACCCTCACCCCGACAGTAACGCTCAACGGAGATTTGTTCCGAGTCAATCAAGATATACTCTTGCAAACTGGGGATTCTCAGGTAATAAGTAAATTTTTCACCCCGATCCTTCGCGCTTGTACCTGGGGAAAGAACTTCGGCAATTAACTTCGGATGTTGAATAAAGTTGCGGGCATTAAGGTCTTCAGGGTCGCAACTGACAATAACATCAGGATAATAGTAGCGACTTTGGGGAGTGAGTTGCATTTTCACGTCTAACACATTCACTCGACAACCCCTGGAACGCAAATGAGGGTACAAAGGTCTGTAGAGATTTAGCGCTATGTCGTTATGGGGAATTGTACCGCCTGTCATAGCAAACACTTCGCCATTTGCATATTCGTAGCGAAGGTCTTGCTGAGGTTCCCATTCGAGATACTCCTCAACGGTCATTTTGGGCGGCTGTTGGGAAATGGCTATCATAACTTAAGATTTTTTCACGTTTGGTTTGATTGTAGCCAAATAGTATCAGCAACAAAGGGCGGTATCTGGACAACCTCTATCCTATTAAGAAGAAATATTTTAAATTTTGCCCCTTCCCGTGTTGGGAATGGGGTTTTTTGCTAAGGTTTGTAGTGAGCAATTCAGAAAAATCATTGCGATCGCTCAATCATGTTAGATTATAGTTTGTTGTTTCTCCTAAACACAAAATCCGACAGTTTACTACCCATCTCCTCATTGTGGGAATGAAAAAAAGAAGTTAAAAGTTAAGTTTTTTGAAAATGATATGCAGCAACACACCTATTTTCATTGCCTCACATCGCTGATCAGACAAGACTTAGAACCACAATTGAACATCATTGTCAAAGCAAAAATTAAATAAATATGAATTGCATTTTTACCCTGAAAAAAATGATATGTTAGATACAGAATTGAATTTCGCACGTTTCTGGAGTAGAACGATGTAGACTACTCCAGTTTTTCACCCTCAAACCCTTGTCATTTCTTGCTTTTGACGGAACTTGAGGGCAATCTGAGTACACATTTAAATAACCCAAACCTAGTTTCAATTTAGTTAAAGTTATTGCTAGGATTGGGTTTTGGCTGAGTACAAAGAAATCCTGAACCCCTATCTATAAACACTAGAACCCCAACCAAAAAATACTAGAACCCCTACCTGAAAAAAACTTTTTTAATTCTTGTAACGCTTGAAGAATTAGGGTTTTTAGTATTTGAGTACAAAAGTAATAAATCCAATAAATTCTATCCTAGAGAGACGCAACATCTGGCTGGGAGACGGCTGCTATAAATCTTATATCGCCAATCACCTAACGCTCTGAAACAAAACAAAGCGAAGGGTGAGTGGAGGGATGACATAGCACCATGCCTGAAGTGAAGAGAAGTCGCGGCTGTAAGCACAAATTCTACCCAAGAACCGAACGTTGACACACACCAGCCGAACATCAGATATCTATCGCCTGCTTTACTTGAAAACAAGTCGCCCGAACCCAAGGGTTTGCAGGCAGTGTGAAAGACGCGACTTCAATTCTGGGCATCGAAGAGTAGCAACAGCATCTCCCACAGTGGCAGCCAAGTCCACCGACCTTTTGCGAAACTCAATGACATCACCGTCTACACGACTCCTCAACTCCAACGCTACGGAATCGCCAACCCAAGCAAAATCAGGTGGTTGCGGCTGCGATAGCACCACCAGCACCACCGTGGAAAGGGACGAAAAGCTCCAAGAACGCATTGCTAAACATCCCTGCTACAGCGAAGACGCTCATCACCACTACGCCCGGATGCACGTTGCAGTTGCACCAGCTTGCAACATTCAATGCAACTATTGCAACCGCAAATATGATTGCGCTAACGAAAGCCGTCCTGGAGTAGTTAGCGAATTGCTAACACCAGAAGAAGCCGCACACAAAGCTTTGGTCATTGGTGGCAAGATTCCCCAAATGACAGTCGTGGGAATTGCTGGCCCTGGCGACCCATTGGCGAACCCAGAAAAGACTTTCCGCACATTTGAGTTGATTGCAGAGCAAGCACCAGACATCAAGCTGTGCTTATCAACCAATGGTTTAATGCTGCCAGACTACATCGATCGCATTAAACAATTAAATATAGATCACGTGACGATCACCATTAACATGGTAGATCCAGAGATCGGTGCTAAAATTTATCCTTGGGTTCACTACAGACGCAAGCGTTACAGAGGTCTTGAAGGTGCAAAAATCCTCCACGAAAGACAGATGGAAGGATTGCAAGCCCTGAAAGATGCTGACATCTTGTGCAAAGTCAACTCCGTGATGATTCCCGGAATTAATGACCATCACTTAGTCGAAGTGAATCGAGTCATCCGTGAGAAAGGTGCATTCTTGCACAACATCATGCCATTGATTTCTGCACCAGAACATGGCACACACTTCGGTTTAACCGGTCAACGCGGCCCCACACCCAAAGAACTCAAAGAAGTTCAAGACAACTGCTCCGGTAACATGAAAATGATGCGTCACTGTCGCCAGTGCCGTGCCGATGCAGTCGGATTATTGGGAGAAGACCGCAGCCAAGAGTTTTCCAAAGAGAAATTCTTGGAAATGGCTCCCGAATATGACATGGAACAACGCGCTACTGTTCACGAAGGAATTGAGAAGTTTAAAGAAGAACTTAAAGTAGCCAAAGATAAAGCGCTAGCTGGTAAGAAAATTGCCAATAGTCCGAAAGTTTTAGTTGCAGTAGCAACCAAAGGCGGCGGCTTAGTTAACCAACACTTCGGTCATGCGAAAGAATTCCAAATTTACGAAGTGGGTGGAAACGAAGTTCGCTTTATCGGTCATCGCAAAATTGACCAGTACTGCCAAGGTGGATACAGCGAAGAAGCTTCTTTTGAGCATATTATGAAAGCGATCGCAGATTGCAAAGCAGTTTTAGTCTCCAAGATTGGTAACTGTCCTCAAGAAAAATTGCAAGAAGCTGGAATCAAGACTGTTGAAGCTTACGACGTAATTGAAAAGGTTGCTTTAGAGTTCTACGAGCAATACGTTAAGGAATTAGGGAATTAGGGATTAGGGACTGGGGACTGGGAATTAAGGAAGAATTTTCCCAATCAATACCCAGTATCCAGTATCCATTACCCAGTACCCAGTACCCAATCCCCAGTAACCATTCCCCAAAAGGAGAATAAATCATGGCTTACAAAATTCTTACTAGCCAGTGTATTTCCTGCAATCTCTGTCTAACGGTATGTCCGACGAATGCAATTAAAGTGGTTGATGGACAGCACTGGATTGACCCTGAACTTTGTACAAACTGTGTTGGTAGCATTCATACCGTGCCTCAGTGTAAAGCTGGTTGTCCCACCTGCGACGGTTGCGTTAAGCAGCCTAGCGATTATTGGGAAGGCTGGTTTGCTAATTACAACCGCGTAATCGCTAAATTAACAAATAAACAAGATTACTGGGAACGTTGGTTTCAAACCTATTCTCAGAAATACTCTGAGCAATTGCAAAAGCGTCAATCCCAATCAGTGGGTTCTGAAGCTTAATTAAATAATTCCTAATTCTTAATTGAAGACAACAATGCAAAATAACTGCATCTATCTCGATAATAATGCCACCACTAAGGTAGACCCAGAAGTTATAGAGGTAATGCTACCTTACCTGACGGATTATTACGGCAATCCCTCCAGTATGCATACCTTTGGTGGGCAAGTCGGTAAAGCAGTGAGAACCGCAAGAGAACAACTTGCAGCCATCCTGGGAGCCGATGAGTCAGAAATTGTCTACACAAGTTGTGGTACTGAGGGAGATAACGCGGCGATTCGAGCCGCACTGTTAGCGCAACCAGAAAAGCGCCATATCGTCACTACCCAAGTTGAACATCCAGCAGTACTCAATGTCTGCAAACAATTAGAAACTCAAGGTTATAGTGTTACCTATCTATCAGTAAATCATCAAGGGCAGCTGGATCTAGATGAACTAGAAGCTTCCTTGACGGGTAACACCGCCTTGGTGACAATTATGTATGCTAATAACGAAACCGGCACGGTTTTCCCGATTGAGCAAATTGGGTTGCGCGTCAAAGAATCTGGCGCTATCTTCCATGTAGATGCAGTGCAAGCTGTGGGAAAAATCCCGTTGAATATGAAGACTAGCACCGTCGATATGTTAACCCTGTCTGGTCACAAGCTGCACGGGCCGAAAGGAATTGGTGCTTTATATATTCGGCGCGGAGTTCGGTTCCGTCCCTTCATGATTGGGGGACACCAAGAACGCGGACGGAGAGCGGGAACTGAGAATGTTCCAGGAATTATTGCCTTGGGCAAAGCTGCGGAACTAGAACTGTTACACTTAGAAGAAGCGACGGCAAGAGAAAGAAAGCTGCGCGATCGCCTCGAACAAACTTTACTCGCTAAAATTCCCGATTGTGTAGTTAATGGCGACGTTACGCAGAGATTGCCAAACACAACCAATATCGGCTTCAAGTACATCGAAGGTGAAGCAATCCTACTGTTATTGAACAAATACGGTATCTGTGCATCATCCGGTTCTGCTTGTACCTCCGGTTCTCTGGAACCCTCCCATGTCCTGCGGGCAATGGGCTTACCCTACACAACTTTGCACGGTTCAATTCGCTTCAGTCTTTGTCGCTACACCACAGAAGCCGAAATCGATCAAGTAATAGAGGTAATGCCCAGTATTGTAGAACGTTTACGCGCCCTCTCTCCCTTCAAAAATGATGATGCAGGTTGGTTGCAAGGACAAGAACAAGCACTAGCGCATCGTTAGGGACTGGGAAAAAATGGGAAAAGGTTAAAGGGTAAAGGGTAAAGGAATGATTTTTCCCCTTCCCCCTTCCCCAATCCCCCCACTCCCCACTCATTACTCAGTACTCAGCACTCAGCACTTAATAATATGTGGGACTACACCGATAAAGTATTAGAACTGTTTTACGATCCCAAAAATCAGGGAGAAATTGAAGAAACGGGCGAAGCTGGAGTTAAGGTTGCAACGGGTGAAATCGGCAGCATTGCTTGCGGCGATGCTCTGAGATTACACCTGAAAGTGGAAGTAGAATCTGATAAGATTCTAGATGCTCGCTTTCAAACCTTTGGCTGTACTAGTGCGATCGCATCTTCTAGTGCATTAACCGAAATGGTTAAAGGTTTAACCTTAGATGAAGCCCTGAAAGTGTCCAATAAAGACATTGCAGATTACCTGGGTGGTTTACCAGAAGCAAAGATGCACTGCTCTGTGATGGGACAAGAAGCGCTAGAAGCCGCTATCTATAATTATCGTGGCATACCTCTAGCTACCCACGATGATGACGATGAAGGTGCATTAGTTTGCAGTTGCTTTGGCATCAGCGAATCTAAAATTCGTCGCGTGATTCTAGAAAATCATCTCACGGATGCCGAGCAAGTAACAAATTATGTGAAAGCTGGTGGCGGATGCGGTTCCTGTCTGGCGAACATTGATGATATTATTAGATCAGTTCAACAGGAATACGCCTCACCTGCTCTCAACAATTACGGCGTAAAAGTTGCCACAGAAATTGTTAATTCAAAGCAACGAGCGCTAACAAACGTGCAAAAGATTGCTCTAATTCAAAAAGTTCTTGATGAAGAAGTCAGACCCGTACTGATTGCAGACGGGGGAGATGTAGAACTCTATGATGTAGAAGGCGATCGCGTTAAAGTTGTACTGCAAGGTGCTTGTGGTTCCTGTTCTAGTAGTACAGCAACTCTCAAAATTGCGATCGAAGCCAGATTACAAGATCGTGTCAGCAAGAGCCTTGTAGTCGAAGCAGTTTAGGAATTGCTGTAGGACTTATCGTACTCTACAAATACGCCCTAATATGCATTCAGCCAGGAACAGAAAGTAGGATTTGAACCGAATCATTGTCTCCACTCGATGCTTCATACCAATTCTTTCTTAATTACGAACTTGTACTGAGCGTAGTCGAAGTATTACGAATTGGTATCAGTCCTACCACTATTACTGCTAACAGCATATAGGCCAAGAGATTAAGCGCCTACTTGCAAATTTCATCATCCAACTCGCTTCAAAGGAGACAAGTATGAGCACATTGTACGACAATATTGGTGGACAACCGGCTATTGAACAAGTAGTAGATGAACTCCACAAACGCATTGCTACAGACAGCCTCCTCGCTCCCGTTTTTGCTGGTACAGACATGGCGAAGCAACGCAATCATCTAGTTGCTTTCTTAGCTCAAATATTTGAGGGGCCAAAGCAATACGGCGGTCGTCCAATGGACAAAACCCACGCAGGATTGAATTTACAGCAACCACACTTCGATGCGATCGCCAAGCATCTCGGTGAAGCAATGGCTGTGCGTGGAGTGTCAGCAGAAAACACCAAAGCTGCACTAGATCGCGTCACAAACATGAAGGGCGCTATTTTGAACAAGTAATAGGACTTATGCATTGATTGTTGACAAATAACAACATCAAGTCCTATCGAATCTTGCAAGCTGAAACACATTATGACGTATTTGTAAATTGCGTAATTTTCTTTGTTCTTTGTCAAAACAAATGACAAAGGACAAAGGACAAACAACCAAAAGAAAAAAATTTTAACGAGGAAGATCGATGAACTTACTGTCAATAATTTTGGCTGTGGAGCGATCGCCCCCAGCAGGCATTTATGCCAACGCTACCAACGATGCTCTACACGCGCTCACTACTGTCGCTCAACTGGCGTGAACGCAACTGACAAACGCACAGACCCACCAACCAACCAATTGCAGGGAAACACGAACAATGACAGAAGAAAACATTAGACAGATAGCTTTCTACGGTAAAGGCGGTATCGGTAAATCTACCACCTCCCAAAACACCTTGGCAGCTATGGCAGAAATGGGTCAACGCATCCTCATCGTCGGTTGCGACCCTAAAGCTGACTCCACCCGTTTGATGCTGCACAGCAAAGCTCAAACAACCGTTCTTCACTTGGCTGCTGAACGTGGTGCAGTAGAAGATATCGAACTCGAAGAAGTAATGTTAACTGGTTTCCGTAACGTTCGTTGCGTAGAATCTGGTGGTCCAGAACCCGGTGTAGGTTGCGCCGGTCGTGGTATTATCACCGCCATCAACTTCTTAGAAGAAAATGGTGCTTACCAAGACCTAGACTTCGTATCTTACGACGTATTAGGTGACGTTGTATGCGGTGGTTTCGCAATGCCTATCCGCGAAGGTAAGGCACAAGAAATCTACATCGTGACATCTGGTGAAATGATGGCGATGTACGCTGCTAACAACATCGCTCGTGGTGTTCTTAAGTATGCTCACACCGGTGGCGTGCGTTTGGGTGGTTTGATTTGTAACAGCCGTAACACAGACCGAGAAATCGAATTGATCGAAACCTTGGCAAAACGGTTGAACACCCAAATGATTCACTACGTACCACGTGACAACATTGTTCAACACGCTGAATTACGCCGCATGACCGTTAACGAATACGCACCAGAAAGCAACCAAGCTAACGAATATCGGACATTGGCTACCAAGATCATCAACAACAAAAACTTGGCTATTCCTACACCCATCGAAATGGAAGAACTAGAAGAATTGTTGATCGAATTCGGTATTCTCGAAAGCGAAGAAAATACTGCTAAGTTAGTTGCTCAGACTGCTGCTGAATAAAGCTCCTGTAGTCAAGTAGTAGCTGCTAAGAAATAATGCTTTAGCACAAGGAAAAAGGAAGAGTTCCATATCTTACCTTTTCCTCTCTCTTCCATCTCCCCCCTAATCTTAGAGGGGACTCCTAGTCCCCCTATGCCCCGATCCTTACGAGTCACAGAGGCTAAGTATGACACCTCCAGAAAATCAAAACATCATCGAAGAAAGAAAAGAACTAATTAAAGAAGTTCTCAGTGCTTATCCTGAAAAAGCTGCTAAAAAGCGCGAAAAGCACTTAAGTGTATACGAAGAAGGTAAGTCCGATTGCGGCGTTAAGTCTAACATCAAATCCCTTCCAGGTGTAATGACCGCTCGTGGTTGTGCTTACGCCGGTTCTAAAGGTGTGGTTTGGGGTCCTATTAAGGACATGATCCACATCAGCCACGGGCCTGTAGGTTGCGGTTACTGGTCTTGGTCTGGTCGTCGTAACTACTACATCGGCACCACAGGTATTGATACCTTTGGTACCATGCATTTCACCTCTGACTTCCAAGAAAGAGATATCGTGTTCGGTGGTGACAAGAAACTTGTCAAGCTCATCCAAGAACTAGATGTACTTTTCCCTCTTAACCGTGGTGTTTCCATTCAATCTGAATGCCCCATCGGTCTAATTGGGGATGACATTGAAGCAGTTGCTCGGAAGACATCGAAAGAAATCGGCAAGCCAGTTGTACCTGTGCGTTGCGAAGGCTTCCGGGGTGTTTCCCAATCATTGGGACACCACATTGCTAACGACATGGTTCGTGACTGGGTATTCACCAGATCCGACCAAGCGAAAAAAGACGGTACACTCAAGTTTGAAGGTACTCCTTATGATGTAGCCATCATTGGTGACTACAACATCGGTGGAGATGCTTGGGCTAGCCGCATCCTGTTAGAAGAAATCGGCTTGCGCGTAGTCGCTCAGTGGTCAGGTGATGGCACAATCAACGAAATGTTGATGACCCCCAATGTGAAGATGAACCTCATCCACTGTTACCGGTCGATGAACTACATCAGCCGTCACATGGAAGAAGCTTATGGTATACCCTGGTTGGAATACAACTTCTTCGGCCCCACCAAGATTGCTGAATCTTTACGGGAAATCGCTTCCAAGTTTGACGAAACAATCCAAGCAAACGCTGAGAAGGTTATCGCCAAGTATCAGCCCACAATGGATGCGGTAGTTGCTAAGTATCGCCCCCGTTTGGAAGGTAAGACCGTTGCCATCATGGTTGGTGGTCTACGTCCTCGCCACGTTGTCCCAGCTTTCCAAGACTTGGGAATGAAGATGATTGGTACAGGTTATGAGTTCGCTCATAATGACGATTACAAACGTACCACTCACTACATCGAAAACGGCACCATCGTTTATGACGACGTTACCGCTTACGAATTCGAGGAATTTATCAAAGCGCTGAAGCCTGACCTAGTAGCTTCTGGTGTGAAAGAGAAGTATGTCTTCCAAAAGATGGGTCTTCCTTTCCGTCAAATGCACTCTTGGGATTACTCCGAACCTAGCGATCGCTCCTCAACATCATATAATGCAAGGTTTTTTAGCGGCGGGAGAAAAAAGAGCTTATTTCTAGCCTAAATGTAAGTTGCAGGGTTATTTAGGAACAATCTGTTTTGATGCTTTAGACAGTATAACTCTTATGTAATCTGGTTTTTAGATTTTTACTGCATTTTGCTCTAAGAAAAACTGTTAAATAAAAGACTATTTATAATGACGATTATTTAGATTAAATGGTGCGATCGGCTTCATTTAACAAATATTACTCAAACGTCATCAACTTGTCTTTATCTGCAACCCAAATACTAGATATACCTTTATCAATTGCTTCATTGATAGACTCTTGATCAAGCTTTTCAAAAATTTCTATTCTCTCTGGAACATCATTCCTTTGTGCTTTCTCATTTTTGATAGTTCCTAGAGGCATATGAATTTCAGTGAGAAATTGTACTAGAAGACCCAACAGAAAATTTACTTGAAGCTCGTGCATATCGTGATCAAACCCACCATTTTCATTTTTATGACCATCTATATCAAGAAAAAGAAACCTTCTTTGGTTAGGATACTTATCCTGAGTAGTTTTGACGAGTCTGTGGATATGATAAACACTGTCCTCAAAATCTTCCTCTTCAAACACTGCATGATAGAGATAAATTCCCCCTGAGCGGAGTATACCTTCCCAATTTTCACCACATTGAATTTCACAAAACTTTTCCAGATCGACTGATTCTGTGAGATTTTTGCACCTTTTTTCTATCACCTTCCACCAATCATCTCTCATCTGACGAATTGTCTTTCTCTTTTCTGGATTACCTCCGTAAAGATCATGACAATATGAACACAAAGGCGCAGCATTTTCTAGTTTGTCTGATCCACCTTCCGCTTGAGGGATTATGTGATGTATCTCCACAAAAGGCTTATGACACAAACAACACCTAAATGCTGATTTCTGTTTTGCAAGCAGTTTTATTTTCTCGCTAAATGCCATAACAACAGAGGCTTTAAAAATTACTTTGCTTCTTAGAAGGTCTAATAAATAATTAGACTGAAATTTTCCGTCTAATTACCCGATTTGGATAATTATCTGGAATTTTTTCATCTAAATTTTTCATCTAAATATTTATATATTATACAGAATTTCCCCATCTAATATCCACAAAAAGTAGCCACTTGGAGTAATTACCTTTAACGATTGTGTGTGAGATGTAAAAGAAGTAGACTGTTGTTGCGATGTCTGCGACGGGCTTTGCCTACGCTCTCACTCGACAATAAACTAAGCGATGTCTACGACGGGCTGCGCCTACGTATTAAACCGTCCAATTCTCAATTAACAATCCGGGTACTTTGCCCAAATCCTGATGATTGCGCGTTAATAAAACTAATTTACGAGATAGTGCGACACCGAATAGCCCGTCGTAGACATTGCAGTAAAAGAAGTAGACTGTTGTTGCGATGTCTGCGACGGGCTTTGCCTACGCTCTCACTCGACAATAAATTAGGTGATCGCATTACACCGTCCAATCCTCAATTAACAATCCGGGTACTTTGCCCAAATCCCGATGATTGCGTGTTAATAAAACTAATTTACGAGATAGTGCGATCGCCGAATAGCCCGTCGTAGACATCGCAGTAAAAGAAGTAGACTGTTGTTGCGATCGTCTTTAGGAATTATTTGTGAGATGGACAAGAAGTAGACGTTGTTGCGATCGCTAGTTACAGCAGTTTGTGATCAAAAGCGCCACAAGAAGAGTTATCTAAATAGGCTCAAAAAAGAGACCGCAATGATTAAACCAATTTAGAGCATTATCGTCAGTAATGGCATTAACAGCCATAGTTATTGCAACATCTAGAGCATCGAATGTTCGAGTTTTAGCACCAACGTTGAATTTCTTTTAGCTTTGACCAACATAACTCAATTGGCGATAAATCAGGTGAATATGGAGGCAAAAACTTAACCTTTGAGCCAACAGATTCTATTAAAGATTTTGCAGTTGCAGCATAATGAGCGGGTAAATTGTCCATGACTATAATTGCTCCAATCCATAACTGAGGTAGTAATATTTGCTCAATAAAAACTAAAAAGCTAGCAGTGTTCAGACTACCTGGAAAAGTCATAGTGGCAATTAATCCCTCATCACTCATAGCCCCAATTACGGTGATGTTTTTGCCTTTATTACCTGGTCGCTCATCATAGATTCTTCCGCCGTCAATTCCTCTGGCATAATGTCTTGTCATAGACAGATTTACACCTGTTTCATCAATAAATATCAGGTTTTTGACATCTATCGTATCTAGCCAAAGTCGAAATTCATAGCGCAATTTTTGTACTCTTTCTGTAGTTTGCTCAGTCGATACTAAAGTTTTTTTTCCGATTTAATTTTAAGCGTTTAAGAGTGCGGGATAAACTGGATATACTTACGTCTATTTCTGTGCGCTCTTTTATGGCTTCTTGAATTTCTCGCAAATATATATCGCTTTGCTCTGTCACGATTACCTTTAACAATTCTTGCTCAATACTATTAAGCTTCGAGCGGCGGTCTCCTCCTTGGGGTCTGGCAGCAATCTCTGCCGTCTCTCGATACCGGCATAAAAAGTCACGAATAAAAGACAAACTGACTTTAAATCGTTTTGCTAATTCCCTTTGCCTGCCTTCTTTGTTTTGCCACGCACTTAATATCTTTTGTCGTAAGTCAATTGAATATGCTGCCATCTTTAAATACTATTCTTTACATTTTTACAGTTTACGAGCTTTGTGGTGGGTTTGATATCAAATTGCTGTAAGTTTAACTTTTATCACTCTGACCTCATAAAAAAACACTGCATATTTAGGGATTTTATAATTGCGATGTCTACGACGAGCTACGCCTACGCCCTCACTCAGCAATAAACTAGGCGATGTCTACGAAATTGAAGCACATAACAATTAGATGTATGGCTTCAAATAGCAACGCTCACGCCGACTCAAATGATCGGCTAGTTCAGTGAGCCTATTTTGTATATCGTTTGGTAAACTGTCAAACTGATTTGGAAACTCCATTAGAGTAAGAAATCGCTTGCATAGCTTCATACTCTGACGGCACTCATATTTGATTTCTTTTACTTCAACTAATGCTTCAAAAGTTAATGACTCACTTAAAATTAGTGTACTTATGTAAAGGGCAAAAAACGTAGCTTGCAAAGTGTTTGAGGCTTCCCAATAGGAATAATGTATGTCATCATCCTCTCGATAATTGCCAGAAGCAACCATATTAGGGTGAGTATGCTCACTCAGGAATGGAAACATGATTGTATGAACTGCTTGATCATACTTATACTTGCTTCGAGAAACTAAAGTTGATATACCTATACCATAGGATAAAGTTTCGCCAGTTTCAGTATCTATAACTTGATTTGATAACTTTCGTCCTTTTTGAGAAACTGGATGCTGTAAGCGCCCTGTATAAAGACCAATTTTCTTATGCACAAAATCGTCTATATTCTCTGGGTTTTGGATCACATATATGATGTGCAGATAGTTTTCATAGACGCTACGTAATAAGCTCATCGCATCTTCAGGTAGTTGATTCTCAAGGAGAATTGATACAGCCATCAAGCTTTTACACGCTTTGGTAAAACAGTAAAATACATAATCATGTACAACATACTCTTGAGAAAAATTATTGTCCATAATTGCGTCAACTGTGCCATATTCAAAAACAATACTTTGACAAAGATTAATTTGTTCATTGAGCTTTCGTTTGAAAGCTGTTAATAATCTGAGTAGTGCTGTTTTTTTACGTATATTTGACGAGTCTGTGTCAGTCATTAGGTCTAACTTAAAAAGTGCTGCGACAAGAATTTATTATCAAAATCCGGCTTCTTCACAGGAGTAGGTGTCTATGCAACGCCCATAGATAAAATTGCACATACCTTTCGACTTCTCCCTATATTCAATTATTAGCGAGAAGCTGCAACACAACAGTGATGTTGCTTAATATACTTGAGGGACAAAGAACTGCTCATTACGTGGAGCGCGGACATAATCCTCAGCCACAGGTCTAGAGGGAAGCTCTAAGGGAGGAGGTGTCATGTCTTCGTAAGGAACTTTGCTCAACAAATGATGAATGCAGTTGAGCCGCGCCCGTCTTTTATCATCTGCTTCAATTGTAAACCAGGGGGCTTCTGGAATATTTGTGTAAGCAAACATGGTATCTTTGGCTTTGGAATATTCTACCCAGCGATCGCGTGATTCCAAATCCATTGGACTGAGTTTCCAGCGTCTTGCTGGATCGTGACTGCGAGAAAGAAAGCGTTTTTCTTGTTCTTCATCGCTGACGGAGAACCAGTACTTGATTAAAACAATGCCCGATCGCACCAGCATTCGTTCAAATTCTGGGCAAGATTGCATGAATTCTTGATATTCTGCTTCGGTACAAAAACCCATCACCCGTTCAACTCCGGCTCGGTTGTACCAACTGCGATCGAAGAGGATAATTTCACCTGCTGCTGGAAGATGTTGCACGTAGCGCTGAAAATACCACTGAGTTTTTTCGCGATCAGAGGGGGTTCCCAGGGCAACTACACGACAGCCACGAGGATTGAGTGGATCGGCAATGCGCTTAATTACTCCTCCTTTGCCGGCAGCATCGCGCCCTTCAAATATGACGACAACCCGATAGCCGACGTGCTTAATCCAGTATTGCATTTTGACTAGTTCAATCTGGAGTTGCTCTAGTTCAGTCTCAAAAGTCTTTTTGGGAATTTTTTTGGCAAAAGCTTCTGTGCTACCATCAAAAATTCGTTTGGATTTCTTAGATTTTTTCTTGTCTTTTATCTTTACTAGGCTTTCTCTTAAGTCTGTAGCGGGTTGAGCTAGATCATTATTTTGTTGGTTTTTAACTTCATCAATTGACATTACAGCTATTCCATGCTAACTAATTGGCATAATTAGAGTTTACCTATGTTTATCTATAAAATGTATACCTTACAGCAGTTTTCATGTATTTGAACCACATCTATCGTAGGGGCACAGCAATGCTGTTCCCTACCGCGTGGTCTATTTACTTGAAAATAGCTGTAAGATATGCGATCGCACGTCTTTAACTTTTTGAGTTTTTCAGTAGTAGTTGACAACCACACGAGAACGGGTTTGGACTTTCAATGCGATCGTCTGCAAGTACTTCAATGGTCAGCTGACTGTTGTAAATCAATTCGTCGTAATCCATCAAAGCATCCCACTTGATCTTGCCAGTTGGGAAGCCTAGCTGTGAAGCAGCATCAGATATTAACTCTTGCCATTTCTGAACTTCTGGATCTTGCGATTTGCAGTAATCGAGAATGGCAATCAATGCACCAGGCTTAGTAACTCGTAAAATCTCTGCAAGAGCGCGGACTGGATCGCTAACGACACAGAGGGTAAATCCCGACGCTGCGGCATCAAAGCTATTATCAGGAAAATCCAGATTGCAGAGATCCGATACCTTGAAGGTGATGTCTGCGGATACGCATTTTTTACGTGCTTCATCCATCATTTTATGAGAAAGATCGACAGCGACGACATGCACACCTTCAGGATAGGCTGGAAGATTAAGACCAGTTCCTACCGCCGCATCCAGTACGGTTTGTCCGGGCTTCAGCTGCAAGGAAGCAATTAGGGGTTCGCGTTCGATGTGCCAGTAACGCTTTAAAATTGCGTCATAATCCAATGCTCCTTGATCGTAGGTTTCAATTACCTGATGTATCTGCATAGATTTTTTAGACTACTTCTTTTAAGTATCTGTTCAGATGGCGGTGTGTTAACGCCCAAACCTTGTATATTATAGTACTACTTAGATGACTTGACAATTGTATTTATACGCTCTCCAGGCTAGGCATAATTAAAATAATTCGTAATTTGTTAAACCACTGCATGAACTTTCAAGCAGAGAGGGATTTGAATGATAAACTCGGTTCCTTGTCCAGCAGTTGAGAAGCACTCCAGTTTACCGCCATGTTTTTCTGTGATGATTTGGTAGCTGATGGACATACCCATTCCAGTGCCTTTACCCACGGGTTTGGTGGTAAAAAAGGGATCGAATATTCGTTGCTGAAATTCTTGAGAAATACCAACTCCATTATCCGCGATCGCTATTTCTACCCATCTGGAATTAATTACCGATGTACGAATCTTAATCCGACTGGGATGATCATTGATTTCCTGATAGGTATACTTAGTATTATTTTCTTCTAAGGCATCAATTGCATTCACTAAAATATTCATAAATACCTGATTGAGTTGCCCAGCATAGCATTCTACTAAAGGTACAGAACCGTAGTCTTTGATCACCTCAATTTCAGGTTGTTCTGGTTTAGCTTTGAGACGATGTTGCAAAATCATCAAGGTACTGTCGATGCCCTCATGAATATCAACACTTTTGAATTCTGCTTCGTCGATACGCGAGAAGTTACGCAGAGATAGTACAATTTGGCGAATGCGCTCGGTTCCCACTTTCATAGAAGACAACATTTTTGGCAAGTCTTCTTGTAAAAACTCCAAATCGATGTTTTCGGCAACGGTTTGAATTTCAGCCGCCGGATTGGGATTATATTGCTGATACAATTGCACAAATGCTAATAAATCTTGGGTATATTCCTCTACATGGGCGAGGTTGCCATGAATAAAGTTGACTGGATTATTAATTTCGTGTGCGACTCCAGCGACTAGTTGTCCTAGACTAGACATTTTTTCACTTTGAATAACTTGAGATTGAGTACGTTGCAATTCTCCTAAGGCATTTTTGAGTTCAGTAGTGCGTTCTTCTACCCGATATTCTAGTTCTTCTTTGCTTTTCTCTAATGCACTAAACGATTCGTGCAATTGTCCTGCCATGTGGTTGAAAGAGTTAGACAGGGTATTAAGTTCTTGAATGCCGCTAGTTTCTACTGTTTGAGCTAAATTACCAGATGCCATTGCCTCACTTGCCCGATTCAGGCGCAGAATTGGGCGTACAATCCAATGGGAAGTAAACACACCCATTACTGAGGCAATGCCTAATGCACCTAAACAAAGCGTGATCGTGGTACGTGTGTTGGAGTTAATTTGCGCCATGAATGCGTCTTCTGGCACACTCACAACCATCAGCCAATTTAAGCCATACTTATCACGCCAAGGTACAACATTGACAAAATGCCGTTTTCCTTGCACCTCAAGTTGAAAATCTCTATCTTTGTTGATAGACCTAAATTCAGAGGTTTGGAGGTTTCTGGCAATGTTCTGGATGAGTGGATCGGAACTGTTAATCGCCCGCAATCGCCGGATTTCTTGATTGACGAGGAGAAAAGGTTTCTCTGTACCAGAACTGGCGATTAATGTGCCATCGCGCTCCAAAAGGAACACCCGCCCAGACTGACTAATATTCAAACTGCGTAAAAAATCGCTGAGTTTCAGCAGATGGATATCGCAGGCAATCATGCCTAGTAAGCGATTTTGCGTATCATAAATGGGACGACTGGCAGAAGCAGCTATGTAAGGGCCAGTAGGATAATTTCCAGTTATAATCTTTGCCCAAATAGGTTTACCAGCAGCGATGGGTTGAGTATACCAAGATTCCTTGAAATTGTTCCAATCCCATCGAGCATTAACCTGAGTTCGATTACCTTGATTATCTGTGGCATAAGTGACAGTATTATTGGGAAGTTTGGCAGTCCAATCATCAATGGTGATCGTCTTGCCGTCATAACGAGCGGCTCCAAGACCCTCACCTGTTGTTAGTCCGATACCAATATAAGTCAGATCATAAGCCTGCATCTGATCCCAGAAATACTTGCCTAGGGTTTGGCGATCGCGTACATCCAAGAGTCCCCTATGGATAGCATCTGCATTGATCTGATTCAGGGTTTGCGGAATAGAAAGATAAGACTTTAGGTGTTCATCCACTACCTCAGTTGTGCGATCTATCAACTGTCCTGCTAGATCGTTAACTGCTCTTTGCCCATTTTTAAAGGACAAATAACCCACTAAACTGACCGCTCCAAAAATTTGGATCAGGAAGGGAACAACAAGAACAATCTGTAACGGGAACGCTTTACCTTTACTGAGATAGTGGATCTTCATTGCTGGAAGCTGAAAGCTTTGCTAATTTTATTTACTTCTATAGTTCCCAAGATGTCCACATATTTACCTTTGTTTAAATTTTTTCAAATCGAGGACACTATGGTAGTGCTTTGTAGCAAAGTGCAAAACACTGTCATACAGCGGTTCTCGTTTGGATGCAATACATTGACCTTTCTCCTAAAAGGTTACGGTGTACACACAAGTGTATACAGACGTAGGTTGGGCGGAGCAGAGCGCAACCCAACAGAGATCAATACGGCTCGGTTAAGGTTTTTTGATGGAAATTGTAGAGTGCAAAGATCCTAGAAATTATTGTAGAGCCGGCGATTCATCGCGTCTCTTGTCTTAACCGAACAGTATTGCAGTAGATATCAGGATGTTGGGTTACGCAAAGCCTCCACCCAACCCAATAATTGTTGGTTAACGGGAAAAGGGGAAGGGGAAAAGGGAAAGAAAAAACCTTTAACCCTTCCCCTTTAAGCTTTTCCCCAAACCAAATTCTGAGTTCAAAATGCAAAACCCGAGTAGTATTGCCACCCAACCTACAATTTTTTTGCAACATTTTAGCCTTGCCACACCAATAGGTATTTCCAGTTGCAGACTGGGAACAAGGTAAATATATTCAAAGATGTTTGTAAAGTGTAATTTATAATTCTGAGAAAGATTTTTTGAGATTCACCGGATTTTATATATTTTTGCAGAATAATAGCTCATCTACGTCATTTTTTGTCTTCGCTACATTAGATTTAGCTATAAAGGAAATGTTGATGACAACACAATTTTTTCGTGGAATTAATTATACTGAACAAGTTATTTCAGATAATAATCAAAAAATTTTAGGTACTGCTAATCCAGACTGGTTGATTGTAGAAGGTAACAAAAATGTTGTGACTACGGGAAATGACAACGATGTTGTCTTACTAGGGAGAAAGGTAGATTCAATTTTTAATTTTGATTCTAGCATTTTTAGTGGTCAGGTTTTGCAAACTAGTCCACTGCCTTGTAGTTCTAGTGATTTTGATGCAATTGTTCGAACTGGAGCAGGAGATGATTACGTCAGTTTAGGATCAGGCAATTACACAATTTCTTTGGGCCGTGGAAACAACTTTTTAGACGATTATGGTGGAAATTATCTATTCGATACTGATGGTAATATTATTGGCTTAGAGTCAATTTCTAAGTTAGTTGTTTCAGCCGGATCGGGCGATGATATTTTCTCTTTAAGTGGATTTTCTAACCGAACCATTAATGCCGGAAAGGGTAATAACTTAATTTTGCTGGGAAGCGGAGATGCTAACATCAATACAGGCTCAGGAAATGATGTTATTAGCAGTGATGCTTCAATATTGACTTATATTTTTGACGCAAAATTACCATCATATAACCAGACTATCAAAGCTGGGAATGGTGATAATCAGATTGCTGTTGTTCCTTATGGCGAAACCACAATTCAAACCGGTAGCGGTGATGATTTTATTCTTGCTGCTGGAATCTCTAACTCAAGTTCTGCAAAAATTTTTGCAGGTAATGGCAATAACACAATTGTTACAAATGATACGAATAGTACTATTAGGTCTGGCTCAGGTAATGACTTAATTTTTGCTGGTTCAGGTGATGACACTATCTATAGTGGAAATGGAAATGATGTAATCAATCTGCGAGGAGAAACGGTTTGTCTGCCAAATTCTTTAAGTAAAGATACAAACCTGTTTGGTTCATCTATTGAAGTAAGAGGCGGGGGGAATGATACAGTCTACTTGGGTCAAAAGAGAGATACAGATACAATAATTTTGGGAAGTAGTGGCTTTGCTACTATTTATGGCTTTGGTAGCAACGATCGCTTAAATGTCAGTGGTTTAAATGCCAGCTTCAGCCAGGTAGGAAATGATACGCTAATTAGTTCATGTAGTGGTTCTTTGGGAATTATCAAAGGGTATACAGGTTCAATAAATTTGGGGTAAAGGTTGGAGTTGACGCGATCGCCTAGCTACATAAAATCTGTGAAAATCTAAAATAGAATATCCCCCAAACCCTTTTGAAATCAGGATTTGGGGGATTTTTAGCACGGAAATTTTATGTAGTGTATCAATTCAGGCGATCGCGTTTGTTTTTAGGATACATTATTGATGTAGTGTGTTACACAAGTGACAACTTACTCTACTAAATTGATACCATCAACAAAGTAGGGGTAGCTCTCTTTCAGAGAGAAAGTAGCAACATGATTGCAAACGACATTACTAAATTTGCTTTTTAAATTTTTCAATTTGGAGTCATCTATGCAGCAATATAAAGTAACATCAGATACTTTAAATATACGTTCATCACCTATTGTTAACGACACCAACCTAATCGGGGTTCTTCCAAAATCACATATAGTATCTAAAATCGAAAATTCGGATGATGATAAGTGGTTTAAGGTTGCAACTATTCTCGAAGGGAAAATTTTAGAAGGTTTTGTATCTCAAAAACTTCTTAGTAAGATTACAGATTTTCCGATCAATACTCTGATTAAAATTGGTGAAATTTCGATTAAACAAGCAGACGGAGAATCTGCAATTTTTTATGAATCAGGTATGAGCATTAATGCTGATGGTGCGCCTAATGCTTATCATCCAGCAGATACAGGAATTGATTTTTTGGCAAATGCTGGAAATCTTGGTAACTGGTGGGCAGTAGTTGTAAATCAAAATGGCAATCCTTTTATTCAGAGCAGCACCGATCCATATCCTGGATACTATATTTCTACAACTGCATTATTTGATTCTGGATTTGTTAAACACGATCCACGGCGATATGTTGATTCTACAAAAATTCCATATATCGTTCTTCCGGGAAATAGTGAGTTTACAAAGCTCACAGGCGTTAAATTAGGAGATTTTGCAGTTGTTTACAACACTAGTAACGAAAAACTTGCTTTTGCAATTTATGCTGATATTGGCCCTAAAAACCAGATAGGAGAGGGTTCAATTGCTCTATCTCATGCTCTGGGAAACGATCCATTGATCCGCTCAAGAGTCAGACGAGGAATTCCGAAAGACATTGTTTATGTTGTTTTTCCAGGTTCGGGGAATGGCCAGCCAAGAAAAATTTCAGAAATAGAAGCTGAAACTAAACGGCTTTTTGAAATATGGGGTGGGATAGAACGGATAAAGTCTCTATAATAATCCGATTGGATTTCTAAATCACTCGTAGAGAAAGGGAACAGGGAATAAAGAACAACGCGCTCTATTCTCTGTTCCCTTCATTTTGAGTAATAGCGCACATTCTAAGTTGTCACTGCTGGTTTCTTTCCATTTTTACTCTCCACACTGGCTACGAATGATGGTTGCTCAGTGCTGAGAGTTGGTGAGTCGCCTCGTAGTCGTTTACGACGCTGATTTTTAGGAATTCCTCCTGCCATACCGTACTCGACACTGCTTTTGCCATATCGAGTTGCAACTGCCATTAACATGTGTTCTGTCATATCTCCCAACTCGCTCTCTGTTTCTAGCATCTCACGATATAATTTATCCAAAGTGGAAAGAGCAGTGTTGTAGGCATTTTCTCTAGTTCGCATCGTTTCGATCAGGGTTGAGAAGGCAGGTAAAGTAAGTCCATTGCCTAAATCTAAATTCGGATCAATAGAGTTTATGCTAGCCGCACGACGCACTGCTCTTTCTAACATTAGGGAAGTTCTTTTTCTACGAGCCACGATCTGCACCTTGTAATACAGTACGGTTAATATTCTTTACCTTAAAAAATTTACGTATAGATCAGCCTGAGAGAATTCTGGCAAATCTGCAATGGTTTTTGCTACAAATGCGATATTTATCATAAATGCGCGAAATACTGAAATGAGAAAGCAAACTGGGGTTTGAGAAAGTAAAAGCTTATTTTGCTTGCGGAAAACACCAAAATGAGTAAGTAAAAGCTTATTTTACTTGCGGAAAACACTAAAATGAGAAAGTAAAAGCTTATTTTGAGTAAGTAAAAGCTCATTTTACTTGCGGAAAACACCAAAATGAGTAAGTAAAAGCTTATTTTGAGTAAGTCATAAGCCATTTTGCTTACTAAAGACCTCTTGCATAAATCAAAAATCAATAACCCCACCCCGCATTTGAGTTTCGACTTGTGTGTACACCGTAGCCTTTGTAAGGGAGGATTAAGGGGGTAAAACCCGGATTTCAAAGTAACTCCGATTTGTGTGTACACGATAGCCTTAACAAGGGGAGGAGTGTTAGGGACTTTTGCAAAAGGTCTTTAATTCAGATTACAATCGCTGGGCTAGGTACAAAGTAGTTAAGTAACCTTTGGTAATGTGACCATTAAATTTATCATCAATTAACTCAGCGATCGCATTGAAAAAATGCGCCTTTTTAAGGCTATCTAAACTTAGATGCCCAGAGTAGGTATTTAATAGGTTGAGATATGTCGCAGTATCATATTCTGCATCCCATCGATAAGAACGATATGTCACTTCACCGAAGAGGCCTGTTTGCTCAATTTCGCACGTTTTAGTAGGTACTTCATGCTCAGGACGAAGAAGCAAGTCATCCTTAAATATTTCAGGAACTAAGCGGCGATATAACTCCTGCACTTCCTCAAAGAAGCCATTACTAGCATCACTGTGTACGTGTTCATTCCAAAATAGTGCGATCGCTCCTCCAGGACTGAGCGCTTGGACAGTTTTTTCGTAGGCAATTGTGGGATCGAGCCAATGAAAAGCAGTCGCCGCAATCACTAAATTAAAAGCATTCTTTTCTACTGACCAATCCTCAAAAGCTCCAATACAAACTTCTACTTGCGGATAAGTAGCCAGTTTTTGTTGGGCAACTAAGCCGAGATTTTCACCAAGCTCAATACAAAGGATACGATAACCTCGACGCGCAAAAGTTATAGTTGCTTGACCAGTACCACAACCAATCTCTAATATCCTTCCTTGTGGAGTTATTCCTGATAGAGACACCACATCGTCAAAAAGTGCCTTTGGATATCCTGGGCGTACCTGATCATACAGCAGCGCTACCTGATTAAAAGTACTTCTTAACTGACTTCTCTCATCCGTCATAGGTTTATGCAGTCGTTTATTCTTTGAGTGCTGGCTATCTTATGCCCTGGACAACAGTTTAACAAGTCTGCATTAGGACAAATGGAATATACAAAGCGCAATGCACTGCGACTTGATACCATTAACAAACTAAGCGTCACTCTTGATTTGAGTTTACCAGCGATCGCACCGATGCACCATGCTGGTTAAAACTAGAGCTTACGCAAACAATAACCAAAACCATAATTTTCAGGTAGGGGCAATTCATGTGCGGAGTGGCTTCCCGCAGGGTATTGCCCCTACTAAGGGTATCTAATAGATAAAAGTCGCACAATGCAACCCAATAGCTCTTTTATACCCTACAGCTAATTTTTTCATCCCAAGGAGCAGGTTTTCTGACTTGCTGCCACACAGGACTATACAAGGCTTCATGCAATTCCTGTGCCATTTCTACTAACCCCGCATAACCAGCGTAAGCATGATGACGTTCATGGTTAATATCCAAAAAAGGAATTTGTGCTTTCAGTGCTGTATATTGATTGCCAGCGCCAGCAATCAACACATCAGCTTTTGTATTTTTGAGTACCTTTAGTAATGTCGGGGGAGTTCCATCAGCCAAAACCATGCCATCTTCACCAAGCAATTGCTTAATTTTGGCTTTCTCTTCTTCTGTACTCTTTTTGTCAGTAGTAGCAATAACTTCCATTCCCAAGTCTTTGGCTGCTAAAATAAGTGACCAACTTTTGACACCACCGCTAGCAAGGATAATCCGCTTACCTTTTAATTGGGAACGGTAGGGAGCTAAGGCAATATCTAGGGCTGCTGTTTCTTCTGCAATCAACCATTCTGTGCGTTCTTGAAGATATTTATCACCTAATGTTGCTGCAACATTTCGCAAGCAATGATTGAGGTTTTCCACGCCATAGAAAGATTCTTCAATATAAGGAATTCCATAATCTTCTTGCATTGAGAGTGCCATTTGCACTGCTACATTCGAGCAAATTACTACATTCAATTTGGCACGATGAGCATAGCAAACTTCTTCATAGCGAGCATCACCTGTAATTTTGGATAGAACGCGTATACCCAATCTCTTGAACAGTGGTAAAACATTCCACAATTCACCAGCAACGTTGTATTCACCAACGATATTGATATCAAATGGTGTGGTAAATTCTGGTTCAGCCGTTCCGATTACATATCTCAATAAAGTTTCATTGCCGATGCGGTTCCCGAAATTTTTACTACCTAAAAATCCTGGTGCATCTACATATATAACTGGAATACCAATTTTCTTTGCAGCCGTTTTACAGACGCTATCTATATCGTCACCAATCAAAGCAGTAACACAAGTAGCGTAGACAAATACAGCCGCAGGATTGTAGCGTTGAACAGCTTCGAGAATAGCTTTGTACAGCTTCTTTTCACCACCAAAAACAACATTATTTTCACTAAAGTTAGTAGTAAAACCAATTTGGTGTAGTTGAGAACCTGATGAAAGGCTACCATGAGTTGCCCAAGGGTTATGAGTGCAAGCAACAGGGCCATGCACTAAATGAACCGCATCAGTAATTGCTCCCACAGAAACCATCGCCCCATCAAAAGGACAATTCCCTTGAGTTGCACCTGGTTGTGCTGCTTTATTACAAGACAGTTTTTTGTTCTCGTGCAATTTTTTTTGGTTATGTACACAAGCTGTATCGTTGAGTAATTCCTTGATTGTTCCTTGGGTATTTTTCATGTATTTGCCTCGCGCTGAAGATTAATACAAAAGGGATGAAGAGTGATGAATTCTGTTAGCATCGCGGGGTGTAACCCGTGCTGAGTTTAAAAACTCTACCAAATAAAGGCAATTACAACATATCCTTTGATAAAACTGAGTTGCAAACAACACACCACACAAACTTTAACAGGTAGTAAATTCCCTATCTGGACACTTTTTGCGTTCTTCAAAGAGTTACAAAAAATAGTAACTGATGCACTAACACTTTCAGGTAAAACAGCCAACTCCTCTCACATATCTTGTTTCCGTAGGAAATAAGACTTGTTAATGCTTTTGCTATTCTTAGCTTCTCTAAATGTTAGCCTAGCATAATTTTCAAAAATGATTTACTTTTTGATTTTTTACTGTAAAAATACTCATGGCAATACTAAATCATTTGCGATCAATCGCGAATCTGCGGTTTGCAATTGTCACAAATCAACCGTTCAATTCCTGGTGATATAAATCGCGGCTACACGAGACTTTAACCACCTCCGTGGGTTAAAAAACCTTGATTTTGTATTAGTCCACGGAGGTGGACTTGGTTTGTTTAGTAGCGAATTTTATTCGCCTAATACTTTTTAAACATCCTCTAAAGGATACTCCACAGTTTACAATAGCTTGCATATAACAATATTTGAATTTCTGGAAGTTAATGATGAACAAAATAGTTCTGATTACAGGTGCTTCTAGCGGAATTGGCAAGGCTACAGCCGAAAAACTTCTTGATGATGGTTATTTAGTCTACGCATCTGCACGACGCATTGACAAATTGCAAGCTTTAGCTGCTAAGGGTGCAAAAGTTCTGGAATTGGATGTTACTCAAGACGAGTCGATGAAGTCAGCAGTAGATTTTATTATTTGTGAATCAGGCAGAATCGACATTTTAGTTAATAATGCCGGCTATGGCTCCTATGGAGCATTAGAAGATGTTCCTATTGAGGAAGCTAAATATCAGTTTGAAGTAAATGTCTTTGGACTGGCAAGACTAACTCAGTTAGTGCTTCCATATATGCGAAAAAACTCCTTTGGGAAGATTGTAAATATTACATCAATAGGAGGTAAGATTTATGAGCCTTTGGGTAGTTGGTATCACTCAACTAAATTTGCTGTTGAAGGACTGAGTGATTGTCTGCGTCTGGAACTTAAGCCCTTTGGAATTGATGTGATTATTGTGGAGCCAGGAGCAACTCTGACAGAGTGGGGAGCGATCGCAGTTGACAAATTATTGCAGACATCAGGTAACACTGCCTACGCAACAGCGGCTCAAACTGGAGCAAAATTATTAGCTTTCACCAGTGACGAGAAACTTGCATCTAAACCCGAAGTCATTGCAGACACAATCTCAAAAGCTCTCAAAGCGAAAAAACCCAAGGCACGGTATGCAACAGGAAGTGGGGCAACATTTTTGGTGACATTTCGCAAATTTGCCAGTGATGGGTTAATGGATTCCCTAATGCAATTTATGATTAAGCAAGCATCACGACGGTAGTAGAGACGGCGATTTATCGTGTCTCTCTAACTAGGGAATTTGGTAATATTAACAAAGTAAGCGATCGCCTGTTAAGCTAAACCACATCTAGTTTGCATATCTAAAATTTATATAACTCTTGTGGGGTGGGCATCTTGCCCGCCCTAATGATGCAAGTTATATGTGTAACAGCTTACCCAACTTCGGCGATATCTACGATGGCCCACGCCCTCTTCAGCAGAGAGAACAAAAATACTATGGTAAAGCGTAAGAAAAGCAATCTCCAGTGGATTAAAGAAACGCTTGAACTCAAACCCGATCATCGCTGGGAATCGCCATCAGGCTACAAAATTTTTGTAGCAGATAGAGGTGCTGTTCGCTTCAATGTTCCCCAGGATTGGGTTTTTGAGCCACAAGAAAAATCTTTCAAGTTCATGGATAAAAAACCACCTAACGATGATTGCTGCCTAGAAGTATCTTTTAATCGTCTGCCACCCAACGACTGGAGCCAGTTTCCGCTAAAACCCACCTTGAAAAAAATCATGGAAGACGACAGTCGTAACGTCATTGCTAAAGGAGAAATTGTTACCATCAAGCGCCAAACTGCCAGAATTGTCTGGACAGAGATCAAGTTTATTGATACTCAAGAAGAACCACGGGAAGCTTTTTCGCGAACTTGTATTGGTTTGGGGTCAAATGTTCAGTGCTTGATTACATTCGATTATTGGGCAGATCAAGCAGAACAATTAATACCTATTTGGGATGAAGCAATGCGTAGTCTCACATTAGGGTTATATATCCGTGACCCCATGACTGGTCTGGCTTTTCCAGACTGAGCCATAAGGATGAATCATGAGGAGGGTAGAATTAATAATACTCCTGCTCTCAATATTGGGAATGCATCTAAATCCACTCACACAGCTAATTTTAGAACGAGGTTTTGACCGATTTCAACCAGGATTAAGATCGCGTTTCGCTGCTTATCGGCTGAAATATACACTGACCTACTGTGAACCCAGTGATAATTCAGCTATGCGTCTTGATTTTGAAAGTTCATTACATCTTGGTAGAGTAACAGTTTGGGAGTCAGGAGCTTGTGAGATGGATATTTTAGAAATATCTACTGGTAACAATGTCTTTTATGAAAGTCACCAGTTCAATAACGAAAAAGAATTTCATCGAACCCTTCCAAGACTGGTAATTTTTATGCGCGATCAGGAGCTTGTGAGATGGATATTTTAGAAATATCTACTGGTAACAATGTCTTTTATGAAAGTCACCAGTTCAATAACGAAAAAGAATTTCATCGAACCTTTCCAAGACTGGTAATTTTTATGCGTGATATGTTGCAACTTAATTCAGACGATATTTAGTTAAAAACCATTATAAATAAGTGCTAGCATTTTCGTTTTTCTTAGTGCAGCAATCCTATTTGATTTGCTCTCCATAAACAGACTCAGATCCCCAGGGGAAACGCATCTAATTTGTTTTGACAAAATGTAACTCACTTGAAGTTGACAGCAACAACATCTACATTCTTTGTGAGAGTAATTATGCTAACAACAACAACTCGACAGCAGCAGTTTGATGCAATTGTGATTGGCTCTGGAATTGGTGGGTTGACGGTTGCCGCGCTCCTATCTAAGCTTTATCACAAAAGCGTTTTAGTGTTAGAACAGCATTTCACCCCTGGGGGATTCACCCATACCTTTGAGCGCAAGGGAAAATTTCTTTGGGATGTGGGGCTGCACTATGTTGGAAATATGGGAGATGGAGACACTGGTAAAGCTGTGTTTGACTATCTCACCAATGGCAATTTGAATTGGCACAAGATGCCCGATCCGTTTGAAAAATTTGTCTACCCGAACTTCACCTTTGAGGTTTATTCTGACCCCGATCGCTTTCAGTCTGATCTAATCCAGCGCTTTCCTCGCGAGCAGACAGCTATTCGGCGGTACTTTAAGGATGTCCAGAAAGCAGCATTTTGGTTTGGGGCGCATTCAATGTTGGAGCTATTTCCGGTATTGCTGCATCCTCTACTCAGGCGGTTTGTTCGTCATTTTGGGGCTATTGCTAGACAAACGACCCAGCATTATTTGAACAGACATTTTCAAGATGCCCAACTCAAAGCATTACTGGCTTCCCAGTGGGGAAATTATGGCTTACCGCCATCCCAAAGTTGCTTTGGCATTCATGGTGCGATTGTTACCCATTATTTTAAGGGCGGCTGGTATCCTGTGGGTGGGGCAAAGGCGATCGCCCAAGCCATTATTCCCGTGATTGAACAGGGTGGTGGTGTCGTCATCACCCAACGCCGAGTCACAGAAATCTTGTTGGAATCTGGGGTGGCAGTAGGAGTGAAAGCCCAAGATACAGCACATACCAAGGCAGACTTGGAAACGTACTTTGCACCTATTGTGGTGTCTGATGCCGGAGCCTTCAATACTTATGTGAAGCTGATTCCACCCAACTACGCGCTGGCAGAGCGCCAGAAAATTCAAGCGTTTCCAAAAAGTAACAGTATGGTGACGGTATATTTAGGGTTAAAAGAGAGTCCACAGCAACTAGGGTTTCAGGGTGAGAACCATTGGATTTACACGACCTATAACCACGATGCAATTACCCAAGATCCACCCATCTCTGCTGATAATTTACCTAAATTCTGCTATTTATCATTTCCATCGCTGAAAGATCCATTAGCAGAGGGACATACGGCAGAAATCATTGCCTACGTTGACTATGATTTCTTTTCGCAGTGGCAGGAACAATCCTGGCGAAGGCGAGGCACGGATTACACTGAACTGAAAGCCCAAATTACCCAATCCCTGATTCAGTTAGTGGAGCGCCACTATCCTGGCTTTCAGGATTTGATTGAGTATGCCGAACTCTCGACTCCACTGACGGTAGAACACTTTGATGCTAGCGATCGCGGTGCTATCTTCGGCATTCCCTGTATTCCTGAACGCCTGGATCAATCCTGGATCGCGGCTAGAACACCAATTAAAAATCTATACCTGACCGGAGTCGATACACTTTCACTCGGCATTATGGGAGCGATGATGGGTGGAGTGAAAACAGCAGGTGTTTTAAATGGAGCATTCGGCTTTTTTAAGATTATGACAACCATCATGAGAAGGTGACAAAGAAAGCTTTACGAGTATATGAAATTGATAAACCCAGACATGAGATGCCACGGAGGCGGGTTTCAAACACTCAATTTTTCTTTAGTCCGCGGAGGCGGACTTTGTTTGTGTAGCCGCGTTCACGCAGTGTGCCGCAGGCAATTCCATTCGCCCTGGCTTTCGTTTGACACGCGCAAGCATTGCTGTGCCGCTACCACAGATAGTTTTTCCTGTGCTAAATTTGAACTGGGATAGTCAAAAAGTTACAAAGCTATGGTTTAGGTTCTGTATGCCTAACTGGTGCGCTATCATGCGTGATGAGCGTATACCGCCGAGTACTTTAAACTATATCGTTTGATTAGCTCAGTTGGTAGAGCAATCGACTCATAATCGATGCGTCACAGGTTCGAGTCCTGTATCAATCACCCAGGAAGTTAGCTCACTGGTAGAGCAATCGACTTATAATCGATGTGTTGTAGGTTCGATTCCTATACTTTCACCCAACCCTGTCCGGGTTAAAAGACAATACCCTTCCAAGGTAGCCAATATGGTACGGATCTTAACAGATTCGAGACCCCTCCTTATTCTTAACTCTGCGGTGCAAGTGTTCTGCTGTCGGTCATCACTGGTGATGTTCGGTAGCCACAGTTAAGGAGCAAGCGCAACTGCATTTTTCCCTAACTTGAGTATGTCCCTTCGTTTTCTACATCTAGTTTTCCTTCGGGATTCTGGATTGGCAATCGAACGGTATATTTGAGCGCGGTTCTCTTTTTCTAGATTGCCATTGAGCAGTTTGGGAAAATTAACAGCAATCTTAATCCAGCTTTGGAGAAGCTTTTGCCCACACCTAAACTGTAAACACTTGCATTAGCAGAGTAAAAAAATATTTTGTATTATGTCCAGCAAAAATCTCAGCACTAACCTATTAGCGACTGAAAGTAATCTAGAAAAGTTGCAAATTGATAGTTTAGCACTTTTGCGATGGCTACGCCCGCCGCAGGCATCGCATGGTTTAGCTGAATATAATACTCCTGAAGAAATAGCCTTCGCAATGGGAATCAGCCTAGAAAAACTGCGGTTTTTAGCAACTAGTACATCCCTAATTAAACATTACCTCCCTTTCAAAATCTCAAAAAAGACAGGTGGAGAAAGAATCATTTCTGCACCAAAGCCTGAACTTAAAGCTGCTCAAAGGTGGATTCTAGAGAATATTTTAGAGAAATTAGAAATTCATAATGCAGCGCACGGCTTTTGTAAAAATCGTTCCATAGTCACCAATGCTAAACCCCATATTGGTGCAAACGTAATAGTCAATCTTGATTTAAAGAATTTTTTTCAGTCAATTTCTTACAACCGTGTCAAAGAATTATTTTGCGGGCTTGGTTATTCAGAACCTACGGCGACAATTTTCGGGTTGATTTGTACGACTGCTGAAATAGCAATAAATGGACAAATTAACTATACAGCTTCAGAAAACCGCCATTTACCTCAAGGTTCGCCTGCAAGTCCCGCTATTTCTAATCTAGTTTGCCGTAATCTCGATAGTCGTCTTGCTGCGATCGCTGAAAATATTGGGTTTTGCTATACGCGGTACGCTGACGATTTAACATTTTCTGCTTCTGAGGATGTATCGTCCAAAATATCTAATTTGATTAAAAACACTAAATTTATTATTACTAGTGAAGGTTTTACCGTTAATGATAATAAAACCAAGATTGCCGATAAATCAATGCAGCAAGAAGTAACAGGTGTTATTGTAAATACAAAATTAAATATATCTAAAAAGACATTAAAAGCCTTTCGTGCAACTCTATATCAAATTGAACAAGAAGGTTTATCAGGAAAAACTTGGGGGAAATCAACTAATTTAATTGCCGCAATTACCGGATTTGCAAATTATGTAGCAATGATTCACCCGAACAAAGGTGCAGAATTTAAATCAAGCGTGGAACGCATCAAGCAGAAATATGGTAACTCCCAAACTGATGAAGTTCGTTTTTAAATCTGCTTATTTTGCTAGAAAAATCTTGTTTAGCCAAAGCGAATGTAATTCGTCCTTTTACTTTTTTCTTGTGCTAGATTTGAACCGGGATAGCAACAAAGTCACAAAGCTGTAGTTTGGGTTCTGTATACCCGACTGGTACGCTAACCTCTGGTAATAGCGTATACCGCCCAGTACTTTCAACTATTTCACTATGAAAGTTAGCTCATTTGGTAGAGCGATCGGTGTATCGCCGATTGGTTATAGGTTCGATTCCTATACTTTCACCCAAAAACCCTCGCCTTGGGTACGGGCACCTTGTTAGGGACAAGGCCGCAGAATTATTGGGTGTTGAAAAAGACCCAATCAAAAAAAACTTTTTGTTTTTTCTACTCTGTTATGCAGGTATTTATAACAGTAAAGGAGCTAGCGCAACTGTATCTCTCCCTAACTTGAGTATGTCCCTTTGTTTCCTACATCTAGTTTTCCTTCGGGATTCTAGATTGGCAAACGAACGGCATATTTGAGCGCGGTTCTCTTTTTTTAGATTGCCATTGAGCAGTTTAGGAAAAATAACAGCAATCTTAATCCAGCTTTGGAGAAGCTTTTGTCCGCACCGGAACAGTAAAAACCTGCACTGGCAGAGTAAATAAATCTTTTGTAGTATATAGTAGTACAAGAAGCTAAAACCAATCTTTTAGCCTTTGTCTACTCAAGGAATTGATATGTAAGACATAGGTGGTATTTGAGTTCAAGCAAGGTTATAAATGTTGTTATCAAATTTTCTTAGCTGGTTGCGTTGGCGTAGCCCGTCGTAGACATCGCTACGCCCAAACCAGGCATTGCAAAGCTTACCTAAAATATCAAGTAAATTCTTTATGCAAATTACTATGTGGCAAACATTTTATATCAAACTTAACGAAATCGGCATCTTATATCATCGCAGTGATTTTAAGAAAATCTTGCAGCCGGGTACACATACATATTTTGGTCGGCATTGGCAAGTCAAAATTTATGACCTCAATCAGCCACAAGCTCAGATTGAAAACCTAGAATTGTTGTTGCGAAGTCACGAAGCGGAACTGCAACAACATTTATTGATTATCAGAACCGCATTCAACCAAGCTGCTTTAGTCCGTTGCGGTCAGAATTGGGTAAACATTGCACCAAATCAATTACGAGCTTTTTGGCGTGGTTTTATTGAGGTAGAATCTCATCTCTTTAACTTAGAAGAAAGCTTAGAATTGCCTAGTTTTTTTGTGCAGCAGTTGCGCTCAGTTACCTTGAATGGACTGAAGAAGTTCCAAATCTCCGAGTCTGAGATCGGTTTGCTATATCTGCAAAATAATTTTGTGCGACCTCTAGAATCAGGAGAGTATGCTTTTTGGTCAGTAGATAGAGATGTTACAGTCCGAACTCTCAGTCGAATTATCCCTAACCCAGATTTTCCCCTAGAAGATGTACTCATTGAAAAACATCCCGATTTTATTGCTGCTTACTGTCAAACCGTGCAATTACTGACTTCACAAGTTGCAATTGTGCGATACCGAGGTAAAGTGATTTCTATTTTGCCGCCTACAAGCCGCAAACTATTTTGGCAGGGTGTTGAAGTGGAAATTCTGGACATCAGCGCTGATGCTCAGTTACAGCCTGCTTTAGTGGCTGAGTTGGTTGAGGGTTCAGCAGAAGTGAAATTGCTCAGTCGTAACTGTTTGCATATTTGCCAAGTTCCCGCCCAGCATGTGGGACTAGTATACATTAATCAAGAGTTTCAAGGACAGCGATCGCCAGGAGTACATGCTTGGTGGTTATTTGGCCGCTCTTTTCAAACCGAAGTCATTGACCTGCGACTCCAAAATATGGAAGTATCTGGTCAAGACATCCTCTCTAAAGATAAAGTACCTCTGCGGTTGAATTTGACGGCTGGCTTCCGCATCCAAGACCCATTGAGGGCAAAAAACGGGTTATCAGATATTTCTGGGTTCTTGTACAAAGAATTACAGTTTGCTTTGCGTGGTGCAGTCGGCGAACGCAACTTAGATGGTTTATTAGAAGATAAAGGTGCAATTGATAGAAGCATCTCTGAATACATCCGCCAAAAAGCCGCAGACTATGGAATTGAAGTAGATTCTGTAGGTGTGAAAGATATTATTTTACCTGGTGAGATTAAGAGTATTTTGAGCAAGGTAGTCGAGGCAGAAAAAGCCGCTCAAGCCAACGTAGTCAGACGTAGAGAAGAAACTGCTGCTACCCGCAGTATGCTAAACACCGCCAGAGTGATGGAGGATAACCCCGTGGCATTGCGTTTGAAGGAACTCGAAGTATTAGAGAGGATTGCAGAGAAGATCGATCGCATTCAAGTTAACGGCAGCTTGGATAATATTTTAACAGACTTGATTCGGATGAATCCACAGTGATGGCATCAATAAAGTTAGCATGATTTATCAATCACAAATCTAACTCCTACCTCAGAAGCAAATATGTGACAAAATAATATTGTTGTCTTAATAGCCAATGCGATTCGCCTACCACCTATGATTTCTACCATCTCGCGCCGCTACAGCTTGGATGAATATCGTGCGATCGAAGAAAAAGCCGAAGGACGCAGCGAATATCGAGATGGAGAAATTGTACCTATGGCCGGAGGAACGCTTAAACACAGCCGCATCGGTGGCAATATTTTTGCCTTTTTCAAGTTTTTGCTGCGTGATACTCAATTTGAGCCAATTAACAGCGATTTACGGCTGTGGATTCCCGAACATCGACGTGGGGTATATCCAGATGTGATGATTTTTGACGGTGAACCGCAATTAAATGCTGAACGTTTAGATGAAGTCTTGAATCCTACGCTGATTGTTGAAGTTCTATCTCCTTCCACCGCAGATTACGACCGACTTAGTAAATTTCGGATGTATCGTTCAATTGGGAGTTTTAGGGAATATTTATTAGTCGAACAGGATGAACCTTTTGTAGAACGCTATAGCAAGCAAGCTCAAGGTTGGTTGCTCAGTGAATTTAGTGGTTTAGAGCTATCTATTCCTTTGGATTCAGTGAATATTGAATTGCCGATGGCGGAAATTTATCGCGGCGTTGTTTTTGAGTAAATTGCCTCAACTCAACCTATCTCATCCTCAATTTAATTGCACTAATCAATTTGAATTGGTGTTCAAGATGAATCAATCTAACAACTCACAAACTAACTTCGTAATTCGTTCGGTGCAGAACATTAGGGATTCACAGACACTTTATGTACTAATGATACAGAGAGTTATACATTTAGCTCCTGCTATTTTTGCTTTTCTCCTAATACTTCGTTGTCCAGATATATTACTATCTGTTGGGCAATTACTCAAAAATCCATTCGGTTTTCTACTTGATATATTTATAGATCAGTTCATTATAGGAGTTATTGTTCTAGTTCTTACAGCAACCTATTTTATCTTATTAAGTTACTTAAACAATCAAAGGAGATATTGGATTGCTGTTAATAGTTCTCACGCCATTGCATACATTAGAGTGACCTGTCGAAGTACTTACTCTATCCTAAATGAGTTATATGTTCATCCCGCGTACCGTTATTAAGGTGTCGGTTCTCAATGTATTCAGTATCTTTCCGAAGTGGTGACTAAGCCAATCTACGTTCTTCCTGGTACGGGGACACGAGGATTTTACACCCAGCTAGGTTTTTTACCTGTACCTAACGACGTGCCTCAAGAGATATCTAATTTAAGTAATGCCTTGTTGATTCTACGTTAGCTTTAATGCTAATACTTCCACTGCGCTTTCCCCGCAGGGGTTGCCGCAGGCATCGCCTGGTAATTGCTGCTATAATTTCTATACCAGTTATTGCTGCAATAAATGCCTCATTGTTGAGAGCCGGATCATTTGCGACAACGCACCTTATGGGAGGGATGCGATCGCATTACGACTGTGGACACACATCAAATACCAGTTGTGAACGATAGAAACACACATCAAACTCCAAAAAGAAGTTCATACGTCCTAGCAACAAAGGTACATCATTAGACAAGCTCCACGCAAAAACTAAGCGAACAGGCTCAAACGATCCAATCTGAGCAGATACAAGCAAACCTCTTGCTTCAACGGGTTCCAAATTACCAGCCAACCTTACAGAAATCGTCTGTTCTTCCCAAATTGCGCCTAGTTGAATACCAATACTATATGGCAGAACGCTGACGCTTGCTCCAGTATCTAACAAGCCTGAAACGTCTACTGATGAGTTACGATAGTCTAATACTAATGGTAGCTTTGGCAGCGCATCAGGAACACCAAATGTATCGTATCCCTCTGTAAAGAAAAATCTTTGAGGATTAACCATTGTGCATTTACTCGTCTGACTCTAGCAGTTGAGCAAGTTGATGTGCAGCTGCGTGGGAATTAAGTGGCGACCAAATAGGGTAAGTTGCTCCTTGCTCTAATGATGGTTCCTCATCCCTAGATAACTCTGAAACTAGAAACTGCATAACTTTCAGTTTGTCTGCACGAGTTAAATTTCGCAGGGTAGGAAATAGCTCTACGGCGTTCATAATTGTCATGCTGGAGATGAATCAACATTTCTATCTTTCCACAAATTTTATCAAGCTGCGGTATCAGTTTTGTAAATTTGAGGTTATGCTGCGTTGTGTTTTACAATAACGCACCTTATGCGAGGGATGGGATCAAAAGTGCGATCGCGGCAAATACTCACATAGTAAAAGGCCAGTATAATAACAGTAGGTCTATTTACGAGAAAAGCGAGTATGCGACAGTCAGCTTCAGACTCTCAACAAAACCTTGCTCAAAAAATTGAAAAGTGGAAAGCTGGGCTGGCTGACTTAGGACGACGAAATCCTCTCATCAAATTTCGGCAAGATAGTCCTCGAATATTAGAAATTTTGACAGAAGAACCAGATGGTATCTTCAAAAATCTGACAAAAGACAAGAAATCGCTTTATTTTCAAATCCTTGATAGCGAACATCAAGATATTATTCAGTCCAGAAATACAAAGGCGTTATCAGCACAAAGAAATCCTCTTGAATTAATTACTCGTCAAAGAGGCAGTGAACAACTAAAACGACTGAATAAATTGCGTCTTGAATCACGACGCTCATTTGAAGAACGAGGGGTAAACAGCCTATTTATAGCTCTTGGAACGTTGACTTGGTATGACAAGGACAAGGATAAGCCAGAGGATGTTTTGGTATCACCACTAATTTTAGTTCCTGTAGAGTTAATTAAAGAACCTAGACGAGATGTTTATAAAATATCTCTATTAGATGAAGATGTTGTATTAAATCCAACGCTGACACAAAAGTTAAAGCAAACTTTTGGGATTGAGCTTCCAGAAGGAGAAGCTATACAAACACTAACTTATGACGAAATTATTGCTGAAATTGAGGAGCTATTAGCAGAACAAAAGACATGGCAAATTAAAGAGAACGTGTTTCTCTCACTATTCTCTTATGCCAAAGCTGCAATGGTTCGAGATATTATCGAAAATGAAGCTCTAATTTTTGACCACCCAATTTTACAAGCAATTAGTGGCGATTTAACTACTTATCAGTTTAATTATAGAGAACCTCTACCTGCATCTGCCCTAGATTCACAAGTTAAACCTGAACGAATATTTCAAATTCTTGATGCTGACTCTAGCCAGCAAGTCGTGATTGAAGCAGCAAAATCTGGTTCTAGCTTTGTTGTCCAAGGGCCACCAGGAACGGGCAAAAGTCAAACTATTGTAAATATAATTGCTGAACTGGTTGGCAATGGCAAATCAGTTTTATTAGTTGCAGAAAAAGAAACAGCGCTAAGTGTGGTTTATAAGCGCATGGTTGAATGTGGTTTAGACCATATATGTCTTAATCTCCACCATAGTGGAACAACAGATAAGCGGGAGCTTGTAAATAATTTATCAAGAACTATTGAAGATGTTAAACAAATTTACGGTGTAGAAAATTATCACGGTTTGTTTGAACAGCTTGTTTCGACTCGTCAATCGCTAAAATTATATCTGACAAGTTTACACGCTAAAGAACAACCTCTAAATAAATCACCTTTTGAGATATTTGGTGAGCTTTTGAAAAAAGAGCGTGAAGCAGTTCCCAATATTAATGTCATATTTTACAACTTTAGCCAATGGAATGCTAGGAGATTACAAGAAGCAGAAGATTTATTAAATCAATTAGCAAAATTTCTGCCTTTCTTTAAAGGAGAAAAAACAACTATCTGGGCAAAAAGTTCTCTAAATTCTTATTCTTATGAAATGGAGTTGCAAATTATACAAAAAATAGAGGAATTTCAGGAAGCAATTTTTTCAGTCAAAAACATTAATCAAGAATTACAAGAGGCTCTCCAAGTTCAACCTTTATTGAATTTAGAGTCTTTAGATAAGTGCTATCCAGCCATAGACTACATACGAAAAGCTCCACCTAATTTACCTGATAACTGGACTGGAGTAGATATATCAGTTGCTCAGTATGCTTTCAGTATTCTAAAAACAGACGTTCAAGAGATTGAAAAAAATAAGCTTTCCCAAGAAACGCAAAATTTGCTGGCTCGGCTTTCTTCATTTCTGCCATTTTTAAGAGGAGAAAAAACAACTATTTGGGCACAAAGTACTTTAAATTCCTACTCTGATACACTGGAATTAGAAATAAATAATAAAATTAATAAATTTCAACAAGCAATTTCTGGGATTCAGACAGCTAGCCAACAGCTTAAAACAACTCTTAATATTCAGCCTTTCTTGAATTTGGGAGATATAGAAATTTGCATTCCTGCTCTAAAACATATATTGCAATCTCCATCTAATTTACCCAATAATTGGACTGAATCAGATATTTCAATGGCTCAGAGTGCCTTCAATAAAATGAAAGCAGATATTAAAATTCTGGGAGAAAATGAACCGCTTTTAAAACAAAAATATCATTCTGAATTATTCTCTTCAGAATTACCTGCTTTAGCTAATAGATATCAGAAATATAGTCGCTTTTGGCTGATTAGAATTTTTAACTCCAGATACAGGCGTGATGTCAAGCTTTTGAAGAAACTAAGTACTAGAAAGGGACAAGTTTCTCACAACGAATTAAAACGCGATTTGGCGCAAGCCGTTCAAATACAAGCTGCACGAAACGAACTATATCAAAGCAATTACCCAGCACGTCAAGTTTTTGGCTCTTTATTTAACCCGGAAGTTTCTAGTGAAGCAGAGTTAAAAGAAATCGAACAAGCTTTAAGTTGGTTGACTGGCTTACAGAAGTATTCGCTTCCTGCTGATTCAGTCCAGCAGCTTCTAAATTCTCCCTCTGGACGACGCGAATTGGCTGAATTAGTTAAGAAGCTTGAACCCCTTGCTGAAGATATTAGCCAGGGTATGGATTTCTTATTTTCATACTTTAATGAGAATGATATTGTTGGGCAATATCAGCCTCATAATCAAATTTTATTTACAGAACTAGCAACTTTTCTAAACCTAGCTCAATCCGATTTATCCAATTTCCGCCAATGGCTGACATATAAAGAAATATATGGACAGCTAGAGAGTTTAGAAGTTCAAAGATTCTTAAATGCATTGCGCGACAACAAACTTAATCCTATTGAGTTGGTAAGAAATAAGTTACGTCATATTGACTACCAGCCTCGTCAGGTTTTTGGATCTTTATTTAAGCCGGAAGTTTCTAGTGAAGCAGAGTTAAAAGAAATTGAACAAGCTTTGAATTGGTTGATTGGCTTACAAAAGTATTCGCTTTCTGCTGATTCCGTCCAGCGCGTGATAAATTCTCCTTCTAAACGGCGCGAACTGGCTGAATTAGTTAAGAAATATGAGTCAGTCCACTACAGTATTAGGCAAGGATTAGATTTCCTGCTATCACACTTTGATGAAAGTGACATCACAGATTCTTACTTACCTGACAATCAAATTACTTTTGTCGAGATAGAAAGATTCTTAAACTTGGCTCAATCAGAACTGCCTTATTTTCAAGAATGGCTGACTTATAAAGAAACTTATCAGAAACTCGAAAATCTCTGTAATAATAAGTTTTTAGATGCTTTACGTGACAATAAAATCAAACCAGAGCAATGGTTACCAGTTTTAGAAAAGCGAATTTATCAAATATGTCTTGATGCTATTCTTGCTAAAAAACCTGAATTAAAGAATTTTAACCCAGAAGTACATGAACGACAAATAAAGGAGTTTTCTAAACTAGATTTTAATCAACTAAATAATGCTAGAGAACGTCTAAAACAACTTCATGTGCAACGCTGGCAAAACTGGGAAAAGACTTCACTCGCTCTAGCTGAATTGCCAAACTTGAAAAAAGAAGCGAATAAGAGAAGCCGACATTTACCCATTCGTAAACTCCTCAATGATACACAAAAGGGAATACCAAATATTGCTAAAAACTTAAAGCCTTGCTGGATGATGAGTCCACTTTCTGTTAGTCAATATATCAATCCAGATGTAGTTCATTTTGATGTTCTCATCTTTGATGAAGCATCTCAACTTCGGACTGAGGATGTTGTTCCTTCAATTATCCGTTCTAATCAAGTGATTGTAATTGGGGACAATAAACAGCTTCCTCCCACATCATTTTTTGCAACCAGAGATAGCCAAGAAGATATCGATGATGAAGATGATGCAAGCTATGAAAGCGTTTTAGATGAATGTTCCAGGTTTATGTTTGGACGCACACTAAAATGGCACTACCGCAGTCAAGATGAGCGTTTGATTGCTTTCTCCAACCATCATTTTTATGACGACAATTTAGTTACATTTCCAAATCCAGTTCAAAATTCAGATTTGGGGGTATCGTTCCGACACGTTCCTGATGGCGTTTACGATCGCAGTGGACGCACAGATAATCGACGCGAGGCTCAAGTCGTTGCTCAATTAGCATTGGAACATTTTCAACGATTTCCCGAACAATCCCTTGGTATTATTGCCTTCAGCGAAGCTCAAGCCGATGCGATTCGGGAGCAAATTGAAATTTTGGGGAAAGATCAGCCGAATCTGGAAACATTTTTCAGTGATAACTCACCTCAGTTTTTTCTCAAAGCACTAGAAAACGTTCAAGGTGATGAGCGAGATGCAATCATACTCAGCGTTGGGTATGCTCGTGACGATCAAGGTAAGCTTTCTCTCAACTTTGGCCCCTTGAATCGGCAAGGTGGAGAACGACGGCTCAACGTCGCTGTCACGCGGGCAAAAAGTAAAATTACGCTTGTTTCTTCCATTGTGGCTGGTGACATCGACACAACACGCACGTCAAGCAAAGGCATGAAAGCACTGCATGATTACTTAGAATATGCAGCCAGTGGTGGAGTAATACTACAAGGTAACTCTTACACAGATAAGCTTCACTTTGACTCGCCATTTGAAGAAGATGTTTACCATACCTTAGTCCAGCAGGGATACACTATCCGCACCCAAGTTGGATGTTCAGGATACCGCATTGACCTTGGTGTAGTTAATAGCGATCGCCCTGGTGAGTTTTTACTAGGGATTGAGTGTGATGGTGCATCTTACCATAGTTCACCTACTGCCAGAGATCGCGATCGCCTCAGACAACAGGTGCTTGAAAGGCTAGGTTGGAAAATCCACCGCATTTGGTCAACAGACTGGTTTCGTAACAAACCTGTTCAAGTTCGTCTGTTGATAGAAAAAATCAAACAACTACAAGAAATCAGATAGAATCTCGTTTGCTAACAAAGATTCATAAATTGCATATATCTACATAAACCTCAACTTGGTTGAAACTTAGCTGTGGATTGTTTATAAACCATTTCCATTTTTAGCGTCGCACTTCTCAACATCTCTAAATATTTAGGATTATTCCAGAATTAATGATATTTTCTGTGATTTCAACAATTTGATAGTCTTTCTGTAAATCTTTTTTGAACTGATTGCGTGTTATTGTCGCATCTGTAATGCTAATACTTCCACTGCGCGATCGCCTGGTAATTGCCGCTATAATTTCTACACCAGTTATTGCAGCAATAAATGCCTCATTGTTGAGAGCCGGATCAAATAACCCCAAAACCCAAACTGATCCAGTTTCGCTAATATAACGCTTAACTAATGCGCTACTGTCTAGAAAATAAACTGCCATCTAGCGGCGTTCCTCAATGATACTTTCAGAAACAGGTTTTCCCTCAGCATGAATTAATCGTCGCTCAGTTAATGGCTCGTAAGTAGGATGCTTGATTTGTTTTACTAACCCAGAATCGATAAGGGCTTGATGAAATGCTACTTGCTTAACAGTTTCTTCTTTATCAACAAGATACTTTTGAATTGTCTGATTAAGCTGCTGAAGCTCTTTTATTTCAAGTGTCTCAAGCTGCTTAAGTATTTGGTTCAAAGTTTCTATTGCCATACTTGTATAATGTATATTTCTATTGCTGATGATTTTTCAATTATAAATCATAGCAAATTATCTAAAGTTGGTATGATTTATCAGTAAAATTAACTTTGTTTATAAACCATTTCCATTTTTAACTTCTCAATCTCTAATCTCAACTTGTCATTCTCCATCCTTAACTTAGCATTCTCCTCCCTAATCAACTCAATTTCATTTCTTTTACTCAACGCCTGATTAATCGCCAACTTCCGCATATCTAGCGAGAACCAACGCTGATAAGTTTGCGTGTGAACTTGCACACTATGCCCTAAATTATCCGCAGCAGCTTTAATTGGTATCCCTAAAATATGCGCCCGAATTGCCCAAGCGTGACGTAAATCATAGGGTTTAAAATCCAATCCTATCTTGCGAAACCACCAACTAACTCGCTGTGTTAACGCCGTTATCTCAGCATGATTAGTGTTATCTTTTTTAGCGATCGCACTCCCCAACATCTCTAAATACTTCGGATTTCTCAAATCAAAATCCTCAATCCATTGTCTATATAATGGTAATGCTTCTCTCTCACCAGTCTTAGAATCCTTATGAACTTTCCATGTCAAATCTAAATTTTCTTGACTCAACCACCAATCAAGATCGGGATTAATAAAAAGTTCCCGTGGTCGTAACCCAAAAACTGCTAACATTCCATACGTCCAGCGCCAAAGTTGCCAGCTATCTTGAACATTTTGATTAACTTGATTACCTCTGTTATTCAGGTAATCTTCAAACTTGAGAATTCCATCATATATTTCCGCATCTGTAGGTATATTACGGGAATTATTCTCCGGCATTTTGGAATATTTAGATAAATCGATGTCGATTTTAAATGTCATGCAAAATGCTGCGATCGCTCTAGTTGCATTATATTTAGCCCATTCTTTATCGATTTGCTCAATTGAACCGATCAGATTTTCCGCAGTTGCCAAATCTTGGGGATTAGTAAATCTTTTAGTACGGGAAAAGTAATAAAAGAAAGTATGTTCGCTTTTTGTTGTGCGTTTGTGAGTTTTAAAATACTCTTCTTCAAACTTTTCAAGTAATTCTCCTATAGATTGAAAATCTTTTTTAATTGCCTCATTTCCCAAATATTTATCATTCCATTCAAACGTTTTACGAGCAATTAACTTTCCTAATTCATACGCTTCTTCCTCAGCCGTCTTGAGTCCATCCAGGTTAGCGGGAATATTCAAACTGAGATTGTATTGCTTTCTCCCAGTACCGTTGCTATCTTTGTCTCCCGGTTTAATTGGTAACGTCGCCCGTAATTGCAGACTTCCATTCGATTCTCTAATTGTCACCTTTGCCTTTGCAGACTTCAAACGCAGATTAACTTTCTCTAATTCTAATAGTACTTTCGTTCTCATGTGTTCTTTTTGCTGCTGTGCTTGCAGAGATGAGCAAAAAAATGGGCGATTTTTTAATCGCCTTGGCTCAGGACAACATTTAGATGATGCGTGAGTCCTGAACCTGATTATGCATCGCTGTGTTTTTAGCCTATATTTAGGCTAAAAATAAATGTGTTCTCAGAAAACAATGTTTAGCAGAGACATTGCTTACTGCAAACATTAGGCTAGTGAAAAGAATTAAACCACAAAAAGGATTACTCCGGCCCTTATCACGGTTATGACGGCTTCGCCATCTTCGCTCGCGACATGGACTTGGCACTCAACAGCCCAACCTGGTCATTAATTGGCGCTCCTTGGAATGAAAAAGCTCAGGCTAAGAAGGCTGAAGCTAAGGCTAAGGCTGCCGTCTAAGGAAATGGGAGAGAGCGATAAGTAAGGATAACCTGGGGCTAAAACCCCAGGGGGGAGTTGGGAATCCAAAATTCAAAACTGAAAAATTAAAAATTTCTTTTGATTTTTGCATTTTGAATTTTGAATCATATTCCCATCTCCCAGCCCCGCCTCAAATCCTTATTCCTCAATCAGTAAAAGAATTCAGTAAGCTTGGAGATCCAGAAATGCCTCAGAATCCAGAAAAAATTCAAGATCACGTCGAGTTATTCCACCAACCTGAGTACCAACAGCTATTTGAAAACAAAAAGCAGTTTGAAAATGGCCACGATCCCGAAGAAGTAAAACGGGTTTCAGAGTGGACAAAGGGTTGGGATTATCGTGAAAAGAACTTTGCTCGTGAAGCTTTAACCGTTAACCCTGCTAAAGGCTGCCAACCACTAGGAGCAATCTTTGCTGCTGTTGGTTTTGAAGGTACTCTACCTTTCGTTCAAGGTTCTCAAGGTTGCGTTGCTTACTTCCGCACCCACTTAACCCGTCACTACAAAGAGCCATTCTCTGGTGTATCTTCTTCAATGACTGAAGATGCAGCCGTGTTTGGTGGTCTGCAAAACATGATTGACGGGTTGGCGAACTCTTACCAACTCTACAAGCCCAAGATGATTGCTGTCTGCACCACCTGTATGGCAGAAGTAATTGGTGATGACTTACAAGCCTTCATCAACAACGCTAAACAAGCTGGTTCAGTTCCTCAAGATTTCCCAGTACCTTACGCTCACACCCCTAGCTTTGTCGGTTCCCACATCACTGGTTACGACAATATGATGAAGGGAATTCTTTCTAACTTGACCGCAGGTCATAAGAAAGAAACCAGCAATGGTAAAATCAACTTCATCCCAGGTTTTGACACCTATGTAGGCAACAACCGCGAAATCAAGCGGATTGCTTCTTTGTTCGGCTTTGACTACACAATTCTAGCCGATAACAGCGACTACCTCGATTCACCAAACACAGGTGAATTCGATATGTACCCAGGTGGAACAAAGCTAGAAGATGCAGCAGATTCAATCAACGCGAAAGCTACGATCGCACTGCAAGCACACTCTACACCTAAAACCCGCGAGTACATCGAAAAAGAATGGAAGCAACCAACTTCAGTTTCCCGTCCTTGGGGCATTAAGGGTACTGATGAGTTCTTGATGAAACTCAGCGAATTGAGCGGTATCCCCATTCCTGAAGAATTGGAAATCGAACGCGGTCGTGCAGTTGATGCCATGACTGACTCCCACTCATGGATTCACGGCAAGCGTTTCGCTATCTACGGCGAACCAGATTTAGTATACAGCGTAGTTGGCTTTATGCTAGAAATGGGTGCTGAACCTGTGCATATCTTGGTTCACAACAGCAACGAAGTATTTGAAGCAGAAATCAAAGAATTGCTTGCTTCTAGCCCCTTCGGTCAACATGCAACTGTTTGGCCTGGTAAGGACTTGTGGCACATGCGTTCATTGTTGTTCACAGAACCAGTAGACTTCTTAGTTGGTAACACATACGGTAAGTACCTGTGGCGCGACACCAAGATTCCCCTCGTGAGAATCGGCTACCCCATCATGGATCGCCACCACCTACACCGCTATGCCACCATTGGTTATCAAGGTGTGATCAACCTCCTCAACTGGACTGTAAACACCCTGTTTGAAGAAATCGATCGCAACACCAACATTCCTTCTAAGACAGATATTTCCTACGACTTGATTCGTTAGAAATTGCGTAGAAACACAACGTGTTAATTAAAGGGTAAAGAAGGGGAGTAGGGAATAGGGAATAGGGAATAGGGAAATATTCAAACCCAATGCCCAATGTCCAATTCCCATCCCCAACTCCCCTTTTTCTTGATAGCATTTACCCAAGGAATTAATAAATGGAAACCATCAATCACACTCACGAACATACTCACACTCATCCTCATCCTAATTACCATCCACCTAACCAGAAAAAACGAGGATGGTTCCACAATCTTCTTAATCCGTTGCGTGGTGTAGTGGATGGAATTCAGGTTAAAAATAATCGCTTCGCTCATCTAATTTGCCAAACAATTCCTTGTTGTTGTCCCTTTGAGCGACAAATTAAATTATTTGGGAAGACTATTGATATTCCACCACTATGTAAACTCAATCCTTTATATGACGAATTTGTAGGATTGCGTTTCCGCGCTCTATCCTACCTCGCTGATGTATGTGGAGAGGATGTCACAAGATACATTTGCTAATTATTGAGCATGGGGCATTGGTCATTAGTCATTAGTTGTTAGTTATTCAAAGGACAAATGACAAATGACAAAGGACAATTAACAATTAAGAGAAGAGAGATGAAAAGCACCCAAGGCAAAATTAACGAGCTGCTGACTGAGACAGGATGCGAGCATAATCAGCACAAACAAGCGGAAAAGAAAAACAAATCATGCGCTCAACAGGCACAACCTGGCGCGGCTCAAGGGGGCTGTGCCTTTGATGGTGCAATGATTGCTCTAGTGCCGATCGCAGATGCAGCGCATCTAGTCCACGGGCCGATCGCCTGTGCTGGTAATTCCTGGGGCAGTCGTGGTAGTCTGTCGTCGGGCCCGCAACTCTACAAAATGGGCTTTACTACTGACTTGGGTGAAAATGATGTTATCTTCGGTGGCGAAAAAAAACTCTACAAAGCAATTCTGGAACTTCACGAGCGCTACCAACCAGCAGCAGTATTCGTCTATGCCACTTGCGTTACAGCCTTAATTGGTGATGATATCGATGCTGTCTGCAAAGCGGCGGCTGAGAAAATTGGTACTCCTGTTGTTCCCGTCATTGCTCCCGGATTCATTGGCAGTAAAAATCTCGGCAACCGTTTTGGTGGTGAATCTTTATTAGAATATGTTGTCGGCACAGCAGAACCGGAACATACAACGCCCTATGATATTAACTTAATCGGTGAATACAACATCGCCGGTGAAATGTGGGGAGTCACACCACTGTTAGAAAAATTAGGCATCCGTATTTTGTCTAAAATTACGGGCGATGCTCGCTACAATGAAATTCGCTACGCCCACCGCGCCAAGCTCAACGTCATGATCTGCTCACGAGCGCTGCTGAATATGGCGAGAAAGATGGAGGAGCGTTACAACATCCCCTACATTGAAGAGTCTTTCTACGGCATCGATGATATGAATCGCTGTCTGCGAAACATCGCCGCTAAATTAGGCGACGCTGATTTACAGGAGCGGACAGAAAAGCTAATTGCAGAAGAAACGGCTGCTTTAGATTTGGCACTGGCTCCTTATCGCGCTCGACTCAAAGGTAAGCGGGTTGTGTTGTATACAGGTGGTGTCAAGAGTTGGTCGATTATCTCGGCTGCTAGAGACTTAGGCATTGAAGTTGTTGCTACCAGTACTCGGAAAAGTACTGAAGAAGATAAAGCCAAAATCAAGAAGTTGATTGGCAACGATGGCATCATGCTGGAGAAAGGCAACGCTCAAGAATTGTTACAACTGGTTAAAGACACTCGCGCAGATATGCTGATTGCTGGTGGACGTAACCAATACACAGCTTTGAAAGCTCGAATTCCTTTCCTTGATATCAACCAAGAACGCCACCATCCTTATGCAGGTTATGTGGGAATGATTGAGATGGCGCGGGAACTGTACGAAGCTCTGTATAGCCCAATTTGGGAACAAATACGCAAACCCGCTCCTTGGGAAGAAGAGGAGGAAGTTTAATGGCGATCGTTACCGCTTCTAACAAAGCACTGACAGTTAATCCCCTCAAGCAAAGTCAAGCTTTGGGCGCAACCTTAGCCTTTTTGGGATTGAAAGGGACAATGCCCTTATTCCACGGTTCTCAAGGTTGTACTGCTTTCGCCAAAGTTGTCCTAGTACGGCATTTCCGGGAAGCGATTCCCCTAGCTACCACTGCGATGACGGAAGTCACTACTATCTTGGGTGGTGAAGAGAATGTGGAGCAAGCAATTCTGACTCTGGTGGAAAAGGCTAACCCGGAAATTATTGGTTTATGTACCACTGGGTTGACGGAAACTAGAGGCGATGACATTGAAGGTTTTCTGAAGGAAATCCGCGATCGCCATCCTGAATTGAATGATTTAGCGATCGTTTTTGCACCTACCCCAGATTTTAAAGGTGCGTTGCAAGATGGCTTTGCTGTCGCTGTAGAAAGCATAGTTAAGGAAATTCCTCGCGCAGGTGGACTCAGAACTGAACAAGTCACAATTTTGGCGGGTTCTGCTTTCACACCTGGGGATGTACAGGAAATTAAAGAGATAGTCACGTCTTTTGGACTAGTGCCGATCTTTGTACCTGACCTTGGCGCTTCTCTAGATGGTCACTTAGAGGATAATTATAGTGCGGTTACAGTCAGTGGGACTACCTTAAAACAGCTACGAGAAGTAGGTAGTTCTGCCTTTACCCTGGCATTGGGTGAAAGTATGCGGGGGGCTGCCAAGATTCTCGAAGAACGCTTTGGCACACCTTATGAGGTGTTTGGCGAACTGACAGGATTAGAACCAGTAGATGAATTTATCCAAGCATTGGCGATTCTGAGCGGTAACAGCGTACCCGAAAAATACCGCCGCCAACGTCGTCAGTTGCAAGATGCGATGCTGGACACTCACTTTTACTTCGGTGCAAAACGAGTTTCTCTCGCACTAGAACCAGATTTGTTGTGGTCAACCGTGCATTTCCTGCAATCGATGGGAGCGCAAATTCATGCAGTGGTGACAACCACGCGATCGCACCTCTTAGAAAAACTCCCAGTTAAAAGCATTACCATCGGCGACTTAGAAGACTTTGAGAGTCTAGCAGGCGGTTCTGATTTGCTGATTGGTAACTCCAATGTGGGTGCGATCGCAAAACGCCTTTCGATCCCTCTTTATCGTTTAGGATTGCCCATTTATGACCGCTTAGGTAATGGTCAATTTACCAAAGTTGGCTATCGAGGCACGATGGAACTTTTGTTTGGCATCGGCAACCTGTTTTTAGAGGCAGAAGAAGCGAGAGTTAAGCAGTTCCAAGAGTTCGGAACTGTGAGCGCAGAGTTTTGAATTCTTCTTCAAGAATTCAGAAGTCAGAATTCAGAATTCAGAATACAACCACTAATACCAATTCTTTCTTTGTGTCCTTCGCGTCCTTTGCGGTTCGTTCCTCATATAATTTGGCGCATCTTAAACAGAATTGGTCTAAATATGCAGATTTGCTTCTGCCGGTCAAACTCTAATTACTTCTGAATTCTGACTCCTGACTCCTGAATTCCTTCTTTCCAATTCAAAATTCAAAACTTTAGAGAGGAGAATCACAATGAAAATAGCCTTCACGACGAGTGACCGAGTTCATATTAATGCCCACTTCGGATGGGCAAAAATGATTGATGTTTACGAAATTACCGATGAGGGATATCACTTCGTAGAAACCCTCAATTTTGAAGGCGAACTCAAGGAAGATGGGAATGAAGATAAAATCAACCCAAAACTTCAGGCAATAGGCGACTGTACTATTGTTTATGTAACAGCAATTGGTGGTAGCGCCGCCGCTCGGTTAATCAAGAAAGGTGTCACCCCAGTGAAGGCGCGATCGGAAGAAGAAGAAATTAGTGAAGTGCTAAATAAGCTAGTCAAAACCCTCAAAGGTAATCCTCCTCCTTGGTTGCGTAAAGCCTTGCAGCCAAAAACCACAAACTTTGCTGATGAAATCGAAGACGAAGCAACAGTATGACCGCAAATAATAGTGTGAACGGAACCGCTACAACAGAAGTCTTGAACTCACCTTTTCTTAAGGTATTAATCAAACAAATCCGTGGTCAAGACAGTTATGGAGTTTATCGTACTTGGTCGGATGAGTTGATTCTCAAACCCTTTATTGTTACCAAACAAAAGAAACGGGAAATCTCCGTTGAAGGCGAAGTTGATGCGGTAACTCAAGCCCGGATTATGGCGTTTTTTCGAGCTGTAGCGGCTGGGATTGAACAAGAAACAGGTTTGATATCCCAGGTTGTAGTTGATTTGAGCCATGAAGGATTTGGCTGGGCGCTAGTTTTTTCTGGTCGTCTTTTGTTAACTGTGAAAACCCTGCGAGATGCTCATCGCTTTGGCTTTGACTCGTTAGAGAAATTAGCAGAAGAGGGAGAAAACTACGTCAAAAAAGGTCTTGATTTGGCGAAGCGGTTTCCTGAAGTTGGCAAAATTTAATTAGTCATTGGTCATTGGTCATTGGTCATTAGTAAAAGACAAATGACTAATGACAACAGACAAAGGACAAAGGACAAATGACAAATGACAATTGAGGAACTACAAGGGCAAATCAGACGGCTGAACAGCAAAGCAGGTCAAATGAAAATGGATCTGCATGATTTAGCTGAAGGGCTACCAACAGATTACAACCAACTTATGGATGTTGCCGCCGCAACTTATGAAATCTATCGCCAGTTAGATGAACTTAAGCAACATCTGAAACAATTGGAGAATGCTAAATGACTGGAACTATTGATGAATTCAAGAAGCTCGTAGATGCAGAAGAATTTTTCCAATTCTTTAATATGTCCTACGACTTAGAAGTTGTAAATGTACATCGTCTACATATTCTGAAAAAGTTTTCTCAACACATGCAGGAAATTGATGATAATTCTCCTGACTTGAGTCAAGAAGAGAAATTAAATCAATATTCTTTGGCTTTGCAAAAAGCTTATCAGCTATTTATCGAATCGACAGCTTATGAACAAAAGCTGTTCAAAGTGTTTAACGACAAGCCGAAAAATGTAGTCACACTGACAGAAATCACTTCTGATTAGGAGGTATAAATTGGTTAACCTAACGCCTACCGAATTAGAACGCTATCGTCGCCAAATGATGCTTCCGAATTTTGGCGAAACAGCACAGAAACGCCTGAAGTCAGCGACGGTTTTGGTTACAGGTGTGGGGGGATTAGGCGGTACGGCGGCGCTTTACTTAGCAGTAGCGGGCGTTGGGCGGCTAATCCTAGTCCGGGGTGGTGACTTGCGGCTAGATGATATGAATCGTCAGGTTCTCATGACTGATGATTGGGTAGGTAAGCCAAGGGTATTCAAAGCTAAAGAAACTCTGGATGCGATTAATCCTGATGTCCAAGTGGAAATTGTTCATGATTACATCACCCCGGAAAATGTAGATTCGTTAGTGCAGTCGGCTGACATGGCTCTTGATTGCGCCCACAATTTTACAGAGCGCAATTTGTTAAATGAAGCCTGCGTGCGATCGCGTAAGCCAATGGTGGAAGCCGCAATGAATGGGATGGAGGCTTACCTGACGACGATTATTCCTGGTGTGACTCCTTGTTTATCTTGTCTGTTTCCAGAAAAGCCTGAGTGGGATCAGCGCGGCTTTTCAGTTCTAGGCGCTGTTTCTGGAACCCTAGCTTGTTTAACAGCGCTGGAAGCTATCAAGCTGATCACCGGGTTTAGTCAGCCTCTATTGTCGCAATTGCTGACAATCGACCTAAATCGGATGGAATTTGCTAAACGCCGTTCTCACCGCGATCGCTCTTGTCCAGTATGCGGTAATAGTGCGCCTTGGAGACACGCGCAATCCAATTCGATGGAACCCACAGGTATTACACAAAATAGTCATTAGTCATTAGTCATTGGTCATTAGTGAAGAACAAAGGACAAATGACCAAGGACAACTGACAACCCACACCTGTAATCAGAACAACTAATCGCTACAAATCAGGAGAACTGATGGCCGTTATTTTATCAGAAAAAGCAGAATTTCATCTGCGGGCATTCCTCAAAGGTTCCGCACCCGACGCTAATGGCGCAACTAAAGGTGTTCGCATCTCGGTAAAAGATGGTGGTTGCAGTGGTTATGAATATGCAATTGATATCACTAGCAAACCCCAACCAGATGATTTGGTAAGTCAGCAAGGCAATGTGCTGGTTTACGTTGATGCCAAAAGTGCGCCCTTATTAGACGGAGTTATTGTTGACTTCGTTGAGGGAGTGATGGAAAGCGGTTTTAAGTTCATCAACCCCAATGCAACTGATACCTGCGGTTGTGGAAAGTCCTTCAAAACAGATGACGGTACGCCTACTGGTGTACCTTGCAGCTAACATCATTGCGGTTAGAGCTAAGTCTGATTGTAGAGACTTTTTGTAGATGCAGTAAGAGTTCGCGGAGCGTCTCGTAGAGACGTTCTCATTGCATCCTTAACCTTGTAGAGAAACTAACTAAAGCGTAGCTTCTCCGTAACAAAAAGGAAAGCAAAAAGTAGGATAGATTGCTCAAAAATTCGGAAATTAGACCAACTGTATAACGTTTGAGGAGAATCGAAAAATGGCTACCTACCAAGTTAGATTAATCAACAAAAAAGAAGACATCGACACCACAATTGAAGTTGACGAAGAGACAACAATCTTAGAAGCAGCGGAAGAAAATGGTATTGAATTGCCCTTTTCTTGTCATGCAGGTTCTTGCTCTAGCTGTGTTGGCAAGGTTGTCGAAGGTGAAGTTAATCAAGAAGATCAAAACTTTTTAGATGACGATCAGGTTTCTAAAGGATACGCTCTACTTTGTGTAACTTATCCTCGTTCTAATTGCACAATTAAGACTCATCAAGAAGCGTATCTGGTTTAAACTATTACTTTGGTTTCTGCCTTTAGCGACCAAATAAAAAATGAAGGATGAAGGATGAAAATATACTTCCTTCTTCCCTTCATAATTCCTAGTTTATAATTCAAATGTTTACCCACTTTAGCGTGACGGGCTGTTCATTAGAATTATTGAGAAAGGGAGAGCGAGGAATTGTAACTTTCTCTAAAAATCAGGATGAAACAATCTTGAAAAAACTTATGTTAATGGGATTAACACCAGGAGCTAATATCACTTTAAAACAAAAGTTACCCTCTTTCATTATCGAGATTAGAAACACAGATATGGCATTAAATATAGAAAGTATTCATGCCATTTATGTTCGGATTATTGATCATTAAATTAATTAACCTAATTACTTAATGAAAAACAAGATCCCCGACTTATTAAATAAGTCGGGGATCTATAGCCCTTAATTATCACAAATCTAATATGATTAGACAACCTGCCTATTTTTCAATCAACAGCAAGTATCACATCTGATGATTTAATCACAGCATAAGCGTGCTTACCTTCTACAAGTCCTAGCTTTTCTGCTGATGATTTTGTGATGATTGACACTAGTTCTACTCCTGGTGCTATTTCTAAAGTTATCTCAGTATTGACTGATCCGTGCGTAACCTTTTTTACAGTTCCTTTTAGAGAATTACGAGCGCTAATTTCCATATTTTTATTTGCCGATTTAACTATTTATACTTTAGTAAAGTAGCAAAATTGAATATGAAAAGTATTTTTTTTAAGATATCTTAATAAATTTAAAATAATTCTCATTTATCTAGAAGCGATATCTCTGCTTGATAAGCATTACAAAAAGATATACTCATTTTCTGCAAAACTCAGGATAAAACAATTTTCAAAAAAACCTAATGCCTATGGATATTATCATCAATCTAATCTGGACATTTTTGTGTATAAATACCGAGGTCTGGATAACATTTTATATTTATACTAACTAAAAAATAGTTCGCCCAAGATTAGAGTAAACCTAGAAGCAGTTTATAAGAAGAATTCTGACTGAAAACGATTCATGATACAAGCCCCTAAATTTACTTATGGGGATCATTAATTTTGAATTTTGAATTCGGAGCGTACCCACACGGGTAAGCAAGCTACGCGCAGCATCTCCAAGAGTTGCGACGTGACTCTTGATTGTATTTTACGAGGCTAAAAAAAGAGGTTAATTTTATATTGTGCAATATCAAGTTAATACAACAAGGTCAAATCTATTTTTTGAACACTTAAGTCCAGGTATAGGCGTAGGCTTTCCTGTTCCTAAAGACTGGTTGCCAATAACAAGTTTTCCTTTATTAATTATAGTGGGTATGACTGGCGTAGGGAAAAGTACAATCACAAAAGCTTTGGCAGAAGAGGGTTTAGATTTTACACTTTTACCGAATCGTCGCACTTTAACTGAACGCTTAATAATTGCGCCGATGTTAAAAATGGAAGATAAACTTGTGCAACCTCATTGTCGGATTAAACGCCTAACTTATGCTCGCCTTTATCGAGAAAACTTCCCTGGTGGAATGGGTCGTATTTTAGCTTCGCTACATATCAATCCACAACAAGTTAACTCTCTGTTAGTTTTTGATAGTTTGCGTGGAGAAAATGAGGTTAACTATGCAGCTACGGCTTTAGAAAATGCTAAATTTGTAATGTTGACCGCACCAAATATAGTACGTTTAGAAAGGCTTTTAAAGCGTCACGATCCTTTTGATCGGATTGATAATCAAGAGCTAGAAAATAGTAGGCAAATTCTGCCAGAAACACGGACAAATTTTACTAGTTTTGGCGTACCTGAGGCTTCTGCTTATTTTACTCCTCAAGAAGAACAAAAAATCTTAGAACTTGTAAGCAAACAAGTTGTTACAGATGTAGAATTGCGGGATAAACTAAAAATATTTGTCGAAGAGAGCCAGACTTATGATTCAGTTCCTACAAAACAGATTTTAGAAGCGATGGATACAAGCGATCGCTCTCTTATAATTGATACTATAACTAGTCCCCAAGAATCAGCCAAAGCAATTATTTCTCGATTATGTAAATCTGTTAATATAAAAACTAATAAGTAAATATCCTTAGTAATAATTACCACAAGGATTGCTCAATGTCGCTATCTGAATTTGCAATTGTAGAAAGTACTCTCCGTGAAGGTGAACAATTCGTCAAAGCCAATTTTTCTTCAGATGATAAAGTCGAAATTGCTGAAGCCCTTGCTGCGTTTGGAGTGGAATATATAGAGTTAACGTCACCAATCGCTTCACCTCAATCTCTACAAGACTGTGAGAGATTGGCTCGGTTAGGCTTGCCATCCAAAATATTAACTCACATCCGTTGTCACTTAGAAGATGCTAAAGTCGCTTTAGCGACAGGCGTAGCTGGGATTAATTTAACTATTGGTAGTTCTTCTTTGATGCGTCAGTTCAGTCATGGGAAAAATATTAATCAAATTATTGATTTAGCATCTGAAGTTTTAACTTTTATTCACCAACAAGCTCCCGATATTGAGTTACGGTTCTCGGCTGAGGATTCGTCACGCACTTCTATAGAAGATTTAATCACAATTTACTCAGAAATTGAAAAGTTAGGAGTTGTCAAACGCATAGGGATTGCCGATACAGTAGGAATTATTACCCCAATGCAGGTATTTGAATTAGTGAAGACTTTGCGCCAGTTCACTAATTTAGATATTGAGTTTCACGGTCATAATGATACAGAATGTGCGACTGCTAACAGTTATACAGCACTAGAAGCAGGAGCAACTCATATTGACACTTGTGTTCTGGGAATTGGTGAGCGCAATGGTATTACCTCACTAGCTGGATTCATTGCTAGGTTATATGCTACAAATCCAGAGCAGATTAAATCTAAATATCGCTTGGAAGAACTTGGTTACTTGCATGAATTAGTTGCGAGAAAAGTAGGTATTTCTATTCCTTTTAACCATTGTGTTTTTGGTGAAAGTGCTTTTAGTCATAAAGCTGGCATTCATACTAAGGCTATGCTTAATAATTCTGAGACTTATGAAGCTATTAATCCCCGGAGTTTTGGTGTAACGCGCTCAATTTTAATTAATCATAAATTAGCTGGAAAACAGGCGGTTAATCACCGAGCTAATGAATTAGGACTTTCCTTTAATTTATCTCAGCTTAAAGATATTACCCATAAATTGAAAACTTTAGCTGATAAACAAAATCTTACTATAGAAGATGTAGACAATATTTTATATTCTTATCATTGCCAGTAAATTGTAAAATATACGCACTTACTACCCAAGTGCAGATCCCCGACTTCTTCAATAAGTCGGGGATCTAAATCCACCTATATCTGCTATTAATCTATCTTACGAAAGAAAACTGTAAAAATTACTGCTTTTCCATTATTTTTCAAGCTTTTTTAAGAAGAATGTTTGCTGTTCTTTATAAATGATTCATAATTTAAACTTATAAAGTTGATAGCATATATGTAAGTTAAAAGAATTTAAACCTCATCTATGTTGAAACCTAGAGTTTTTTAAAAGATATATTTATGTAGGTTGGGTGGAGTGAAACGCAACCCAACATTACCACCAAATTTTATGTTGGGTTACGCTATGGCTGCACCCAACCTACAAAACTACGGTTCTCAAGGTAGACGAGATTTAGATAACATTTTTGCAAAAATGGTGAGCATTGCTCACCATTCTATTTGCCAAGCAAATTTATATTAGTAATAAATTTAACTAAGGAGTAGTTATGAATCGAACCAATAGTCAAAATTTGAGTGAAGCAACAACCCAATGGCTAATAGCAAAAGGCTATAAACCTGGAGATTTAAATCAGCCAGGTGAAAATGGCGATACAGCTTTAATGAAAGCCACCAGAGAGGGCGTCTATGAAGTCGTGAAAGAATTGATTGAAGCAGGTGCGGATATCGATGCTAAAAATAGCGATCGCAACAATGCTTTATGGTTTGCTTGTTTTGGTAATCACTACGATTTAATTAATTTACTGTTGGCTCACAACATTGACATTAATAACCAAAATGATAATGGTGCAACTGTTTTAATGTACGCAGCATCAGCCGGCAAGACAGAAGTTGTCAAGTCACTTTTACAACATCATCCTAATTTATATTTAAAAAACTTAGACGATTATAAAGCAATAGATTTTGCTAGCAATGTAGAAGTCTTAAGGATAATTAAAAATGCCATCAAGTCAGATATCGGGCAAAGCTTATCATGACGCTACCAAGCATTCTTACTTATCGGTACAACTTGACCCAAATTATGTAGATGCCTCAACACAGCCATCTACATTTAAAGTTTATCCGAAGTTTTATCGAAGAGTGAAATTAAATCTCAATAATCCTGTTCACTCTTTTATTTCATTAACCAGTGCGATAACACTAGAAAAAGTATATAAAGATGGCCCTTATAAACTGCGGGTGAATCCATCAGCAGGCGCTCTGTATCCTACGGAAGTTTACGTACAGGTTCGCGGTATTGAGGGAATGCTAGATGGTATATACCATCTAGAAGTTGAGAATAATTGTCTAACTCTCATCTATGAATTAATTGATGATGGATTAGAGAGTTATATTATACCGGGGAAATGTATCAACGGATTCATCTTTTTAATTAGTTGTGTTTATTATAGGTCTAGCTGGAAATATCAAAACAGAAGCATAAGATATTGCTTCTTAGATAGCGGACACCATTTAGGTGCCGTTGCAGCTTCAGCTTATCTCCATAAAAAAAATATACAACTAGTTTTTGACTTTGATAAACTTGCGCTCAATTCAGATTTGGGTTTTGAGAATAAGGAGTTTATTACTGGTTGTGCGGTGTCAGGAGAAATACAAGACAAGAAAATCAGACATTTAAGGCTGAAAGTTCCTTTTGTCTGTGGTACTAATTATTTTGAATCCAATCAATTTATTGAAGATGCTTATCAAGCAACTACTCAACAAAAGAGTCGTCAGCAAAAATTAGAGTATCCTCAATTTGATTTCGATCGGGATAAATTTTATCAAACTGTTTGGGATAGACGTTCTATTAGACGTTTCCGGAAAGAGGCTATTTCTCAAGAAGATTATTTATATGTAGTGCAACAACTTCAACAATCAATACCGACAGAAAACTATGAGGAAATAGAAATTTACTCAGTGGTGCATCGAGTAGAGGAAATGACACCTGGGTTATATAGAGGTACACATCTGGTTAAGACGGGTAATTTTAGTGAAAAGACAGGTTACTTATGTATTAATCAGGCTATTGCTAAAGATGGCGCTGTAACTTTATTTTTTGTGTCAGATTATTTAAATTATCAAACTGCTATGCAAATAGCTGGTTTTCTCGGACAAAGACTTTATTTAACTAGTAATTATTTGGGAATTCAGTGTAGTGGAATTGGTGCGTATTATGATGACGAAACCCAAGAATTATTAGAAACAAATAAAGATGTACTTTATGGAATGGTGATTGGAATATAAGCAGGAAGCTAAAGAGAGATGGCTAGAAATATGTATTACTTTAATGGTGATGACTCACATCCTATGCAACCTACATCTGCGGATATTATACTACGGCAACAGCTAGAGGATTCTATTAGTAGATACTTTTATGAAGCGTGCGATCGCACCATTCAAAATCTGCTGTCTGATTGTCGGTGGTATGTCACAACCCACGCCAATGCTCTGACATTGGTTATTGAATGTCCCGATCAAGTTATTAATTGGCGTGTTTTACAAAAAATTGTGCCAATGGGGACATTGCTATATGGAATTGTTAACAGTGCTAAAATCCGTGTTTGTCCGCCAGAAAGTCAAGGTATACCTTTTGAAATGAGGGTAGATGAACTTTCTGTTTATCGGGATTGGGCGTGATTCGATTTTGGATTTTAGATTTTGGATTAGTTAATATTCTGACTGATAAGTGCAGCTACCTCTTCAAAAACCAAATCAGCAGAATGTTTGACAACAGGACTTAACTCTAGTCCTAAACCAAGATTTGCCGCTTCAATTAAATAAACTGTTACATCTTCAGGAAAATCATTTTGAAAGATTTTCCGTCCGGCGGCTAAAGCATTATCCCAACGAAAATCGTGCAAGTTATAACTAGGTTCGGGCATTGCTTCCAGTTCTTTTCCTGGAACTTTAAACACAGCACCCGGTTCAGAACCAGTTGAACTTGCATCAATAATTACTAATTGTTTACTACCTCTAGCTTGAAACATTACTTCCATCCCTGCGGTGCCGCAGTCATAAACTCGCACATAAGGGTGAGGGTTTTCAGCTAGATATTTTTGTAAGCGCTGGGCAATTATTACGCCTACTGCGTCGTCATTGCGATTGAGATTGCCGCAACCGATAATAGTTAGCATACGATAATGGCGATTGTTTTGGGGAGTTCAAAAACACCGTCCTCGGTAAATACGGTAGCAACTTAGATTTGTGCTAGGGATAATCTAAGGAAATACTTCATTTAAAAAGTTTAAAATATGACAGGTGCAACGTATGTTACTGAACGGCAAGTTGAGTACTGGACAAGTCGCCAAATAGAAGAGTTTTTCCTTGATGCTGGCCACCAAATTCTTGTTTATCCTATTGAGCAAAGAATTGAAAGATATTTACCTGCTGACTTTCTATACAACATTGACAGTCCAATAAAATTATTTGGGATACAATACAAAGCTCTGTATCATAATGGCTCAGATTACTGGAAGCTTGATCAACGGCAACATGACATACTAAATAGGTCTTTTCCTTGGATCTACTATGGTTTTTCAGACCTAAAAAAATCATCAGACTTCAGAAACAGCTTACATTACTTGAGAATATATGAAAACAATAAGCCCGTGCCACCGAAGTTTCTATCTAATACTAATAGTGGTATTATTTACGCTCGGTGGGCAGTTTTCTATGAACATTTGTTGAGTTGTAAGAGAGGAGTAGTAACGTCTACAATAAAAGAACTAATCGATACACTCTCACCTTATACAGAGCAAGTAATTCGTCAGGATTCGATTAATAACATCGTAGATGTATTTGCATTCAATATTGAATCAAAAAATACCGTTAAATTTTCGTCTCAGTTAAAACCAAGCATTGAGGGTGGCTGAAACTAAATACTGAATATTTTAGAGCATTTATCTCATTTCAAAGTAAGATACTTACAGCACTTCTACTTGATATTGTACATCATGCTCACAATTCAACAATTAACAGTAATTCAAGTTTGTAATACAAGAAATCAGTAGTGACTAAAACAGAGGCTCTGACTAATAATACAGACAAAGCCTCTGAAAAAAAATTATCAGTCGAGAACTATAAAGCTACACCATGTTTCTTAGCAACTTCAGTTAGTTTATCATACTGATGTTGTGATGCTTGAGTTAATATCTCTTCAGCCTGTTCTTTAGTACTTCCTTCTTTAGGAATTAAATACTTGACATAAAGTGATACAAAATCGGCCGCGATCGCTAAACCGGATAAAGCGTGTTTGTCAGCTTCTTTGCCTGCGATCGCAGCCACTAAACCAGCTTTAATTGGGTCTGGTTTAACTTTCATGAACTGCTCGACCAGTTTAGGAACGTAGTCTTCTGGTGGCAAATTATCTAACTTACTTCTATCAGGAGTAAAGTTACATTCTGCGGCTTGAGCTTGCTCTAAAACACACCATTCTATGTATTCTTGCAATGCTGCATCGGGAACGCGAGGGAGATAATTATGTAGCGCTAAATCAGACACAAGCTTACCGTGTAAATTGCTGTTTTGTGGGAGTTGCATTAACGCAAGCCTAACCCACTATTTCTATAAGTTTTAGTGTGGTACGCTACGAGTTTTGAATATGAGGCATTGGGAATAGGGCATTGGGCATAGGTTATTTTTCCCTCATTTTCCTCAAATTTATCTTTTGGACAATTGCTCAGGTAAATGACCGATCTAGTAAGCTGTAAGTGAGCGTTGTCGATAATTGTGATATGAAAACTTTTACTGCGATCGCTAAAAGAGATCCTGATACTAAGTTCTATGTTGGCTATGTCCCTGGCTTTCCTGGAGCGCATTCTCAAGGTGAAACTTTAGATGAATTGCAGGAAAATTTGCGTGAAGTTATTGAAATGCTTCTAGAGGACGATGATCTGGTATTCGAGACAGAGTTTGTGGGTATACAACAGATTGTAGTTCAGTAGACCATGAGTAATATTCCTATTCTGAAACCTCTAGAAGTTGTACGAATATTAGAGAGCGTTGGGTTTGTGGAGGTACGTTAGAAAGGCTCACACAAACAGTTTCGACACGAAGATGGACGAGGAACAACAGTCCCATTTCACAAAGGGCGTGACATCTCACCAAGGTTGCTACGGCAGATTGCGAGTGATATTGGTTTGACGATTGAAAAAATGCTGGAGTGGCGATGAGGTATAACACTTAACCAGAAATTGAATGTTAAAACCTCACGATTTGGCTGCCCAAAGTAGGGAAATATCGTACTGATTGAACATTGAATCGGCACTCACAAGCGTCATATCTTCTATCTGAGCCTGTGCAATCAACATTCTGTCAAAAGGATCTCGGTGATGCAAAGGTAAAGCAGCCGCTTGTAAAGCATGAGAAGCTGTAATTTCTAGCGAGCGCATTGCCAACACCGTCATCCGACTAGAAATATAACTGTCTAGGGGATCTGGCAGTGGTAACTTGCCGATCGCAACTTTTATCCCCATTTCCCAAATACTGGCAACTGAGAGCCACAATTCATTCGTTTCATCGGCAATATGGGTGATTGCTGCTTCATTCAAAAGCTCTGGTTGGGTAAACCACCATAACCAGCACTGTGTATCTAGCAAAAGTTTCACTCCTCACCGCCCTCAAATGCTGCCAAAACCTCTTCTGGTAAAGGCGCGTTGAAGTCATCTGGCACTATAAAACGCCCTTTATCTTGCCCTAAACTATTGAGTCGATTTGATGAGGTGCGAAACGGAACCAATTTGGCAACAGGAATACCTCGGTTGGAAATAATGATTTCTTCTCCAAGTTCTACGCGCGACAACAGCTTTGAGAGATTCGTTTTAGCTTGATGAATATTTACAGTTTCCATAAGATTAAACTAAGTTTGTAAACTAAGTTTAGGGTTTTTGTCGTAGTGGTGCAAGAGCGATCGCTTTTCGTCAACATTTGGTTTATACGTACAACCGATCAAACAATTAGATACTAGTTTTTTGCTTCACCTTGCTGACATAGTTGATTGCGAAGGCTATGATGAAGCGGCCAAAATAAAAAAATTTGTCTAGGAGTGCGAGATGAAACTACCAGAACCTCAAACCAAAACATTTTCAACTTTGGTAGGAGAAATTGAAAATGGTCAAATTAAAATTCCCCAATTTCAAAGAGAATTCGTTTGGACAATGCAGAAATCTGCTGCCCTTATTGACAGCATTATCAAAGGTTATCCCATTGGCACATTTATTTTTTGGCGCACTAATGAACGTCTTCGCTCAGTAAAAAATATTGGTAAGCTAGATTTACCAGAACCAAAGCCAGGTGAGTTTGTTGATTACGTTTTAGATGGACAGCAGCGATTAACTAGCTTATTTGCTAGTCTGCAAGGGGTTATTTTAACCAGAGAAGACGGAAGAGAAGATAATTTCTCACAAATATTCATCGATTTAGAAGCTCAAGACTCTGAGCAAATCGTCATTACTGATATTGCGAGTAAAGATGAAAAAAGTCTAATCAGTATTCTTAATTTACTTAAAGGGGATTTTATGCTTCTAGCATCATACCCTGATAAGTATCATGAAAAACTGAAAAATTATAAAAACAGGATTGAAAGTTATCAATATTCAATCATTCAGGTCAAGGATGCACCGATAGAAATAGCCACAGAGATTTTTACAAGAATTAACGTTAGTGGTCAAGCTTTGTCTTTATTTGAGATTATGGCTGCTAAAACATTTGACTATGAGAAAAATTTTGATTTAACAGAAAAATTTCAAGAGTTGATAGAAAATCTTAAGCCTCTTAATTATGAGACTATATCTGATGCTACTGTACTGCAAGTTGTCTCAATCATTCTCTCCAAAGAGTGTAAAAGACAAGTCATATTAAAACTTGATAAGAATAGTTTTATTGATATTTGGGATAAGGCAATAGATTCTATTGAACGCAGTGTAGAGTATTTCAGAAATTTTTATCGTATCCCAGTTTCTCAGTTACTTCCATATAATGCATTAATCATTCCCTTTTCATATTTCTTCTTTCACCACAAAGATAAACCAACTGATGATAAACGAAAATATCTAGAGGATTTTTTCTGGAGATGCTCTTTATCTGGACGCTATTCTTCTTCTGTAGAAAGTAAATTAGCACAAGATATAAAAAGAATAGATGAAATTCTTGCTGGAGATTTACCGAGCTATGACTGGTCTATTGATACTTCAGCAGAATTTATTAAGGATAATGGTTGGTTTAGTACCTCTAGAAGTTATATTAAAGCAATATTGTGCATATATGTGTATCATCAACCAAAGTCATTTAATGATAACGCTATTGTCAATGTCAGTAACTATTGGCTAAAACAAGCAAATAGCAAAAATTATCATCACTTTTTTCCAAAAGCACATTTAAAGAAACAGGATTATTTAGATTGGTATATCAACCATATTCTAAACATCACCATAGTAGACGACTTTTTGAACAAACGGGAAATTAAGGCAAATGCGCCTTCAAAGTACATGGCTAAATTTCAAACAATAAATCATGATTTGGAGACTACTATGAAAACTCATTTAATAGAAAGTTTAGATACTTTTGGGATTTGGAACGATGATTATGAGCAGTTTTTATCTGAAAGAGCAAAAGTTGTTAGTCGAGAAATTTCCAAAAGAATCATTAAGCAGGAAATAGACAAAAAAGGACAATCGAATTTAGTTGATGATTTTGAAGAAGAGTTAACAACTATTGAGTAAATACTACTATTTAAAAGTAAGATAGAGGTACGATAGAAAATTCTTTGCGTACCTCCGCGCTTACCTTCGCGCCACTTTGCGTTTAAACTTAAGCAGTACGAAAACGTGCTAACTCTTCACCAGTTTTCGCATCATGGGCGTGGACTGTACACACTAAACAAGAATCAAACGATCGCGCCACATGCCCAACTTCCACCGGATCGCTAGAATCGTAAATGGGTGTCCCAATTAAAGCTTCTTCAATAGGGCCGCGGATTCCTTCACCATCACGAGGGCCGATATTCCAAGTACCTGGGGCAATCACTTGGTAATTCTTAATTTTACCGCCCTCCACTTCTACCCAGTGAGACAAGGAACCCCGTGCTGCTTCCGTTGCACCCCAACCACGTCCATCTTTTTCTTTGGGTTTGATATACCAGGGATCGTTTAATTTGAATTCGCGCAAACAGTGTTCAGCTTGACGATATAACTTGACAAGTTCGTGAACTCGTGCTAATTGACGCACATGAATACTAGCACCACCCATCCGTTTGAAGACATCAAGGATGAAGGGGTCGTAGTGTTGCCAAGATTCGCCATGTTGACCACCAGCTACTAATTGCCGGGCTAGAGGGCCAGCTTCTAAACGTCCGAAGTCTTTGTGAAGGACTGCACTCGCCCAAGAGTAGGCGTTATCGAAGTCTTTGGTATTATTCGCAGTGGGTTTAGTGGTGCGATCGCTAGGGTGAATATTTTCTGTCCCTTCATCGTACCAAGAGTGAGTTGTATTCTCGCGGGTAAATGACTGATCCATCAAGACGTGGGTGTCTGCGAAGCTGTCGTACACTCCACTTTTCATAATCATCGCCGCATTTCGCCCTTCAATAGTCGGCTTTTGGTATTTATCTTCATGGGCTAAATATCCCCAAGTGACATATTTACCCACACCAGCGCCATATCTATCTAAACCGATATCTAAACCCATCCGCCAATAAAAACCTAAGTCGGAATCTCGATGATTGCGGTCTTCATCTAACCAATCTCTAAAGTCATCATAAGTTTGGATTTGTTCGTAGCGTTCTAAAGAACAACCTAACCACACTGGTTCTAACCAATTGGTGCGGAAATATTCGAGAAGTGCCCAAGCGCGGGTAATATCTGTAAGAGTGGGGGCGCACATCACACCACCAGGAACCATGTAGCTAGAATGAGGCCATTGTCCGCCTAATAGTGCATAAATTTCTACGGGTTTCGCAGAAATTGTGATGCCTAATTCATAAGATTTGCCTGTGAAGGCGGCAAAGCGTCTAACAGCTTCTTCATAGTAACGACTATGGCGGTATTTTTTATTGGTTAAGTCAATGGCAAACAAACCATAAAAATAACGAGGGATGCTTTGGATTGTTTCGACAATTTGACCGAGATTTCTGGCCAAAATTGCATTGCGCGGAACTTCTGTTTCCCAGGCTGTATCTAATGCCCAAGATGCACAAGTTAGGTGAGAACCGCCACAAATGCCGCAAATGCGAGGCGTGACAATTAATCCGGCTTGGGGATCTTTACCGCGGAGGATAACTTCAAATCCGCGAAAAAGTTCAGCATGTGTCCAGGCGTTGACTACCCGCCCATTCTCAATATCGACTCGGACATCTAAATCGCCTTCAACTCTACCGACAGGCGAAATGTCTAATGATTGAATTGTCATTTGTTATTTGTCCTTTGTCATTGGTCATTTGTCATTGGTCATTTGTTGTTCAATAAAAGGTTGTTTGAAAAATGGTAACTGAGGTATCCAAAACTTTAGATCCTCCTAAATCCTCCTTAAAAAGGAGGACTTTAAGAAGGTTATTCCCCCCTTTTTTAGGGGGGCTAGGGGGGATCTCGATACAAGCGTAGACTTTTCAAACATCCTCTAATGACTAATGACTAAACTGTAAAAAAGTCTTCTTCTGCCCAAGGTGGTGCTGCATCTTTGGCAACCATTGTGAGTAAGGCGTAGTCTTTTTTGTTCACCCCTGGCGGTAATTCTTTGGGAACTCCCATGACTGTTTGGGTTTTAAATACGGTTCCTGGTTTAAGGTCAAAGAAGGGAAATTCTGGTTCGGTGCAACCTAAACAAGGCATCCCAGCGCGAGTTTTGGATGAGACGCGGTTCCATAAGATGCGGTTGCAGGAAGAATGAGTCATGGGCCCACGACAACCCAAGTCATAAAATAGGCAGCCTTTACGCTGACCAAATTCGGCGGTTGAGGCTTTGTAAGCAAAGTGGACGTTGCGGGTACAACCTGTTTGGGTGTAGGTGTTGAAGAAGGTTTGGGGACGATTTAGTTCATCGAAAGCAATGTCTGCTATGCGTCCAGTAGCGATCGCCACTAATATCTGCGTAATCCAGTCGGGATGGGCGGGACATCCAGGAATATTAATTACAGGTAATCCGGCTTGTGAGAGAAAGTCTTTCCCTAAAAAGCCGCCTTCTTGACGTTTGAGAAATTGTAAACCTTCCGATTCGCTGGGGTTGGGTGACATAGCGGGAATTCCTCCCCAGGTTGCACAGTCTCCCACGGCGACAATAAATTTAGCAACTTTGGTGAGGTCTGCTAACCAATCTTTCATGGCGCGATCGGCAAACCGATTCCATTCACCAGTACCGTTGGGGGCATTAACAACGCTGCCTTCAAATACCAAGATATCTAAAGGAATTGTGCCAGAAATACAATTTCGTAGCAGTGTTTGCAAATCGTTGCCTAGTTCCAGCCCCAAGGAAGGATGCCAAAGTATATTGATACCAAAGTCGGCAATTAAATCGCAGACTGTCGGTTCTTCGGCATTGAGAAATGACATGGTGTTGCCTGAACAAGCACCACCTTGTAGCCATAGTACATTAGTCATCGGCTAGGTATTTTTGTATTGTTTCCCATGCATGATGTAGGTGATAATGCTTGTAAAGTCTCACCTGCTTATCAATATTTGTTTTTCAATACTAAGATATTTTTTTCTTTAATTCTCTTTCATTAAAAAAGAATTAATCATTAACAATAGCTTAGATTTAATTAAGATTATTTTAAAGGGATCTGTCTGTTATATATGTAACATCTTTAGCAAATACAAAAATGTGTTTTGATTTTAACTTCTCGCATTCAATAACATAAATATGCTTAGTTTATTGCGGTTAAATCTCTGACTTTATTAATAACAATTATTGCCAAGTATCAATCTGTACGAAAGGATGAATATTTTAAGCCAATACAGTTCAGATAAGCCAAAACCCTCATGTAGAGACGCGATAAATCGCGTCTTCAAATACCAATTGTCTACACCAATAACCCTTAACCCAAGCGTATTGTATTTTAAGCCGTCAGATTTTAGTGCAATAGCTAAATCAAATTCAACAAAATATCAAGGTGCAAGACTTTGCACCCCATCGTCCATCAGTTTTTTTAAGATTTTGGTTGTGCAGCTTGCCTAACAACTTGTTCGTCCAAGCCTAAGCCTTGAGCTATCTGCTCAATACTTAAACCCAACGCTAATAAGCGAGGTATCGTTTCTAACTTACCTTCCTGCCTACCTTCTAGTTTCCCCTTTTGCTCACCTTCTGCAAAAACATCTTGGTAAAATCTAGTTTGCTTTAACTCATTTGCTCCAAACATTTTTCCGATCTCCTCCTGGGTCAATCGCGGCAACTTGTAGATTAATATCGTCTCTATCAATTGTATAATTTCCCTAATAGTAGCGACATCTAGAATTTGCTCTCTAGCACTGTTGACTATTTCGATCGCTCTTGTTGTCGCCGTTGATTCGGGTTCGATGATGAGTTTAACTGTCTCTATGCGGATTGATGATGTCTCAATTGAGCTTAATTCGTCAAGATAGACGCGAGTCACTCGTTGTGAGTTGAGTAATTGAGTGCAATAAATATTATGTATGTCAACAATTCAATAAAAAATATTTAAATTGTATAACACGATGATACAAAAAGTATTTAAAAAAAATTAGGTGTTTAAAGCTGACATTAATATTAGCAATTTCCCCCTAGAATTTTAGAAATAGGGTGTTTTATAGTAAAAAAATTGATTGGGCATTGGGCATAGGATCAACTCTTTCCCTAGTCTTTAATCATTAGCCCTAGTCTCAGACAAAAAGGGGAATTCCGCCTAAAGGACTCGAAGCCTGCGTAAATCAGTATGGCCCGTGATGAAATGCGATCGCGTGTTTCGATTATTCATGGGTGTTGGACTCAATTCCCAATTGGCTAGAGTACGGCAGAGTTATGACCCCCAGCATTACAGATTCGGCGGTGAAAGCTGCGGTAGCAGCTGTTGCATCGGAGTCGGCTTCAGCAGAAGAAAAAATCCAAATGCTGATTGAGATCGCACAGGGTTTTCAGAAAAAGCCCAAAACAGCCCAAGACTTGCGGAATGCAGTTGGCTTATATTACCGGGCTTATGAAATGTGTGGCGAGGAGTATCCCCTACTGAAAGCCAGGGCGCAAGTGGGGATGTCAGGGACATTACAAGCAATACCGGATGCTGATTACCAACTGCTGACGCAAGCGAAAGCAGGTTATGAAGAAGCACTGCCAATTTTACAGGAATTAGCTTCACCGGAGGAAGTAGCAGAGACGCAGATGAATTTTGGGCTGGTGTTGCAGTCGCTTGTGCCCTTCAATTTGGCACGGATAACTGACAGTATCCAGGCTTATCATGAGGCTTTGCGGGTGTTCACTTGGGAAGATTACCCCCAAGAATACGCGATTTTGTATAACAATATTGCGATCGCTTACCTTTCTATGCCCCTAGCATCAGAACGGGAATACTTGCGTCAAGGGTTAGCTGTGCAATCATTTGAGGTCGCACTCAAGCATATTAATCTAATCGATCATCCTAGAGAATATGCGATGTTGCAAAACAACTTGGGTAACGCTTTGCAATATTTAGTGAGTTCCCATCCTGTGGAAAATAATTTACGTGCGATCGCAGCTTATGATGAAGCGCTAAAAGTGCGTAATTTCCAAGATACACCTCTAGAATACGCTAACACAATTTCAAACAAAGCCAACGCCTTATTCAACTTACCCGATGACTCAGAAAAACCAGAAGCGGGTAATCCTAATAATCTCTCAAAAGCTCGTGTTTACTATCAACAAGCCTTAGAGATATTTACCCAAAATCAACAAACTGAACAAGCAGAGATAGTAGCCCAAGCCTTACAAGATATTGAAGTAGAAATCGGACATTGAGCATTGATTATTCTCCCTCATCATAAGGAAAACACAACAGCATGAGAGATATTTTAACAAATCATTCTGTGAGAAATTTTCTCACAAGTCTAGCAGATGGTGACTTAAACATAATAACAGGATTAGTCTGGATACTTGTAGCAACAGCCTTATCTATGCTTGGCGGTGCCATTGGTGGAATGCTGTTAGCTGGAAAAGATATCGGCTATCAGCTTTCAGCAATGCTTGGTGCTTTGTTTGCCCCTGCTGGTGTAATTCCTGCAATCCTATTAGGGTTTGCCATACTTAATTTATTGACACATTATTAGGAGGAAACATGTTAGAACTTGGATGGTTTTCTGCTAAGTTATTTTTCAAAGGGAAATTACTACGCGACCCTATACATTTTGTCCAAAAAACTGCCATCGCAACCGCTATCGGTTCGTTACTACTAGTGTTATTTGCACAAGCAGATATTCCCTTTTGCCTACCAATAACATTATCTAGCTTATTGACAGGCTTGATTATGCCATTTCTCCTCAAAGATTTTAAAACGAAGTAATTTGTCATTGGTAATTTAGGAATAACCAATGCCCCTTATGAGTGCTGAGTGCTGAGTAGGGAATCTCACTTGTTTACTCAGGACTGGGAATGGGCTAAACGCCCTGCTAACGCTAACGGGACTCTGAACTGTTTTGCCCAATGATTAATGACTAATGACTAATGACAAACCTTGAAGAATTAATTCGGGAAATTAACCGCTTTGAGGCAATTATATCCGAATGGGATGAAAGCCAAAGGTGTGTAGCAGTCGGACTAAAAAGGGCAATTGAAGCTTTGCACAAAGCAGCATTGACTAATTTAATTAAAAGCCTCAAGCAAGAATCAATGTCAGCTTTACGTCATGCTGTTACTGATGAAGTAGTGTACGCAGTACTGCTTTATCACGAACTAGTAAAACCACCAAAACCACCATTAGCACAACGAATCCAAACAGCCATTGAAGAAGTTCGTCCAGGCTTAAAAAGCCATAATGGAGATGTAGAACTAGTAGCAATTAAACCTCCAGATACAGTAGAAGTCAGATTAATCGGAACTTGTAGCAGTTGTCCAGCTTCCACTTTAACTTTATCTGAGGGAGTAGAACAGGCAATCAAAAATCATTGTCCCGAAATTACCAAAGTAGTTGCGGTCAATAATAACCCTACAATTAACAATGCAAGTTTTGGTTTAATTAGTCCATTTTCATCAAGAATAACTTCTACTTGGATCAAAGTTGCAACTATTGATCAAATTCCTGAATTTAGTATATTGGCAGTACAACTTTCTGGTAATTCCCTGATTTTACACCGTCAAGGCATTACAGTAAAATGTTACCGAAATGCTTGTCCTCATCTAGGATCTTCCCTAGATAAAGGTAAAGTTGAAAATGGTATTATCAGCTGTCCTTCTCACGGATTTCAGTACAAGTTAGAGACAGGTGAATGCTTAACAGCACCGGATGTTTCACTTCAAGCATATCCAGTAAAAATTAAAGACGATAAGGTTTTTGTAAAACTGCAACAATCATGATGCAAACCGAAGTAGGTTGATGAGAAATTTATAACTATGTCATTGCGTACTCCTTCGGAGAACTCGTAGGGTACGTAACGAAGTGGAGTGAAGCAATAACAAAATTTTCACCGCTTTTACTTTTCGTTATATAGCTAGGTTTATTTGTGCCTATCTATTTAACATACAACAGTTCTCTTTTGCATGAATTACAAAGACTAAGGGTTTTGAGGTAGGAGGCAGGTTCGGATAAGCAGGGGAGGAAAGAGAATTACTATTGCAATTTCTCTTTTCCTGCTTGCTTCAACAGATAACTTTGTTAACCTAACCAAGGAGGCAGGAGGTAAAAACTGTTCATATCTGATTTTAATTCCTGCATTGTGTACCTCAATTACTTGCAAATTGCTGTATCAGCAAATATACTTGGCAATTAAAAAATCACAGCTACTTTGCTTTTTAATATCAGTATTTTGCACATTTAATTTAGTCTTTAGCGTAAGCAAAAGGTCTAAATGCTTTGTCAATAGACCAGATTTTTTTCTGATTTGTGTAATTAAGTTGTTCATTTTAGGGTTTTGAGAAAGCAAAATCAACTTTGACTTACTCAAAATGCCCTTTGACTTACTCATTTTAGTATTTTCCGCAAGTCAAATAAGCTTTGACTTACTCAAAATGCTCTTTAACTTACTCATTTTAGTGTTTTCCGCAAGTCAAATAAGCTTTGACTTACTCATTTTGGTGTTCTCCGCAAGTCAAACTAACTTTGACTTACTCAAAATGCCTTTTGACTTTCTTTTTTCAGTACATCGCGCACTCCTGCCAAAAATTGCAGTGTAGTAAAAGCTACTGGCGGGAAACTATAATTTTTTTTAGATTGATTAATACAGAAATTTATTAAAATTTTTCACTTAATTTAAAAAAACATAATGCAAAACCGTTACTGTTGTTACATGCTAATCAACATTAATGTTTTTAAATAATTATTAGCGTCTATCTGCGGTTCATGGATATCCCAATCATAATTAATCCCATATCACAATTACCGCTAGAAGCAACAGAAATTTCTCAATATTTACCTCTATCACCTCAAGGTGCAGAGGTCATTTTAGGTAACATTATTGAACCACAACAATTAGTGATACCTGTAGCACCCAACCCCACAACAATGTTTGGGCCTCGTGGTGCTTGTTTGTTATCAAAAACTGGCCCTTTATGGGTATCAGATACAGGACATCATCGATTATTAGGATGGAAAAAATTACCCACACGAGATAGTCAACCTGCTGATTGGGTAATTGGACAACCTGATTTTTATCATGAAGGACAAAATGCTAAAAGTACACCGGGAAGTGCAACCTTAAGTGTACCAACAGGGATTTGTGCTTGTGGTGAAGGGTTAGCTGTTGCAGATGCTTGGAATCATCGAGTGTTAATTTGGAAAAATTTACCAGAAGATAACAATGTTCCAGCAGATTTGGTGTTAGGACAAGCTAATTTTATCGATAATGAACCAAATCGGGGAAGTCAACAAGCATCTGCCAGTACCATGCACTGGCCCTATGGTGTTTTCTATCATCAAGGACGGCTATTTATTGCCGATACTGGCAATCGCAGGGTATTAATTTGGCATCAACTACCAACAGAAAATGGTCAGCCTGCTGATGTAGTTTTGGGACAACCAGATATGATATCTCGCAATGAAAACGGCGGTGCTTCTGCAACCGCAGCGAGTATGCGTTGGTGTCACGATATTACCCTTTGGGGAGACAATTTAGTTGTCAGCGACGCAGGTAATCATCGAGTGATGATTTGGCAGGGAATACCAACAGAAAATAATACCCCTTGTGCAGTAGTTTTAGGACAAAAAAGCTTTGATTTTGTGGAAATGAATCAAGGAGTTTATTTGCCAAGCGCTAGTAGTTTGAGTATGCCTTATGGTGTTGGGGTGGCTGGAGATTGGTTAGTAGTTGCAGATACAGCTAATTCTCGGTTGTTAGGATGGAGAAAGCCAGAATCAATTTTATCACTGCAAGGTGCAGTGGCAGATAGGTTAGCAGGACAAATAAATTTTCACAATAAAGGTGAAAATCGTAATTTCGGACTACCTAAACGAGATAGCTTAAATTGGTGTTACGGGATAAAAATTTGTGGTAATACAGCAGTGATAGCTGATTCTGGAAATAACCGAATTTTGCTGTGGCACTTTAACTATGCCGACTGAAGAAATTAGAGTTCGCGGTACTGTTCAAGGAGTAGGATTTCGCCCTACAGTATATCGTCTGGCTAAAGCCTGTGGTTTGCGTGGAGATGTTTGTAATGATGGACAAGGTGTATTAATTCGGGTATCTGGTAGTGAAGAAGCAATAACAGAATTTGTTGCCAGATTGCAAATAGAACTTCCACCGTTGGCAAGAATTAATCAACTAACAAGAACTATTTATGAAGGTGAATTTAAATTTGATAATTTCGTGATTTCTACTAGCATCAGTAATGCCATTCACACAGAAATTACCCCTGATGCCGCCACTTGTCCACAGTGTCAGAAAGAAATATTCGACCCCTTTAGCCGCTTTTATCGCTACCCCTTTACTAATTGCACTCATTGCGGCCCCCGACTGAGTATTATTCGTGCCATTCCTTATGACAGATGCAATACCAGTATGTCTGCGTTTGCCGTATGTTCAGAATGTGGGCAGGAATACCATGATGTCGAAAATCGCCGTTTTCACGCCCAACCTGTCGCTTGTCATGTTTGCGGCCCCACAGCTTGGTTAGAACGCGCTGATGGTAAATCGGTTACTGCTTCCATGTTTTCGATGTTGGATGATGTTGATGCTGTTTGTAGCTTGTTGCAAAAAGGTGAGATTGTGGCAATAAAGGGGTTAGGTGGTATTCATCTAGCTTGTGATGCAACACAGGAAACCGTTGTACAAAAACTGCGTCAGCGTAAAAAGCGCTATCATAAACCCTTTGCTTTAATGGCGCGGGATATTGAAATAATTGAACAATATTGTATTGTCAACGCCAAAGAAAAAGAATTATTAACCAGTTCTGCTACACCAATTGTTTTATTACAAGCTTCAGATAAAAAACAATTAGCATCGTCAGTTGCATTAGGGCAAAGTAGCCTCGGTTTCATCCTTCCTTATACGCCCCTGCATCATTTAATTCTGCGGCGGATGAATCGCCCAATTGTTTTAACAAGTGGGAATCTTGCAGATGAACCACAATGTATTGATAATGACGAGGCAAGAAAAAAATTAGGAACAATTGCTGATTATTTTCTCTTTCACAATCGAGAGATTATTAATCGGGTAGATGATTCTGTTGTGCGTGTTCTTGGTGATAAAGTTCAAACAATTCGCCGTGCCAGAGGATATGCACCAGAATCAATTAGTTTACCACCAGGATTTCACAAAGTACCGCAAATTTTAGCAATGGGTAGCGAGTTAAAAAATACCTTTTGCCTATTGCGTGAAGGAAAAGCAATTCTCTCTCAACATCTGGGAGATTTAGAAAATGCTGCGGCTTTCAATACTTACCACGAAACTTTAAATTTATACTTAAATTTATTTGAGCATAAACCAGAAATAATTGCCATTGATAAACATCCTGAATATCTCTCAAGCAAACTTGGGAAAGAAATTGCGGACACAAATCAAATCAAGGTTTATCCAGTTCAACATCATCATGCCCATATCGCCGCCTGCATGGCAGAAAATGAGATTCCTTTAGATTCGCCTCCAGTATTAGGTATTGCTTTAGATGGTTTAGGTTACGGCAATGATGGTAAACTTTGGGGTGGAGAATTTCTTTTAGCAGATTATCGGAAATTTAAACGCCTAGCAACATTTAAACCAGTAGCAATGATTGGTGGTGAACAAGCTATTTATCAGCCTTGGCGTAATACTTATGCCCAATTATTAGCTGCTAACCTTTGGGATGATTGCGAACAAAAATATACTGATTTAGAAATATTTAATTTTTTGAAAAACAAGCCACTTAAGCTACTCAATCAACTTATAGAGAAAGGAATTAACTCTCCTCCAGCTTCATCAGTGGGGCGATTGTTTGATGCAGTGGCATCGGCTATCAGTATTTATAGAGAAGAATGTAGCTATGAAGGACAAGCTGCGATCACAATGGAAGCTATAGTAGATGTTAGTAGCTTAAATAATGATAAAGAAACCCTAATCTATCCTTTTAAATTTAGCTTTTCAGATAGTATTTATTGTATAGACCCCCGCTCAATGTGGCAAGCCTTGCTTAATGACTTACAGCAGCAGATTCCCCAACCAGTTATAGCTGCTAAATTCCACAAAGGTTTAGCTAATGCAATAGTGGAAATGGTTAAGCATCTTAGTCAAGAGAATCTGATTAATCAGGTAGCTTTAACAGGAGGAGTATTTCAAAATTGTATATTGTTAGACCAAGTTAGCAAACGATTACAAACATTAGGAATAAAAGTACTTACTCACAGCTTAGTTCCCGCTAATGATGGCGGGTTATCTTTAGGACAAGCAGTGATTGCAGCCGCACAATTAATACATGAGTGTTGATATTCGACAATCTTTTTCTCACCAATAATTCTCTCTGTGTTCTCCGCACCTCTGTGGTTAGTTCATCTTCAAAATAACAAAATGTGTTTAGGAATCCCCGGACAAATTGTAGAAATTACCAACGCTAACCATAAATTAGCCATAGTTGACATTGGTGGTGTTAAACGCCAAGTAAATATTGCTTGTATTGTAGATGAACAACATCCCCCCGAAGCTTGTATTGGTGATTGGGTGCTAGTACATGTTGGCTTTGCGATGAATCGAATTAACGAACAAGAAGCAGCAGAAACATTACAACTCTTTCAAGAATTAGCAGCAGCGCAAGCAGGGATTAGTACTTAAATAATATTTTTTGTCTCACGCAGAAGCGCAGGGAAAGATTCTAAAACTCATTTCTTTCTTTCTTTCTTTCTTTCTTCGCGCCCTTTGCGTCCTTCGCGGTTCGTTAAAAAAAACTTTCTACCACACAAGCGAAATTAACAGATACATAAAACTCACTACTCCTCACTCCCCATGAAATATGTTGACGAATTCCGCGAACCAGAAAAAGCTGAAGCCATCCGCCGCGAAATCGCTAAATTATCCCACCAGCTAGAAAAACCCATCAAAATCATGGAAGTATGCGGCGGACATACCCATTCCATATTTAAATACGGCATCGAAGAAATATTACCCCAAACCATCGAACTAATTCATGGGCCTGGTTGTCCAGTATGCGTGATGCCAAAAGGGAGATTAGATGATGCGATCGCAATATCTCAAAATCATAACGTCATTTTTGCCACCTTTGGCGACGCCATGCGAGTTCCCGGTTCCAACACCACATTACTGCAAGCCAGGGCACAAGGCGCAGACATCCGTATGGTGTACTCTCCCCTAGATAGCTTACAAATTGCCAGAGATAACCCCGACAAAGAAGTAGTCTTCTTCGCATTAGGCTTTGAAACCACAGCCCCCAGCACCGCCTTTACCATCCTGCAAGCCGCAGCCGAAAAAATTCCTAACTTTAGTATGTTTTCCAATCACGTCCTCGTGATTCCCGCCCTCAAAGCACTATTAGATAATCCCGACTTGCAACTAGATGGATTTGTTGGCCCTGGTCATGTCAGTATGGTAATTGGCACCGACCCTTACGAATTTATTTCCCAACAATATAATAAGCCAATAGTCGTCTCAGGATTTGAACCCTTAGATATTCTCCAATCAATTTGGATGTTGTTGCAACAGCTAACAGAAAATCGTTGTGAAGTTGAAAATCAATATAACCGAATTGTAGAAAAAACTGGAAACACAGTAGCCCTCCAAGCCATAAATAAAGTTTTCGCCGTGCGAGATAGTTTTGATTGGCGCGGCTTAGGTGACATTCCTTATTCAGGATTAAAAATTCAACCTGAATATGCCCAATTTGATGCCGAACTTAAATTTACCATTCCTAACCTCAAAGTAGCCGACCATAAAGCTTGTAAATGTGGAGAAATTCTCAAAGGAGTCTTAAAACCTTGGGAGTGTAAAGTATTTGGTACAGCTTGCACACCAGAAACACCAATCGGTACTTGCATGGTATCTTCCGAAGGTGCTTGTGCAGCTTATTACAAATATGGCCGACTCTCCACCATTGCCAAAAGAACAATCGCCCAAAAACCAAAAATAACTCAAGAACCCCTCCCCGCTTGCGGCTTCTCCTCAGACTAATACTCAGCGTACCTCCGCGCTTCCCTCTGCGTTCCTTTGCGTTTAAAAAAAGTTTAATATGAATTTCCCCCCCACAAACCCAATAAAAAATCCCCTATTCCAAAAAATAGAAAAAGTCCGCCGTCGCAAAAGTAAAGTGCAAGACACTCATATAACTCTCGCACATGGCAGCGGTGGTAAAGCCATGCGCGATTTAATAGATGATATCTTTGTCAGCAATTTTGATAACCCAATTCTCTCACAACTAGAAGACCAAGCCAGCTTCAACCTAACCCCTCTCCTCCAACAAGGAGACAGACTCGCATTTACTACAGATTCTTATGTAGTAGACCCGCTATTTTTCCCCGGTAGTGATATAGGAGAATTAGCCGTAAACGGTACTGTTAATGATTTAGCTGTTAGCGGTGCTAAACCTTTATACCTAACTTGTAGCGTAATTTTAGAAGAAGGATTACCTGTTGAAACCTTACGCCGTGTAGCAAACAGTATGAAAGCAGCCGCAGAAAAAGCTGGTGTTCAAATTGTCACTGGTGACACAAAAGTTGTACATCGAGGTGCTGCTGATAAACTCTTTATTAATACTGCGGGTATTGGCATCATACCACGAGGAATTAATATTTCCACCAACAATATTAAACCTGAAGATGCAGTCATAATTAATGGTGAAATAGGCAATCATGGGACAGCAATTTTAATTGCTCGTGGCGAGTTAGCCTTAGAAACTAATATTGAAAGTGACTGTCAACCATTACATAGTTTAGTAGAAACTATTCTCCATGTATGTCCACAAGTTCATGCTATGCGAGATGCCACACGCGGAGGTTTAGCCACAGTACTAAATGAATTTGCCCTCAGTTCCGATGTGGGAATTCGCCTCTTTGAAGAATCTATTCCAGTACGGGAAGAAGTTAACGGAGTTTGTGAAATTCTCGGTTTAGACCCATTGTATTTAGCTAATGAAGGTAAATTAGTTGTAGTAGCTGCAAAAGAGAATGCTAACAATATTTTATCTGCAATGAAATCCCACCCAGCAGGCAAAGATGCTTGTATTATTGGCGAAGTTATTACCTCACCCCCAGGTATCGTATTATTAAAAACAGCTTTTGGTCCTGAAAGAATTGTTGATATGCTGGTAGGCGACCAATTACCACGAATTTGTTAATTTTTAATAGATTTTATAGTATGCACGAACTTGGAATTACTCAAAATATTGTGGCAATTGTGACTGAGAATGCCAAAAGTGCAAAAGTGCAGCGAGTTTTATTAGAAATCGGCAAACTTTCAGCCATTATGCCCGATGCTATCCAATTTTGTTTTGATATTTGTACTCAAGGTACAGTTTTAGAAGGGGCAAAATTAGAGATTGTAGAAATCCCCGGTTTAGCAAAGTGTCGCCAATGTGGTGCAGAAATTTCTGTAGATAAACCATTTGGTATCTGTAACTGTGGTAGCGTGCAATTAGATTTAATTACTGGCGAAGAACTGAAAATCAAAGAAATAGAAATCGAGGAATTATGTGTGTAACCTGTGGTTGTTCTGATGATGGCGAGATAAAAATTACAAATTTAGAAACAGATGAGGCTGAACATCATCATACTCACACTTTACCAGATGGAACTGTCATCACTCATTCCCATAGTCACGACACTCATATAGAAGCACCTCAAATTCATGCCAAAATACACAACACAACAATATCTTTAGAACAGGATATATTAGCAAAAAATAACCTACTAGCTGCCCAAAATCGGGGATGGTTTAAAGGTCGAAATATTCTCGCCTTAAATTTAATGAGTTCTCCCGGTGCTGGCAAAACAACTCTTTTGACGCGAACCATCAACGATTTAAAGCAGCAATTATCTATTAGTGTCATTGAAGGCGACCAAGAAACTGCTAACGATGCCAAAAAAATTAAAGAAACAGGTTCTAAAGTCATCCAAATCAACACTGGAACAGGCTGTCATTTAGATGCCTCAATGATAGACAGGGGTTTACAACAACTGAATCCACCACTGAATTCAGTTGTGATGATTGAAAATGTGGGAAATTTAGTTTGTCCAGCCTTATTCGATTTGGGAGAACAGGCAAAAGTCGTGATTCTCTCAGTCACAGAGGGAGAAGATAAACCGATAAAATATCCGCATATCTTCCGTGCTAGTGATGTAATGATTCTCACGAAAATTGATTTGCTACCTTATGTAAATTTTGATGTTAAAAAGTGCATAGAATATGCTGTGCAGGTGAATCCCCAAATTAAGATTTTTCAGGTTTCTGCAACTACTGGCGTAGGTTTAGATAATTGGTATAAATGGGTCACTAAAAATTAAGACAAGAAACGCGATCGCCTAGCCGCCAAGACAAAAGACTGATTATTGTAGAAACGGCGATTTATCGAGTCTTTTTGATGATTTATCGTAAATGAAATGTCTTGAATAATGAAAAAATTACACCCGGAACTAAAAAATAATTTCCGGGTGTAAATTTGTTCGCTTCAAATTATGAACTTGTCAGACTAATTTCTCGAAAATTCTAGATCAGCTGGATATCCACACTAACCGCGAAATTAGCAGGCTTATTCTCAAGAGTCGCAAATTGAGTTCCTTGGAATAACAACGCACCAGTAGCGTCATTGTAGCTGAAAGCACTAACATCAGTAACACCAAATCCGATTCTAGAAATCTGAATCTTGTCACCTTCCACCCGACTGAAGTCCTTGATAATGTCAAGTCCTTCAAGTTTAGAATTGAAGACAAACTGATCTGCACCAGTACCACCAGTAAGAATATCATTGCCAACTCCACCAACCAGAAGATCGTTGCCAGCACCAGCAATCAGCTGGTCATTACCAGCGCCACCAGTGAGGATATCATTGCCAGCAGCACCACGCAGGACATCGGCGTATTGTGTGCCTGTAATTTCAAATCTCTCAATATTGCTGTAGCTGAGTAAAGAATTTCCATTCAAGCGGCTGAAGATGGCATTCTGTCCATTAAATCCGACATCAACACCAGCCCCATTATTCAACTGGCTGTAATCTGCAACTAGAGTATCAGTGCCAGCACCACCATCGACAATACCATCTGTGTCAGTTATTCTGTCGTTGCCATCGCCACCGTTGAGCGTATCATAGCCAGCACCACCAAAAATTAGGTCATCACCAGCGCCACCATTAAGGATGTCATTGCCAGCAGTGCCACGTAGGACATCGGTATATTGTGTGCCTGTAATTTCAAATCGCTCAATATTGCTGTAGTTGAGTACCGGATTTCCAGTAAAGCGGCTGTAGATGGCATTTTGACCCTGGTATGACACATCAATACCAGCCCCATTATTCAACTGGCTGTAGTCTGCAACTAGAGTATCAGTGCCAGCACCACCATCGACAAGACCATCTGTGTCAGTTATTCTGTCGTTGCCATCACCACCGTTGAGCGTATCATAGCCAGCACCGCCAAAAAGCAGGTCATCACCAGCGCCACCATTGAGAATATCATTGCCAGCAGTACCACGCAGGACATCGGCGTATTGTGTGCCTGTAATTTCAAATCTCTCAATATTGCTGTAGCTGAGTAAAGAATTTCCATTCAAGCGGCTGAAGATGGCATTCTGTCCATTAAATCCGACATCAACACCAGCCCCATTATTCAACTGGCTGTAATCTGCAACTAGAGTATCAGTACCAGCACCACCATCGACAATACCATCTGTGTCAGCGATTCTGTCGTTGCCATCACCACCGTTGAGCGTATCATAGCCAGCACCACCAAAAAGCAGGTCATCACCAGCACCGCCATTGAGAATATCATTGCCAGCAGTACCACGCAGGACATCGGTATATTGTGTGCCTGTAATTTCAAATCGCTCAATATTGCCGTATTTGAGTACAGGATTGCCAGTAAAGCGGCTGAAGATGGCATTTTGACCCAGATATGCCACTTCAATACCAGCCCCATTATTCAACTGGCTGTAATCTGCAACTAAAGTATCAGTGCCAGCTCCACCATCAACAATACCATCTGTATCAGTGATTCTGTCGTTGCCATCACCACCGTTGAGCGTATCATAGCCAGCACCACCAAAAATCAGGTCATCACCAGCACCGCCATTGAGAATATCATTGCCAGCAGCACCACGCAGGACATCGGCGTATTGTGTGCCTGTAATTTCAAATCGCTCAATATTACTGTAGTTGAGTACCGGATTTCCGGTAAAGCGGCTGTAGATGGCATTTTGACCCTGATATGCCACTTCAATACCAGCCCCATTATTCAACTGGCTGTAATCTGCAACTAGAGTATCAGTGCCATCGCCACCGTTGAGGGTATCATTTCCAGCACTACTAATCAGCACGTCATCACCAGCACCGCCATTAAGGATGTCATTGCCAGCAGAACCACGTAGGACATCGGTGTATTGTGTGCCTGTAATTTCAAATCGCTCAATATTGCTGTAGTTGAGTACCGGATTCCCAGTAAAGCGGCTGAAGATGGCATTTTGACCCAGGTATGCCACTTCAATACCAGCCCCATTATTCAACTGGCTGTAGTCTGCAACTAGAGTATCAGTGCCAGCACCACCATCGACAATACCATCTGTGTCAGTTATTCTGTCGTTGCCATCGCCACCGTTGAGCGTATCATAGCCAGCACCACCAAAAATTAGGTCATCACCAGCGCCACCATTAAGGATGTCATTGCCAGCAGTGCCACGTAGGACATCGGCGTATTGTGTGCCTGTAATTTCAAATCGCTCAATATTGCTGTAGTTGAGTACCGGATTTCCAGTAAAGCGGCTGTAGATGGCATTTTGACCCTGGTATGACACATCAATACCAGCCCCATTATTCAACTGGCTGTAGTCTGCAACTAGAGTATCAGTGCCAGCGCCACCATCGACAAGACCATCTGTGTCAGTTATTCTGTCGTTGCCATCGCCACCGTTGAGCGTATCATAGCCAGCACCACCAAAAAGCAGGTCATCACCAGCGCCACCATTGAGAATATCATTGCCAGCAGCACCACGCAGGACATCGGCGTATTTTGAACCAGTCAGTTCAAATTGCTCAATATTACTGTAGCTGAGTAAAGTAGCAGTATTTACACGGCTGAAGATGGCATTTTGTCCATTAAATCCCACATCAACACCAGCACCATTATTCAACTGACTGTAATCTGCAACTAGAGTATCAGTACCAGCACCACCATCAACAATACCATCTGTGTCAGATATTCTGTCGTTGCCATCGCCGCCATACAAGCTATCAAAGCCTGTTCCACCATATAGGTTGTCGTTACCAGTTCCGCCGTCTAGGATGTCGTTACCAGCTCCACCAAGTAGGTTATCATTACCTTCATCGCCATAAATTGTGTCGTTCTGAGATTTACCCGCTAGGTAATCATCGCCTCCTTTTCCTGACAGTAACCAAGGTTGTCCGTCTTCGTCAGCGATAAAAGTATTGTTAGTATTATCACCAGTGTATGTTCCCATTTGAACTTCTCCTTAATTCTTGAAAATAATGTTTTTGATGAAGCGATCAGCTTCGTTTTAAGTCGGGAAATATCCTGTTTTTTGGGTGCTTTACCCTTTCGTTTTTCAGGACTCCTTTACTTTAGGTTTGTTGTTCGATCGCGTCGATGAGGATAAGTTATGGAAAATTAAGGAGATAATTAAGTCGAATTCGTTTAAAAAATTAAGGTTGAAGAAGAGGACAAGTAGATAAGTAAGTCGGCGTAAATAATTATTGTTGGGATAAGGCAGGGGGCAGGGGGCAGGGAGCAGGGTGAGAAAGGGTTTGAGCCTTGTTTACTTTTCTTCACACAGTTTGGTTTTATTATGCCGACTTACTTAATTGGTCTTTGAAGACGCGATAAATCGCGTCTCTACATGAGGGTTTTGGGCTTATCTGAACAGTATTGACATCTAACTCTTTTGACCTGCACTTTAATTGCATCGACCTGCACCTTGATTGCATCGCAATACTTCTCGGGTTTTGCATTTTTAACTCGGAATCGGGTTTGGGGTAAAGGTTAAAGGTTTTTTCTTTCCCTTTTCCCTTTCCCCTTTTCCCCTTAACCGAGAAGTATTGGATTGCATCGGCTATTGTTTGCGTAATTTCTGACTCAAACCTCGAAAGCACCTAACGCTTTGAGGACACCTTTTTGAGCTATCGTTATTCCAGTTACGCCTGTAATATTGGTTCCTTGATAAGGTCTGTCAGGATTGAGTGTTTTCAAGCATTCGCCTGTTTGGGCATCCCAAATCTGAATAGTGCCGTTTTGGCTGCCGCTAGCGATCGCATAATATTCTGTAGATTTGCCAAATGCGATCGCCGATCGCATTGCATGAGGCATGACAGGCAGCACTTTCAGGCAAACCCCTGCATATCTATCCCAAATTCTCACTGTTTGATCTAAGCTGCTACTTGCCAAAATATCACCTTCTGGACTAAAGGCAACTGACCAAACACTATTACTGTGTCCCTCAAAAATATTTAGACATTCACCTGTATCAATTGACCACAAGCGCACTGTTTCATCTTCACTAGCGCTACTGAGAATTTGCCCATCTGGACTAAAAGCGATCGCTTGCACTCTACTAGTGTGTCCTTCTAAAATTTGAAGACATTCACCAGTGGCAATTGACCACAAGCGAATGGTTTGGTCTTCACTACTGCTAGCGAGGAATTCACCATTGGGGCTAAAGGTAACACACCAAATCCAACTGGAATGACCTTGCAATATATTGAGGCATTTTCCTGTACTGACAGACCATAAGCGAATGGTTTGATCGTCACTGCCGCTTGCTAAAATTTGTCTATCGGGACTAAAGGCTACTGATTGCACCCAATTTACATGACCTCTCAAAGTTTGCAAACATTGCCCTGTGCTAACTGACCATAAACGGATGGTGCGATCAACGCTGCTACTGGCTAGCAAATCTCCATCTGGGTGAAACGCTACGGAAGTTACCCAGCCACTATGTCCGATAAATTTTTTCAGGCAAGTCCCTGTATTGACATTCCATAGTCTCACAGTTTGGTCTGTGCTGCCACTGGCTAGAGTTTGACCATCGACATTAAAAGCAACTGAAAAGACCGAATTACTATAGCCTTTTAAGGTTTTAAAGCATCTACCTGTACTGACATCCCATAGCTTTACAGTTTGGTCTGTGCTACCACTGGCAATGGTTTGACCATCTGCATTAAAAGCCACTGAAAATATCGAATTGGTGTGTCCTGGTAAAATGTTCAGGCATTGCCCTGTATTAGTTTCCCAAATTCTGACTGTTTTATCGTCGCTGGCGCTAACCAGCATTTGAGCATTGGGGCTAAAGGCTATTGAACGGACGCGATCGCAATGTTCCTGCAATATTTTACATTTTCCAGTACTCACTTCCCAGAGGCGAATTGTGAAATCGGCACTACCACTGGCTAGGGTTTGACCATCTGGACTCCATGATAGTGACCAAATGCGATCGCTATGTCCCTCTAAAATGCGATCGCATTCTCCATTAATTTTCCAAAGTCGAATCGTGAAATCAGCACTGCCACTTGCTAAAGTTTGACCATCGGGACTCCATGATACTGAGAGGATGCGATCGGTATGACCCGACAAAATTTTATAACAGTCCCCAGTATTAACATTCCATAATCTGATTGTCGGTTCATCGCCTCCACTAGCGAGAATTTGACCATCGGCACTAAAGGCAACTGACCAAATCGAACTTGCATGTCCTGACAAAGTTCTCAGACATTTACCAGTGTTGACATCCCACAGCCGAATCGTTTTGTCACTACTGCAACTTGCCAATAATTGCCCATCTGGACTAAAAGCAAGCGACCAAACCCAACCTAGATGTCCAGCAAAATTGATAACTAGTTGCCCAGTTGCAACCTGCCATAGACGAAGCCCACCTTCTGCATCTCCTGTAGCTAATAATGTTCCATCTGGGCTAAAAGCAATACCAGCAAACACCATACCAAAGGTTTCAGCAAAAACACACTGACTCAAATCAGAATATTCAAAATTAACATTATGCAAATTCACATCTTGTAAATAAGCTTGCCAAATCGTTAAATTTGAAAAATTGTAGTTAGTTAAAGTTGATTGTAATTGACAAAGTAAATTTAAAATATTACCGGCTGCATAACCAATTTTAACTGACGATGTACCTCGTAGTTTGTTCAAGCATTGAGTAAGTAGGTTTTCAATTGCGAGTTTTTCGCTGACTTCGATTAATAAGCGATCGAGTAATAAGCGTTCTAGAATCGGCTTGAGGATAAAACGAACTTGCGTTTCTCGCACATAATCTTTTGCTTGGGATTTGAGTAACGCATGAGTTTTGAACAACAGATTTTTTTGTTCAGCATTTGCTTCTAAGCCTGCCAATATTTCTTGGCAAACTTGAGCGACTAATTTCTCGGTGACATATTCCATTACTACAGGCTGAAGTGAAAACTGTGTCCGATGTTTTTCAATCAGTGTCACCTTGGCTTTCTCAATTAAAGAGCGTTGCTCTAGTGATTCTAAAATATCAATTAATTCTTGGGGCGTTCTGGGTGGAAAAATATCCGATCGCAGTTCTGAAAATGAAGCCGGATCGCGATAGATAGCCAACCAATAAATCACTGTTTTCTCAGACTCAGAAAGTCGTTCAAATTGTTGATCGATTAAATTCCGAATATTTCCAAAAACAAAGGCTTTTTGGTTGAGAAAATCAGAAATACTGCCATCAAATAAGTTTTGAATCGTAGTTGCAATAATTTTCAATGCTAAGGGATTTCCGGCATAAGCTTCAACCAGCCGATTCCATTCTTCTGTTGAGCCTTGAAAATTACCCTTTAACTGCAAAAGTTCTTGTGCTTCTGTTTTCTTCAAGCCAGTTAATTGAAAAGCCCGAACAGGTAAACTTGCTCCTTCTAATAGGCGGACTTCTGGAGGCTGATATCGACTGGTTAGAACTAAGCAACTTTGATGGCGAATTTCTCCAATTTGTCTAAATATTTCGCCATAAGCTTCATAGCCTTCAAGATAGGATGACTTAGATTGATCGTTGGGTTGTAAGATGGTTTCAATATTATCGAAGATTAATAAACAACGCTGCGATCGCAAATAATGTAACAGCCGCGAAATTTTACCTTCAACTGTTTCTGGATAATCAATTTCTTGCTGACTAGATAATAATTTTAATAAATCGATTAATATCTCTTGTACTGGTGGTGCATTTCGCAAACTTCGCCAAATCACACATTTAAACTCGCCCTGTAATTGTTGCGCCAGCTTGATAGAGAGAGAAGTTTTTCCCATCCCACCCATTCCTAACAAAGCCACAAGCCGACAACGATCGACTAAAATCCACTGTTGTAACTGAGCTAGTTCTCGTTGTCTTCCGTAGAAAAAATCAACATCGATTGCATCTCCCCAATCTTGATATGAAGTCTTAACTTCTGTAATCAGTAAATTATTAGTAACTTTTACTCTCGTTTCTTCTTCAAGATTATTAAATAAATTTTCTTTTTCTGAAGTTAATTGTACCGTCACCTTCTCTAGTTTAAATCGACGCTCAATTGCGGTTCGGAAACTTGTTTTATTAACTTTTTCTCCTAACACGTCTGAAAGCAGTTTCCAGAGCTTCGGGCCAATATCATGTTTTAAGTAAGCTGGAGAATAGCCATAAATATCAGCAATGCGATCGTAACTTTGGCGTTCCAAAGACCAGGACTCACGCAACATAGCTTGTTGGAGATCGCTCAAATGAATTCTTGACTTGGCAAAAACGAGAGCGTCTGTAAATGCGAGTGCTTGCTCAATATCCATTGCTGCGATCGGCGAAAGTTAAATACACTTTAAATTCTCTAAGTAGAATGGCATAATTCATTTATCAGATAATAGCAAAAACAATATGCAGTATTTTACAAATTCTTTACATAAAGCTTATGCTTCAGTCATTAATTAGTCGAATTTGGGAATTACTTTTACGCTTACTCTTACAGAGGATTACTCTTGTACTCACGCTGATGTTATGTGCAGCGATCGCGATCGCAATTTCTAATATGTCTGCGCTTTCATCGAGCTTGATTGAATCCCAAGCAGTGCAAAATGCTGCCTTACATATCCAATCATTGACTCAAGCATTTGATCTTTACAGCGCCGCCGCCGCCGAACGAGCTAAAGTTGTGCGTGGAATTACCGTTACCCACGCTTACCTCAATACCAAAGGCGCAATCCCCTTACCCTCAACTTTTGCGATCGAACTTGGCGAGCAAATTAGTGAAAAAAATGCCGAAATGTCTGTACGACTGTACAGTAACTATCCATATCCTTGGCGCACGGCGACAGGGGGAGCAAAAGACGCATTTGAGCGCGATGCACTCAACTTCTTGAGAGATAATCCTCGTCAAAAATTTTATCGTCTTGAGAAGCAAAATGGATCTACCACCTTGCGTTATGCCCAAGCCAGCCTGATGAAACCAAGTTGCGTAACTTGTCATAACACAGATCCTACTAGTCCCAAGAAAAACTGGGAAGTCGGAGACGTTGCTGGAGCTTGGGAGATATCTCAATCTCTCAATAATTTAATGACTAAAACTAACCAAAGTCTCCAAGGAACCTTCGCTATGTTAGGCGGTATGTCAGTCTTAGGACTCTCAGGATTGACACTTGTCATCGGGAAACTCCGAGAAAACGGCAGAAATTTAGAGCATCGAGTCAGAGAACGAACCACAGATTTGGCAGAAGCTAACACTGAATTAGAAAAAAGGAACCAATTAATTCGTCAAGTTTTCGGACGATATTTGAGCGATACAGTTGTCGCTAATTTGTTAGAAAGCCCTGAAAGATTAAAACTCGGTGGTGAACGTCGCAAAATCACTATTCTCACCTCTGACTTACGAGGCTTCACATCTCTCTCAGAACGCTTTCCACCGGAAGAAGTAATTCACATTCTCAACCTCTATTTAGAATATATGGCTGATGTAATTAATCATTATCAAGGCACAATTGATGAGTTTATGGGAGACGGTATTCTAGTCTTATTTGGTGCGCCGATCGCTAAAGAAGATGATGCCCTCAGAGCCGTTACCTGCGCCTGTGCCATGCAGTTAGCAATGGGTGGTGTTAATGAAAAAATGAAAGCCCTTGGCTGGCCACCGTTAGAAATGGGAATTGGAATTAATACAGGCGAAGTTATAGTTGGTAATATTGGTTCCGAGAAACGGACTAAATATGGAATTGTCGGTAGTCAAGTAAATCTCACCTATCGAATTGAGTCATATACTAGTGGTGGTCAAATTCTCATTTCCGAGCAAACTTTCCAAGAAGTCGGATCGAGCGTCAGAATTATTGGACAAAAGCAAGTTCAGCCAAAAGGTGTGAGCCAGCCGATTACCATTTACGAAGTATATGGTGTAGGTGGACGATACAATCTTTATTTGCCCAAAGAAGAAGAACTATTTTTTCCTGTTCCTCAAGAAATACCGCTTTTATACACTATTTTACATGACAAGCAAATGGTTAATACAGTATTTTACGGGCGTTTAGTCAAACTATCAGCCAAAGGAGCCGAATTACAGGTAGATATACCAAATGAAATTCCACCTCAGCTAACTAATATTAAAATAAATCTTTTAACATCAAAAAACTCCTCCCAAGTGAGTGAAGATATCTATGCCAAAGTCTTAGAAAAACTGGCAGATAAAGGAAGTTTTTTTATTAATTTTACCTCTGTTCCTCCAGCAATTTTAACTCAGTTTGATAACCTATATCAGATGATTTCTCAAAAATCTAATTAAACATAATATCAACTAGTACACCGTAGCGGAATTTTGGCTACATTTAACAAACATACAGTCCGCCTTATAGTAAAAACTCTGTCGTCCTTCTGCATTTAAACTAAAACCTATCATCATAAAATTAAGTTACTAACTTATAAAATCCCTCTGTGGGTTCATCAAAATTGTAAGTATTTTTTATAACATATAGGATGCACACTTCCATTTTCCATCAGTGCGTAAATCCTCATGGCTAAAGTTGAAGAATTGACACCCCAGCAACTCTCCGAAACAGACCTGAAACCACGAGGGAGAGTTTATCGGAGTCCTATCAGTTGGCGCGACCAGTTTTTGTACCAATTAATCGTAGATAGATTCAGTGATGATAATGAAAATCAAAGAGAACTTTTTGACCACACCAACCATGCAAAATTCCAGGTTAAAGACAAAGCCGACTGGATGGCAGCAGGTACGGAGTTTGTAGGTGGTACTCTTAGGGGAATTAAGAGTAAATTAGACTACTTGCAGCGATTGGGAGTAACAACGCTGTGGATTAACCCACCTTGGCAACAACATTCTCAATTAGAAACTTACCACAGCGATCGCATCCAAGAATTTTTAGATGTTGACCCCCACTTTGGCACTCGTCAAGATTTAAGAGATTTAATTGATGCTGCCCACGATCGCCGGATGTATGTCATCCTCGATGTAATATACAACCAAAGTGCTGATAACTGGTTCAACAGAGATGAAGTAATTGCAGCACTAGCCAGAGTTTATCAATATTGGATTGCTCTTTCTGACTGCGATGGCTTGCGGATAGATAGCCTCAAGCACATTTCTCCAGAAGATTCGCGCAAATTTTGCACCGCAATTCGTGAATACGCCGAATCTATCGGTAAAGAAAACTTTCTACTGACTGGAGAAATCACCTCCGGTAGTATGGCTAGTGCATACATAGACATTATTGGGCGTAACCTCAGTGCTGTATTAGACATCGTGCAGTCCCCTAATGAATTGACCGCATTCACAAGAGGATTAGTACACCCAAAGCAATTTTTTGATTTGTATAGCGAGAAAAATCTTGCCGGAGAATACCGCCAAGTTGGGATATATCATCTCTCCATCTTGGATGATGGTGATATGTCATTCCGTGCCAATAAGCAGCGATTTGCCGCATACAGCAACGTGCCTAATCTCTATGAGCAAGTTGCCCATGCTGTGGGTGTGCAATTAACAATGCCAGGAATTCCTGTTATTTATTATGGAACAGAACAGGCTTTTGATGGCAATGAAGGTTATCACGATTACAGTATAGAAGGTGAACGGTTTGCGGAAAATAGATATATCCGAGAAGCAATGTTTGGCGGTGCTTTTGGCGCATTTCAAACAGCCGACTGTCATTTCTTCAATATCGACCATCCTACCTATTTGCGGATAGCTGCGATCGCCCGGATTCGCAACCGTCACGATAAAATTGGCAAAGCATTGCGCCGTGGACATCACTACCTGCGCGAAACATCCTTTCAAAACTCCCCCTTCTCCATTCCCGGACAAGGTGAATTAGTTGCTTGGTCACAAGTTTTATTTGACACAGAAGTGTTGATGGTGTTGAATACCAACGGCTTAGAAAATCGGTGTGCAGAAGTGACAGTAGATACTTACACGCATACTCAAGACTCAAGTATAACTTTTTTATACAAAAGTGATTGGAGCAATGCCGATTTACGTAATCCACGGCAGAATCAAACTGTAGCTGTGCAACATCACAATGACGGTCGCGCAACAGTGAAAATTGATTTGCCTCCTTCAGGAATGGCAATTTTGGCATAGCTACAACAGTTACAACTTTGATAAAAATTGCAACACCCTGCACTTTAGGAGTACAGGGCGTAAAACAGCTATATTTTGTGTGATTCCCAGTTTCTATTTACCTCAAAGCCAATCTCGATAAGCAGATATTTCATTTACGCTGATTTCAAACGGCGTCCCCTTTCCAAATGGCGGATAAACGCGAATTTTGCCATTGCTAGCAAACCGCTCTAACCTATTACCTAACTGGGGAATATTGCTGACGATATGCCAGTAAGATACTAAGTCAGGGCAATCAATAATTAATGTGAGGATGCTAGCATTTGTTGTGAGATACCACTGACAATTAGATAATAGGACTCGCGTAATGCGATCGCACGCTAAAAAAAAGCATCTACCAGTAGACTGCTCTAGCTCCATTTGCAGCATTCCATCCTGTTTTGTTACCTCAGTGGGAGGTAAATCATCGGGAGGAAGCAAGTATAGTTTAGAAGACATAATTTCGCACCTCTTGGTTGTAGCGCGTCAAACTGTCCAGGTTTTTTTGCAAATCCGCAGACGAGGGTTTGAGTGCTAGCGTACCTAAATTTAGTTCGTCCTGAAATTTCTTGATTTTGTCTCGACAAGTCTCCACATCACCGATAATTGAATTCTCAATCAAATAATCTTCATCGAAACAAATATTTGTGCGGTCGAATGGTTTTTGGTTGGGATTCGCACTATTTTTCAATACTTCAGCTGAATTAGCTTTCATTTTCTGGCTAAATTTGCGAACGAAAGGTAACGTTTCACTCACTGCCTCGTCAAATGTTTTGCCAACAAAAAAGAAGCGTGCCAACACTAATTTTTCCGCACCACTAGAATTTAAGGCTCGATATTTGCTAACAGTATCCTTCAATCTCTCTAGGGAAAATGGCGGCCCACCCATCAAGCTGAAGGAATGTTTAGCAGCCAACTCGATCCCATCATCGCCGCCAGTGGCAACATACACTGGTATTTGACTCTGCAATGGTTTTGGGTAAATCGTTAAGCGATCGCATTGATAATACTTGCCATTAAATGATACATCAGTTTCATATAACAGCTTTTGAATCAGTGCGATCGCCTCTAGCATCTTAGGACGGGCTTCACTTGGTAAGGTCGCAAAGTGCTTATTTTGTTGAGGAAAGGGGCCGCCTTTGGCAACTCCAAATAATAATCGTCCATTGCACAAGTTATCCAAAGTGGCAATATCTTCCGCCACCCGAATCGGGTTATGGAATGGCAGCAACACCGCCGCAGTGCCTAATTGGATAGTTGAAGTCAATCCTGCCAAGTGTGCCATTAACAGCAACATGGACGGGCTGAGATTGGATTCACTAAAATGGTGTTCGCTTACCCAAGCTTCCTCAAAACCCAAGCTTTCAGCCTGTTTTACCAGCGCAACTTGCTCAAACATGGCACGATGAGCATCTTGGTGAAAATTATCGTAATTGCAGAAAATTCCAGTTTTCATTACTTATGTTGATACTTTGTATTCACCGTAGGTGCTGGTTATTCTAGTGGTCGATAGGTTTGTAGTAAACACTAAACTGCTTACTACAAAAACATTTACCCCTCTCAATTAATGCCATGAATAGACTTCTTGCATAAGTCGGGAAAAGGGGAAGGTGGGGCCCCCTCTGGGGATAAGGGGCGGGGGGAAGGGGAAAAGGTTCTGTATTGTCCCCTTCCCCTTTAACCTTTACCCTTTTCCCCCTCTTGCAAAAGTGCTTTTTGCAAGAGGTCTAATCACTAAGTTGCAACCCACTGCAACTCCAACCATAGACGTGGGTTGTTCTCTTTGACCTTCGACATCGGATCGCGCAATAATCGCTTGGCATTCATACAAACAACCTGGATTAAACCCATATTGTCTGCAACTTCTCTGAGTATTTCTTTTTGAGCTTGCACACAGGAAATCATTTCGTCAGAGCAATAAATTCCTATATATTGCAAACGTCTGGCAGGTCGTCCCCAAAAACAGGTGATGACTTTCACATAACACCCATCCAGCAATTCTCCAACTTGCGGGTAGTAATGGTTGACGACTCTTGTGAATTCTTTGGCTAAGATATCTTCAGCAATCATTGGAACTGATATTTCTGTAGCGTCCATCACGCTATTTAATATAACATAATTTTATCAATTAAATATGACAAAATAGCCTATTAGGCTTAAATAAAATATTAAATATTACAAAAAAAAGAGGCTTACCTTATTTGGTATTACCTCAGATTGGCGTAAAGCGTCTTTATACAATTAACTCTTGTGGGGTAGGCATCTTGCCCGCCCAGTCTATAAGGTGGGCAAGATGCCTACCCCACAATATTGGATAATTTATTTCTTGGATTTCCCTAATCGCCAGGTATATTTGTAAAGGTGAGATGCTCCCAAATACTATGATGTTGAATTCTAACTTTTGAATTTTAATTATTACCGAGCATTGCGCTCACAAACTAAAACCTCGGCGATGATATCCGGCACATTTACAAAATCTGTAAATCCTTCAGAACCACGGATTGGTGAAATAAATGTATAGTTTGGATCGCACACACCAGTGTCATATACTTGAATAAACCACCGATCGGGAAATCCTTCTATACCTAATTCCACAGTGTACCAACTCTCGCCAATCAGACGAGAGTTAAAGATTGTGAACCACTCTCGGTTCTCTTCTGAAATATTCCAATCTGCCATCAGCAGTTCTAAAGCTATTTGTCCCGCATCCGTTGAAGTCAACAGCATTTTTACTCCTTACTCGCAACTTCAGTATTTGCAACTTCAGTACTGGGAACTTCTGGATATAAACCTAATTCTTTCGCTAACTCACGCGCCACAAAAAATAGAAATTGGGCACCATCTTGATTGCCTTCGTGGGCAAACATAGTTGCTACTTGTAACATTGTTTGTACTAAACCAGAATCAATCAATTCTGGCTTAGATTCCAAAATTTCTGGTTCTTGACCGTTAGGACATCTGAGTAACTCATCAATCAGATTAAAATACAGGCTTTGGCGTTGGTCTGTCATGGTCATTTTCTTGATTTGAGTGAGTAAATTGTGAATGAGTTACTGTTCGATACTTTGGTGCCACAGCCTTTCTAACATTTCAACTTGTTCTTTTAAAACAGCAGCACGATGAACTAGATATCTGTCGTAAAAGAGAATTCCTAACCCAACACAAATTGGGGTTAACAAGAAGAACCATTGCAGGATAGTGGCAAGTTTATATTGTTCAGCAACAGTCAGCATTTGATGAACCACATTACGATCAGAGGATTGAATATTAGTCTGAGGGGAATGTGTGCCCTCTGTCTGGGGAGCCAAGGCGGGAGCATCTGTAGTAGTGTGGTTAACTTGGTAAGCTAAATTCTGAGATTTTACTAACTCTAGATGTCGCTCCCAAATTATGCCAAATACTACTAGTTCCGGTGAAAGCACTGCTAAGGTAACAATGCAAACTGTAAGAACATTTAAAAGTTTGGCTTTCATCTTGGCTCTCCCTTGCCAGGTAGTATGCACCTAGTAAGAAAATATCTTTTGCTGTTTATCTAAAGTAGTTAGATATTTCTACCTATGAAACAGTTTTGATATTAAAATATGTGTAATAGGTAATTTTTACAATCATTAGTTGTCAGTTATTTTGTAAACACCACTGACTACTGACTAATAAAAAATTACCACCCTTTTTACAAAACGTAGGATTATTCAGTCAGAAATAACGCACTTAGATTCGGGAATCTGGTTTCATCCTACTCTCAAAAGAGAGATTAAGAAGTCCCCCCTAGTTCACTCAGCTTTCGCTCAGGAATGTTGGGGGGTAGAGGGGAATCTCTGCGTAAATCCTATACGATTTATATCAGCCGCTCTCCACAAAACAGTTTACTCCAGCCCTGTTAAGATTATTAAATTCATTAGAATAGTACTCAAAGCTTGTAATCTGCCCCTGATAAGTCTTATAAAATTTCATTGGGGTATGGGTGCTAGTGTTTTTAGAACGGGGTTCTAGTGTTTTTGAGGTGGGGTTCTGGTGTTTTTGTACTCAACCTAAATGCAATGTAGGCAATGCTTAAGGACTATTTGGGATGCAATTTTGGGCTGAGAAAATCTGTACTCAAAAGAGAATATCAATGTCTCTTGATAAAGATAAACCAATAAATTAGGAAAAACAATTAAATATTTTAAAAGTCAATGGTATTTATATAACAAATAGAAAAAATAATAAAAATTATTCATATATACAGAATTATCAAAAATTAATCTTAGCCTACGAGACAATAGTCAGCAATTCTAAATAGTAAAATACAAGGATGGTAGGCTAGCTATCTACTGAAGTGATAATTAATGGGAACACCTGATAAATCAGAGTCGTACAGAATTCAATTCTGAATTCTGACTCCTGATTTCTGAATTCTTCTTATAAAAGTTCTTCCTAAACTTTCATATTTTGTGGTTTAGTTAGAATATACAGTATATGCACTCATTGACACCAAACTGCAAATTAAATATATAAAAGCTTATTGTTATAAGTAAATATTCTGTACTAATATTTAGGATTTTAGGAGTTAAATAATGCGAATTGCTCAAGACATAACCGAACTGATTGGACGAACTCCTTTAGTTCAACTGAACAAGATTCCTCAAGCTGAGGGAGTAGTAGCAAGGATAGTTGTTAAATTAGAAGGCATGAACCCAGCGGCTTCGGTAAAAGACCGCATCGGCTTAAGTATGGTACTCTCGGCAGAAGCGGCTGGTTCAATTTCCCCTGGAAAGACCATTTTAGTAGAGCCTACCTCTGGTAATACAGGAATTGCTCTAGCAATGGTAGCAGCAGCACGTGGCTACCGTTTGATTTTGACCATGCCTGAGACAATGAGCCAAGAACGGCGCGCTATGCTGAGAGCTTATGGCGCAGCTTTGGAGTTGACACCAGGCGCGGAAGGTATGCGGGGAGCAATTCGCAAAGCTGAAGAAATTGTGGCTAAGACTCCTAATGCTTTTATGCTGCAACAGTTCCGCAACCCTGCGAATCCCAAAGTTCACCAAGAAACTACCGCCGAAGAAATTTGGACAGATACAGACGGGGAAGTAGATATCGTCATTGCTGGGGTAGGTACTGGTGGGACGATTACTGGGATTGCAGAAGTACTCAAACAGCGTAAGCCGACTTTTAAAGCGATCGCAGTTGAACCCAGCAACAGCCCAGTTCTCTCTGGTGGTGAAGCCGGGCCACATAAAATTCAAGGTATTGGCGCCGGATTTATCCCCGATGTTCTCCGTTTAGAATTGGTTGATGAAGTAATTAGAGTCAGCGATGAACAAGCGATCGCTTATGGGCGACGTTTGGCAAAAGAAGAAGGCTTATTATCTGGGATATCCTCTGGTGCAGCTTTGTGTGCTGCAATTCAAGTAGGTAAACGTCCAGAAAATGCCGGACGTTTAATCGTGATGATTCAGCCTTCCTTTGGTGAACGTTACCTCAGCACACCCATGTTTCAAGATTTGTCCTTAGAAACTGCCGGCGTCCGTTAGCAACATTCTCGCTGACCGAATTTTAGATTTTAAATTTTGGATTTTGGATTTTGAATCTTCAATCCAAAATCTCTGTATTTGGCTCGTAGTTGCGCTTTAGCGCTAAAGCGCAACTACAAACCAGTGATGATTATTTCTGCCGATTTACTTAAATCTAAAATCTAAAATCTAAAATCTAAAATCTAAAATCCAAAATTGTTTGACTTGTTAGCGAACGGGAATTCGGATTTGAAACTCCGCTCCTTCGCTGGGTTTTGAGGTGCAAGAGAGCAAGCCACCATGTTTTTCGGCAACAATTTGGTAGCTAATAGACAAGCCCATACCCGTGCCTTTGCCCACAGGTTTTGTAGTAAAAAACGGATCGAATAGGCGTTGCCGAACCGACTCTGGCATACCCAAACCATTATCTGCAATGCGGATTTCGACTTGATGAGCATCCAGTTTTTCAGTGTAAATAGTAATGGTTGGACTAGTGATTTTTTCGGGATTTTTCACTAATGCTTCTTCTAAAGCATCGATCGCATTACTCAACACATTCATAAACACCTGATTCAGTTCCCCTGCATAGCATTCTACTAGGGGTAGGTTGCCGTAGTGTTTAATCAGCTCAATACCGGGAGAGTCTGACTTCACTTTGAAGCGATGTTGCAAAATCATCAAAGTACTGTCAATGCCCTCATGAATATTCACCGCTTTTCTGTCGGCTTCATCCATGCGGGAGAAGGTACGCAAAGAAGCAACAATTTTGCGAATGCGATCGGCCCCAACCCGCATAGACAATAGTAGCTTGGGCAAGTCTTGCAGCAAAAATTCTAGATCGATTGTTTCCGCTTGTTCCTGAATCTCTGGATGGGGAGATGGGTAATGTTTCTGGTAAAGTTCCAGTAGTCCCAGTACCTCTTGAGTGTATTCGTTGGCATGGTTCAGATTGCCAAAGATAAAATTAACCGGATTGTTAATTTCGTGAGCAACACCAGCCACCAATTGCCCTAAACTCGACATTTTCTCAGTCTGTACAAGTTGAGACTGGGTTTGTTGTAGTTTTTGTAGCGATTGTGCCAGTTCTTCAGCTTTTTCTCGCTCTCGGATTTCAGATGCTTGCAAAGCTGCATTTTTCGCTTCGAGTTGTTGTGAGTAGGTTTGCAAGTTGGTATAGAGACGGGCATTGTCGATCGCAATAGAAATTTGAGCTATCAATAAACTCAGCACATTCACTCGTTCTAAAGTAAAAGCACCAGAAATCAGATTATTCTCTAGGTAAAGAATCCCAGTAAATTTGCCAGAGTGAATCAGAGGTAAACACAAAATCGATTTGGATTGCTGAGTGACGATATAACTATCAGCGGCAAAGCGGGAGTCTTTCACAGCATTTTCTAAAACCAGATTTTCTCTAGTTCTTTCGACATAGTTGAATAAGGCAATGGGGAGTGAGGTGGAATTAGTTTTATCCTCAGAGTTGACAACAACGCTAACTTCCTTACCTGCAATTATTCCCACCGCTTCTAGAATCCATTGATGCTCCTGCTTGGCAATAAAGTAACCTTGTTGAGCGCCAGCATTTTCGATGATATTTTTCATCAAATTTTCGAGCAGGCGAGTTAGCACCATTTCTCCTGACAACGTTTGTGAAGCTTTCATCATCGTCATCCAGTCAAGCAGGTGAGAACCTCCGGTAGTCGTGGAGGTGTTTAGTGTAAGTTCTTTGTAATTCTTTTCTAGTTTTTGTGGATTTGCATTTCGGGTAATTAATTGGGGGTATTTTGACTCTAAATATTTGACTTTAGCTAAAGCTCCCCAATGACTATAAGCATAGTAAGCATTGGTCATGTAGGTTTGAGCAATGGTTTCTTTACCCCATGACAAATAGAATTTACCAGCCAGTTCGTGAGCCAGTGCTTCTTCGTTGATGTACTCGTTTTCTTTAGCAAGAGCGATCGCTTTGTCATACATTTCCATCGCTGCGATTTTTTCGCCTAAAACCCGATGTCGTTCTGCCTCCACTAAATAGAATCTGTGCAGATGATTCTCTGGGGCATGATGCGCCCATTTTTGCATTTTTTCTTGATTAGCTTGGACGCGGCTGGCAATGCCCTGCTGCTCTAACTGTGGACTATCGGCATACACTGCCAGCCGCACCAGAGAATCGTAGAAATAGAAGATCGCAGAAATTACCTGCCCAGCAGCAGCACCAAAAGATTTTTCTACTTGAACAATATTTTCCAGCGCTTGGGAGTAATTCTCAAACCAATAACAAAGCAGAAGTTTGTGGAAGTATAAAAATTGAATTGCTAATTGGTCGTTGGCTTGCTGATGAATCGGGAGCATTTTCTGCTCATCGTAAACTTCCCCCCTGAAAATGCAGGGATTTTGGTTTTTGCCCATCATATTTAAAACAGCTTGCCAATGGATTTCCTGATATTGAAGCGATGTTTCTTGTTTGATTTTCTTAATAGCATCCCAGTAGGTTGCCATTTCTCGTTCAACAATAGTTAGTTGCTTGCCTACCAAATATGATTGGAAGCAATACTGAAACCCACCATAGGCAGCATATTCTAAATCTCCAGTTTCCAGTCCGCTAGAGTAAATTGCCTGAAAAGTTTCTAAGGTCTTCCTGACAGGTTCTTTCCAATGTCGAATCAGCGCATTTACTATTTGGAACGTCTTGGTGCTGACTTCTTTGGCATTTAACTTTGAAAGCAAACTTAAAGCTAATTGACCAAACTGATAACCCCGTTCGATATCTCCGACAACCCCACAGAGAAGAAAACCATAAAGTGAGTATACAAAGGGAGAAACAGAAGCATTACCATATTGAACAGATAGATTGACTTGTTTACATATCACTAGGGGTACAAGTTCTGGAGCGCCAAAGTAAGCGGCAATAAATAGACTTGACAGTAGCTTCAAGACTGCCATCTTATGCGGGTCGGTCATTTGAGGTAAGTAGAGCAAGTCCGAAGGTTCCTTCCCACTCAAAATCGATTTTGTTTCCTCTAACGCTTGCCCAATATCTAAAGGAGTCACTGTTTCGGGAAACTCCACCCCCAAAAGCTTTAAGACTTCTAGTCCTGTATTAACCGCATCAATTATCTTGTTCTGCGGCATATAGGCTTGGATCTGGACTTCGTATACTTTCATTTTGTCCAGTAGCGTTTTGCCGTGGTTTTGCACTACCACAATGAATCTCTGCATTTCGTCAAAGTCACCGCTTAAAAAAGCTGCCTCTGCTACTTCTTGATGCAGTACTAATGTCAGATGATACTGACTTTGCCAACTATCTGGCGCTAACAGTTCCAAACCTACATTCAAGTATTTGACAGCAGACTCATAAGCAGTTGCAGATTTGGCTCTCTGTCCAGCTATCAAATTAAGTTGAGCGAGTTCATATTTTTCTGCTTCGTAAATTAGTAATTCAGTCCCGTAATTGAGTTGATTCACTAAAGCAAAAACATTTTCTTTGCGTTCTTCTGGTGTAGTATTTTGCAGTAGTAATTGACCAATTTTCAGATGTGTTGCTTTTTTCTGCTCATCAGGAATCAGAGAATAAGCTGCTTGTTGTACTCGATCGTGTAAAAACTTGTAGTCAACTTTCAGATCGGTTAAGGTAATACCACTTGATTCTTCCTGAGCAAATACTAAAGGAATTTTGTAGTCTTGATTTAACGGCAGAATTAACCCAGCTTGCAGGGCAGACCATAATTGCACCGCCGTTTTGAGAGAAGATGCTTCATTAACGATCGCCAATACATCCAGATTAAAACTATTCCCAATACAAGCAGCTAGTTTCAGAACTTTTTGCGTCTCTAGTGAGAGTTTGCGAATGTTTCTCGCTGTCAGTTCAACCACATTGAGGTCAGTGATGCCAATGGCTTGAATATCTTTAAGATCCCACTGCCACACTCCAGATTGAAAGTTGTATGTTAACAAGTCTTCCTGATGTAGAGTTTTCAGCAGTTGCGTTAAGAAAAATGGGTTCCCTGCGGTTTTGTGGAATAGTAATTCGGCAAGTTGCTCAGTGCCTTCTGTGTTATTCAACGTATCGCTAATTAAGGCTTCCACATCTGTTAACTGCAACGGTGAGAGAACGATGTTATTGACCACTGCATCTGCTTTTTGAATTTTCTCCAAACTCATCATCAAGGGATGGGTAGGAGAAACTTCATTATCGCGGTATGCTCCGATTAATAATAAATATTGGCGCTCGGTATTCGTCATCAATAACTCAATGAATTTCAATGATGCCGAATCTGCCCACTGCAAGTCATCAAGAAACACAACCAAAGGATGGTCTTTAGTGGTGAATACGCCAATGAATTGCCCAAAAATGCGGTTGAAACGATTTTGAGATTCAGTCGCCCCCAGTTGGGTCACAGGTGGCTGCTGACCAATAATTAGTTCGACTTCTGGAATTACATCGATAATAACTTGCCCATTGTCGCCTAATGCAGTTAATAGTTTCTTTTTCCATTTTTGGATTTGAGCTTCGCTTTCGGTGAGTAATTGCTGAATTAAAGATTGAAATGCTTGAATCAGAGAAGCATAGGGAATATCACGTTTGAACTGGTCAAACTTACCTGCAATGAAATAACCTCTTGCTCCCACAATTGGTTTATGAACTTCATGGACGACACAGGTTTTACCAATCCCCGAATAACCAGAAACGAGCATGATTTCGCTGCTACCACCTGCCACTCGCTCAAACGCTGCCATCAAAGTTGCTACTTCTGCTTTGCGTCCATACAGCTTTTGCGGAATCAAAAAATGCCCCGATTTGTCACGTCTTCCCGGTACAAAGTTGGCAATCTTGCCAGTGGCTTGCAGTTCAAATAAACATTCTTCTAAATCAGCTTTTAGTCCCCAAGCGCTTTGATATCGCTCCTCTGCTGTTTTTGCTAACAGCTTTAAAATAATCGCACTAATTGCCTCTGGCACTTCTTCCAGAATCCGGCACACACTTTCTTGACAAGGTGCGACTGGCGTTTTGGCAATATGACAGTGTACTAACTCCATCGGATCGGTAGTATGAAATGGCAAAGTACCTGTGAGCATTTCATACAAAGTGACACCCAACGAATAAAAGTCGGTGCGAAAGTCAATTGCTCGGTTCATTCTGCCTGTTTGCTCAGGCGACATATAAGCAAGTGTACCTTCAAGCAAATTAGGATTGCTCAAGATGGGATTTTCTTTATCGAGGCGGGAAGAGATACTAAAGTCAATCAGTTTAACTTCCCCAGAATCCGAGTCAATGAGAATATTGTGTGGCTTAATATCTTTATGAATAATGTGTTTGGCGTGCAGTTCGCCTAATATATGTGCCAAATTAATCGCCACCTTGAGAAAAATAATCAAGGTGGTTGTTTGAGTCGCAATCAGTTCTTTAAGCGAGCAACCTGGAATGTCTTCCAAAACCAAAGCCAAACCGTGCTGATAATTTTTTAACTCGTAGGGTTTAACAATGCCAGAAATTTGCAGAGGCTCAATGATTTGATATTCGTGGCGCAGTCGCGCAATGTCTTCTAAGAGTGGGTGTTCGTCAAGGAGAGTTTTGATAATAACGCTGAGGTTATCGGTTTTTCGTCGTCCGCGATAAATGACGGTTTTACTACCGGAGTGAAGGGTTTCAAGGAGTTGATAACCAGATAGAGTAGCTGTCATTGTTTTTTCTTGCAATAGAAGCATTCTTAATATGCCCATGCAAGTTAACCATGTAACATATGAGACAAAATGATACATAGTTTTAATACTTGAGAGTTAATGCAAGAGACGCGATAAATCGCGTCTTTGCAATGTAGAATTTTCCAGGACTTACGCAAACAATAGCCCAAACTCTGATTTTACAGTAGGGGCAATTCATGAATTGCCCCTACCACGTGTACCTTTGCGTAAGTCCTCTTTTCAAGTTCGGTACTAATGTTTACAGTTGCCTTGCTTTTGGTGTTGTTGAGAACCTTGACTATGATTATGATCTTTACCGTGGGAACAGTTTTGCAAATCTTGCTTCAAAAGCTTGTCGCTGATTTCTTGCAAGGATTCATCCACAGCTTGTAAGCCAATCCAAGCATCAATCTTTTGTACATCAAATCCTACCTCACGCTGTTCGCCTACTTCTAATAAAGGACGGCGAATTAACAATGGTTCTTTCAGCATCAGCGCCAAAGCGGTTTGGGCATCGATTTTTTCAGGAACCACCTCACCAGATTTTACCTTGGGGGCGGAAAGATTAAACCATTCGGCTACGGGGCGATCGCCAAAAAATGAGCGCAACCGTTCAACTGTCCAAGGTTCTTTTAGCAGGTTGTATGGTATCACCTCATGACCGGCTGCTGTGAGCAAAACTTTTTGCTTAGTACCACCTTTACAGCCTGGTTTGCTATAGAAACTTACTCTTGCCATGCAACTATCTCCTAATTACCTTTTAGCGCTAAAGCGCCAACTACGAACCGATGAAATTAAAAATTCCTAGCTTTATGGCTAACTAAGTCAAACTCAAACCTCTCATTCGGATCGGTTTCGCCATAAATATTAAAAGTCACAGTTGGTTCCTCACCCACTGCTTCTACACTGTGAATTGCATCGGGAGTAAAACTAATAATGTCTCCTGGGAAGAGAGTTACTTCTCCCGTTGCTTCAATTTTGTCCTGAAATTCTGGGCTATTGGTGCGTCGCCAAAAAGTATTTTTTTCCTGGCCTTTTAGCACCGCCACGATTCCCCACGTTCCATGATTATGAATGTTTGAACGGGTTCCTGGTGCAAATGTTACTGTTTGCACCGTCAACGGAAAACCCAATTCATCATATAGGAGTAAAACAGAGGTTCCCGTTTTAGGCGAAGGCTCTAAATGTTGACTTCGCACCCAGTAGGAATTTACTATCAAGCGCCTTACGAGCATCCGAATTTCTGGCAGACAATTGGTTTCATTGTCACTGCTATTGAGAACATCTTCCACCTCAGTTAAAAACCGATAAAGGCGGTAATTTTCTCTCAATAAATCCCATGCTCTTACAGATTTACAGGCTTGATACTGACCGTCCCCTGTTAGCAGCCAATCCCTACCTTTCATAACTTTTAAATTGATAACGGAGAAGATTGGATCACAATGATCGGTGAGACATTAGGGATATTACCTACAGGAAATTTTGCAGGTATGTTGATAGGAGGAAAGATAGAGTTACTATCAGTAGCCGATCCTAATAGAGAATAGGATTTAGTAGATAACCAATTGTTCATGATTTTCACCTTGACTTTTCATTGCTGACTAATTAATCGTCTTCTTCTGCTGGGCGTGTCAAAATATCCAGCAGAATTCCAGAACCAAAATCATTCTTGTCGTCTATCTGTTTGACTCTGGTGCTGATTTCTTTTGCTTCCTCGATTGCTCCCAACTTTGCTAGTACTAATCCAGAAGCAGCATAAGCATTTAAGTACAATCGAATTTGCGGGTCTTCTTTGCGATTGACTAATATAGGCTTAAGTTGCTCCCAGTCATCAGGGAATTTTTCTACTTCTTTAATTTTATCTAATAATTTGGTTGTTGTTTGTAGTGCAAGAGAATAATTATTTTTATAATAGAAAAATCTATAAGCTGCTACTAATACATCTGTATTTTCACCAGTCTGTGCTAAAGCTTGTTGAATATATTTTTCCGATTCTGATGTATTTTCCCAGTTTTGTGCAGCTAAAATTAATAGATTTTTGATATCTTCTGGAACCTGGAACCATGAGAATTTGTTTGTATTAGTTTGCATAATGAACTCCTGGATAGTTAGGAGTTAGGAGTTAGGAGTTAGAAGTTATAAATTATTAGCTCCTCACTTCTCACTCCTAACTTTTGTTAAAACAAAGTAAGAACGTACACCAAAGTGAATAAAACAATCCAAATAATGTCTACGAAGTGCCAGTAAATTTCTGCCATTTCGATGAAAGTATGATTGGTTGCAGAATATTCACCGGGGAGACGCGATCGCCACAATACACGTAATATCAATAACAGTCCCACAAAAACGTGCAAACCGTGGAACCCAGTCATGATATAAAAGCAGTTGGCGAAGACGTTGGTAGTCAGTCCGTATCCTAATGTTGAATACTCATAAACCTGACCACCCAAGAAAATTGCCCCCATGAGTGCAGTAATTGCATACCACAGTTGCATTCCCTTGACGTTATTTTTTTTAATCGCTGTATCACCGAAGTGAATCACGAAGCTACTAGACACCAGAATAATGGTGTTAATTGTCGGCACAAGTAGTTCTACTTCACTTCCTTCTGGAGGCCAAACTGCTGTAGTACCCCGGAAAAATAAGTAAGTAGCAAAAAATCCCCCAAACATTAGGGATTCAGAGGCAAGGAACGTTAATAGACCCCAAACTCTTAAATCTGGATGTTCTTCGTGTCCTGCGCTGTGATCTTCGCTTGTCGTAGCTACGGTCATATTGTTTACCCTTAAAGGTGAAGCGTCGGGCAATTGAATTCTTCACAATCTTGATTTTCTTGTGGGATGGATTTTCGGATGTCCAAACCCACAAGAGTTATTTCTTAACTAAGTACAGCATTTCATGAATTCGTAGCGAATTAAATTTAGCAATACCCGACAATGTTAATTCGTTGGCTTGCATTGTGAATGCATCGGCTTGCATTATGAATGCGTCGGCTTGCATTAAAAACGCTACGCTTTTACGCAAACAAAGCTGTACTAAGCACTAGCTTCCGGTGTTGCAGATGGCTGTATTTCCGTACTATGACCGTGACCGTAGTCATAAGGGCCATGAGTCACAATGGGCAAAACTTCCCAGTTTTCAATTGCTGGTGGTGAGCTAGTTGTCCATTCTAAGGTCAAAGCTTGCCAAGGATTATCACCAGCCAAAGGCCCTTTCAGCCAACTGTAGATGATGTTGATGGCAAAAGGAATTACTGATATCGCCAAAACAAATGAACCAAAGGTACAAATCTGATTGAGGTCAATAAATTGGGGGTCATACATTGCCACTCGTCGGGGCATTCCTTTCAAACCCAATTCGTGCATAGGTAAGAAAGTAAGATTAGTGCCGATAAAAGTGAGGGCGAAATGAACGCGTCCCCAAGCTTCATTCAGCATTCGTCCGGTCATTTTGGGGAACCAGTGATAAATGCCGGCGTAGATGCCAAACACGGAACCGCCAAACAGAACGTAGTGAAAATGTCCGACTACATAATATGTGTCGTGGACGTGAACATCAAAGGGGGCTGTTCCCATTGTCACACCGCTTAAGCCGCCCATGACAAACATGGATAACAAGCCAATGGCGAAAAGCATCGCTGTGGTGAAGCGAATTTTACCACCCCATAGGGTAGCAACCCAGGCAAAAATCTTCACGCCAGTGGGAACTGCAACTATCAGGGTAGAGATGGTGAAGAACATCCGCATCCAACCGGGTGTACCACTGGTAAACATGTGGTGTACCCAGACAAACAAACCGACAACGCAGATGGCGACACTAGAATAAGCGATCGCTTTATAACCAAAGATTGGCTTGCGGGCGTGGACTGGAATCACCTCGGACATAATACCGAAGATGGGCAGAATCATTAAATATACTGCCGGGTGAGAATAAAACCAGAACAAGTGTTGATAAATTACAACGTTACCGCCTGCATCTGGTTTAAAGAAGGAGGTACCAAAGTTGAGGTCAAATAACAGCAGAATTAAACCGGCTGCTAATACAGGTGTGGAGAGAAGCGCCAGTAGGGAGGTTGCCAAGATTGCCCAGCAAAATAAGGGCACTTGATCCCATTTCATGCTGGGAACCTTCATCATCAAAATGGTGATCACAAAGTTCAGTGAACCCAAAATTGAAGAAGTTCCCACCAAGACGATCGCTAATATCCACATAGTTTGAGCGATTGGTGCTGTCACCAAACTCAATGGTGGGTAAGCTGTCCAACCAGATTGGGAACCGCCAAAAAAGAAACTACCTAATATCAGCGCACCGGCTGGGGGATTTAACCAAAAGGCGATCGCATTTAGCTTCGGGAAAGCCATATCCCTAGCACCAACCATCAACGGCACCAAAAAGTTACCAAATCCCCCAATGGCGCTAGGGACAATCCACAGGAAGATCATAATCGTCCCGTGATTGGTCATGAAAGCGTTATACAGATTGGGGTCGAGTAAGTCTGCATCTGGTGTTGCTAATTCGGCACGGATAGCAACAGCCATCAGTCCACCGATGAGATAGAACACAAACGCTGTCACCAGGTATTGAATACCAATAACCTTGTGGTCAACATTAAATGTAAAATAATCTTGCCATTTCCACGCCTTCAAATGTGAGGTGTGGCCAGCCACCATTTCCGGTTTATTTTCTTCTGGTGGAGTATTCCGTGGAAATTCTACCTGCGTCATATTTTTGTCCTTTGTCCTTTGTCATTTGTCATTTGTTTTTTTGTCCTTTGTCTTTTGTCATTTGTCAGTTATTAATGACCAATGACCAATGACTAATGACCAATGACCAATGACTCTAGAGTTGCTGCACTAATTCCCATATCATGGGTGTGGGGCGCGAGAAACTCTGATGTTGATAAGTCGGCGGGATTAACTGCAACGACTTGATTGAGGTTTTGCTGTTGAGCAATCTGGTTTTCTGTCCGCCAGCTATCATATTCTGTCTGCGTGTGGACAATTACCTGTGTCCGCATTGAACCGTGATAACCACCGCACAATTCAGCACAAACTACGGGATATGTACCTGGTTTAGTGGCAACAAATCGTAGTTCGGTAGGGATACCAGGAAGTGCATCTTGCTTCAGCCGAAAGTTTGGCACCCAGAATGAGTGAATTACATCTTGTGCTGAAAGGTTGAGTTGCACATCAGCACCGACGGGTATGTGCAATTCCCCAGAGGTAATGCCACTATCGGGGTAATTAAATATCCAGGCATACTGTATGCCTTTGACATCAACAACTAAGTCGGCTGGTTTGTTAAGGGTTTCAGGAGACGCGCCGATACCGATTGTTGGGGCAATTGTCGGGGCTGTTGTTGCTTCAGAAGCATCGCTGAGTGTCGCTGCAATCGCAGTTCCCGACTTATGAGCAACATGAGCTGCTGAATGAGGATGACCGGCAGGCTCAAAACCGCCCATTTGGTTAAAAACATCTACACTGTAGATGCCCAAACCGAGGACAATTACTGTAGGAATTGCTGTCCAAAAGATTTCTAAGGGAACGTTACCTTCTATTGGTAAACCATCGGTATCATCACCGCGACGGCGACGAAACTTAACCAAAAAAATCAGAATAGTTCCTTCTACCACCAAGAAGAGTGCGATCGCAATGGTAAGCATGACGTTGAAAAAACCGTCTACCAAAGGCGCTTGTAACGATGCCTGCACCGGCATGAGAGTGTGGTTTTGTCCGATCCAAATACTGATTGCTGTAACTACTATCCCAGCAACCAGAGTCCATAGTGAAACAGGAACTTGTTGCATACCTGCTACCTGCTTTGTAAACCATCTTTAGAGGTGTTATTTTGTGGAAATTGGGGATTGGACACTGGGCATTGGGCATTGTTACTTATTCCCCATTCCCTATTCCCCATTTACCATTTCCTTTTCACTTATTAACTTTCTAACGTGCAGCCATTAAAAAAGGGGGAAACTTCCAGATTTTTTCCATATCCTTCCCCCACAAAATTACAAATTATATTTCAACTCATACCACAAAGTTAGCCCCCTGCTTTCAGAAAAGCTAGTTGTTCCAAGGGGCACTGTTAGTCCTAATATTGATTAGGCTATATTAGCAGCAAGTTTAAATTTGTTAATAGCGAACAATTTACGATTTACGGATTTGTTTACTGTGAACTTTTGATTGATTCCAGTAAATATTAAATATTCCCCTCAAGTTACCTTGCCTAGCGCCTTGGCGCTGATTAAAAACAGTGCCTCCTTGAATTAACAACAATTTTGACTAACTCCAAAAACCTTAATTGTTTAATACAACATGGGTGTAGCAGTTCTTCGGACAAATCCGTGAACAAGCTTCACAACCAATACAATTCTCTGGAGAAGTAACTGCCATTACTTTCCGTTCAATTTCATCATCATCTTCATCATCCACAAATTCGCCTTCTTCATTGAGCGCCTTCAATCCAAGCACATTGTAGCCACAGACTTTAACGCATCTGCCACAGCCGATACATTTATCTTTATCAATTTCCTGAGCAAATTTTGGTGTCCAAGCCTTACCGCCAAATGTCAAACCTGTTAGTTGTGCCATGAATAAATCCTCGGCAATTTTGCCTGTCAATCTGTTTGTGCATTAATCATCATACTATCCTAATCTTTTATTCTTTTGTATTCAAAACTTACTTTTATCTCATCAAATTTCGATGACTTTGAACACAATCTTAAATTGTTTTTCTTTCAATTTATAGATGAAAATCATTGCCAATAATTATTATAAATCTTTCTCATTCCTGATTCCTACGCTCTGCATGGGAATGCCTTCATCGAGTCTCTGACTCAATATCTGACTGGAGGCAGCAGCCTACAATCAGCCATTTCCATATAGAGCATAAATAAAAAGTAGAACTGCCGATTTAACTATTATTTCCAGCAAATGCAACTATATCTATAAGAGTAATGATATTCTTTTGCAAATATTTTTAGATTTAGGGAAATAAATTTATATAAACAGTATACATATATACCAGACTATATGTTCATTAGTTACATTTTGATATCTGCAATATGTAGTTTAGAAAGCAACAATTTTTAAGTTACTTTGATTTAAATATTTAGATAAATGGTGACAAAAGGAATATTATTACTTGACCAGAATAAACAGAATTACTTTATGAAGGAACTGTAAACTTTATGGCAGAATATTGTCATACCTTAAATATTAAAATTATTAACAAATCAGATGAAGTCCAATTGTAAGAGGCTGAATTTTTTCCTAAAAAGACGTTGGGTAAGGTTTTATGGTCAAATCTAAATTGTTTATTAAATACGTAATTAAATAAATGTTAAGATTTTTTTCTAAGCTCGACACGAACAAATTAATCATTTTTTTCATGAAATGTATAGTTAATAAGAAGTTTTATTAGGTCTGGTTTTAAAGCCTTAAATAGCTTCCAATTGGATACAAAGCCAAATATGGATGTGGGAAGTGAATGTGGTGAGAAAAGATTATTCTCGCCAGAAAGATAATGTGGTAGCGAGTCATGAATAAACAGGACTCATCCAGGGGAGACCTGATACAGACATCTCAACGATTAGAGTGGGAAAAGAGCCAAATGCCTTATACAATTCCTAACAACAGTTGCGTTGGATGTGACAACTGCCGCCCCCAATGTCCTACGGGTGCAATCAAAATAGAGGACAATGAATACTGGGTTGATCCTGGTCTTTGTAATAATTGTGAGGGCTATTATTCAAAACCGCAATGTGTAATAGCTTGTCCAACTAATTCTCCCATTCCTTGGCAGGCGAAAAAAGGGAGATGCAAAGTTGAACCGAGAGATGCTAGCAGCTTAGACTTGTTTTCTAATGGTAAGAATAACCCATTTGCGTCAGCGATCGCAATTTGGGAGGCTTGTAATGTTCTAGCGCAACGCACATCCCTACATTGGGAAACCGATGAAGAAGGCTATATAAGTTACAGCCGACAAGTCAATCAAGGGCGAGGTGCGATCGCTTTTCATATCCAAGATCCATTAAAAGTTAACGACAAGGCCACAGATGTAGCAGCAATTGAGGGACTTGACATCAGAGCCGCCTGCATACATCTAATTTTTGCAGCTTATGCTACAGCCTTAGAGCAACCTTGGGAGCAAGAATTTGCGATCGATGAGCGACAAATCGAGAAATATTTGGGGATGGAGAAACGCAAGGATTTGAGCAAAGCTGCCAAGCTAGCTTTAATGAAAAATATCGTTCAGCAAGCTTGCTCTCTGATTATCTCCATTGACTGGCCCCAACAAGGTCGAATTAACGGATTCTCTGTTACAAACAGCCGCTTATGGCACTTAGTAGATATTCAGCACCACTTTCAAGAAGACAATCTCGGATGCAAATATCTAATTGGGCTAACTTTTAAAGTAAAAGCAGGTATTTGGGCACAATATTTCTTAAACAAACAAGCGTGTAAAGAGCGAACCGCATTCTATCAATACGGCAGTCTTCCCAAAACACTGCTAACCACAGTTATGAGCATTTGGCAGCAACATGAAGGCGCAGTTCGACTAATGCTGTGGTTGCTGTTTAAAACCAAAATGGGCAAAGAACAACGCATCACCATTCCTACCTTGCTGCGTATTGCTTACGGTGAAGAAAAAGTCGCCCTTGCATCCAGACAACGGGAAGAACGCAAACGTTTGCTGCGAACCTTTGAAAGCGATTTAGAAATTCTCAATCACTATGGAATGAAACCGCTTTTTGATCCAGTTACCTACCCACCAGAAATTCAACCTTTGTGGGCGAAATTAGTTGATCTTCCCGAAGATCCAGATGAAGCATTAGAATTTTGGACTAATGACGGTGGTGCTGAAACTCGCCTCACAGACACAGGCCCCCGTGGTAAATGGAATCTGCTAATGAATGCGCGGATTTTGGCTTTTGAACTCCCACCAGAATGGGAACAGCAAATTTCAGAATCAGAAAAAAAGAAAACAAGAACTGCCAAAGCCAAAAGGAAACCTAAAACTACAAACGATTTGCTAGGCGAACAGATTTTGCAAGCGCGAAAAAATTTGAATCTTTCCCAGAGAGAATTGGCAAAACTCACAGGTAAAAGCCAAAGCTGGATTCGAGATATTGAAAATGGTCGTTTAAAAGCCAAATTAGAAGACCAAGTTCTGTTACGAAAAGTCTTAAATATGACTTAATCTTGATTTGGAATTTAAACGCAGAGGGAAACGCAAAGATACGCAGAGATTTTGTTACGAATTTGTGCAGCGTTATACCAAATACAGCAAGACTCCGCGTACCTCTGCGCTTCTCTTTGCGGCCCTCTGCGTTTAAAAACTCTCCTCTTTTACGTACTATAACTCATTACCTTACTAGAGCTAATCCAAAGACTACCGACAGCATATTTAGTAACTACTAACTCTCTTGTAGCATTACATGAACTCTTCAGTTGTTGAGTCTTGGTTTCATCTCTCACAAGTTTAGCCTGGTAAGTGTAGAGAGAACCAGAAGGTTGTTCAAAACTTAGTTCAGCTAGGATAGTATTATTGTCTAAACTTTGCTCTAAAATTTTACCTGCAACTTTGTAGTTAAACCAATCCCATCCTTTAGAGAGAATTAGTTCTCTTTCCAAAACCTGAAGTGCAGCAGGCAGAATTCCCCAGCCTCGATAGACTTGATGTAAGCATTGAATATCACCAGTCCGAGTCAAAATCGATCTAAATGAATCTTGATCTAGACGACCGTAGTATCTTCCTTCTGGTAAGTCTATAACTGTTGGTGCAAATCGATGTCCACCAAAGTGCGATGATTTCCAAATTCGCACATTATCTAAGCACAAATCAGCATTTTTCGCTGTTACATGGAAGTAAAAAGGAGCGCCATATCTCGCACAACATTTATCATGGCTACCGTGGGTACAAATTAAAATATCTCTAGTTGTACTAGTTTCTACTTCCAAATTAGAATCGATACCCCATATCCATTTTTGGACAACTCCTGCTACTTGCTCAATATTTGCTAGCTTAAACTCTTGTTTATGGTATCCATTACTTAGCCCCTCTTCTTTTTGATAAATCAGAAGCGTAGTTTGATTTACCTTGTGTGATACATCATTAGCAATTAAAAGAAATCTAATCGGTAGTTTAGCACGCTTCACTTCTTCTACCAAAATCCTCAAATTCTGGGGCACCCATTTGGAATTAAAGGGTTCTGATGTCCAAGGTAAAGGACACTCAACTAAAATATAAGTTTGATAATTGGTGGCACTACCAATAACATCTTCTCCTACTTGACGTGAATCATCAGAACAAAAAAAAGTATTCATCTCGCTGTACTCATTAGCGTATTTTATGGACAAAAGGTATTACAAAATACAATTGTGTTCTTAGCTACAAATCCTTGGCTGAAGGAGATAAAAAGAACAATATTCATTTCCCAGCTAAAACTAGGTAGCCACTTTATAACATCATTATTGATCGAGGTCTTTCCGGTTAATAAATTCTCCACAATAGAGATAAACAGTGTCAAGAGATATTTTTCCGTATGAGTGGCGTTAATTTTGTATCTAGTTTTATTGTTATCTGGTATTCCATAAATTTTCACTTGCGGAAACTCGGCTTTTCTGAACATATTGATGTAGCTGATACTACAACCAAAAATATTTCTAGCAACAATCTAATTGTTTAAAGTTTTACTTAAATTATCTACATAGCTACTTATAGATCCTGTTTTTACACATAAAGATATAATTCTGTGCCGCTCTCGTGAGAGACATATTCCTAAAGGTAGATGCGGAAACATTTAATAAACAGCGATCGTTTTGGTAAGCCATACTGCTTTAAGATTTCTTCCACACTATCTATCGAACTATCCATATTGCAAATAATTCTCAATTGGTTGAGAAAAATAAAAACAATTAAATTGGGGCAAATGCTTTACAGCCCCGTACTTGATGTGCGATAAGTTAATAATGAAAACTAGTGACTAATTGTTATCAGCGTCACTAAAATCAACACTAACGAATTTTGTATTTAGGGTTTTACCTAATCTAACTTCCTGAAGCTCATGTCAGGGTTTGATGATAGGCATCTGCTTTGACTCTAACTGAAGTCAATAAGAAATGCAAGTATTTAGGAATCTTTATGATTTCTTTACAGTTTGTTGTCTTTAGGACGTTGCTTAAATCACGGTGAACAGGGATTTCATCGTGGAGATCGCTTACTAGAAAAAGCATTGATAGTTTCAATTTAATAGATAAAGCTTGGCAATTGTGACAAATTGTTGCTAGTAAAGGCGCACTCACTAATCCAAATATCTAGCTGTGACGATCGCATATTTCTACTTCTATGCAAAACTGAATTATTCCAACGGAAATTGTGAATATTTTGATAAAGTAAAGCAGATGTGGAGGTAAGATTATGACCCAAGCCTTGCCAAAATTACTCACCTTCAATGAATTTAGCGAATGGTATCCCAACGATGGTAAACGCTATGAATTACACAAGGGAGTAATTATTGAAATGCCACCCCCAACCGGATCGCATGAAAAAGTTGTAGGATTTATAGCTCGTAAGCTAACTGTCGAGTTTGATCGCTTGAACCTTCCCTACACTATACCCAAAACCGCATTAGTCAAAACTCCTACTGCCGAATCCGCTTATTCGCCTGATGTTTTACTGCTAAATCTTAATAATCTCGACAATGAACCGCTTTTTCAAAAACAGTCAACAGTAAGCCAAGCAACATCGGTTCCAATAGTTATTGAAGTTGTTTCAACTAACTGGCGAGATGATTACTACAATAAATTTAGGGATTATGAAGAAATGGGCATTCCTGAATATTGGATTGCTGATTATGCTGCATTGGGCGCAAGAAAGTTTATCGGCAATCCTAAGCAACCCACTATTTTTGTCTGCGAATTAGTTGATGGTGAATATCAAATGACACCGTTTCAAGGTCAGACTCCGATTTCATCACCTACCTTTCCTCAATTAAATTTAACCGCGCAACAGATTTTTGATGCAGCTAACTAACGCACATTCTGCCATAATTTACTATTAAAAGCTTTATTTAAGCTGACAAAAGCACTTTAGTATAACAATCCATTATTGATCGAGTGCCAGAAAATGTGCGATCGCATTTATTGGAAAGGTTCAAAACCATGACATTAATTTTAGCTCTCGATTTTGGCGGAACTAAGCTAGCAGCAGCATTGGTAAATATTGGTTCGAGAAAGTGGTTGCGTTATGAACGTCGTCTCTCACCAGTAAATGCAAATGCTAGCACTGACTTGGAAATAATGCGATCGCTAATTTACTCTTTGCTGGAAGATACAAAACCTGCTGCGATTGGTGTCAGTTTTGGTGGCCCGGTTGATGCTTCCACGGGAACGGTGCGACTATCTCATCATGTCGCTGGATGGGAAAATATTCCTCTCAAAGCCTTGTTGGAAGAGGAGTTTGGCGTTCCTGTTGATGTAGATAATGACGCTAATATTGCTGCTTTGGGTGAACATCGCTTTGGTGCGGGACAGGGATACGATAGCCTGTTTTATATTACTGTCAGCACTGGCGTGGGTGGTGGTTGGATACTCAATGGCCAACCTTGGCGGGGTGCTGGTGGGATGGCTGGCGAAATTGGACATGTGGTTGTAGATCCTGCTGGGCCAGTTTGTTTGTGTGGTAAGCGGGGATGTGTGGAACGTTTGGCGTCGGGGCCTTATATGGCGCAAAATGTTAGAGAAATTTTGGAGAACGAACCGCCAAGACGCCAAGGACGAGAGGTTTTGAGGGGTTTGGTGGGGAATGATTTAACTTTGCTGACGGGGCAGTTGGTAAGTGAGGCGGCAGCGGCTGGGGATGATTTGGCGAAGGAAGTTTTACACAAGGCTGCTTGGGCGTTGGGTGTGGGTATTGGCAATGTAGCGAACTTGATGAATCCGCAGCGCTTTGTGTTGGGAGGCGGTGTGACGAAGGCGGGGGAGGATTTCTGGCGGGTGGTGCGTCAGGTGGCGCGGGAGACGGCTTTACCGGAAGTTGATTTTGAAATTGTGTCGGCGCTTCTGGGGGATGATGCGCCGTTGTGGGGCGGTGTGAGATTGGCTGAAATCAGGATGGCTGAATAAAGTAGATTAAAAAAATCACCGAATCATTGCTGTAGAAAACTTTTAGATAAGACATTTATACTTCCTTGATTAAGACTAAATACATTGCCAAAATTTAGGAATTATCGAAATTATCAGATAGCCATTGCACAAATACCATAGCCTCTTGATATAAGTCATATACTTCTTTAGCAGTCTTATCGATTGTATAGTTTGCAAAGTTCTGATGAACTAGGCAATTTCTCATATTGCCTAACTCTAAAAAAGCTTTGAGTGCAATATCCAATCTAGGCTCTTTTTTTATTTTTTGTACTAATTGATTTTTGAATTCCTCACCAAACAATCCAAAAAACTTATTTGCGTTCTTGCCATCCCATTCAAAGTAAGTATGATATTGTCTTTCAATTACCTTCCGTTTAACTAAAGAAGTTATACACTTATCATTACTAGTCTTACGCTCAACAAAAGTCTGGACTATTTTACAAATTTCTTCCTCAAAAAAGCTTGCTGATGACAAGAGAAGGGATTTTTTAAAAGTTGCATCGAATTGACTAGCAAAAGATATTTCTTTTTGTTGGTTAAGATATTGGAGTAATTCTAAGTTTTCTTTATATATGCGATCAACAATAGTATCTCCCATTTTACCTCAAGATAATGTTTGCTCACATAAAATACTCATTGCTCTTTCAAGCCTTTTTTTTACATTTTCTTTACTTGTTGTTTGAGATTGTATAGCTGTTATAAATTCTCCATCATTTTTCAGAGATTCAAGCTTTTCAGGATTTATCTTTCTTTCTACTAAGCGTTGTTCTTTAAATGCACTGCTGCACTGAGCAAAAAATACAGCTTCAAACATAGATATATTAAATTTCTTCGTTGTTTTTAAATAAAAAGCTTTTTCCGGTAAATTTGAACAGGTTCGTAAGAAAGAGTTGAATAAAATTTCAAGATAATTTATTTGTTCTTTACTCAATTTCTTACATTTTCTAGAAAAGTCATTAAGAAACTTAACCATTGAAGATTGATATCCTTCCCATTCCATTAATATTGCAAATCCCCTCAACAGGGTTTCAATATCTTTCATATTCAAGTCTGGTTCATTGACACCAATGATTTTACGCCACTCTGGAAGAGTATTCAGTTTGTAGAGCATTGTGTAAAAGTCCGAATAGTAAAGACTCATTCGTATTTCTTGAGGCTTCAAATTGACACCACCGGAATTAAGTCTATTAAATATTTCATATATACATGAATCATCATTTTCAGGAAAGTTTTGCTTAATAAAAACATTCCGAATCGTTCTTAAATCAAATGCAAATTTATATTCAGCAAGTGTAGAATAATTGAGTTTATTTAATTTATTTGGTTGTTGAGGCGTGTTTACAGGTAACTGGAGATTGAAACTCGTAAAATATTCATCATCATTAAGAACGTTGTCAGGTATTTTACCATTTTGTTCAAAAACTCTCCTCAAAAAATTTCTTTTATCTTTTTTTGGAAATCTTTGCTTTATAAAATAAAAAATGGACATCAGCCGTTGCTGTCCATCTATCACAAGGAAACTATTTCTTGACTCTTCATACAGAAATATTTGTGGAATAGGTAAACCAATAATAATAGATTCAATTAATTTTGAAGCTCGTTTAATATCCCATACATAGTTACGCTGAAAAGCTGGTATTTTAATTGCACCAGACTCCATAAAGTCATACATTGTTCGAGTATTAAAATCATTAGGAGATGTTGTTATCTCATACTCATTTATCGTGTATGATTCCTCCTCTGGGGAGTCATCATAAGATTCAAACCAATTTAACGTAACTTCAGAATTATCCTGCATCTGCTACTTAAATGAATCTGGCTAATTAAATTAACTTTATATGGCATTTCCTAAGCAACTGAAGTACACCCAAATCTTTTTTACCAAGCTTAGTAGCTTTGAATACGTACCTCATTAGGTCAGAAACCGCTATAAGGTTACTAGCTTACACAAGTGAGCTAAGTATGTATAGTTTCAAACTTTTAGTCTGAAAGCATATAAAGTCTTTGACATGAATTATAGTATACATTTATCTGCCGTGTAAATAACCATGTTTATTTGTCTCAATTTTTGCTTTTATTTATTAGCTTGATCTTACTAAGTCAAAACCAAATTATCCCGATGAATCACGGTTTCTGCACCGGCATAACCTAAAATTGTAGAAATTTCTCGTGAATGACAGCCGCGAATCTTTTGCAGTTCATTGCTGTTGTAATTCACAAGCCCTCTAGCAATTTCGTTACCGTTGCTGTCACACAATTGCACGGCATCCTGTGTGTCAAACTCCCCTTCTACTACTTTAATTCCAGCAGCTAATAAGGATTTTCCTGCTAGAGAAATTGCCGCGATCGCACCTTCATCTAAATACAATTTCCCCGCAGGCACAAGTCCGTAAGCTATCCAACGTTTACGCGCTGAAGTTGGTTCGGGTTGCGGTTCAAAATGCGTTCCAATCAGTTCACCTTGGATAATTTTTTCGATATTTCGGGGAAATCGCCCTTGGGTAATTACGGTACGTACCCCCGCAGCGATCGCAATTCTCGCAGCTGAAATTTTTGTCGCCATCCCACCAGTACCCCACTGGGAACCTTGGGAACTTGTTTGTATCTGTAATTCTGTTAATTCTTTAATGCTACTAACTAAAGCGATCGGTCGCGCATCGGGTACGGAACGCGGATCGGCTGAGTACAACCGATCAACATCGGTAAGTAGAAATAGCCAATCTGCTTCTACTAGGCTAGCAACCAATGCCGAAAGGGTGTCATTATCACCAAATTTTAGTTCGTCTATTGCGACGGTATCATTTTCATTGACTATAGGGATCACTCCCAGTCCCAGTAATTCCTGAAAAGTATTGTAGGCGTTGAGATAGCGACTGCGTTGCACCAAGTCACTGCGTGTCAATAATACTTGAGCGATCGCTTGTTGCAGAGTAGTAAATAAATCATCGTATATCCGAATTAATCTGCCTTGCCCAACTGCTGCTACAGCCTGTTTCAGTGCGATCGCTTTGGGACGTTCAGTTAACCCCAACCGCGCACAACCTACCCCCACAGCACCAGATGAAACCAAAATCACCCGATGTCCTTGGCGTCTTAAATGGCAAAGTGTTTCCGCCAAAGTAGCTATGGTAGAAAGTGCTAATTGTCCCGTTTCTGGTTGAGTTAGGCTAGAAGTGCCGATTTTGACAACAATTGTTAATGACATCTTTCAATTTTAGATTTTAGATTTTAGATTTTAGATTTTAGATTAGACATCTTGCATAAGTTTTTTAGACCCCTACCCTAAAGCAGGCGCCAGATAAACAGACTAAAGCCGATAGAAACAAGCTTTTAGCCTTTAAATCTACCCACATTAGATTCAATCCAAAATCCAAAATCTAAAATCCAAAATTGTAAAGCGCCAATCCCTCTATAGTGAAGGTTGACGCTTTACGGAAGTATATTTACTTAGTATGAGTTAGGGTCTTTTTTGGCTGACCCCATGTTATTAATACTTATGATCCCCGATTTTTGAATCACATTAAGATTCCTTAATTATTTCTTTAGATTTACTTTCCTGACGATTTCTCAACTTTTGTGAATCTTCCTTTTCTTGGGGGTAATAGAGGCTCCCAGAATTTCAGATATCCAAACTTCAAAGTTGCGGATGGGATGAGAGCGGAGAGCCGCGTCAGCATGAACAATCGGTTCCACTAAAATGGTAAACATTCCCAGGCGATTACCTGCGATGACATCGGTAAATAAGCGATCGCCTACCATCCCCACTTGATGGACTGGTAGATCCATTCCCCTGAGTGCGGCTCTAATTTTGCGGCGGGAAGGCTTGGCTGCACCCAGATAGTAAGGTAAGTTGAGCGATCGCGCAATTCCACCAATTCGCGCTTCACTCAGATTGTTACTCACCAAACACAGTGCAGTACAAGTGCGAATTTGCTCCACCCACTCCCGTAGTTCTGGGGAAGCTATTCCGACTGTAAAGGGTACCAAAGTTTCATCTACATCCAATACCAGCCCTTTAAGCCCGTATTTTTGGATAATATCTGGTGTTAGGTTCAACACTGAACCCTCTAAAATCAAGTCAGGCTGTAAAAGATTGTTCCATGTCATAGTCACGTCGCTTCGCTCCGAATTCAAAATTCAAAATTAATGATCCACATAAATAAATTTAGAGGCTTGTATCATGAGTCGTTTTCGGTCAACAGTCAAATTTAAGTAGCTTCAGGCAAATAAGCATAAGAGGATGTTTGAAAAGTTTTAGGCGAATATAATCGCTACTACATAAACCAAGTCCACCTCCGTGGAAAGCTTGAAAAATCAAGGGTTTTTAACCTACTTTCGCCCTTGGCGTTCCGCAGGAAAGGTGGGTAAAGTCTCATGTAGCCGCGATTTCTAATCGCCAGGGCTAGTAATAAATTAGACTTTTCAAACAACCTCTAACCCAATATAGTTTAGTTAGTCTAACTCCGTCCTGGAATATCGCCCTGAACACTTTGAGATAAAATCCCTAAAATCTTATCTATCTCTTTGATGTAATAACTACTCAAATCAATAAATATATCGTTTTCTTCTAACTTCAAAAACTTCCAAATATCACCAGTTGTTACCGCACCGTAAATTTTTCTAGTTTCATTTCCTTCTTGTTGATTAAATAATTGTGCTGCCAACATTGCGGCGGCACATTGACCTAATCCACCTTTAATATTTTCATTTTTGGCTTCAATAATAACCACCACTGGTACATTAATTGTTAGTTGCTCTTTAGAACGACTAATGATAAAGTCACAATAGCCATTTAGTCCTTTTTCTGCATCTACATTAAAATCGGTTCCCGAAAATAAACTAATTGGATAATTAGCCCTGCGCCTTACCTCCAACAATATCGGAGTGATAATCATTTCTGAACGAGCTTTTTCAGTATTAATTGCTAAAGCTAGTTCTGTAGTTTCTTCTAAAGAATTTTTGAGTTTCTCACTTGCCTGTAAAGGTTCTATATCGGCAAACAAGTTAGTTTCTTCATCAATGCGGATGCTGAATGAATTTTTAAATTTACTTAATGTAAAGTCGCTATAAGCCATTCTCAGAACCTCATAGCAATTTTAGATTTTGGATTGTAGATTTTGGATTAAAAATCTCTATCAACTAAAATGCTTTTTCCAGGATTTTAAACAACACTAATTGTTGCAATTTAGTGTTTCATTCGTTTCTACATTTAATGAAAAATGGTACAAGGTTAAACTAGATTGTACTGGGAATAAAAATTCCCAATTGAAAAATTCAAAATGAAAATATTACATTTTGAATTTTTAATCTTATTCAACTTCATTAAAAAGATGTTCTTCTAACAAAGGTTGCACTTGGCGAAACTCTTCTGGAGAGAGTAATTCGGGTTCACCTGTTTTCGTTATCCGTGCAAAAAACAACAGAGGATCTAGGGGTGTATAAATTGCATACTCCTGATCTTCATCATAAAAGCTAGCGAGTAGCTGTAATTGCTCTGGCTCTAAATCTTCCCCTTCGTCTTCGATTTCTAAGGTGAAGAGTTCTGATTCTTCAACTGGCGGTAAATCACCTTCAACTGTGAGAGCATAAGCTGTGTTCTTCAATATCAGGTTTTGCTCAGATAATACAGCTTGAGCATTCGCAAAAATTTGCTCAATGATAGCGTCATCTTCTACCAGAACTGCTTCTTCTTCCTCACCGTCACCTTCCCAAGAAAAAATTTCTACAGGTGAGTCTACAGGAAGAAGCAAAACGTATTCTTGTCCATCTACCTCCAGGGAATGCTCAATATAACAGTCGAGCGATCGCCCTTTGTCATCGGTTAAAGTGATGGAACCCGCATGAGCGTTATCATTTTCTTCAGAGAATGGAGAGGAAAACATAGCCGAAATGTAGAAATTTAATAAATACCAGCAATATTGGAAATCGCTTAACTATCTTAATGACATATTATGTCAAGCAAATAGCTTTATACGTAGATACAACTGCTGGCTAATCGTTTTCAGAATATCATGTTAAAAGGTATCAATATTCAATAGCCGCAACTGAACTCCGAGAGTTAGCACGCTTCACATCCAGCCATTGTTGTAAAATCAAAGCAGCTGCCTTGCGGTCAATCAAACCTTTATGGCGTGACGGGGAGCGGTTTTCAGCTATCAGCAGTTGTTCTGCTTGAAATGAAGTTAATCGCTCATCCATATATTCCACAGGCAGTTTTAGTGCTTTAGAAAGTCTTGTCGTAAATTTCTGAACTTGACGAGCCTGAAATCCTAATGAGCCATCCATTGAATAGGGTAAGCCCATAACTAGAATTTGCACCTCACGTTCATTAACTATTTGTCGGATTTGCTCGACATCTTGCTCAAAAGATGTACGTTCAATAGTGGTGATTCCCGTGGCAATTAAACCCGTGCGATCGCACCCAGCCACACCAATGCGCTTGCGACCGAAATCTAGTCCCAACGCTGAAATAAACGGTTTTGCTTGCCCTTGGGATATCACAACTAATTCTCCTGCGGGGCATCTGCTGATTCTGAAATCGGCGATGCTTCTATGCTGGGGTTTTTTACTGAAAAGTTAATCGGTTCTGACTTACTTGGCAGTGGTTTCTCTGAGGATGGCAGTTTTCCTGGTTGTATCCATGACATTCCACCTGGTATCGGTTTACGTGCCGGTTGTAGACCTTGGAGCATATCAGTCCACTGAATTCCTTCTAAGGAGACAAATTTAGACTCCCGTAACTTATGCCATACAGAGCGAGACATAACTAATGTATGTTCTATGCGTTTTGCCCCAATTCGCTCCAAATACTCTTCTCGCTCTGCCTGATAATCTGAGGAAGCTAGTTGTAAACCTTGTTGGGGAAAATCTTGGGCAATCCGAGCCAGTTGGGATAGTAATTCTGGATACAGCCAAGTGTAAGCCGGATGAACCGTCAACGTTGCCGCATGAGGAACTTCACCCTTACGGTCAAGTTGCACCTGAAAATAACCGATCGCAGCTTTACGTTGGGGTTCAAATACGTAACCGCTAACTACTTCTGTTTTAGTCAGCCATTGCTTCACTGCATCAGTTAAAGCGCCGAACAAGCTGGTTTTAAAGTCGCGGGTATTGCGGTCAAAAACCTGACGTACCAGAGGTGGCATCGATGCCGTATCTAGTTGATATAGCAACTGGGCATCAGCATTACTCACTGGCAAAAGATTGGGCAAATCTGGCTCTGCTTGGGCCAACTCAGCCAGTAATTCTGGCCCAATTTCCCAGTACGTCATTTCTGCCAAACGCTGGAATCCATTTTGTCGATATAATGCCAGCGCTTCAATGTCATTGATGTTTACTTCTAATAACCAAGTGCGAGCTTCCAAAATCGATTCAAAGCAATGACGCAAAAGTTGCGAACCAACTCCTTGTTTATCGACACCACGCTCTAGTAGCACTTGATCGATCCGCCAAGTACTGCGTGTCCGGTTAAAGGGTGACACTTGAATCATTCCTAAAAGTATCCGCCCTTGCTCTGCGATATAGGCACAGAGGCGATACTGTAGCGGGTTAGGGAACCAACTCAAAAACTTGAGTAATCCATACCAGCGACGCAGCCTTTGCATCTGGCTGATGGCAAAACCTGCTCCCTGGGGAGTAAGGGCTGCGAATGACTCTTGAGTTATGCGCTCAATCCCGTCCAGATCCCGGTATTGGACTGGTCGGATAACAACGCTGAGGTTTCTGGGAATTAATGAAGTCATTTTTATTCGAGCCGCCATTTAGCCTTAACTAACTGCTCTGGAAAGGGAGAAACTGCTGCAATAATTTTAACTAGTTTCTGCCCTCTACTATTGTGCCAAAAGGGTGATTTTAGTAACTTAATACTTAAAAAAGCCGAAAAAGCAGACCTTGTGAGAACACCATTGGCATTGACCCAACAACATCTGCCCTTATTTTATTGGAATTTTGATTAAAATTTGTATATATTTTATAGCCCTTGTCGAGAAACGAGCTTTTCAAAGTTGGCTTGGGTTTGATGGAGTAATTGCTGGCGACTATCTACCAATGTTTGTTTCAGGGTTGGAACAAGATTGCGAGCTTGCAGGGTCATGTGAAGTTGTAGGTTAGCGACATATTCACTGAAATCTTGATTCACGTCTTCTGCGGCTGCATCCGTTAATAAATTTGATTCCATTGCCACTGTGTTCTCCTGTATTAATCCTATGCTGTCTCTCTTCATCACCAAAAACTATCACGTTGTTTGGACTAACTTCTTAATTTGCAATGAAGTTTAACGCTTCTTAGGGATAGCCTCTGCCTCTTAAAATCTCAAGCCAACACCACCTTGTACGGAGATAGCTGTACCACCGCTATCACGGTAGGCATCAAAAGCAATGATGGCATTGCCAAAAAGGACTGTATTGCTATTTGGGATCATATAATCAACGCCCGGTTGTAAAGCAAAACTAATTTTGTCCCCCACAGGAGAAGAATCACCACCACCAGCCAGCACCAATCCAGCACCCAGATAGGCATCAGCTTGCCAGTTCAGGGGAAAATCGTAAGAAACCGTTGGCACAACTGCGGTATTCCGACCAATTAACACTTGAGCGCGGAGTGAAATTGGCGCTTCCAAAAGCTTGTAGCGTCCTGCTATCACTCCCCCCAATTGGATGCCATCGGTAATCCCAACAGTAGGGCCGATACCGATATAACTGCCATAAGCTACTTGAGCTTGTGCTGGTTTCGTACTCGCCAGACTCAAAATCAAGCCAGCTCCCAAAACTGAAACCAAATATGGAATATATTTCATAAACCAACTCCTCACACCATTTTGTCATTTGTCATTTGTCATTGGGCATTGGTTATTAATTCTTCTCCCCCTGCCCCTCTGCCCCTCTGCCCCTCTGCTCCATTCTACGGGCAACGGGGATGAATGGCTCCTTGAGTACAAAGGTAGGCTAATTGCTTGGCATCTAAATTTTTGGCTTGAGAAAAATCAACGCCTTGAACTACGGCTGATACTGAGCCTAAATCTGGGGTTTGGACAAATTGATCTGCTGGATCTTGTTTGCTAGGAGCGAGAATTGCTCCCTTAAAATCTGCTCCGGCGACATTCGCCCCCCGTAAATCGGCAAGACTCAGGTCGGCATTTTGCAAGTTAACGTTTTCCATTTGGGCAGAACGCAAAACAGCACCAGTTAAACGAGTGGCGCTGAGGTTCGCATTGCTGAGATTAGCACGATCCAAATAGGCTCCTGATAAATCTGCCCCTTGCCAATCAGTGTTAGTTAAGTTGGCAAAGGATAATTGTGTTCCGATCGCAGTGGCGCGACCTAAACGGGCAGCATATAGATTGGCTTCGTTTAATTTTGCATCGCCTAAATCAGCCCCAGTCAAGCTAGCTCTTTCCAGAACTGCGTTTCGCAGATCGGCTCCTACTAGTTGAGTGCTGTTGAGTTTAGCATCATATAGACGCGCATTGGATAAGTTGGCTCTGTTAAGAGTGGCGCGGCTCAAATCGATCCGGTTCATCAAGACGCGACTGAGGTTAGCATCAGTAAGATTGGCTTGCTGCAATTGAGCTTGGCTTAAATCAGCTATGACATCATCATAAGTATCCCAGCGTCCATCTTCACCCGGACTTCGGAAGCGGCTACCCTTAAAGCTGGCTTGGTTAAGATTTGCAGATTTGAACTTAACTCCTGATAAATCAAGGTTGTCTAATACCAAGTTGAAGAAGGAACTTCCTGGAGTACCACTTTGACCTAATTGGGTGCTACTCAGGTCAACACCTTCCATTTTCCCACTGTAAACAGAGAGAATTTTGTTAATCGTCCGCTGATTTCTTTGGAGCCGTCCTTGCCGTAAATCCCGCTCTTTGGTTGCTGTGCTACCTACAGATTCCAGTTCACCCACTAAAAACTGATTCTTATTTTTTAGTTCTGGGATGGCTTGAGGCCCGACAGTTGTCAAAGCTTGTTGAATCGTATCTAGGAGACTGGGGTTAGTTTCGCTAACTAATAAATCCGCCAGAAATTTAATGGATTGTGGATCGTTAAGACCACCCATAGCCAGAATTGCACTTTGGCGTTGCTCATCAGTCGCCACAGAGTTGGGAGTCAATTGTTTGACGAGTTCGAGGAACTGTTGGCTGTTGATTTGCTTGGTTGCTCGCTGTGATTGTTGAATTTGAATATAAACTTGAGTGCCGATTAAAGTTGCCAACACAGCAGTCATACTCGTCAGCCCTACCCCAAACAAAGTTAGATTGGGGTTTTGCTGTATCCGTCGCCACAAATTAGGTGACTGGTTGGCTTGGACTAGCGCTAATTCTTCATTTCCCTCTTGCCATTCTTCTGCTTCATCATTACTGCCAGCAGACTGATCTTGTCTGTTACTAGCTGAGAGTGCATCTACTGTATAAGTACCTGCGAGTTGATCGTGGAGTGCGCGACGCCCGCGACGCGACGGTAAGCTTATTCCTTCACCCACAATCATTAATAAAGACAAAAATGTGAATAATCCTAAATTCGGAAAAGCAAAGCTGTAGCGCCACAACAGATAGGCGATGGAAATGGGTACAGTCCAACGCCCAACTCCTTCTCTGATCACAACTGCCCCCAATCCAGGCGGCTTCCCTTGCTCGTTGATAACCCGCACTTTTAACCAACGCTTAGGAATTGTGCTACCAGTCTTAGCTAGTAAATATAATTGCCACCACGAGAGGGTTACAGGCGCTAACAGGGCGATTGTCCACAAAATATTAGTCGGCCATGCCACATTACGGATGCCGTAGCTGACGGGTAAAGCTAGGGGTCTGGCGATCGCTCTTTCTGTGACTACCAGCACGGGGTTAAGCGGTACTCGGTTCAGATCGCTTCTAGAATTGGCATAGACACCAAGACCGAAGGGAATTAACCCACTAGTAACCACTAACGTAATTTCAGCCGCCCAAGCCGCAAAACGCCTACTTGCTAGCAACAACGAATTAACTCTTTCCGATTTTTTTGACTGACCAGATTGATTACTAGTTCTCCTCACAATTGGTGATGTCATCGTAATAATTCCCTTTGATATTATTTCTACGCCGCGATCGGCACAATTAAAATAGACTCAGCTAATCAACAAAAAGAAAAGCATATTGAAATAGGATTCAGGAGTCAGAATTCAGGAGTCAGAATGGGCTACGCCCCGCTGCGCTAACTGAATTCTGAAGTAAAACAGGCTTTAAACTTAGTTTTGATACTTCGCTCGTATACTTTACTTTCCTTGAAATCCTCTGTATGTCAGGAGCAATTTGTATTCTGGCTCCTGACTCTCATAACTCTGGGTAGAGTACAAAGCAAATACCTATCAACGTTTTATAAGAAGAATTCAGAACTCAGGAGTCAGAATTCAGTATGAATTATGAATTCTGTACCAGTGGGTGATAGCGCTACGTATTGCCTTCTCTACGAGAGGCTGCGCCAACGCTTAGAGCGAGTATTTTCGAGTCGCGTCTGAATATTGGCTAAAAGCGAGTGCAATGGTGGGCGAAAAAAATTAAAATATTCTCGCCTTAAAACTCCATCCCTTTATGGGTAGAGTATTCTGAATTCTGAATTCTGTATTCTGACTCCTATTTTATTGCTTACGTTGAAAGCTACCGGACACAAAAAATTTGTATCCAACATACACTAACACTGCCAAAAGTGCCAGAGTGATTACAGATGCAACTAATTTAAACACTGCTTGTAGCATCGCCAAGCCTACTAGTACCGTCACGCCTGAAACTACAAGCTTTTTAGTCCCAGATAAGTTGTTAAACCAAATCTGAAACCGCTCTAGTTGTAAGTTCAAGTTGGCAAAAATAGACTGAGGCGTTTGTTCTTGTGGTTGTGGGACTACCCCAGGTGGCGAATTAATCTCTGCCTCTAGTTTATTGAGGCGACGCTGTAAGTCTTCTTCTGGTTGAGGATTCATCAATCTTTTTTACCTCAGATAGCATATTTGCATATTTATTTAACAATAGACCAACCAAATTCTATTTTGGGTGGCAATATGGTTCAGTTCAGAGTAATGAGTGCTGAGTAATGAGTAAAAATATCAGTCCCCAGTCCCCAGCGTTAGCGAGGCACGAGCGTCTGCACTGAGCTTGTCGTAAAGCCTGCGGCATAGCTTCGCTTAAGGCGCAGCCTCTCGTAGAGAAGTGTCCCCAATCCCCAGGCATTAACTTTTGGCGATCGCTCGATTTGCATTTATATCACAAAATCGTGTTTCTTCCCTCTGACTTGTAAAGCGATCGATGAAGGGTTCTACGGTTGGCTAATTCTTTACCTTTGCGGCCGAGTTGTTCACGTAGTTGCTGGTCTTTGCACAACTGATTAAAAGCTTGAAAAACCTCATAGCCAGAATTGGGATTAACTAGTATGCCGTTCTCTTGATGCTGAACTGTGTCTAGAACACCGCCTAAACGAGAGGCAATTATGGGCTTACCGAAGTAACTTGCTTCTAAATAAACCATACCAAAGCCTTCCATATTATTAGGTTTTGCCTCCGATAAAGTCAGCATGGCAAATATGTCGCAAGCTGCATAATAACCAGCTAATTCTCGCTCTGGCTGATATCCGGCAAAGTGTACGCGTTTATCTACCCGCAAACGATGCGCCAGAGATTTCAATGCTGATTCACTTGGGCCTTGACCGCAGACTATATAATGGACATCAAACCCAAAAGTTAGCAATAGTGGAATATTCTCAATTATTCGGTCGAAACCTTTTGGTTTTATGAGTCTGCCAATGGAGAGAATAACTATTGCTGTTTCGGGAATGTTGTACGTCTGACGTACACGAACACGTAAATCATCAAGGCTACTGGGACTCGCTACATTATTACCAAATTTTTCTGGTCTGATTACTGGGTTAATAACGTGGGTAGGAGTATCTAATCGGAAAGCAGTTCTGAGGTAGTCTCTTGTATAAGAACTGTTGCAAACAATGCCTTCGGCGCGTTTGAGCGTTAATTTAAATAGCGATCGCAGCACAGGGTTGTGTAAAGTACAGAGAAAATCGTTGCCGTGCAGATAGATAAAAAAGCGAATAGGTAACAAATAGCTCAATAGCAACAGTGAAGGAAAATCATAGCCGTGGCCCCACTCTATATAACGATAGTGATAGCGAAAATAGAGTTTAATTGCCAGAACAAATGAGCAGACAATATTGACCAAAGGTTTCAGGACACTTTCCACACAGCTACTACGCCAGTATGTAGGATGATACCAGCGGTACACAGGAAACTGTTGACCTCGATCAAAGACTCGATCTCCTGTGCAACTAGCCGCCAGCACAATAACTCGTTCTGGATCTTGGAGACAGCGATTATAAATATATTCCCCAATTACAGCTTCTTTCGGCAGGAAGATCCGGCTGATGACTAGGATATCTGGATATGCAGCTTTGTCTCTGATTTCGGCTGTTAGCTGAGAAATATGTTCCATAAGAAAGTTGATGACTATATTTCAAAATTTCAAATAATTTTTAATTTATTTACAATTAGAATTATTCTCCAAGCCATAATTATTATTTTATTTCTTTCAAAACGAATTTGTAGACAAATTTGCAGCTTATTTTAAAAGATTAATCAGGAAGATTATTTTTTTATTGTGTTGATTTTATTTTTACTACCAATTTCTCAATTATTGAGAATTTCTGTATATGATGAACAATAAATAAAATCTATCACTTGTAGCCAAATTGCTCAGTAAACAACTGTCACGGAAATTAAGAAATTTAGCTACTACTTAGAGAGACGCGATAAATCGCCGTCTCTACAAGGAACTTATCTATCAATTATTTATTGACAGATTACTACATTATAATATCCTAAATCCTCTAAACTGTTGTGCCAAAATGCCAAAAAATCGGATAAGTACTTCCTAGCTATCTGGTGTCTAGCTTAATTGACTGATAAGCATCACAGACATTTGTAAGCCTGTTTTATATACGTAAGTATCAAGACCATAAGTGTAGTAAATGGTATTCATAATTTAAAAATATCATCCCACCTTGTAACAAAACAAGTCGGTTCAGAAGTCCTGAGTTCTGAAAAATGAGTAAGAAGTAGTACTGATATGAATTTTTCCACTCAGCAGTGGCTCAACGTCCCATTACCGCCAACAGAATATTAGAATAATTACTAAAAATAATTACTAAAAATTACAATCGTCTGTATAATTTAAAACTATAGTCATGAAAGTGCTAGTCCAAATAATTGGCACGTAGGCGTAGCCCGTCGTAGACATCGCAAATTTCTATGATGATGACCATATCTTTCAGGTACGGTTCCCCAGTCGAGAAATCCCCCCTGCGATCGCTGTTTCTCCAAGATAAGACGCGGTAGATTGAATATGTAGCTTCTAAAAGAGAATGCTACGTAAATGCGACAAACTCTCTTGCTTGTTACGGGCTGGCGTTAGCGACATACCGCGACACTGCTCCCAAATATAGGGAGAAATCAGAAATAATAATTCCGTTTTTCAAGCGATTGTCTTATGCGTAAAAAACTACAACAAACCATCAAACCGCTGTTAAAAACCTTCTTAGCCCTAACTCTGGTGTTAGCTTTGGCTCTTGGTCACGCTGACGGAGCATTAGCAGCCCGCAGTGGCGGTCGCATCGGTGGCGGCTCCTTTAGAATGCCTTCTAGCAGCCGCACCTATACACCACGCACTTATGCACCTCCTGGTGGGGGCGGCTACTATCCTGGTGGTGGTTTTGGTGGTGGCTTTGGCTTTCCCTTCTTACTTCCCCTCTGGGGTTTTGGCGGAGGATTTGGTGGTATATTTACCATCTTAATTTTCTTGGCGATCGCTAATTTCTTATTGCAAACTTTCCGCCGCGTCTCTAGCGGTGAAACTTCAGAAGCAGATTACAGTAGTAACTCTCCTGTTTCGGTAACTCGTTTGCAAGTAGGTTTGTTAGCTCAAGCCCGTGAATTGCAAAATGAACTCAACCACATTGCTGAAACTGCTGATACTAACACCCCAGAAGGTAGAGCAGAAATTCTCCAAGAAGCCAGCCTAGCTTTACTCCGCCATCCCGAATACTTTGTATATGCAGGTGGTGGTACTCAACAAGCTAGTTTAAATTCAGCTGAGGGTCAGTTTAATCGGCTGTCACTGGCAGAACGCAGCAAATTTAGCGAAGAAACTCTTTCTAATGTCAACAACCAGCTAAAAGCAGCCCTTGCCAAAGATGCTTTACCTCCAGCTGGTGAACTCGACAACCCCACCCGCTTATTTACTGAAGGGCCTGGTGAATATATTATTGTCACCTTGCTGGCGGCAACACTAGGTAAGTTTGAAATCCCCACAGCAATTAACAGTGCTGACGATTTGCGTCAAGCTTTGCGGCAAATTGGTAGTATTCCTAGCGACAAGCTTCTGGCAATTGAAGTTCTTTGGACTCCCCAAGCTGAAAATGATACTCTGACATCTGATGATGTGTTGGCAAATTATCCTGATTTGAGACTTGTTTAATTTCTAAAAAGGGCAATAACTAGAAAACTGCTTGTCATTGACAAGCAGTTTTTTGTAAGTATGTTATGAATCAATACGCTTGGGTTAAGGTCTAATGGCAACAATTTCGGGTTTTCGAGACATAAATCGCTGTCTCTACAAGTATTTTGTTGCTCATGCTGAACTGTATTGACTTATTTTGAATATCTAGATAGTCTCGCGCTTTGCTAAATATTGGTACATCTGCCAACGTGCATCTACTTCAGCTTGGGCTTGTTCTAACAAGTGCTTGGCTACCTCTGGTTTGCTCTTGGTCAGCATCTTGAAGCGGTTTTCTTGATACATCGAATGTTCTACAGATTGCGTAGGCGATCGCATATCCAATTGCAATGGATTTTTACCCTGGTTAAGCAACTCTGGATTATGCCGATACAGCAACCAACGACCTGATTCTACCAGAGTTTTCTGATGATTCATCCCTGTAGTCATGTTGATGCCGTGGGCGATGCAATGGCTGTAAGCAATAATCAGTGATGGGCCATCATAAGCCTCTGCTTCCAAAAATGCCTTGAGGGTATGTTCATCTCTCGCACCAAGGGCTACACTTGCTACGTAGACATTTCCGTAGGTCATAGCAATCATCCCTAAGTCTTTTTTTGGTGCTGGCTTACCACTAGCGGCATATTTAGCAACTGCGGCTTTTGGCGTGGCTTTGGAAGATTGACCGCCTGTATTAGAATACACTTCTGTATCCATCACCAAAATGTTGACATTTCGACCACTAGCAATTACATGATCGATACCGCCAAAATCGATATCATAAGCCCAACCGTCACCACCAACAATCCAGACGCTTTTTCTCACCAAATAGTCTGCAAGTGATTTGAGATTTTGAATTTTAGATTTGAGATTGGGGTCAAGAGTGACGATTTCATCTAACCTCTGCTGCAACAGTTCTATTCTTTCGCGCTGTTCCCAAATGTCAGCCTCAGATTTTTGTTCAGCTTTCAGGATTGACTGAGTAAGGTTTTCATCTATTTCACTCCCCAATTGTTGCAACAATTCGGCTGCAAACTCAGCTTGTTTGTCGAGGGAGAGGCGGAAGCCAAAACCAAATTCGGCGTTATCTTCAAATAAATTATTAGACCACGCCGGGCCGCGTCCTTCGGCGTTGGTTGTCCAGGGAGTTGTGGGGAGATTGCCACCATAAATTGAGGAACAACCTGTAGCATTGGCGATAACAGCGCGATCGCCAAACAATTGTGTTAATAATTTTAAATAAGGTGTTTCACCACACCCTGCACAAGCACCAGAGAATTCAAATAAGGGTTCTTGCAGTTGTTGTTGGCGAATCTGGTTTAATTTTAGCGATCGCCTATCAGGATTAGGTAAACTCAAAAAGAAATCCCAGTTTTTTCGCTCTTGTTCTTGCAATGGCAACTGTTTTGCCATGTTAATCGCTTTCAGCGATGGCTCAGATTTATTTTTAGCAGGGCAAACATTTACACAAATAGTACATCCCGTGCAATCTTCTGGGGCAACTTGAATGGTAAATTTTTGATTGGCAAAGTCTTTATCTTTTGCACCAGTTGATTTGAAGGTTCCTGGTGCATTGACTAACTCATCGGCTTGATAAGCCTTGGCACGGATGGCGCTATGGGGACAAACCATGACGCACTTCCCACATTGAACGCACACATCTGGTTCCCACACAGGTATCTCTTCGGCAACGTTACGTTTTTCCCATTTGGCAGTCCCGACGGGAAAGGTGCCATCAACTGGTAATGTGCTAACAGGTAAATCGTCACCTTCCCAAATCATGATTTTGCCTAAAACTTCTCGCACAAATTCGGGAGCAGAGTCTAGCAATTTTGGATTTTGGATTTTGGATTTTAGATTATTGATTGCTTGGGGGACATCTACTTTATGCAGGTTGTCTAGAGTGTTGTCTACAGCTTGCAAGTTCATGCGGACAACTTCTACGCCTTTTTTACCATAGGTTTTTTCAATGGCTTGTTTGATTTTAGCGATCGCTTCTTCTTGGGGCAAGACACCAGCTAAAGCAAAGAAGCATACCTGCATAATGGTGTTAATTCTGCCACCCATGCCACTTTCACGGGCAACCTGGCTAGCATTAATTATGTATAACTTCAAATGCTTGTCGATAATTTGCTGCTGCACTTTCAACGGCAAATATTCCCAGACGGTATCTGCATTGTATGGACTATTAAGCAGCAAAGTCGCTCCAGGAATAGCAGCTTTTAAAATATCTATGCGTTCTAGAAATCCCCAGTGATGGCAACCAATAAAGTTAGCTTGGTCAATTAGATAGGTGGAGCGAATTGGCTCTTTACCGAAGCGGAGGTGAGAAACGGTCATTGAGCCGGATTTTTTGGAGTCAAAGACAAAGTAGCCTTGGGCGTAGTTGTCGGTTTCTTCACCAATAATCTTGATGGAGTTTTTGTTAGCCCCAACAGTGCCATCCGCACCTAATCCATAAAACATTGCTCTGACAACATGATCCGATTCTGTGGAGAATTTGGGGTCAAAGCTGAGAGAAGTGTGACTAACGTCGTCATTAATCCCAATCGTAAAGTGATTTTTTGGTTTAGCTAGGGCAAGATTATCAAAGATGCCCTTCACCATCGCCGGCGTAAATTCCTTAGAAGAAAGACCATAACGACCCCCAATAATTTTAGGGTACGAGAAAGTATTTTCTCCCTCTGCCTCCCCTGCCTCCTCTGCTCCCCCTGCTCTCTTATCCCCCCACCCTTCATGGATAGCAGCCACAACATCTAAATACAAAGGCTCACCAGCGCTACCTGCTTCTTTGGTGCGGTCGAGAACTGCGATCGCTTGTACACTAGTTGGTAATACTGCAACAAACTTTTGGACATCAAAGGGGCGGTAAAGTCGCACTTTGACTACACCAAGTTTTTCACCACGGGCGTTTAGATAATCTACTGTTTCATGGACGGTTTCACAACCTGAACCCATGAGAACAATCACGCGATCGGCATCTTTTGCACCGTAATATTCATAGATTTTATAATGCCTCCCCGTGCGTTCTCCAAATTCATCCATGATCCGTTGGACAATTTCTGGACAAGCGTTGTAATAAGGGTTAGCACCTTCACGTCCTTGGAAGTAAACATCAGGGTTTTGGGCAGTCCCCCGCAAGACTGGACGATCTGGGGTAAGGGCGCGGCTGCGGTGGGCAAGTATGAGATGATCGTGGATGAGCGATCGCAAATCGTCATCTGAAAGCAATCTGACTTTCTGTACTTCATGTGAGGTACGGAAACCGTCAAAGAAGTGCATAAAGGAGACTCGCGTCTCTAGAGTAGCAGCATGGGCGATAAGAGCAAAATCTTGACTTTCTTGCACCGAAGCCGAACACAGCAGGGCAAAACCAGTAGCCCGAGCTGCCATCACGTCGCTATGGTCGCCAAAAATTGATAGAGCATGGGTAGCCAAAGAACGAGCAGCAACGTGAACCACAGCGCTAGTTAATTCACCAGCAATTTTATAAAAGTTGGGGATCATCAACAACAATCCCTGAGATGCCGTGAAGGTGGTACTTAGAGAACCTGTTTGCAATGCCCCATGTACAGCACCAGCCGCTCCCCCTTCGCTCTGCATTTGCACAACACTGGGAATAGTACCCCAGAGGTTGGGACGACCTTCTGCTGACCAAGCATCTGCCCATTCACCCATTGCTGAAGAGGGGGTGATGGGATAAATGGCAATCACTTCATTTAGTTTGTAAGCAACACGGGCGACAGCTTCATTCCCATCGATGGTTGCAAAGGTTTTGTTCATAATTGGATTTTTGTCCCCATCTCTCAGTGTTAATAGTAAGAGCAGAATTCAGTAGTCAGAATTCAGAATTCAGAATAGTCGAAGAATTAGAAAAATTTTTTATACATAAATGTATTAATAATGCTGCATTCCTTTTAAAATCTGACTTCTGGGTGATGAATTCTTACTAAGAATTTATCAATGGTTTTCGGCTCTTTAATTAACTTTAAATAAATACTTCATAGATTAGTATCTCATCCGAAATACCGCATCTATTAATATGTATTAATAATGTACTCAATAGCCAAAGTACTTATTAGATAAGGCTTTCAGCTAATTGATTATTCTTTGTGGGGTATAGGGTCGGGCTTCTGTTTCGTTTTCATCCCCGTTAGGGGAAGTAGTTATGTAAAGGCAGAAGAGACATTAGTCTCAAATACAGCTATTGGAATAGCGTTTACATCCCCGTTAGGGGAAGTGGTTATGTAAAGAAAGCTTAAGATTGTCAAGCCGTTCAGCCTTGGTTTTCAATGTTTAGTTTATCGCTTCAAACCCTTGATGTTCAATGATATTGAATCCATGAGCAAGTAGAGACAGCGGTAAACCGTTGCAAAAATCTTGCTGAATGAATCGAAGACGATCGCCTCAACGATATACCAAAATGAATGCGTGAATTACTTAAATTTGCTTGCATTTGAGCGACTCTAACTTTTTGTTAGACTTGTAGTACAGAATTTTGTAAGCGATCGCGCACCTCAAAAATTACTACCAACTATGCGGCTTGAATGCGATCGCCCTCTTTGGCTAGTGTTCTGGATTTTTGATGAAGTTTAGCTATAGTTCTGAACTATCTGTGCTAGCCTGGAATACTTAAACTAGGCTGTTATTTTTGGTTTCTGTATCTAGCCAACCGTAATTATTAAACTGATATTAAATGTTTGAGAGATTAAATTATGAAATCCTCTTTCATCACCTTAGTCGTTGTGATTAGCGCACTTACTCTTTCCCAGAGTGCCTATGGCAATGAAGAGAATATTCTCAATACAACTAGCGATCGCAATCAGGCTGAAGTTTTATCCACACAACCAGCCACGATTAACAGTACATGGAATAATTTTATCGGACAGGCTAATAATCCCCAACAAACTGCTGAATCAGTTTCGGTAACGCGAGAGCGAGGATGCCCAAAAATTAACCCCCTTGAGTTAATCAATGACCCAGGCTCTTTTTTTAAGCAATGTCAGCAGCCAGCAAGTACCCCAAGTTCTCAAAGTACAGAGCCAATTGAGTACCTCAAGGTTCCTAAACTGGATTCTGGTACTGGTCTTAGTGTGACAGTTACTCAGTTTTAATATATAAACTTTTTTAACAAGAGATAACCAATTCTTGGTAGTGTAACTTATCGAACTGAATTCAGGAGTCAGGAGTCAGAATTCAGAATGAATTCTGTATGATTGGCGGATAGTGCAGCGTTAGCGAGTCCGCGTACTCTTACAGAGAAGCAAGCTACGCGCAGCGTCTTGTAGAGAGCGTCTTGATTCTGACTCCTGAATTCTGACTTCTGACTTCTGAATTCTTCTTCAACTCAATAATTTACGCTCAAACATGGATGAAATATTTATGTTGGCTGCTTTAACTCAAAGCAGAAAAGCAATGCCTGAATGTTTGCCGAATCCACCAGTCGGCTGTGTAATTGTAGATGCTCAAGAAATAGTAGCTCAAGGATACACACGGATACCGGGAAAATACCATGCTGAGGCTGATGCACTTCAACAGATTCAAGGCAAAGCTTTCAACTTCTTGAAAATGTATGTCACACTTGAACCTTGTTCTTTTCATGGACGCACACCATCATGTGCTTTAGCGATCGCTGAAGATCGTCGAATACATGAAATATATGTATCTATAGTTGATCCAGACCCCCGCAACAATGGTCAAGGATTAGATATTCTAAGAATTGCAGGAAAAACGGTTAATGTCGGATTATGCGCCAATGAAGTGAATGCTTTTCTGAGTCAATATCTACGAAAGTGATGGCAATACTGTTCGGTTAGAGTACTCCACGTAAAAAAAATGCTCAATTGTCATTGCGTTCGCCCTTGACGTTCCCGTTGGCGCAGCCTCTCGTAGAGAAGGGTACGAAGCGAAGCAATCCCAGTCTTTGCGATTGCTTCGCTTCGCTCGCAATGACGTGTTTTGGATCATTTATTTCTTGGAAGTCTCTTAAGGTAAGAGACGCAATGAATCGCCGTCAAGACAAAAGACCGATCATTGTAGAGACGGCGATTTATCGCGTCTTTGTGTTATCGCATCTTTAGCGATCTAAAATTTTCATCAAAAAACCTTAACCGAACCGTATTGGAAGTGGAAGGCATAACAGTCAACTACCCGCTTCAATTAAAATCTTGCTGGCGATCGCGGGTATTCCCGATCTTGCCAAGTATTATCCTTGGTGTTAGTGTTACCACTGTTACTACTTTTAGTCTAGAAAATGTTTCCAAGAGTAATTACATTGATAATACTAAACTTCATGCAGATATCTACGTGTAGTATGATTCAAGCGCAATTGTGGCAGATACCTGCATCTTGGTCATCCTAAATTCTTAATACCGGACTCAAAAAGAAAGTTATTCTTTAGCGGAGGGACGACAATAAAAGTGCTTGCTTTCATTCTTAGCGATCGCCTCCTACATACCCAGCTTCAGATGATTGGATTATCTAGCCAAAAAATAGAGATGAAAAATGGGTATCTTATATTTAATTTTTGCTGAATGAGAATTACCTGGAAGTATCAGTAGACTATTAACACTCTAATAAATAATTGTTTGTGATTGAATAAATATGGCTTATCTTGATAGTTCCTGCTAGGAATTTATTTTAGGATTGCAAAATAATTATTTAGGTAAAATTTTTATTAGAAGAATTCAGAACTCAGGAGTCATAATTCAGTGTGAATTCTGTACGAGTGGGTGATAGCGAAGCGTAAAGCCTTCTTCAGAGACGCTAACACGTAGCTTGCTTCCACGAAGTGGTACGGCATGGCAACTCTTAGAGACGCTGCGCGAGCGCTTATAGCGAGTCCGCGAGGGTCTGAATATTGGTTAAAATCTTACCCTGATGGGCGAAAAAAGTTAAAATATTCTCGCCTTAAAACTCTATCCCTTTATGGGTAGACTATTCTGAATTCTGAATTCTGTATTCTGTATTCTGACTCCTGTTTTATTTTTTTAGGAACTAAATTGAAGAATTAAACTAAAACATAATTGTGTTTGAAAATGTGCAAAAATCTAGAAAAAAGGAGTGTAATTACTTCAAAGGATATACCGATCGTATCTTTAGGTAATTGATTTGTGACTGCTGATGATGCTATTATTAATGGGTGGGTTGATTTTGGGTTTATTATCTCCAACAATTAACTTGTAATGTATCATAGACCAGAATTCATCAGTATTGCCAATTGATTGATTAGCAGTGTGAAATGGCTATGGGTCTGAATATCTAGACTTGATACCAATAAATTGATGAGGTTACAGAGGAGCAAATAACCATGAGCAACTTAACATCTCCACATACCGAAGTTCAAAAAACGAAGAAAAAAAGTTTAGCCGCAGATAAAAGACCTCGAGCTACAGATGATATTGTGCGTAGTTATCTGCAAGAGATCGGGCGTGTAGATTTGTTGACTCGCGAACAAGAGGTTATTTTTGCCCAACACGTGCAGCAGATGATGAATTTACTAGCTGCTAAAGAAGAATTGGCTGTGAAATTAAATCACGAACCCACGCTGCAAGAATGGGCAGATCAGGTGGAGTCAAGTGTTGAGGTGCTAGAACAACAACTAAATCAAGGACACCAAGCCAAGCAGAAAATGATTCAGGCTAATCTCCGGTTAGTAGTAGCTGTGGCGAAAAAATACCAGCACCGCAACCTGGAATTTATGGATTTAATTCAAGAAGGTACTTTAGGTTTAGAGCGAGGAGTGGATAAGTTTGATCCTGCTCTTGGTTATAAGTTTTCTACCTATGCTTATTGGTGGATTCGTCAAGGAATCACACGAGCGATCGCTCAACAAGGACGTACAATTCGTTTACCGATCCACGTCTTTGAAAAACTGAATAAAATTAAACGGGTACAGCGAGAATTATCTCAACAGTTAGGTCGCGTTCCGACTACTGGTGAAATTGCCACCGCGTTATCTTTGACACCTAGTCAAGTTAGAGAGTGTTTGTACTTGGCGCGTCAACCCTTCTCGTTAGAAGCGCGAGTTGGCGAACAACAAGATACAGAATTGCAAGACATCCTGGAAGATGATGGCCCTTCTCCCGAAGATTACGCCGTTGAAGAATCTCTCCACCAAGACTTACAAGACTTGTTGGCAAAACTGTCTCCCCAGCAGCGAGAAATATTAACCTTACGCTTTGGCCTGACTGATGGCTATGAACTTTCTTTAGCACAAATTGGCGATCGCATGGGCATTAGTCGAGAACGAGTGCGTCAGATAGAGCAAAAAGCTCTCAGTCTCCTGAGACGCCAAAAGGAGCAAGTACGTAGTTATCTAGCTAGCTGAAGTTATTTTTTTATAATAGTAGGGCATTTAAAACTCAGGAAGTCACCATTATGACTGTATAAAATTCAGTCATTTTGGGGGAAAATTAATCTAAGTAATCTCTCTCAAAGATTTGATATGAGTACATCAAAAACAGTGCAGCAATTGCAAGCACAATGGGTGACTTCTGAAAACTTTCGACCTTATGGACAAGTGATTTTTGCAAGTCTTGATGGTAAAACTTACGATGGAGAAGATGCTCATTTAAGCTTGCAAAACGGAATTCCACGATTTTATATTATGCGGTTGCAGAAGAGAGGGCGAAAGTTTCATAAAATTACTCGCCATGTCGAATGCACTCAATGTCTGGGTTCTTTAGAAGGTAAAGACTGGTTAATTGCAGTTTGTTCTCCTCATAATGATGTGAATGAACCAGCATTAGATGAGATTGCTGCTTTCCGCATTCCGGGGAATTGTTTTATCAAGCTGCATCAGGGTACTTGGCATGCTGGGCCCCATTTTGACCATGAAACTGTGGATTTTTATAATTTGGAACTAGCTGATACAAATGTCGTAGATCATTTCACTCATGATTTTCTCAAAAGTCATCAATTAGAGTTTGAGATGGTTTAGATAACACAATTTTGGATTTTAGATTTTAGATTTTAGATTGACTCCAGCAATCAAGTTATTGTCTTATAGTGTCCATATAATTAGCAAAAAAATTGTAGGTTGGGGAGCCACTGCGTTGCGCGGGTTCCCCGCGTTGTAGCAAGTGGCATTGGAGGCTTTGCCAAAGCCAACATCCTGATATATGTTGGGTTGCGCTCCGCTCCACCCAACCTACCTACGTCTAATGCACTTTTTACTTCTTAACCTGAGTTCGGGATAAGAAATCCTCAAAAGCCTTGAATTATCGTTGTTCGGTCTAAAGCTCTGTTTTCATCTATTGTCAATAAGATATATTGCTGAGATTAGTTTCATTTGTGAACCTTATTGACAAAATGATTCCACTTTTATCCCTGCTTTGATCAATTCCAGTTTTATTCAATCCTGACAGAATAAGCTTTTTAGCTTCTGGCTTAACCCGAACTCAGGTTTCTTAACAATAATCCCCACCGAACTCACGAGTTGAGGGTGGGGAATTATACTATATCGTTAACACAAGGCGGATTTTAAATCACTTTCCGCTTGTCCTAAGGCATCTGGTAATTTACTTGCATCGCGTCCGCCTGCTTGGGCTAAGTTTGGTCTTCCACCGCCACCGCCGCCGCAAATTTTAGCGATCGCACCTACAAATTTACCAGCTTGTAGTCCTTTTTTGTTCACTTCTGGACTAAAAGCTGCAACTATACTAACTTTCCCTGCTTCAGGAACAGAACCCAGCACCACTGCACCGTTACCGATTTTTTGCAATAAGCGTTCGGCTGCGGTTTTCAATGATTCTGGATCGACATCTTCTAATTGGGCGACAATAATTTTATGGACGCCTACGGTTTGGGCTGTTTGTAGCAAGCTGTCTGATTTAGCGATCGCTAATTGTACCTTTAAGGTTTCCAATTCCTTCTGGCTATTTCTGAGTTCGCTTTGCAGACTTGTGATTCTGTCTGGTAATTCTTCGGGTTTAACTTTAAAGCGATCGCTCAAATCTTTAACTACTTTATCCCGCAGGTTGAGATAATCTAGGATTGCTGGCCCCGATACAGCTTCAATGCGCCGCACCCCAGAAGCTACGCCAGCTTCAGAAATAATCTTGAACACACCAATTTCAGCCGTGTTACTCACATGAGTTCCACCGCATAGTTCCATTGAGACGCTAGGGAAGTCAATCACCCGCACTTCATCGCCGTATTTTTCGCCAAACATCGCAACAGCACCCTTAGCTTTCGCCTCTGCTAAAGGTAATACTTCTACTTTTGCAGCATGAGCCTCAGCAATCCAAGTGTTCACCTGTTCCTCAACTTGTTGGACTTCCTCTGCTGTCAACGCGCGGGGACAGTTGAAGTCAAAGCGCAATCTGTCAAAGGAAACTAGGGAACCTGCTTGAGATATGCCCTCATCAACAATTTTCTTCAACGCCGCTTGCAATAGGTGCGTTGCAGTATGGTTAGCTTGGGCGCGACGGCGACAAGCGGGATCGATTTGGGCGGTAATGCGATCGCCTACGCGTAGTGTACCGCGTTCGATGCGTCCGAAGTGAACAAAGAAATCAGATTCTTTTTTCACGTCTTCCACTCGAACAACGATACCATCACCAGAGATATAACCGCGATCGCCGATTTGTCCTCCAGATTCAGCATAAAATGGCGTTTTGTCAAGGACAATTTGCACCTCTGTCCCCGCTTCTGCTTCCTCTTGGCAAACACCTTCTACTAATATCGCTTCGACTTTCGCAGTTGCAGCAGGTTGGGTATATCCGATAAATTCGGTGACTTGAATGTGTTCTGCTAGTTTGTCGAGGGAACCTTGCACAGTTAAATCGATGGTTTCATGTGCGCCTCTACTGTCTTGTTGTTGGATTTCCATTGCTTTCTGAAATCCTTCAACATCAACTGTTAAGTTGTTTTCCTCAGCAATTTCTTGAGTAAGTTCAAAGGGGAAACCGTGGGTATCGTAAAGAGTAAATGCACTTTCACCACTAATTTTAGTTTCCCCTCGCTGTTTCACCTCTTGGATGATTTCTTCTAGAAGTTTTTCGCCTCTATCCAGAGTTCTGAGGAAATTCGATTCTTCCCGTTGCAACTCAGCTTTAATTGCTGCTTCCCGTTGGCGCACATTGGGGTAAGCTGATTCGGAAAGTGCGATCGCAGTTTCAGCAACTTGGGTAGTAAATTCGCCAGAAATCCCAATTAATCGCCCATGACGCACCACCCGGCGAATTAATCGCCGCAGCACATAACCTCGTCCCACATTGGAAGCGCGAATTTCATCAGCAATCATGTGGATGACAGCCCGAATATGATCGCCAATTACTTTTAGGGAAGTTTTAGTTTTTTCATCACTGCTGTGGTAATCAACACCAGCAATTTTCCCTGCTGTTTGAATAATTGGGAAAATCAGGTCAGTTTCGTAGTTATTAGGTACTTTTTGGAGAATTTGCGCCATTCTATCCAAGCCCATACCGGTATCGATGTTCTTGTTTTGCAGTGGCGTTAAATTCCCGGAAGCATCCCGGTTATACTGCATGAAGACGAGGTTGTAAAACTCGATAAATCGGGTATCGTCTTCTAAATCGATATTTTCTTCACCGCGTTCTGGGTGGAAGTCGTAATAAATTTCCGAACAAGGGCCGCAAGGTCCAGTGGGGCCAGATACCCAAAAGTTATCATCTTCGCCCAAGCGCTTAATTCTCGCTACCGACACACCGATTTGATCGCGCCAAATCTCAAAGGCTTCATCATCATCTTTAAAAACGCTGACGACGAGATTTTGGGGGGAAAAGCCAAAGACTTGCGTAGAGATTTCCCAACCCCAAGCGATCGCTTGTTCTTTAAAATAATCACCAAAGCTGAAATTGCCCAACATCTCAAAAAACGTGTGATGCCGTTTGGTGCGTCCGACATTTTCAATGTCGTTGGTACGGATACACTTTTGCGAAGTCGTAGCCCGCTTAAACTCTGGTGTGCGCTGCCCCAAGAATATTGGTTTAAATGGTAGCATCCCCGCGATCGTCAGCAGCACGGTTGGGTCTTCTGGCACGAGGGAGGCACTTGGGAGAATTTGGTGTTCCCGTTGGGCAAAGAAGTCGAGAAATATGTTGCGAATTTCGTTACCGCTTAGGTACTGGGGATTTGAAGACATAAGTGTTTTTAACTTCAGACTTAGGCGTAGCGGCACTAAGTAAGTGTATTTTCATAAATAGCTTTATATATTCTTGCATTTTGTTTCATCTTACTGCCAGTGAATTTTGCCAGTCAGTAAGCAAAATACAGTGATTAGGATGCTTTTACAGCATAACCTGACTCTAGTGGGATGCACAAATTGGATTTATATAGTTAATATTAATCCTTAAGAAATACTTTAAATTTCCCATACTGAGGTAACAAATGGCACTAAAACTGAAAGTATCAAATATTGCTTGTGAGGGATGTGCAGACACAATTACTGAGTCCATCCATGTTATGGAACCTGATGCCAAGGTGGATGTGGATGTTAACGCTAAAACTGTCACGGTGGAATCCACAGCTTCCGAGGAGTCAATCAAACAGGTAATTGTTGCTGCTGGTTACGCGATTGAAGGTTATTGATCGGGTTCTAACTATTTAGCAGAGGTTTAGATTTTAATATCTCAGGCGACGCTAATAAAATTTTTTTTGTTTAGTCTGCCCTCTCTATGGGCAGAATGTAACCAATTTACCCACAAGTTTTTTATTTATCCTTTTTTTCCAGATTTATGATGTTGCAGAAAATAAAAAATGTGAATTACAGCAGTTTTCATGTATTTGAACCACATCTGTCGTAAGGACACAGCATTGCTGTGCCCCTACCGCATGGTCTATTTACCTGAAAATAGCTGTAAGTAAATAAACAAACACAGATAACACATAGGCAGAGATATTTTCTTTCTCCTGCTAAAACATCGTGCAACTTGAGTTCACAATCTCTTTTCATTGTGAATTTTTACCCTAAAAATTCAGTCTGTAATTTTAGGGCATGTTAGTCCCGCAAAGCTACTCTCCAGAGCAGGAGTTAGTTCTGCTGTCTATTTGATTTACATTTTTTTTGTAATTCAACTCCTATCTTAATACTCGCTCAAAGCCTATTTCTTCAAGAAAAAGGCTGAGGTAATTTATGGGAAATAACATTTGTAATTCAATGAAAAAATTCTGGCTTTGATACTTCAATGAAAAAACTTTATAATTTCTTTATTTTTCTACCTGAGAAGAAATTTAACTACCTGATGTAACGGTTATTATGAACTATTTATTTTGGTATTTTTCTCAGGAAAATAGCACTTGAGAAACTACAGAAATAGGTTTTATACCTCAAAATAATATTCAGTATTTCTACTGTTTTAAAAACAAACTGTAAAGAAGACATTAGTTGTCATAAGAGAATATTTCCGAAACTGTAATAGTAAAAACATAGCCTTACAAGGAGATTAAGCTTGGAAAAATACTGTAAAATCGGCGTTCAGAAAATCATATATCAAAAAATATAACTTAGCCTGAAACATCATATTTAGTATTAGGCAAGCAAAATAGTAAGTTACTCAAGTTAATCTATTGAAAATTTAAATAGGATAAAAAATAAACCAATGAATATTTCTATTCTGGTCTTTGGAAAAAATAACTTTATCGCTACACTTCCAGATCAGATCCGTTATGCGACTGCTTTTAATGTAGAAATTATGGACAATTTGAATCAGGCAGTGTCGCGAATTAAAATGACGCCTCCTGATGTCATACTGGTGCAGGCTAGCTTAGATGACAGTATGGAATTGTGTAATTGGTTGAAAGATCAGACAAAACTTTCATGGATATACTGTATTCTCTTCGAGGATCGTTCCCAGCAGCTTATTGATCGAAACAAAGGTTGGCATCGGGAATTAGAGATGAGTGCTGCGGCACTAAAGCAAGGAGCCGATGCTTATATTTGGCATCTGATTGAAGATAAAACAGACCATAGCTTGGCAGAGTTGACTGCCAATCATGGCCTAATACTTGCTCAATTGACAGTTGGCTTACGGAAAGCCCAAAAATATAGAGATTTGATTCGGACAAATGATATGCTATCTGCGATCGCCCTAGCAGATTCGTTGACGGAATTAAATAATCGTCGGGCTTTAGAATGGGACTTACCCAGACAAATTCAAAGAGCGAGGACTCAAAAAACTTCCTTGAGTTTGATTATTCTGGATGTAGATCATTTTAAGAAAGTTAACGATACTCATGGGCATTTAGTAGGCGATCGCATTTTGCAAATATTATGTCAGCGCTTGCGCCACAATCTGCGTTGTCAAGACACAGCATTCCGCTATGGTGGCGAAGAATTTGTGGTTCTTCTGGCTAACACTAGCGATGATGAAGCACTATTAGTAGCTCGTCGTCTCAATCGCGTAGTCAGCGACGAACCATTTGCACTCAACAGTAAACTGACAATTAATATCACCATTAGTCTAGGCACAGCCTCTCTACAAGCTGAGGATGACGATCGAGGAGAGAGTCTGCTATATCGTGCCGATCAATGTCTGTTACAGGCTAAAACTTCTGGGCGTAATCGGGTTATTGACTCTAACTACTTATCCCATCATACCTCACATTTGAAAGCTGTTTCTTCGTGAGTTCAGGAGTGCTGAGTGCCATCTAAGGCTACTAACAGATGCCCACCCAGATAATGATCGGGTTTTAAATACCCATCCCTCTGCAATCTACGGTAAATCCAGGTGAACATACGAAATAATTCGCTTGCTGTAATCTTATCCAGAATGTTGCCCTCTTTGCGGTGTTGTCAGAATTTGGTTCAAACCAAACAAGCTTCTTCGCTGATCTTGCCCACAACGGCTATGTATTGACACTGGTGTTCCAAAAACGATTCGCACTGCATGAAAAATACTGAGAAAGCCGCCAGCACAGTATCTTTGATGCTGTAGCGTGTCGCATTACTGGTAAGCCTTGGGTCTTTGATTTTAGCCGCTTGTTGGAGAAATCCCAGCATTATCCCAAAACTCAGTGCCATCGGCTCCATGTTGATGTCTCTGAAGAAATACTCCTTTATCCTCAAGCTCAACTGTACCCGTTGTCAAAACGTTAAGTTGACACCAATGGACACCCGGATTTCTCACCACATCTCTCAAAACCTTGCACCTCTGCATTTCAAGCTTGTGAGAAATGCGGGGACAGTCCTGTAACTCACGTAAACGAGAACCGCTATAAACATACCATTTCAAACGGCGCAATAGCTTGGAATACAACTCTTTTGACTTTTGACTTCCGCCTTGCAGTACTAGGTACACCTGTCATAGCTTTCTACTTTTACAAAGCGTTATTATCTGAATAACGGAGACAATTGCCGCATTTCAATTTATTGCGAAAATCAACTTGTTATTTCCGATTTTGATAACTTATAATAGTTGTGTTTTTGCTTACAATATACCTTGTAATTAGTGGATTTTAGACATAAAACTTACTGTTCAGGTTCGTGCAAAAACTTATTTTGTTTACCACCGTAGTAATGCTTAAAATAATGCAGTCATTGCTAACAAGTGCTTCAACAGATTTATTAACAAAACTTTGTCTCTATAATTAGAAGAGTTTTGGACTAGTGTAAAAATAAGTAAGTTGAGGATAAAATCATGAAATTTGGAATTGATAGCGGGCACAATTGTCCACCAGACACAGGAGCCAGAGGGATTAAATTTGAGGATAATTTAACTCTAGATGTAGGTAATAGAGTTATAGCCAAGTTAAGAGCTTTGGGTAACGAAGTCGTAGTATGTAGACCAAGTAGCGCTCGTACAGTAACAGAATCGCTCTCAAAAAGATGTTCTACAGCTAATTCGAGTAGAGTAGATATTTACGTCTCGATTCATTTTAACTGCTTTAACGGGCAAGCTAACGGCACAGAAGTATTTGCAACTAGTGATACAGGTAACAAAATCGCTAAACCTGTATTAGATGAAATCGTCAAATTAGGGTTTTTTAATCGTGGGGTTAAGAGTGGTTCCCACTTGTATGTCCTGAAAAATACAGATATGCCTGCAATTCTTGTAGAAGGTTGCTTCATCGATTCGCAAAAAGATATGAATCTTTTTGATCCTGAAGCAATGGCTAATGCAATCGTCAAAGGCTTAACTGGGAAAGTGTCAAGCGTTCCTGTTAAACCCGTACAAGATCAAGAAAATGATGTAGATGAGACTATCCTCAGATTGCAAAAAGCCTTAAATCAACTCAAAATAACCGATAAAAATGGTAAGGCGTTAGTAGAGGATGGCTTCACTGGGGGTAACACCAAATCTGCTGTAGAAAAATTCCAGACTATTATCGCAGTTCAGCCGACTGGAATTGCTGACACAACTACATGGAATGCCATAAATATAATTTTGGCAAAACGAATTATTAGACCAAACCATGCTGGTGGTGCAGTTGTCAGATACTTGCAATACCGTTTAGGTGTTGACAATGATGGTGTCTATGGCCCACAAACAGAGGTTATAGTGAAGAACTTTCAAAAGCAAAATGGTTTAGATGCCGATGGCATTATTGGGCCTGCTAGCTGGCAGAAATTAATTGGTTAGACTGATTATTTGTGCGATCGCCTGAAGCTGTTGACCTAAAATAATTAAAAGAGATAACCAGGGCGTAGGAGTCACTTATGCTGCTGACAGGAATATGTTCAACTTAACCAAGTTGGCGTTTGATAAGTATCAATCGCATTTGGTCATAAGTAATTTCCTATCGCTCTGGTGCTTTTTTGGCGGTGAAGTTTCGCCAAAAGTATAAAAGTAAAGGGCTTTTTAAGACTATAACAATCGTTACTGTTTTGTTGTATGAATGGACACAATTTTTGCTAGCTTTCAAAAAAATCGGCACGAATCCTACTTCTATCCTAGTGTATAGATATAAGCTTGTCTCAACCTCCGTACCATCTCTCGACGCACCTCATTTTGAACGCGGTTTCCACGCCGCCAGTGTTCTAACTGAATATTATCAACATAGAACCGTACAGAAAATTGCATAGCAGCGCCTTGGATGTCAGTTAGCTGAACTTGTGGTTCTTTCCAAGCAGTATTAGATTCTTTAAAACTATCATGTAGCCATTCGACCAATTTTAAAGAGTAATCGTCTAACCTGGTTTCATCTACTCCAGGATTTGAGAGTTTCTGAAATAATTTATTCAGTTTAATTTTCAGAAGTTCAATTTTTTGTTCCCATTCATCTGGCAAAAGATGTTGATCTTCAATTACTAAATCAGGATCTTTTAACCAAGCTTGATACCATTGGCGAATCAAGCAAATCAAAGTTTTTTTCTCAGTCTGTTCTTGTTCTTCTAGGTGCGATCGCAGACGTTTTCCTTTATATTCTGTGATGACTACTAGCCCGATAGTGTTCAATATTTCTAGATAGTTTTTCTGGAGAGTTTTCAGTTCTTCTGAATTCAATCCACCTTTTTCTAGTTTCTTAATTTCCCTAACTAAATCTTCAAATGCTTGTTCAACTTTTTGCAGTTGGCTGTTCACATCTTTTTCAACTAATAAACGCAGCCGTCCAGCTTCTTTTTTTGACAGATGATCGCCCTCTGCTTCTCTCAATGCCGCAAAACTATCTAAATGTTCAAGTTTTTCATCAAGATTACCCAATGTGTCTGGATGACCGAGAATAATTTGTTGCAGAATTTTTGTAGCTACCACTGCATCAGCATCAACTCTCACTGAAACTTGAATTGTATAAGCATAGTGAGTTGTAGGACGACTGAGATTGACTATATTTTGACCTCCTAAAGTTGTATTTGGTGTATATACTTCGCAATGCTCGTTAATCAGATATAGTTTTGTCACCCGGATGCCAATGTGTTTAATAATTGCAATTGAACCATCTGGCATGGATATGACATCTCCAAATCTAAAAGGTGTATCAACTAACAAAACTAGCCCACTAAAAAAATCGCTTAAAATATCTTTTACTGCCAAACCTAAGACTACAGTAATACTCCCTATTGCTAACCCAATTCCTGTTAAATCAATCCCAATAGTGCTGAAAAATAGAGATATTCCAATTAGGTAAGTGATGACTGGGATAAAATTTTGTAGTAGTGGAATTAATACATCATCCCAAACAGCCTCCGTTTTCCGGGCGTAGTCTTTTAAGTAGTAGACTCCTGCTTCTGTAAACAACAAAGTGATGCCATAAGTAAAAGCAGCAATTAGAAAAGCCGTGAGTCCTCGATCGATCCAATTAATAATTTTGCCCGATCCTAATTGACTAAGTGAGAGTTTTAGACTGGTAATGATAAAAATAGCGATCACAGGGATTTGTAAGATCCCCAAAATAAACAGGGCTGTATCTTTTTCGGCGCGACGAAAAAACGATCGCAATATATAAAACAGTAATATGTAAATTATAAAAGCAACAACTATGGATGCACCAAATGTATAAAAGAAAGAACTAATTTGCGCGCCTGTTGGTAAAGTCTGAGGTGGTGGTACTACGGAAGTTTTTGATGCTGATTTTGCCGCTTGGGCGATGAGGGTATAATTCATTGGTGTCTATTTCAAGTATTGCTAATAAGTCACTTTAGAAATTTTAGATTTTGAATTTTGGATTTTAGATTTCAGGAAAAATCCAAAATTTCAAATTGAATGCAGGAGAGGTTTGAATCTTATAAGTGAAAAAACCTTCTGCCTCCTGCTTCCTTCAATAAGGAAAATGCAAAATTAAGGGACTGACAAATAAAAAAATATTCAATTAACTTTTGTGGAGTGGGCATCTTGCCCACCTTATGGACTGGGATCTTGTATCGCCCACCCCACACACAATATTGGATAATTTATTTCTTGGAGTTCCCTAACCTTCGGCACTTTCAGCACGAACGGGAATAACAATTCCTTCTTGCAGTAGGGTATCTGTAAAAATCTTTCGCAGAACACGCTGAATCTGAAGATGTTTTCCTGGTTTTACCTTTGTTAATGTCCGTAGCAACAAGTTAGACTCTCCGAGACTTTCGACTCCATCCACCTGTGTGCCTTCGAGTACATCTGGATCGCCTGCTTTTAACTGCTGTCCTACCTCCTCAATCACTTTGTACACATGGGCTAAGTTGGAATCATGAGGCACACCAACTTCTACGACTGCAAAGATATACTGTTTAGAGTAATTAGTAATTGAGCCAATATCCCCATTGCGAATAATCTGCAATTGGCCATTGGGATGTCTGATACGAGTGGTTCTCAGTTCAATCGCCTCGACGATACCTTCGACAACTTTCTCTTCGACTTTTCCAGCCTCAATATAGTCACCCACTAAATAATAGTTTTCAAACAGAATAAAGAAGCCGCAGACAATATCGTTAATTAGTGTTTGTGCCCCTAAACCCACAGCTATCCCCACAATTCCAGCACCGGCAAGTATCGGAGTTGGATCGATGTCTACAGTATACAAAATGAAAACCGTAGCACCGAAGTAAATTAAGTATTGTAAAAAACTACGAAACAGAGGAACAAGTGTCAGGCGTCTACTTCTTTGAATCTCAGTCAGATTTTGTTCTTTGAACAGCACCTCTTCAATCAGTAAGTAAACAATCTCAAACAACACACGACTAATGAAGATGATGCCGATGATTTTGATAATTCGCTGGCCAAAAATTGCGATATTGGCAATTAGCTGCACTTGCTGAATTACCAATGTTGCCATGCAGACATAAATCACAAATTCTAAACACCGCTTTAAAAAGGGTATCAGGTGTCGGAGGCGATCGTAAAATCTCAGAAGGTTATCAGGGTTGGAGTATCTAATGCTGAGAGCATCTAGACTATCAACGATCGCAGCGACTCCTTTAAGTATCAGCAATCCAATGGCAACAATTAGATAAATCCGTAGCCCAATGTATAGATATTCCGAAACCGTTGCTGGTAATTTAAGAAACTGGGCACACAAAATGACAGCCCATAGCCAGGTTCCACCGCTGATTCTGTGATAAAGGGCGTTAAAGAAAGCATCAATGCTTTCATCGTCGGCAGTATTTTTTTCTAAGTTCTTGGCGCGATTACTCGCCACTTTCAGCCAATATTTCAGGAATTTCAGTGCGATCGCCACTAAAATAAAAGTGCCAATACTTTGAACTATGCCAATTCCTAATGTCACCCAAAATCCTGATGGAATACGCTCAATCAATAAGAGTGTGTATTGCTGAAGGTTTTCGCCACGATAAACTAGATAACCATTAGCGCCCACAATCAGAATACACAACACCAAACAAGCAAGCAACAATAACCCTGTGATGTTCCGACGGAGGGTTTTGATACTTCTATTTTCACTTTTTAGTATAGAGGTCTTAGTAAATAGCTTGAATAACTTACTTACAAGCCAGTTCAGTAATAAAAAAACAAAGATTACAAGGCTGACTTCAGCCAAAATAATTAATATGTTCATGTGTGGGTATAAAACTGAATTAATTTAACGGTTGTATTCTCAAAATCTATTGACGCGTTAACTTTTCGGGTGAATTGTATCGTTTGTATTTTGCCCAAGTAAACTTCGGTACAGAATAAAAGGGCATTGGACATTGGTTATTAATTATTCTCTCTAATCCCCAATCCCTTTCATTTATCGACATTATCCTTGAGTGCCCGCCGAGCTAACTTTACGTAAGTTTTCACAGTAGCGTAGGGCATCTCTAAATCTTGGGATATCACCTGCAATGATTCTCCCATTTCTCGGCGTGCTAGGATAGTGGCCCAAGTAGAAGCAATTTTATCAGTGCGATCGCCCCCTGTGCGTTTTCGTTGTGCGGTGAATAGTGCTGTCAATTCATCAATGCGTTCTCCCAGCAGATTTGTTAGCACCTGAGTAGGTAAATTTACTTCTGGTTTCACCCAATCTAAGCGAGTTTGTCCCAGTCCAAAAGTAGTCTTGTGTCCCGTACCGCAGTAAGGAGAAAGGCGTGCCAAAGCATAAAACAATTGGGTAAACTCAGAGTTTGTTAAAGCAGCCTTACTCAAACCACAGGACATTACCCCTGTGAACCCAGTCACCGAACCCCGTTTTCCGGCTGCTACCTTCACCGACTCCAAGCGATGCTGATGGATAATTACCCCTTCATCTATCCAATCGAGAAAAGGTTCTTGTTCGATTGGGATTCCTGAAAAGTCATTCCAGCGGCGTAGGTAGCTGTGAAAGAGATTAAGTGGCACTGGCAGGGGAAAATGATGACCTTTGCGGCGAAAGCTGGTAGGCGAGACAAAGCTGAAGTTGATATTAGAGGGTTTCTCTGGTATGGACTGCAATAATTGCCTGTAAGTTGTGGGTGAATGAGCGATACTCACCTGTTTGATGTGCAGAGGAGCGCCTCTCAAGTCGAGGATTTGAGGCAGTTGGGTTAACCATTGTTTGAGAAACTGCACCACTCTTGGAGATAAAGCATTGATATGCCAGTGGTAAATTTGCTTGGCTTCTAATTGCAGTTGTCTTCCACTAGCGAGGAGTTGACCTTCCAGCGCCGAAATATTGAAGGGCTTTTCTGACTCTCCATCATGGAGATATGCAGAAAGTTCTGGGTTAAATTGCCTTACTTGGTCGAGAAACCAGGCATGGAGTCCAATTGTGTACTGGGAGTAGAGGGAAGTGGAAGTGCTTGGCTCAAGGTCAAACACCAATCCTAGCAGTTCCGTGTCATCTCCCCAGGTAGGAAGGGAAGGGGGAAATTCTGGCTGTGGCTCAGTTTTGCGCCTGGTGGATGTAGCTGCTCTTGCCATCGTGGGATGTTATGCAAACGATGTCAAATATTGTAATCATTTTCCGTCCCCTTGAGGGGAATAAGGTTATCTCTTTTTGCCCTCTTCCGAAGATTAGTTAAGCAGTGACCAGATTATTTAGCTGCAATTCACACTGTTGAAATACATAATTGACAGCAGAAAATAATTTATCTAGCTATCCTGAAGAAAATTTATACAGTTGCTCAATTTCCAATTTAGCGATATTTAAACTGTGCGATCGCGGCTTCAATTCTGCCTAAATTTAAAGGCGATATCTGACAATAAACCATCCTGAACCTGTGTTTTTGGTTGTAAATGGTGTGAAAGAAGGTGCTTAGTTAGATTCAGTTTCTTTTGCATTCAGTCCCAGAAAAGTGATAATTTTTTTCATGACTATTTTGATTTATTTTATTAATGTCTGTCCCATACCCAACCGTGTTTTCATCCCCGTACCTGCAAACCGCGCATATTGAACTAATAAATTAGCCACATTCGCCAGCAAGGGGTCAGCACGATTGAAAACTTGTAACGTAACATTGCCGACAAATCCATTCACATAGCCTTTGTGTAATTGCCAGCTTCGCGTTTGAATTTTGTGATTTTTGAGTAAAATTGCATTACTAAGATAAGCAATTAATTCATCACTTCCCAAATAAACAGGTGCAAAATGATTCCAACGTTCTAACCAACTACGGAACATTAATGAGGGTATAGGTAGAGGTAAATTCGCTCCACCGTGAGCAAAAGTAGTGGGAGTGATAAATTGCAAATCAAATCGTTTTATTGGTTCTGGTTCATTTGCCACCAAAGTTGTGTAGAGTTCTTCATAACTAGTAATTTCGTCTTCGCGGTTAATGACATTAAATTTTGCTCCCAGAAACTCTAGAGATGCTGAGAGATTGAACTGAGAAATCGCTTTTGCTGAAATATTTTGCAATCCACACAGAGATAGTTTATAAAACTCCTCTGGATGAAAGGTCAAAAATTCTCTAGAAACAGAATACAAACCAATTATTCCTGAATGCGAAACAGAAGGAATCGACTCAGTTCCGATTTCTAAACCTAGCTGTTGATGTAGTTGCTTAACTAGTTCTAATGTATATGAACGAGGTAAAATTGTGGGTTCAGATACACTTAATGTCCAGTTAGAATGAATTAACATTAGTATTATGAATTCTTGAACTTAACCCATCCAGGTACAAATTTGATTTCACCATTGGGATTCATTACAGTCCGCCTAGATTTTGGTGCTTCAAAACCAGGTGCTTTTAAACCACAAGTATCGCGGATATCTTCTCGTAGTTCATCGTCTAGCAGCAAATTTATAGTAGTTCCAGTCATCCCACTACCCCACCCCAATCTCTGACTATAGGGAGATTTTTCTGGTTCATAAAATTCGCGGATATGATTAAAATCTAAATTTTTACCTGATGCTCTAGGATTGTTCTTAATTTCTTCCCAGTAATCATGTTCATAATCCCATTGTTCTTGGGTGAATTCCTGACATATTTGTAATAGTTCATCTATATTACTAAAGGGTAATTTCATTCCCTGTTTATGTTTAAACCATAAAAGCATTTCTGTATCTAAAGTCAGAGTAAATTCTGTTTGAACATTCCGTACCATTTCGGCATAAATAGACGCTTTATATTTGGCTAAGTAGTCAGGGAATCTGCTAGAAACTATTACCTCAGCTACAACAGGTAGATTAACAGGAATTTCTTGACCTTTCTTAGTTCTAATTTTGCTTTCTAGAAGTGGTTCTGAATCGGTGATTTTGAGCGCCCTTAAAAAATCTGTATTTGGCCCTTTACCTGAGAAATTTCTCTCTTGATATGTCAGACTAAATTCTGAGAATAAACTATCCATGAATAGCTCATCATCTAAAAATTTGTGCTGATATTGGTTAATTTGTCCTAGTTTTTGTCTCAAAGTTTTCTCAATTTCGCTAACCTGCTTTGATGAAGCTACTTGATAGCGATCGCCATGTTTAAGTAAATGATATGCTATAGCAGTTCTAATTGCTCCTTTAATCGAAGAACCAGGGATAAATAATTGACCCATGCCATTACGAATCATGGGACGCAAATCTGTAATGTTCTCCCCTGTCAACTTTTGGCTGATGGCTTCTTTGGGGAAAGCTTGACATCCATCTACACTTATATTCCACCACTCGAAGCCAAAAGCTTGTTTTAAAAGTCTGCTGATGTCTTCACGTTCTTCAATTGCTTGAATATAGTCATCTAAAAATCTTCCTCCTTGTTTAATCAAAGCTTTTGCCAAGGCTTCTTGATTAGGAAGATAGACTTTTTTATCTGTCTGCACATATTCAAAAGGATTCAATCTCGATACAGATGAGCCTATATGTAAAATAGGACTAGTCAACTGTATTCTTTTGGATTGATAGAAATCAGGTTTCTTAAGAGCAAATTCAGGAGAAAATGTCATTGTTTATTTCTCCTTTATGTTAATTGATAAGCTCAAGCTAATTCCACTACGGTAAATGGGGTGGAATTTATATTTCCCTTTATCATCTACTAACTGTATTGGTGTTACATCTACAAGTTTCCCCTGTGGTTCTTCTTTAAAAACAGAACCTTCACTGAACATTCGCACCATTTTGCGCCGGAGTTGATTTTCAGTTATCCAACCACCGCGTTCTTGAATTTCATAGCTGGCGTTATTTAAAAATTCAGTTTTTATGAGTGTATCCCAAAATAAACTCATGAGGGTGTGATAATTTCCAGCAGAAAAATCTACTATACTTTGCCAAGTTTCTGGTAATTCTAACCATTCAATTTCAAATCTCCCTGCACCACTTGAACGTTCTCCGCCAAGTCCTTCTTCTCCTAATAAATGTAAAGCAGCTTTTAATTGATCTGCTAATTTATCGCCTTCTGGGGAGAGTTGCAGGAGAAAATATAAACCAGATGGATTTTTATCTGATCTGAATTGAACAAAGCCAGTGTGATAAAGATTTGTGGCTCTAGTAACTCGATCTACTGCAATTTTCGGAATTTGATCAATTTCAAAGGCTTTTTTGTAATCAAATGTTCCTAATTGGCGCAGATGTCCATTAGATTGACCTTTAGTTTCAGTTTTTAACTCTTCAGCATCACCACCGATAAATCCCTCTCCTTGATACCATCTTTGCCATACTTCTAAAGGTAAGTAATTCAGTTTTTTATAGGTTTTGAAAAATTCTAGGTCTTCAGCAGGGTAGTTGATGGGAAACTTGAGAGGACGGGGAAGATAGTAAATTGTGTGTTCGTTCTCTTGTCGATAGATGAATGTAGAACTTATCCGCAAGGGGGGTATTAGTTGTGGGTGCTTTTCAGAAGGAAATCTCTGCAATAATTCTTCAACTGCATTTTTACCAAATAACCGCGCATAGACGCTTACCCAAGCACTAAATAAAGCATCAGAACGGACGCGATCGCTTGTTTCTTCAATCCCAATTCCCAATTCCCCAAAGTGAGCAGGACTACGCCCAAAATTGAGTTTAACTAATTTCCACACACTCATGATTCATTCCCTGGCAATACTCGCTGTTCGATGTAATCGCGTAAGCTTCCAAAGTTATCTAAGAGTGCTTGTGTATTGGCGATAGATTCTAATGGTTGTAAACCTGATGTACCAGCAGGCGTGTTGGTAATCTGACGATATTGTGCCAAGCTGCGATAGGAAAACTCGAAGTTTTGAAATCTGACTTTACCGTAGCCTCTAGAACCGTGTCCGCCGAGTGCATCATCTTCTAGAATGGCTAGTGCGATCGCAATATTTTGCAAATCTTCAACGGCTTGGTCTTTATCTTCTACGGTATAAACTAATTCAAACTGGAATTTTGATCCAGCAGGTACACGCTCTAACTGTCTGGGGTTTGCCGCCGCCGTCACGCGATCAATACCGTTTTCAAATTTCCACTCGGTCATATATAAACCGGTATCAACTTGCTTGAGCTTTGCTGCTGAATCTGGTAGCAAATGGGAATCTCGAATAATCAGGCGAGCCGGTGCATTACGTCCGCGATTAATTCTGACGCAGTTCTGACCTTGGATTGTCTGAGTAGGACTATTATTTTCCAATAATCCTTCTTCTCTAGCAGCCTCAATTGGCATCCAAAATTTTGAGCCGCCAGTAGAACCAAACAATCGGCTAATTTGACAGGTACTAGCGCCTTCATAAGCAATAAATCGTCCTTCTTCAACTTCGGTAAATCCATTTACCAAATCATCACTTTCATAGCGCCAAGTACCGCTTCCTCCTGTGCGATTTAGAGGTTTATTTAATAACCGTTCTAAAGTGGAGCGTAGTTTGCCTTTAATAGATGAACCAGGCAAGTAAGGATACTTTGTTAGAGGGTCACGAATAACAGGTTTATCTAGTCCACCAATATCTAAATTTTCACCACCACCGCCAATGTGCAATCCAGTTTCTACAGAAAGGTGACTAGTGAGGGACAATTTACCAAGTAAGGGTTTTTGCGCGTATGATGTTGGCATAATTATTTTCCACCTTCAGCTTTGTGATAAGCAATAATTGATTCAAGTAATTGAACTAGACGCTCAAAATCTTCTTTGCTGTGAACTTTATCAATAGCTGCTGACATCACCTCACCTAATGGTTTTGCTGCTCTCTGTCTAGCTGCGGCGTATGCCAATTTGGGTTTAAGCAGAACTATTTCTGTTTCAATTTTGCTAAATTCGCCTGTTTCAGTTAAATCGGCTTTTAAGCGATTTACAGCATCTAAGAATTTACGTACTTGATTAGTTTCTAATCTTTGCTGCTTAAGATAAGGGCCAAATTCTTCAGCATGTTTAACTAAGTCTCTGATAGGATATTTTTGTAATCCTTCCGTTAAGCCATCAATAGTTTTAACAATTTGTTCGACAATATTCTGTGTTTTACTTGTATTTACTTGAGGAATTAATTGTCTGGAGTTTACAGGTGGGGAAGATGGTTTAGGTTTAATTGGCTCTGGCATATAATTATCAACGGTTTAAGAGTTCAATCCAAGTTGCGATCGCCCGAAAATAAGGTGCATTATATGGACTTTTTAACGAAGTCCGAAAATCATTGTCATCTAGTACATTTTTAGGTAATCTTGCTAGAGTATAAGCAATTTTTGGAAGATGTAAATAGTAGCGAGTACCTAAAGCCTCCTTTGATTCTTTATCTTCTTCAAACTTTTTTAAGGCTTGCTCTTGTATTTGTGCAGTTATAAGCAGATTACGCACAAAATTACGTGAATAATTAACCCCAATATTTTGTGCTTCTAATTTTTTTACAAATGGTAGCACACCTAATAACTTTGGCTTGTTTTCAGGATGTAAATACTTTTTTATTTCTGGTTCAAAAAAATTGATGTCTTCTATCTCTAACCATTCATCCCATTTAAAAATTTGAGCAAATAAACCTAAACTATCTCTACCATTTGCTTTAGCTTTATTCTCAGCCTCACCTGATGATTTTGCAGCTTGATAAAGCGGGAACTTAATATCATCAATGCTAATTCCACCTGATAGCGTAATATCTGGATTATTTCCTGTATAAGCACAGAAACACTGATAAACGTCAAAAGCAAATTCTACAATTTCATTCCATGCGCCACTGACAAATAAATCATCACCTCCTGCATAAATAAATAGGAGATTTTTTCGCTCTCTCTCTCTTAAATATTTGGCATTACTTAAAACTTCAATAGTTTTATCTTTGTAATACTTAATAAAATTATCATAACGATTTTCTGCCAAACTATTGAGGTACACCTTAAAGAAATAACTCATTTGGCGGGAAAGTCCTGCAATTCTTGGTAAAGTCCGATTTTCTTTATCTAAACCTTCAGCAAAAATTCTGCCCAGTCTATCTACATCCATTCGCAAATAACCAACTCTAGGAATTGCACCTACTTTCTTTGCTGCTTCTGCCATTTCCTCAGCGCGAATGAATCTCCCTGGTTCTACTTCACTTTCTTTACCATAGTTTCCTAATAATAGCAGCAAATTATTATCTGTCTTATAGTGTTCTAATTGCCAATCGTTGATGAGAAAAACTATTTCATTATTTTGAGCTAAATTTCTTGCTTGTTGCCATTCTGTGAAAAAATAGTAGTAGTAACCAGGAATATGAACTCTGTCTACATAACCTTTGATATTTGACCTTTTTGATCGCAATAACGCCTTAACATCAAATATATTATCGCCTAGCTCAAACATGGTACGGCATATCCAGCAGGCAGGGGAAGAATCTAAATTCCGGCGAATTAATGGTTTTAAACTAGGTAAATCATCTCGATGACAAACTCGGCAAGGTTCATAACTCGGACTGGCTTTGAGAAAAACATCGATTTCTTGATAAAATTTACGAGTCTTTTGTGTGGCTAAATCTTTAGTTAGTTGTGTCCAATAATTTGCAAAACTTTTATCCTCTAAAGCTTTAATAGGGACATGTATGGAATCAATTGCTAAAAATAGTTTGCCTTTAAAGGTGTTTAATAGCCATCTATTAAACGTTTGACGTATTTTGTTTACAGATTCTTTTATCTGTTGTGATTCGCCCGATACGATTAAGTAAAAATTGCCTCCTCCAGCATAAATTATATTAGTACTTGGGAGTTTTAAATCTCCGATTAATTGCTGTACTACTTCTTGGATAACTAATTCTAAATAAAAACTCCTCGCTCGTAGTGACTTGAGAGCGCCATCAGAAGAAATTGTGTAGATAAAATTTTGTATTCCTGATAAATCCCCAGCAATTAAGCTGATATTTTCAGCGTCACTATTATTAACTAAAGCGGCTGTAACTGCTGCTGTAGTCTTTGCTCTGTCTACTAAAGCAACATCAGGTTCACCAAAGCTGAGACATGAGCCAAATTTTTCTAGAATTAGTATCAGCCAGGAAAGATTATCCCAGTTTTCTTCAATATAGGGTAAGACTTCACTTTGAATTTTGTCTTTAAAAGCCGACTTTTCTTTTTGAACAGATTCTAAATCTGATGGATAAGGAATATCTGGATATTCTTGATTATTATTTTCAATTGCTAACAGTCGATGGTAATGAGCTTTTGGTTGATATTGCTTGGGTTGGTCAGATAACTTTACTTTGTCAAATAGCAAACTCAACTTTCCAATTTTTGAATAATTTTTCCAGCCCAATACATTTTTAGCTCTAGTAACTGCTGGATGCTCTTTTTTTTGAACGGGTAACTGATTATCTGGCTTTGCCCAAATAGCCAAAGCAGCGATCGCCTGCTGAACAACCTGTAATGCAACCTCTTGAGAACTTGTCACCATAAAAGCTTTCGTTTATGTAAACTGCAAACTATATAAAACCTGAAGCTAGAAGTAATAGCGATCGCATCCTACCCCTACCTATTAATCAACTGCCTCATTTACGTAATATACTTAAATAAAATTAACGTATGAGTAGCATAAAATGCAATAAATATATTTTTATCATCAATTTTTCCCATTAAATCGATTATATTCAGAGGCAAACACGCATTTTAAACTTGTATTACTTTTTTTTGAATAAATTCTCAGGTAAATTGAGATTTGTACTCATGTCAATTTGAACAACTAAGTGTTGCATATTAAACTTTAATCAACTAAATCACCCAGGCTATATGCTGGGTTATGGGTAATACAGACAACATACTTGCCTAACTTGGGGTCAAAAAATGCGATCGCACCGTAAAGATGCCCTACCTTATGTGCTAATACAAAGGCTACAGGCACAGACACCGGGCCATTAATCTTCAGTAATACTCCCCCTGCTAGCTCTCCTGTTTTACTCATCTCATCCAGACGTGCTGCCGCATCTTTGACAATTTGGTTATTTTGTGCGGGTTCGGCAAATCCGATTTTTAACACTTCACCTTCAAAGACGATTTGGTAAGTCGTCATTTTTTTCACACCTCCACGAATGCCTTTATCATACAAGTGATTGGAAGGGGGTCTTCCAAGCATAGTAATTATACTGTTCTCAATGTATAACTCTAGAACATACAACTACTCTACCAAAATCGCTGCAAGCAGTCTAAATTGAAAGACCTAAGCTAATCGGCATTTATCTCAAGCAGAGGAAGTACGATTAATCCTATGCCAATACTCGCTCTCTACAGTGTCTTTAATTATGAATTAGTAATTATTCAGTCAGCATTCTCACAATCCATCTGCACCACACAATTTCTTCCTTGTGCTTTTGCTTGGTAGAGTCCTTGGTCAGCAGCAGCAATTAAGGTTTCAGGAGATAATTGGCTATGAGGTATAATGGTTGCCACACCAAGACTTAGGGTGATGAATTCACTGACATCAGAATGAGGGTGAGGCATTTGTAATGCACTAATATTGGTCTGAATATCTTTGGCAACTGCAATAGCCCTTTCGATATCAGTATTCGGCAAAATGACTGCAAACTCTTCTCCACCATAACGAGCAACTAAATCTGCGGGGTGTTTCACTGTCTGAGAAATTGTCTTGGCAACCTGTCTAAGTGCATCATCTCCTGCCAGATGTCCATGCGTATCGTTGTAGAGCTTAAAGTAATCGACATCACACAAAATCAAAGATAGCGAACCTTGTTCTCGTGCCAATCGTTGCCACTGTGTCTTTAACGTGTCATCAAAGCAACGTCGATTTCCTACTTGGGTTAGACCATCCGAACAGGCAAGGCGCTGTAATTCTTGGTTTGCTTGTTGTAATTGGTGGTAAAGTTCTGATTGCTGAATAGCGATCGCAGCTTGACCAGCTAACTGGTTAAATAAGTTAATTTCCGATTGCTGCCATTGTCTGCTGTTATGGCATTGGTGAGCAATCAATAATCCCCACAAACGCTCTTGCTGCAAAATGGGTACGACAAGGTTTGCCCGAATTTGCAGACTTCGGAGGAGATCAATATGACACGGCGATAGTCCCGCATTTTCAATGTCTTCGATCGCTCTGGTGTTACCTTCTTGGAAGTAAGCTGCACGTGTGGATTTAAAGCATGTGTCCATAACGTGAAAACCAAGAATGGACATACACCCTTCTGCTAAGGATTCTACAGCAACTAACCCACTCCAGTCTGGCTCAAACTGATAGATTAATACTCTATCTACCTGAAATAGTTGTCGCACTTCGGCTGCTGTGGTTTGCAAAATCTCGTCTAACTCCAACGATTGTCGAATGCGCTGCGTCACTGCTGCCACAATTCGCTCGGACTCGCTTTGGTGTTGAACCTGCTCAACTACCTGAGAATTTGCCGATACTACAGTTAATGCGATCGGATCAAAGTAAGGGGTTGTAGTAATAGGCACTGCACTGGGTTGAGCAATCAAATAGCCTTGAGCAAGATTTGCACCTCGTTCTCGCAGCCAGTTCAATTCCTCAATGCACTCAATTCCTTCAGCAACGGTCTGGATGTTTAATTTTTGAGTAATCTCTAGAAGCTTTTCAGTAATGGAAGCTTTGTAAAGGTCTTGATGTACATCTCGAATTAACTCCATATCCAGCTTGATAAAGTCTGGACGTAACTGATGCAGCAAGTTTAGGCTGGAATAGCCAGAACCAAGGTCATCAAGAGCGACTAAAAACCCAGCATCTCGGTAGTATTGTAGTACTGCCTTGAGGTGGGCTAAATCTTGAGGATTGTCTGACTCCACGACTTCAAAAACAACGCGATCGTGCGAAATTCCAGCAGTATCAATTGCCTCTACTGTACTACGTAGGCAAAAAACTGGGTCATAAAGTGACGTTGGTGCAAAATTGATGAAGATATGCCCACTCACTTGATGGCGACTGAATTGATTGATTGTGCTGAGGCGAGCAACTTGGTCGAGTTGTGGTATGAGTCCGGCTTCAGTTGCTAACTCTATAATTGGTGTCGGTAGTACTAAATTGCCTTGTTCATCCAGTCCCCGCAAGAGCGATTCATATCCAAAAATCTGCGATGTATCGTTAATTGAGACAATTGGTTGGAAGTAACTGGTGAATCGTTCCGCTGCTAACATTTCAACCAGCCAGTCGGATTGGTTCAACTGAATGAAGCGTTGTAATGAGGCTATGTCACTAAAATCGTGGATTTGAGGTTGGATAGTACCTCGAATGAAAAGGACTTGCGTTTCTTTTAATTCTCTTGGTGCAAGTAATTTGGCCAGGTTACGGGCAATTTCTAGAGACTGTCCGGTTCTACAGTTCAAACTCAAACCTGGCCGTTCTTGCATCAGTTCATACTCAAGAGAAAACTGCTCTAGGTAGGAGGTGACTTTTGTTAGGGTATGTGGAACAGGGAACCAGAGAAAGAGCCTACCTGCCTCCTGAGTCCGGCAGCGTGCAACATTGCGACAAGCGCAGGTTTTGGAGATAGGACATATTTGGCTCATAGCTAACTAATTTGCTTAATCCAATTTAGTTTATTATTCCCACTATTTTTACTGTAAAAGATAAACTACCCTTCAAATACATGAAGATTTGATGAGTTAAGTAAACTGAATAATTTAGCTGAGTAGATAACCTAACAACACTTACCAAAATTTATACGGTACACTCAAGTAATTGCCGATATATTTTGCGTAATTAAGCAAAATAATCAGGAGTGAGATCAATAATTTAAGTTACAAACTAAAGGTATAAATAAGCAGATTAACAATTCAAAATGACGCTCGTAAACTTGCTAACGCTGCGCTAACAAAATTCAAAATTAAAGACATTTTAGACGTTCGCGTAGCGTCTCGTAGAGAAGAGAAGTGCCTTGCGATAAGTTAAGAGCGTTGTGGCAGCTGACGCTCCTCCGTCGCTCATAGCGTTGCCATACCGTACCACTTCGTGGAAGCAAGCTACGCGTTAGCGTCTCTGAAAGAGAAGGCTTTACGCTAGCGCTAACGGGGGATTTAAACCCCGATTGAAATGGCTGCTACATATAGATTGCAGGTTCTTAAACCCTTTAATTTACGATAAAAAAACTTTCTCTCGATTAATTAAGAGTAAATATAGCGGTTCCCACTCAAATAAGGTGTAGGGGCAATTCATGTAGATGCCGAGCGGCTTCCCGCAGGGTACATTGGTGTCAACTTAACGTGAAAACTAGCGTAGTAAAAGCTTTTAGATATTGTCTCGTTCCCAGTCGGAGACTGGGAATGCCATCCTAGAGGCTCCGCCTCGCTTGCTGGCGGCAGAGCCACCAGGAGCAGCATTTCCAGCCGGAGGCTGGAAACGAGGTTTTAAAGGAGTTTCAGCTTACAGCAGTTTTCATGTATTTGAACCACATTTATCGTAAGGGCACAGCATTGCTGTGCCCCTACCGCGTGGTCTATTTACCTGAAAATAGCTGTAAGTTGACTAATTTTAATTATGGGGATTTCCCTGTTCCCTCTTAAGCAGTTTATACACCACAGGCGAACACTCAGCCATTCCAAATTCTGCCAATTAGAGTTGCAATTGCCTTGACTAATTCCTCTGGTTCGATGGGTTTGGATAGATGCTTTTGAAAGCCTGATGCGAGTGCTTGTTGCTGGTTGATTTCTCCTGCATAAGCAGTTAAAGCGATCGCTGGCATCTGTTTGGCTTGTTTTGCCTGCAATACTTTAATTTGCTGCATCAGCATATAGCCATCTGTCTCTGGCATCCCAATATCACTGAGCAGCATATCTGGTTCTGATTCTGCCAATACTTGCAACGCTTCTTTTGCTGATGTCACAGCAATTACCCTTGCTCCAGCCTGCTCTAGCACAAATGTGTGGAAGTCACGAGTATCATCGTCATCATCCACAACTAAGATTTGGATGCCTGCAAGAATTTCAGTCACAGAAGCAGGATTTAATGCAGTAATATTTATGTCTGGTTTTGGGGGTAAATCTTTCTTAATTAATGGTAGCCTGACTCGGAAAATCGCTCCTTGCCCTTCACCTAAACTTTCGGCCGAAATCGTGCCACCATGTAATTCTATTAAATGACGAACAATTGCTAATCCTAACCCCAAGCCACCAAATTTTCGGGTTGTTGTGCCATCAGCCTGACGAAAATATTCAAACACATAAGGGAGAAAGTCAGGGCTAATTCCCTTACCTGTGTCACTGACGGTAATCTGAGCTTGAGTGTCAACGCGCTCTAGTTGAATATCAATTTTCCCTCCTTCAGGAGTGAATTTAACAGCATTCGATAAGAGATTCCAGATAACTTGTTGTAAACGACTAGAATCGCCCAAAACTTGCCCGAATGAACCATCTAACATTGTCTGAATTTGAATGTTTTTAGCTTCTGCTGCCAAACGCACTGTTTCCAATCCCCCCTCAATCACAAGCACTAGATTGACAGGAAACATCTTGAGGTTGAGTTTGCCTTGTAATATTCGGGAGACATCGAGCAAATCTTCAATTAGTTGAGCTTGTAATTTAGCATTCCGCTCGATGGTTGCGATCGCTTTCTTCATGGCTGCGGTGTCAAATTCACGAGTCTGCAAAAGTCTCGCCCAACCAAGAATGGGATTGAGAGGCGATCGCAATTCATGGGAAAGTACTGCTAGAAACTCATCTTTAATCCGGTTGGCTCTTTCGGCTTCAGTTCTGGCAGCTTGCTCAAGTTCTAGGAGGCGATCGCGTTCGGCTTCTGCAACTTTGCGTTCTGTAATATCAATTACTGAGCCAATGTAACCTTTAAACTCACCGTCTACCCCAAACCACGGATTAGCAGCATCGATACAAGAGCGATATTCGCCGTCTTTGCGCCGCAAGCGATATTCCATACGGAAAGCCGAATAACTGCTACTAGCTTCCAGAAAAATATTCCTAACGTCATTGCCATCCTCTGGATGTACAGCATTTAACCAGCCAAATCCCAGACCCGCTTCCTCGTTTTGACCTGTAAAGTCGTACCAACTTTGACTGAGATAGGTGCAATGGCTATCAGTGTCTGTCACCCAAACCATGAAGGGGGCATTGTCCGCCATGTTGCGGAACTTTTCTTCACTTTCCCGAAGGGCTTTTTCTGCCTGTTTGCGATCGCTAATATCTGTAGTAAAAATGCTTACTCCTTCTGCAAAGGGGTAGACGCGATTCTCAAACCAGCGCTGCCAAGTAGGATAAAAGTATTCAAACTGAACAACAGTTTGTTGTGCGTAGGCGTAGCCCGTCGTAGACATCGCTTGATAAATTTGAGTATAAAACTCGCTGTTGACCACATCTGGAAAAACTTCCCAAATGCTCCTACCTAGCAAATCTTCCTTTTGGATACCAACAACTGCTGCTACCTGGTCATTAACAAAGCTATAACGCCACTCTCGATCCAACACATAAAACTGGTCTTTGATACCAGCTAGGACAGTCTCTAAGTGTGCTTTCGCCACCTCAGCTTCAATTCGCAATCCTTGTTCGCGTTCCATTGCCTCTTGGCGGAGACGAGCCATTTTGAGGGCTGCCTCTACCCGCGCCAACAATTCACGGGCAGAGAAGGGTTTAATCAAATAATCATCGGCTCCCGCTTCTAACCCTTCCACCCGTGCCTCTTCCCCTGCCCGTGCCGACAACAGGATGATGGGAACTTTTTGCGTCTGCGGATCGGCTCTTAATGCTTGCAGCAGTCCAAAGCCATCTAATCCAGGCATCATCACATCTGTCAGTATCAAGTCTGGAACACGCCCACGAGCAGAATCCAAAGCCGCTAAACCGTCCGGCACTGATTCCACCTCATATTGCTGACTTAATAGCCGTTTGACATAATCGCGCATGTCTGCGTTGTCGTCAGCCAGGAGAATCCGAGCAGAGGGAGTAGAGGAGCGGAGGGGCAGAGGGGAAAAGGAAGTATTTTCCTCCCTTGCTCCCCTGCTCCCCTGCTCCCCTGCTTCTTCAGGTAGCCAACGCAGGGCTTCTTCTAAATATGGGATTGCACCTAATGCGGTTGAAGCTAAAGTTCTAGGGGTACTAATTCGGTCTAGAGGCAAATGAGCATATCCTGTGGGAATTGACACAGTAAAGCAACTACCTGCGCCTAGAACACTGGTGACATCAACTTTTCCACCATGCATTTGCACCAATTCTTGCACTAGTGATAATCCAATTCCCGATCCTTCAAAAGTTCGTCCTTGCGCCCCTTTGACGCGGTGGAATCGTTCAAAAAGGTGGGGGATTTCTGCTGCTGGGATGCCGATTCCTGTGTCTTTGACTGCAAACTCAATATGGTCATTTGACCACTGCAAACTGACCGCAATTTCTCCAGCCATCGTGAACTTAAAGGCATTCGAGAGCAGGTTAAGAACAATCTTTTCCCACATCTCCCGATCGACATATACTTGTGCTGGCAGGGAAGGACAATTGACTAATAATTGCATTCCTGCACGTTCTACTGCTGAACGAAATACACTAGCTAGTTCTGTGGTGAAGGTGGCAAGGTTGGTGGGTTCATAAGAAGCTTGAACCCGCCCGGCTTCAATGCGCGAGAAGTCTAGCAAGCTGTTGACAAGTTTCAGCAACCGGAGTCCATTACGTTGCACCATTTCTAACTGCTCTAGTTCTTTAGGTGGAAGCAGAGTGGCACAATTAGTTAAGGTGTCTTCTAATGGCCCCAGCATCAGGGTAAGTGGGGTACGGAATTCGTGGCTGACGTTACTAAAAAAGACGGTTTTCGCGCGATCGATTTCTGCCAAGGCTTCAGCGCGTTTGCGTTCTTCTTCGTAAGCTTGGGCGTTAGCAATGCTGGCTGCAATTTGAGCTGCAACTAAATCGATGAATCCTTGATAATTATCGTCGAATAGCCGGAAGGGGTTTAAACCAGCTATTAATATACCAGCTTTTCCCGTTTGACCGGATGGGGCAATGGGGACTGCGATCGCTTGATGGGGCGATCGCTGCCAAACACCACAAGGTAGACTACTAAAAGACACTTCCAAATCGGAAATCAGTTTTGCCCGATGGGTTTTGATCACTTCTGCAAAGGGCCAAACCCCATCAGCATCAAGAGCTACTGTTTCTGGAACTGCTAGATGATTTTGCTCAATGCGACACGTTCCAGCTAAAAAAACTTCCTGCTTATCTGGATCAACCAGATAAATCATTGCAAAAGGGAGATCGTAAGGGTTGCTTTCTAAACAACTCGCACTCACCGTACAGGCTTCATCAAACGTCCGCGCGTCTGCTGTTCTCGCCGCTAGTTCGCGCAAAAGTGCCAACTGACGCTCACCGATAATTCGTTGCGTATCGTCTGTGTTAGCGCAGATAATTCCACCTGTATCGCCCTGGTCATTAGGAACTGGGCTATATGAAAAAGTATAATAGGTTTCCTCTGGGTAGCCGTTGCGCTCCATAATTAGCAGCAGCGCTTCGTCGTAAGTACCCTCGTTCTTCAGCATTGCTGATTCGGCTCTAGGCCCGACCTGATCCCATATTTCCCGCCACACGTAGGAAGCTGGCTGCCCAAGCGCTTCTGGGTGTTTGCCGCCAATAATAGCCTTGTAAGCATCATTGTAAAGGTTAATCAGTTCCTCGCCCCACCAAACAAACATGGCTTGACGGGAAGTTAGCATGATCCGCACAGCAGTCTTCAAACTCTGTGGCCACTGCTGTGTTGGGCCAAGAGAAGTTTTTGACCAATCCAGTTCTCGCATCCTAGCACCCATTTCACCCCCGCCGAGAAGGAAATTTACGTCGGCGTTTCTGGCAGACGTTGACTCGTTCTTCATTAATTCCTCTCGATTGGTCATGCGTCGGTTACAAGCTACATTTGCGATCGTCTTTTGGGAAAATCCTCTAGGAATTAAGACGTTTAAGCTTCTAAACAGTCATTTTAGAGGATATTTAAGGCTATATACAGCGTGAAATGCTAACTCTGTTGTGACTTTTCAAAGCATTGAACTAGTCTTTTTGGGGCAAGTTGCTGTTTTGACTATTTTTATTGTCACCTTTATATCATCAATATTCTCAGCTACCAAGGGGGATTCTCATTCAAAACTCACAAAACTATTCTTATAAGTATGTTGGCTAAATAATTTGACTATGTTCACCTGACTCATTGAGTAGGCTCCTAATTCGCAGTGTTGCTAAAAGAGAAGGTGTTACATATCCATTTTTACAACGATTAATTGTTGGAAAGATGATACCAAACTCAGTAGCAAAACTTTCTTTAGACAGATTTACCTCTTGCCGCAAGGCACGAACTAGTTGGTCAATATTAGGTTGCTTCGCCGCAAGTAAATTTATACTCTGAAGCATATAGATCAAAGTTTATAAAGCACTATATAAGTACTAATGCAAAATTAAATATACATTTGTCATTGCGAACGCTACATTTCATTTTGCTCTCTACGAGACGCTACGCGAACGCAATGACATAAATAATTTTGCGTAACCACTTATGATCAATTTTTACGACGGAGTGTTCTTTTTCGTCTATTATTCTTGAGATAGAGATTGTGATTAAGTCAGAACATCACAAATTTTATCATAAGATTAATTTATCGCTTCAAGAAAAAAGAATATTTGATTTTATTTGCGAAGTCGCTTTATCCTAAAATCAGTGGGAGCATCCCAATTTTGCAAGAACATGTTTGTCATTGCGTTTGCTCCACGATGTTGCGTACCCTGGGGGTTCTCCGTTCGCGTAGCGTTCCGTAGGAAAGGAGTACGCAATGACAATTTATCACCTGGGTTTGATATAACTTACACATTTGGGATGCTCCCCTTGGTTTGCGATTAATAAAAATAATAAACAGGATAATATTTAAATGTTAGAGCAGCAGATTGATTGCCCCACCAGACCTAAGACAAGTTCAATGATCATGAAACTTTTCCAAATAAGTCTAGTGGTCTTAGTACTTTTGATCAACTTAGCAGTTGCTTTCCCCTCTTGTGCAGAAAGTACGCCTTCTTTGCCTAGCAATTCTAACTACTTTGAAGTTGGGCAAAAAGTTATTTGGCTTTACAAGCCTCGCGCAGATTCTAGCGATGTTCAAAGAATTCCCGCCGAAATAGTCAAGTTAAGTTCCAAGCAAGTGCAAATTAAGGTATACAAACATAACAATGAATCTGTTAATCGTTGGGTAAATCCCAACAAGCTTGAGAAGTCACAGAAAGTTAAAGAATCGGTATTCTAAAATTTTGCTGGATGAAATTAAATCTAATTTTAGCTAAGTACAAAACCAGACGTAGGTTGGGTGGAGCGGAGCGCAACCCAACAGATATCAGGATGTTGGCTTTGGCAAAGCCTCCAACGCCACTTGCTAGAACGCTCTTAACCCGCGCAACGCAGTGGTTCCCCAACCTACAATTTTTTTGCAACATTTTAGCCTTGACACACCACTACAGTACCTACTTTTGTTCAAAAATTAAATAGTAATCCCAATACTTGTCGGGTTTTGGGGAAAAGGGGAAGGTGGGGCCCCCTCTGGGGATAAGGGGCGGGGGAAAGAGGAAAGAAAAAACCTTTAACCTTTTCCCTAAACCCAATTCCAAGTTAAAAATCTACAAAGCGAGCAGTATTGATAGTAATTCTATAGGTACAAAACTATTTGTATATAGCAATCCTAAATCATTCATAAGTGACGAGATCCCCGACTTCTCCAATAAGTCGGGGATCTGAGTATTGTGATTTTTATAAATAAAGTAGGCTCGATATTTTTATTTTTTGTAAATCAAAAAAACTGAACCAATCGGGCCAAGGTTTTCTACATAAGTTTTCTGGTTGTAATACAATCCTGGAGACATACCGCCATCAAATAAAATCCCTTCTTGAATCTGACCTAAACAGTTATTGCTAGCTATACCTTCTAAGACATTATCAAACATATCTGGTAGTAATTCTTGATTAACTTGAGATAACTCAATATCTGAATTAGCTTTCAAGTCATTAACTAATAGAATGACATAGCCTTGATTAGTAATCGCTGCTAGAGAGCGGTTTTTAGCATTTTTACAAGCAAATTCTCCCAAGTCTTGACAAATATCTTTAAATTTACCCTGACGATAAAATCTGCCATTACCACCCACTAAATTGTAATTGAGAATATCGTTTTTTCTTCTACCTGTTTGGATAGTAGCCTGTCGCTGGTTGGGTATACCTCCTGATACCCCAAAGGAAGAACGTTTATTTTTAAATACTCCTGAATACTCTACGCCACGAGAAACATTTAAGCCCTGTGGTTTATCATCAGTACCTATATAGTCAGCATTAATTGCGGCAATGGGTAGCTGTCCGTTTAATTTGGCATTTTCATCAGCGATGAGTTCATGAAACTGCTTTGCTACATATTCTTTACGCAATTTACCCTTAGCATCTTTGGCGTAGAGTTTATGAGATAGACCAAGGTTAACTTTGAAATCTAATTCTGCTGATTTGGGATTAAAAATAATCACATTGTTAATCCCTCTGGGATTTTTTTTACCTTGATTATTGGTTTTAAAAAAATTAATACTGAACTTGGCATCTTTGCCAGGACAAGTTTTAGATGCTTTTGAGACTGAATTTGCTTCAATTTCTTGACAACCTGATAATAAGCTTGCACCGATTATCAAGATAAATAACAAAAATAATTTTTTTGTAGACATATAATACAAAAAACCGCTACAGAATTACTATAGCGGGGAATAATTTAAAATTTCAGTCTGGAGTTAATCTGAGAACCAAAACTTAAGGAAACCATTCTAAAACAGCTTCTTCTTTGGTGTTAGTATTCCGAGATGGTGTTTCACGATTAAATTTCATTTGAATTGATCGGGTTTGTTCACCATCAGCAGCTACAGCCAAAATCGGATAGTCAATTAAACCATCTTGGAAGGACATCTGGAAACGGAATGTTCCATCTGGGTTTAGCTTAATTGGACGGCCACCAATGGTTACGGTAGCATCAGGTTCGGTTGCACCGTAGACGATCAATTCAGCATCGGCAATTAACCAGAACTTGCGTGGACGCACTGGTACAGCAGAAGCCGAGAAGCCAACACCTGACATTCCTGCACCGGAAGCGGTTAAGCCAGACGCCCACAGACCAACACCAGAGGGGAAAATGTAGGAGCTGAGAGCTTGTTCGGGGCGCGCTGAACCTGGTACTTGATGCTGAGAACCAAAGATAGAACCAGCAACCCGTAGCGCTTCGGCAGATTCGGCTAAACCAAAGATTTGGTCGTAGATGGGGTTGCCGTTATTCACAACAGTATTACCATTGGCGGTAGCTGCAACCTTCTTGGCAGGGGGAACTAGTTCGTATTGAGTCTTACCACGCAAATCTTCTTCAAAGTTGACAGTGATGAAGACATCCTCTATCCAGTCAGAAGGATAGACGGGAGGAATGTGTACTCTCGATGAACGAGCTAGTACTAACCAGCGACCATCAGCAGTACGATAGCCGATATCGATCACATAATCGCGATCGCTAACTGGAACTGGTAAATACCATTCTCTAGCTAGTTCATCAGCCGGATATTCTTGAATACTGTGGGGACTTTGGTATTCGAGATCAACGTCGGTGACATCATAAATCCGCAGTGCCAGTTGTTGTCCCCCTTGGCGGCGCAGTTCCTCTTTGTGTTCATTGGGAACATCCCAGTAAGTGTAAGCCCACTGAGGATCGCGCGGTAAGAGTACAATCCGGCTGTCACCATAGCCAGATGGCAAATCTGCCAGTCCTTCATCAACATCAGCCAAAGATCCACCAGTACGATCTTCCTGACCTAATTCAAACTTTGCAGCTTCCACGGTTTCTTGTGCCTCCAATGAACGAGATGGACTGAGTAAATTTTTGCTGCGCTGGACTTCTTGTATTGATGCCAGCAGTTGTGATTTACGCATTCGGCTATAGCGAGAGATGCTATATTCGCTAGCAACTTTGCGTAGTTGGCGTAAGGTCATCTCCTCTAGTGGTGGGCGTTCTTTTGCCATTAATTTGGCCTCCAGTAGTTTAAGCGGTAAATGATTTCCCCTGGTTAAAGAATGCTATATAAAATGTCATCCACTCCAGATGAATTTCTTATCCTGACTCCTGGTTTTGCCCAGTTTTTAAGTTTTTTAATCTGTTTTTAAATTGAGGTAACGTCCTTGCAATTCCTGATCGTGCCAAAATTAGCATTTCTTTGGGATCGGAGGAGTTCTGTTTGTTAAGTCAATATTAACCACTAAGCATATCTAGGGATCAAGGGGTAAGAAGTAGGTTTTTTGCCTGTTTCACGAATTTATCAGCCATTTCGGGATCGCAATGTCATGCTTTCATAACATTACTGGCGAGTTTGAGATTACAGCATCGCCATAATATAGATTTTTCATGACATTAAGCTGTGGGTTAGCCAAAAACTGCAATCCACTCAAAGGGATTGGCCCGGATTTCTCACGCACAGTGTAGGCTTTAGGGGAAGAGGAGTGTGGGGGTAAGGTGATTTCTAGGAAAGAATTTACCAATAGAGGTAGAATGTAGCCTTGATGCAAAACAAACAGGAGCAAGCATTTGGATACGTTAGCCACAGCAGGCACAGCCAAATCATTTTTAGGTGGTAAATTCTTTTTCGGAAATCACCTAATTAGTTCATCGGTAAATTATATAAAGTTATCTACTACATACCTACAAACGTATTTAAAATGTGCCATAAAAACCAATAAATATATCTTGCTCTAGCCCAGAAATAGCTAAACCAAATTGCTTTGATTATTCATCAAACACAATTTTATAATCTAAGTTTTTATCTTCTGGTATCTCCTCAAGTACAAGCTACAAATCAATTGTGCTACCCTCTTCAAAACCAATTTCATAAACTTTCTTTACAGGTTAAACTAGACATTTTTTTAAATCTACACCGTGAAAATTAGAACGTGACCAATCACCGTCAATTTCAGTTTCAATCAATTCAGTAATTTCTTTTGAAGTCATTAGATTGCGAGACTGTAGCTCTATTGTTGATTATGTATTATGCTGTAATACATGATTTTCCACTCCTCCTTGCAGCAATACTGGGCGAATAAATACTGGGCGAATACCAACCCCATCCAGGGGCAATGTTTCCCGGTATGCGCGGTGTAACTGAACATTTGACCCGATTCATGGCAGACAAGATTTTACGCGATGCCTGCAAGCGGATTGGGGCAATACTAGAGAAGCTAACATGAAGTGCCATGACTTGAGAACAAGACCCTAATCATTCAATTACTGACAAGAACTCTCCCCAAACCCCACTCCCCCCTTGTTGCGAGATAGTGCGACAATAGTGATTTGTACACCATTGGTGTCGCCTACCCAAATATTAAGCTAAACCTAAAAGCCGTTTCGTAAGTAGGAAAGCATCTTCAACGCGCTTTCCATCAGGATATAATTCACAAACTCGCTGTGCAGATAACATTTGTGGATCAAGAATATTAGTCAGATAGTAATACCAAGTTGAACCGCATAATCCTGATGCTAGACAGAAATGCTTAGTTTTATATCAGTTACAGTTACCAAAACTGCAACGGTTATGAAATCTCAGGCTGCTCAAGACTATTCTAAATAAGTAGAAACTTCAAATGTGACAAAACAAATTTAGTGTGAGGATTTAGCCGTGTCTTACCCGATTCTGTCCAAAATGTGGCAACGAGTCAGTATTATTGCACTGTTATTATTAATACCATCAATAGGAATTGCGATTTTACGTCAGTCTGCTACAGTTGCGATTCCAGCTAATCAGACTCCTCCCAGTTCTAGCGTTCTACCCAATCACCCTGACTACCAAGCACTCCAGGGATTGGTAAAACAGTATAGTTGCGTTGTCTCCATCCAAAACTTTGGCACTCTTCCCATAACTCGAACTGAATTTGCCACAGTCTTGAATGACTGTCTAAATCGCATCAATGAGCTAGTAGCGACTGATCCCAAGATAGTTACCCAAGCAGATATAAAAACTCTACAACGCTTGCAGTCCGAATTCGCGCCGGAGTTAGCAATCCTCAGAAGTTCGATAAATGAATTAGATGCTCGTAATCTTACCACTCCAACTCAGACTACCAGAGAACGTACTCTAGATGAGTCTACTCGAAAGACTCAACCCTTACCCACAGTTCTACCTGCTAGTATTCCGTCTAGGGCATCTGTGCAGGATCAACTTGTTAACCGCCCCGCAAGCCCTAAACTCCAAGCTGGTAGCAGTATTGGAAGAGTTGCACCCCAAGCTGAAACAGATAGCAAATTCAATACAGAAAACTACAACAGAATTGAGGATAATCCCTTTCATCGCGTCGGGAATGACCCTCTTTCAACCTTTTCTATTGATGTCGATACAGCATCTTACAGCAACGTGCGACGGTTTATTACTCAAGGGGAATTACCACCCAAAGATGCAGTGCGAATTGAGGAATTGATCAATTATTTTACCTACAATTATCCTCAACCAAAAGCCGAACGCCCTTTTTCTGTAACCACTGAAATTGCTGCTGCTCCCTGGAATTCTCAACATAAGATGGTACTGGTCGGTTTGCAAGGTAAACGTTTAGAGAGCGAAACCTTACCACCCAGCAACCTAGTATTTTTGATTGATGTCTCCGGTTCTATGGATGACCCTAACAAATTGCCCTTGGTGCAACAATCCTTGAAATTGCTAGTGAATAAACTGCGCCCTGAAGATCGGGTAAGTTTGGTAGTTTATGCTGGGAATGCTGGATTAGTATTACCTGCGACTCCAGGTAGTCAGAAATCAAAAATTCTGGCGGCTATTGACCGCTTGGAGGCTGGAGGTTCCACTGCTGGCGGCCAGGGTATTGAACTAGCTTACAAGATAGCCAAACAAAACTTCCTCAAATCTGGCAATAACAGAGTAATTTTAGCCACCGATGGAGATTTTAACGTCGGGGTTTCCAGTGATGCCGACCTGACGCGATTAATTGAACAGAAGCGAGACCAGGGAATTTTCCTGACAGTGTTGGGATTTGGCACTGGCAACTATAAGGACGGAAAAATGGAGCAATTGGCTGATAAGGGTAACGGCAACTACGCTTACATCGATACCCTATTGGAAGCCAAAAAGGTTTTAGTTAACGATTTGAGGGGAACTCTGTTTACCATTGCCAAGGATGTGAAAATTCAGGTGGAATTTAATCCGGCGAAAGTTCAGGCATATCGGTTGATTGGCTACGAAAACCGCTTACTGCAAAACCAAGATTTCAATGACGATAAGAAAGATGCAGGGGATATTGGGGCTGGTCATTCTGTGACAGCACTTTATGAAATCATTCCTACTGGTACAAAGAGTGATGTGAAGCTGCCAGAGGTAGACCCCTTGCGATATCAGCGTTCTGGTGAAACTGCCTCGGATACTCTCGGCAATGAGTTGATGCAAGTAAAACTACGCTATAAGTTGCCCCAGGATAGCACCAGTCAATTAATTACCCAAACCATCCAAGATGATGATGTAAGAGCCGACCAGATACCCTCTACAAACCTGAGATTTGCTGCTGCGGTTGCTACCTTTGGGATGGTTTTACGTGACTCTGAGTATAAGGGGAATGCTAATTATGATTTGGTGATGAAATTGGCAACCCAAGGAAAGGGGGAAGACCAAGAAGGTTATCGAGATGAGTTTATTCGTCTGGTGGAGCAATCTAGGGCGTTGATTGCCAGGACGGGGAGTAGGGAGTAGAGAGTGGTGTAAGCTGTTGTGGTTATATGTTTGCACATTGAGGCGGCAGGGTAGCAGGGTGCAGGGTGCAAGGGAGAGGATTTACAGGTTTTGCCTAATCATGCTTGTGATGCAATTTGCAGACGCAACAGCTTAGTTCAATTACTTGAAAAGCACTATAGCGTTTCCCGACCTAGTAAGGTACAGCCGTAGGCAATACCTTTCGGTTAAGGGGAAAAGGGAAAAGAAAAACCTTTAACCTTTACCCCAAACCCAATTTCAAGTTAAAAATGCTTAACCGAGCAGTATTGCACCCGTAGGCGCACATCTGTACATTGGTGTCAACTTAAGGTAAAACCGCTTGTCCGCTGGGAATTTCAATTCCCGGCGGGCATGGAAGCCAACAGATAATATTCAGCTTAAGTTGACACCTATGCTTATGGACGCTCATATTGCCCACCCCACAAGAGTTAATTGAATATTTTTTATTTGGAAGTCCCTTAGTAAAAAAATCAAACAGCTTCGCTATCGAGCGTCTTGATTCTGAATTCTTCTTCAATATCTTTCCAGAGTCCGAAACAGATGAAACAACTAGCAACTGAATCACCATCCACCTGGCGTTTCATCCCAATGCTTCAGACATCGGGAGCAGTGCAAATGGCGATCGATGCTTGGTTGTTCAACCAATATGAAAAGAGACAGCACCCACCTACCCTGCGTTTTTATACCTGGTATCCTTATGCTCTCTCTTTGGGACATCTGCAAAAACAATGGCCTACCCAGTGGCATAATCTGATTTACCAAGGACAGGCACTCGATCTAGTTCGTCGTCCAACAGGAGGTAGAGCTGTTCTCCACCAAGGAGACTTAAGCTACACCCTAATTACCTCAGCTAGTACTGGAAAAAGCTGGGGTACTTATGAAACAATTTGTAACTTTTTAATTCAAGGCTGGCAAAGCTTGGGTATTGAGTTAAATTATGGTTCTGCTGGACGGGGTTACATTCACAATCCCAGTTGCTTTAATACAGCAACCGCAGCTGACTTAGTTACTACCGATGGAAGTAAATTTATTGGTAGCGCCCAACGCAAGGGGAAAAATACTATTCTTCAACATGGCTCGATGATTTTGTCTACAGATAAAGGTTTATTTGAGGAAATCTTTGAACAACCAGCACCGTGGAATACCTCACTTTGCAACACACAGGAAGAGGATGGCTGGATTGTCAAGATTGTGGATACCTTGACAGAAAGGGCAAAACAGTACTTTGACATAGAAGTAGTTACCCAACCATTCACCGAGCTTGAATGGCAAGATATCCTCAAATTGCGATCGCTGTATGAAGTGCGTTAGCGTAGCTCACCGTAAGTATCACCTGTTCCAAAACTTTAGATTATCTAGGAAATACGTAGAAAGCCAAAGTTTTTTGTAAGTTAAATCGCTATACAGCGTAGTTTTGCAGCCCGAATAAAAGGTTGACATTTTCATTTACATCATTTAGTGTAAACTGATTAAAATGTAAATTAAATTGTAGCCATGTACTTTGAGGACGTGCGTGAGTGGGAGGGAACTGCGGAGGCGCTGACAAAGGAGCTAAAACGCCAGATTAAACACCTTGAACTGTCTATAGAATCACCTGCCCTCCGTACTGTTCGGTCGTGGAGAGCAAAACAACTTTTATCACAACCCAAAGGGCAAGAATTTGGATTTCGTCAGGTTTTGGAGGGTTTGGCAACTGCTCTCCTATTGAAGAAGGGTTGGACACTTGCGGCGATCGCTCAAGTTTTACCTTCCTTTGGTGAAGATGTTTTAGAGAGGCAAATTATCGCAGAGGCTCAAGGACACGATCCAACATGGCTACCTGCAATTTCAGCAACTTCTTTGCCTTTACCTACAGGACATCGCCCAGCGAGGGATCTGGCTGAAGATGCTGTGGTGTTACTTGCTCAGGGAATTCTTCGCCAATATGACCGGGTTCTCCCAGGTCGAGAAATTGTGCGCCAAGAGGATAGTATGCTGCCACCAGAACTCTATCAAGCAATGTGCAAATTGGGTCGTCTATATATTGAAGAAGGATTAAGCGATCGCGCTGCTTGTGTGCATACTGTTTTAGATAACGCTCGATACCCTCTTAGTGGCGATCGCTGGCAGTTAGGAGTTTTTAACCAATCAGACTTTCGCTTTTCTAGCGTCACCTTAATCGATCCAGATTTACGAGTACCTACCTCAGACTGTGCAGAGATTGCCAACCTGAGCGGGGCTTTTGGCGAAGACAATGTAATTGAGCATCACTTATATACTCAGTTATGCGAAGCAACTGAACGATTGGGCGGCCGTCGCCAACACAAAGCTTACACCGCGTTACGACAGTTATTTGGTAGGTACTCTCTGATAGGAGAACGGCAACTATTAGATTACTTGGTTGAAAATGACTTGACCCCTTTACAGCGAATGATCGTTGAAAATTTCTTCAACTTAGTGCCAGATATCTGGCTAGTTGATGGATTAGCACATCGCTGCGCCCACTGTGGCACACTGATGCGATCGCATCCCAACAAAAAACTTTTTTCACAAGGGCGTTGTCCAATTCGCCAGTGCATTGGCCACAACTCGCCAAAAGTATCTGAAAAACTAGATCCCAAAGACATTTTACGAATTGCCGAGCCACGAATTCTTACCTACTGGACAGGCCCAGCAATTGACGAATTAGCTATTTTTGATACAGCCCGACAAAATAAGCTCAATGCTGAACTTTACCCAGAGTCGGATTTATGCGATGTGGCAATTAACGAACGAGCAATTGGAATTGATGCCAAATCTTACACAAGTCCCGTGACTCTAGCTTTGCGTCTCAATCGCAGTATTGGTGGGCTGATTCACTATCGCCGCCGCATTCTTGCTGTGAGCGATCGCTTAATCGAAGACAACCCAAGCTACATTTCTACCCTCATCTCAACACTAGATAAGAAGGGCGATCCCGCCAGTTTAGAAATTATGTCGGTTTCCTCTGTAATTGATTTTTTAAAGAAAATGCCTTATGCGAACCAAACCTGATTTTTGGAAAGGTGTAGACCGAATTTGCTGGCTTTGCGTCTTAATGGAGGAATTTATTGATACTAATTCACTGGAGTACGCGCCAGTAATTATGTCAGGCATGGCCAGCATTTTAAATGCAGCTGTATTAGAGAAAGCCCGTCAAGCTATTTTCAATATGCGGCAGATGTCCCTGACTTTTGTTACACGGCAGTCAGTTCAACACGCAATTGCTCTCTATAACAATCATCATTACTGCAACCACACTAAAGGAGCGTATGAGATTGATACCGAAACACTGCACTTCAAAAGAACAGATCCTTTAGAAGATTCTCAAATTACACAAGCGCGTCAAATTTTAAGTGCCCCTTTGTCATACGATTCGTATGGTTTTACATTTGCCGATCCTCGTCAGCAGATGGCGGTTGCTTTAGGTGAAGAGTCAACAGCAGCAAGGATGCCGATCGCTCCGATTACCGCCCCGATTGCTGCACGTCGTACACATTCTCTCAACCGCCAACCAAGAGGAAAAATTCGTATTCCCCTAAGTGAACTGCGCGATCTGGCTATTGAGATGGACGAGCGTGAAAAGCAAGATCCTGAGCGACGATCTGGTAGTTGGGCAGATCGTTTTGAACGCTTTGACCTCATGGTATCGGAGGTTGGAAAAGGTCTGCGGAAAGAAGATGATGTGTTGGAATTAGAAGACATCAAGCACTTAATTGGTTTACCAGGGTCAGGTAAAACAACCATTCTCGTATTGATAGCTATCTGGCTGGGACTAAATGACTATAAAGCTATGTTTGTCTTTCCCTCCATTGAAGTTGCTAGGCAGTACATGGCTGAACTGGCATTTCATCAAGTTAAGGTGGGAATGCTGGTAGGACAAAGTGATGAAACTCGCCGTCGCCATGCAGATAATATTGCTGAGGCTATAGCAACACGAGGTAATGGTGGCTTTGCTCATACCTTAGAACAGGCAGAAGTTTTTGGTATGAACTGCGTCCTACCAGCCTTTTCAACTGCCGATATGTCTATGTGGGGCTTTGGTTACGCACCTTGCAACGAGATATTGCAAGGCGGGGGGAAACAGGGAAAAATGAAGAAATGCCTGTGTCCCTTATGGACAATGTGCGGTCGAAACAAAGCACCGCGAGATTTGTTGGATGCTAATATTTGGGTTGGTCATGTGCGATCGCTCGATACTCAAATATCACCTCACGCGATTCAGGAACAAATACGATATTTTGAATTAATTGCCCGTACCTTCGACGTAGTTGTTTTCGACGAAGGTGACATGGTACAGACAGTGTTAGATGGTTATGGGGCAGCAACCTTAAGTATTTCAGGCTCAGAGCGATCCATTCATCGGGTAATTCTAGAACAAATCCATAACCGCTTTGCTCGTGGCGAGAACTATCGATTATTCGATCGGGATGTAGAACTTTACAGTCGTGACTTGTCAGAATTTGGCAACCATAATAATTCCTTAATTACCACCCTTCAGAATATGTCTAAGTCGCGGGTGGGAGAACGCTACGAAAATCAATTGCTAACTGTATTACGGATTGTTAGCGAACTATTGAATACTTTAAAGAAATCCTCTCAGCAGAATGACCTTGATGAACAAGAAGCCAAACTAGGCTTTAGCAAAAGTCGGGCACTGACTGAATTTTGGGAAGCAGCAGCATATAACGCCTTTTACGATCGCACAGGTGTTGAGAACCCTCAAGACTTTAAAGCAGATTTATGGCCTCGGATTTTAGGCTATAACCGTGAAACCCTTGAAAAGCAATGGAAAACTCTCATTAGTCATTTTCGCCGTTACTTGGCTGAAAATCTGATTAAGCGACGTGATGCGATCGTTGAAGAAATTGCTGAATTATTTCTCAAGCTCTGTTTTCCAGATCATTTATCAACAATAGAAGCAGAAGATTTAGCTAAATTACTTATAACTGTTACTTTCGTAATTGTGGGCTACCAGCGAATTGTACCAGGAACTAGAACGATGGTTGCAGAAGGTTTCATTCGTGAACCAATTGTGGAATCAACTGCATCACCAGAACTCCGAAAATTTATTCCAGAAAGCATTTTAGGTTCATTTTCTGGAGTGCGATACAGTTTTTCCAAAGCACAAACAACACGTACCGCCGCCAGAAATGTGCAATTGTCCTATATTACATTTGTTGGTGCGCCCCGAATGTTAATGCACCGTTTTCATCGATTGTTAGAGGCAGATGATGGACATCCAAGCCCAGCCGTTTTAATTACCTCGGCAACTTCATTTTTAGAAGCTAGTCCCGCCTACCACATTAACGCTGGCCCGCATTATTTACTAAAACCGCGTCAGTCAGAAAATAAAGCAGAGCAGAGCGTTTATCGTTTCAAATGGTTTCCAGATAGTGAACGTGGTGATGAACCCCTCAAATATAGCGGTGCTGGCGACCTTCAAAAGCGTAATCTTCTGCGAATGGTGAATGCTCTTGTAGGAGGAAGTAAACCTGAAATTTACAAGTCTATGGATAGATTTGATGTAAAGTCTGGTATTCGTCGCAAAGCCGCTTTAGTTGTCAATAGTTATGAACAGGCTCGTTCTATTAAGAAATATATCAATGACTATCATCCTGAAGTTGGTAGACATACAAAAGCAATTGTTCAATCCCTCAGAGATGGAGAACAACCGGCAGATTTTATTACTTCTGCTCAGTGTGAAGCATTAGGAGACGATGAAAACTGTGATATTTTAATTTTTCCCATGTTGGCAATTGGTCGAGGTGTGAACATCGTTTTCACTAAAGGGGACAGGAAACTAGATGCGGCAATTGGCTCGATTTACTTCCTGACTCGTCCTCATCCTACCAAAGATGATATGCAGCTTTTGTACAGCTTGGCAGGACGGGCAACACAAGAATTTGATAGTCGAGTTTTTGGTGAAACGGAAGATTTAAATGCGATCGCAATTTCTTGGCAGCAATCAAGAAAAGACCTTTGGAGAACTGCCAATAGATTATTACGTGAACCCTTAATGGCTAGCCGTTTAGGCCCTGAACTATTCAAATCGTTTACAGCTAATCAAATGGTGGCGATTTTACAAACAATTGGGCGAGGAATGCGGAATGGATGCCCAGTATCAGTTTACTTTGTGGATGCGGCTTGGGCTAAAAATTCAGCAAAAGGAGAAAGCGATTCTGGGCGAGATAGTATGCTGGTTCAGATGCGAATCATTTTAGAAGAATGTGTCAACCATCCCAATCCTGTAATTCGGGAAATTTATCAAGAACTTTACGGCGCATTTCTAACACCTTTGCAGCGAATTAAAGGAGTAAAATACCCTGATGAATTAGCTAATTCACAAGATATTATGGATGAAGAAGACGGTTTAAATGATTTTTCAACACTATTGGAGATGTAAAAATGAGCGACAATTTTTCTGATGAAATTGAACTTGAAGAAGATTTATCTGAAGAAGATGAAGACGAAGAAACTGATGGTAATTTAGTTTCAGATACCTTTTATATTCAGCAAGGACAAATCAAACCTGTCAAGAGATTTACCCAAGCCTTCACTGTACTGGATAATCTGCCTCCAATCATAGTAGAGGGTTTTACTCTTGCTTGGACAAGGGCAGCTATGTTAGATTTTGCAGACATTCAAAAAGAAACTAATGTCAAAAATCTGCCCTATGCCTCATTTCGAGGATTTCTAGAAGTAGTACTAAAAAATGCAGCGCGAATTGAACCAGACGTAGGTCTTACGAAGTTTGCATTGAATAATGCTAAAAGGGGAAGCGATCCAGAACCTTTTGTTTACCTAAATAGTAGTAATGAAGAAGATATCAATCAAATGCTTCGCCCAATTATTAACGACTGGTTCACAAATCATCTCAGACCTTTTGCAAAAAAAGAAGACATATCAACGAATATTATTGACCGCTTGCAAGATTTGCATGAAACAGGAGAACTTCTGAAAATTTCTCCATTTAAATCTCAAGTATTCCCTTGGAATTGGTCTAAACAGACAGGTACAACTCAGCCAAAAGATTTAACAGATAAATATGCCTATCGTGCGATAGTAGATTACGTAGCTCGTCAAATTGCTGGACAAGAGATTTTTCCATATTTAGGGCCGATAAAACGTATTATTTCCAGCAATTCTGGAATTGTCGAATTGATCACCGATCCGATAACCTTACCTGACACAAAAGGTAAATTCAGTTTTGTGGTGAGCTTGGAAGTTGTGACTTATCCATCTTTGCCTCAACCTTTGGTGAAAGTTGAGGTTTCCAAACGTCGTTGGTTCACTCAGTTAAAAGATCCTAAATACGATCGTAGGAATATTAGCGGTTTCATATTTTCTCAAGACTATCCCGATCGCGCCTTTAGCTATCGAGTAAAATGCGAACAAGATAAAAATAACAAGTAAGAGAAGAAGAATTGGCGTTGGGTGACAGATACAGATTTTGAAATCCTGCGGAGAGAATTGAAACTGCCTCTGGAATCTTTTGATGGGCAACAAATCGCTTTGGGCAAAGCCTCTACTGATAACTGTGAGGTAGTTCTGACTTACCGTAATGGACTTCAAGATAATTCAGAAGACGACGAAAATAGTTCAGAAGGATACGGTATTGAAACAGGTGTACCAGAGATTGATAAATTAGATGCCTTGGAAGCGATCGCTAAAATTCTTAACCCATTAGGAATAGAAGTATTCGATAAATACTCTCTTGTAAAATCCAGCCATAATCTGGATGAGGCAAAGAAAGTATCACGCATGATTAATCTTCCTACACTGCTTGGTGGGGTTTTGGAAGCTCTTGAAACAAATTCTGACTTGGAGTTTACCGCGAAATACCTCGATAAACTCGACGAAAGTCAAATCGATAGCTTGCTATGTAAACACTTTGATATCCGTTTAGAAGAGATTGAGTGGGGAAGAAAAGCTCTTCAATTTAATAGATTTACGCCGAATCAAACGAATGATCTCCAAAATATCATTCAGGCAAACCAAGCAGCGATGCAGCGACTATATCCTAATGAGCAACCGAGACTGTTGATATTTTATGAAGATGATTTGGAGATAGAAGCAAAGCTATTGCAGAAAATTACTAAAGTTTTGTGGGGAAACACACTCGAAATTTTTATTAATCGCTTGCCAGCAAATACTCACGGGCCACGAGAGGTTTTACCTGGAAAAGACTTGAAAAATAAGGAGCGATCGCGCCAGCGAATTGAAGCATGGGAATCCACTGCAAAACAAATTGAAGACCCCAATAAGCCAACTTTCTCCTTGATAATGGCACGGCAGTTTTACCCAGATCCTACTGGTCAAAAATCTCCTAAACATGACGATAAAGTTAATAAACCTTCAACCCGCCAAGCTCTTGCAAAGGTTGGTAGTGGCGTGCAATTTCTTCTACCCATTGCAAAGACGCGTAAAACAAAGCATCTCAAACTTGCAGACTTCTTCCATCGGATGCAGTCGGCTCTGAAAGATTTGTTCTCGGCTCATTCTGGTCGGATTGATGGTGTAAAAGAAAAGGTTGACAAGTACTTGCAAAATATCCCACCAGAAGCTAGACCAAAAGAAATTTTAGGGTTCACAATCGTCCGTAAACAAAGGGGTCGCCTTCGTGGTGTTATTGAGAATACATTTTTAGCAGTGGTAATGCGCCTCAACGTAGATACAGGAAAATGTGAACTTTGCTGTGCTTACGAGAAAGGAAATTTAGTAATTAGCCCGTGGTTTAGCTTTTCTGATGCACTAGCTTTTATTGCCCAACTTACTCCCATCAAACTAGCTAATGAGAAAGCTGTACGCAAGACTCGATTCATGAAATTTGTGAAACAGATTGTCTCTAACTCTGTGGAAGATGGGATGCAACCATTGGTTATGATTGATTCTTCCAACTGCGTCCAATTGTGGTCTTGGCTCAAAGATGAGGAAATAAATACTAATCAAATTGACCTTGGTCAGCAGTCTGAGAATATGCAGGATGAATGGCAAGGCGCACGTATAATTCGCATTCGCCAAGAACTCGCCCCTGGAATTATTGAGAAAAAAGCCAGACATTTAATAGAGACTTCTTTAGAAGATACCAGGACTAAAGAAGAACTCAAGAAACTGTCGCCTACACTTAAAATAGATTCAGCATCTAGTTCGACTGGGTTATTTCGACTCAGCGCTACTAACCACACTGGATGTGTGGCTTATCTATCTGTGGCACGTGAAGCACCACATCAATATTCACGTGGTCAAAGTTGTTATCGCTCAACCCAGACCCTCGTTAAAAAAACTGATGTTTCTAAAGAGCCAATTTTTAACAAAGCTGGGTTAAACGTATATCAACTCTCTAAAAAACCTGCATTTGTGGGTCGCTGGCCTACTCCCAATCCCCTTGAGATTGTTATTACCTTGAGACAACCAGAAGATAATCCTGATGATTTAGCTGCTCTTGTGGAGTCACTGCGCTATGGCTTTGGTCACTACAGCGATTGGACAGGTTTGCCTGCTCCCCTATTTTTTGAGCGTGTTGTACGGGACTATATCAGTGATTTTGCGATCGCAGATGAGGAAACTGAAGCAGAGCTAGATTAATAATCTACCAAAATTGCAATGCCTACGTTTTTGACTAGCCGACGCCAAACCGGATAATTTGAGCAGAGGGCAGGCAACGTTATAAATTAATAGTGTATCTGCAATACCGGACTTGTTCTGGCTTAGTTTCAATAGCAAAGGTTTGGAGATGTTTACTTTATCAGAAACTTCTATCCTGGCGGCAATCCTACTGGTAGCTTTAGGCATTTTGGGCTGGGGCTTTTATCGTGCTAGACCTTTTGGTAAGCTGGGAATCTTAGCCTGGTTACAGTCGGTGGTGTTGATGACTCCCTGGCTCCTGTTTTTTGGATTGTTTGCCGCAGGGATTTACATTAATATAGCGGGTATATTGTTCTTAGTGGTGACATCTGCCGGCTTGTACGTCTATTTGGGCAGACAGTTACGCGCAGCTGGGCAAGATGCCATCCTCAAGCAACGCGCAACCGAAAGACTCGCTGCGGCTTCCTCACTTGAAGCAAATTCTCCACAGCTAGCAGTCGCACAACTGAAAGTGGAGATCCCGCCAATAGCTGAAGATGACTTGAATGCAATTAAAGGCATTTTTGGTATCGATACATTTTTTGCCACAGAAACCATCGCTTACCAAGATGGAGCCATTTTTAAAGGCAATTTGCGGGGAGAACCAGAAGAGACTCACAACCGTCTAACTGCAAGTTTACGGCAACGCCTTGGCGATCAATATCGCCTGTTTTTAGTGGAAAATACAGATGGTAGACCAGTGGTGATTGTCCTACCCAGTCGCAATGATCCCCGTCCGCTTCAGTTATCACAAAAAGTCTTTGCGGGCGTTCTACTATTAGCAACTATTGCCACAAATTTAGAAGCAGCAGGCTTATTGCTGAATTTTGATTTCTTTGGCAATCCAGGGCGGTTTCAAGAAGCTTTACCCATAGGCGCTGGGATATTTGCGATTTTAGTAGCTCACGAAATTGGTCATTGGTTACTTGCACAGCGTCACCAAATTCGCCTTAGCTGGCCATTCTTTCTACCCGCAGTGCAAATTGGCTCCTTTGGTGCAATTACCCGCTTTGAGTCTCTGTTGCCCAACCGCAAGGTATTATTTGATATTGCCTTGGCAGGGCCAGCCGCAGGTGGTATTGTCTCTTTGTTAATGCTGGTGACAGGCTTGCTGCTTTCCCACCCAGGTAGTTTATTTCAATTGCCCAATCAGTTTTTCCAAGGGTCGATTTTGGTGGGAAGCTTGGCGCGAGTTGTCCTTGGTTCGGCGTTGCAGTCACCCCTGGTAAGCGTTCATCCCCTAGTGGTGATTGGTTGGTTGGGGTTAGTCATTACCGCTTTGAACTTAATGCCCGCAGGACAACTAGATGGTGGCCGCATTATTCAGGCGATTTATGGGCGCAAAACCGCAGGAAGGGCAACGATCGCAACTTTAATTTTACTAGCACTAGTGTCTCTCGGTAATACTCTTGCCATGTACTGGGCAATCGTGATTTTCTTCTTGCAACGAGATCAAGAACGCCCTAGCTTGAATGAAGTCACTGAACCGGATGATGCTAGAGCCGCTTTGGGTCTTTTGGCTCTATTCTTGATGATTACCACGCTTCTACCCCTAACTCCGGGTTTGGCTGGGCGTTTGGGAATAGGATAGTGCTGAGTTAGGAGTTAGGAGTTAGGAGTTAGGAGTTTGAAGAATTCTGCCCATTTTCCTCATCTCCCTCATCTCCCCCACTCCCCACTCCCCACCTTTCTAGGGTTTCCAACCTGTGAGCAAATTCGGGTAAGCCGTTGGTGTGGGGAAAATTTTCTGCAAACCAGCTTGACGCTCTTGTGGCTTTTCTTTGCTTATGTTCCAGAGGGATTCATAGAAAAAGAAAGAGACTCCGGCGAAATTGCGATCGCGGATTTTTTGCACTTGTGTCTGAATCTGCTGCATCGATACGGATTTGTTTTTCAATCCAGCTAAAATACCCACACTTACGGGAATATGGCTCTTGGCTGCTTTCACTTCTGGATACTCTAATTCACTAACAAAAACATTCAAGTCATCACGATATATCTGCAAAACTAAGTCTTCAATAATTCCTAGCCGTTCCCATTTTTGCCAGTCTGCTAAAAAGAAGTTGTAGGAAAAACGTTGAGGATTAGGAGCAACAGAAACGAGGCAATTTTTTTTAGTAGCTTTGATGGTTGTGAAAACCAGTTTCATAAACTCAGTGATTTTATTAGCTCTCCAACTTACCCATTCTGGATCTTGAGAGTTTTTGGGGGGAGCTTTACCACGGTGTTCTTTTTTGTAAAGTGCCACTGTATAAGCATCGTATCCTAATTCTGATGGTAAGCCAAAATGGTCATCAAGTTGAATACCATCAATATTGTAGTTTCTAACAATTTCAACGATTAAATCTTGAATGAACTGTTGTACTTCTGGGCGAAAGGGATTTAGCCAAACGCGATTATCATTCCCATCTTTGACAATCCGAGTTCCATCGCGGCGACTTGTGAGCCATTGGGGACGATTTTTAGCTAAGAGAGAATCCGCTGGTGCCATGAAGCCAAATTCAAACCAGGGAATCACTGTTAACCCTTTTTGATGTCCCACATCGACAATTTCTTTGAGGATATCTCGCCCTTGCAGTCCAGGTGTGGGATCGAGCGATCGCCCGATAACTTTGGCTGCTACTTTGCTAGGATACAACGTATATCCCCAATTCCACACCGCCGGATAGATGGTGTTAAAATTGAGTTCATCAAGGCGTTGCAAAGATCCCTTGAGGCGATCGCGCTCAAATAATACATCACTATCAATATTTGTTAACCATACTCCCCTTAACTCAGATGCAGGCGTTGGCGGTAGATTAACTTGAGCCTTCAAGGGGAATGATAGCATCAGCGTACTTACCACACCCAAGGCAAGCATAACAACAAACAAAAGAGACTTTCTGCTTTGGCGAATATTCCACCAAAAAGGAAACTCAACACACCACTTTACAAACCTTTTCATTTGGCTACAGACATCATCAACTTATGAACAATTAGCATGAATAGCGATCGTTTCGATTGTAAGTGCTAAAACAATCGCCTTTTTGGTCTGGGTTGTGAATATCTCCAAAAGATTATATAGCGGTTCCCATTCAAATGAGGTACAAGATTACACCGCAAGGTGTAGGGTCACGGCATGCCCATAGGTGTCAACCTAAACTGGAAATAGCTTATCTGTTGGCTTCCATACCCGCCCGGAAATAAATTAATGAGTAATAAGTAATACCCATTACTTATTACTCATTACTTATTACTTCAAAAATAAATTTTCGGGCTAATAGCTTAAGTCTACTGAAGTAGACTGGAGATTTTTAGTCATCTTTCAGATGACTTTAGCGATGAGACGGGAATTGAAATTCCCGGCGGACAAGCGGTTTCGCGTTAAGTTGACACCAGTGGCAAGATGCCCACCCCACAATATTGGATAATTTATTTCTTGGAATTCCCTAATTGCCGTAACTTTACTGCGATACCCAAAATACTAAGTATCACGGCAGATAGTTCACGTTTCCCCACCAACTACTACATCTCGAATTCGGAGACTAGGGCCACCACAACCTACCGACAAGCCATTTTGTCCTCCCTTACCACAACCGCCGGATTCATCCCAGTAAAAATCATCACCAAGGGCCTCAATATCCGCTAACGTTTGGAATACGTTTCCTGAAAGCGTTACATCCCGCACTGGTTCAGCAATTTTGCCGTTCCTAATCATCCATGCTTCCCCAGCGCTAAAGGTGAACATTTCCCCATTGGTCATCCCACCTAACCAATTACGGGCATACACTCCTTCTTTGATATCGGTGAATAAATCTGCAACTGGCGTTTTACCCCGTTCAATCCAGGTATTTGTCATCCGCACAATGGGAGTAAAGTGATAGTTGAGACAGCGAGCGTTCCCCGTAGGCGCTTCCTCCAATTTGCCAGCAGTTTCACGAGAATGTAAACGTCCAACTAAAACCCCATCTTTAATTAGTTGAGTAGTGGTAGCAGGTGTGCCTTCATCGTCGTAAAAATAGCTACCACGATGTCCCTCTGGAGACGCGCCATCAAAAATTTGGAGTTCTTCTGGGCCAAACCGCCGTCCAATGGTCATAACTTCCAGCAGATCGGGGTTTTCGTAAGCCATATCAGCCTCAGAAAGATGTCCAAAGGCTTCGTGGACGAATAAACCCGTGAGAATTGGGTCAATGACTACGGTGTAAGTATTACCTTTCACCGATGGCAGAGATAAAGCGGCGATCGCTCTTTGAGCTGCACCTTTTACCTGTTCATCCAAATCAGTTAAATCTTCGTAAGCTTTGCGAGAGCCAGTAGTTTCTCGTCCAGTTTGGACAGTTTCGCCATTTCTGGCGGTAGCGGCAAAGCGCATTTCCATATCCACCCAAGATTGCTCGATCAAAGTACCTTCTGAGGTAGCGATGATCACTTTTTGGGCGCTATCACCGTAACGTACTGAAGTAGTCGTAATTCGCCGATCAACACTTTTGAGCAATTCGGCATAGCGATCGCACAACTGTTTTTTCTGTGAAAGTGCGATATTTCGGGGATCTGAACCTTTTAGAGGGAGAATGCACACTGCTTGCACCGGGTCAATGGGTGCAAGTAAAGTTTCTTCATCACCAACCATCCGCGCAGCTGCGATCGCTTCTTCAATCCGATCTTGGATTGTTGCCAGTTGGTTAAAGCAGCTTAACCCCCATCCGCCTTTATAACAAGCACGAATATGACCACCAATGGAGATGCCTTCACTGAGAGTTTCTACCTTGTCGCCACGCAACAAGATATCAGTCCCTTCTGCTTCTTCAAGGCGAATCATTAGATAATCTACACGCCCACTGTAGCGGGCAATGAGGTCAGAAAGTAAATTTTGAGCGTCAGCAAGTGTAGTCGGCATTTCCAGGTAGTCACAATGACGAACTGCATTTATTTTGCAATTATTTGGGGAATTTCTGCTAATTAATTATTATGAGGGACTAGGGATTGGGGATTAGGAACGCAGAGCGAAAATTCCTCTTCTCTGAACCTTGTCCTCCTCTACACCTGTAACTCTTCAGACCCCGTACCCAGTCCCCAAATCCCCAATACCAAATCCCCAATCCCCAGTCCCCAGTACCCAATCTTTAGCTACGGTGGGTAAGAACTGAATGATGTGCTAAGGTAATCATGTGAGAATAAAATTCGGTTGCAGTGTTTGTTTTTAGTATTGACAGGCTTTTCCCTTTTGGTCTTAACAAGCTTGTCTCCGAAATCTAAATCTCTACACACCTATGATTTTGGAGATAACGCATGTCAATTTATGTAGGTAATCTATCCTACGAGGTCACACAAGAAGACCTCAATTCTGTTTTTGCCGAACACGGTACTGTAAAACGCGTTCAGTTACCTACTGACCGCGAAACAGGCCGTCCACGCGGCTTTGCTTTCGTAGAGATGGGCACAGAAGCAGAAGAAACAGCTGCCATTGATGCTCTTGATGGTGCTGAGTGGATGGGACGTGACCTTAAAGTGAATAAGGCTAAACCCAAAGAAGATAGAGGTGGTTCTTTTGGTGGTGGAAACCGTGGCAACAGTGGTGGCGGCGGTGGATACAACAGAAATAGTCGCTACTAAACTTTGAAGATCGCTTTAAGATCAAAAATTAAGTTTTAACGTCTTAAGGGCAGAATCATTATCTGCCCTTTTTGCACTCCGGTCTACTGGATGGCGTGGAGGAGGCAGAGGGAGCAACGCGAAAAAGTGAGATCCTCGTGAAATAGGCAGGGGAGCAGGGGAGCAGGGGAGCAGGGGGAGTAAAGAGGTATTTTTAGTACTTTTTACTACCGGAATAGATTGATTATACACCAATACAGTTCAGTTAAGCCCGAAATCCAATGCAAGAGACGTTGCATTGCAACGTCTCTACAGACCTAAAATCAATACCAAAAATCCTTAACTGAACTGTATTAAATTATACAATTATTTCTCTTTCCCTGCCTCCCCTGCTTACCCATCTCACAAAATCGCATTGCTCCCGAGGTAGAAGGCAGGAGGCAGTCCCAATGAAACAAGTTTCAAAAGCCTTGAATGAAAGAATAACTGGGGACTGGGGACTGATATTTTTACTCAGCACTCAGCACTTTCAAGGCCTCCTGCCTTTCTGATTATGCCCAGTACCAATTAAGTAGGAGATGAAAATGACACAAGTATTTGTGGGTGAAAATGAAGGAATTGAGTCAGCCTTGCGTCGATTTAAGAGGGAAGTTTCCAAAGCAGGTATTTTTCCAGATATGAGAAAGCATCGTCACTTTGAAACGCCTTTGGAAAAACACAAGCGTAAAGAAGTCGCGAGGCACAAACAACGCAAGAGAAATTTCCGTCGTAATTGATTTGATCATTAGCGATACTTACAGTGAGCTACGCTAACGCACTGTCTCATTAGATTCTTAGCTGTCGAAAAGGCGATCGCTGTACTCCAAAGAAGAATCTAATGAGTAGGTTTATGACCTTCACAAACCTTTCCTGCTATCAGATATCATTCTAAATCTTTTTGAGTTCCTGCTGTTCTGCATCGGTGAGAATTTCGAGGGATTAGTTAGTTAGAAAATAATTTATAATTAATTTATTAAGTTCTTGTTATGCCAGTGAAAGGTAACTCCAACTTAGGGCTTAGTTCAGGCGATCGCCTTGGGTATGTTACTGTTGTGCTGCCGTTTGCCAAATTGTCACAGTTTTTGTAAAGCGTCCTGAACGGTAGAGGTTCCGTCCCTGTTCTAGCCAATTGGTCGACTGAGGAGAAGAGAGAACTGGGGTTGTTGCTGGTGGAAATGCTTTTATAGTGTGTAATGTTCAATGCTAAATACAAACTTAAAATACTGAAGCTAACATATAGCCAACGAGTTTGTTTAATTCCGAAAGCCATAGATAATTACTTATTATTGAGCAGTTTGTTTCAAGATTAGTCACAGCACCAGTATTGATAAAATGACTAGATTTTATGTATAATTTCCAACTTAGTAATGCCAGCTATCAGTTAATTAGCGATCGCATACAATTAAAATACTGTGTCATTCCGGCTTACAGCTAATTTTCAGGTAAATAGACCACGCGGTAGGGGCACAGCAACGCTGTGCCCTGACGACTTCGAGATGCACAGCGCGATCGCCCTTGGCGTCTCGTAGAGAGAAATACGAAGTCCATTTACTTGCCTATTAATTTTGAATTTTGAATTTTGAATTTGGAGCGAAGCGACATGACCACCTTCTTTCGCAGCGATGCAGATTTAGATTTCCCCGATAGCGACGGTAAACCAATGGCAGACAATACCGAACAGTTTCGTTGGATCGTCCTAATTAAAGAAAATCTAGAAATTTTATTTGCTAACGAACCTAACGTGTTTGTGGCGGGAGATTTGCTCTGGTTCCCGGTGAAATCGCGCTTAATCTCACCAGTTGCACCGGATGCAATGGTGGTATTTGGTAGACCAAAGGGACGGCGCGGGTCTTACAAACAGTGGCAAGAAGACAATATTGCCCCACAAGTGGTATGGGAAATTCTCTCACCCAGCAACAATGCAAATGAGATGGAACGCAAGCTAGAGTTTTACCAAACTTATGGGGTGGAAGAATACTATCAGTATGACCCAGACCGCTACGAACTCAAAGGTTGGCGCCGTCTTGGTGAACAGTTACTACCAATTGCTCAGATAGATGGATGGACAAGTCCTCTGTTGGGAATTCGGTTTGCAGTGGGCAACCATGAACTGGTGATTTACCGACCAGATGGGCGGCAATTCTTGAGTTCAGTGGAGTTGGAGCAACGCGCTGAACAAGAACGTCAACGAGCTGAACAGGAACGTCAACGGGCTGAACAGGCGGAGCAACAATTGCAGGATATGCAGGCGTTGCTTCAGCAGTATCGCGATCGCTTTGGGAAATTAGACCGTTAACCCCAAAAAATTAACTCCTCTTAAGCGCAGCACAGGTTAATGGTTGTTGCACCTGAGCAGAAGATGTATCTGCAATTAACTCAATGTTGCCCTGGGCGTTGCGATGCCAAGTTGTAGCCTCAACGATCACCTCCGGTAATACGAGGATTTGAGCATTGTTCTCACCCATTTTACGGTATGCAGAGAGATCGCGGATATCAGACCAAGTGCGATCGCTCGTGACTTCCTGATTGGGATTTTGCGGCACACCACCCCGTCCCGTTGCCACAAAACGGCTGCCTTGATTGCTGGCGCAGCCTGTGGTAATTTGCTGCGATGGATCAATTACATTTACTGGCAGTTCCACTAAACCAGAATTTGGATCGACGCCAATGGTATTGATTTGCACATTTCCATTCACACCTAACTGTGAACTCGCCGTAATATCATTGTCAGGGGTGAGTTGAGTGCGGAATTTTAGTCCAAAGATGCCTTGGGTGGTGATTTGGATATTACCACCCTTGCCTTGCACTGCATTAGCAATAATATCGCTATTTCCTGAGCCGACGATGATAGGTGCATTGATGCTGATATTACCCCCATTCCCTAAGCCGCCAGCTGTTGATGAAATCAGACTATTGTCCCGTAGAAACAACAGGCTGCTGGCGGATAATGCAATATTGCCACCATTACCAGATTCCGTTTGTGCCTGGATAAACCCTTGATGATTTAATTGGATGGTATCTGCATTGATGTTAATATTGCCACCATTTCCCCTGCCTTGACTGGTGACACTGACTGTCCCGCTATCCGTCAGCGTCAACTTCGGTGTGGTAATGCTCACAGTACCAGCATTGGCTGTGAGTATATCTGGCAGACCAAATCGCTGCCGCAATAACGGATCGGGTCGGAGGGTGGAGGCGTTAATACTACTATTACTTGCCCGACCTTGACCACTGATTGCGATCGATTCAGTTGCATTGATGCTCAAATCTCCCCCATTTCCGACAAAAAATGCGGTGGCGGCAATTGCTCCCCCATCCAGAATTTGCAATTTGGCAGTATCTAGTGTTAAGGTTTCGGCATTTCCGGTTGCAAATGTAATTGAGCTAATATTGCTGTAAAGTCCAGAAGGGCTTTCTCCCGTCACCGTCGTGTTGGTGTTGTGAATTGTCACTTTACCGCTAGTGCCGCTGCCAAAAGTAACCGAAGAAAGTGAGCCACCGTTTGATATTAGTAGACTGTTACCATTGATGAAAACATCACCAGCTTTTCCAGTACCTAATGTGGCAGTATTAATGGTGGTAATATTAGCAGGATTAGCGGGCGAAAAGCCAGACAGTTCGATCGCAGTTGCATCGATGTGAATATTTCCACTGGAAGCTTTTCCAAGGGTTGTGCTATTCAACCCCGCTCCCGACTTGAGGGTTAGCTGGGGAGTAACGACGCTGATATTCCCACTAGCTGCGATACCCAGAGCTTCACTACGTATCCCGCTTAAAATTGTGCCATCAGTTGTTGTACCAATCAAATCAATGGCCTCCGTAGCCTGGAGGTGAATGTCACCGCCAGGGAGATTGCCGAAATTTTGCGCCAGCACCAGAGAGCCATCAGTAAATTGAATCTGCCTACCCTGAATTTGCACGGAGCCTGCATTCACCCCGCTGATATCTAATAGCGATCGCTGTGCCAGTTGAATATCGTCAAAGCTTTGTACATCACCATATCCCAATGTATAGCCTTGTGCAGTTGGTATCAGGTTGACTAATCCTGCACCCCTTACACTACCCAATTCAACTCGCCCTCTTTCAGCGCTCAAGGTTGCCCCATTTAGATATAGGTCGCCACCCACTAAAGCTAGGGTATTTCCCGGCTTTACTTGCAGTTTTGTCGCACTGGGAATTCGAGCCAGGGGAGCCAGAGTCAGTCCACTGGGATTGCTCAAGGAGTGTCCAGTGCCTTGAACGGTGATTGATGCGGGATTGTTGCCCAGTTGCAACCCAATGGGAACATTGATACTCAATAACGGGGAAGCTTGAGAATTAATGGCGCTAAACTCAACACCATCAACAAATTTAATACTGTTAGCAGTTGTAGCAATAAATGAACCGCCGATGTTCAGTTGAGCATTAGCTCCAAAAATTATCCCACTAGGGTTGATCAACAACATACTAATGGGATTGCTGCTATTAATTGTCTGAATTAAGCCATCAATGTGAGATATATTACCACCAGTCACACGGCTAAAGATGGTGGAAATGTTGGGCGTGTTCGCTAAATTAAAGGTAACTGAACCGCCAGTGGGAACCGAAAACTGCTGGAAACTGTGAAAGAGATTACTATTGGCGGCACTACCGTTAGTAATGGTAAAGTTATTACCACTTTGAGAGACAGTAGTATTGAGGGTGTTATCAGATGTCACCTGAGCGATCGCGCAGCGACTCCAAAGGAGTATCGCAAGTAACAGTATTCCTTGAGTTAATGACCCACTTGTGAATAGAAAAGCGATCGCTCTCATACCATAAATCCTACTCTTGTCTTCTAGATATTAGAATTCCCAAAATAGTCACGTCGCTTCTCTACGAGACGCCAAGGGCGAACGCTGCGAATTCAAAATTCAAAATTAATGATCCCCATAAATAAATTTAGTTGCTCTGTAAAACCTTCTCTTCTCCTATCGGAGACGCTGCGCGAACCAGAGGCTTCGGGCACTATTCCTCTTGCCCCTGCCCCAATACTTGTCGGTTAAGGGGAAAGAAAAAACCTTTAACCTTTACCCTTTAACCTTTACCCAAAACCAAATTCCGAGTTGAAAATGCAAAACCTGAGCAGTATTGCCCCCTTCCCCCTGCCTCTTTGAAATTCGGTCGATGTCTAAAGCTTTAATACGCCGCAATTTTTTTTGTAACAAACTTATGCAAAGCTGTAAGAGAAAAATGCCTTGTTAAAGATTATCTATGAACATCCGTAAAGTCTCTACTACACCCTTAAGCGATCAAAAGCCTGGTACTTCTGGGCTGCGGAAAGCAGTTAAAGCTTTTCAGCAACCACACTACCTGGAAAATTTTATCCAATCCATCTTTGATTCTGTCGGGGATTTGCAGGGACAAACCTTAGTTGTGGGTGGTGATGGGCGTTATTACAATCGCCCAGCCATTCAAATCATTTTGAGAATGGCGGCGGCCAATGGCATTGGGCGAATTAAAGTTGGTCAAAAGGGGATTTTGTCTACTCCTGCAACTTCCGCTATTATTCGCAAGTACCAAGCTATTGGCGGCATCATCTTATCTGCTAGTCATAATCCGGGCGGGCCAAATGGTGACTTTGGTGTGAAATATAACATTAGTAACGGTGGACCAGCACCAGAAAAGGTGACAGAGGCGATCTACGATCGCACTAAAGTAATTGATAGCTACCAAATTCTAGAAGCGCCAGATGTAGATTTAGAAACCTTGGGTGAGTCACATTTGGGAGAGACGGTAATTGAGGTGATTGACTCCGTACATGATTATCAAGAATTAATGGAGTCGTTATTTGATTTCGATCGCATTCACCAACTGTTAACAAGCAGAAATTTTCGGATTAGCATCGATGCCTTACATGCGGTGGCTGGCCCATACGCCCATGCCATTTTCGAGGAACGTTTGGGCGCACCAGTGGGAACTGTGCAAAATGGTATACCTTTAGAAGACTTTGGGGGCGGACACCCTGATCCAAATCTGGTTTATGCTCATGATTTGGTGGATATTTTGTACGGTGAGAATGCGCCCGACTTTGGAGCAGCTTTTGATGGAGATGGCGATCGCAATATGATCTTAGGGCGTAAGTTCTTTGTCACACCTAGCGATAGCCTCGCAGTGTTAGCCGCAAACGCCAAGCTAGTTCCTGGTTATAGTTCGGGTTTAGCAGGGGTAGCGCGATCGATGCCTACTAGTCAAGCAGTAGATCGAGTTGCGGCTCAAATTGGCATTGAATCTTATGAAACTCCCACTGGCTGGAAGTTTTTCGGCAATCTTTTAGATGCACGTAAAGCTACTCTTTGCGGTGAAGAAAGCTTTGGTACCGGTTCTAACCATATCCGCGAAAAAGATGGGCTATGGGCTGTTCTCTTTTGGCTGAATATCCTAGCAGTCCGGCAGCAATCCGTTGAGCAGATTGTCCGGGAACACTGGCAGACTTATGGACGCAATTATTACTCCCGTCATGACTATGAAGAGATAGAGACAGTACCAGCTAACACCTTAATCGAAAGACTGCGTTCCTTACTGCCAAACCTTAAAGGCAAGCAGTTCGGTAACTATCAAGTTAAATACAGTGATGACTTTAGTTATACTGACCCTGTTGATGGCAGTATTAGCGAAAAACAAGGTGTTCGCATTGGCTTTACCGATGGCTCCCGCATTGTGGTGCGACTTTCTGGTACTGGTACTCAAGGTGCGACTCTGAGAGTTTACCTAGAAAGCTACGAGCCAGATCCCGCCAAACATGACCTCGATCCACAGCAAGCACTTGCTCCTTTAATCACTATTGTTGAGGAGATAGCCCAGATCCGCGAATTGACAGGACGAGAACAGCCAACTGTAATCACCTAATACCGCAAGGCGGAAGTCAAAAGTTAAAAGTCAACGAAAATCGGCGGGAATCCCATCCCAATAAGAGGGGTGTCCGAGAAGCCCATTGGTGTCAACTTAACGCGAAACCGCTTGTCCGCCGGGAATTGAAATTCCCGTCTCATAGCTAAAGTCATCTGAAGATGACTGAATATCGCCAAAAATCTCCACTCTACTTCAGTAGACTTTAGCTAAAAGCCAAAGAAATTTATTTCCGGGCGAGCATGGAAGCCAACATATAAGCTATTTCCAGCTTAAGTTGACACCTATGCCAGGAGCCGCCCGCCGATTTAGTCATTAGTTATTAGTCATTAGTGCTAATGACTAATCTAAAGTTAAACCACAGTAATATTTACCAATTAACATTAAACTGCCGTTACTGATTTGGGAACAATAAATTTAGAAATCACTAGAATTTAGCAGTATGTTCAGTACTCGTGTGACTATTCCTGGATACCAGGTCAGTGAAGAAATCTTCAATGGTTCGAGAACCATAGTTTATCGAGGGTATCGAGAAACTGACTCATTACCTGTAGCGATGGTAATGAAAGATTTTGGTGGAATTTCTCTAAAAGATTATTTCGATCGCAACCAAACACTGGGCATCGGGTGTTTACAAAAGTTTTTACAAATAGCGATCGCACGATGTAATACCTTATACCATTTTTTTGTGAAGCTATATATAATCTTAATTCCAGTTCGACAGTAAGCGGGAGAAACAAGTCATGTATACTGAAGAACTAGAACATGAAATACTCTTTCTTCGTCAGCAAAATGCTGAATTAAAGAAGCAATTAGCAAAATCCACCAGTGAATTCAGTGCAAGAATCACTCAACTAGAACAAAAACTCAAAGAATCAAAACAACTATTACAAAGCGATCGCCAAGCAGAATTAGCCGAATTATTGGCATTGTTTAACGCCATACAAGATGTAATTCTTATCCTTGATGCAGAAGGACGCTACCTGAAAATTGCTCCTAGCGGCGCGCCTTTACTATACCAACCACCTGCGGAACTACTAGGCAAAAGCATCCACGAAGTTTTTCCTTCTGCTTTTGCAGACTCTTTTCTCGGTTGTATTCAACAGGCACTAAAAACCAAGAAAGCTGTCAAAATCGAATATAGTTTACCCATTGGCGATCGCGATGTTTGGTTTGAGGCGAGTATTTCGCCAATGAGCGAGGATACTGTTGTTTGTGTAGCAAGAGATATTAGCGATGTCTACAACGAGCTTCTCTTACGCAAAGCGGCTGAGGCAGCCCTAATTCAACAAGAAACTCGCTATCGCAACATTTTTGAGACTGTGAATGATGGCATCAGTGTTATTGATTTAGATACTGGTAAAATTGTCGCTGCTAATCCGGCTTTTTATCAGATGCATGGCTATTCTCAAGCAGAATTTTTGCAATTAATTCCTACAGATTTCATCCATCCCGATTATTTTCATATATTCGGGAAATTTATCAAATCAATTAAAAAAGGAGATGAATTTCACACTCAGGCTGTAGACATCCGCAAAGATGGTACTTACCTTGATATAGAAGTTACAGGCAAACTTTTGAGCTACAATGGCAAACCCCATGCACTTTCAGTAGTACGAGATATTAGCGAGCGTAAACAAGCAGAACAAGAGCAAAGAAGACTGCTAGCGATTCTGGAAGCCACAACTGACATCGTGGGTATGGCTGATGCAGCCGGAAATAATTGCTACCTAAACAAAGCAGGGCAGAAGATTTTAGATATTCCCGCCTCAGAAACTAACAAGTTTCATATTAGTGAGGTTGTAGGACTATCGATATTAGAGGAATTCCAGAATCAGATCATACCTACCGTAGTTCGAGAAGGAATTTGGTCTGGAGAATCTATATTTCGCTGTTGCAATGGTGAAGAGTTTCCAGTTTCTCAAGTACTGATTGCCCATAAAAATGAACAGGGCGAAGTCGAATTCTTCTCAACCATAGCCCGTGACATCCGCGATCGCCAACAAATCGAAGCCCAACTTAGACAACAAGCAGAAGATTTAGCCCAAACTCTGCAAGAACTCCAACGCACCCAAGCACAAATGATTCAGGCAGAAAAAATGTCCAGTCTAGGCCAACTGGTTGCCGGAGTTGCCCATGAAATCAACAACCCTGTCAATTTTATCCACGGTAATCTCAGCCATCTTGAAGAACATACCCAAGATTTATTACGACTAGTTCACCTATATCAATCCAGTAACGTTCCTGAATTTCAGAACGGCAGTTGCTACCCTGCGGGAACTTTAAGAGCATCTTTATGTGAGGAAATCGACTTAGAGTTCATTCAAGCAGATTTACCCAAAATCTTAAATTCAATGAAAGTCGGCACTCAACGCATCCGGCAGATTGTCTTGTCATTGCGTACCTTCTCGCGCATGGATGAAGCCGAATTTAAAGCGGTGGACATTCATGAAAGCATAGATAGTACTTTAATGATTTTGCAACATCGTCTTAAAGAAAAGCCAGATTTTCCTGAAATTCATGTGAGCAAAAACTACAGTTACTTACCTTTAGTAGAATGCTACGCCGGACAACTCAATCAGGTATTTATGAATATTTTGGCAAATGCTATTGATGCCTTAGAAGAAAGAACAGACAATGAAGTTTCTCCACCCAAAATTACCATTCATACTGCATTAATTGATTCTAATTGGGTAAAAATTGCCATCGCTGACAATGGTTTAGGAATGCCAGAAAAAGTTGAAAAACAGGTTTTTAATCCATTTTTTACCACCAAACCTGTGGGTAAGGGAACAGGTATGGGAATGTCTATTAGTTATCAAATAATTACCGAAAAACATGCTGGCAAATTGGCATGTTACTCAAAACTAGGACAGGGAACAGAGTTTGTGATTGCAATTCCAATTCGGCACTAGAGATTCCAAAAGACTTGTCCGAAATATTAACTTATGAAAAGAAAAATGGTAAAACGTTTAAGTAAGTCTCTACCATTTTTCTGTATTTGTCTTGGACTTTTTGCAAGCGGGCTTTGCGCCCTCCACCCAAGGCACGTTGACGAGGCTTGGTCTGTTGAGTTTCAAGGTACATCGTGGTAAAGGTGGGCAACAGAGCATCAAATGCTTTCCGGTTCAACCTAGTTAATGCCCTCAACAGTCGGTCTTGCTTCAGTACACCTTCAATATTCAGCATCATCCTTCCCTACCACTGCTGTCTATTCTCTCTTATTTCCCGACAAGTCTTATATTCGGATGTTTGCATATTGCTAGTTTGCGGGATTCATCAGCAAAACCTGATTTTAAGCGATCGCGGTCTTCGTTACTTAATGGATTAAGTAAATTGGAATCCAATGTTTTAATTACAACATTCTTGCCATCCCGCTCCTCAGCAAGATAAGTAATAGCGAAGTTCTCCTGTCTTAAATCTTGTTTAATTTCATACCGATCGCGGTGTAACTTTTGTCCAGATGCCCAAGTCATTGGTTGATTATCTCAGAGATTTTTATTAATTTTTGCATATAGTAATTCTCTGTAGATTTAATACACTTTCTTCCGTAAATGTTCTGTAGCTTGCACCCTGACATCTAATAGTGAAGCTGTTATGCTTGCTTCAAAAAATATAATATGACGCGATCGCAGAAGTTGTGTTATAAAAACGGGCAAAGTCTTACAAAATACGAAAATCTTGACTATGAAGCTTTTTCGTTAAATGCGTAATTTCCATGACAATGGCATCAAATGCTACTGTAACTAATCAATCTTTAGCGTTTAATCATCAGTAATCTTTAAAAAATCGAAAAAATAATGTTAAGTATCCCTATTAACTTAAATTTACCTCGTACACCCAATTTAATAACTTCCTTACCTGGGCCTCGCGCTCAAGCAATTGTACAACGCGATCGCGCCGTAACTTCCCCTTCTTATACCCGTGATTACCCGTTAGTTGTATCTCGCGGTCAGGGCTGTATGGTAGAAGATGTTGATGGCAATGTATTTCTGGATATGACCGCAGGTATTGCCGTCACCGCCACCGGACACGCTCACCCGGAAGTCGTCAAGGCAATTCAAGAACAGTCGGCGCGTCTGTTGCACATGTCAGGAACAGATTTTTATTATGAGCCGATGGTGGAACTAGCGGAACAGTTAGCGATTCGCGCTCCCTTTCCCCAGCCACAAAGTAATGCTGTGTTTCCCGCAAAAGTATTTTTCACCAATTCTGGGGCAGAATCTAACGAAGGAGCAATTAAACTAGCTCGATATTACACAAAGCGATCGCTAATAGTGGCATTCTTAGGTGCATTTCACGGACGCACTTATGGAGCAATGTCTCTGACTGGTTCCAAAGCAGTGCAACGAGCTAACTTTGGGCCTTTAGTTCCTGGGGTAACTCATATACCCTACGGCACTCACGCTAGCTTAGATTACTTGGAACAACAGCTATTTACGACGATTTTACCACCGCAAGAAGTAGCGGCGATCGTCGTCGAAGCGATTCAAGGAGAAGGTGGATATATCGTACCCGAAGATGGTTTTTTGCAGCGAATTCGGGAGATATGCGATCGCCACAGTATTCTGATGATAGTGGATGAAGTACAAGCGGGGATGGGGCGGACTGGTCGCTTATTTGCGATCGAGCATTGGGGCGTGATGCCTGATATCATTACCACAGCTAAAGGTATTGCCAGTGGTATGCCTTTGGGAGCGATACTTGCCAGACCAGAATTAATGACTTGGCCTCCCGGTTCTCACGCTACTACATTTGGTGGTAATCCTGTAGCTTGTGCTGCTGGTATTGTCACACTGCGACTCTTGGAAAGTGGTTTGATGGCAAACGCTACCCAAATGGGCGAATTATTACAAGCTAGTCTTACCAAGTTGCATCAAAGATTTCCGAGAGTATCGCCGCCACGAGGTAAGGGTTTGATGGTAGCGGTGGATTTATTAGATGAAGTGGGTAATCTCGATCATAAATTACGCGATCGCATTATCCAAGAAGCTTTTTTACGCGGTTTATTATTGCTAGGTTGCGGTAAAGCCGCAATTCGTTTCTGTCCTCCTCTAGTTATCGACAGTGACCAAATTCAGATAGCCCTTGAGATTATCAGCGATATCTTAAGTTTTTAGGGGATGAGGCAGACGCAGGAAATAACCAATGACAAATGACAAATGACAAATAAAATAGCCCTGAATTTATGGAAATTACTTTGGCAAGAATACAGCGCCAGGGTAAATCATGCCCGTACTTACCAGCAAATGATTACTGCTGCGGGTGGGACTGTCGCCAACGACCACATTGCCTTTCGGTCATTGCGTTTATTAGTAGATACTCCACAAGATCAAGTTAACTTGGGAATTGACTACCTTGCACAACTTGCAGAAGCTTTAGGTTACGTGGCGGCTGGAGAGTATACTTTTGCTCAAACTCATTTGTACGCCCGTCATTATCGTCATCCACAGCAAGAGGAATTTAACTTACCCAAGCTGTTTCTCAGCGAGTTGATTGTCGATGAATTGCCTACTAATATTGCCCAACTCATCTCTAAAACAGTATCTTCAATCCCAAAGGAACTGATCTCACCCCTGATTATTCTACAAAAAGACAGGAATATTGAAACCATCGCCAAAGAACTCCAGCAAGTCTTTACCCGCCCTTGGCAACTTCCCCAGCGTTCTGTTGTCGAAGAGGTAAATCAGGTTACTCAATATGGCGCTTGGGTGTTGCTGCACGGATATGCTGTCAACCATTTTACAGGCTATGTCAACGGTCAGAATACTCCAGAATATCCAGACATTGATACTACTGCCAGTGCTTTGGCTAACCTGGGTGTACCAATGAAAGCAGAGATAGAAGGAAATATTACTTGTGGTTTGCGACAAACTGCAACTCAAGCAGTCACAGAAATGGTGACGGTATTAGATGATAACAGTGGGGCAGAAATTCAGATTCCTTGGACTTACGCCTATTATGAAATTGCCCAGCGCTATCTAGTAGAAGTGGAATCTGGAAAGCAAGTACTTTTTGATGCTTTTTTAGGAAATAATGCCCAGCAATTGTTTGAAATGACTCGTCTAAGTAAGTCGGGGTAAATAATTATCGTTGGGATAAGGCAGAGGGCATGGGGAAAGAGAGTTTGAGCCTTATTTACTTTCCTTTACACAGTTTGGCTTTATTGTGCGGAATTACTTAGGGACTTCCAAATAAAAAAATATTCAATTAACTCTTGTGGGGTGGGCGTCTCGCCCGCCCCACAATATTGGATAATTTATTTCTTAGAGTTCCCTTAAGTAGGTAATTTTCGGTCAAAAATCTTAACCGAACCGTATTGAGTACATATCTATTCACTTCTGTTCCTTTTTCGCCTCCTACGCAAGTCAGTTCAGGAATCAAATCGGATTCCTATATCGGCATCACGAATTAAGCGCAGCACCGCCAGCCTTAAACTTGGGATAAGCAATGCGTTTGTGATGAAATTGCTGCCAAACTTCCACAAATATTTCAGCAATTTGTGACATTTCTTCCCGTGTTAGTCCCGAATCTACGAGTTGATTGTCTTGCCATTTGGCACGCAGGATGTTGTTTAACATTGTTAAAGCTTGTTCGGTGGAGACATCTTTAAGCGATGGATTCTTTCCTGGAGATTTAGCCGATACTTGCAGCGATCGCAGCGCGGCTTCACAAGAATCTGCTAACATCACAATTCCTGTTTCCCGTGATTGTGGAATCGGCCCATCATAGCGAAAATCTGCGTCGTCTACTATTAAACTCGGATCTTCCTGAGCCATTTGCTGGGCTTGGTGATGAAAATAGGCAATCAGCATCGTTCCCTGATGCTCTGGAATAAAAGCTTGAATCGCTGTCGGTAAAAGGTGTTTACGCGCCATCACCAAACCTTCAGTCACGTGCTTTTTAATAATTTCTGCACTCTTCCAAGGGTCTTTAATCTCAGTATCATGTTTATTCGGCCCCCCCATTTGATTTTCAATAAAGCCAAGGGGATCGTGCATTTTACCAATATCATGATATAGTGTGCCAGCCCTTACTAACTCAACATTGCATCCTAGTTCTTTCGCAGCAGCTTCCGCAAGGGTAGCCACAAGCAGCGTATGTTGAAAAGTTCCTGGAGTTTCGGTAGCAAGTCGTTTTAATAAAGGGCGGTTAGGGTTCGCTAACTCTGCCAGGCGGATTGGAGTAACTAAATCAAAAACTTTTTCTAGATAAGGACTCAAGCCCAAGGCGACAATACTCCAGCCTAAGCCGGATAAAGCAAACAATCCGGCTTCTTGGAGGACGATATACCAGGTAGAACCAAATGCTTGACCAATTAAGATTTTAACAACCAGATAAATACCGCCTTGAGTTAAAGCGATCGCCACACCTAATAAGGCTAATTCTTCACGCGATCGCAATCGTTGAGCGATGTAACTACCTAATAGTCCTCCCCCAAAACCAGCTAAAAGGGCAGCCTTGCTCATCTCCAAGCTAATACCTAAGATTGGCAACAAAAGTCCAACAACTGTCAGCGCCAAAGTAGAGCCGTAGAAGCTTCCCAACAACAAACCAAGGGCACTCCAGGTAGTATAGGGCAATCCGATCGCGATCACTCCTGGTACACTCAGAGTTAGCAGTAATACTAACAAGCGATCGCGTTGTCGCAATTCGTAATCGATATGCCGTTCTACCCAGACAAAAATGCTAATGGCGATCGCAATCACGCTTCCTAACTTCAGCAATTCCTGCCATTTTATCTCCCGACGAATCAGGTGATAATGCTCCAGCACCTCAAAGTTCCATGCAGTAATCTGCGCTCCTTTTTTGACAATCACCTCACCAGAGTGTACCTTCTCCATCACAGGGGGTACACCAGCAGCAGCCTTTTGAGCGTTTTCTCTTGTTTGTTCTTCATCATTTTGCAGATTCGGCTTGAGTACAGCTAATAACACGTTCTTTGCCAAAGTTTCGGCGTCTTCTGGTACAAAGGTCTGCAATTGTAAACTCACCGCATCTTGTAAGATATTTTTTGGCAGTCCTTGTGGGATGCCTTGGGCAAGAATCCGCTCTGTAATTTGATGGATTCCTGTTTGGGTTTTTTCCCACTCCACATCTAACAAATCTAAAAGGAGGGATTCTTCATATACTGCTTCTGGGTTAACAGTCTCTAACTGTAAAAGTTTGGCAGTGGCTTGAGTGTATCTTTGGCGTGCTTGGGAAATTAGAGCAATCAGTAAGGATAAGTTTTTCTCAGAAGTTATGAGGCGGTAAGATTCTAGTTCTGCTACGGCTTGAGTAAAGTCAGTATTTTGAGAAAAATCAGCTGGCTCTGTTTTTTTTGGACTCTGTGAATCAGATTTGGGTGTTGTGCGCGCCTGGCGTTCCTGATTGGATGAGGCGGTAGTTTGTCCTTTTGGTTTCTTCTGCTGATTTTTACTATTTTCGACAGTCAATAGCAGTGCTTGCCATTCCGATTCAGGACAAGATCGGAGATAACGCTGGGTAGAAATGGATAAAACTACAGAATCAAAAAAAGGAAAAGCTCCAGCAACGGCGCGAATTTCGTTGCCATCATCTAGGAGTTGTTGCAAATTTTTATTGATTTCTTCATTCATTCGCGCATCAAGCATCAACACCTGTAAGGAGCTTTTACTAACGGCTTTGCGCTTGGCTTCTGTTTTTTTATGATTTTCGATACTAGCTGTGTAAGGGGCTGTAATTGTCTGGGGCGCGGGATTTCCAACTTGGAGTTGCGTCTGATTGTATAATTTATTTCCAATAACGCCTGTTAGAGATACGATCGCGATCGCTAAAATTACCGAGTAACGCTGTTGATATGCCCAATCTAAACCGACTGCACAAATACTGCTCTGAGTTTTGACCGATTTTGCCTTTGGTTTTAGCGCTCGTTCTTGTTTTCGGCGATCGCTTTTGTCATTGGTTTTTGATAAAAACAGGAGTATATTCTTGAGCATAGTCCTTAGAAGTTCCCTTCTATGGGTTTTACCTTTGGGACTTCTCATTAACTTTCCCTTACGGCGTAGTGTTGTATACTGTCGCCGCCAGTGAGTCAATTGCTGGTTTAAGAACTGCAAAAATTGCTGCATTTTCATTATCTCTGCCTGCAATTGCCGACTTTGATGGCTCAAAAAAAGACAATCATCAGGAAAGTTTACTCTGCGGCTACTGCAACTACCGTGGCGGGCTTTTTTACTGCCGATTTGCCACAATAGCTAGTCACAGAATCAGCCCGAAGGTTTACGGAAAAATTCTAGTATATGAGACTAATTACACTGTGGCGTCAGTTTGCCTACCTTTAACAGGGATTTAACCGCTTATCTGATTTAATTGAGATTAACGCAACCGAATAACGCGAGGAGCTGCGTAAACTGAAAGCAGGGCCACCTCACATCCCTCCTCTGCTAACTCCCTCGGATTTAAGGTAAAATCATACACTCCCGACCACACCGCCACAAATGCATCAGTCAATTCTAACATTTGGGAAAAACTAGTTAATCCCCATACTGGAGGATTACTCTGCAAGAGCAAAACTTGCCAATTTACAGGAATTCCACCGATACCGTTATATGCTCCTGATAAAGCACCAGTAATTGCACCTGTAGCATTTGAGCTTAGAGACGTAGCATCTTGTGCTTGAGAATTATCGTTGTAAGTTGCCTGCAAAACTGCAAGGCGAAAGTCTTCTAAGGTACTCAAAAAACAGTAAAATGCCATTGCAATCGTGTTACTGAGTTTTTCTTCCCTCGCAAACTCAGCTTGCGCCCTTGACAATCCAACCCCTTGTTCTAATAAATTTTGGACTTTTAATAATTTTTTTGGTATTGATGTCGGTGTTTCTCCGATAAAAGCAATTGTTTGTGAAATAAGGGTTAGGGGATCGAGTTTTTCAGTTAGGGCAAGAGCGATCGCATAAGCAACTGCGAGGGTTCCATCTCTTACTACTGGGTCATCTTCCCAGATGTTTAGTACACCTAGCAAATTTTGGCGCAGCTTAATTGGATTTTCGTGAAAAAAGAGTGCTACTGGTAGTGTGGCAATAATTTTTTTTATCGATATGTCATCAGTTGCAGCTAAATGAAGCGATTCTTCTTGCTGACGCCTTATCCAATCATCTAAATCTAATCTACCCAATGCAATCAAACTCTGAGTACCCAGAATCGCCATTTTGCCCAAATCTAGGTAACTCTGAAATTGGATTTCACCACCAGAGGCTAAACTTCCTCCCAGAAACGCTCCGAGTAAAGTACCTTTAAACCGACTTATAGGAGAGTAACGCATAAATTATATAGTTAGGAGTTAACAGTGATGAGTGAAGAGTTAATGAAAGATTGCTAATTCCTAACCTTACTACCAATGACCAATTCCTAACTCCTAACTCCTAACTCCTAAATAATTGACTAATGCTTGTAAGCCCAACAAGTAACTTTGAACGCCAAAACCACTTATTTGTCCGATCGCAACTGGGGCGATGTACGAATGATGGCGAAAATCTTCTCGGCGGTAAATGTTACTCAGATGCACTTCTACTGTGGGTAAGTTAACAGCAGCGATCGCATCTCGTAAGGCGACACTTGTGTGAGTATATGCGCCTGCATTAATCAGAATTCCCTGATACTCTCCTAATGCGCCATGAATAGTATCTACCAAAATTCCTTCATGATTTGACTGCACAGAAAAAACTTTCGCCTGTAACTTGAATGCTTCTTCTTCTAACAGGCGGTTAATTTCAGCTAGCGTCAAAGAACCATAAATTCCTGGTTCTCGCTGTCCTAGCAAATTTAAGTTTGGCCCATGCAGTACTAGAATGCTTAAGGGTTGCGTCGAGTTCAGCACTTTGGGGTTAGTAGCGACGCCGTGAGCGATCGTTCACAGGAATCGGAATCAGTTCCGGTTCCGGTTCCGCCTCTGGCCCTAACAGGCTCTCAATTAGCCTGCGAGCTAATTCCTTAAGCTTTTCCAGCACCTTTTCTATATAGTCCATGAACAGACCGCTCCTGAGATACTACCTCAATTTTTGATTAACAGGTACGCAGAAAATGGCATATTTTCGCACCTCTGGCTTCCAATCGGGCTGATACACAATCCCGCATTTGGGACATAAGCCACTTCTAAAATTTGGCGTTGTGTTTTCCCTTACCTTTTAGACTATCACACTTGCAACCTATCGAACTGTATCCTATCAAGGATGGATATCAAGGGTCAAGAGTTCAGGATCGGACTTGAGACTCTTGACTACGAATTTTAGATTTTAGATTAAAAGAATTTTGGGGTTTATCCCCGCCCCTTGCAGGCGAAATGAATCTAAAATCTAAAAGACGCTCCTACCGCTATCGTCAATCTAAAATCCCAAATTAGCTGACTTACAACTAGCCTTCGGTGGCCTTTTTCTTTGCAGCCGTCGTTGATGATTTAGCAGTTGACTTAGTAGTTGACTTAGATTTGGAACTCGTTGATTTACCTGTTTTGCGAGTCGATTTCCCAGTCGATGCCTTAGCTGCCAGCAAGTTCAACGCCGCCGTCAAAGTTATATCTTCTACCGTTTGACCTTCTGGGATACTTACATTAGTTTTGCCATGCTTGATGTAAGGGCCATAGGGGCCATCGTAGATATTGATTGTTTCCCCGTCCTCTGGATGCGTACCCAGTTCGCGTAAGGCTGCCTTGGACTTGCTGTTGGTGGAACTGCGTCCCTTTTTGGGTTCGGATAACAATTCCAATGCACGTTCTAGGCTAATTGCCAATACATTATCAGCAGCTTTTAGGGAGCGGTAGTCTTTTCCTTCTTTACCTTGGTCATGAACCACGTAAGGGCCAAAGCGTCCCAAACTTGCTTGGATTTTGCCCCCAGTTACGGGATGAACTCCCAATGTCCGGGGTAGTGCCAACAGACCAACAGCCATTTCCAGGGTAACGGTTTCTGGGGTGACACCTTTGAGTAAGGAAGCTTGTTTCGGTTTGGGATTTTCGTCGGTTTTATCACCCAATTGGACGTAGGGCCCGTAAGCACCAATTTTCACATAAATCGGTTCGCCAGTTTCGGGATGCCGACCTACCTGGTCAGGGCCAGTGATTTTTTGCCGCAGCAGTACTTCTACCTGTTTGGGGTCGAGGTCAGCTGGTGTCAGGTCTTTGGGAATTGAGGCGGTGATCACCCCCTCACCGTTTACGACTTCGATGTAGGGGCCATATTTTCCAATGCGGACTTTGGCATCTAGATTCTCTAGTTCTACAGTCCTAGCTTTGGTGGCATCAATTTGACTTTCCCGTTCTCTAACTAGGGTTTCCAGCCCTTTTTCTCCTAGATAGAATTGCTGCAAGTAGGGCAGCCATTTCGCTTCACCTGTGGCAATGTCATCAAGGGTTTGCTCCATCTTCGAGGTAAAACTAGGATCAACGATGTCTGGAAAATGTTTTTCCAGCAAGTCGGTGACAGCGAAAGCGGTGAAGGTGGGAATGAGGGCGTTAGTCACCAAATGGGCATAACCCTTATCGATGATAGTGCCAATGATGCTGGCGTAGGTACTGGGACGACCGATACCTTCGCTTTCTAATGTTTTCACCAAAGAAGCTTCGGTGTATCTAGCTGGCGGTTGAGTTTCGTGCCCAACGGCTTCTAGCTCTGTACAATTCGGATGATCTCCCACTTTCAGATTCGGCAAGATTACTTCTTGGTCTTCCAGTGCTGCTTCTGGGTCATCTGAGCCTTCGACGTATGCACGTAGGTATCCTGGAAATTCAATCCGTTTGCCAGAAGAACGGAATCCAGCATCCTCGACTTGTAATTGCACGGTAATTTGAGTTTGGCGAGAATCAGCCATTTGACAGGCAACAGTCCGCTTCCAAATCAAATCGTAAATAGCAAGTTCTCGACCGCCTAAAGCAGTTTCTTGGGGGGTGCGAAAGGTGCTACCTGCTGGACGAATTGCTTCGTGTGCTTCTTGTGCGCCTTTGGATTTGGTGGTGTATTGCCGGGGTTGGGGACTAAGGTATTGTTGACCGTAGAGCTTTTCTACACAACTGCGAGCAGCTGCGATCGCTTGATCTGACAAATGCACCGAATCTGTCCGCATATAGGTAATATACCCTTGCTCGTACAAATTCTGGGCAACCCGCATCGTGTCACGGGCTGAGAGGCGCAGTTTCCGGTTAGATTCTTGTTGCAACGTCGAAGTTGTGAACGGTGGCGACGGTTTGCGCGTCACAGGGCGTTCTTCGATGTCGTTAACATTCCAGGTTTTCCCAGTTAGACGTTCCTTGAGGGCTACCGCTTGTTCTTCGTTGAGCAACAAGACATTGCGACCTGCGGTAATTTCTCCAGTCGTTGCGTCAAAATCGCTACCATTAGCGATTTTGGTTCCTCCCAGTGTTACCAACTGGGCAGCAAAGGGGGTTTTTTCCTTTGACAAACTGGCTTTCAAATCCCAGTATGTACCCTCATGGAAAGCGCGGCGTTGACGTTCCCTAGTGACTAAAAGTCTCACAGCTACAGATTGCACTCGCCCAGCAGATAATCCCCAGGCGATTTTTTTCCATAGCAGGGGAGACAGGGTATAGCCGACAAGCCGATCTAAAATCCGCCGGGTTTCTTGAGCGCGAACCAACTGCTCATCAATATTGCGGCAGTTTTTCAACGCTTTTTTAATCGCCTCTTGGGTAATTTCGTGAAACACCATCCTCTTAGTGGGAACCTTCGGCTTCAGCAGTTGGTATAAATGCCAACTAATGCTTTCACCTTCCCGGTCTTCGTCCGTTGCCAGAATCAGTTCATCGACATCCTTGAGGGCATCTTTCAGCTGGGTAACAATTTTCTTTTTGTCTTTCGGGACAACATATACCGGTTCAAAGTCGGCGTCCACATTTACCCCTAGCTGCGCCCATGATTCCCCCTTGACGGCAGCGGGAATTTCACTAGCCGATTGGGGTAGGTCACGCACATGACCCATAGACGCCTCCACCCGATAGCCTGCTGGCAGGTAGTTGCGAATGGTACGAGCTTTGGTTGGAGATTCGACGATGACGAGAGTTGACATGGAAATTTCAATAAAAAGAAGAGCTACTAAGCCAAACAGTCAAATTGAGGTAACTTTTGCAAATTGTCAAGATAAATGGTCACGCTTAGGGCGGTGATTTAATCCTCACATAAACTGCCTGCTTGGGAGAAAATTCGCTGAACTTATTGCCCAGTCTGTCCCAGAGGATAAATGAGGGTACGCTGGGTCTGAATTTCCAGCTATTTTAATCTTTAACTTATCTAACGCATAATTGGCGACTACAGTTTTTAAATTTGGGGACTGGGGATTGGGGACTAGGGAAATGAGGGAGACAAGGGAGACTAGGGAAATGAGGGAGAGAAGGGGACAAGGAGATAAACAAAGCTCCTAACTCTTGTACAGACAAAGATTTTTCGCGTCTCTACTCTTAACTCCTAACTCTTAACTTTTAACTCCTAACTCAGCACTACGAACGCCCAATTCCCATTTAATAGAGCTTGTGCCAAAATTAAATCAAAATTGAGAGCAAAAGCGAAGTGGGATTTGTACCCATGTCAGGAAAGCAAAACTATGCAACCAATTCGTCAGGGTGATGTGATCTTACTACCTGTGCAGCAGGTTGAAGGACAAAAAATACCTCATTTAACTTTGGCAGAAGGCGAAGTTACGGGTCATAAACATCGGATTACTGAAGGCGAGGCGGAATTATTGGAAAAAGATAGCACACTTTACTTACGTGTTTTTTCAGATTCGGCATTGCTAGCTCATGAGGAGCATAAAGCTATTTCTATTCCCCAAGGTGACTGGATGGTGAAAATTCAGCGAGAATACGAGCCTGAAGGTTGGCGTTATGTCGCTGATTGAAAAGTTAACGCCTGAGCAAGAGGCTTTGATTCCAGTTTATCGGGAGAAGTGGAGAGCGATCGCGCTTTCAACTGAGCGGATTGATCACAAAAAAGCGGCCAAAGCTGTGAGGGTTGCTTATGCAGCGATTAGCAAGAAAGAGCCTGAGATTATTTTTTGTGATAGTTCTTATGCTGGCTTACAAATTTTGATTCAGAAACAATTGGAGTTAGATATAAACAAAGATTTACTTAACTTTATTTTCCCACGTTTGACAAATAAAAATAACGAAGTTTTATATCAACTCAACACGGAACTCCTAAACAAGTTGGCTATCTTACGAGTAAATTTTATTACTCAAGATTATGTATCAATAGAGGAATTAAAAATTAAAACTCAATTCAAAAAAAATCTTCATAGCCCTTGGTTAAAATCACAATGGTTAGCCAGTAGTTGTTGTTGGGTAGAGTTTTATGTTTCGGTCTTAAATTGTTCTTACAACCAAATTAGATGGCAAGTTTTGCAGTCTTTAGCGAAGTATTGTGGCTGGATTTTATTTTATGAAAACGTTTGTATTATCTGCGATCGCCCCCTTCACCTGCGCTTCGACAATGAAAATCGCCTCCACGCTGAAGGCGAACCCGCTATTGAATTTACTGATGGATATAGCCTCTACTCCTACCACGATGTAACCTTACCTGAAAAATACGGGAAAATCCACCCGCAGCAATGGCAAGCTGAATGGCTTTTATCAGAGGAAAATGCCGAACTACGGCGAGTACTAATTCAGGGTACCGGTTACGCTAGAATCTGCCAAGAACTACAAGCTATTGAATTAGATACTTGGCAAGAATACACGTTATTAAAAATTGATGCTGATGTTGATGAAGAACCAATTTATTTATTAAAAATGACCTGTCCTAGTACAGGATTTATTCATGCCTTGCGAGTTCCGCCGAATATGAACTCAGCGCGTGAAGCAATTAGCTGGATAAATTGGGGTGTAGATCCAGAGACATTTGGTGTGCAAACATAATTGATTGTTTAAGAGACTTTTCCCATTTAGAAATTGTTCAGCGATCGCTACCCAATTTCTTGATAAAATCGCCATGTTCGGCAGATTGCAAACCTGCTTGTAAAACCTTTAACACACCCTGCATATTACCTGCTAATAACTCTGTCGCCGCTAACCACAACCCTGGAAATACCCGACTTTGCAAAACGCCTTCATTGTCAGGTATTAATTCCAGATATTCACCCTGTTCCAGAGAAAACCAAGTCAATTTTTGGTCTAAAACTTGCCAAACAATATATTCTTTGACACCGTTGCGACGATAAGCCTGTTTTTTGCCATGAAGATCGATAGCCGCACTACTAGCAGCAATTTCCACAACTAACTCTGGCGCACCTTCAATATAATCATCTTCACTCAGCCGCGTTTGACCACCGGCTTCTGGTAGAATCAACAGAACAACATCGGGTTGAGGTTCGTTATCTAAGTCTAAGCGGACGGTAGGTTCAACTCCCAACGCTATACCAGGAGTTGCAGCTTCGTAAGTACCAAGGTATGTCAAAATCCAACCATGCGGTTGAGCGTGACTTCGGAAACGCAGAGCAGCTGGCATAATATAAGCAATCCCTTCGATTAATTCAGCTTTTTTCAGGTTAGGGGTGGCATTATAGCGACGCTCAAATTCGTAGCGGGTAAGTTTATCGCCATTTTCCAAAGGAGGAATTGTCCAAAGCTGGGAGGGTGTTTTCACCATAATTCTTGTACTGAAAATGAGCTTGTTTACATCCTAGCGGTTCGCAGCGCTATAAATATTCTAGCTAGTACTTGTAAATAGCCAGATTGAAATAGTTTGCAATAATAACCAAGCATTTAAACTACCAATTACAATCGCAACTAACCACGATAAAATTTTCAGCCACCAAGGATTGACAAATTCACCCATTAAGTGACGATTACTCGTAAACATGACCAAAGGCACTACCGCAAACGATAGCTGTAAACTTAAGATCACTTGACTGAAAATCAGTAAGCCACCTGTACTTTTTTCTCCCAAAAGAATAATTGAAATTAATGCTGGGATAATGGCAATTGATCTAGTTAATAATCTACGTAGCCAAGGTTTTAGACGCAGATTTAAAAATCCTTCCATGACGATTTGCCCTGCTAAGGTAGCAGTCAAGGTTGAACTTTGTCCAGAAGCAAGTAATGCCAAGCCAAAAATGGCGCTGGCGGCATTCACACCTAATAAGGGAGAGAGCAATTTATAAGCATCTTGAATTTCTGCAACATCCCGATAACCAGAAAAATGAAAAGTTGCCGCCGCAATAATCAAAATTGCTGAGTTGATAAACAAGGCGAAACATAAAGCAACTGTAGAATCGATTGTGCCAAACTTAATTGCTTCCCATTTCTTTTGGGATGTTGATTCCCAATCTCGCGTCTGCACAATTGATGAGTGTAGATACAAATTGTGTGGCATTACTGTTGCCCCCAAAATGCCAATAGCAATGTAGAGCATTTCTGGATTTTGTACAATTTCTAGTTTGGGAACAAATCCTAATAAAACTCCGCCCAAATCAGGACGCGAAAAAATGATTTCTGCTGTGAAACAAACGCCTACAGTTGCTACGAACAAGATTACCAAAGCTTCTGTATAGCGAAAGCCTTTATTTTGTAGCAGCAATAATACAATTACATCTAGTGCTGTGATACACACGCCCCAACCCAAGGGAATGCCAAAAAGGAGTTGCAGCGCGATCGCACTTCCCAAAACTTCTGCTAAGTCACAGGCTGCGATCGCTATTTCACAAAGTACCCATAACCCGAAATTAACACGCGGGCCGAAGTTATCTCGACAAGCCTGCGCTAAATCTCGCCCCGTTGCTACTCCCAACCGCACACACAGAGATTGCATTAAAATCGCCATCAAGTTGGAAAGCATAATCACGGTTAGCAACGCATAACCAAATTTAGCTCCGCCTGCTAAGTCAGTTGCCCAGTTACCAGGGTCCATATACCCTACAGATACCAAATATCCTGGCCCTCCATAAGCCAACATCTTGCGCCAGAAGCTTTTGGTGTTAGGAATTTTAATGCTGCGGTGAACTTCAGGTAGGCTGGGCTTCCTGGCTGGTTTTTCTGGGAAGGGCATTTGTTTACACTCTCAAACTTTCATAATTCTCTCATAATTATAGGAAACACTGACAAGAATAACTACTGTCGCAAGACTATAAATTTTAATATCCACTAAATATTAGTAGAAATATTTAACAATCAACCTAGATTTTGTGTTGATATAGATTCTCGTTCTTAAATTATCAACTTGTAAAAACTTCTTTTTTTAATTACATTTGAATAAAGGCTAATATATCCAATAAGTTACTAGCCTCCATAGAAAAAATGAAGCAAAAAATACATTCAGAATCTTCAGATTGTTGCAACTGTCAACACGATCACCACGAGAATCATAATCACAATCATGATGAGAATCATAACCATGACCACAATCACGAACACGGTGGAGAATTCAATCTGAAAAATGAGGTATTGCCTTTAGTTGTGATTTTAAGTTTATATGGAACTGGTATAATTTTTGAAACTCAATTACACAATACGTTTTATTCAATAGGTGAATATCTGCTTTTTATCCCTGCCTATTTATTAAGTGGATGGAGTGTGTTAAAAACTGCTGGGCGTAATATCCTCAGAGGCAGAGTATTTGATGAAACCTTTTTGATGACAGTAGCAACATTAGGTGCGATCGCAATTCATAAATTACCTGAAGCTGTCGGAGTAATGTTATTTTATAAAATTGGAGAATTGTTCCAAGATATTGCTGTCAGTCGTTCTCGTAATTCGATCAAAGCATTATTGGAAGTCCGCCCAGATTATGCCAACATCCAAATAGAGGGAGAACTCAAAAAAGTATCACCAGAAACAGTCAATATTGGAGATATCATCGTTGTTAAACCAGGAGAAAAGATTCCCTTAGATGGCGAAATTATCGATGGTAATTCGCAAGTTGATACATCCGCATTAACTGGAGAATCTGTACCGCGAACGGTGAGGTTAGGTGAAACAGTTTTGGCTGGAATGATCAATAAAATGGGAGTTCTCAGCATTAAAGTCACAAAACTCTTTGACGAATCTTCCATTGCCAAGATTTTAGACTTGGTGCAAAATGCCAAAAGTAAAAAAGCAGAAACAGAAAAGTTTATTACTAAATTTGCCCGATATTATACACCAATTGTAGTTTTTACATCTCTAGCAGTTGCAATATTACCTCCTTTATTTATTCCGGGTGCAACCTCTTCCGAATGGGTTTATCGTGCCCTAATCTTACTAGTTATTTCCTGTCCGTGTGGACTCGTTATCAGTATTCCATTAGGTTACTTTGGAGGTGTGGGGGGTGCAGCTAGACGTGGTATTTTGGTTAAAGGTTCTACTTTTCTGGATACTTTAAATGCAGTCAATACAGTTGTTTTTGATAAAACTGGAACATTAACTAAAGGGGTATTCAAAGTAGCCAAAATAGTACCATTAAATGGCTGGAATGAACAAGAATTACTGCAACTAGCTGCCAAAGTAGAATCGCACTCAAATCATCCCATCGCTCAATCTATCCGCAAAGCCTATGGCGGAAAAATTGATGAATTTGAGGTGAGAGATTATGAAGAGATTGCAGGTTATGGAATTAGAGCCAAGGTTGAAAATAGGGTAGTGATAGCAGGAAGCGATCGCCTACTCCACAAAGAGAATATTGCTCATGATAATTGCCAGCTAGAGGGAACAGTTGTTAATTTAGCAGTGGATAATATTTACGTTGGGTATATTGTCATTGCTGATGAACTCAAAGAAGATGCAAGACAAGCTATTCAAGCACTCAAGCTAATGGGTGTAGAAAGAACAGTAATGTTGACTGGAGATAATCAAGCGATCGCTTCCCGAATTGCCGAACAGCTAGGCATAGATGCTTACGAAGCAGACTTATTACCAGAAGAAAAAGTTAATGCCATTGAGAAATTACTCAGCACCGCCGGCAAGCATGGTAAAGTTGCCTTTGTTGGGGATGGTATTAATGATGCGCCAGTGATTGCTAGAGCCGATGTTGGGATGGCAATGGGTGGTTTAGGTTCAGATGCAGCCATCGAAACTGCTGATATTGTCATCATGACAGATGCGCCATCAAAGGTAGCAGAAGCAATACAAATCGCCAGAAAAACAAGGCAAATTGTTTGGCAAAATATTGGCTTTGCTTTAGCAATTAAAGCTGTGTTTATTGGATTGGGTATTTTCGGTATAGCGACAATGTGGGAAGCTGTCTTTGCTGATGTTGGAGTAGCATTGCTGGCAATTTTAAATGCAACTAGAGCGATGAAATAAAATTTTTGGAAAATCGGGAATTTGTAGTTGGTAAATTGTAGTAGTTAAACTATGAGTACATTGGACTCATATTTTACTACCCAAGAATAGCACCTATGAATTCATCAATCAAAGGCATTGCTACAGCTACTTTAGCTTTATTACTAAACTATTCAGCAAACCCAGCCTTTGCACTACCCCAAAAAATCAATCATCCAATTATTGTTGCTAAATCGCAATTATTAACAAATACCTTGATTGTTCCTGGCGAACGAGTGGGGCCAATAACGCGCACAACCACCAAGCAAGATTTAGTGAAGCTTTTTGGTGCATCCCATCTCGTTGATAAAACCATTTCCGGTGCTGAAGGAATAGGGAGTTTCGCTGCTACTCAGGTAAACCTAAATCAGGGGCGATCGCTCTTGGTAGTCTGGAGTGATAAGACTCGTACCAAACCTCTAGATGTGCGTAACCTGGGTTCAGCTTGGAAAACCCGCGAAGGTATTGGAGTAGGAATACCTTTGAGTGAGTTACGCAAGAAATTAGGTAACTTTAAACTCTATGGATTGGAGTGGGATTACGGCGGTACTATCTTGCTGGATAGTAGCAAATTATCCCGTTATCAAGGCAAACTCATTTTACGAGTAGATGCTGCTCCCAATGCTTCTGAAAAGTTCCCCAATGACTACCAATCAGTGTTAGGAGATAGTACTTTTTCCTCCACCAATCCCCATTGGAAACCTTTGGGAATTAGGCTAGCAGAAATTATCGTTGTATTGAATCCTAGTGAGCAATGATCGACTGCTAAACATCTAATTTGCTGGCTTAGGCAAAAGCGGACTATCTAAACCAGATTTTTATACTAGGTCTGGAAGTGGTAAATTACTTTTATAAGAAAATACATAAGTTACATCTATCGTCAGAATGATGTTTCAGCTATTGAAACAAAAGGCGATCGCCCTGATTGCTGCATCGACATTCTGGCTACTCCTATTGAGTAAAGATTATTCCCTCAAAAAGTAATTTAATGTCCGCTGAACAGCACTTAGAGCATAAACGCCAAGCATTAGAACAGCAGTCTGATTTACTGAGAGAGAAGGAAAAAAGGCTACGGTGTGATTTGGCGATCCAGGCAAGCACAGCCATTCGCTTCCAATTAGAAAAGCAAATTGAACAAACTGAAACAGAACTGAACGAATTGGCTCAACAGCTTGATGCACTCGAACAAGCTTTGTCTACTGGACGGCTCTACCGTGCTTTATTAAAATTGGGCTATCGCAAGCAGGCGCAAGCATTTCGGAGGTTTATTGAAGCTCATTCAGTAGCAGCTTTTCTGATCCACGGCTCACTATATTATGGTCAGCGCTGGTTGTTAAATCGGTTAGTGATTCAACATGTTCCCAACATCACCACGGGAAAAATTGTGAGAATTGAACTCAGTCGCATTGCCCGGAGGAGTGACAGTGCTGCTTTGTGGCGTGAACTTGGTGGTAGAGTCGGTTTAGGCAGACAAAGCTCAAATTTGGAAATTGCCGAACGAGTTTATCAATGGTGGCGAACTCAAAATGTCTTACTAATTATCTATGATGTGGATTGTCTCTCAGAAGATTTTCTGGAGGAGATTATCAGGGATTTCTGGCTCCCACTGGCTGCCAAAGTTAGGGAAACAACTTCGCAAGTTAATCAATTTAAATTACTAATGTTCCTAGTGGATTATGACGGTTGTGCAGGTCGTTGGAATATTCCTTTTGTCGAAAAGCTCGAACCAACATCAAAGCCACATAACCCTGTCAAGCTACCTGAGATTACCGAATTTTCTGAGTATGAACTGACTAACTGGCTGGAGTTTGCGGCGGATGAACTGCCAACTAAACTGATAGACGAGGTAGAAGAAACGATACAAATTATACTGAAAAACAGTGATATGGTATTCCAGAACGCGCCTTGGGAGAAATTTGTCACCTGTCTGGCTGTAATTGGTATGAACAAGAGGAAAAATGGTTGAGGCTGTAGGTAGACCATTTCTAGAATATACAGGTAAAGTTCAGCCTCAGTTAGGAGAAAGAGGCGCGAACGGACAGCTTTTATATCCCTATTTTCCTAACCCCGAACTGGTAGAAGCGGTAAACTTGGCGATTTACTTAGAACGCCCCTTACTACTGAAGGGAGAACCAGGATGTGGTAAGACTTTACTAGCAAGTGCAGTTGCCTACGAGCTAGGTTTGAAATTAGAAGCTTGGTATGTTAAATCCACCAGTCGAGGGCGGGATGGATTGTATAACTACGATGCCGTGGGGCGGTTGCGGGATGCCCAACTTGCAACCTCCAATCGTCTAACAGCAGAACAAATCCTGCGAATTGATGACCCGACTACCTCTACCTATGTACGCTGGGGACCATTAGGACGGGCATTTCAGCAGGAGCAGCGCACAGTGGTGTTAATTGACGAAATTGACAAAGCTGATATTGATTTTCCTAACGATCTGCTATTGGAATTAGACCAAAAACGATTCATCGTAGAAGAAACAGGTCAGGAAATTAAAGCCAAGGCGGCGCCCATTGTTTTGATCACTAGCAATGATGAGAAAGATTTACCAGATGCCTTCTTGCGCCGATGTTTGTTTCACTATGTGGAATTTCCCAGTCGTGAGCGGTTGATCCAAATTGTTAATGCTCTGTTTCCTACTTCACCCCAAGATTTGATAGATAAAGCTATAGTTCGCTTCTTGCTTCTGCGGGAAGAAATGCGAAAAGATAAAGGTGAGGCTGGCAAAAAAGTAAGCACCAGCGAATTAATTGACTGGTTTCGCGTTCTGCGCCGTTATCCTGAAGATGAAGCTTTGGCAAAACTGGATGGCAAGATCCCTTATGCTGGCGTGTTGCTGAAAAGTTGGGATGACCATATACGCTATTTGAGACAGAGCCGTGGACGTGAATGATTTGCCTTTACTGGAACTGTTCACTAAGCTGCGCGAGGCTGGCTTACCACTCGGTATTGACGAGTATCAGTTAGTTTTGCAAGCAATGCAGGCTGGCTTTGGAATTAACGACCAAGCTGCTTTGAAGCGTCTGTGTCAGACTTTGTGGATCAAATCTACAGAGGAAATGCAGTTATTTGAGCATCATTTTGAGCAAGTGATGAGCAGCAAGGCTGTCTTGGCAACCTCGTCAACATTGGCTATGACAATTCGGCAGCGTCAGCTTTCTCAAATAAATCGCTATGTAGCTTTAGCAGGAGCTTGCATTATAGGAGCCGGGATTGTTTGGGGGATAACAAGCAGAAATCAAAATCAGACTACCAAAGATTCAGCAATTCCATCTCAGTCGCCCGGATTAATTAATCCAACTCCAACTCCAGGAACTAATCCTAGCGCGACTACAGCACCGCAGACGAATCAAATCCAAAACAAGAGTAATTGGGAAACGATCGCCCCATTTATAAGTCTAGCTTTTAAAGTAGTTGGAGTAGGGTTAGCTTCCGCATCTGTCTTAACTACATATACAATTATTGGATGGCTGACTCAGCGACTATCTAAACAAACAGCCAATGATGATAGCTCCCTTCTGCAAGAAACTAAAGACTCAGATATTTCTTCAAGTTTGACTCAAGTAATTGAAGATGAAGTGCAAGTCGCTCAAGCAGTTTTGCAAGCAACCAGCAGGAGCGACCAAAATTCTTACAATCAGTTTATTCTTTCTTTCGACTACCTACCTGTAACTCAACGGCAGATGAAGCAGATGTGGCGGTACTTGCGCCGGATGATCCGGGAAGGTATGCCAACTGAATTGGATGTGGAAGCAACAATCAAACAAATTGGATACCAAGGCACTTTTTTAGAACCTGTAATCGTACCGCGTCGGGTAAACCGAACTGAATTGCTGTTACTTATTGACCAAGATGGGTCAATGATACCGTTTCATTCTCTATCACAACGCTTGGTAGAAACTGCTCTTCGGGGAGGACGCTTAGGAAGATCCAATATATATTACTTTCATAACTGTCCAGTAGAATATCTTTACCAAGACCCTAATCATCAACAAGCTGAACTGATTGAAAATGTTTTAGTCCAATTGCGTCAAGAACGAACTGTTGTACTCATCTTTAGTGATGCAGGTGCGGCTCGTGGTGGTTTTAATCCAGAACGTATTGATTTAACTGGGGCATTTGTGAAACAACTCGAGCAATATATTCGCTATATTGCATGGCTGAATCCAATGCCGCGATCGCGTTGGCTTGGTACTACAGCTGGAGAAATTGCCCATCTAATCCCGATGTATGAAGTCAACCGCCGAGGTATGCAAGATGCAATTGATGTCTTGCGCGGACGCTCTCCGAACTTTCAGGAGCGGATAAAATGAGTAAAATCAGACCTGAAGTTGCTAACCGACGCATCGAGTCTTTTAAAAAACGTTTTGGAAAAGCCCACTTGTATTTGGCTTATCATGCGGCTTTTCCCTTAGCGCTCACACCCGATTTGTTATATCGTTTGTGGGCTAACTTCCAGTACGATATTCATGGTCAAGTGCTAAGTATCCCTTGGGTAAGTGTAGCGGATATACTGCTTTCTAGCCTATGCGACGAAGTCGGGTATGAACTCTACGAGATGGATTTAGCAATACGAAAGGAACTGCTTAAATCCTTGAAGGAAGACCCAGATTTTGATAAACAGCGACTTGATGAACTTGCTAACTTTCTACTCGATTACATCCACCTACAACTTCGTAACGACGATCCTGATATTAAAGACCTTGCCCAATCTCAACGATGGACTGCGTTAGCTTATGTACTTCCTAATGAAGCAGTTCGCGAACTAGCATTGACTTTATCAAAATTGGATCAAAATCAAGATCAAGCAGAAATATTACGATTAGCCTCATTTGTAGAAACAGTTGCCGAACCACTAGCAGATTTTGAAGCATTATTAATATATACCCGTGGAATGGGAAGCTTAATTCGTGGTGATTTAGAAAGCGCAAAAACTCAGTTTACAAGAGTTAAGATTTATCAAAATCAAATCCAGGTAGCTGGAATAAATTTACTCATTCCTGAAGAAATTATCAAAGTAACAGGGCATTCTCTAAATGACGTTAGACGTTCGGAAAAACAAAAAGCTCCGACTTCAATTATTAAAACATTTAGTAGCCAAGCAGTGAGTAGACAAAAGTTAATTAACAATCGCGAGACTTCATCTAGTAGATTTAACTTTAGCAGAGTAATTTTTGTAAGTTTGCTTATAACAGGTTTTGTTGCAGGGATTAGATGGTTGGGAATACTGGAAAATATAGAAATTTCAGCCTATGACCAGATGATGCGATCGCGCATTGCGGAAGGGCTTGATTCCCGACTGTTGATAATCACAATTGACGATGACGATCTGGCGACTCAAAGACAAAATGGTGAGTCTTTCATCGGAGCATCGATTTCCGAAAAATCTCTCAATAAACTCCTGGCAAAACTGAATCAATACCAACCCCGTGCGATCGGCTTAGATATCTACCGTGATTTTTCTGCCAAAGAACCAGATTTAATTACTCGTCTCCAACAAACTCAAAACTTGATTGGTGTATGCAAGGGGAGTGATAGTACAGGAAATATCAAAGGCATTAAGCCACCCCCAGAAATCCCCCCAGGAAATTTGGGATTCAGTGACTTTATTCACGATCGCGATGGCGTGATTCGTCGGCAACTTCTGTTTATGAATCAGGAGACAACATCTTTGTGTTCTGCTCCTTATGCCTTCAGCTTACAACTAGCCTCCCTCTATCTGCGCCCTTTAGGAATTCAAACAAAGTTCACCCCTGAAGGAAATTTGCAACTGGGTAAGACTATTTTTCCGAATTTGAAATCTCGCACTGGCGGCTATCAAAATATTGATGCTAATGGTGGTCAAATCTTACTCAACTACCGTTCTTCAAAAGAGATAGCCGAACAGGTGAAGCTAACACAATTTTTAGCTAGTCCAATTAACCCCAGTGCGATCAAAGACCGAATTGTTCTCATTGGTGTAGTGGCAAAGGGAGATTCTCCAGATACTTGGCCGACACCTTATGGCGTTCTTTTAGATGAGCAAATGCCAGGAGTGCTGGTACAAGCGCACATGATCAGCCAGATCCTTAGTGCAGTCCAGGATGGGCGACCATTGCTGCAAACTTGGTCATTGTGGATTGAGGTGGTCTGGATTTGGGGCTGGTCATTATTGGGTGGGTTGTTGGCATGGCGCTTTCAGCATTTACTCTATCTCACCCTGGGAAGTGGAATAGCGATCGCAATTCTGTATATCTCTTGCTATGGTCTTTTAATATCGGGTGTTTGGGCCCCGTTTGTTCCACCAGTAATAGCCTTAATAGTTGCTGGCGGAAGCATAATACTCGTAAAGCTTCAACCTCCATCGGCTAATAAAATAATCATCTCGCAAGAATAACCTATCCAATAATCTATATTAAATATCGCATTCAACACCCACTGTATGACAAACCAAACTTTTACCAACGGTTATGCATTACTCATTGGCGTAGGTGCTGATTTACCAGTCACAGTTAAAGATGCAACCGCTTTACGAGATATACTGATTGACCCAAGTCGCGCCGCCTATCCATCAGAACAAGTCACACTGCTAACCGAAACCTCTGCAATTCGGCAAAACATCCTTGCAGCTTTTGACCAAATCATCGCTCAGGTTAATCAAAATCCTGATGCAACTGTCATCATTTACTACTCTGGTCACGGTGGACGCATCCAACGCACCAATGAATACTTCCTTGTACCGTTCGGCTATGACCCTAGTCAACGCGCAGACACAGCTATCTCAGGTGTAGAATTTACCCAAAAGATTGAGGCGATTACAGCACGTAAACTCGTAGTTTTATTAGATTGCTGTCATGCAAGTGGCGTTCCAGCTTTGAAGGAACCAGGAGAAACCTTTGTAAAATCGCCCTTACCACCGGAACTGTTAAATGTGCTGGGAACAGGAAGCGGTCGAGTTGTGGTTGCTTCCTCACGACAAGACGAATATTCTTACACGGGTCAACCCTACAGTGCTTTTACAGATTGCTTGGTGGAAGCTTTGCAAGGTAAAGCAGCCGTGAATAAGGATGGATATGCACGTATTCTTGATATTTTAGTTTACTTATTTGACCAAGTGCCAAAAAGAGCATCAGGGCCGCAGCACCCGTTTGTAAATAAAGTGTTGGATTTGGGCGATAATTTTCCCCTTTGTTATTACGCTGGTGGAAGTAAATTTTTATCTGGTGAAGCAGCAACTATTGAAACTAGTCCGCCTGCTACTAGTTTAACTGCTGGACAACGACGGCGATCGCAACAAAAACTAGACGCACTTCAGGCAGAATTTGACATCCGCAGCGAGAAGTTTAAGCAGATGAAGAAAGCTGTAGCTATTGAGGCTGGTACGGCAGTTAAGTTTCAATTAGAACAGCAACTTCTTGATGAAGAGGCAAAACTGGCATATCTTAACGATGAACTAGATAAACTTGAGTCTGCATTACAATCATGAGACTTATGTAAATATACAGTTATTTGGTGCATGGAAATTAGGATTTCCCCACCCAGAAAACAAGGAAAATAGAGATATTCAGTTAATTGGTGTTGGTTTATACTATTTCAAGTTTTTGTAGTCGTTATACTCATAACTTAGGTTCTACCTGGGAATTAGGAAGTGGCTTTGCCACTTCTTTTTATTTATTTGGTAGCCCAGTAAAAAATAAATTAAAAGTTAAAAGTAACTTTATTGAGCCTTTAAACTTTATTGTTATGTCATTTTACAAAATACCTGCTAAACGTACATTGGTAAGGGCATACATCTGTACACCCCTACAAACGATTAATTGTTGCAAAGATTGTTGACAATGGGATGAGATAGTGTTTGTTTAATTAGCCAGACGTAATTCTGGTCAATTAAACATGATGTTAGTCATTACTCATTTTATCTTGCCATCTCTCACGCTTGAGCTTGCTCTCCACATCATGCGATCGCGCTTCTTTCCAAGTCCCCCACATTAAGGATTGCTGTTTTTCAACATGGTTAATAAACTGCATAATTGAGTGATCTGCTTTGATGGGAGTTTTCAAATCAAACTGAATTGTTTGGAGAATCTTAATGTCACCCATGAGAAAGTACTTGGCTACAATCTTAGTCAGCCATAGCATAATTCGATTGCATGAGAAACCAAAAATTCCTTTACGTTTTTTAGTCATCAGCACAACTTGACCTTCAGTTTTTCCCCCTTGATGGAGGCGAACTGCAACCATCATGTGGATATGGAAGAAATCTGGGCCAAGTGTCACAATGCCAATGCTACCGTACCAATAGCAAATACTGTAAGTTATGACATTTTTGTAGAAAAGACGGATGAGCTTAATGAAAAAGGAATTGTCTTTGATGGGTGTAGTATTACTGAAGATAATAGCATTTTCGTTAAGTTCCTGTCTTTCAAAAATAATCTCTACTGGCAGTTTGTGAACTGTATTGAGATGTTGAGCATCAATGGCATTAATCATCACCACGTTGGGATGACAGTTCATCACAAAATGAGAATGAATGGCGACATCACACTCTTTTTGTTCCAACTCTGGAACAAAAGGTAAGGGTTGTTGTGGTATTTCTCCAGTCCAAACCCAAATCATCCCGTACTTCTCAGCAGTAGGCCAAGTTTGTAATTGTAGAGAAGGTGGTGTATCTAAACATGGGATATTAATACACATTCCCTCAGCATCAAACTTCCAGTGGTGGAAAAAACAACGTAGTGCATTACCTTCAATTTTACCCTCAGCAAGGTGAGCGCCCATGTGTGGACAGTAGGCATCAAAGGTAACTACCCTTTTGTCTTTACCACGGTAAATTACTAATTCTTTACCCAAAATCGTGACAGGTTTTACTTCACCCACCCGCAGATTTTGAGAGGGTATTACCCAATACCATCCCTCAATAAAACGTTCTGGATTATTGAAAATTTTAGCTTTACGGATTGAGCTAGAAGTCTGCGAGTTGAGATTCATTTTATGGTTTCACTTGAAGTGAAGCAGTTGATCTAGAAGTAACATGGGAACTCTAAAAAAACAGTTACTTTCAGTACCATGAGAAACAGCTACCCAATAAATGAATAAAAATCATCAGGTAAAATCTTGAAAAATATTATTAAAAATGTCAAAATTATGCCAATTTAATATCAGCTAAATTCCAAAAATACATTTAGACTCTATATTTGAATATTTAAAACTTAGTAAAATCTCTAATTAGATAAAAAGTTGCAATACTAATGATAATATTTTGCTTAACTCTCAAACAACTTAATGTATAGCAAAATATGTAATAATAATTACAAGAGTTAGGGAAGTCTACCATGTTAACTCAAGATAAAAAACTGCTTTTAATTGGTCAGGTAACAGATTTAACTGGAATACCCATTAGGACAATTCGTTATTACGAGAGTTTAGGCTTAATCAATTCATTAAAACGAACAGAGGGAGGCTTTCGCCAGTTTTCGTTGGATGTGCTAACTCGTCTGGCATTCATTAAAAGGGCACAAAATCTTGGTCTTAGCCTAGAAGAGATTGGAAATATTCTTCAAGTCTACGATCAAGGGCAGACTCCCTGCGGTGAAATCAAAGAAAAACTTGAAGAGAAGGTCTTGCAGATCGATCGCCAAATAGATCAGCTGTTAACTTTACGCTCTGAAATCAAGGGGTTACTTTCAGGCTGGAAGAATATCAGCAACCACAATGAGGAGACAATTTGTCCGATTATTCAAAATACTCCTCAGCGCTGTTAGCGGTAGCCGTGGGTTGAGCCAGTGCTGAGATATCAAAAATCAGAAATGAAGTTTAAGTAATTTCTCTATTATCCACTCAGAAATTAGGACTCAGAATTTTTATAGAGAAGAAACCACCACAACTCTAGTCCAATTAAGGCTAAACCTGCGATCGCAACACCAACTTTCAAGCCCAAAGGTTGCTCAATGCGCTGGAATTGGCTGGTTTGCTCTGGCGAGTGGGCTGGCATTTCTGCGAATGCTACACTTGATGTGCCAGTGAGAAGCACTAAAGCTATCAGGCTTCCCCAAAGCATTTTTTGACTGAACATTTGCTAAATTACCTTGCAATTATGAGCTAATTTTTGGTTGAAAGTTACGCAATCTCAGGGCGTTGCTAACAACAGAGAGCGAAGAAAGAGCCATTGCAGCACCGGCAATAATTGGATTGAGTAACCAACCAAAAATGGGAAACAGAATTCCTGCCGCAATGGGAATACCAATGACGTTGTAAATAAAGGCAAAGAAGAGATTTTGCTTGATATTGTTGATGGTGGCACGGCTGAGTTGAATTGCTGTGACAATTCCTTGCAAATCTCCAGAAATTAAGGTGATATCGCTAGCTGCGATCGCCACATCTGTTCCCGTCCCAATGGCAATTCCCACATCAGCCTGTGCTAAGGCTGGCGCATCATTGATGCCATCACCTACCATTGCGACAATTTTAGATTTTGGATTTTGGATTTTGGATTTGGGAAATTTCTTTATCTCTCCTTGTAAAGATTGGATAATTGCCGCTTTCTGATCTGGACGCACTTCAGCAAAGATTCGCTGAATGCCAACTTGTAGAGCGATCGCATCAGCAGTTTTACGATTATCTCCAGTGAGCATTACTACTTCTAAACCTAACTTCTGTAAGGCTTTCACCACTGCTGCTGACGAAGGTTTGAGGGCATCGGCAATACCCATTATTCCTTGTAGTTCGCCATCTACAGCAATCAAAATAACTGTTTTACCTGCGGCTTCCCAGGCATCTTTATACTGCTGGAGACTTATGGTGTTAATTCCAAGTTCTGTTAACCAGCGTTGTGTACCAATTTGCACAAGCTGATTTGCAACAACTGCTTGGACACCACTACCTGTATTAGCTACGAAGTTCTTTGCATCTATTAAACTCACTTCTTGAGACTGGGCGTATTTTACAACCGCTTCCGCTAAAGGATGCTCAGAATTGCGTTCTACCGTTGCTGCCAACTGTAAAAGCTGGAGTTCATTACCATTAGCTGTGCCGTTGACAGTTACAAAGTCTGTAACTGTCGGTTTCCCTTGAGTCAAAGTGCCGGTTTTATCTAAAACGATGGTTTGAATTTTGTGTGCTAGCTCTAAGCTGTCCGCACCCTTAATCAAAATGCCATTTTCTGCACCTTTGCCTGTCCCCACCATTACAGAAGTGGGGGTAGCTAAACCCAAAGCACAAGGACAAGCGATAATCAGTACACCGACCGTTGTCATTGTTGCGAGGGTAAGATTGCCAGTGAAATTAAACCAAATGACAAAAGTGGCGATCGCAACGGCAATCACAGCTGGTACAAACCATCCTGTCACCTGATCTGCCAAGCGCTGAATAGGTGCTTTAGAACCTTGCGCTTGTTGCACTAGTTTGACAATTTGAGCCAAAAATGTATCATTTCCGACTCGTGTCACCCGAAACTGAAATGCACCTGCACCGTTAATTGTCGCCCCAATTACCTCATCTCCTGGCTGCTTTTTAACTGGCAAACTTTCACCAGTTACCATCGCTTCATCTACCGTCGAAGCGCCTGCAATTACCTCGCCATCTACCGGAATCTTTTCACCGGGACGCACCAAAATCACATCGTTGATTCTGACTTCGGCAATGGGAACATCAATTTCTCTACCATCACGGATGACTCTGGCATCTCTAGCTTGCAGTCCGATGAGTTTGCGGATAGCTTCAGAAGTTTGTCCCCTAGCGCGATTTTCCAATAATCGCCCCAGCAAAATTAAGGTAATCACAAAGGCGGCAACTTCATAATAAAGATGAGGTATCAAGCCTTGAGCAATCAAAAATTTTGGGAAAACAGTGACAAATAAAGAATATAGATATGCTGCACTTGTACCCAAAGCAATCAGGGTGTCCATCGTCGCCGTATGGCGCTTGAGGGATTTCCAGCCATTGCGGTAAAAAGATCCACCACACCAAAAGATGACGGGTGTTGTCAGCACTAACTGCACCCAAGGATTTTGCAGAAAGCTGGGAATTAAAGGTAAGTTCAGCCCAGTCATCATGGGGAACGACCCCAAAAGTAGGAAAATGCTGATTACACCTCCCACTACTACCTTGAGGGAGAGTTGGCGTTGTAATGCTTGCCTACTCGCTTTTTCCGCATCATCTTCTTGGGAGAGTAATTCTTCTTGGAGTGAGTCAGAAGAGTATCCCGCAGATGCGATCGCACTTTGGATTTTCTCTAAATTTGCTAAAGAGCGATCGTATTTGATGGTAGCTTGCTCTGCTCCAAAGTTAACGTTGCACTCAATTACCCCAGAAACAGAGCGAATCGCCTTTTCGATGTTATTAGCACAAGCGGCACAACTCATGCCTCGAAGTTTGAGCGTGAGAGTATCCATGTTGGGGGTTGGGGATTGGGGATTAGGAATTTGAGATTGGGGATTGGGGATTAGGGATTGGGGATTAGGGATTGGCAATTGGTCATTCTCCCAGTACCCAGTACCCATCCCCCAATCCCCTTAAGCAACTGGATAACCAGCAGCAGCCAACGCTTCCTTAATTGCTGTTTCTGATGCTTGAGTTTCTACATTAACCAGCTTGGTTGTTGGATCAGCCTGAACGCTAGCATTGGCATCGACTGCCTGAAGTGCTTGGGTGATCTTGCTTGCACAAACAGAACAAGACATGCTGGGAACTGTGAGTTGGAGAGTCATAGATTTACGGGATAAAATGAACAACCTTGCCAGACCAAGCTGGATGATTGAGACGTATCCCTCACACATCAGAAATTTCTGGTTGAGGGTCGCCTTGAATTCATCCTAGACTCTCTAGCCGGCTGGAGAGTCTAGAGATTTTTAAAAGTTTTTCGCTAAACTTCAAATTTCTTTACAAGTAACTTATATCTTGCACCAGGCGACTAAAAGTCGCGGCTACACAGACAAAACCTGCCTCCGCAGGTTGAAAATCCTTGATTTTGCGTTAGTCCGCGTAGGCAGACGAAAGTTTGTGTAGCCGCGATTTCTAAGACTCTGTTGGCTAATTAATAGGGGGTCTAACCCATTATTCCTGATTACTCTGATTTGAGTCCGTTTCAACGGACTTGAACTATTAGCCCGAAATTTATTTCAGGGCAGGAAAGCAACGCCAAACCAAGGTTTTAGGGGTGAGGGGTCAAACCCACCGTGAATTGACCAACAGTATCTTTCTAATCGCTAGGGGTAGGTGCAAGATGAGAGGTAACCGTTGTATTGTACAAAATACAACGTACTACAAAACGCTTGTCATCCAATGAAAGTGTGTGTTATGAAAGCGACATAAATACATCAGGGGAGCAATGCGATTTTGTTAGATAATTACAAAGAAAGTGCGAATCATAGAACATTCCACATAAATCAGACTATTGAAAATATTTACAGTACAGGCACAGTTTTAGGGCAAAACGGGGAAGTTCACAAACTACACTCTGCAATTGATCGCGAAGAGGGTGAGTTTTTATCAAAAATTATTCGTAATGATCCTAAAATTATAAAAACCCTGGAAGTTGGCTGTGCCTATGGGCTTTCATCCCTACACATTTGCTTAGGTATCCAAGAACGCGTTGGAGCTTCCCATACCATCATAGATCCATTCCAGTATATTCATTGGGATGGGGTTGGTATAAGGAATTTAGACGAGGCTGGAATTGACTTTTTCGATCTCATTCAAGTCAAGTCAGAATTTGCACTGCCACGCTTATTAGAAGAAAAGGAAGGTCAGTTCGACTTGGTTTTCATAGATGGTTGGCACACATTTGACCATACGCTCATAGATGCTTTCTATGCTTCCCGTCTACTCCGAGTTGGAGGATATCTTGTTGTTGACGATGTTTCTTTCCCAGCTGTGAAACGTGTAATTGATTTTTTGAAAAACTATCCCTGTTATGAGGAATATGATTCCTTGGATGGTGAGGTGTCGAAATCATGGAAAAAGATAATTGCAAGGAGGCTAATGTCTCCGATTAATCAAAGAACTTGGTCTCAGATTCTCTTACCAAGCCTCTATCGAAGAATATTTGACGATCGGGTAACGCGAATAGTGGCACTGCAAAAGACCCAAGAAGATACCCGCAATTGGAAATGGCACAATGATGCATTCTAGAGATTAATACAGCTAACAAGGCACTGCACCGGAGAATTTATTTTTGCCTTCGTAAAATCGCTCGGAAATGGTTGCCGATCAAAAATACAACGTACTACAAAACACTTGTCATCCGATGAAAGTGTGTGTTATTAAGGCTATATAACCACATTAGTCAGAATTAACCTGTTGTTTTCCCCACAGTTCTGGGAAAACAACCGTCCGCACTACTTGAGACGCGGCTGCTGAACCCAAGTCTCCCTATCTCTTCACAACCAAGGGTCTTTTTTAAGACTCTATTTGGAGTTTTCATGCAGCCAAAAAATCTCAAACGTCTCCTGCGTGCTTTAGAGCGGCAAGGTTTAGATGTAACTTATAGCGATCGCACTTATTCAGTCCGTTTAGTTAATTCTCCTGATGCGCCTGTAGCAGAAGTGCTATTACCAGAAGACTTCCCCGTTGAAGCTAAGGCATTAAAGCAGTTAGCAAATTTAGCAAGCGTCCGCCACCCATTAGGTGGATGTGTTTGTCGTGCTTGTGCTACGCCTGACTTTCACCCAGGTGATGCTGGTGTTGCCATTGGTTCAGTCATCGAAACTATGGGTCAAGTCATCCCTGGTGCTGTCGGTTCTGACATCAATTGTGGGATGCGCCTGCATGTTGTTGATTTGACAATCGACGAATTCCTCGCAAAGCGCGACCAATTCGTAGAACGGATGAAGGGCGATTACTTCTTCGGTACGCGTGATGTGACGATGACTGCTCAAGCAATGCGATCGCTATTTCAATACGGTGTTCCTGGTTGGCTAGATGCCATGCTAGATCAGCCTACGGGGAGTGTAGTCAAGTCTGATTTGCAGCAACTTGCCCAAGAGAGCGATCGCATTTTCTTAGGTGGTTCAATGGATGGTGACTGGAAACTTGCGCCGGAAGAATTAGTTCCCGATGCTGGACTAGTACGCGATGGCGGACTGGCAACCATTGGCGGTGGTAATCATTTTGTCGAAGTGCAACGAGTTGATAAAGTCGAAAATCGCTCACTTGCCCACGCTTGGGGAGTGCGTGAGGGACAGCTAGCTTTTATGATTCACTCTGGTTCTCGAAATGTGGGTAAGTATATCGGCGGAATGTGGCGAGATAAAGCTAAGGCGACTTGGCAAAAAGGTCTCAAGTATCCTGATTCTCAAATTTTTCCTCTCTCTACTTATTCTCACCCGGAACTAGTTGCCAGTTACCTGCAAGCTGAGGCCACTGCTGCTAACTATGCTTTTGTCAATCGCCTGCTGTTAGCAGAATTGCTACGTCTGCGTTTGCGTGAAGTATACAAAGATGTGGAAGCACCTCTAGTTTATGATTTGCCCCATAACATCACCTTGCCAGAAGGTGAAGGATGGGTAACACGCAAAGGCGCTTGTCCCGCCCATATAGGACAACCAGTGATTATCCCTGGTTCAATGGGTGCTTATTCTTATCTGATGGTGGGTAGAGGCAATCCAGCATTTTGTAATTCCGCGTCACATGGGGCGGGAAGAATTCGTTCTCGCTTCGATCTCAGTCGCAAAGGTGCATCTCAAAGTGAGTCGGAACTGGGATTAACTGGCGTAGACTGCATTACCCTGCGTGAAGAACGCCGAATTGAGGAAGCACCTGCTGCCTACAAACCGATTCAGTCTGTGATTGATGTGCAAGTTGAGGCAGAAATGGTAGATGTTGTAGCACGATTAAGTCCAGTGCTGACGTTTAAGGCCTAGCTACTAAATAAAAAGCCCCTGGTTCACATCCAGGGGCATCCATCTTTATTCCCTCATCTAGAATCGCATTTGTGAAGCTATAGTAAATCCGTATTAATGCAATAAACACATAGAATCGATGATTATTTTGCAATTAACTAGTTGCGTGGGAATTTCCCAGCCGCATGGATGAGAGCGATGTCAATACCTTTCGGTTAAGGGGAAAAGGGGAAGGTGGGGCCCCCTCTGGGGATAAGGGGCGGCAGGGTGGTTTCATACAACGAGAGAAAAATAATAATGATTTATAGAGGGTGGAGAAAAATGGATAACTAACAAGTATGAATCTCGTCGAACAATTGCAGCAAGTCCCAGACTATAGACACATCCGAGGACGAAGGCATGAATTATGGTTGGTATTATTGCTCATATTGCTCGGAGCAATGACTGGGTATTGGGGCTACCGGCCACTGGAAGATTTTACCAAAGTACACAGACGGAGCTTAATTGAGCTGTTAAACCTAGATGAAACAATGAAGTTTCCATCCTATTCAACGTTCCGACGAGTACTCAAAACAGTAGATTTTCAGCCATTCACCGACTTATTTAATAATTGGGCGTTAGTTTTTGTTCCACCGATGCCAGGAGAAAGATTGGCAATTGACGGAAAAGGCATTCGTTGCACAGTCACAGATTACAGTCAGTCCTACCAAAACTTTATCAGTACAGTATCGGTTTATAGTCATGAACGAGGTATTGTACTCAGGATGCAACCAATGTCCAACAAAAAAATTAGTGAAGTAGCGATCGTAAAACAATTAATCTTCGAGTTTTGTGGTCAACAAGTCGTTTTTACACTTGATGCTCTACACTGCCAAAAAAAACTGTATCACTGATTGTCAATAGTGGCAATGACTACCTGATTGGATTAAAAGAAAATCAACCGACACTCTACAAAATGGCTCAAACCGAGTTACAACAAGATGTTCCACTTAGCAGTGCCACAACTGTAGAGAATGTTCATTCTCGGCTAGTTCAACGTCAGTGCAAGGTTTTTGCTGCCCCCGAACAAATTCAAAAAAAATGGTCTGGACTCAAAACTTTTATTGTTGTCGAGCGTCAGGGTGAGCGCAATGGTCGGCCATTTTACGAGCGTCAATTCTATATCTGTAGTCAATATCTCGAAGCTCAACAGTTACTTGCCGACATTCAAGGGCATTGGGGAATCGAAAATCGACTTCATTGGGTAAGAGATGTGACATTCAAAGAAGACTTTCCACTACGGCGTGGTGGCAATGCCCCTGTGAATTGGTCTATCTTACACAACTTTTTTATTACGATCGCACGCAAACTCGGTTTCCGAACTATTCCTCAAGCACAACGCGCACTCTCCAACCAACTCGATAGAGTTTTTTCTTTCTTTGTATGAAACCACCCTGCCGCCCCTTATCCCCAGAGGGGACCCCACCTTCCTGACAGGTGTAGGTTTTTTACGTGGGTATGAGTATTCACTGCTGAAAGGGAGAGAATGAAACTAGAAACTAGGGATGTATTCTCAAAATGCTGAACAACAAACATCTCAAACAGTGGTCATGCATAGTTTCCGAGCGGATGCCTAACTTGTCAATACCACAGGCCATAGGTTTGGCAACATGGAGCTTTGGTATGGTAGTGACAAAATCAAGTAGTCTAACCCAGGTATCTGAGTTCATTGGAGCAGTGAATAATGAAAAACCAAACACAGTCAGGCAAAGACTAAAAGAATGGTATCAGGAGGAAAAAGCCAAAAAAGGGGATAAACGGAGAACACTGGATGTGAGCAGATGCTTTGCATCATTGTTGTTGTGGGTGATTAGTTTACTGCCACAAAATATTCAGCAAATAGCACTGGCAATGGATGCTACGAGTATTGGTGATAAATTTATAGTGCTATCCATTAATATTTTACTGGCAGGATGTGGAATTCCAGTAGCATGGTGTATTGTCAATGCCACTGAACCAGGAAGTTGGAAACCACATTGGCAAAAATTAATCACAGACCTCAAAGATACGATTCCACCAGACCAGAAGGTAATTGTCGCTGCTGACCGGGGATTGTATGCCGATTGGCTCTATTCTCTGATAGTTGCTGCTTGGCATCCTTTTTTACGTATTAACCACCAAGGAACTTATCGTTTACCACATCAGAATCAATGGCAACCATTGGCTGATATTGTTGCCAGTCCAGGATTATTCTGGTCGGGTCAAATAGTCTGCTTCAAAACTAACCCCCTGGAATGCACGTTGTTAGCTCGTTGGGATTTTGGTTATCAAGACCCTTGGTTGATTTTGACTGACCTAGAACCTATGTCTGCTGACGCTATTTGGTATGGTTTACGCCCCTCCACTGAATGTGTTTATCGTGATCTTAAATCTGATGGTTGGCAGTGGCACAATACTCGTCTGCTTGACCCACAACGTGCTGAACGCTTGTGGTTAGCCATCGCTGTCTCTACTCTCTGGATGGTCATGCTTGGTGGAGAAGCGGAAAACCAATTTCCTCCCTCCCACATTGATCAGTTTCCCCAGCGACACGTTGCTAAATCCAAACCCATCGATTTGAAGTCGGAGGAATCTACAAAACCAAACCTCAATTGGCAGTGGAAATAATTGAGGCATTGCTCAAACTTGGATTTAATTTTGATTTGGTTTTAGCGGATAGTCTGTATGGCGAGAGTCCAACATTTATTGCTGTGTTGTCTAAGCAGAAAAAACATTATTTATTAGCTATAAGAAGTAATCATCGAGAGTTTAGCTTGCCAGAGCAGGAGGCTAAGTATAGTGTTTGGCAAGAGTTTGAGCGGAAATTTAGTGATGGGAA